>NC_017735.1:0-1200000 GCF_000259275.1 Helicobacter cetorum MIT 99-5656 | reverse complement strand
GCTATAGCACTCAATGATACTTTAATAGATAATTTGGATACGCCCTTAAAAGAAGGCGATGTCATTAGTTTGTTGCCGCCGGTTTGTGGGGGTTAGATGTTAGAGATTATTCAGGGGGCTTTAAACACACAAGAGCTTTTAAAGGTCTATCAAGAAGAAGCTTGTGCAAAAAATTTTGGGGCGTTTTGTGTGTTTGTTGGCATTGTGAGAGAAGAAAATAACATTCAAGGCTTGAGCTTTGATATTTATGAAGCATTATTAAAGACTTGGTTTGAAAAATGGCACACTAAAGCTAACGATTTAGGAGTGGTGCTGAAAATGGCACATAGCAACGGCGATGTTTTAATAGGACAAAGCTCGTTTTTATGCGTTTTAATGGGAAAAAATAGAAAGAACGCCTTAGAGTTATATGAAAATTTTATTGAAGATTTTAAGCATAACGCACCCATTTGGAAATACGATTTAGTCAATAATGAACGCATTTATGCCAAAGAAAGAAGCCACCCTTTAAAAGGGAGTGGGCTTTTAGCTTAACAAGGAGTTAGTATGCAAACCATTCATGTAGGCGTTTTGAGTGCGAGCGATAGAGCATCAAAAGGGATTTATGAAGATTTAAGCGGTCAAGCGATACAAGAAGTGTTGGGTGAATATTTGCTCAATCCTTTAGAATTTCATTATGAAATTTTAGCTGATGAAATAGATTTGATTGAAAAAGCACTCATAAAAATGTGTGATGAGTATCAGTGTGATTTGGTCGTTACAACTGGTGGCACAGGCCCCGCTCTAAGAGATGTAACCCCAGAAGCCACAGAAAAAGTGTGTCAAAAAATGCTTCCTGGATTTGGAGAACTCATGCGAATGGCTAGCTTAAAATATGTGCCTACAGCGATTTTATCGCGCCAAAGCGCTGGCATTAGAAATAAGAGTTTGATTGTCAATCTTCCTGGTAAGCCAAAAAGCATTAGAGAATGTTTAGAAGCAATCTTTCCAGCCATTCCTTATTGCATAGATTTGATTTTAGGAAATTACATGGAAGTGAATGAAAAAAATATTCAAGCTTTTCGCCCCAAACAATCTTAAAAAGGAAAAAACCATGAAACTCACTCATTTAAATGAAGAAAATCAGCCTAAAATGGTAGATGTGGGGGATAAGGAAGTGACTGAACGCATTGCTTTAGCAAGCGGAAAAATCAGCATGAGCCAAGAAGCCTATGAGGCCATCATTAAGGAACAAGTCAAAAAAGGTCCTGTATTACAAACCGCTATTGTTGCGAGCATCATGGGGGCTAAAAAAACAAGTGAGTTAATTCCTATGTGTCATTCTTTGGTATTGAATGGAGTGGATATTGATATTTTAGAAGAGGAAGAGACTTGTAGTTTTAAAATTTATGCAAGAGTGAAAACTCAAGCCAAAACAGGCGTAGAAATGGAAGCTCTAATGAGTGTAAGCATAGGACTTTTAACGATTTATGACATGGTAAAAGCGATAGATAAGAGCATGGTTATTAGTGATGTAATGTTAGAGTATAAGAGTGGGGGAAAGAGTGGCATTTATAACGCTAAGAAATAAAAAAATTTTGTGGCTTAAAGATGTTAGGATAAAATAGAGTTTTAAATCAATAAAGGGTGTGTGTTGCTTAGAAAATCATTAAATATTACCATCAAGGATAGAAAAAGGACAAATATGAAAGCGAGCAAATATCTTGTGAAAGGCTTTAAAAACACATGGCAACAATGCCTTTTAGGTGCAAGTGTTGTGGCCTTATTAGTGGGCTGTAATCCTAAGATTATTGAGGCAAATAAGGTTGCTTTGAATTTGAGCTATCAACCAAGCTCACATAATGCACAGGCATTGAACAAAAAGATTTTACTTTTAAAACCAGCCTTTCAATATAGCGATAACATTGCTAAGGAATATGAAAATAAATTTAAAGACCAAGTCGCCCTTAAAGTTGAAGAGATTTTAAAAAATCAAGGCTACAAGGTTGTGAGTTTGGATAGTAGTGAGAAAGATGATTTGTCTTTTTCACAGAAGAAAGAAGGGTATTTGGCTCTTGCTATGAGCGGTGAAATTGTCTTACGCCCTGACCCTAAAAAAACCACACAGAAAAAATCAGAACCCGGATTGTTATTTTCTACCGGTTTGGACAAAATGGAAGGGATTTTGGTTTCAGCCGGATTTATTAAAATATTACTCATAGAGCCTATGAGTGGGGAAGTTTTGGACTCTTTTATGCTTGATTTGAGTGAGTTGGATATTCATGAAAAATTTATACGCACCACCCATTCTAGCCATAGTGGGGGACTAGCTGGGGCTATGGTTAAGGGCTTTGACAATTCAAACGATGCAATTAAAAACGCTTTGAACAAAGTTTTTGTGGATATTATGGGACAGGTGGATAAAAAACTTACTCAAAATAATTTAGAAGCCTACCAAAAAGACGCCCAAGAGTTGAAAAATAAGAAAAATAAGTCCTAAAAAGAGCTTAAGGGCTTAATAAAAAATGCCTATCTCTCTTTTTAAGCGGCTTGTTTGAGACTATTCTGTGATTTATCCACAAACTTTTTAACATTCTAAGGTATTTAGGAGAGACTTGGTTCAATATTCTTTCTTTTTGAGAAAATAGGTTATAATGAAATGGTTTGTTTATGAGTTGAATTTATGTCCTAAGTTAAGGAGTTATTATGAGTAAGCAAGACAATCCTTCTAATCCTAACCAACAATATTCTCGTAGAGATTTTATCAAGTCTATTGCCATCGCAAGTGCGGCTAGTAGTGCTGGCATGTTATTACCCACTCATTTAGAAGCTCAAGCTAATGAGACACAACAAGGCTGGAAGTGGGATAAAGCCCCTTGCAGGTTTTGTGGCACAGGCTGTGGCATTATGATAGCCACTAAGAACGATAAGATTGTAGCTGTGAAGGGTGATCCTATCGCTCCGGTTAATCGTGGGTTAAATTGTATTAAAGGCTATTTTAACGCCAAGATTATGTATGGCGAAGATAGGCTAACTGAACCATTATTAAGAGTGAATGAAAAGGGCGAGTTTGATAAAAAAGGCAAATTCAAGCCTGTTTCATGGAAAAGAGCTTTTGATGAAATGGAGAAGCAATTTAAGAAAGTCTATAATGAAATGGGGCCAAGTGGGGTAGGTATTTTTGGCTCTGGGCAATACACTATTTTGGAAGGTTATGCGGCGGTTAAATTGCTTAAAGCTGGGTGGCGTAGTAATAATATTGACCCAAACGCCAGACATTGCATGGCAAGTGCGGTAGCAGGGTTTATGCAAACTTTTGGAATTGATGAGCCAAGTGGGTGTTATGATGATATTGAATTAACAGATACTATCATCACTTGGGGGGCGAATATGGCAGAAATGCACCCCATTTTATGGTCTAGGGCAAGCGATAGAAAATTGAATAATCCAGATAGAGTTAAGGTAGTTAATTTAAGCACTTATTCTAACCGCACTTCAGGGATTGCAGATATTGAGATTATCTTTAAGCCTAGCACAGATTTAGCGATATGGAATTATATTGCTAGAGAAATTGTGTATAACCACCCTGAAGCTATGGATAAGGAATTTTTGAAAGAGCATATTATTTTTGCAACCGGTTTTGCTGATATTGGCTATGGCATGCGAGATAATCCTAACCACCCAAAATACAGCGATAAAGAAAAAGAAACGATGAGAAAGCAAAATGAAATCATCTTAGATAATGAAGAAGCTATCGCTTTAAAACATTTAGGGGTTAAAAAAGGCGATAAATTGGAAATGAAACACCAAAAAGACGCCGGAAAACATTGGGAAATTTCTTTTGAAGAGTTTAAAAAAGCTTTAGAGCCTTATACTTTAGATTATGTCGCACAAGTAGCTAAGGGGGATAAAAACGAGAGCCTAGAAGATTTTAAAAAGAAGTTAGTAGAATTAGCGAAACTTTATATTGAAAAAGATAGAAAGGTAGTGAGTTTTTGGACTATGGGCTTTAACCAGCACACTAGGGGAACTTGGGTGAATGAGCAAGCTTACATGGTGCATTTTTTACTAGGCAAGCAAGCTAAACCCGGTAGCGGAGCGTTTTCATTAACCGGTCAGCCTAGTGCTTGTGGGACAGCTAGAGAAGTAGGCACTTTTAACACTCGCTTACCCGCTGATATGGTCGTAACCAATCCAAAGCATAGAGAAATTGCTGAAAAAATTTGGCACATTCCAAGTAATACCATAAACCCTAAACCGGGACACCATTTTGTCTCTATGATGAGAGCTTTAGAAGATGGGAAGGTTAAGTTTATTTGGGTGGCGGTCAATAACCCATGGCAAAATAGTGCTAATGCAAACCATTGGATAAAGGTTGCAAGAGAAATGGATAATTTTATTGTGGTGAGTGATTGTTATCCAGGCATTAGTGCTAAGGTAGCGGATTTGATTTTACCAACAGCCATGATTTATGAAAAATGGGGGGCTTATGGAAATGCTGAAAGACGCACTCAGCATTGGAAACAACAAGTTTTACCTGTAGGAAAAGCTATGAGTGATACATGGCAAATCTTAGAATTTTCTAAGCGCTTTAAGCTCAAAGAAGTTTGGGGTGAGAAAAAAATTGATGATAAACTCACTTTGCCAAGTGTTTTAGAAGAAGCTAAAAAAATGGGCTTTAATGAAAACGCCACGCTTTATGAAGTGTTGTTTGCTAATAAGGAAGCTAAGAAATTTCTAGCTAATGATGTAGTGGGAAAGGGAGCTAAAAATAGCGAAGTGTTTGGCGATAAGCGGAGCGTTGAAGGTAGCGATGGGAAAGTCTTTAAGGGCTATGGCTTTTTCATTCAAAAATATTTGTGGGAAGAATACCGCAAATTCGGTATAGGGCATGGGCATGATTTAGCCTATTTTGATGATTATCATAAAGCTAGGGGCTTGAGATGGCCTGTAGTGAATGGTAAGGAAACTTTATGGCGTTTTAACACCAAGTATGACATTTATGCTAAAAAGGCTAGTCCAAATAGCGATTTTGCTTTTTATGGGAAGGCTTTTAAAGAAATCCCACAAGGCGATTTAAAAGCCCCAAAAGTTGGGACTAAAATCAAATTAGATAATAAAGCTAAAATCTTTTTTAGACCCTTTATGAAAGCCCCTGAACGCCCTAGTAAAGAATATCCTTTCTGGCTAGCTACCGGGCGTGTATTAGAGCATTGGCATAGTGGCACCATGACTATGAGAGTGCCAGAATTATATCGTGCGGTGCCTGAAGCTAGATGTTATATGCATGAGAATGACGCTAAGAATTTAGGTGTAGAAAATGGTGGGTTAGTTTGGATTGAATCACGCCGTGGTAAGGTTAAAGCTAGAGTGGATTTAAGGGGGCGTAATAAACCACCTATGGGATTGGTGTATGTGCCTTGGTTTGATGAAAATGTCTATATCAACAAGGTTTGTTTGGATGCAACATGCCCTATTTCAAAACAAACCGATTATAAGAAGTGTGCTGTAAAAATCACAAAGGCCACTACTACTTAGAGTAATAAGGGAGTGTGGGCATGAAACACGAAGATTCTGTTTCTACAAGACGCACTTTTTTAAACAGCGTTATTAAGGGTGCTAGTCTTTGTGTGAGTGTGGGGTTTTTAGGAAGTGTGTTTTTAAAGAGTAAGGACAAGTATTTCTTACGCCCCCCAGGTGCTGGAGATGAAAAGCGTTTTTTGAGTGCTTGTATTCGCTGTGGATTATGCGTGAAGGCTTGTCCTTATGACACTTTAAAATTAGCCACTCTTTTAGACTTTGCCAATAATGGCACACCTTATTTTGAAGCAAGAAATATCCCTTGTTATCTATGCTCTGATTTACCCTGCATAAGAGCATGCCCTACAGATGCCTTAAAAAAGCAACCTTTAGAAAAAAATCAAGGTATTCGTTCTTTAAAAATGGGAATTGCCATTGTGGATACAAAATCCTGTGTAGCGTTTTGGGGGATACAATGTGATGTGTGTTATCGGGCTTGTCCTTTAATAGATGAAGCTCTTGTTTTAGAGAAAAAGCATAATGCTCGCACCAATAGGCATGTGTATTTGCTTCCTGTAGTCCAGCATGACAAGTGCGTAGGGTGTGGGTTATGCGAGAGAGCTTGTATCACTCAAAAACCAGCCATCAGGGTGTTACCTAGAGAGTTTGTGTTAGGTGAAGTAGGTAATCACTATATAAAAGGGTGGGATAGACAAGATGAACAACGCCTAAAAAATCCTAACATTTCTAATCCTAAAGACAATCAAGAAAAAACCCTTGATTATTTAAACAAGGAATTGTAATGTGTTATTTGATAGCAAGAAGAGTAACACAAATTACGATTTTAATTTTATTTGTTTTGGGGATAGGATTTAAGGGGAATTTAAGCTCTTCAGTTATTTTTTCTAAAATCCCACTAAGCGACCCATTTGCCATTTTACAATTATATTTAGCGGGTTTTAGCATAGGGTTTAAGGCTCTTATAGGGGCGGTAATTGTATTAGGATTTTATGCTCTTATTGTTGGTAGGGCGTTTTGTGCTTGGGTATGTCCTGTTAATATGATTACTGATTTGGCGTATTTTATGCGAGAAAAAACTCTTTTTAAACGCTCTAAAATCCTTAATATTTCAAAAAGCACTCGTTATTATGTGTTAACTTTGAGTTTAATTCTGTCGTTTGTATTGGGGCTTCCTGCGTTTGAAGAAGTCTCTTACATTGGCATTATTCATAGGGGCATTATTTTTGGTTCGCTCTTGTGGATTATGGTGGGATTAATAATTTTTTGTGTGGATTTATTTTTAAATGAGCGTTTGATTTGCTCTAGGATTTGTCCTTTAGGGGCGTTTTATGCTCTTGTCTCACGCTTTTCTTTATTAAAAATTTCTCATAATGTGAATCAATGCACTAAATGTTATAAATGCCTAGCCATATGCCCAGAAAAACAAGTTTTAAACATGGTGGGTAAGAGAAGTGAGAAAGTGAAAAGTGGGGAGTGTATTAAATGTGGGTGTTGTATTGAAGTGTGTAAGGATAATGCCTTAAGTTTTAATTTAGTGGATTTATTGAAAAAGGAAAAACGATGAATGTCAGTAGCGTGGTTATAGAATGTGAGTTTAAAAACTTAGAATGCTTGAAGGCTAAAATTAAAGCAATACCCTTTTGTAGTGTGGAATTAGAAAAAGATTGTCAATTGATTGTGGTGATTGAGAGTGAGAATTTAGAAGATGAATTAAAGGCTTATAAGAGTTTAGAAAATCTAAAAGAAGTGATTCAAATTCATATGGCTTTTAGCTATCAAAATTTAGAGTTAGAGAGAGAAAAAGCCGAGCATTCTAATGCCCTAGAGCGTATTGAAAGCACAGAGCAAGCCCAAGATTTTTGCTACTATGGAGATATTTATAAGCGTTATTAGAATTTGGCTTTTAAATTGCTTCTTCTAAACTTACATTAAAATAAATTCAGCTATAATGCTAAGTTTATAAACCTTTAATTTTTTAACCATTAAGGAAAGAGATGAACCTTGAAGTAAAAAAGATTGACACCGCTAACGCCCATTTGAGTGCTAAGCCTTCTGTTGAAGATTTAGAAAAGCGTTATACTAAAATCGCTCAAAAAGTCGCTAAAAAAGTTAAAATTGATGGCTTTAGAAAGGGTAAAGTTCCCCTTAATCTAGTAAAAACTCGTTATCAAGCTCAAATTGAACAAGATGCTCAAGAAGAAATGATTCAAGAAATCTTAAAAAACGCTCTTAAAGAATTGGAAATTGAGTCTAAGGATTTAATCGGTAACCCAAATCTTACTAAATTTGAAAGGAAAGACACGCATTTTGAAATAGAAGCGGATATTGGTTTGAAGCCTACTATTGTTTTAGATAAGGTTAAAGAATGTGTGCCTAGCGTTGAAGTAGAAGCTGTGAGTGAAGAAAAGGTTGATGAGCGTTTAAAGCAACTTGCCAAAGACTATGCGAAATTCATTGATACTGACACAAAAAGAAAGGCTCAAAACGATGATAAAGTAGTGGTTGATTTTGAAGGCTTTATAGACAATGTGCCTTTTGAAGGGGGTAAGGCTGAAAATTTTAGTTTTATCTTGGGTAGTAAGCAAATGTTAGAAGAGTTTGAAAAGGCTGTTTTAGGCATGCAAGCGAGCGAAGAGAAGGAATTTTCTTTGACTTTTCCTAGCGATTATCACGCACAGCATTTGGCAAACAAAGAAGCCCTTTTTAAAGTGAAATTACACCAAATTCAGGTGCGTGAAGTGTTAGAAGTCAATGATGAATTGGCTAAAAGCGTCTTAGTTAATGAAGAAAATGCGACTTTAAAGCTTTTAAAAGAGAGAGTCAAGGGACAAATATTTTTAGAAAACAAGGCTAAGCTCTATAATGAAGAATTGAAAGAAAAGTTGATTGAAAATTTAGATGAAAAAGTGGTTTTTGATTTACCAAAGACGATTGTAGAGCAAGAAATGGATTTGTTGTTTAGAAACGCTCTTTATTCTATGCAAGAAGATGAAGTCAAACCCCTTCAAGAAAATCAAGAAAGAGCCAAAGAAAAGCGTGAGAGTTTTAGAGATGACGCTACAAAAAGCGTAAAAATCACTTTCATTATTGACGCTTTAGCTAAAGAAGAAAAAATTGGCGTGCATGATAATGAAGTCTTTCAAACCTTGTATTATGAAGCGATGATGACAGGGCAAAACCCACAAAATCTCATTGAGCAATACCGCCAAAATAACATGTTGCCAGCGGTAAAAATGGCTATGATTGAAGATAGAGTGCTAACTTATTTCTTGGATAAAAACTTGTCTAAAGAGCAACAAGAAATTTTAGAAAAAATGAGACCTAACACTCAAAATACCCAAGCAACCAAGTAGTCAAGGACAGAGAGATTATGGGATATATTCCTTATGTAGTAGAAAAAACAGGGCGTGGGGAGCGTAGCTATGATATTTATTCACGCCTTTTAAAAGACCGCATTATTTTATTAAGCGGTGAGATTAATGATAGTGTAGCATCTTCAATTGTGGCTCAGCTCTTGTTTTTAGAAGCAGAAGACCCTGAAAAAGATATTAGCTTGTATATCAATTCTCCAGGTGGGGTCGTAACAAGCGGTTTTAGTATTTATGATACCATGAATTTTATCCGCCCTGATGTATGCACTATTTGTATCGGTCAAGCGGCTTCTATGGGGGCGTTCTTACTTAGTTGCGGGGCTAAGGGTAAACGCTTTTCATTACCCCATTCAAGGATTATGATTCACCAACCTTTAGGGGGGGCTCAAGGACAAGCGAGTGATATTGAGATTACCGCTAAAGAGATTATTAGACTTAAGGGCTTGTTAAATTCTATCATGGCAGAAAATTCAGGACAGGATTTAGAGCAAATCGCTAAAGACACTGATAGGGATTTTTATATGAGTGCTTTAGAAGCTAAAGAATATGGCTTGATTGATAAAGTGCTACAGAAAAACTCAAAGTAATTTTATGGCATTATTAGAGATTGTTCATTATCCTTCTAAGATTTTGAGAAGCATTTCTAAGGAAGTGGTCTCTTTTGACACTAGACTTCATCAGCAATTAGAAGATATGTATGAGACTATGATAGTAGGTGAAGGGATAGGGCTAGCCGCTATTCAAGTGGGCTTACCCTTGAGAATGTTGCTCATCAATATTCCACGAGAAGACAATTTGCAATATAAAGAAGATTGTTTAGAAATCATAAACCCTAAATTAGTAGAAACTAAGGGGGTGGTGATGTATAAAGAAGGGTGCTTGTCTGTGCCTGAGTTTTATGAAGAAGTGGAGCGTTTTGAAAAGATTAAAATAGAATATCAAAACCGCTTTGCTGAAGTGAAGGTTTTAGAAGCAAGCGGTTTGTTAGCTGTAGCCATTCAGCATGAGATAGACCATCTTAATGGTGTGTTATTTGTAGATAAATTATCTATTCTTAAGCGTAAGAAATTTGAAAAAGAATTAAAGAAAAAACAAAAACACAAATAACCATAATGATTAACACGATATTTTGTGCAACCATGCAAAAAGGAGTAGCAGAAATCGTAGCTGTGGAAGCGACTTTCACCAGAGCCTTACCTGCCTTTGTGATTTCAGGTCTAGCTAATAATTCTATTCAAGAAGCCAAACAGCGAGTCCAGTCCGCCTTGCAAAATAACGGCTTCACTTTCCCACCCTTAAAAATCACTATCAATCTTTCGCCTTCTGATTTGCCTAAATCAGGGAGCCATTTTGATTTGCCCATCGCTCTTTTAATTGCCTTACAGAAACAAGAGTTAGTTTTTAAAGAATGGTTTGCTTTTGGGGAGTTAGGACTTGATGGCAAGATTAAACACAACCAAAATATTTTTCCTATGCTCTTAGATATTGCCATTAAACACCCCCATGCAAAAGTGATTGTGCCTAAGGCTAATGAAGAGCTTTTTTCACTCATTCCTAATTTGCAATGCTTTTTTGTGGAGCATTTTAAAGAAGCCTTAGAAATTTTACAAAACCCCGAAATAAAAGCACACGCTTATACCAAAAATTTACCTTTTAAAACGATAGAACTTGACAATAAAGAGTATTATTTTTCTGAAACTTATGCCTTAGATTTTAAAGAAGTTAAGGGGCAAGCTATCGCTAAAGAAGCCGCCTTGATTGCTAGTGCTGGGTTTCATAACTTGCTTTTAGAAGGAAGCCCAGGTTGTGGAAAAAGCATGATAGCAAATCGCATGCGTTATATCTTACCCCCATTAAGCTTGAATGAAATTTTGGAAGCGACAAAATTACGCATTTTAAGCGAACAAGATAGCACTTATTATCCCTTAAGAAGCTTTAGAAACCCCCACCAAAGTGCGTCAAAATCTAGCATTTTAGGCTCAAGTTCCTTAAAAGAGCCAAAACCTGGCGAAGTCGCACTAGCTCATAATGGCATGCTTTTTTTTGATGAATTACCCCATTTTAAAAAGGATATTTTAGAAGCTTTAAGAGAGCCTTTGGAAAATAATAAATTAGTGATTTCAAGGGTGCATAGCAAGATTGAATATGAAACTTCTTTTTTATTTGTAGGGGCTTTAAATCCTTGTTTATGTGGGAATTTACTCAGTCAAACTAAAGCGTGTCGCTGTCAAGATAGAGAAATCACGCAATATAAAAACCGCTTATCTGAGCCGTTTTTGGATAGGATAGATTTGTTTGTGCAAATGGAAGAAGCAAGCATTAAAGATACTTCATCTTATTCTTGGACTTCAAAAGAGATGCATAAGCTGGTATTATTAGCCTTCAGGCAGCAAAAATTAAGAAAGCAAAGCACTTTTAATGGTAAGCTTAATGAAGCACAGATACAACAATTTTGCCCTTTAAACACAGAAACTCAAAGGCTCTTAGAACAAGCGATTGAAAGGTTTAGTTTGTCTATGCGTTCTGTCAATAAGGTTAAAAAGGTCGCTAGAACGATTGCGGATTTAAATGCTTGTGAAAATATAGAAAAATCTCACATGCTTAAGGCATTAAGTTTTAGAAAAATTTCTTAAAATCACACTAAACAAAACGAACGCTTTACTTTATAATCAAAAGCGTTTTTAGATAAAAAGGAGAGAGAATGCAAGAATACTATATCCATAATTTGGATTGCCCAGATTGTGCGGCTAAGTTAGAAAAGGCACTCAACAAGCTAGACTATGTTAAAAAAGCTCAGGTAGTTTTTAGCACCAATAAGTTATTTCTAGACACGAGCGATTTTGAAAAAGTCAAGGCTTTTATCAAACAAAATGAACCGCATTTGAGCCTATCTTTTAAGGAAGCTGTAGAAAAGCCCTTGAGTTTTGTTCCGCTTATTGCTACGATTATTATCTTTTTAAGCACGCTTTTAGTCTTACATCTTAATTCTAACGCTTTAATTGAAAAGGCTATGTTCGTGGTGTTAGCTTTAGTGTATCTTATCAGCGGTAAAGATGTTATTTTAGGGGCGTTTCGTGGGTTTAAAAAAGCTCAATTTTTTGATGAAAACGCTTTGATGCTAATTGCTACCATTGCGGCTTTTTGTGTGGGGGCGTATGAAGAAAGCGTGTCTATTATGGTGTTTTACTCCGCTGGTGAATTTTTACAAAAACTTGCAATTTCACGCTCTAAAAAATCTCTCAAGGCTCTAGTAGATGTCGCCCCTAATTTGGCATACTTAAAAAAGGGCGATGCATTAGTGAGTGTAGTGCCTGAAGATTTACAAGTTAATGATGTTGTAGTGGTGAAAGTAGGCGAAAAAGTGCCAGTTGATGGCGTGGTGCTAAAGGGTGAGAGCTTATTAGATGAAAGGGCATTGAGTGGGGAGAGTATGCCTGTGAATGTTAAAGAAAATTCTAAAGTGCTTGGGGGAAGTTTGAATTTAAAAGCTGTTCTTGAAATTAAAGTAGAGAAAGTCTATAAAGATTCTTCTATTGCTAAAATGGTAGATTTAGTCCAAAAAGCCACGAATGAAAAGAGTGAAACAGAAAAATTTATCACTAAATTTTCGCGCTACTACACCCCAAGCGTTCTATTCATTGCGTTAATGATTGCCATATTACCGCCGTTATTTTCTATGGGGAGCTTTGATGAGTGGATTTATAGGGGGCTTGTCGCTTTAATGGTGAGCTGTCCTTGTGCGTTAGTGATTTCTGTGCCTTTAGGGTATTTTGGGGGCGTGGGAGCAGCGAGTAGAAAAGGCATTTTAATGAAAGGTGTGCATGTTTTAGAAGTGCTAACTCAAGCTAAAAGCATTGCCTTTGATAAAACCGGCACCTTGACTAAAGGAGTGTTTAAGGTAGTGGATATTGTGCCTGAAAAGGGGTATTCTAAAGAAGAAGTGTTGCGTTATGCATCTTGTTCGCAACTATTATCCACACACCCCATTGCTCTATCTATTCAAAAGGCTTGTGAAGAGCAACTAAAAGATGATAATCATAAGCACAATATTTTAGATTACGAAGAGTTAAGCGGAATGGGCGTTAAAGCCAAGTGTCATACAGATTTGATTATCGCTGGGAATGAAAAAATGCTGGATAAATTCAATATCACACACAGCCCTTGCTCACAAAATGGCACAGTGGTGCATGTGGCTTTTAATCATACTTGTATAGGCTATATTGTGATTAGTGATGAGATTAAAGATGACGCTATAGAGTGCTTGAAGGATTTAAAAGCTCAAGGGATAGAAAATTTCTGTATTTTGAGTGGGGATAGAAAGAGTGCGACTGAAAGTATTGCCCAAACTCTAGGCTGTGAATATTATGCAAGTTTATTGCCTGAAGAAAAAACGAGTGTGTTTAAAGCCTTCAAAGAACGCTATAAAACTCCAGCCATTTTTGTAGGCGATGGTATCAATGACGCTCCGACTTTGGCGAGTGCTGATGTGGGGATTGGCATGGGAAAAGGCTCAGAATTAAGCAAACAAAGTGCGGATATTGTGATTACTAATGATTCCTTAAGCTCATTAGTTAAAGTTATAGCGATTGCTAAAAAGACTAAGGGCATTATTTGGCAAAATATAATGTTTGCTCTAGGGATTAAGGCGGTTTTTATCGTGCTAGGACTTATGGGATTTGCCACTTTATGGGAAGCGGTCTTTGGCGATGTGGGGGTTACGCTTTTAGCACTAGCAAATTCTATGCGTGCTATGAGAGCTTAAAGGGCTAGGATTTAAGCAAAATTTAATGATAAAATAATAATATCTTGGAAACCATATATTATTGAGAATAAACAATGTCTAAACGAGAGAGAGGTGAAACGCCATGAAAAATTTAAGGACTAATCTCACACGCCTAAGTAAAAACACCGCTTTAATTCTAGCGAGTTTATTTGCAGAATGTGAAGCTCATCTAAAAGATGGCTTTTTTGTAGAAGCTGGATTTGAAACGGGCGAACTACAGGCTAATCAAAGAGAAAGAGTCTTGTTCTTAGAAAGCAATAGTAGCAATTCGCATTCTTTGTTAAATCAAGGACTTAATTCTAGCACGCAAAAGAATCATGAAAATAAAACACAAAATGGCACTCAATCAACAAAGAGTGAAAAGCCTCAAGCGGTCGTGTCTTCAAGCTCGGATAATATGCAAGGCGATGAACCCAAGGCTGATGAAACCCCTAAAAAAGAAGAAAAACCCACACCAAAATATCCTACGCTTAAGGCTAATGCAAATATTGAAGAACTATCTAAAACGCCTAAAGAAATCAAAACAGCTACAGGCACCACCACAGAACTTTTTACAGATAGTAATATTACAAGCCCATCAAGAAAAGTTTCTACCACAGCTCCTGTTAAAATCACTCTCCCCAAAAACAAAGAAACCACTTCTAATTTTGCAACCACAAATACAACGAACACACAAAACACACAAAACACACAGCAAGTTAGCATTCAAAACTACTTGCCCTATGATTTAAATAATGTAGATGTGTATGTGAAATATACTGATAATAGCACTAAGCAAGATGATAACGCCTTAACAACAGACAATGCTAAGAGCGATGCACAAGGTATCCAAATAGACCATAATAAAGAGCATTATAAACTTGTAAAAATTGCCACCATTGACAAACTAGGGGGATTTAAAGAAATTACGCTTAATTCTAGCGAGTTTCCTGATTTGCAAAAATATTTTAATGGCAACATTGACCCCCAAGATTTTATAATGAAAGCAGGAACAGGGACTAATGGTAGCACAGATGCAAATACAGAAAGGATTTTAAAAGCAGTTAATAGCATTACAACTGATATTTCAGGGGTATTTAATGACAGTTCATCAGGCAAGGGATGGTGGTGTAACACGGATAATTGTTTTGCCAAGATTACAAAACAAGACGCTCAAAATTTTAGCAATGCCTTGTTAAATTTAGCTTATGTTTTAGATTCAAGCACATGGGAAGAGGCTATTAAAAACGCAAAGTTTGAATTTCATGATGATGGAAAAATTATTCCAAAAGATGAGATTATAAAAAAATTTAGATCAGATACCTCTAATTTAATACTTAAGATCCTTACGAGTGATCCCAAAAACCATACCCAAGGGTTAGGGGGAAGAGGATTGTTGGCTTTGCAATCTAAATTTATAGACCCTACGCAAGTAGATTTTCAAAGAAATTTTAAACATTGTGATAGCAATGTAGATACTAAAGATTACCTTTGGAATAGGAAACAAGCTGCAGAATGTGGGACAAAATACCGTGATTTTGGTTCGCTTTTACACGAATACGCCCATATAAAAGGTTATGCCCGTACTTACAACCACAGAGGGAATATGACCCATTGGTATTCTGATGGCTTTCCAAGCGTTACTACAGAGGCATGGTTTGAATTAGGGGCAAGTGGTAAGTTACCTATTTATTATGATAGTGCAGGAAAAAATGCTATACAACCAACCATTCAGAGTTCACCCGGCAAAAGACCTGAACACAAAGCTAAAGATCCTTATTATCAATCTCCAGTAACCGCCCAAGCTAGTGTAGTTTCTCACTATCTCCAAACCCCAAACACTCAAAACACTGCCGAAAGCTCTATCAATTCAAGCTTAAGCTCCATGTTTAAAGAGCATCTAAACAACGCTTTTGCCACTCTCTCTAACCAACTCAATAACAATAACTCCCTTAACAACACCACTAGCCAAACCCTTAAAGCCCCTATGCTAGGATTTAATGCCATGCTAGGTTATCAGCAATACTTTAATGACTATATAGGGTTGTCTTATTATGGCTTTTTTAATTACAATAATGCAAATCTCAAGGGTGCTTTAAATCAAGTTTCACAATTAGGTTTGGGAGTAGGGAGCAATTTGCTCTTAGATTTTTATACAAGCTATGACAACAATAGCGTGAGAAATGTTTTTGGGATTTTTGGAGGGTTTAGGGGCTTATGGAATAATTATAAGAGCAATGGACTGATTAGGCTTAATAAAAACATAGGCAATATCCATTTTACAACCGGAATCAATTATCGTTACAAGCATTCTAAGTTTTCTATTGGTTTAGGCATTCCATTAATGAAGCAAAATATAAAAGCTAGGCTTTTACAAGAGACAACCATTAGCGAAGTAGAACTTAATGAAACTCCAAAGAATATGCATATTTATTTTAACTATGGGTGGGTGTTTTAATAATATATTAAAGTAGCATCAAAAGATTTTTAATGAAAACAGGAGGTTTAAAAGATTTGTATACCTTGTGCTTAAAAGTGATTGTCTTTTCATGCGTTTTAATTGTAGCTTCTTTGAATGCCCATCAAAAAGATGGTTTGTTTGTAGAAGGGGGGCTAATAACGGGTATGCTAGAACATAGTGAATTTCAAAGGCATGAAATTCCTACACCAAAGCATAGCCAAGAAAAACCCCTTGAAAAACACCCAAAAAATCTGTGCGATGAAGTTTTATGTATGAGTAATGCCTACTACCTATCGCATGCAAGCGAGCTACTAGACCCTAGCAAGAATGCTGCTGGCATAACCTTTAGCACAAAAAACATTATTGAAACAAGCATTAAAAATAATACTCTACAAGTTGAAAACTTTTTGCCTTACAATTTATCCAATGTGAATTTGGTTATGCATATAAATGGTAAAAATATAGTTATCACGCATTTACAGGAGCTTCCACAATTCAGTCAAGCAAAATTCAGCCTAGAGATGTTCCCTATTTTAAAGCCATATGAGCATGATAGAAATGTTTCTTTTAGTGTGGAGTTCACTCAAGATTCTTCTTTGGAGACTAAAAGGGTTTTAGAAGCCATTAATTTAGTTAAGGTCAATATTATTGGCACTTTTAGCAATGAGCCTACTGGTGATAAATACCCAGTAACTGAACATGGTAAGACTAAATGGGTAAGTGATTATGTGCCTGTTACAGGAAAACTAGCACGAGATTATATTGATGTGCTTTTAAATGTGGCGTATTTGTTTAGTTCTAAAGAATGGAAAAAAGCTTTAGAAGATGCCCCCTTTGCTTTTGTGAATGCTACTAGCCCCTTTGACCCACGAAATTGTGCTAAGGATAGAGCGGATTTTGATACTTGTAAGACTAATGCTGACCCTAACATCTATGGACAAGCCCCAGCATGGTGTAAAACGGATAATCAAAAAGATTGTCATGTATGGACACCTAAGCAAGTGTGGGAGAATTTTACCAATCAATGTGGTTTTAATACCGAAAATACGGCTCATAGTTTTGATGATTGCTTGAATATTCAAGGGAATTTGAAAGATACTAATAACACTGACTTTGGGAGTGTGAAGTTGAATTTGGGCGTGATTAATACCAATGCTAATGTCTATGGGCGTGGGTGGTATGGGAGTTTGGGCTTAGATGAAGACTTTTTAAAACAAAGCGCTAAAATTTGGCACACATGGAGTTGGAAAGATGAATGGCCTTTATATGATATTTTTCACGAATACGGACACACTAGGGGCTATAGCCATAATGGGGATATGACCTATCCAACAGGTGGGAGCATGTATAAGATTTGTGAAGGGAGTAACCACACTAATTGCCATGAAGTGCATGCGGGTTATGCGGGCTTGAGCGAAGAAGTTTTAATGCAATTAGCTAAAGAAAATAAATTGCCTATTAATTATGCCACCCTTTCTAGCCAGCAAACCCCTAAATATGGTTTTAATGTGCCTGTTTATGGTTCAAATTTTGGGGTGAGCTTGCCTAAAATCATGGTTTTAAATCCTACCCAAAACACCAATAGTGTTGTGGGGGCTGATGTGAAAATGGGCTATCAACAATATTTCAATGACTTTTTTGGATTAGCGTATTATGGGATTTTCAAATACAATTACACCAATGCTAGAAACAATATTGGCACTATCAATCAATATAGTTATGGAGTGGGGACAGATTTATTAGTGGATTTTTTAAACACTTACACAGGGGGGCTAACTGGTAATTTTGTCAGTTCGTTAGGGAGTTTTGTAGGCTTAAGGGCATTCTATAATAATTACCAATTAATGCATGAGATTAAAAATAGGGGCAATGTGAATATGGTATTTGGTTTCAATTATCGTTACAAGCATTCTAAATACAGCATTGGAGCGTCCTTGCCTTTAATCCAGCAAGCGATGGAATTGAGTTTGGCTAGACTTGATACTTTAAGTGTCGTGTCTTTTGATATGGGGGTGAGCCATTTTGATTTGTTTTTTAACTATGGGTGGGTGTTTTAGAACGCTTGATTATTTTTAAAAATTACTTAAATTAAAAGATATTTTAAAATTTTGCTAATATAATTAGCATAACTGAATGTTATGAAAGTTAATAAACATTAAATATAGGAAACTAATGATAAGGAAACTTTTGAAAAAAATTAGCAAGAATGCATGTTTGGTTGTAGCGAGTTTTTTAAGCGAATGTGAAGCCCACCCAAAAAGCGGGTTTTTTGTAGAAGGGGGGTTTGAAACCGGAATGCTAGAAAGTAAAGAGATAAAAAGAGAACTTCAAAAAGGAGCAGTTGCTACACCATTGATATTTTTAAATCAGTTATTACAAACCCCAAAGAAAGCCTATTTTTCTAACGCTGAGCTTAAAAAAGATACTCAAGCCTTATGGACTGCACAAAATGTGCATGATAATGCTAATGGATTTAGCACCACTAATATGATTAAGGTTAGTTTTGACAAGGCTACTAATTCGTTGAATATTAAAAATTTTTTGCCCTATGATTTGTATAATGTTGTAATTGTGATGGACAATAAAACTATTGCTGGTTTAGCAACCATTGACGCTTTTAGTAGGATTAGTTTAAATGCATCATTGATAGATGCTCTAGAAAATAACCCTAACGCTACTTTGAAAATAGAGCCGTCTAGTTTTTCGGATGAAAATACAAAAAGAGTTTTTGAAAGCTTGAGTAAGATTAGCGTAGATATTAATGGGTTTTTTGGCAAAATGCATAATACAAGCATGGGGGGATTAGTGAATGTAGAACAGGCTAAAGATTTTACAAATATATTTTTAGATTATGCCTATGTCTTAAGCTCTAAGGCATGGGCTGATGCAGTTAAAAATTTTCCCAAACCATTTACCAATAAAGGACAAACAATTAGCCCAGAAACTTTGATAACTCAGTATAGAAAAAGTGTGGATTTATATTTAAGTGTTTTTTCCAATAGAGGTGCAGAAGCAGGAGCTGTAGGAAATTGTCCTATACAAGGATTAAAAGAGAATTGTGCTTTATTTGCTTTAATGGATAAAGTTTTTGACCCTAAAATTAATCCTTTTTTAAAAGGGCTTGATGAAAATATAAACAAAGCTCGTAGTGATTTTGGCACTTTGGTGCATGAATTTGGGCATGTGAAAGGCTATGACCATGAGGGAAATTTAACATGTCCTAATGGTTCTGTTATGGATTTTTGTAAATCTGATAAACCTAAATGGCATCATGGTAAAAAATATTATCCAGGTATGATAGGAGTTACGCAAAATACATGGCAAGAATTAGGTAGAGCAGACAAACTTCCTATCAATTACAAGACAATAGGTCAGAGCTTTAATCCAGGTGCGAGTGTGAATGAGTCCTTTGCAAATAGCTTTGTCAATACAATAAAACAAGTTATTTCTCATGCTCCTAACTCTAACACCAATAATCCTGCTAGTGCCACTAATTCTTCTAGCCCTATTAATGTCTCTAGTCTTACTAACGCTCATATAGGTAATCGTTCTACTACCACGAGCAAGAATTACCACTCTTCTATGGTGGGTTTTAATTTCAAACTAGGTTACCAACAATATTTTAATAACCACTTTGGATTAGCTTATTATGGGATAGTAAAATACAATTATACTAAGCTCAGTAACATCGCCCAACAAGTCAATCAAGTGGGTTTGGGTGTAGGTGCTGAAATTTTATTAGATTTCACTAAAAATTTTGGTGTGTTTAGTGGGGCTAGGGCTTTATATAATCAATACCATCTTTTAAAACAGATTAAAAATGCTGGCAATATTGAGTTTGTAGGAGGTTTTAATTTTTGGCATAACAAGTCTAAATATTCTATAGGGGTTTCTTTACCCTTAATTCAAAGGAACATAAAAACAGCCTTTGAGACTATAAATACATACGGACATGTTCTGCTGAAAGAAGGAATCAGTCATTTTAATGTGTTTTTTAACTATGGGTGGGTGTTTTAGTATCACAAACCCTTCTTAAAAAGGTTTGTTATTGAGAAAGGGTGATTAGAGTTTCCACACTAATTCAGTAAAGATATGGCTTCTGTCTTGGTCAGTTGCAGGTTGACTATCTAGCTTAGGACCATTCCAGCCCATTCTATACCCTTGATGCATAAAGACATTGTAGTATTCAAATTTAATGTCTGCTGAGAAGTTTTTAGAAAACTTATAGCCCAAATTGAGCGACAAGCTTTGTTCATTAGCCCTTGGCCCGTAAGTCAAACGCCCTAACAAACCCCATACAAGTTTTCTATGCACCCCACCGCCAAAGGCAAATACTGTGAAGGCATTCGCATCCATCATGTAAGATAAAGAGTTAATTGTGTTTGCATAGACACTATTAGTCCAAAAGTCAAAGCCTAAGCGGTTTCCATGATAGCCTATCATCCAGTTAGCATTCCCAAAGGCTTTGTAAATGCCAAGACCAAAATTGTATTCATTCCATTCAAATTTTTGTTTAATCATCAAGTTATGCCCATTTTTACCTGCTAGCATACCAAATTGATAGGTATCCCAAAACCTTTTAGGATAGATGGGGTTAAGCACGGTAATATCAGTTTGTGAGCGAAACCCTAAGCCATTAAAGTGGGGGTTGCTATCATAAGTGATAGTGAAATTAGGGCTGTATTCATTAAAGGGTGAAAAATAGAAAAAAGGCTGAATGCTCCAACCCTTATAATTCCAAATGGCATAAAAAGCATGCACCCCAGGATTTATGGTTTTTCCGTTTTTAAGGGTGTAGGTTTTGGGTGAATAGAAATTATAAAGCCATTCATTATAAGCAAAGCCACGGCCAAAAGAGCTGAACCACCAAAATTTGAAATGCCCTAAGTTTAAGGTCATATCCAAGCCTTGTGTATAGCCACTCATATAATCCGCTGGAGATTCGTATCTTCCGCCCCTAATTTCAAAAATATTTTTGTAGTTGTAGCGTAAGTAGGCGTTATAAATCACATAATTTCTAGTATGATTAGCCATAGTTTTTGCACAAGTAGAAGCTTCAAGGGCTTCTTTATCAGCCATTTGTGTCATTTGAGCTTGTGTCATATTGTCATATTTGCTCTGTGTCAAATTCCCTGCGGCTAACCCACAATTTGCCCATGGCTTTTGCCCTACAAGTCCACCCCAATACCCCACATAATTCCAGGCCATAGGCCCATAGGTTTTACCAGTAACTTCGTTAATAAAGTCCTTAGTATTATCATAAATAACAGCACCCCCCCAACCCCCAAGACTCCCATCTAAATGATGCCCATTGGCCGTGGCGTTTTTTGATAGTAGTTCGCTAAAATCTAGCTGCATGTAAGCCATAACGGTCATAAAGGTTTCTGTAGGATAAAGCCCTTTATTTGTGTTGATAGGCTTGTTATTGAAACCGATTTTAGAGAAGCTTTCAGCACCCGCTTTGACTTTGGCAATTTTACCCAAATCAAAAGCCTGGCCTTGAGAAGAGATTAAAAAAAGAAGCGTTGCGATATTTTTGACAGATGCAACTTTATAGTTCATGTTTAACCTTTATATTAAATAACTAAAAAATCCCAATTGATAGAGCAGACCAACACCAATAAAAACAGATACGCTTCTTATAGATTTTATATAGTGGTAGTGTCTAATCAATCCGTTCATTCTTCGCTCCTTTTGCTACAAAGTTTGACTCGCAAGGTTAACTCTTAACTAAGTCGTGCTTTAATGTTAGCATAATATTATTGTGTTTTTTGGTAATTTTGAGAATAAAATCTTTAATAGGTTATAAATTGAAACAAAAATAAATTATTGAGCTTTTGGTTTAAGAAAACTCTAAGAATTTAAAATTATACATTATGAAATTGAATAATTTTAATTATCTCTAAGAGATGAGAATGTTCTCAAAGCAAAGTAAAAAAAAGGGGGGGGTTAAGCAAAACATATTTTAAATAAAAATAATTAAGTGAATACTCACTCATTCCTTAGCACGCTCAAAGGGTCAATGCTAGAAGCTTTTTTAGCTGGATAATAGGAAGAAAAGGCCACGATTATTATAGAACCTATTAAGGTAAGCGTAAAATCTATTAGAGATAAATCTAAAGGTAATTGATTGATACCATAAACATCAGCTGGTAAAGAGATAATAGGAAATACGCTTAGCAGCTCCATAACTACAAAAGCTAAAATGACACCTAGAAGAACCCCACTAATTCCTATAGTATTACCTAAATAAAAAAAGGTTTTTTGAATTTCTTGCTTGCTACTTCCCATGCTAAAAAGTAGGGCGATTTCTTTTCGCCTATTCATCACCACCATTAAAAGCGAACTGATAATATTTAAAGATGCCATTAGAATAATTAGCATAAGCACAATAAATAACGCTCTTTTTTCTAACTCCATAGCTGAGAAAAAATTTCCGTTTTGTTGCCACCAGCCTTCAATACCTATGCCATGATGATTGATTTTTTTTAAAGCGTTACGCAATAATGCTATATCTTTCATGGGCGTTTTAGAATATGCATGCACCCCATCATAAAGCCCTAAAGGTAGCCTTCTAATCGCACTTACTGCTTGAAGACTAGTATACATGTAGCTCATATCATAAGATTTTAGCCCAGAATCAAAGCCGCCCTTTATGACAAAGCGTTTCATAATCGGCGAGAGCGTCAAGCCTGTGGGTTCTAATTCAGTGAAAAACATATCAACCTTAGATTGATTATTGATATTCAAATGTATTTTCAAACTCTTTCCTACAACCAAACTAAAAGGGTTTTCCAACAAATCATTAATATTGATTTCGTTTAGAGCGTCATTGAGAACTTCATTAAGGCGTTTTTCTTTGAGAAAGTCCACTCCAAAAACCATTCCGCCATTCAAAGCACTTTTATTTTTAAGGAGTGCTTGGGTTTGTAAATAGGGGCTAAAAAGCATGTTAGGAAACTCTTTTTCTAATTTTTGAACCACTTCTTCACTGATTCCATAAGGACTTGTCGCATAAAGCGTTAAGGGGTAATTCATCACAAAGAGCTTTTTTTCAAATTCCTTACTCATGCCATTCATAATCGCCATAGCTACAATTAAGACCATAACTCCGATAGCCACTCCAAAGAAGGCTAGTAGGGCGGTAATGCTAATAAAGGGCTGGCTTTTATCAAAACGCAAATATCGTTTGATAAGAAAAAAGATGAGCAGATGCGAATTACTTGGCAAATAAACCTTTCTTAGGACCGCTTTTACCACAACAATGTTTGTATTTTTCCCCACTACCGCAATAGCACATTTCATTTCTTGATGGGGTTTTAGCAAAAGTTTTCATAGGAACATTCAAATCTTCATCTAAGGCTTCTTCATGATGATAAGTTACACTCTCATGCTCTCTTTCTTCACTGAAATTATCCAAATAACGCTCTGCATCACTAGAATATTCTTCGCTTTCAAATTGAATTTTAGAAAAGGTTTTAATCGCTTCAATTTTAATGCTTTCAATGAGTTCTAAGAAGAGATTGTAACTCTCTTTTTTGTATTCTACAAGGGGGTCTTTTTGGTTATAGCCCCTTAAATTAATGCCGGTTTTGAGATTGTCCATAGTGTAGAGATGTTCTCGCCATGCATTATCTAAAATCTGTAGATACACAATGCGTTCAATCCTGCTTCGTTGCTCGTTATCTAAAGATTTCATTTTATTTTCATAATCGCTCTCTAGCTTTTGAGCTACAAAGTTTTCAATATTAGTGGCTTGTTTTAAATCTTCTAGCTCAACATTCACATTAAAATCTTCTTTTAAGATATTTTTAAGCCCCAAAAGTTCATCGTGAGATAAATCTTGATTGTCAAAGGCTTTGATTTTAGAAAAGATTTGATTAAGTGCGTATTCTCTGTTTTCAGCAATTTTAGTGCTAATATCATAATTGACATCAAGCAATTCATCTCTAAATTTATACACGCTCTTGCGTTGCTCATTCGCCACATCATCGTATTCTAGCAAATGCTTTCGGCTTTCAAAATGCAAGTTCTCAACCTTTTTTTGCGCGTTTTCAACTGCTCTTGTTACAAGCTTTGACTCAATATGTTCGCCATCTTTAAGCCCTAATTTTTCCATAACCCCCTTAATCCTATCGCTTCCAAAAATGCGTAACAAATTATCTTCTAAACTCAAATAGAATTGACTAACCCCCGGGTCTCCTTGTCTTCCACTACGCCCTCTTAATTGATTGTCAATTCTCCTGCTCTCATGCCTTTCAGTGCCAATGATATACAATCCGCCAAGCTCTTTAATCTCATCAGTAAGCTTAATATCAACGCCCCTCCCTGCCATATTGGTCGCAATCGTAACCGCTCCTTTAAGCCCAGCGTCTTTGATGATTTCAGCCTCTTTGGTGTGTTGTTTAGCGTTTAAAACGGTATGCGGGATTCGCTCTTTTTTGAGTAAGGCATGCAAGGTTTCGCTCTTTTCAATGCTTGCTGTACCAACTAAAACGGGCTGACCCTTAGCATGCAATTCTTTAATCTTAAGAATCACGGCATCAAATTTTTCTTTTTCACTCTTATAGATTAAATCATTCAAATCTTTGCGTTTAATTACTAGATTCGTAGGGATGGACACCACTTCTAGATTGTAAATTTCTAAAAATTCCGTGGCTTCTGTTTGAGCGGTGCCTGTCATGCCAGAAAGCTTTGAATACATTCTAAAATAGTTTTGAAAAGTTATATCTGCTAAGGTTTGACTCTCTTCTTTGATACTCACGCCTTCTTTAGCTTCTAAGGCTTGGTGCAAGCCTTCACTAAATCGTCTTCCCTCAGATAAACGCCCTGTAAATTCATCTACAATCACCACTTCATTATTAGCTACAATGTAATCTTTGTCTATAAAAAAGAGATAATTAGCTTTTAGGGCTTGGTCTAAATGGTGCGATAAAGCGGCGTTTTCAATTTTATATAAATTATCCACTCCAAAGAGATTTTCAGCTTTTTTAATGCCTTCTTCAGTGATTAAAATGGTGCGATTCTTTTCATCTATAGTAAAATCAACTTCAACTTGCATGTTCTTAGCGACTTCATCGGCCTTGTTATAATTCTCCATGCGTTTATCCACAGGCCCTGAGATGATTAAGGGGGTTCTTGCTTCATCAATTAAAATAGAATCCACTTCATCAACAATGGCAAATGCATGAGATTTTTGCACTTTATGCTCCAAAGAATACTTCATATTATCTCTTAGATAATCAAAGCCAAATTCGTTATTAGTGCCATAAACAATGTCTTTAGAGTATATTTCTAAGCGTTCATCTTCATCTCGCACATTTGCTGTAATAGTGCCTACGCTATAACCTAAGAAATTGTATAAAGGCTCCATTTCTTTAGAATCTCTATGAGCTAGGTAGTCATTCACGGTTACGACATGCACGCTTTCGCCCTTAAGAGCGTTTAAGGCCACTGCTAAAGTGGCTACTAGAGTCTTACCTTCGCCGGTTTTCATTTCAGCAATTTTGCCATCATTTAAGACCATGCCCCCAATGAGTTGCACATCAAAATGACGCATATTTAACACACGCTTGCTTGCTTCTCTTGTAATAGCAAAACTCTTAGATAAAACTTCCAAAAGGGTTTTTTCTTGTAAATCTTTTTGTTGAGATTGAACATAAATTTTTAGTTCTTCAAAAGCGTTTTTAAGTTCATCATCGCTCATCTTTTCATAAGTAGGCTCTAATTCATTGATAGCTAGGACTTGTTTTTTGTATTTTTTTATCCACCTATCATTTCTAGTTCCAATGACTTTTCCAATTATTGCTTTTATCATAGTAGTGATAACCTTTTAAGACTAGTGCTTCAAACACAAAGCATTCGTTTTTGAGTGAATTTTAGCATGGATAGGATAAAAGTCTTGTAAAATAACTCATTTTGACAGAGTGAGAGACAATTTTCTTAAGGCTTTATTGTGATACACATGATTTTTTTAAAGATTTTTATGGTTTTTATGCTAGTTGATGTTATTTGTGCCAAGACCCCTCTAGAACTTTCTAAAGAAGAAAGGGTTTTAAGAAACTTACAGAGTTTTAGTGCAAGTTTTAAGCAAGTTTTAAAAAATGAACGCCCCTTAGTCTATCATGGGGTTTTAAAGGCTAAAGCCCCTAATCTAGCTTTATGGATTTATGAAAAACCTTTGAAAAAAGAAATCTATATGAACGCTAAAGAAGTGGTGATTTATGAACCTAGTTTGTTTCAAGCAACGATTTCAAAACTCCAAAGAAAAGCTGATTTTTTTAGCATTCTCAAACAATTGAAAAAACAACCAGATAATTCATTCATCGCTACGATTGATAAAACGACCTATCGTTTGGTGTTTAAGGATGGTAAGCCTTTTGTTTTAGAGTTTAAAGATGAGATGGATAATCTTGTAAAGATTACTTTTTCTCAAGTAGAAATTAATCCTAAAATTTCTGATGCAATTTTTGTTTTTGAGCCTAAAGACACCAATATTGACATCGTGCGTCAATAATTTTAAACTCTTTATTAGCAAAAATTAGCTAGAATGAGAGAGTTTTCATAGGACTTGTGGGGCTGAGCTTTGGATTTCGACAAGATTCTTGTTGCATAGATAGCATGCCAAGTGCGACTTGTAAAAATAGCAACAAAAATAACTGTAAACAATACAAATTACGCTCCAGCTTACGCTAAAGCTGCGTAAGTTAATCTCCATTTGGAGCTGGACTGATTGAAATTTCTAGCGTTTTAATCACTCCATAACCCTAAGCTAGATGCGTTTAAAAAGTGGTTCGCTTTTTAAATTAAGATTAAAGAACTCTTAGGATTATCTTAAGGTTTTAGAAAATTGAACCAAAGGTAGTTTTAAGGCTAAAAAACCAATCAATTTTCTAAGCATGTAGAAGTTTGTGTTTAGAACAAGATTTTTGGACTGGGGTTCGATTCCCCACAGCTCCACCATTATGTTTAAATAAAGATTAGTTTTTATTTGTGTTTTTTAAGGAAAGTAGATGCAAAAATTTTTCTCTCGTTTTAAAAAATGGGTGTTGCCTTATACTCTTGTGGGCGTTTTAATGGCAATAGATGTTGATGAGCTGACTGAAGCTCAAGCTAATAGCGTTAAATTAAGCGATGCGTTAGTGAGTTTGAGCGATAAGCTTTTAGAAAAGGCGGTTGATAGGGGGCAAAATGCTGAGCAACTTAAAGAGCTTAATGACTTGCATGAAAAAATCAAGCATTTACGCTTAAGCTTAGAGCCTAAACCTAAGGATAAAAAGAATAATCCTAATTTAAAAGACCATGAAAGTCCTGAAGTGATTGAAATAGGCGAAGCGATAAAAAAGGCTTTAGGAAGTCCCATAGACCCTTCAAGTGCGTTAGAAATTGCCACTCAAATTGATAAGCAACTAGAAGTTTACAACAAAGAAGCTAACATAGATATTAAGCCTTTAAAAGACATTTTGAGTGAACTAGAAAGCTCTCTAAGAAAAGCGATTGATTATCAAGAAAAATGGCTCAACTCTCAAAAGCCTAATTAAAAGTTAGAAAAAGAATTTCATTGTGGTCATAAGGTTGCTTCTGTCTTGCTCATTAGCCTTAAAGGCTTTATTGAAAGGGCTAGTAAAGTCATTGACCTTGTAGCCGGTGTGCATGCTCACGGTATGGTATTCTAAATTCACATCAATACTAAAAAAATCATTCCATTTATAGCCAAGATTGAGATTGAGTGATTTTTCGCTCGCTCTAGTCGCATGGGTGTATCTGGCTAAAATGCCCCATAAAAATCTCTTATACACGCTCCCACCAAAGATATACCCACTAATGGCATTTGGAGCAATGGCATTGCTAAAAACCCCACCATAAACGCTATTGTCTCTTATGTTAATAGGAAGTGGGTTGCCATACCAGCCAATTTTTGCATTAGCGTTGCCAAAATTTTGATAATATCCAAAGCCAAAGTTAAATTCATTATAATCAAAGCGTTGGTGGATGAGTAATGAAGAAGCCCACTTTCCTACTTTAGCGTTACGCCAATATGCACCACTCAAATCTGATGCACAAATAGGAAAAATAACATTAATAATCGTTTGAGAGCGTAGTCCTAAGCCTTTGAATTTAGAATTGCTATCAACATGGAGTTTAATGCCTGGTGCTTCGTAGGTTTTAGGCGAGAAATAAATATAAGGTATGATTTTGACATACTTGCTAGAAAAATTGATTTGTGCGGCATGAATACCATTATTACTAGCTTTGTTGCCATGCTCTGTAACAATAGGGGAATACCAGTCTCGTATCCATTGCCCCATAGCTAAAGCTCTTCCAAAAGAGCTGAACCATTTTAACGCTACTATAGAATTGATTTTATAATCGCATTCAAAACCTTGTGTGTGCATGCTCATAAAATCCATGTTAGACAGATAACGCCCAAGCTTGAGATGAAATTTATCACTATAAGAGTAAAATAAATAGGCATTGTATAGCACATAATTGCGAGTGTGGGTATTAGACTCTATGCGAGAGTGTTTCCAAGGAGCATTGCCCAAATACCCCCACCAACGCCCTATATAAGTATAGATTTCTGAGCCATAGATTTGATGAGTGGCTTGGTCTATAATTGTTTTGGTAGAATCATAAGCTACTCCTCCTAAAATCCCACCGATTCCTATTTTTAGGTTATGATTTTCAATTCTTTTGGGGAGTAGATTTGCATCAGCTTGAAGTTTAATGGTAGTAGTTACAAAGCTTTCTGTAGGAAAAATCCCTTCTTTAGAATTGAGCTTAGAATGATTAAACCCCACTTTAGAAAAAGATTCTGCTATACCGCTAATCCTATAATCAAAAGCTTGTAAAGGTGTGTAAGTGTAAAGAATAGAAACAATAAATAATGGCAATTTGCGGAACTTTAGCATGAATAGACCCCATGTTTAATCATTGTTTATATCTTAATGTATTTTTCTTAAAAAATCGCTAAAAATGAAAATATTAAAATTATTGCTCGTGTCTTATTTTTTTGTTTCTATAGGTTCAAAAGAATATCCTAGGGCTTGATAGATTTGATTTTTGTAATGGACTTGATTATCTTCTATATTTTCATGGAAAAATCTCTCAAATTTTGGGTCTAATATGCCTAGAAACATTTCTAATCCTATTGCACTAGAATAATTCACCCAGTCATGCCTTAAATCACTCTCTAATAATAATGCGTATTCTATGAGTTTTGCATCACTATTTTGTAAAGCACTCACTAAGAGCAAGTTTTTTCTGTCCTTAGGTTGTGTGAGTAGGAGCAAGGAAAGGTTGAAGTTGATTTGAGTAGAAAGCACTTTGATAGGCTTATTCTCCAAAAGTCCGATTTGAGAAAGAATGAGTCCGCTTTTTGTCGTAGGGGTGTTTAAAATCAAGGTGGCATCTTTAAAAAACTCATCGTTTTTTTTGAAGTCTTTAGAAAAGCTTGTAGCTCGCCTATAAGAGATGCTTTCTTGGTGTTTTACTTCAATGTTTAAGGCTTCTGTGGTCTGTCTCAAGCGTTCACCCATCAAGCCATCATCATCGTATTCAATAATGGGCGAATCAGGACGGATAAAGGATAATAACATGCCTAATTGCTCTTTATAATCAATTCCCCCAAAATACAACCGCTCACTTAAAGAATGCTGAGAATAATTTGTCAACTGCGTTTTATTCACGGTAGGCACATAAGTAGGAATGCTGATGGTGGTTTTTTGGAGCAAATTTTCTACCCCTTCTTTAGTCAATAAAGCGATGACAAAAGGAAATTTCTCTTTTTCAATTTCTTTATAGGCTTGCTCTAATTTTTCGGGGGTTTCTTCATGGCTGTCAAAGACTTGGATATTAAAATCATTGTCTCTAGTATTCAAATAGGCTAGAAGGGTATTCATTACAGAAATCGCATAACGCCCCACGACTACTTTGGGTAGCAAAATGGCTAATTCAATTCTAGGCTGGTAATTATTCTTATGGGAAGTTTGAGAAGCGACCAACATAGGGTTGAGCTTATTAAGTATTTCTTGATAGTAATTTTTTAAGGTTTTATCTTGGGTATGATAATCATATTGAGACACAAACGAAAAGATTTTATTTTCTTGCATTAAGTCTTTCAAGCACTCTAAAGAGCAAGGCTTTGTTTTGACAATTTGCTGGTGTGCTGGGGGCAAGGGAGAGAATAAATAGCTTTTTGCATTTAAACCTATCGCACAAAAGGTCAAAAAAGCAGGCACAAGGTGCTTCAAAAATCTTTCTTTTAAGATGTGTGGCATTTTATATCTTTAAACTTGAAATTCATTAAAACCTTTATTATAGAATATTTAGCTCTCAAAGGGGACTGATTTTAGCATTTTTAAAACAATGAATTGATTTTGGTTATAATTAAGCTAGTTTTAAATTCAAGGATAGTTTTTGAGTAAAAAGAAGTTAACGCATTTTGTTAGCTGTGCGGGTTGAGCGGCCAAAGTAGGTCTGGAAGACCTAGCACATTTAATGGCCAATCTCAAACAAACTGATGACAAAAATTTATTAGTGGGCTTTAAAGAAAGCGATGATTGTGGGATTTATCGTTTAAAAGATAATGCACTTTTAGTTCAAAGCGTGGATTTTATCACGCCTGTTGTAGATGACGCTTTTATGTATGGACAAATTGCAAGTGCGAACGCCCTAAGTGATGTTTTTGCTAAAAGAGCTAGGGCGTTAACGGCTATGAGCTTACTCATGTGGGATAAAGAACATTTAGAAACCACAGACATTCAAGCCATTTTAGAAGGGGCTCAAACTAAGCTAGATGAAGCTAAGTGTGCTTTAGTAGGGGGGCATAGCATAGTGGATAAAGAGCAAAAATACGGACTGAGCGTAACAGGCATTATAGAAGATGAGATTTTTTGGCGTAATAATAGTGCGCTAATAGGCGATAGCATAATTCTAACTAAACCCATAGGAAGTGGGATACTCACTACCGCCTTAAAAAGGGGCTTAATGGAGTATTCTAGCTCACTAGAAGTCGTGCAATCTATGGCAAGCTTGAATCTAAAAGCTAAAGAAATCGCTCAGAAATTTGAAGTGAGTGCTTGCACTGATGTAACCGGTTTTGGGCTTTTAGGGCATTTAAAAGAAATGTTAAATGAGTGTATTTCTATTGAAGTGATGGCTAATGAAGTGCTTGTATTTGATAGGGCTATGGAATTTTTAGAAAACGATGTAGTGCCTATGGGAAGTAGGAAAAATAAAGAATTTTTAAGCCCTTTTGTTCAATCTCATTTTAAGGGGAATGATTTGATTTTTTATGACGCTCAAACTTCAGGGGGCTTACTCATTGCCTTGAATGAAAAAGATGCCAAAGTATTATGCAAGCAACTTGTAGATAATGGCATTCAAGCAAGCATTATCGCACAATGTAAACCACGACAAGACTACGCTCTAAAACTTGTATAAAAATCTAAAAACAGGCGCTTGTTAAGAAGTTATGAGTGGGGCTTATGCTATACTTAACACTTTTAAAATAGTAGGGATTAAATTTTTGGTATAGTATAAATAATGGAAAATCAATTAAAAATGTGTCGCATTAAAGCCTTGTGTTTCTTAACTTTGTGTTGCTTTATAGCCATACTCAATAGTTCTGAAAACACCCTAACAAAAACCTTAAAAGGTGAAAGGTTATTATGGGATAATAGGCTCACTCTCTTAGGGTTTTTGGAGCGTAATCATGTGCCACAAAAACTCTACTACAACCTAAGCTCTCAAGATAAGGAATTGAGTGCAGAAATCCAAAGCAATGTTACTTACTATACTTTGAGAGATGAAAACAATACGCTTATTCAAGCTCTCATTCCTATCAGCCAAGATTTGCAGATTCATCTGTATAAAAAAGGGGAGCAATATTTTTTAGATTTTATTCCTATTGTCTATACTCGTAAGGAAAGAACCCTTATTCTTTCTTTACAAACTTCGCCTTATGAAGATATTATCAAAGCCACTAAGGACACCCTTTTAGCCCATCAACTCATCAATGCGTATAAAAAAAGCGTGCCTTTTAAACGCCTAGCAAGAAAGGATAAAATTGCTATCGTTTATACAAGGGATTATCGTGTGGGTCAAGCGTTTTCTCAACCGGCTATTAAAATGGCAATGGTTAGCACTCGTTCTCATCAATACTATATTTTTTCTCATTCAAATGGCCGTTACTACGATTCAAAAGCACAAGAAGTGGCTGGATTTTTATTAGAAACCCCTGTAAAATACACCCGTATTTCTTCGCATTTTTCTTATGGGAGATTCCATCCTATTTTGAAAGTCAAACGACCCCATTATGGCGTGGATTATGCAGCAAAACATGGCACATTGATTCGTTCAGCATCAGATGGGCGTGTGAGTTTTGTAGGGGTTAAGGGAGGGTATGGAAAAGTGGTTGAAATCAATTATATGGGCGAGTTGCGATTAGTTTATGCTCATATGAGTGCTTTTGCTAAGGGGTTAAAAAGGGGCATGCTGGTTAAAAAAGGACAAATTATAGGTAGAGTAGGAAGCACTGGTTTAAGCACAGGGTCGCATTTACACTTTGGGGTGTATAAAAACTCTCGCCCCATTAATCCTTTAGGGCATATCCGCACCACCAAAAGCAAGTTACACGGCAAACAAAAAGAGATTTTTTTAGAAAGAATTAGGCGTTCTCAACAAAGATTAGAAGAGCTTTTTAAAACCCATTCTTTTGAAAGAAATTCATCTTATCTTTTAGAAGGTTTTTAATGCCTTATTTTGAGAATTTTTTGAAACAACAATCTTTGGTCAATGCTTCTAGTGTGCGTTTAGAGTCTTGTTCTCACTCTGCGTATATAGAGCCACAACGCATGCATTATAATGAAGCAGGTGTTAAGAAGTCATGGGATATTATTAAGTCCTTAGATAGCGTAGCGATTTTACTCTACGAAAAAGAGCTTAATTGCTTTGTAGTAGTGAAGCAATTTCGCCCAGCGATTTATGCACGCCATCTTAATTTTGAGCAAGCTATTGATGGATACACTTATGAATTGTGTGCGGGACTTGTAGATAAACCTAATAAGAGTTTAGAAGAAATTGCTTGCGAAGAAGTGTTAGAAGAATGCGGTTATCAAATTAAGCCTAAAAACTTAGAAAAAATAGGTGAATTTTATAGTGCGACAGGGTTAAGTGGGAGCTTGCAGACACTCTATTACGCTGAGGTTTGTGCGAGTTTGAAAGTTTCAGAAGGTGGGGGAATTGATACAGAAAAGATTGAAGTGTTGTTTTTAAAAAGATTAAAAGCCCTTGATTTTATTACAGATTTTCAATACGCTAAGACCACTGGATTAAGCTTGGCAATTTTATGGCATTTAAAAAAATTTAAAAATATTTAAAAGGAATTTTATGATAAGCCGTTTGATAGGACTTCTTCTAGTAAGTTTTGTAAGCTTACAATCAGCCCCATGGCAAGAACCCTTAAGAGTGAGCATAGAATTTGTGGATTTACCCAAGAAAATCATGCGTTTTCCGGCTAATGATTTGAAAGTGGGGGAATTTGGTTTTGTGATGACTAAACTTTCAGATTATGAAGTCGTTAACTCTGAAGTGGTGGTTATTGCTGTTGAAAATGGCGTAGCAACTGCCAAATTCAAATCGTTTGATTCTATGAAGCAACGCCATTTACCCACCCCAAGAATGGTTGCTAAAAAGGGTGATTTAGTCTATTTCAGACAATTTAACAATCAAGCGTTTTTAATCGCTCCTAATGATGAAATTTATGAACAAATCAAAGCCACCAATACAGACATTAGTTTTCTTAGCTCCGATTTGCTCGTTACTTTTTTAAATGGCTTTGACCCCAAAACGACTAATTTAAGAAAGGCTTGCAATGTCTATAGCGTAGGAATTATCTATCTTGTAACTACAAACACACTTAATATTTTAGATTGTCAGAGTTTTGAAATTTTAGAAAAAAGAGCTATAGATACAAGTAGCGTAAAAAAGACTTCTAGACCTTTTTTCTCTAGGGTTGAAGGCATAGATACTGGCACATTAGGGAAGCTTTTTTCAGGTAATCACTCTAAGAATTACTTCACTTATTATGATGCATTAATTAGCAAGGAAAGACGCAAAGAAGTGAGGATTGAAAAGCGAGAAGAGAAAATTGATGCCAAAGAAAATAAGCGTGAAATCAAGCAAGAAGCCATTAGAGAACCTAAGACTAAAGAGCCTAAGCCAGAAAATAACACGACATTAGAGAATACTAAAGAAAGCGCTCCTACCTTAGAAGAAAAGAATTACCAAAAAGAAGAGCATAAGCTTAGTTCTAAGGAAGAAAGGCGTCGCTTAAAAGATGAAAAGCGCAAAGCTAAAGCTGAAAAAAGAGCCAAAGAGCTTGAAGAGAGACAAAGAGAACAAGAAGAGCAAGATGAAAGAGAGCTTGAAGAAAGAAGAAAAGCCCTAGAGGCAAGCAAAAGGCAACAATAATGTTAGCCAAACAACATCTTAAATATTTTAAAAATTTAGTGGGGGAAGAAGATTTTTTCACCGATTTAGCCCATTTGAACGCTTATGCTTATGACGCTACAAGAGAGCGTTATTTACCAGATGGCGTAATTTTTCCTAAAAATGAGCAAGAAATTAGTGCGATTCTAAAATATTGTAACGAGCATAAAATTATTATTGTGCCAAGAGGCGCAGGTAGTGGGTTTACAGGTGGGGCATTGAGTGTGAGTGGGGGACTCATTTTAAGTGTAGAAAAGCATATGGATAAAATCTTAGAGATTGACACTAAAAATTTAATCGCACGAGTAGAACCCGGTGTGATTAACAAGCATTTTCAAAACGAAGTGGAAAAATTAAATTTATTCTACCCCCCAGACCCAGCGAGCGAAAATCAAAGCACCTTAGGGGGGAATGTCGCAGAAAATGCCGGTGGCATGCGTGCAGCAAAATATGGCATTACAAAAGATTATGTCATGGCTTTAAGAGTGGTGCTAGCTAATGGCGAAATTATTAGAGCGGGTAAAAAAACGATTAAAGATGTTGCAGGCTTTAACACAACAGGCTTGATGATTGCAAGTGAGGGGTGTTTAGGCGTAATTACTGAGATTACTTTAAAACTTTTAGCTAAACCGCCTTTAAAACAGAGTGCGATGGGAGTTTTTAATCATATTGATGATGCTATGAATGCAGTCTATAGGACTATGAGTAGTGGCGTTACGCCTGTGGCTATGGAATTTTTGGATAATTTAAGCATTAGGGCTGTTGAAGAAAGATTTTCTAAAGGCTTGCCCAAGAGTGCTGGGGCGATACTCATCACTCAAGTTGATGGTGTGGTGCAAGAACAAATCCTATGGCAATTAAAGCAAATAGAAAAGCATTTTAAAGAAAATGGTTGCAAAAATTTTAAAATCGCTCAAAATGAACAAGAAGAGCAAGATTTGTGGTTTGCAAGGCGTAATGCATCTCAAAGTATTAGTATTTATGGCAAAAAGAAGTTGAATGAAGATGTAACTGTGCCAAGGGCAAGTTTGCCAAGTTTATTAAAAGAAGTTGCAAAGATTAGTGAAAAATATGGCTTTAAAATCCCTTGCTTTGGCCATACAGGTGATGGCAATGTGCATGTGAATGTTATGGTAGAAAATCCTGAGAGAGATTTAGAAAAAGGCCATCAAGCTATGGAAGAGATTTTTCAAATAGCTATCAGTTTGGAAGGGACTTTGAGTGGGGAGCATGGTATAGGATTGTCTAAGGCTAAATTTATGCCCCTAGCTTTTAACACACAAGAAATGCAATTTTTTAGAACGATTAAAAAAGCCCTTGACCCAAACAATATTTTAAACCCTTTTAAAATGGGGTTGTAAGGATTTTATGCTAAGAATAGCAACTGTATTTAGTGGGATTGGAGCTATAGAGCATGCTCTAGAGCGAATGCAAGTAAAACACGAAATTATTTTTGCTTGCGATAATGGCGATGTGGATATTTTCACGCCAAAAATCGCTGAGTTAAGCTCTGATTATTTGGGAAATATGTTAAATTCTACTGAAATCATTGACTCTAACTTGCAAATCAAGAAAGAATTTTTATTACAAAAATTAAAAGAAACGCATTTAAGTCCTAAAGAGCTTAAAGAATATGGCATACAAGTAGGTATGCTAATGGAACAGATGAAAATTTTACAAACCAAGCAACAATTAAAAACATTACATAGTTTTCAAGAAAAAAAAGAGTTCATAGATAATCTCTATAGTAATAAACTTAAAAACAACAAAGTGATGCAGAGTTATTTAGCTAACTATAACCTTTCTAAAGAACATTATCATCAAAATGTCTGTTTTCTAGATGCAAGTTTTTATCAAAAAAAAGTGGATTTATTGGTTGGGGGTAGTCCGTGCCAGAGTTTTAGTTTGGTGGGGAAACAAAGGGGATTAGAAGATACAAGAGGCACGCTTTTTTATGAATACGCACGATTGATAAAAGAAATACAGCCTAAAGTTTTTATTTACGAGAATGTTAAAGGATTGTTAAGTCATAATCGTGGAGAGACTTTTAAGATTATGGAGCAAGTTTTTGATGCACTAGGATATACTAGATATAAAGCTGTTTTGAATGCTAAAGATTATGGAATACCTCAAAATAGAGAACGCTTATTTGTGGTAGGGTTTAGAAAGGATTTGGGGGTAAAAGATTTTTGTTTTCCTAAACCTATTCTCTTAACAACAAGCATGCAAGATTTTTTATTGGACAATGTGCAAGATAAGTATTATCTCAAACAAAAAGGCATTGACTTTGTTTGTGCATCAAAGAATTTAACTAAGCGATACACACAAGTGAATGGAAAAATCGCATTGTGTCAAAAGAAAAACCAGCAATACAACTGGCATGGTGATTTTATTCAAGAGAGTTTAGAAAAATATTTTCTTTCACAAAAAGTTAAAGACTATGTTTTATCAAGCGGCACAAAAGGGTTTTTCTCTAAACCTAAAGTGGATTTAAATATTGCTAGACCTTTGCTTACAACTATGCATAAAATGCATAGGGCTGGGGTAGATAATTATGTTAATACTCAAGGGCGTTTGAGAAAATTAACTCCCAAGAGAGTGTTTGCGTTTAATGGGTTTTTGTGATAGTTTTAAAATTGTAGTCTCTGATACGGCTATGTATCAACAAGCAGGAAATTCCATTGGTTGTAGATGTGCTAATCCATATCATGCAAGAAATTTTTAAGGCTTATCCTAAGTTAAAGGCACATAATGAGTGATTTAAGATTACATAATCAATCATTTAGAATATTAGATACCTTAGAATTTATTCCTTTAACAGATAGCTTTGTAAAAAATAAAATTGGCACTGGGCATGGGGAGGCTAAGTTGTATGTTGGCAATGAAAATGAACGCACTTATCATTTCTTTGGAGATTTTAAGAAACCTTTAAAGTGTTTCTTTATTAAAAAAGATTTCTTAAAATATTTAAAATTAGCCCAAAATGAATTTGAAAGCCCAGAGTAAAATTACCAAAACAAGAATGAAATGGGGAAGAAATTTTTATTACTCTTAGCTCAGTGTCAGCAATTTGATGAGACTTTTTTAGAATTTGAGCTTTATAGAGTAGGCGTTAAACCGCCGAGAGTTTATGCAAATTCTCCATCGCTTTATTATGACTTTATGCGTTCTGTTGGGTTAGCTAACATTTCTTATTTGTCTGTGCTTAAATTAGAGACAAATACAAAAGAAATTCTTTTTTATTTTAAAATATTTATAGACTACAATCCAGAGATTTTGTGCTATCAACACAATACTCCTAAAATAAAAATGCCTAAAAAACAAGTATCACTTACTCAAGCTAGAATGGGTCAAGGGGAATACCGCCATAAACTTTTATTAGAATGCCCGTTTTGTCCTTTTACAATGGTTAATGATGAGCATTTGTTGATTGCTTCACACATTAAGCCATGGATTAAATGTGATGATAAGGAAAAAATAGACCCTAAAAATGGAATTATTCTCACACCAACCTATGACAAATTATTTGATAGAGGCTTTATCTCATTTGATGAAAATAAAAGACTTTTACTCTCCCCTTGGCTTTCGCCTATGAATATAAAACGCCTAAACCTTAGTGAAAATAAAATCATTAAAGAATTGCAACTGGATATACAAAGAGAAAATTATATGCAATATCATAGAGAGAATGTTTTTAAAAGATAGTAGCAATATTAAAAAAGAGAGAATTTTTATTGTGAGTGTGGGTTATAGTATAATAAGGAAAACTTAATATTAGGTTTTACTAAATGCGAGAAAATAAAATTTTTTTGTTAAATTGAACCTATTATTAATACTAAAGATGTTAAAAAAATTGATAGCACTACTTTAGATACTTATCAAATTACAGATAATCAAAAAACAGAGTTACCTATAAGATTTGATGGAGTTGTATTGAAAAAGTCTAATGATGATTATGACTTCCTTAATAGGCAGTTTTATAATAATTTTAATGCTTTGGAGCTTGAAAGAGATTAATTTTTTAAATCAAAAATAAAAATAAAGGAGTTATTAGTATGAAAATTGGCATTTATGGAGCGAGTGGGCGTGTAGGACAATTACTCTTAGAAGAGTTAAAGGGGGGTTATAAAGGACTTGTTTTAACCAGCGTGTTTGCAAGACAGAAATGTGAAATGGATTTTGGCCATTTTTCACACACTCCCCTAGTAACCAACGACTTAAAAGCGTTTGTAGAAGCGTGTGAATGCGTGATTGATTTTTCTTTGCCAAAAGGTGTGGATAGTTTGTTAGACACTCTTTTAGAATGCCCCAAGATTCTCGTCTCTGGCACAACCGGACTAGAAAAAGAAACGCTAGAAAAAATGCAAAGCCTAGCTTTAAAAGTGCCCCTTTTACATGCCCATAACATGTCTTTAGGTGTTGCGATACTAAATCAATTAGCCTTTTTGGCTTCTTTGAAACTACAAGATGCAGATATTGAAATTGTAGAAACACACCATAATCTTAAAAAAGACGCTCCAAGTGGCACTGCACTAAGCTTGTATCAAACCTGTGTAAAAGCTAGGGGTTATGATGAGAAGAAGGCTCTTATGACAAACAGAGAAGGCTTGCGCTCCAAAGAGAGTATTGGTGTGGTCGCACTAAGGGGGGGCGATGTAGCGGGGAAGCACACGATAGGATTTTATTTGCAAGGCGAATATATAGAGCTTAGCCATACAGCTACAAATCGTTCTATCTTTGCTAAGGGGGCTTTAGAAGTCGCTTTATGGCTCAAAGATAAAAAAGCTAAAAAATATGAGATTAAAGAGATGTTTAGTTGAGTAGTATACTATTTGGGTATAAGAAACACCGAGCTGATGTCAATTTTGGCATAAAGGGATTGTTACCATAATGGAGGTATTTTAGTTGTATAATGTTAAGTTAGAACTAAGAGTTATGAAGGGGTTATTGTTATGGTTTATAGAAATGGAAAAACTATCTTAAGAAACAAACACTTTAATAAAAATTTTAAGCACTCTTTTAGGGGTATAAAAAAGAAAATCGCTAAGAAATACAGGGCTAAACGCTCTTATAGTAACTCATTTAAAACTTATTCTAGCCTTTCTATGCCTATAAACAAGAAAATATTCTTAGGACTTGGGCTAATCTCAGTTTTGAGTGCTCAAAACGCTCAAGATATGACCCATAGCGTTTGGGAATTATGGAATGAAAACAAGGCTGGAAGCAACACTTCTTACTATGTTAGGCATTTACGCACTTATGCTGGGGGGAATAGAGGCTTTACGCAAAATTATGGCAATAATTCCTTGTTTATTGGCACAAATAATGCCACTCAGACCCCCAACAACTCTTCAAGTATATGGTTTGGGGGGAGTAACGCTCAAAGCGGTTATGTGGGCTTTATCACTGGGCTATTTATGGCTAAAGATATTTATATGACAGGAACTATAGGTTCTGGTAATGCTTGGGGGACCGGTGGGGGTGCAACTCTTGTTTTTGAAAGCTCAAGCACTTTAACAACTGATGGGGCTAATTTCCAAAATAATAGGGCTGGGACACAGACTTCTTGGATAAATTTAATTTCAAATCAGAGTATTAATCTAAAAAACACAAATTTTAGCAATCAAACCCCTAATGGGGGCTTTAAAGTCAAATCTCAAAGTATCAATTATAGTGGCGGAACGGTCAGTGGTGCGGCTTTTGACTTGGATAATGTTAATAGTAGTGGCACAACTACCATTAGTGGGGTGAATTTCAATAATAATGGTTCGCTCACTTATAAGGGGGGAAATGGTAGTGGGAGGAGCATAACCTTTACTAATTCTAATATTAATCATTACACACTCAATCTTAATGCTGAAAATATTACCTTTAATAACAGCACTTTAGGGAGTGTGCCTAATGGAAATGCAAATACCATAGGAAGTGCTTATACCCTTAATGCAAATAATATTACTTTTAATAACTTGACCTTTGATGGGGGCTGGTTTGTTTTTAGTAAGCCAAATGCCAACATTAATTTTCAAGGCACAACTACGATTAATAACCCTACTTCACCTTTTTTAAATATGAGTGGGAATGTTAAAATTAATCCTAATGCACTCTTTAACATTCAAAATTACACGCCTAGTCTAGGAGGCACTTACACACTTTTTAGCATGAAAAGTGGCACTATCAGTTACAATGATGTGGGTAATTTGTGGAATATCATTAGGATTAAAAACACACAAGCTACAAAAGACACTAATAGCAATGCTACAAGCTCTGCTAATGGCACCCACACTTATTATGTAACTTACAATTTAGGTGGCACGCTCTATAATTTTAGGGAAGTCTTTAGCCCTAATTCCATTATTTTACAATCCATTTATTATGGTGCAAATGGTATTTACTACACGCATGGGGTGAATATCTATAACAATGTTTTTAATTTAAAAACTATCAACAATAATCAAGATAATACGGTGTTTTATCTCAATGGCATGGTTACTTGGAATTACACGAATGCGAGTTTCACTCAAACTTATAGTGGAAAAAATAGTGCCTTAGTTTTTAACGCCACTACCCCTTGGGCTAATGGCACAACCCCTAATTCTAATAGCATGGTGCGTTTTGGAGGGTATGAAGGAGTCAATTGGGGAAAAACCGGCTATATTACCGGCACTTTCACAGCAGATAAGATTTATATTACTGGCACCATGATGAGCGGTAATGGAGCACAGACTGGTGGGGGAGCGACTTTACGCTTCGTGGGTGCGACTGAAATTAATATCGCTGGAGCTGATTTTAAAAATCTAAAGACCACTTCACAACAATCCTACATGACTTTTACTAGTATGGGAAATAACGGCTCTAGTAGCGGTAAAATTAATGTTTCGCATTCTAATTTTTATGACTGGAGCAATGGGGGGTATGATTTTACAGGTAATGGCACCTTTGATAGCGTGAATTTCAATCAAGCCCATTATAAGTTTCAAGGCTCTCACAATACTTACACTTTCAAAAACACGAAGTTTTTAGCAGGAAATTTTGCTTTTCAAGGCAATACAACCATAGAAAATCATTCTGTTTTAGACAATGGCACTTATTTGTTTAATGGAGCTAACAACACTTTTAACTCTAGCACATTTAATAATGGCTCGTTTAACTTCAGCCACACGCAACAAACAGACACTTTTAGCAACAACACTTTTAATAACGGCTCGTTTGGTTTTAACGCTCAACAAGTAAACTTTAATGGGAATACTTTCAATGGGGGTGTGTTTAATTTCAACAAGACCCCTAGCGTGAGTTTTTCTAATGACACTTTTAATGTCAAAAACGGCTTTATTTTAGATGGAGCGAATACAAATTTCACTTTTAATAGTGGCGTGGTGTTTAATTTACAAGGATTATTGAGTGGTTTAAATGTTGGCACAAGTTATAAATTAGCGAGAGCTAATAGTATTAACTATGGCAATAGCACTAACTTATACCAAATGTTGCGTTGGACTAGTGGAAGTAATCCTAGTGGCACGCTTATTCCTGAAAAGAATAACACTAGTTCGCCTAATGATGCCAAAATCTATAATGTCAAATTCACAGATAATGGTTTGACTTACTATATTAGAGAGAATTTTACGCAAGGCATTACACTCACTCGTTTATGCACTCTAGGATATACGCATTGTGTGAATATCCATGAAAATGCATTTTGGCTCAAAGATATTAATGATAGTGCTAGTAGCACCGTATTTTATCTCAATGGCATGACCACTTGGAAGAATGCTGGCATAGGCACTTTCACGCAAAATTATAGTGGTGCTGATAGTGTTTTGGTATTCAATCAAACTACCCCTTTTGAAGAAGGAGCAAATCCGACTTCAAATAGTGTGATTAGTTTTGGAAAAACTTCAGGGGCTGAATGGGGGCTAGTGGGTTATATCAACGGCACTTTTAAAGCAAATCAAATTGATATTACCGGCACTATTCGTTCTGGTAATGGGGCAAAAACCGGTGGGGGAGCGACTTTAGTCTTTAACGCCCAAAAGAGTTTGAATATCGCTAATGCAAATCTCAACAGCGATAAGGCTGGTTTGCAAAATTCATGGATGAAGTTCATTGTGGATAATGGTAATTTGAATGTAAAAAACGCTCATTTTAGCAACCAAACCCCACAAGGGGGCTTTAATCTCAAAGCAAATAGTATTACTTGGGATGGGGGGTCTGTAAGTGGGGGTGGGAATTTTGGCGTGGATAACACTAATGCTAGTGGGAGTGCTGTGATTAAGAATGTTACTTTTAGTGGCAATGGCACTCTGATTTATAAGGGGGGCGAAAATAATGCCGGCAATTCTTTAACCCTAGAAAACAATTCGTTTAATTCCTATAATATCAATACAAAGGCTCAAAAGCTCATTTTTGACAACAACACTTTTAATGGGGGAAGTTATTCGTTTAATAACGCTCAAAACATCTCGTTTAAAGGCACGAACACGCTGATTAATAGCGACCCTTTTAAGCATCTTCAAGGTTCAATCGCTATTGAGAATAAGAGCATTTTTAATATTGAAAGGGATTTAAAGAATAACACCACTTACACGCTTTTAAGTGGGAGTGCCATTAAATACAATAATGAGAGTTTGGCTGATAATGTTTTTTCAAAAAGCCTATGGAATATTATTCATTATGATGGCGAACAGGGGACTTTATTAAGGAATGATAACAACACTTATTTTGTGCAATTCACGCAGAGTAATGGTCAAAAATTTGTCTTTGAAGAGACTTTTAATCACGGCTCTATCACCTATAAATATTTTACCATTGATTCTTCACCCATCCACATAGGCACTAGCTCTAAAGATATTTGGGGGCAAATCCAAAAACAATTTGATTTTATTCCAGGAAAAATAGCCGTTTGTTCTGGAGTGTGTTATATCGCCCCATCTAAAAATCAAGACCTTATCGGTTCGACAGCTTTAGCGTGGTCGACTAACTTTGGAGCCACGGTGGTAGGGACTTTGCTTTTAGGAAGTGCACAAGAACAAGCGAATGACAATGGGGGTTCTATTTGGTTTGGTAAGAATAATTTATTGTATTTGCATGGTAATTTTAATGCGACTAATATCTTTTTAACGAATAATTTTAATGTGGGAAATCCTAACGCAGGCGGAGGGGCAACGATTAATTTTAACGCTGATGAAACCTTGAATGCTGATGGATTGAATTATACGAATTTTCAAACCGTTGCTCTAGGGTTACAAACAAGTAGTAGCCAGCATTCATGGGCAAATTTCAATTCTAAGCTTTCTATGGATATTAAAAATTCTAACTTCAGGGATTTCACTTGGGGGGGCTTTAATTTCAATTCAGGGCGTATGACTTTTGAAAACTCCACTTTTAGCGGTTGGACAAATATTAATGGAGCGACTGAAAGCGGCTCATCGTATATGCGAGCCATAGCTAATACGGATTTGATTTTCACTAATTCTATTTTGGGTGGGGGCATGCACTATGAATTGAGAGCCAGTAATATTATCTTTAATAACTCTCAAATGGTTATTGATGTGTCTAAGAATGTGAATCAGTCGCTACTGAGTGGGAATGTTACTTTCAATAACTCTAGACTCACTGTTAAACCAAACGCTTCTATAAGCGTTGGAGACAATCAAACTCAAACCATTTTAGAAAACGCATCAAGCCTTTCTTTTTATAATGACAGCGTGGCACATTTTAATGGGAGAACCACCTTTGAGGGCGTAGCGTATTTGAATTTAAACCCTAACGCTCAAATCAGTTTTAATCAAGTGGATTTTAATAACGCTAATGTAACCTTTTATGGCATTCCTTTATTTGGTAAAACGCCTAATTTTGGTAATTCTGTGCGTCTTATTAATTTTACAGGGGACACGACTTTTAATCAATCCACATTGAATTTAAGGGCTAAAAATATCCACTTGAATTTTCAAGGCACTTCTACTTTTGAAAATGATTCTATTATGAATTTAGCTCAAAGTTCTCAAGCAAGCTTTAATACTCTCAATGTAGAAGGGACAACGAATTTTAATCTCAATAGCTCAAGCCAATTGAATTTTAATGGAGTTAGCTCGTTTAACGCTCCTACAAGTTTCTATGCTAATGCTTCTCAAATCTCTTTCACTAATCAAGCGGTTTTTAACTCCAGTGTCTTATTTGATTTGGGACAAAACAGCACTCTAAATTTTCAAAAAGTCGTGTTAAATGGCACTTTAAATCTCTTAGGGGGTGGTAGCAATACTCTAGCTATTAATGCGAGTGGGAATTTTAGCTTTGGGACTAAGGGGCTTTTAAACCTGTCTTATGTGAATTTATTTGGTGGGGAGAACAAGGTTTATCAGATTTTACAGGCTCAAAGTATTGATGGTTTGGGTGGGGCGAGTGGCTATGAAAAAATCCGTTTTTATGGCATGCAAATTGATAAAGCTAGTTATTCTAATAACAATGGCAAACAATTATGGAGTTTTACTAATCCGCTCAACACTTCAGAGACCATTACAGAAACTCTACACAATAATCGTTTGAAGATTCAGATTGCTCAAAATGGCACCACTAATTCCAGCGTGATGTTTAATCTAGCCCCTAGTTTGTATAACTACAAACAAAACGCTTATGATGAAAGCACTAATTCCTATAATAATGTCAGCGACAAAGTCGGCACTTATTATCTAACGAGCAACATTAAAGGTTTGAATAAGAATAATGAGACGCCAGGAACTTATAATGCACTTAACCAACGCTTGCAAGCCTTACACATCTATAATCAGGCTATCACTAAGCAAGATTTAACAACGATTGCAAATTTAGGCAAAGAGTTTTTACCTAAAATAGCTAAGCTTCTATCTTCAGGGGTTTTAGATAGTCTTAATTTGAATAGTCCTAGTAGTTTTGAAACTATTTTAAATATTTTAAAAGAATATAATATCACTCTAAGCAGTACTGATTGGAAGAGCTTATTACATATTATCAATGGCTTTTCTAACACGATTAATCAGGATTTCTCTCAAGGCAATTTGGTTGTGGGGGCTACTAAAGAAGGGCAGACCAATACTAATAGCGTAATTTGGTTTGGGGGCGATGGGTATAAAGAGCCATGTGCAATTGGGGATAGCACTTGCCAAATGTTTAGAGAGACTAACTTAGGGCAATTGCTCCATTCTACTTCGCCATATTTAGGCTACATTAACGCTAACTTTAAGGCTAAAAACATTTATATTACCGGAACAATCGGTAGTGGGAATGCTTTTGGGAGTGGCGGAAGTGCGAATGTGTCTTTTGATAGTGGCACTAATTTAGTGCTTAATCAAGCCACCATTAAGGCTCAAGGGAGTGATAAACTTTTTTCTTATTTAGGGCAAGGTGGCATAGAGAAGATTTTTGGGGAAAAGGGCTTAGGGAATGTGCTTTCTAATATTATTTATGAAGAGAGCTTGAATAATAATGCGATTCCAAAGGGCTTGAGCGATATATTACCTAAAGATTTGGGGGCTAAGACTTTAGGTTCATTACTAAATCCTAGTGAAGTGAATAATCTCCTAGGCATGAGTGCTTTCAAAAATGCGATTATGGAGATTTTAAACACTAAAACGGTGGGAGATGTTTTTGGACCTAATGGGCTTTTAAATGCCCTAGACTCTGCTCAAAGAAAAGAAATTGATACCATGTTGCTCCAGCAAATTGAAGCCCATTCTTCAGGTTTTGAAAAATTTATGGTTAAAACTTTAGGGATTGATAATGTAGAAAACTTTATCAATAACTGGTATGGAAAGCAAAGCTTGAGTTCTTTTGCGAATAATTTTGTGCCGGGGGGATTAAATCAAGCCCTTGACAAAATAGGCTCTGACGCTGATGCTAAAGCCCTACAAAGCTTTTTGGATAAAACGACTTTTGGGGATATTTTAAGTCAAATGCTTGCTCAAACCCCTTTAATTAATAAACTCATCACTTGGCTTGGTCCACAGGATTTGAGCGTGTTAATCAATATCGCTTTAGAGAATATCACTAATCCAAGTAAGGAGTTAGTTAGCACCATTTCTAGCGTGGGTGAAAAAGTGTTAGATGATTTGCTCGGTCAAGGCGTGGTAACAAAAATCATGAACAATCAAGTCCTAGGGCAAATGATTAGTAAAATTATCGCTGATAAGGGCTTAGGGGGAGTTTATAATCAAGGTCTAGGCTCTATACTACCTAAATCTTTACAAGATGAGTTGAAGCAATTTGGCATGGGGTCTTTACTAGGCTCTAGGGGATTGCATAATTTTTGGCAAAAAGGGAATTTTAATTTCTTAGCGAAAAATTATGTCTTTGTGAATAACAGCTCTTTCAGTAACGCTACAGGTGGGGAGTTGAATTTCATAGCAGGTAAGTCTATTATCTTTAATGGGAATAACACCATTAATTTTACTGGGTATCAAGGCATGCTCTCATTCATTTCTAAAGATGTGTCTAATATTTCAATCAACACCTTAAACGCCACAAATGGTTTGATTCTTAATGCCCCACGAAATAATATTAGTGTGAAGCAAGGACAAATTTGTGTGAATATTTTGGATTGTGCGACTAATTCTAGCACTAAAGAAAACACTCATATCGCTTCAACAAGCTCTTCAAATGCGATAACCCCTACGAATGAAACACTAGAAGTGAATGCGAATAATTTCAGCTTCTTAGGAACGATTAAGGCTAATGGGGGGCTAGATTTCTCACATGTCCTACAAGATACGCTTATTGGGACTTTGAATTTGGAGCAAAATGCCACCCTTAAAGCTCATAATCTGAGTATTAACACCGCTTTTAATAATCAATCTGATTCTAGGGCTAGTATTAGTGGTAATTTCAACTTGCTTAAGGGGGCGACTCTAAGCACAAATGAAAATGGTTTGAGTGTGGGCGGTAATTTTTATAGTGAAGGGCAACTGATTTTTAATCTCAATAACCAAACAAATAAAGCAATTATTAATATCGCTGGCACTTCTACTATTATGTCTAATAATAATCAAGCCTTCATTGATGTTAATACTAAGCTCAAACAAGGCACTTACACGCTTATGGACGCTAAGCGTATGGTCTATGGCTATGATAATAAAAAGATTAATGGGGGAAGCTTGAGCGATTATCTCAAACTTTATACACTCATTGATTTTAATGGCAAACGCATGCAATTAAATGGCAATACCTTAAGCTATGATAACAAACCGGTTGATGTGAAAGATGGGGGCTTTGTGGTGAGCTTTAAAGACGCTCAAGGGCAAATGGTGTATTCATCTATCCTTTATAATAAGGTTCAAATTACCATTTCTGATAAGCCTATTATAATTCAAGCCCCTAATTTAGCCTACTATATCAACCACATTCAAGGTAGTAAGAGCTTGAGTGCTATCTATAAAGCGGGCGGTAGTAACGCCCTTATGTGGTTAGATGAGCTTTTTCAGGCTAAAGGGGGTAATCCATTATTTGCTCCTTATTATTTACAAGACCATTCTACTAAACACATTGTTACTTTAATGGAAGATATTACAAGTGCCTTAGGAATGCTCTCTAATCCTAGATTGAAAAATAATTCCACCGATTCTTTGCAGCTCAATACTTATACGCAACAAATGGGGCGTTTAGCCAAGCTCTCTAGTTTTGCTTCTTTTGCATCATCGGATTTTAGCGAACGCTTGAGTAGTCTTAAGAACAAGCGTTTTGCTGATGCAACGCCTAATGCTATGGATGTAGTTTTAAAATACTCTCAAAGAGATAAATTAAAAAATAATCTTTGGGTAACTGGTGTTGGGGGTGTGAGTTTTGTTAAAAGTGGCACAGGAACGCTCTATGGTATCAATGTAGGCTATGATAGGTTCATTAAGGGCGTAATTATAGGGGGGTATGCGGCTTATGCGTATAGTGGCTTTAATGACCGCATCACTTATTCTGGTTCTAATAATGTGAATGTGGGGCTATATGCTAGAGCCTTTATTAAAAAGAGCGAGCTGACCTTTAGTGTCAATGAAACTTGGGGGGCTAATCAAACCCAAATCAATTCTAACGATTCTTTATTGTCTATGATTAACCAGTCCTATAACTACAACACATGGACAACGAGTGCGAAACTCAATTATGGCTATGATTTCATGTTCAAAAATAAGAGCGTGATTTTTAAACCCCAAATTGGCTTAGGCTATTATTATATTGGCATAACCGGTTTAGAAGGCATGATGAATAATCCCCTCTATAATCAATTTAGGGCGAATGCTGACCCTTCTAAGAAATCGGTTTTAACCATTAATTTTGCCCTTGAAAACCGCCATTATTTCAATAAAAATTCTTATTTTTATGCGATTACTGGTATTGGGAGGGATTTATTTGTCAATTCTATGGGGGATAAAGTCGTGCGTTTTATTGGTGATAATACCTTGAGCTACAGAAAAGGCGAGCTTTACAATACTTTTGCGAGTATTACCACAGGCGGAGAAGTGAGATTGTTTAAAGGTTTTTATGCTAACGCTGGAGTGGGAGCAAGATTTGGCTTGAACTATGAAATGATAAACATTACAGGAAATGTTGGAATGCGTCTAGCGTTTTAAAAATGTTTTCTCTAATAGCCGACGCTATAGTTGATAAAAACACTAAAAGTCCTTTGGGTTGTTAGTTTAGTCCCTAAAAAGGAATACAGCGGGGTTTTTAAGGGGGGGAATTTCACGCCTAATTCAAAGCCATGTTGGAAAGTTCCTTTATTTGAAGAAGTAAGATTAAAGCGTATGCCTGTATTGACTAGCACTTGAAAATGGCTAATTTGTGTTTTAGTTTCAAAAAAAGAACCTTGATTGGTTAAAGAGCTTGTGTTATGACTAAGCCATGAAGTGCCACCGACTTGGATACCACCAAAAAGCCCTATGGAAAGAAGGGCGTTTTTTAATCGTTTGTCATTGATAAAATTATAGAGTAAATCAGTGCCAACTCCATAAGTGATAATGTTGGCACCAGAATTAAAAAAGCCAAATTGCGTGTGGTTGTAGTCTAAGAAACCATAATACCTTATTCCAAACGCACGCTTTTTGCCAAAGAATTGTTTATAGCCTGCCATAAGTCCTAGCCCATTTAAGAGACCATAATCATTTTGAGAAGTGATAGGGCTAAAATGAGCGAAAGGGTTTTTCTCTAAAATGGACGCATTTTTTTGCAATAATTGTTGCTTTCTTTCATCATAGACTACAGAAGGCATGTAAAAGGGAGCGAGATTGATAGAAGAAGATAAATCTAGTCGGTTATGAGTGAGCGTTTTAATGGTATGGATTTGATTTTCAAGGTTTTGAGCTTGTGTGGTAATGAGAGAGCCTAGATTAGTGGCTTTTTGAGCCATAGGCTCTAGGACTAGAAATTTCTGTTTGGCACTGGCTGTTTGTTCGCTTTTAGTAATGGCGTTTGGTAACAAATCTTTTAAGGCAACTTGTGGCTCATCATACCAGTAGCGTCCATCTAAGCCTGCTGCAAACAAACTCATTTGTTTATTATTGCATTCACTTTGTTGTTGAAAGGGACACCCTATAGTAAGTTTTCCAAAATTCTGATGTGCGTTGCACCACTTCACGAATCAACGCCCATGTGGGCGAAGACAAGCGGTTACTATAACTATTCGTAGTGCTTGTAAATTGCATAGCTTCTTTAAATAGCCACTCTATCAAACGACATACTCATGCTTAGAGTATAAAAAGCTAATCTTTTCATAATTACCCCCTAAAATATCCAGCCATAATTAAAAAAATACATTAAAATGGCTAATTCCTTCTTTGAGGCTCACGCTTTTGAGTGTGTTATTCATATCTTCATAAGTTGCACGAATAGATTTTTGAATCAAGGGAAGAGTAACACCTACAGAGTATTTGGGGTGTTTATGGCGGTAATTGATTCTTGTAATTAAATCCACATTTCCTGTATTTTTGCTTTGCTTTAGAAAATCGTAGTTGCTATACAAACCCCTTAAACCGATAAAACTTCCTAAAGAGCTTAAAAATTTTTTATTTTCATAGCGAGTGATGAAATCCACTAGCACATCCATTCCTGCTCCAAAAACCCATTTTTTTAATCGCTTTTGACATTAAAACCTATGTGGCTAGTTTATGGTCTTTTCTATCCACTAGAATGCAGAAAATAAAGCTTTGTTTCAATAACACTAACTCAGATATTTATTTTTGTTTAGAAAATTATCAAAAATTATTTGAGTTTTTTAAATGTTTAATTTGACTAGTAGGAACTTTTAACATGGTTATTCACGCCTTACATTTTTTATTGCATACCTTTTGTTTAATGGGGGGCGGTTTAAAACCGCTATTTAGCAAGAGTAAGTAGTGATAAATTCAAAAGGGTGGGGTTTGCTCTCCCAAGGAAACACTTCAGAATGGAATTTAAGAGACTGATAGGCCTGAATAAATTCTTCGCTAAAGACTTGCCCTTCTTTTAAATATTGTCTGTTAGCTAACATCTCTTCTAACGCACTTCTTAGGGTGTGAGGCATTTGTTTGATACCTTTTTCTCTAATCTCATCTAAAGTCAGTTTGAAAAGATTAATATCCATAGCTTTGCCTGGTTCAATCCTATTTGTAACCCCATCAATGCCCGCCATTAAAATGGCTGCAAAAGCTAAGTAGGGGTTAGATGAGCTATCAGGAAATCTAAATTCTAACCTTGCACTTTTTTTGGAAATTCCATAAGGAATACGCACGCTCGCACTTCTATTATGTGCGGAGTAAGTTAAAATTGAAGGGGCTTCATAGCCTGGAATCAAGCGTTTATAGGAATTAGTAGAAGCGTTAGTGAAGGCAGCTAGTCCCCTAGCATGGTGTAAAACCCCCCCTAAAAAGTGCAGAGCAAATTCGCTCAAGCCTTTGTAGGTCTCGCCACTGAAGAGATTTTCATTATTTTTCCAAATGCTTACATGAGTGTGCATCCCACTTCCATTATCTCCATATAAAGGCTTTGGCATAAAGGTGGCGGTTTTTCCATTTAAATGAGCGACCATTTTAACCACATATTTAAGTTTTTGGACATTATCGGCAGCTTCTACTAAATCCCCAAATTTTACGCCCACTTCACCTTGTGCTTGTGCGACTTCATGATGAACAACAAAAGTTTCTAGCCCCACTTGATTTAAGACTTTAACAATCTCAGTGCGAATATCCATCATAGAATCAGTCGGTGGCACAGGTAAATAGCCTCCTTGTTTGCCCGGTCTATGCCCATAATTTACGCCACTTTCAAAACTTTTATCCCGATTCCATTCACCTTCTTCGCTATCCACTTCATAGTATTGTGAATTAGAAGCGTCCTTAATCTTAATAGAATCAAAGATAAAAAATTCATTCTCTGCACCAAAATAGGCTACGCTACCTAAGCCCAAATCTTTTAAGAGCTGTAAGGATTTTTTAGCGATACTTCTAGGGCATTTTTCATAGGGCTGATTTTTGTATACATCATAGACATCGCAAAATACGACTACGCTCACATCTGCACTGAAGGGGTCAATAAAATAACGCACTAGGTCTGGGGTTAAAATCATATCGGAGTTTTCAATGCTTTGCCAACCCTTAAAAGAGCTCGCATCAAAAGGGATGCCTTCTATAAACATTTCGTTACTTAAAGCGCTGAAAGAATAGGTAATATGATTCCAAGTGCCTTTAATATCGCTAAATCTAAAATCTACAAATTCTACTTCATTTTCTTTACAAAATTCAAAAAAGTCTTTAATTTTATCGTTGCTATTATGGGTCTTCATCAAATACCTTTAAAATAATTTTATCTGTCAATATATAGCGGTGATTATAGCATTATGGCGTTAAAAAAGAAAAACTATCACTTAAATAAAGATTGTAAAAATGACCTTATTTTTTATTCTTTTGTATTAAAAATTACTCTACAAATGCTAAAATAAGGTTTCATATTTCAACAAAGGGGTGAAACCATGTCTTCTTCTAGTAGGGCTAAAAGTATCGGCACACAATTATTATTTGTGCTAATTGCTCTGGCTGTATTGATTATTTTGGTGGTTTTTTTCTTATACCGGTATAACCAAAACACGCTTTTAAGTGCGTTAAATAACCAAGCTCAAATAAGAACTGATGATAATGCCAAAGGTTTTTTGAAAGCGAGTGCGGATTTGATTAAGATAGATATTAAACAAATTTATAACCCTAATATCAGTCTCAAAGAAAATCGTGAGCATATCATTGAGAGTGCAGCAAGCATTAATAATCTCAAAGGACAAATCTATTTGGTAATTGCTGATACAAATGGGGTGGTGCTTTTTGATTCCAGTGTGCCTGAGAGCGTGGGCAAAAACTATTCTAATAAGAGAAGTGAAGATGGTGTGTATTATGTGCGTGAATATTTAGAGCATGCCAAAAGAGGTGGTGGCTATGTTAAATACTACAAGGCTAAATTAGCAGGGTCTGCTCCAGAGCCTAAAATCGCCTATGCTTTTTTAGAGAAAGAAACGCAAATGGTGATTGCAGTTACGGCGTATTATTCGGATTTAGACAAGAATTATGCAACTAATAAGGCACAAGTCCAAGAATTGATGAATAAAACAACCCTAAGTTTTCTAACTGAGATTATTTTGCTATTAATTTTAGCGTTTGGAGTGGCACTCTTTATTGTGTATACAGGCATTGTCAAACGCACTAGTGCTATGGTAAGGAATGTGAATAATCTAAGTGAGGGCGATAGGGATTTGTCTTTAAAATTACAAGAAAGTGCTAGAAATGACGAATTGAATCAAATGGCTGTAGGGATTAATACCTTTATTGAGCGTATACGAACCTTTATGATAGGGGCTAAGGAAAATTCTTTATCCAATCTCAATTCTTCTAATCAGTTGAATAAGAACGCTCATTTAGCTAAAGAAGGCATTACAGAAACAAACCACAAGGTTCAAGATTTGGTCGTTTTCTTTGAACAAACCAATGAAAAACTTAAATCACTAGCCCATAATGCCGAGCAAAATATTTCTGATTTAGAAGCTAGTAGGATTTCTACACAAAATTCTCAAAGTTCATTAGGGAATTTAGCCAGTCAAGTAGCCAATTCTGCTCAAATAGAAAGGGATTTAGGTTTGAAAATTGACACCCTTAATCAAAGCACTCAAAATGTTAAGGCGGTGTTAGAAATTATTGACAATATCGCTAAACAAACCAATCTCTTAGCCCTAAACGCCGCCATTGAAGCAGCACGAGCGGGCGAGCATGGTAGGGGCTTTGCGGTGGTGGCTGATGAAGTGCGTAAATTAGCTGAAAATACGCAAAAGTCCTTAAACGAGATTTCTACAACCATTCAAGTGCTAACCCAAGAAATCGCTGATATAAATTCTGGTATGAATGCGAATGTAGAAACTATGGAAAATTTATCGCAACTTTCTAATGAAACCATGACTCAGTTTGATGAGGTAGTGAATACCTTAAGCAATGTTGTTGTCGCTATCAATGAAAGCATCCAAAACCAGCAAAGCATTACTGAAGAGATTACCAATGCCACTAAGAATGTAGAGAGTGTCTCTAGTATCGCTAAAGAAAATGCCAATCATTTAGATGAAATTGTTAAGGTTGCAGAAAGCTTGCATCAAAATACTGCTTTACTAGATAGCAAGATTAAAGAATACCGCACTTAGTCTCTCTTTTTGGGGGAGATTCTTTCTAACTTTTCTTTATTATAAAATACAAGGTATAATTTCAAACTTACTATATGACTTTAATTTAAAGGGGATAAAATGAAAGTTCTATTACTAGAAGATGTGAAAAATCTAGGCAAGGCTGGCGAAGTGTGTGAAGTGAAAGAAGGTTATGGGAATAACTTTTTAATCGCCAATAAAAAAGCCAAATTAGCCACTAATGAAGTGATTAATAAATATAAAGCTGAAGTTAAAAAGAAAGCCGAATTAGAGGCCTTAGAAAAAGCTCAAAAAATGCAAATGGTAGAAACTTTGCAAACTATTACGCTTAAAATTACTAAAAAAGTAGGGGCAAATGGCTCATTGTTTGGAGCGATTACTAAAGAAGAGATTGTAGAACATTTACTCAAAGAACATGCGAGCTTAAGTTTAGATAAAAAAGATATTGAACTCAAGCATCCTATTAAAAGCACCGGAATTTATGAAATTGAAGTCAAGCTTGGGGCTGGGATTGTAGGTGCATTTAAGATTGATGTAATGGCTGAGTAGAAAATGTTTGAAGCGACAACGATTTTGGGTTATAGGGGGGAGATTTCTGGCAAGAAATTTGCTATCATTGGGGGCGATGGGCAAGTAACTTTGGGTAATTGTGTAGTCAAAGCAAATGCGACTAAAATTAGAAGCTTGTATCATAATCAAGTTTTGAGCGGATTTGCTGGAAGCACTGCTGATGCTTTTAGTCTGTTTGATATGTTTGAACGCATTTTAGAGAGTAAAAAAGGGGATTTATTTAAAAGTGTAGTGGATTTTAGCAAAGAATGGCGTAAGGATAAGTATTTACGCCGTTTGGAAGCGATGATGATAGTGCTTGATTTGGAGCATATTTTTATCTTAAGTGGCACAGGCGATGTTTTGGAAGCACAAGATAATAAAATTGCTGCTATTGGAAGCGGAGGAAATTACGCTTTGAGTGCGGCTAGGGCTTTAGATAATTTTGCAAATTTAGAGCCTAAAAAACTCGTAGAAGAATCCTTAAAAATTGCAGGAAATCTCTGTATTTATACAAATACTAATATCAAGATTTTGGAGCTTTGATGCCTAAGTTAAATATGACCCCAAGAGAAATTGTCGCCTATTTAGATGAATATATCATTGAGCAAAAGGAAGCTAAGAAGTTTATCGCTATTGCCTTAAGAAACCGCTATAGGCGTTTGCAACTTGAAAAATCCTTGCAAGAAGAAATCACGCCTAAGAACATTTTGATGATTGGTTCAACTGGTGTGGGTAAAACAGAAATCGCCAGAAGAATGGCAAAAATTATGAAACTCCCTTTTGTGAAAGTGGAAGCGAGCAAATACACTGAAGTGGGCTTTGTAGGGCGTGATGTAGAGTCTATGGTTAGAGATTTAGTGAGTAATAGCATAGCCCTTGTAGAGAGTGAGCATAAAGAGAGATTAAAAGATAAGATTGAAGAAGCTGTTGTAGAAAAGATTGCCAAAAAACTCTTACCGCCCCTACCTAATGGAGTGAGTGAAGAAAAAAAGCAAGAATACACAAACAGCCTTGAAAAGATGAAACAAAAAATTGCTCAAAGCGAGTTGGATAATCAAGAAATTGAAATTGATGTGCGTAAAAAAAGCATTGAGATTGACTCAAATGTGCCGCCTGAAATTTTAAAAGTTCAAGAGAGTTTGATTAAAGTTTTTCATAAGGAGCCAGACAGAATCAAGAAAACTTTAAGCATTAAAGAAGCCAAAGAAGCCCTAAAGGCTGAGATAAGCGACACGCTTTTAGACAATGAAGCCATTAAAACAGAAGGTTTGAAGCGTGCAGAAAGCTCAGGCGTGATTTTTATTGATGAGATTGATAAAATTGCTATAAGTTCTAAAGAAGGCACTCGTCAAGACCCAAGTAAAGAAGGGGTGCAACGAGATTTGCTTCCTATTGTAGAAGGCAGTATGGTAAATACTAAGTATGGTTTGATAAAAACGGAGCATATTTTATTTATCGCAGCAGGGGCATTCCATCTCTCTAAACCAAGCGACTTAATTCCCGAATTACAAGGGCGTTTTCCTTTAAGGGTGGAGTTAGAGAGTTTGACTGAAGAAATCATGTATATGATACTGACTCAAACTAAAACATCTATTATTAAGCAATACCAAGCCCTTTTGAAAGTAGAAGGTGTAGAAATTGTGTTTGAAGATGGTGCGGTTAAAGAGTTAGCTAGACTTTCTTACAATGCTAATCAAAACAGCGAAGACATAGGGGCTAGAAGGTTGCACACCACGATTGAAAAAGTGTTAGAAGATATTAGTTTTGAAGCTGAAAATTACGCCGGACAAACCATTACCATCACTAAAGAATTAGTGGCTACTAAATTAGAAAATTTAGTCGCTGATGAAAATTTAGTAAAGTATATTCTATAATGAAAACTAAGGCAGGCTTTGTAGCTCTTGTAGGCAAACCAAATGCAGGAAAAAGCACCTTATTAAACACTTTATTAAATGTTAAATTAGCCTTGGTTTCGCATAAGGCTAATGCGACAAGAAAGCTGATGAAATGCATTGTGCCTTTTGAAGATAAAGAAGGTTATCAAAGCCAAATTATTTTCTTAGACACTCCAGGGCTTCATCATCAAGAGAAATTACTCAATCAATGCATGCTTTCTAGTGCTTTAAAAGCGATGAGTGATTGTGAATTATGCGTTTTCTTGGCTTCTGTGCATGATAATTTAAAGGGTTATGAAGAGTTTTTGAGTTTGTGCAAAAAACCCCATATCCTTGCTTTAAGCAAGATTGATACAGCAACTCATCAGCAAGTTTTACAAAAGTTACAAGAATATCAAGTGTATTCATCTCAATTTCTAGCTCTCGTGCCATTGAGTGCGAAAAAATCTCAAAATTTAAACATGCTTTTAGAATGTATTAGTAAGCATTTGAGCCCTGGTGCGTGGCTCTATGAAAAGGATTTGTTGAGCGATGAAAAAATGCGTGATTTGTATAGAGAAGCATTGCGAGAGAGTTTGTTTAAATTTTTGAGCGATGAAATTCCTTATGAAAGCGATGTTGTTATAGATAAATTCATAGAAGAAGAGCGAATAGACAAGGTGTATGCACACATTATTGTAGAAAAAGAAAGTCAAAAAAAAATTGTGATAGGTAAAAACGGAGTTAATATCAAACGCATTGGCTCTAATGCACGATTGAAAATGCAAGAATTGGGCGAAAAAAAAGTCTTTTTGAATTTGCAAGTTATGGCTCAAAAATCATGGAGCAAGCAAGAAAAAAGCTTGCAGAAATTGGGCTATGGTTATGCGTTTAAAAAAGAGCCATGACTATCCCTTCAAAGGAATACTAATGAAAAAAATATGGTTTGGTTTTATAATGAGTTTAATCAGCATGGTTTTATTGAATGCTGATGAGCGGTTGCTAGATATTTTACGCCTTTATCAAAAGCAAGGCTTACAAGTTGTAGGTAAAAAACTTGATTCTTACCTAAGAGATGAGTCTTTTTGGATAGAAGAACTTAAAAACAAGGATACTGATTTTGGTTATTATGAAAACAAGCAGTTTTTATTTGTATCGGACAAATCTAAACCCGATTTGAGACTCTATGAAGTTCAAGATAATATGCTTAAAAAAATCAATAGTTCTAAAGCCCTTGTAGGTTCTAAAAAGGGTGATAAAACTTTAGAAGGCGATTTAGCTACGCCTATTGGGGTGTATCGTATCACACAGAAATTAGAGCGTTTAGACCAGTATTATGGTCCTTTAGCCTTTGTAACTAACTACCCTAATTTGTATGATACATTGAAAAAACGCACAGGGCATGGCATTTGGGTGCATGGAATGCCTTTAAATGGCGATAGGAATGAGTTAAACACGAAGGGTTGTATTGCGATTGAAAATCAGATTTTAAGTTCTTATGATAATTTATTGAAAGGTAAAAAAGCTCTCTTAATTGTTTATGAGAACAAGTTTATCCCCAGCACCAAAGAAGAATTAGCCATGATTTTAAGCTCACTCTTTCAATGGAAAGAAGCTTGGGCTAAGGGCGATTTTGAGCGTTATATGGGATTTTATGACCCTAGTTTCACTCGTTATGATGGCATGAAAATCAACGCTTTTAAAGAGTATAAAAAAAGGGTATTTGCCAAAAAAGAAAGGAAGAACATTGCTTTTTTCTCTATCAATGTTACCCCTTATCCAAATTCTGAAAATAAACGCTTATTTTATGTGGTGTTTGACCAGGATTACAAGGCATACCAGCAAGAAAGGCTCTCTTATAGCTCTAATTCTAGGAAAGAGCTCTATGTAGAGATTAAAAATGATAAGATGTCTATTGTGGTAGAAAAATAAAAAGATATTTTCTAGTGAAGCTTAGACTTTTTACTCTTAATGGCGTTTAAAAGTTTTTCATTTAAAAGTTTTATGCAAACCTATAAAACAGCATTTTTCGTAGGATTACCCAGCATTTAAATTGGTGTCTTTATGCCGTTGTTAAATGGGGCGTTTTTAGAATTTATTAATTTGCAAAGTTTATTGAATAACCAAACTCAGAGTTTCAGCCACTTTCTAGCTTGCTTTTCTAGCCATGCGACATCGCCACTTGCAAAAAATTCTACTTTAGGAAATTCATATAAATTTTTTTTAAGGGCATATTGTTGTTGCAAATATTCTACAATAGCATCACCAGAATGAATGAGTAGGGGGGGGGGCGAGAGAGCAAAATGCTTCATAAAATAGCTCTCAATTTTTTTAGCTATCAAAGGAAAATGCGTGCAACCTAAAATAATCGCCCTAGGTAAAACGCTTAATGGAGCAAAATAGTAGTGCATGCAAGTTTCTAAAAGCTCGCCTTCTAAAATGCCTTCTTCAATTAAAGGCACAAAAAGAGAAGCGGCTAAATGTGAAAGATTAGAATAGCCTTGCTGTTTTAGGGCATAATCATAAGCGTTAGACTGAATAGTAGCTTTTGTTCCTAGCACTAAAATGGGGGCATCTTTATCTTTGATTTGTTGTTTGATAGCTAAAATACTTGGCTCAATCACACCTACAATAGAGATTTTTGAATGTGCTTGCATTTCTTTTAAGGCTAAAGCACTCGCCGTGTTGCATGCCACAATCAATAATTCAATTTTGTGTGGCTTGAAAAAATCTAAAGCTTCTAGGCCAAATTGTTTGATAGTTATGGGGTCTTTAGTGCCATAAGGCACTCTAGCAGTATCGCCATAATAAATAATCTCATCAAATAATTGTGCCTTTAAAAGACTTTTTAAAACGCTAAAACCACCCACACCGCTATCAAAAACGCCTATTTTCATTACGCTATTTTTAGTTTAATCAGATTTTATTTTTCATTCATTAAATGCAAAAATTCTTCATTGTCCTTGGTCTGTTGCATTTTAGAATATACAAAACTTAAGGCTTCTATATCGTCCATTTGTTGCATCACATTTCTTAATACCCAAACCTTAGTCAAGCGTTCTTTACCAAGTAGGATATTATCTTTTCGTGTGCCTGATTTTAAAATATCAAAGGCTGGATAAATGCGTCTGTCTGCAATATTTCTAGCTAAGACAATTTCGCTATTTCCAGTGCCTTTAAATTCTTCAAAAATCACTTCGTCCATTCTAGAGCCTGTTTCAATAAGTGCGGTTGCAATGATAGTCAAACTTCCGCCCTCTTCAATATTTCTTGCGGCTCCAAAAAAGCGTTTGGGCCTATGCAAGGCATTAGCATCTACGCCCCCACTTAAGACCTTACCACTTGAAGGCGTTACAGCATTATAGGCTCTTGCTAAACGAGTAATAGAATCTAATAAAATCACGACATCTTTACCCATTTCCACTCTTCTTTTAGCCCTTTCTAACACTAATTCAGCGATTCTTATGTGATTACTTGCGGGCAAATCAAAAGTGGAGCTAAAGACTTGACCTTTAACACTTCGTTGCATGTCAGTTACTTCTTCAGGGCGTTCATCTACTAAAAGGATAATAAGTTCTACTTCAGGATGATTAGAAGTAATCCCTTGAGCGAGTTCTTTCATGAGTTCTGTTTTACCGGTTCTAGGCGGTGCGACAATCAAAGCCCTTTGACCCTTGCCCACAGGGCTAAATAAATCTAGCATTCTACCGGTTACTTTAGTAGGCTCATATTCTAATTTGATTTGTTCATCAGGAAATAGGGGGGTTAGGTTGTCAAACAAAGGACGATTTTTAATCTCATCTAAAGGCAAGTAATTAACGGCTTCTATTTTTAAAAGAGCGTAGTATTTTTCCTGGTCTTTTGGGGAGCGCACTTGACCGGTTACAATATCGCCATTTCTCAAGGCAAAGCGTCTGATTTGAGAAGGGCTTACATAAGTGTCGTTTTGTCCGTCTGAAAAACTTCCATCAAAGCCTCTTAAGAACCCATACCCATCATTCATGATTTCTAAAATTCCGGTAAAAAGAATGTATCCACCCTGAGTTACTTGGGTTTTTAAAATTTCAAACATCAAGTCTTGGCGTTTAAATTCTTGGGGGTTTTCTACTTTGAGCTTGTTAGCAATTTCTAAAAGCTTTTCGGTAGGATAGGTGCGTAAATCTTCAATGCGATACCCACTTACTGGCGTGTGTGTTTTAAGTTTATGCGAACCTTTATGCGTAGGTGCGTTTTCGTTCATTAAATTTCCTTTAGTTTCAAAAGAGATTTTCTCGTTTTTTCAACATAACGATAATTAAAAAAGTTAAATTTTAAAATATATAATAAAGCATTCTTAAAATGGTGTAATCAAAAGATACTATTAAGTGGTAATGCCACAAGCTGATTCGTAATGACTTTGTCATGCTATCATAAAATTTTTATAAAAGTCAAATTTTTTCTTTGTTTTAATTAGCATTCTTAGAAAGGTATTCATTTGTGTTCTATTTGTGGTATAATCCAAAGTTTAGATTAAATATAAAAAGGCAACCAATGAAAAAAGGCATTCACCCAGAGTATATTCCTTGCAAAGTAACTTGTGTAACCAGTGGCAAAGAAATTGAAGTGTTAAGCACAAGATCTGAAATGCGTATTGATATTTCTAGTTTTTGTCATCCTTTCTATACTGGTAGTGATAAAATCGCTGATACTGCAGGAAGAGTGGAGAAGTTTAAGCAACGCTACAACTTGAAATAGTTTCACAAATAAAAGCGGGGCTTGTTGATGTTGTATTTCTTGCCCACTCCCATAGGTAATCTGTCTGATATTACGCTACGCACCTTAGAAGTTTTAGAACGCTCTGAAGTTTTGCTGTGCGAAGACACAAGGGTTAGCAAGAGGTTATTGCATTTGCTCGCACAAAATCCTGTTATTTGTAGTTCTTTTCCTAAAATTGCTACCAAAGAGAGAAAGTTTATCGCTTTTCATTCGCACAATGACCAAGAGTTTTTGGAGCAAGTAGAGCTTTCTTTTTTTGACAAAGAAATCGCTGTAATGAGTGATGCGGGCATGCCAAGTCTGAGTGACCCTTGCATGAGCTTAGTGGTCTATGCTTTGAAACATAACATTAAATATGATGTTCTACCTGGGGCTAACGCACTCACTACGGCCTTTTGTGCGAGCGGATTTTTGGAAGGGCGTTTTTTTTACGCAGGGTTTTTACCCCACAAGAGCAAAGAAAGGCGTTTGAGAATCGTTAAAATTTTAAATGCCCTGGCCTATTTGGAAGAAAAAACCCCCATTGTTTTTTATGAAAGCCCTCACAGAATCTTAGAGACTTTAAGGGATTTAGAAAGTTTAGCCCAAGGAATGTGCTTATTTGTCGCTAAGGAGCTTACAAAACTCCACCAGCGGTATTATTTTGGTAGGGTTTCTGAAGTTTTTTTGGAGATTCAAAAGGGTAATATTCAGGGGGAATGGGTTTTAGTGCTTTTGAATGAGCGAATGATTGAGCCTTGTTTGGGGTTATCAGCGTTATTAGAGCTAGATTTACCCCCTAAAATCAAGGCTAAGATTGAAGCGATAATGACTCATAAAAACGCTAAAGAGCTTTACCAGCAGGCGTTTGCAAAAACAAGTGAAGCACAAGTTAAGAACAATTATTGAAAACCATATTAAATTCAAAGGGCTTTTAGATATGCAAGCAGTTATTTATGGTAAGCAAGTTATCTCGCATGTTTTAAACTCTCATGGGAAAAAACTACAGGAAATCTATCTTTCTAAAGAAATAGATAAGAAGCTTTTTTTTGCCCTTAAAAAAGCATGCCCTAATATTATCAAAGTGGATAATAAAAAAGCACAAGCTCTTGCTAGGGGGGGGAATCATCAAGGGGTTTTAGCCAAAGTGGAAATGCCTTTAGCTTGTTCGTTAAAAGAAATCAAAAAAGGCGAAAAGCTTTTGGTACTTTGTAGCATTACTGATGTGGGTAATATTGGGGGGATTTTTAGAAGTGCGTATTGTTTGGGAATTGATGGTATTATCCTAGATTTTGCTAAAGAATTTGCTTATGAAGGAATTGTGCGCTCTAGTTTAGGGCTTATGTATGATTTGCCTTTTAGTGTTGTGCCTAATACACTAGATTTAATCAATGAGTTAAAAACCAGCCATTTTTTATGTATAGGGGCTACAGCAGAAGGTTCTACGCAATTAGAAACATCAAATCATCAAAAATACGCTCTTTTTTTGGGGAGCGAGCATGAAGGCTTGTCAAAAAAAATTCTTGCTAAAATGGATGTGCTTATGGGTGTTAAAATGCGGCGGGATTTTGATTCGCTTAATGTGAGTGTGGCGGCAGGAATCCTAATGGATAAAATCAGCTAGGTGGTGGATAAAATGGAGCAGAATAAAAAGAATTTAGAAGATTTGGATATTTCTAAGGATATTCAAAAAATTTCTAAAAATATTTCTGGTGCGACTTTAGAAGAGTTATCGCTTAAAACTTTGGACAAGAATTTGCAGATTTTGAGAGACATCGGAGTGCAAGAAATCTGTAAAGCCACCAAAATCGCTTCTAAAAATATCAATTATTTGTTAGAGAAGCGTTATGAAGCTTTATCAAGGGTGCATGCTAGGGGCTTTATACAGATTTTAGAGCGTGAATATAAGATTGATTTGAGTGCGTGGATGATAGAATTTGATAAGGTGTGTATTTTTAAAGAAGGCGTAGGGGAAAATCTTACTAAAAATCAAGAAGCAAGTCTTGAAGAGAAAGCAACTCATAAGCATAAGATTGAATTAGATTACAGCATCAACCAAGCAAATATTTCTTTGTCTAAAAAGTCTTCAAAATGGAAAGTATTTGTTTTAATAGGCATTATCCTTGTATTGATTTTGATTATTTTTGTTGCTCAAAACAGCCTTTCTAATGACCCTTCTCTAAAAGAAGAGAGCCATAAAGAATTAGAAAAAAGCCCTATAGCTAACCCTAAGAGTTCATCAGATTCAAATTTGTCAGAAGAAGCCACATTAGAGCCACAGCAGGACAAAAGCACAAAGCTTGACAAAGAAGAAGAGCTTGAAGCTATCTATATCATGCCCAAGCAAGATGTTTGGGTAGAAGTGATTGATTTAGATGAAAAGAAAAACTCTTTTCAAAAGATTTTAAAAGAAAATTACTCTCTAGCGACAAATAAGCACCGCTTGTTATTGCATTTTGGACATGGAAATCTTGCCCTTAAAAGTCGTGGGGAATTGCAAACTTTTAGCGATAATAAAACCAAACGATTTTTATATGAACCAGCTAAAGGTCTAGAATTGATTAATGAGTCTCAATATAAAAAGCTTCAACAATGAGCTACAGATACTTTTTTTTAGTCCTTATTATAGGGGGATTTTTAAGAGCTGATGCTTTGGACGCTAAAATTGAGAGCTTGATGGGGGAGCGAGCCTATCATGTTAACAAGCATTTTTTGGAGCGCTTGTTTAAAAATCGCAGTGCTTTTTATCAATCAGGGCGTTTAAATTCGCTCAAACTACTGAATACTTTGAAAGAAAATGGGCTTTTATCTTTTAATTTTGACAAGCCAAGTGTGCTAAAAGTTACTTTCAAAGCTCAAAGCAACCCCTTAGTGTTTGCTAAAAGCATTAATGATTCTTTGAGCATGATGGGGTATTCGTATGTTTTGCCGATTAAGATGCAAAGTGATTTGGGCACTAACACCTTTTCATATGAGCTTAAAACTGAATATGTCCTAGACCCGAATATTTTAATAGAGACTATGAGTAAGCATGGATTTAATTTTGTGGATATTAGACGAGTGTCTCTGAAAGAATGGGAATACGACTTTAATTTACAAGAGATTAAGCTTCCTAATGCTAGAGCCTTGGTTTTGAGTAGTGAGCCTATGGAGCTTAAGGAAGCGAGTGGGAAGTATTGGTTTAGTGTCAATCAAAATGCATATTTACAAGTTAGCTCTAACAACCCTTTATGGAAACCAAAAATTGTTTTTTATGACAGCCATTTAAAAATCATTCAAATTATTTCTGAAAAGCACCAACAGCAAGAAATCGCTCTTAATTTGCTTGATGGGGTGCGTTTTATTCAAATCACTGATGCGAGAAACCCTAATATCTTAAAAAATGGTATTAGTGTGGTTTATGATGTTATGCATGATTAATCAGGGGTTATTTTTGAACCCTTTCTTTATAATACAAACTATGCAAAATTTTAACTTCTTCCACTTCTTTTTTACCATTTATCATAGAATGTAAAGAGCCTTTAATGGCAAAAATAGACATGTATAAATGCGTGATAAATAGCCCCACAACCACTAAGCCTAAGAGATTATGAATAAGGGCAACTAATCTTAAGAGTGAAATTTGATACACACCTAAGCTAGAAGCTAGAAAATTCAAATTAAGGTTATTAAAATACAAAATCGCTCCACTAACAATCATTACTAAGCCCCCTAGAGTCGCTACCCAAAACCACATTTTTTGTCCGGCATTAAATTTATAAGCCGGCACTTCTCTTTTTTCTTTAGAGAGATAGCCCCCCATAATGAGTAGCCATTGTAAATCCGCTACTTTAAAAAACATGTCTTTAACCCACATTAAAAACATAGGCAACACCGCTATGGTAAAAATCACACACCCAATAGAGTGTAAGATTCTACACGCCCTAACAAACGCCCCACCACCAAAAAAATCGCCCCAAATCATAATCAGTCCGGTTGGCACTAATAAAATAAAGCCCACAGCACTAACCCAGTGGATAATGCGATTAAAAAGATTAAAAAAAGTGATTTTTGTTGCGCTATGATTAAAAGTTTTTGCTCCAATAGCTAAATAATGCGCCACAAAGCCTAAAATCACGCCAAAAAACACCGCTACATACAACCAAATAAAATATTGCCCTTGTAAAAGAGTCCATATTGCGCCTAATTGTTTGGTGTGGGTTTGTCCGTAGTTTAAAATACCTAAAACCCTTTCTGTATCTAGGGGCGTAGCGCTTAAAAAGGGGCATAACCCCCCTAAAAATAAAAGAGCGCTTTTAATCTTTTTCATGCTAATCCTTTTTGGTGGTTTTAGGGGCGTTTGGACGAACTCGCATCTTCAAGTTGGTGTTTAAGCTTAGTTTTAAAATCTTGTGCGTTAGCATATTTACTCATCACTCTTCTTCTATAGACTTCTGCCACGCTATTTGCATCACCAACTAATAGGGCATTAGTCGCACAAGTGGCCGCACACATAGGCACTTGCCCATTTGCAATGCGATTGACCCCATAAAGTTTCATTTCTTTTTCTGAATTAGTTTCTGCGGGGCCTCCCGCACACATGGTGCATTTATCCATAACCCCCCTAACGCTAAAAGCCCCATCTCGTGGGAATTGTGGCGCGCCAAAAGGGCATGCATACAGGCAATACCCACAGCCTATGCAAGTTTCTTTATTATGTAACACAATGCCATCTTCTCTAATATAAAAGCAATCTACCGGACACACTTGAGCACAAGGGGCGTCCGTGCAATGCTGGCATGCAATAGAAATGGACTTTTCCTTGCCTTCAATGCCTTCATAAAGCGTTACGACTTTACGGCGATTTAGCCCCACTTCTAATTCATTAGAATGGCTACAAGCCACGCTACACGCATAGCAACTAATACAACGATTATCATCGCAATAAAATTTCATGCGATTTGGTATAGGCTCAGTTTTAGGAGCGTCTTTATACACAAGATTTGCCATAATTCTTCCTTTTAAGCTTTTTCAATTCTGCATAATCCGGCATTAAATTCCGGAATTTGCGTAACCGGGTCAAAGCCATAGTTGGTAATGGTGTTTGAGCTTTCACCGATAGTATAAGGCTTAGTGCCTTTAGGGTAGCGATGAGATAAATCCACGCCTTGTAAAATTCCTGCAAAGCTATAAGGCATGCAAATCCTATCAGCGGTTACTGAATAGCTATGAATGGCTTTCACTTTAATCTTAGTGCCTTGTGGGGAATGCACCCACATCATATCGCCATCTTTAATGCCATGATTTAGGGCTAAATCCGGATGGATATGACAAAACATTTCAGGCGTAATATGCGAAAGATACTTGCTCGTTCTCTCTAACATGCCCGCCCCACTTAAATTAACCAAACGCATACTAGCAATGATAATAGGAAAATCTTTCGCCCAAACTTGTTTTTCTTGCTCGCTAATATAACGCACATCTACCCTAAAATTATTCGTTTGGTCTTTGAATGTGGGGTATTTTTTGACTAAATCTGGGCGTGGAGAGTGTAAAGGCTCTCTGTGCTTAGGAATTTGGTCGTTAAAATCCCACACAATCATTCTCGCTCTTGCATTGCCATAGACGCACACGCCTTTTTCATCAGCGTATTTTTGAATGAGACCACTTGTATCTACTTTCCAGTTATCGCCCATGATTTTTTTCTCATGCTCATTTAGTTTAATGCCTAGCACTTTTTCAATATTTGCTTTAGTAAGTTCTGGATAGCCCCCTTTAATATGAGAGCCTTTGACACTCACGCTTTTATCCGCTAATAAATCATGCCTATTATGCTCAAGTCCAAAGCGGTTTCTAAAGCCCATGCCCCCAGCACTTGTAGGCACAGAAACATCGTATAAAATAGGCGTTCCAGAGTGCTTAGGCGTCCAAGCTGGCCATGGCAAGCCATAGAATTGCCCTTTCATAGCCCCCTTACCCTCTAGGCTAATGTAATCAAACATATGCCAATTTTCTTGTTGGGCTTTTAATCTCTCTGGCGTCCAGCCCCCTAAGCCAATCACTTTAAGCGTTCGTGCCATTTCCTTACACGCATCTGTAGCAAAATCAAAGGCATCTCTAGTTTTGACTAGCTCGCCATTACTATCAAAATCACACATTAAAGCCTTAGTAAACTCTTCATAAAAGCCAAACTTTTTTGCCATTAAAAACATCAATTCATGGTCTTGCTTACACTCATATAAAGGCTTGACTACTTGAGAACGCCACTGAGCCGCTCTATTAGTCGCTACCACAATACCCTCATTTTCAAACTGAGTGGCTATGGGTAGGACATAGATATTGTCTTTTTTATCGCTCAAAATTGCCGCCTCATTTAAAAAAGGTTCAGCAATCACCATTAAATCTAATTTTTCAATCGCTCTTGCCATATCGGTGTTATGCGCTAGGCTAGTTACGCCATTACCTTGAACCCATAAGCCCTTAATAGGCGCACTTGAATAGGTCTTAGTCTCTTGTAAAACGCCCTCATACCACATAGAAAGCGAAAAGCCTTTTTTATGCATCCACTCAGGCGAAAAAAAGCGTTTTTGTAAATATTCATAGCTCACGCCCCAGCATTTTGCAAAATATTTCCAGCTCGCCTCGCCTAAGCCATAATATGCCGGTAAGCTATCAGCCACACAGCACATATCCGTTGAGCCTTGCACATTATCATGCCCTCTTACAATATTACAGCCCCCGCCTTTTTTGCCCATGTTGCCTAAAATAAGCTGTAAAATAGACAAAATGCGTGTGTTAGAGCTACCTACGCTATGTTGGGTAATCCCTAACGCCCATAAAAGCGTAGCGGGCTTAGTTTTAGCAAAAAGCTCGGTTACTTGATAAAGCAACTCTTTTTTCACGCCTGTAATATCTTCTACCACTTCTGGGGTGTAGTGCATAGCCTCTTTTTTAATCTCATCTATGCCATAGGCACGAGTTCTAATAGTCTCTTTATCTTCCCAACCATTTTTAAAGATTAAATGTAACATGCCATAAACAAAGGCAATATCTGTGCCTGAACGAATACGCACGAAAATATCCGCCTTAGCTGCAGACTTTGTAAAAACTGGGTCTATCACAATGAGCTTAGCGTTGTTTCTATCCTTAGCTTGTAAAATATGTTTAAAGCCAATAGGATTACTCACCGCAGAGTTTAAGCCCACCATTAAAATAGCTTTAGAATGCCCTACAATATCTCCAAAGTGATTTGTCATCGCACCATACCCCCAAGTATTCGCCACACCGGCGACTGTTGTGCTGTGTCAAATCCTTGCTACATGGTCAATATTATTAGTCCCATAAAAGGCTGCAAATTTTCTCCAATAGTAAGCTTGCTGAGAGTTCATTTTTGCACTCCCTAAAAACATCATGCTATCTGGACCATGCTCTTGTCTCATTTTTAGCATTTTTTCACTAATTTCATTAATAGCCTGCTCGTAGCTAATGCGCTTCCATTCGCCATTTTCCTTTTTCAAAGGGTATTTAAGACGCATTTTAGATTTGACTAAGTCAATCTGGTCTACCCCCTTACAGCAATGACTTCCTGCACTAATAGGGTGGTCTTGGGCGACATCTTGTCTAATCCAAACCCCATCTTTAACCTCAGCAATAATCCCACATCCTGCAGAGCAAATACTACAAATAGTCTTTACTCTCTTAACTCCGGCATTTGGGTCTATTATCTTGTCCGTTTTTTTGACCTGATTTTCTCCAAATGCAAGGCTTACGCTCGCACCAGCTCCTATAGCGCCCATTTTTAAAAAAGAGCGTCTACTCAAAGGCTTTTGTTCCATGCTATTTCCTTTCTTTAAGATTACCAAACGGTTTTATAAAAATCTTCCCACGCTTGGGTTTTATGATAAAGAATTTCTTTTTTATTGCTCTTACCGATAACTACACCACTGCTATCACTTTGTGTGTTGGTGAATTTTTTGCTAGGCATAGTGGCTTTTAAACTCTCACTTGCTAAGGCAATGCCACCTAAAGCAAGCAGAGCTTTTTTGAGTGCGTTGCGTCTTTGCATATTTTTCCTTTCAATTAAGATTAAAAAACAATCTTTCATGTTTTATAAAGGTTCTCAAAATACTAGCAAAATTAAGATAACAAACACTCTTTGGGTGCGTTTGTAAATTTTGTAAGAAATCATCGCAAAAGAGATGAAAAAGCTCTTTAAACAAGCGTTCGCATAAAAGATAGGCTTTTTTGTCCTTGTTTATACATTCAAATAATAAGGCGTTCATTAAAAGGCTTAAAAAACTCAAATCATCTTCACTGATTTTTTGCTTGATTAAGGGGCTAGTGATTTCTAGTTGTGAAAGCTTTAAAATCTCAATCGCTTTTAAGCGTGAAAGGGCGTTTTCTTGCTTGTCTATATAAAAGGACGCGCTTAGTGGCACAAGGTTATAACTAGGCGAAAATAACACTAAATTCTGCTCGTTTTTAAAATTTTCAAAATTTAAGTGCGTTTTTAAATTGTGCCATGCGTTTTGTGAAGTCTCATCAAAACTAAATGATGATAAATGATTAACTAATTCTTGTAAGACTAAAAAATCTTTTTCTTCTTCTATGAAACTCACTAAATAATGCCAAAACCTATAATACAACGCTCTAGCTTTGAATACATTTTCATCTATTTGCATATCTTCACTTTAAAATAGAATTAATATCTAAAAAATCTTCTAGCATAATCTTAACCTTACAATCAGCACACGCATAAAGCGCAGCGATTTTTCTCTTATCATCTTTAAAAATGGGGGTCATCATATTAGCGATTTTTAAGACACTTTTTTGCGTGCCAATAGGCTTAGAACACATTTTACATTGAAAAATTTCATCTTTAGCTAGGACAATAGGCTTAAAGTAATTTGGCTCTAAACTAATGCCATCTCTAAATAAAGTCAAACAATTTTTTTCAGGGCAAATACTTTCGCAATACCCACAAGTGGTGCATAGACTTCCATTAAAGCTTAGGGTGTAGTTATTGCCATCAATGCTTAAGGCATTTGTATTACACGCCCCTACACATGATAAGCACAAGGTGCAATTATCTTTGATCTCAATATGCCCGTAGCGGATAAATTCTCCACAACTTGTTTTTTCTTTATAGTTTGTTTGACCTACTATAAAACTAATCCTTTGAGAAAAATTATCTCTTTTAGTGTGTTGTATAGTAATAGGGGGTGTGAAATGCGTTTGTGGCAAAGTTTGAGCGTTATTTAAATGCGTTTGTAAGCTTTCTAAATCACTCGCTACTAAAATAGCGTCTGTTTTATAGATAGCTTGATAAATTTCATTTAAAAGCCGAATGCTTTCTATTGTGCCACTGCTTAGTTCATTAAGCTCTTGGGCAAAAAGCACGATTTGAGAGCCACTTTCTTGTAAAAGTGTGAGTAAGTAGGTTTGCTCTAACACATTAAGGTTTAAACATAGGGGCAAAACTTCTTTTTTAAGATTGATTTTTAAATTTTCTAAGTCTTCAAACCTGTCTAAAAGTAGGGGAGTGTATCCTTTGTATAATTTAGAAATTTCTTGAAAGCTTTCTAAATTCATTTTATTATCCACTAACGCCCCGCTAGGACACACGCTTATACATTTAGCACAATCTATACAAGCACTATGATTAATAACCAAATGGCGGTTATCTTCGCATGTTAGATTATTTTTAAGAGCGATTTCTTTATCTAATTTTGTGATAGCTAGGCTAGGACACACTTCAGTGCATTTGGCACAGCATTCAGTTTGGCGCTTATGATACTGACAGATATTTGCGTTATAGCTAAAATGTTCTCTTACTTCTTGGAATTCTTGCTCTTGCTTTTCTATAAAGCTGATTTTAGTGTTATCAAAATCAAATTTAAGAGCATTCACTTCATATAAAACACTCAAACTTTGAGCTAATTCTAAAGCATCTTGTGTGGAATTTTGGATTAAAAAATCCACTTCTTTAGCAATGACTTTAGCTTTAGGATTTTCAACATTACACACTACGCATTCTATATTAGAAGTTTCTTCTATGCTGATGTGGTCATGCAATATAATATTAGGGTTTTTAGGGTCTTTTACATAAACAAATTCAATCATTTTCTTATTATAGGATAATTAATGAAATAAAAATTAAATGTTTAAAATTTGTTTTTTAAACCCATATTTTTAAAGGTATTTTAGCAATTCTTCTTCATTCAAAATAGTAACACCATGTTTTTGTGCTAGAGCCAGTTTTGAGCCAGCGTTTTCTCCAGCGATGAGAAAATCTGTTTTAGTGCTCACGCTTGAAGCAATTTTTGCCCCTAGGTTTTCTAGCATTTGAGCGTATTCTTGCCTTGGTTTAGAAAGCGTGCCAGTTAGAACAATGGTTTTATGGCTAAAAATAGAGTGGCTCAAAATCTCTATTTTTTCTTCAACAATAGGGTTTAATAAGTTAAATAAAGCTTTAACAAATTCTTTATTGCTCGCATAAAAATTCGCCAAAGAATGTGCCATTTCAACCCCAAAACCTTCTATCTTTAAAAACTCTTCTTCGCTTTTTTCTAATGCATTCAAACCATATTTTGCTAGAGTTTTACTCGCTCCCTTACCGATATGCTCAATCCCTAAAGCATTGATTAAACGCCATAAGGGTGGGTTTTTGCTCTTAAAAATGGCATCTAATAGGTTTTGAGCCTTTTTGATTTTAAATTTGTCTAGTTGCATTAAATCTTCTAATTTTAAAGTATATAAGTCTAGGGCATTAAGAATAAGCTTTTCTTCAAAAAGTTGTTCTATGACTTTATCGCCTAAGCCTTGAATATTTAATGCGTCCTTAGAAGCAAAATGAATCAAGCTTTCTTTAAGTCTTGCGGAACAATTAATATTTTGACAATAAGTAAAAATCTCTTCACATAAAAGCTCATGCGAACATATAGGGCAATATTTAGGGCGAATAATGGGGTGTTGTGAGCCATCTCTATAATGTTCTAAAGGTTTGATGATTTTAGGAATCACATCACCACTTCTAATAACTACGACCATATCATTAAGCATAATATTCTTTTTTTCAATTTCAGAATAATTGTGTAAAGTCGCTTTAGTAATCAATGCCCCAGCAATTTCTACAGGTTCTAAAAGAGCTACAGGAGTTATAGCTCCACTACGCCCTACTTGGTTAATCACTTCTAAAATCCTCGTGTGTTTTTCTAGGGCTGGAAACTTATACGCACAGGCAAATTTAGGGGATTTTTGGGTGTAGCCTAGCTCATTTTGTGTGCTTAGTTCATCAATAACGATTACCATGCCATCTAAAAGGGCTTTAAACTCATCTCTTTCTTTAATAAGCATGTGATAGCTTTGTTCTATCTCTTCGTGGTTTTTATTTAAACTTAGATATTCAATCGCACTAAAACCCAAAGAGACAATAAAATCCAAACATTCCTTAAAGCTTAGAAAATTTAAAGAATGCTTACCCACGCCCCAAGGAATAAATTGCAATTTACGCTTTTTTGTGATACTACTATCAAGCTGTCTCAAACTCCCTGCAGCAGCATTTCTAGGGTTAGCAAATAGGGATTCGTTAGACTCTAAGCGTTCTTTATTTAAAGTTTCAAAATCATCTTTAAAGATAATCACTTCGCCCCTAATTTCTATTTCTTCATCATAAGAAATAATGTGGGGAATGTTAGCGATATTTTTTGCATTCATGGTAACTAATTCGCCTTCCAAGCCATTGCCCCTAGTAGTTGCACTCACTAATTTGCCCTTATTGTATAAAAGATTTAAAGAGACCCCATCAAGTTTGGGTGAACACACAAATTTAGTGTTAGGATAGACTTTTAAAATGCGTTGCAACCAAGTTTGTAATTCGCTATTATTAAACACATCATCTAAGCTCCACATCCGCACCAAATGGGGGTTTTTATTAAACTGATTTAGCGTAGTAGCCCCAACTTTTTGAGTAGGGGAATTAGCTTGAACTTGGCTAGGATTTTTTTCTTCATAATCTTTTAATTCTTTATAGAGTTCATCATAAGTGGCATCACTCACTATGGGTTCATTGAGATTGTAATAATGGTGTGATAATGTATTTAAATATTCAATTCTTTCTAAATATTCTTCTTGGCTTTCTAGCATATTCTAAAAACCTTTTAAACTAAATTAGGGTAGTATTATAACATTTAATCTCTGCAAGGCTTAGGGGAATACAAGTGGTAAAAGACATTGATAAGACGACTTCTTTACACTTAAATAATGAAGCACAATTTTTATGTTTTAGGGTAGATGAAGAAAAAGATGCTCAACTTTATGGCATGAATATTTTTAAGATTAGAGAAATCATTCATTATGATGGGGAGATTACAGAGACTATGGGGGGAAGTGATAGCATGATGCTTGGATTTCTCACCGTTAGGGGTGAATCCATTCCTTTAGTAGATGTGAAGCGGTGGCTACATTATGATGCTAGTTATTCTAATCGTGATTTAAAAGAATATGGCATTACAGATACAAATAATCTTGTTATTGTGTGTCATTTTTCTAACCACCTAGTGGCTCTAAAGGTTTTAAAGATTGAGAGAATCATTCATAAAAATTGGAATGAAATTAGTGCCGGAGACAAACAAGGCATTAGTGCTGATGGAAAGGTTACAGCTATCACTCGTTTTGATGATGAAAGGGTTATGCAAATTTTAGATGTAGAAAGAATGATAGGCGATGTTTTTCCTACCATGAAAGATTTGGATGCATTGACCTTGCGTTGTATGGAAGCTATCCAAAGTCAAAAGCTTATTTTAATTGCTGAAGACTCCCTAACTGCCCTTAAGACTTTAGAAAAAATCGTTCAAACTTTAGAATTACGCTATTTAGCCTTTTCAAATGGAAAGGAATTGTTAGATTATTTGTATGAAAAGGATAATCATAAAAAAGTAGGCGTTGTGATTACGGATTTAGAAATGCCTGTAACTTCAGGATTTGAAGTGTTAAAAACCATCAAAGCTGATGAGAGAACTCAATACATTCCTGTGATTATCAATTCATCTATGAGTAGCGATTCTAATCGTCAATTAGCTAAATCTTTAGAAGCAGATGGTTTTGTGGTAAAATCTAACATTCTTGAAATCCATGAAATGCTTAAAAGAGCGCTTTCATAAAATTCAATTTTTAATGATTAAATTTAAAGGGATAAAAGCATGCGAAGTCATTTATGTGCAGAAATTTGCGAAAAAGATGTTGATGAAATAGTCAAAGTTGCTGGGTGGTGCAACACTTATAGAGACCATGGGGGCGTAATTTTTATTGATTTAAGAGATAAGAGTGGTTTGGTGCAATTAGTGTGTGACCCTAGCTCAAAAGCTTATGAGAAAGCTTTGGAAGTGCGTAATGAATTTGTGCTAGTAGCTACAGGAAAGGTGCGCTTAAGAGGGCAAGGGCTAGAAAACCCTAAGCTAAAAACAGGAAAAATTGAAGTCGTTTTAGAAGATTTGGTGGTTGAAAATAAGAGTGCGACTCCACCCATTGAAATTGGTGATAAAAGCGTGAATGAGGACTTACGCTTAAAATACCGCTATTTGGATTTACGCTCCAAAGAGTCTTATGAAGTCTTTAAATTGCGTAGTGAGGTAGCCCTTATTGCTCGTAATGTTTTGGCTCAAAAAGGCTTTTTAGAGATTGAAACCCCTATGTTGTCTAAAATCACGCCTGAAGGGGCAAGAGATTATCTTGTGCCTAGTAGGGTGCATGATGGCGAATTTTTTGCCCTTCCTCAAAGCCCGCAATTATTCAAGCAACTTTTAATGGTAGGGGGAATGGATAGGTATTTTCAAATCGCTCGTTGCTTCAGAGATGAAGATTTGAGAGCAGACAGACAGCCAGAATTTACGCAAATTGATGCCGAAATGAGTTTTTGTGATGAAAATGATGTAATGGGCGTGGTAGAAGATTTATTACAAGAGATTTTTAAAGCAACTGGACATGTTATCTCTACGCCTTTTAAACGCATGCCTTATAGTGAAGCTATGGAAAATTATGGGAGCGATAAACCGGATTTGCGTTTTGAGTTACCTTTAGTAGAAGTAGGGGATTGTTTTATGGATAGCTCAAGCCCTATTTTTTCTAGTATCGCACAAGATTCTAAAAATAAACGCATTAAAGCTTTGAATGTCAAGGGGGCTGATGAAAAATTTAGTCGTAGCACTTTGAAAGAATTAGAAGAATTTGTGCGTAAATTCGGAGCGCAAGGGTTAGCGTATTTGCAAATTAAAGACAATGAGATTAAGGGGCCTTTGGCTAAATTTTTAAGTGAACAAGGGCTTAAGACCATTTTAGAGAGAACTAACGCACAAGTTGGGGATATTGTCTTTTTTGGAGCAGGGGATAAGAAAATCGTATTAGATTACATGGGGCGCTTGCGCTTGAAAGTAGCTGAAATGCTTGATTTAATTGATAAAGATGCCTTAAATTTCTTATGGGTAGTGGATTTTCCTATGTTTGAAAAAACAGAAAATGGCTATCACGCCGCACACCACCCCTTTACTATGCCCAAAAATATAGAATGTGAGAATATAGAAGAGATTGAAGCTTATGCGTATGATGTGGTGCTTAATGGTGTGGAGCTTGGTGGGGGAAGCATTAGAATTCATAAAGAAGAAATTCAAAAGAAAGTCTTTGAAAAGCTCCATATCAATGAAGATGAAGCTAAGAATAAATTTGGCTTTTTGCTAGAAGCGTTAAAATTTGGTGCACCCCCCCATGGTGGCTTTGCGATAGGCTTTGACAGATTGATTATGCTTATGACAAAGTCTAGCAGCATTAGAGATGTGATTGCATTTCCTAAAACGCAAAAAGCTTCATGTTTATTAACTGATGCACCTAGTTCTATTAGCGAAGAGCAATTGAGAGAATTACACATTCGCTTAAGAAACCCTAAATAAAGAAAGGATACTATTTGAAACAACTATTTTTGATTATTGGAGCCCCAGGTAGTGGTAAAACCACTGATGCAGAGATGATTGCTAAGAATAGCAGCGAGAAAATCGCTCATTTTTCTACTGGGGATTTACTAAGAGCTGAGAGCGCTAAAAAGACAGAGAGGGGCTTACTTATTGAAAGTTTTACTTCTAAAGGTGAATTAGTGCCTTTAGAAATTGTGGTAGAAACGATTCTTTCAGCGATTAAAAGCTCTAGTAAAGAAATCATTTTAATTGATGGTTATCCTAGAAGCGTAGAGCAAATGAACGCTTTAGATAAGGAATTAAACGCTCAAGATGAAGTGGTTTTAAAAAGCGTGATTGAAGTAGAAGTGAGTGAAATGGTTGCTAAAGAGAGAGTTTTGGGGCGCTCAAGAGGAGCTGATGATAACGAAGTGGTGTTTAATAACCGCATGAGAGTGTTTGTAGACCCCTTAGCAGATATTCAAAACTTCTACAAGGCCAAGAACTTGCATAAAACTATCAATGGCGAAAGAAGTATTGAAGAAATTGTGAGTGAAATGCAAGCATACATTTTGTCTTTTGGAACTTGTGGATGCCCTTCACAATTTGTTGGGGGGGGGGGGTAATTTGATTCCTGTATATATCATCTCTTTAAAAGATAGTAAAAGGCGTTTGGATACTGAAAAATTGGTTTTAGAATCTAACGAAAAGTTTAGGGGGCATTGCGTTTTTCATATTTTTGATGCTATTAGCCCTAAACACGAAGATTTTGAAAAATTAGTTAAAGAGCTTTATAATTCTTCAAGTTTGTTGCAATCTGATTGGTTTCATTCTGATTATTGTTTTAAAGAATTATTGCCCCAAGAATTTGGATGTTATTTAAGCCATTATTTTTTATGGGAAGAGTGTGCTAAATTGAATCAACCTGTCATTGTTTTAGAAGATGATGTAGCCTTAGAGTCCAATTTTATCCAAGCCCTAGAAGATTGTTTAAAAAGTCCTTTTGATTTTGTAAGACTCTATGGGCATTATTGGGGAGGCCATAAAACCAATTTTAACGCACTTCCTTTATATACAGATATTTGGGCATCCGTTGGAGAAATACCCATTGAAAACGATAAGGTTACCCCCCCCCCCATTCACCACAAGAAATACAGCAAAACCCTGTTATTGATACACAATTAACCCCTAAAGAACTATCTCGGCCTTGTAAAACAGCGCACTACAAAATGTCTTTTGATAAAGTGATTTTCAAAAAAATTAAAAGAAAACTTAATCATGTCATTGGGAATCTTTTAGCTCGGACAGAAAGATACAATAATCTCATGGGGAAATATGATAATCTCATGGGGAAATATGATAATCTCATGGGGAAATATGATAATCTCATGGGGAAATATGATAATCTCATGGGGAAATATGATAATCTCATGGGGAAATATGACACCTTATTAGCAAAGGAAATAAGCATCAAAGAGACTTTTAGAGAATCTCGCACTGATATTGAAAAGGAGGCACTATTCCTAGAGCATTTCTATTTGACAAGTGTGTATGTTGCTACTACAGCAGGCTACTATCTCACGCCAAAGGGAGCAAAAACTTTTATAGATGCCACAAAAAAATTTAAAATCATAGAGCCAGTGGATATGTTTATGAATAATCCTGCTTACCATGATGTTGCTAATTTTACCTATCTGCCTTGTCCTGTTTCTTTAAGCAAACATTATGAAATTAGCACTATTCAAGATGTAGAGAAGTCTAATATCTCATTAGAGCCTCCCAAAAAATCATATTACAACAATCTCCTTTATCATAAATTGAATGCAAGAAAATGCTTAAAAGCCTTTCAAAAATACAGCAAAAAATATGCACATTTAAAAACCTAAACAAGTCTCAATAGGGCAAAAAGCTATGTTTTATGATAAAATAGATGCTTTATTAAGGACACCCAAATGGTTTTATATGGTTTGGAAAAATGATATAGTAGCGGAAGAAATATTGTGAGAGAGTGGTTAATAAAATACAAGAATATATTCTTATGTTTTAAGATTTGATTCTTATTATCAAAAAGAGCTGGTTATGATTTCTGTCTATATTATTTCTCTAAAAGATAGTAAAAGGCGTTTGGATACTGAAAAATTGGTTTTAGAATCTAACGAAAAGTTTAGGGGGCATTGCGTTTTTCATATTTTTGATGCTATTAGCCCTAAACACGAAGATTTTGAAAAATTAGTTAAAGAGCTTTATGATGCTTCAAGCTTGTTGCAATCCGATTGGTTTTGTTCTAGTGTGGGTAATGGCTTGAGTTTACCTGAATTAGGGTGTTATTTAAGCCATTATTTTTTATGGGAAGAGTGTGCTAAATTGAATCAACCTGTCATTGTTTTAGAAGATGATGTAGCCTTAGAGTCCAATTTTATCCAAGCCCTAGAAGATTGTTTAAAAAGTCCTTTTGATTTTGTAAGACTCTATGGTGATTATTGGTATTTTCATAGCACAGACTTTAATACTTTGTTTACGCAAACAGCCAATACGGAAAAAAATTTTAAATACTACATAAAAAGCAGGTTAAAAAATCTTTTTAAATCTATCCCCTTATCTCAGATTATTATCCGTATCCCTACAAAAACAGCAGAACTTTTTCAGCGAAAATATTTTAGCAAACGAGAAAAAGAAGCGTTATTCTTAGAACATTTTTATCTTACAAGCGTGTATGTTGCTACTACAGCAGGCTACTATCTCACGCCAAAGGGAGCAAAAACTTTTATAGATGCCACAAAAAAATTTAAAATCATAGAGCCGGTAGATATGTTTATGGATAATCCTACCTACCATGATGTTGCTAGCCTGACTTATGTGCCTTGTGCCTTGTCTTTGAATGGGCATTCCTTTAATAGCACCATCCAAAGCCAACATCAAGGCAATAAGAAAGAAAACAAAAAACGCTATAAAATTGTTTTACCCACTCCCCCTAGAAAAGCGTATTTGAAGCGGCTTTTCAGTTATGCTACCAACGCCAAAAAACGCCTAAAAGCCTTCCAGCAATTTTATGAAAAATACGCCCACTTAGAATCTCACACTTAATCTCACAAACACTCATTTTTTATTTTTCCTTTGATTTGGGCTTACCCTTATCGTTTGGGGTATGGCTTATTTAAATTTTTTATAATATTCATAAACTAATGATTATTTTTTAAACAATAAAATAACATTGAAAGATGGGTCTAGAATTGTGTTTAAAAACTCAAGGGGGCTACACCTATTATTAAAATGCCTAAATTGATGGGGGAATGCTAGAGCCTAAAATTGCTTATAGCAAATACGACCCTAAGCTTATGACAAAAAAGGACATCATGAAAAACGCTAAAAGTGTTTCTATCTATATCGTAGGCATTGTATACTTGCAGTTGTTTTATACTATAGATTTATTCAAGCAAATTAGTGATTGCAGTCCATACTAAAGAATGGCTTTTTTAAAAATGGAGCATTTAAGCGAAGTGAGTGTAGGAGTTCAATGGTAATTTGAGCAAATGGGACAGGATTTAGGTGTTGCTATCCAAGATGCAAATGTTACCATTGATGCTTTTGTAGAAATAGGGCATAATCTTTTTGACATCGCCAAAGAAATTGTAGATATTAAAAAAATCAACTTAAGAACTTCGCAAGAAAGCGTTACGATTATGGAAATTGCTACTAATCTTGGCAACGCCACAAATGAGCTAGACGCCACCATTAATCAATTCAAATCATAAGCATTTTATGATAAAATCCAAGCTCAATTAATACCATTTAAACAAAATTAGGGAGATTAAAATGAATTTAGATAAATTAGAAGTAAGCCATAATGCTAGTGCATTGCATGTTGTGATTGAAATATCCAAGCATTCTAATATTAAGTATGAGCTAGATAAAGAGAGTGGGGCTTTAATGGTAGATAGAGTGCTTTATGGAGCGCAAAACTATCCGGCAAACTACGGCTTTGTGCCTAACACTTTAGGGGCTGATGGCGACCCTGTAGATGTGCTTGTATTAAGTGATGTAGCTTTTCAAGCTGGAAGTGTGGTGAAAGCCCGCTTGATTGGGGTATTAAACATGGAAGATGAAAGTGGGGTAGATGAAAAATTGCTTGCTTTACCTGTAGATAAAGTTGACCCCACACATTCCTATGTCAAAGACATTGATGATTTATCTCAACACACTTTAGATAAAATCAAGCATTTTTTTGAGACCTACAAAGACTTAGAGCCTAATAAATGGGTGAAGGTCAAGGGGTTTGAAAACAAAGAGAGTGCAATTAAGGTTTTAGAGAGTGCCATAAAAGCGTATCAAGGTTAATGGATTTCACAAAGGAGGTATTCATACAAATGACAGTTATTTAAGTATGCAGAAACCCTTTGTTTTAATCTTTTTCAAAGATGGACTAGTATTTAGATAAAAGCAATAAAAAATGTTTCCTAGGTTATGCCTTAACTTTTCAACTTTTATATGGGTTGTTTGGGCGTATGTTTTAAACAACACAATAAGTGTCAACAATAACAATGGATTTCCTTATTATTACGCTGTTATCGTGCTTATTGTAGCTGTTTTAGTGAGTTTTTTATTGTTGCTATTTTGGATTAAAAAAGCCACTAAAGACCCCGAACATGAACAAAACCCTATTGTAATACAAAAAATTTATCCTATCCATAGCGAACAAATACCAGCATTTTTTGCTATTTGTGTGGTTGCTTTTAGCATGAAACCTTATGAAAGTTATAATGGTTGGGTGTTTCTTGGTATCACTCTCTTTCTTTTTTTCTTATTTATGTTGCATAATGTGAGTTATCTTAACCCCATATGGTATTGCCTTTCTTATCGTGTGTATAGAGTGGAGAGTTTAGGCACAAATTATATTTTTATTATGCATAAAAGTCTATATGATAATATATACAAAGAGCTATATAATGAAGAAAATAAAAAATTTGCAGTTTTTCGTGTGGGATTAGACAAACACACTTGGTTTATTTTAGAAATCAACGAAAAAGAAATCAAAGAAAAAAAGGAAAATCATCATGTTAGATAATGGTTTAAGAGCATTTGTGAAACAAAAGGATAAAATCAAAGTCGCCTACAAAATAGGCATTAATAATTCAGAAAGTTTAAAAAACAATCCGTTTTTTACAGAGTTTGATTTGAATACTATTACAGCAATTGAGTTTAAAGGGAATGAAGACTTTTATCCTAAAGAAAGCCATGAATGGCTTGTGATTAAAGATAGTGATTTATCTTTTTTTAAACGCATTAAAGAGTGTTTAAAACAATGCGATAATGCTAAACCTAATTTTAAGGATTTAAGTTTTTTAGCCTTTGTTTATAATAAGTCTATATTAAACATTCAAAAAATAACCCCCAAGTATAAGATTGAAAAGCGTTGGTTTGCATGGCTTGATTTCAATGGGGACGAAGTGCAATATCAATGTAATCTGTATGAAAATGGTATTGAGCTAGGAAATTCTGTTGATGCAATTATTGATTTAAGAGAAAATGCGATTTATTTTAAAAAATTTGAAATTCTAACAGCATTAGATAAGGATTTTATAGAGTATTACAAAGAAGCCACAGAGAACGAGCTAAATACATTCACTAAGGAAATTAAAACCTTAGGTCTTGAAATAACTATGGATTATAAAGATATTAAGCCATTAAATCTTAAAAAAATCAATCTTTTGTTGAAAAAAGATGAAAAGAACAACAATAAGAGTAAATTAGATATTTTTTGTGAATTTTATGATGATTTTAAAAATTATGCTAGGAATTTTAAAAGCCCCTTGTATACAAATGAAAAATTTAAACCCTTAAAAGAAAATAAAGATATTACGGAGCTATTAAAAATACTCAATGAAGATTATTATATGACCTATATTACTAAGAAAAAGCGTGCGACTAATTCTAGCGTTGCTATTTAAGTAATATAATAAATACATTAACAGCATTCTTAATTATGCTACAATGCTTGTTTTTGAAATGAAAGGGTGATATTAATAATGGACTTTTTAGAAAAAGTATTAGACAATCAAGTAACTGACCCTAAGGAATTAGTCAAGCTTTATGGCTATGATTTATACACACTAGGCGAAGTGGCTGATAATTTGCGTCAAAATTTGCATCAAAAAATCGTGTATTTTAATGTCAATAGGCATTTAAACCCCAGCAATATTTGTGCGGATTCTTGCAAATTCTGTGCGTTTTCAGCTCATAGGAAGAACCCTAACCCCTATGAGATGAGTTTAGAAGAAATCGTAGAGAAGGTTAAAAATTCCTACGCTAAGGGGATTAAAGAAGTTCATATTGTAAGTGCTCATAACCCTAACTACTCTTATGAATGGTATTTAAAGGTTTTTGAAACCATCAAACAAGAGATGCCCCTTTTACACTTAAAGGCAATGACTGCCGCTGAAGTGAATTTTTTAAGCACCAAATTTAATAAGCCTTTTGAATTAGTTCTAGAAGATATGCTAAAGGCTGGAGTAGATTCTATGCCCGGTGGTGGAGCTGAAATTTTTGATGAAGAAGTTAGGCGAAAAATTTGTAATGGAAAAGTCAGCTCTACTAGGTGGTTAGAAATCCATTCTTATTGGCACAAACTAGGCAAAATGAGTAATGCAACCATGCTTTTTGGACATATTGAAGATAAAGTTCATCGCATAGACCATATGCTAAGATTAAAAAACATTCAAAGCCCCAAAGTAAAAGTAGAGAATAAAGAAGGGGGTTTTAATGCGTTTATTCCCTTACTTTATCAAAGAGAAAACAACTATTTGAAAGTAGAAAAATCCCCTAGTGCGATAGAAATCTTAAAAACGATAGCCATATCTCGTATCCTTTTAAATAATATCCCCCATATTAAAGCTTATTGGGCGACTTTGGGCTTAAACTTAGCCTTAGTAGCCCAAGAATTTGGCGCTAATGATTTAGATGGCACTATAGAAATAGAGAGTATCCAAAGTGCCGCTGGGGCTAAAAGTAGGCATGGTTTAGAAAAAGAAGATTTAATCCATCAAATCAAGGATGCAGGTTTTATTGCGGTAGAAAGGGATAGTCTGTATAATTTTATACAGAAATTTTAAGGATTTTTAGTGTTTTTAAGAATGAGTGGTTATAATAACGCTACTAGAAACACTTAAGCCAAACCTATTAAGGAAATCAACATTAAAAAACTTGTTCTAACTTCTCTTGTCTTTGTATGTGGAAATGTAAGTGTTGGAGCTTTAGAGAAGAATACGCAACCTGTATCACAAGGCTTTAAACAAAGCGGTTTGACTTCTCAGAAAGAAACACAAAAAGAAAAGCAAAAAGAAATGAGAGTCAAATCCATTTCTTATATCGGACTTTCATACATGTCTGATATGCTCGCTAATGAGATTGTAAAGATTCGTGTGGGTAGTATTTTGGATTCCAAAACAATAGACTCTGCTGTCCTAGCCTTGTTTAATCAAGGGTATTTTAAAGATGTTTATGCGACTTTTGAGAATGGCATGCTAGAGTTTCATTTTGATGAAAAAGCTAGAATTGCTGGAGTAGAAATCAAGGGTTATGGGAGCGAAAAGGAAAAGGACACCCTAAAATCGCAAATGGGAATCAAAAAGGGTGATACTTTTGATGAACAAAAATTAGAGCATGCTAAGGTTGCTTTAAAAACAGCTTTAGAAGGCCAAGGTTATTATGGAAGCGTGGTAGAAGTGCGCACACAAAAGGTCAATGAGGGAGCGTTGTTGATTGTATTTGATGTGAATAGAGGGGGGAATATTCACATCAAACAATCCATTTATGAGGGGAGTGCTAAACTCAAACGCCGTGTGATTGAATCTCTAAGTGCGAATAAGCAACGAGATTTTATGGGCTGGATGTGGGGCTTAAATGATGGGAAGTTACGCCTTGACCAATTAGAGTATGACTCCATGCGTATTCAAGATGTGTATATGCGTAGGGGATTTTTGGACGCTAATATTTCTTCGCCTTTCTTAAAAACTGATTTTTCTACTCGTGATGCTAAGCTTCACTATAAAGTGAAAGAAGGGATTCAATACAAGGTTTCAGATATTTTAATAGAGATTGATAATCCTGTTGTGCCACTAGCAAAACTTCAAAAAGTGCTTAAAATTAAGAAAAAAGATGTGTTTAACATTGAGCATTTAAGAGCCGATGCACAGGTTTTAAAAACTGAAATAGCAGACAAGGGCTATGCGTTTGCCGTAGTAAAGCCAGACCTAGATAAGGACGAAAAAAATGGGCTTGTGAAAGTGATTTATCGCATTGAAGTGGGCGATATGGTGCATATCAACGATGTGATTATTTCAGGGAATCAACGCACAAGCGACAGAATTATTAGGCGTGAAATTTTACTAGGTCCTAAGGATAAGTATAGTCTGAGTAAACTAAGAAATTCAGAAAACTCTTTAAGGCGTTTGGGATTTTTCTCTAAGGTTAAGATTGAAGAAAAAAGGGTTAATAGCTCACTTATGGATTTGTTAGTGAGTGTGGAGGAGGGGCGCACCGGACAATTACAATTCGGTTTAGGGTATGGCTCTTATGGAGGGCTTATGCTAAATGGAAGCGTGAGTGAGAGAAACCTTTTTGGTACGGGTCAAAGCGTGAGCTTGTATGCAAATATTGCTACAGGTGGGGGAAAATCTTATCCAGGCATGCCAAAGGGTGCGGGGCGTATGTTTTCAGGGAATTTAAGTTTGAGAAATCCAAGGCTTTTTGATAGTTGGTATAGCTCTACGATTAATCTTTATGCGGATTATAGAGTAAGCTATCAGTATGTGCAACAAGGCGGAGGTTTTGGCTTGAACTTGGGGCGAATGCTAGGTAATAGAACCCATGTGAGTTTGGGATATAATTTCAATGTTACGAAACTTATAGGTTTTAGTAGCCCTGCATATAACCGGTATTATTCTTCTGTGAATCAAGTAATTATTCCATCTCAACCTATCTGTATATCAAGTTTGGGGTTGCTCTTGGGTATCAAGCATGTGCAAAGTTGTGCAAGTCCTGATTCTATCGTGGTAGGTCATACTAAGCCTGTTACAGGTCTTTGGGATAGGGATTACCACACCCCCATGACAAGCTCTTTTACTTTTGATATTAGCTATGATAATACCGATGATTATTATTTTCCTAGAAATGGGATTATTTTCAATTCTTACGCAACCATGGCTGGCTTACCAGGTCCTGGCACGCTCAATTCTTGGAACGGACTGGGTGGGAATGTGCGTAACACCAAAGTCTATGGTAAATTTGCAGCCTATCATGATTTAAAAAAGTATTTGTTATTGGATTTAATCGCTCGTTTTAAAACGCAAGGGGGTTATATCTTTAGGTATAACACACAGGATTATCTACCCCTAAACTCCACTTTCTACATGGGAGGTGTAACCACCGTAAGAGGCTTCAGAAATGGCTCCGTTACCCCTAAAGATGAGTTTGGTTTGTGGCTTGGAGGCGATGGTATTTTTACCGCTTCTACGGAATTGAGTTATGGGATTTTAAAAGCGGCTAAAATGCGTTTGGCATGGTTTTTTGACTTTGGCTTTTTGACTTTCAAAACCCCAAACAAGGGAGATTTCTTTTACAATGCCCCTAGAACTACGGCAAACTTTAAGGATTATGGTGTTATAGGGGCTGGGTATGAGCGAGCGACTTGGAGAGCATCTACTGGCTTACAGATTGAATGGATTTCGCCTATGGGACCCTTGGTATTGATTTTCCCTATCGCATTCTTTAATCAGTGGGGTAATGGCAATGGCAAGAAGTGTAAAGGGCTGTGCTACAATCCTAACATGGAAGATTACACCCAACGCTTTGAATTTTCTATGGGAACAAGGTTTTAATATGCGAGTAAGTAGTAAAGAAATTTTAGATTTAATGCAAAACGCTCCCTTAAAAGAATTAGGTAAAAGGGCTTTGGAAGTTAAAAATCGCCTACATCCTGAAAACTTGACAACCTTTATCGTAGATAGAAATATCAACTATACTAATATTTGTTTTGTGGATTGCAAGTTTTGTGCGTTCAAACGCACCTTAAAAGAAAAAGATGCCTATGTGCTTAGTTATGAAGAAGTTGATAAGAAGATTGAAGAATTAATCGCAATTGGAGGCACGCAAATTCTCTTCCAAGGGGGGGTGCATCCGCAACTTAAAATAGATTATTATGAAAATTTAGTCAGCCATATTGCACAAAAATTCCCTAGTATTGCTATCCATGGTTTTAGTGCGATTGAAATTGATTATATTTCTAAAATCTCTAAATTGTCTTTAAAAGAAGTTTTAGAAAGATTGAAAAATGCAGGGTTAAGCTCAATTCCGGGAGCTGGGGCTGAGATACTTAGTGATAGGGTGCGTGATGTGATTGCCCCTAAGAAGTTGAGCAGCGATAGGTGGATTGAAGTGCATAGAATGGCTCATCTTTGCGGGATTAAAAGCACGGCTACGATGATGTTTGGAAGCGTGGATAATGAAGAAGATGTAGTGGAGCATTTAGAAAGAGTGCGTAATCTTCAAGATGAAACAGGGGGGTTTAGAGCCTTTATTTTATGGAGCTTTCAGCCTAATAATACCCCTTTAAAGGCTGAGATTCCTAGCATTAAAAAGGCTAGTTCTAATCGGTATTTGCGTTATTTAGCATGCAGTAGGCTTTTTTTGGATAATGTTAAAAATATTCAAAGTTCTTGGGTTACTCAAGGCTCTATGATAGGCCAGCTTGCCCTATTGTTTGGAGCGAATGATTTAGGAAGTGTGATGATGGAAGAAAATGTTGTTAAGGCCACTGGAACGAGTTTTTGCATGAATGAATGCGAGATGATAAATCTCATCAAAGATATAGGAAGTGTTCCAGCTAAACGCAATACGGCTTATGAAATTTTAAAACGCTACCCTATTGAAGAAAAGGCATAGGCATGAAAAAATTTTTTATCATTTTATTATTAGGAGCTATCATGGGCTTACAAGCGAGTGCTTTAATGCATCAAGAGATCAATCAAACTAAAGTCCCTGTGATTTATGAAGAAAATCATTTGTTGCCTATGGGGTTTGTGCATTTGGTATTTAGGGGGGGCGGAAGCTTGGGTGATAAAAATCAACTAGGCTTAGCTAAGTTGTTCGCACAAATTTTAAACGAAGGCACTAAGGAACTTGGCTCAGTGAAATTTGCACAAATTTTGGAGCAAAAAGCCATTAGCTTGAGCGTGGATTCTAGCACAGAAGATTTGCAAATTACTTTGGAATTTTTAAAAGAGTATGAAGAAGAAGCCATAGAACGCTTAAAAGAGCTTTTAAAATCCCCTAATTTCACTCAAAGTGCCTTAGAAAAAGTCCAAACTAGAATGTTGGCTGCACTTTTACAAAAAGAGAGTGATTTTGATTATTTGGCTAAGCTTACCCTAAAACAAGAGCTTTTTGCTAAAACCCCTTTAGCGAATGCATCCTTAGGCACCAAAGAGAGTCTTCAAAAAATCAAGCTAGATGATTTGAAACAGCAATTTTCTAAGGTTTTTGAATTAAGTAAATTGGTGGTTGTGCTTGGGGGGGATTTAGAGATTAAGCAAACTCTTAAGCGTTTAGATAACGCTCTTAATTTCTTGCCAAAAGGTAAGATTTATGATGAACCCTATTTTGAAACTAGCGATAAAAAACAAGAAAAAATCCTTTACAAAGACACGCAACAAGCTTATGTGTATTTTGGTGCACCCTTTAAAGTGAAGGATTTAAAACAAGATTTAGCTAGGGCTAAGGTGATGATGTTTGTGCTTGGGGGGGGCTTTGGCTCTCGCCTAATGGAAAAAATCAGAGTCAAGGAAGGCTTGGCTTATAGTGTGTATATCCACTCTAATCTTTCTAAAACGGCTTATTTTGCTAGTGGCTATTTACAAACGAAGTTAAGCACTCAGGCTAAAAGTGTTAATTTGGTTAAAAAAATCATTAAGGAGTTTACGCAACAGGGCATTACCCAGCAAGAACTAGATGATGCTAAGAAGTTTTTGCTGGGTTCTGAGCCTTTGCGTAATGAGACGATGTCAAGCCGCTTACACACTAAGTTCAATCATTTTTACTTAGGGTTGCCTTTGGATTTTGATAAAACCATACTAGAGCAAATTCAAAAAATGAGTTTAAAGGAAATCAACGATTTTATTAAGGCTCATGCAGAAATCAATGATTTGACTTTCGCCATTGTTACTAATAAAAATCTTAAAACGCCTTCGCATGCAAGTAAGGATAATTGATGCAATTTGAAACCATAATTGGATTAGAAGTCCATGTCCAGCTCAATACTAAAACTAAGATTTTTTGTGCATGTTCTACAAGCTTTGGAGAAGCCCCTAATAGCAATACTTGTCCTGTATGCTTAGGCTTGCCTGGAGCTTTACCGGTATTGAATAAAGAAGTGGTAAAAAAAGCCATTCAGCTAGGCACGGCTATTGAAGCAAATATTAATCAAAATTCAGTTTTTGCACGAAAAAACTATTTTTACCCTGATTTACCTAAGGCCTATCAAATTTCGCAATTTGAAATTCCTATTGTGAGTGATGGGCAACTAGAGATTGAAACAAAGCAGGGCATCAAAATGGTGCGTATTGAAAGGGCTCACATGGAAGAAGATGCCGGTAAGAATATCCATGAAGGTAGCCATTCTTTAGTGGATTTGAATCGTGCTTGCACCCCGCTATTAGAAATTGTAAGTAAACCTGATATGAATAGCCCTGAAGAAGCCATAGCGTATTTGAAAAAACTTCATGCCATAGTGCGTTTTATTGGCATTTCTGATGCGAACATGCAAGAAGGGAATTTCAGATGCGATGCGAATGTGTCTATTAGACCAAAGGGTGATGAAAAGCTTTATACTAGAGTAGAAATTAAAAATCTCAATAGTTTTAGATTTATTGCTAAAGCGATTGAATATGAAGTAGAACGCCAAAGTATTGCATGGGAGAATGGGCGTTATAATGAAGAAGTGGTTCAAGAAACACGCCTTTTTGATACCACAAAAGGAATAACTATTTCTATGCGTGATAAAGAAGAGTCCGCTGATTACCGCTATTTTAGAGAGCCTGATTTATATCCTGTTTTTATTGATGAAGCCCTTTTAAAAGAAAGCAAAAAGATTAATGAATTGCCTAGTGCTAAAAAAACTCGCTACATGAAGGACTTTGATGTTAGAGAAGATGATGCAAATTTATTAGTGAGTGAGCCTTTGTTAGCACAATATTTTGAAGATATGCTCAATTTTGGGGCTAAGGCTAAAACAAGCGTAACATGGCTTTGTGTAGAGCTATTAGGGCGTTTGAAAGCTGAAGCTACCTTAGAAAATTGTGGGATTACTTCTTTAATGCTAGGCACTTTGGCTAAGCGCATTGATGAAGGCAAGATTTCAGGCAAGAGTGCTAAAGATTTGCTAGATAGGTTGCTAGAACAACATGGGGGCGATGTGGACTTGCTTATTGAGACATTAGGCTTGTCTCAAGTCAATGATGAAGCAGAGATTTTAAAAGCCATAGATGAAGTGCTTCAAAACAATAGCGATAAGGTCGCTGAATACAAAAGCGGTAAGGATAAACTCTTTGGATTTTTTGTAGGACAAGCCATGAAAAATCTCAAGGGGGCTAATCCTAGCGTCGTGAATACTATTTTGAAAGAGAAATTAAATTCATGAGAAAAATTTTTTCTTATGTTTCTTGTTTTTTATTGTTTTTAGAGATGGTCTATGGAGTGCCTAAAGTAGAAGCTTTACAGGGGAAAAAACCAGAGAGTTCTTTGGATAAAAAAATCCGCCAAGAGATGAAAGCTAAAGAAACAAAAACTAAAGGAGTGAAGCCCAAAATAAAGGCTAAAGCGGAAGTTCATCATGTTGAAGTAAAAAACAACACGCAAAAAATGACTTCTTCCAAAGCAAAGGGAGCTCAAAAACCCACTCAAAGCACTCAAAACTTAGTGAAAAAGCCTAGTGGGAAAGACAAAGTAACTAAAGAGAGCGAGAATGAAAGCCCTAGCTCTCAATTCAATTCAATTTTTGGTCATTCTAATAACGCTATGAGCAACACGCCTGAAGATAAGGTGGTGGGGGGGATTTCACTTTTGGTGAATGGTTCACCTATTACACTTTATCAAATTCAAGAAGAACAAGAAAAATCTAAAGTTAGCAAAGCTCAAGCACGAGACCATTTGATAGCAGAGCGGATTAAAAACCAAGAGATTGAGCGTTTAAAAATCCATGTAGATGATGACAGATTAGACCAAGAAATGGATATGATAGCCAGACAGCAAGGCATGGATTTAGACCATTTCAAGCAAATGATTATGAGTGAGGGGCAGTATAAAGCTTATAGGGAGCAACTTAAAGAGCATTTGGAAATGCAAGAATTGTTGCGTAATATTTTGCTTACAAATGTAGATACCAGCTCTGAAACTAAAATGCGTGAGTATTATAATCAGCACAGAGAGCAGTTTAGTATTCCTACTCAAGTAGAAACCGTGCGTTACACCTCAAGCAATCAGCAAGATTTAGAGAGAGCTATGACAGACCCTAATTTGGAAGTTCCAGGCGTGAGTAAAGCTAATGAAAAAATAGAGATGAAAACCCTAAACCCCCAAATCGCTCAAGTCTTTATTTCGCATGCACAAGGCTCTTTTACGCCCATTATGAATGGTGGGGGGGGGCAGTTTATTACCTTTTATATCAAGGAAAAAATAGGTAAAAATGAAGTGAGTTTTAGCCAAGCTAAGCAATTTATTGCACAAAAATTAGTGGAAGAATCTAAGGATAAAATTTTGGAAGAGCATTTTGAGAAATTGCGTATCAAAGCTAAAATTGTCATGATTAGAGAGTAGCTTGTTAGATTGTGCAACATTTTAGCTTTCTCTATAAAGACTCTCTTTTCTCTATTGCGTTATTAACCTTTATTATTGCCCTTGTAATTTTATTAGAACAGGCTAGGGCTTATTATGCTCAAAAGAGAAACCAGCGGTTTTTGCAAAAATTTGCTAAAGCTCAAAACGCTTATGCTAGTAACAAAGCTTTAGAAGAGCTTTTAAGGCATGCAAATTTTTCTAGTCTATTTTTTTTGGCTCAGGCGTATTTTAAAGGTGCTGATTTTCAAATGAGTATTAAAATCCTTAAAGACCTTTTGACGCGCTCTTTAGAAAATGAAGAAAAAATAGCTGTTTTGGATTTGTTAGCTAAAAGTTATTTCAGTATGGGATATTTACAGAAAACACAAAATACCTTGAAAGAAATTTTGCGTTTTTCTCCAAGAAACATAGAAGCATTATTGAAACTTATGCATGTGTATGAGTTAGAAAAAGACTATTCAAAAGCCCTAGAAACTTTAGAATGCCTAGAAGAATTGCAAGTTTCAGAAATTGAGACTACTAAGAATTATTTATACATGATGTATTTGATAGAAAATAAAGAGAGTGGGGATAAAATTTTATATGTAGCTCATAACCATCAAGCCTTGAAAAAAATCGCTTTAGCCTATTTGAAAACACACCATTTGGAACTTTTTTGGCAAGAGATAGATAAAACGAAGTGTTTGGAAAACTTACTAGACCTTTTATGGGGCATGCAAAATATTCCTTCTTTTATTTTAGAAAAACATGCCGTTTTACAAGAAATTGCACGAGCTAAAGGGCTACTTTTAGATGACAAACCTTGTAATATTTTTGAATTAGAAATCATGCGTGTTTTGAGAAAAAGTCCTACAAAAGCAAGCCTAACTTTTGAATACCGTTGCAAAAATTGCAAGCAAATCCTACCTTTTGAGAGCCATAGATGCCCCATGTGTTATCAACTAGCTTTTATGGAAGTTGTGTGTAAAATTTCTAAAGAAACTTATAAGGAAACTTTTTATGAAGTTACAAGAAATTGAAATTTTTTGCGATGGCTCATCTTTGGGAAATCCAGGTCCAGGTGGCTATGCGGCGATTTTACGCTATAAAGATAAAGAAAAAATTGTGAGTGGGGGCGAAAGTCTAACCACAAATAACCGCATGGAATTAAGGGCATTAAATGAGGCCTTAAAGGTTTTAAAATCCCCTTGCAAAATCACGCTTTATAGCGATTCGCAATATGTATGCCAAGCGATTAATGCTTGGCTAGATAGTTGGAAAAAGAGAAATTTTGCTAAAGTAAAGAATGTAGATTTATGGCAAGAATTTTTAGAAGTGTCAAAAACGCATTCTATTGTTGCGATTTGGGTTAAAGGGCATAATGGGCATGTTGAAAATGAACGCTGTGATAGTCTAGCTAAATTAGAGGCACAGAAACTTAAAAAGTGAATTTGTATAAGGAAATGATTATGAAAGAAAAACACCTTAAGCATGCGAACAATCCTTATGAAACTTTAGAAAGAGCGTTAGGATACTCTTTTAAAGACAAGCGTTTGTTAGAACAGGCTCTAACGCATAAATCTTGTAGGCTTGCTCTGAATAATGAACGCTTAGAATTTTTAGGCGATGCGGTGCTAGATTTGATTGTAGGCGAATTGCTATACCATAAATTTTATCAATACAATGAAGGAAAGCTCTCCAAATTAAGGGCTTCTATAGTGAGCGAACAGGGTTTTACCAAACTTGCAAAAGCCATTTCTTTACATGATTATTTGCGTGTGTCAACTTCAGAAGAAGTTTCTAAAGGAAGGGAAAAGCCATCCATTTTATCAAGTGCTTTTGAGGCCTTAATGGCTGGAGTGTATTTGGAAGCCGGATTAGATAAAACACGCAAAATTACAGAGAGATTGCTCAATCGTGCATATAAACGCCTAGATTTAGAATATTTATTTGCTGATTACAAGACTGCCTTACAAGAACTTACACAGGCGAAATTTGGAGTTATTCCTAAATACGAATTGCTTAAAGAGAGTGGGCCAGACCATCATAAAGAATTTGAAATAGCTCTTTTTATCAACAATACTATCTATGCTAAAGCTAAGGGCAAGAGCAAAAAAGAAGCCGAGCAACAATGTGCTTTACAAGGACTTAACAAACTCAAGGAACAAGAGTGAATACCTTAGGGCATTATTTAAGGCTCACTACCTTTGGAGAATCGCATGGGGCTATAATAGGGGGAGTATTAGATGGCATGCCTAGTGGGATTAAGATTGATGTTGAATGGTTAGAAAATGAAATGAAACGCCGTCAAGGGGGGCGTAACGCTTTCACTACGCCACGAAAAGAAGATGATAAAGTAGAAATAATAAGTGGGGTTTTTGAAAATTTTAGCACCGGCACACCTATAGGGTTTTTAATCCATAATAAAAGGCCTAGAAGCAAGGATTATGAAAACATTAAAAACCTTTTTAGACCCAGCCATGCAGATTTTACTTATTTTCACAAATATGGCATAAGGGATTTTAGGGGTGGGGGAAGAAGTTCAGCCAGAGAGAGTGCTATAAGAGTGGCAGCAGGGGCGTTTGCTAAAATGCTTTTAAAAGAAATCGGCATTGTTTGTGAAAGTGGGATTGTTGAAATAGGGGGCATTAAAGCAAAAAAATATGATTTTGACCACGCTTTAAAAAGTGAAATTTTTGCCCTAGATAAAAACCAAGAGATAGCCCAAAAAGAAATCATTCAAAACGCCAAAAAAAATCATGATAGCATTGGGGGAGTGGCTCTCATTAAAGCTAGAAGTGTGAAAAAAAATCACAAACTTCCTATTGGTCTTGGCGAAGGATTATACGCTAAATTAGACGCTGAAATCGCTAGAGTGATGATGGGGCTTAATGGGGTTAAAGCTGTAGAAATTGGTAAAGGTATAGAAAGTTCTCAATTAAAAGGCTCAGAATATAATGATTTAATTAATAAAAAGGGTTTTTTGAGTAATCATAGTGGGGGGATTTTAGGGGGAATGAGTAATGGAGAAGAAATTATTATCAAGGTGTATTTTAAACCCACACCAAGCATTTTTAAACCCCAGCAAACTATAGATATTCATAATAATGAATGCGAATGCCTTTTAGAAGGTAGGCATGACCCTTGTATTGCTATTAGGGGTAGTGTGGTGTGTGAAAGCTTGCTTGCTTTAGTGTTAGCAGATATGGCATTACTCAATTTAGGCTCAAAAATAGAGCATCTAAAAACGATTTATAATGAGAATTAAACGAAATTGGATACAATTCTAAGAAAGGATATTGAGTGGAAAAATTACCTAAAAAACAAAATCTATCAAAATTCACTTCGCAAAAACTCATTAATAGTCTCAAAACACAAAAAAATAAAGCCTTGCTTAAAAAAATCAGCCCTAATGAAATGCTTCTAGAGTTAGAAAAAGGGGCGTTTAAAAATAATGAAGCCTACTTTATTTCTGATGAAGAGAATAAAAATTATGTTTTAGTGCCAGATAATGTGATTAGCATTATGGCAGATAACGCTAAAAAAGCGTTTGAAGCAAGGCTTAGAGCGGAATTAGAAAGAGATATTATCACCCAAGCACCTATTGATTTTGAAGATGTGCGTGAGGTTTCATTGCAATTATTAGAAAATTTACGCCAAAAAGATGGGAATTTGCCCAATATTAACACGCTAAATTTTGTCAAGCAGATTAAAAAAGAACACCCTAATTTATTTTTTAACTTTGATAATATGTTTAAACAACCTAATCTCAATGAAAGTAATTTTGACAATAGCGATGAGGAAAGTTTTTAATGCAAACAATGGAAAGTATTGATTTTGAAAAGTTTTCTAAATACTCAAAGCCAGGACCTAGATATACAAGCTATCCTACCGCCGTGGAGTTTAAAGAAGGTTTTAATGAAGAGAGTTTAAAAACGGCGTTTTTTTGCCATGACAATCTTAAAAATCCCATGCCACTATCACTTTATACGCATTTACCCTTTTGTAGGAGTGCGTGCTATTTTTGTGCATGCTCAGTCATTTATACAAGCCTAGAAGACAAGAAAACTCGCTATATTAGCTATCTTAAAAAAGAATTAAGCCTTTTAAAAAACGCTATGAATACGAATAGGGAAGTCGCACAATTCCATTATGGCGGTGGCACACCGACCTTTTTCTCACCCATTCAATTAGATGAGATTACAGAAAGCATTCAAGAAGTTTTTCCTAACTTTAGCAAAGATATTGAGATGAGTTGCGAGATTGACCCTAGGCATTTTACTAAAGAGCATATGCAAACCTTATCTCAAAAGGGGTTTAATCGCCTAAGCTTTGGGGTGCAAGATTTTGAATTTGAAGTCCAAAAAGCAATCCATCGTATCCAACCTTTTGAAATGGTGCAAAACGCTGTGAAACTCGCTAGAGATTATGGCATTAAATCCATTAATTTTGATTTGATTTATGGCTTACCTAATCAAACCAAAGAGAGCTTTTTAAAAACTTTAGAATTAGTTTTAGAGTTAAACCCCGATAGATTAGCGGTGTTTAACTACGCCCATGTGCCTTGGGTTAAAAAAACGATGCGTAAAATTGATGAAACCTTATTACCAAGCCCTAAAACTAAGCTAGAGATTTTGGAAGCTTTGATTAGGTTTTTGGAAAAGGCAAATTACAAAATGATAGGCATGGACCATTTTGCAAAAAGCGATAATGAATTGTATTTAGCCCTTCAAAAATCAGAGTTACGGCGTAATTTTCAAGGCTATACCACTAAGAAGTTCACTCAGACCATTGGCATTGGACTTACAAGCATTGGTGAAGGGGGCGATTATTACACGCAAAACTATAAAGACATGCAAGATTATGAAAAAGCCCTTGATTTAGGGCATTTACCGGTAGAAAGGGGGGTGGCACTCACCAAAGAAGATGTGCTAAGAAAAGAAGTGATTATGCAAATGATGAGTAATTTAAAATTAGATTATTCTAAGATTGAAGAGAAATTTCATATTGATTTTAAAACACATTTTGAGAAAGAACTAGAAAAATTAAAGCCTTATGAAGAAGTGGGCTTACTCTGTTTTGATTCTAAGGGGTTTGAGATGACAAGAACCGGTGGCATGCTTGTAAGAAATATTGCTATGGAATTTGATGCTTATTTGCGTGGGGGAGAAGAGCAATTCAGCAAAACCCTATGAGCGAGAATATTTTTGAAAAAGTAGGGGAGACTTGTGTTAAATGCGCTAAGTGTGTGCCAACTTGCACCATTTATCGCATTCATAAAGATGAAAGCACTTCGCCTAGGGGCTTTTTGGATTTAATGCGATTAAACGCTCAAAATAAGCTTAAATTAGACACTAACCTAAAAACCATTTTAGAAACTTGTTTTTTATGCACCGCTTGTGTAGAAACTTGCCCCTTTCATCTACCCATAGATACCCTAATAGAAAAAGCTAGAGAAAAAATCGCTCAAAAATATGGCATTGCTTGGTATAAAAAATCTTATTTTTCACTCTTAAAAAACAGACAAAGAATGGATAGGGTGTTTTCTATAGCACATTTTTTAGCCCCTTGTGCGTTTAAGCAGTCAGGGGATAGCCTAGAACCTAGAATGGCGTTTAAAAGCTTATTCAAACGCTTTAATAAAAGCACACTTCCCCCCTTAAACAAAAAAAGTTTTTTACAAACGCACTCAAAACCCAAGCCTTTAGAAAATCCCATTCAAAAAGTAGCGATTTTTATCGGTTGCTTGAGTAATTACCACTACCAACAAGTTGGCGAGAGTTTGCTCTATATTTTAGAAAGGCTTAACATTCAAGCCATTATTCCTAAGCAAGAATGCTGTGGGGTTCCGGCGTTTTTTACCGGCGATAAAGATACCACGCTTTTTTTAGCTAAAAAAAACATTGAACTCTTTGAAAGCTATTTAGAAGAAGTCAATGCCATTATCGTGCCTGAAGCTACATGTGCGAGCATGCTTATTAGAGATTATCCTAAACTCTTTTTGGAGCAAAAAGATGAAAAGGAGTATTTAAAGCGTTTAGAAAAAATCACGCCTAAGATTTATCTCTCAAGCGTGTTTTTAGATAAATTCACGCCATTAAAAAGTCTTTTAGAAAAAACCCCAAAAAGAAAGCAAGAGAGCATTACCTATCATGACCCATGCCATGCGAGAAAAACCCTAAAAGCCTATCAAGAAGTGCGAAACTTATTAAGCACTCATTATGAAATCAAGGAAATGCAAGATAATGAAAAATGCTGTGGCTTTGGGGGGATTAGCTTGCAAACCAATCATTCAAAATTATCTTCAAAAGCGGGACTTCTTAGGGCTAAAGACATTAATAGCACTCAAGCTAAGATTGTGAGTGCAGAATGTGGGGCATGTCATATGCAACTTAATAACGCCCTAAAAACTTTAGATAAAAATAAAAGCCCGCAGTTTTTACACCCCCTAGAATTAATCGCTAAAGCCCTAAAAGAGACAAGCAACCCTTAATTTTAAATTTTTTAAGATTAAATTTTGGGTTTTAAAAAGGACATTTTTCTTTAATGATTTAGTTTTTTTGTAAATTATTATGTTATTATTATAGGAAATAGACTTTTTAGAAGGAAAATGTTGTATGAAAAAGTTTGTAGTGTTTAGGGCGCTCTGTTTGTCAGCGGTATTAGGTGGCAATTTGTTAGCGGTAGAAAGCAATGTAGAAAAGCAACTTGATATGTCAAAAGAGCATAAAGCAGTGAAAGGTGAGAAAAACGCTTGGTATGTAGGAATGAGCTATCAGGTGGGTCAGGCTTCAGAAAGTGTTAAAAACCCCCCTAAAAGTAGCCACTTTAATTACCCTAAGTTTCCTGTAGGAAAAACCGATTATTTAGCTGTTATGCAGGGCTTAGGACTCACTATAGGCTACAAGCAATTTTTTGGGGATAAACGCTGGTTTGGTATGCGTTACTATGTTTTCATGGATTATGGGCATGCGATATTTGGGGCTAATGCTTTGACTTCAGATAGTGGCGGAGCGTGTGAACTCAATAAACCATGTGCCACAAAAGTAGGGACTATGGGTAATGTCTCAGACATGTTCACTTATGGTGGTGGGATTGACACTCTGTATAATGTTATTAGCAAAGAAGATGTGAGTTTTGGCTTCTTTCTTGGGGCTCAGATTGCAGGTAACTCTTGGGGGAATACCACAGGAGGCTTTTTGGAGACCAAAAGTCCTTATAGGCATAGTTCAGCAAGCCTTACTCCTAGCATCTTTCAGTTTCTTTTTAATGTGGGGATTCGCACCCATATCGGTAAGCATCAAGGCTTTGATTTTGGCGTGAAGATTCCTACCATTAATGTCAATTATTTTAATAGGGGTGGTTTGAGTTTCACTTATCGGCGTCAATACGCCCTTTATGTGGGCTATCGCTATAGCTTTTGACCAGCAACCGGTTTTTCCTAATTGAAACAGCTCTCAATTAGGGATTTTTCACAAGTTTTGCTTTTACATTTGAACATTTCTTAAAAAAATCCATCAAAGCCTTTTGATTATGTTATGATAGCCCAAATTTTACAAGGAGTTGAGCATGCCATATTCTTCTAAGATACAATCACTTTCTGAGTCTGTTACTATCGCTATTAGCACACTTGCTAAAGAATTGAAGGCACAAGGAAAAGATATTTTGAGTTTTTCAGCGGGCGAGCCGGATTTTGATACCCCACAAGCGATTAAAGATGAAGCCATAAAAGCCCTAAATAATGGCTTCACCAAATACACTCCGGTAGCTGGAATCACTGAATTACTAAAAGCTATCGCTAATAAATTAAAACGAGAAAATCATGTGGATTATGAGCCAAGCGAAATTTTAGTGAGTAATGGGGCTAAACAGAGCTTGTTTAACGCCATTCAGGCGTTAGTAGAAGAAGGCGATGAAGTGATTATTCCTGTGCCTTTTTGGGTAACTTATCCTGAGCTTGTAAAGTATAGTGGGGGAGTGAGCAAATTTATTCAAACTAGTGAAAAAAATCATTTTAAAATTACGCCTAAACAGCTTGAAGATGCTCTAAGCCCTAAAACCAAAATGCTTATTCTTACGACTCCGTCAAATCCTACCGGTATGCTCTACAATAAAGCCGAGTTAGAAGCCTTAGGTGAAGTTCTAAAAAATACCAAAGTGCGGATATTAAGCGATGAGATTTATGAAAAGCTTGTGTATAAAGGTGAGTTTGTTTCCTGTGCAGCAGTCAGTGAAGATATGAAATTCCGCACCATCACCATCAATGGTTTGAGCAAATCAGTAGCCATGACAGGTTGGCGTATGGGTTATGCAGCGAGCAAAGATAAGAAATTAATCAAACTGATGAATAATTTGCAAAGTCAATGCACTTCTAACATCAACTCCATAACGCAAATGGCTTCCATTATTGCTCTTGAAGGCTTGGTGGATAAAGAAATTGAAATGATGCGTCAAGCTTTTCAGAAGCGTTGCGATTTAGCCTACGCCAAAATCAACGCCATTAGCTCTCTAAATGCCTTAAAACCAGAGGGAGCATTTTATCTTTTTATCAATATCGGTAGTCTTTGTAATGGGGATTCTATGCGATTTTGCCATGAGTTGTTAGAACAAGAAGGTGTGGCTTTGGTGCCTGGAAAAGCCTTTGGGTTAGAAGGTTATGTGCGTTTATCCTTTGCATGCTCAGAAGAACAGATTGAACAAGGCGTTGAGCGAATCGCTCGTTTTGTAGAAAATCTATCGCAAAAAAGATAATACTATGCAAAATGGTAAATGGTAAGGGGATTTTCCTACCATCCATGGAGTATTTAACATTATTACATAAAAGTTTGAAAAGTGTAGTTTTCATAACTAAATTAAACTTTTATCTTGCAGAGTTAGTATCATTATGAAACACCCCCTAGAAGAGCTACAAGACCCTATAGAGAACCTTTTGCTATGGATAGCTCGCTTTTTGCGTTACAAATGCACGAGCTTGTCTAATTCCCAAGTCAAAGACCAAAACAAGGTTTTTGAATGCCTAAACGAATTTCATCAAGTGCATAACTTAGAATGCTTAGAAAAAATTTGCAAAAAAGCTCGTAACGCTGGATTACTAGGTATCAACACCTATGCTAGACCATTATTTAAATTCTACGAATATGCCACAAAACTTTCTTTAGAATCGCTTAAAAGCATAGATGAAGTCATGCTCGCTGAATTTTTGAGTGTTTATACAGGAGGTTTGAGTTTAGCTACTAAAAAGAATTATAGGATTGCTTTGTTAGGACTTTTTGGTTATATAGATAAAAACAATCAAGATGCAAATGAAAAATCTTATATTTATAATATCACGCTTAAAAATATCAGTGGTATGAGTCAAAGCTCAGGCAATAAGCTCCCTACTCATTTAAATAACGAAGAATTAGACAAATTTTTAGAGAGTATTGATAAAATAGAGATGTCAGCAAAAGTGAGAGCTAGAAATCGCCTACTCATTAAAATCATTGTTTTTACAGGCATTCGCTCTAGTGAAGCCTTAGGGCTAAAAATCAAAGATTTTACTTTAGAAAATGGTTGTTATACGATTGCCATTAAAGGTAAGGGGGATAAATACAGGGTTGTCATGCTCAAAGCCTTTCATATTGAGAGCCTTTTAAAAGAATGGTTAGCAGAAAGAGAGCTATACCCTATCAAAGATGATTTATTATTTTGCAATCAAAAAGGCACAGCTTTAACGCAGGCTTATTTGTATAAACAAGTAGAACGCATCATCAATTTTGCAGGACTTAGGCGAGAAAAAAATGGGGCGCATATGCTACGCCACTCTTTTGCGACTTTGCTTTATCAAAAACGCCATGATTTGATTTTAGTTCAAGAAGCTCTTGGGCATGCGAGCTTGAATACGAGTAGGATTTATACGCATTTTGATAAAGAGCGTTTAGAAGAAGCGGCGAGCATTTGGGAAAGGAGTTGATAAAATACGAATAAACTTTAAGTTTCATTATTAAGATAAGTCTTATGGATAGTCTTTTAACCATAAAAACAAGAATTTTTTACAAAAACCTAGCCATTTCAAATTGCTTAATAAAATCACTCATGAATTCCACATTTAGGTTGCCATCTTCTCTAATAGGAAGTTTAACTTCAATGATAGGAACTTCATTAATAGTGCGACCCTCACTAACGGTTTTAAATAAACGCTCGCTAACCACTACACTTAAATAAAATTTTGCAAATTTATCCATAGAAGAATAAGACTCTCTTAAATCACAAACCATTATCAATGTTGTCGCACAAAATTCTTTTTCTAAATAAAAAGTCTTGCCCCCACCCCCATTGCCTTTTGTAACAATGCAAAACTTATCCTTAAATATAACGCTTGGTTTTTCAACAAGCCCCCCAATGCCGTTATTATCTTTTTTGGCAATTACTAACGGCACACCTTGAATAAATTTGTTTTCTAGCGTCCGCTCAATGGATTTTTTCTCACAGCCATTACTAATTTTTACAAGTAAATCATTAATTTTAAAGCGTTTATATTCGCTTTCTTTTAAATTTGAGATTAGCTTAAAATCATTTTCTTTTAAAGCTTCATTACAAAGAATTGAGCTGGCTATTTTTTCTTTCAAATATTTTTGAAAGGTATCTTTAGAAATATCTAAAGGTCTGTGCAAACTAAACGCTTCAAATAAAATCTCATCGCTAGATTTAATTTCTACTTCAATCGCTCTTAATTCGTCATAATTCCCTTTAGCTGCTTCTAAAACTTCATGCCTAATTTGAGACCAAAAAGGACTACATTCTCTATTGCTATCTTTAAGCTTAAAGCCATCATCACTACAATCTATCAATAAGGTTTTAGAGTTGTGGAACTTTTCGGTTTTATGAAAAATAGCAATTGCCGTGCATTCACCAGCATTAGGCTGGAATAAATCGCTTGGCAAAGAGACTACCATTTTTAAATCGCTTATTTTTAAACATTCATCTAATAACTCCTTACTATCCTTACCTTTTAAACAAGTCTTAGGCAAGATACTAGCTAATACCCCACCATTTTTTAGATATTTTAAAGTTTCTAGGACAAACTCTAGCTCTTTCTCGTTGCTTAGAGCAAAAGGCGGATTCATTAGCACTCTATCATAAATATTGATAAGAGTTTTAAGCTTTTTAAAGCAATCCTCATTATAAATATAACTTGCCCCATCACCATGCAACATCACATTAAGCCCTGCTAAAGTAGCGTTAAAATCATTGACTTCTATACCAATAAGTTGATTTTGTTTTATATCTTTGGCTAATTCATCACCATTAGGAATATTTTTAACTTCTTTAAACATGCGATTCATTGCCGTGATTAAAAAAGTCCCACTCCCACATGCAGGGTCTAAAATAAAGTTTTCACAACTACATTCTGCCAAATCATACATTAAATCAGCGATATGTTCAGGCGTAAAAACCTCACCCTTTTCATTTGCATCAACAGAGTTCCACCGCCTAAAAATCCTTAGGAAGTTACTCATAATATCATGCCCTAACGCATCTTTATAAGAAGTGTTGATAAAATGATAAATCGTGTTAATCTCTCTAAGAATATCTTGTAAATCTGTATCCTTAGCCTTATTTAAAGTAGGGTCTCCTAGCGTGGTTTTTAAAAATTCTTTCTTTTGTTTTCGTGTTAATGGTTGCTTGTTATCTATAATCGTTTCTAAACCCATTTGTATAGAGCGAATAATGGTTTTTGTGGAAGTGGTATCTACATCTATACCATATTGCATACACAATAAACAAGCCCCTATGAAAGGCACATTAATTTGCTTGTTAATCTTTGAAGCCCTAAACATGTCTGCTAATTGGTTTTTTATAGATACAACGAGTTCCATCAGTTTGATTAGGTAAATCTAGTTTTTTCTCAAATTCCTTGATAATTTCATATTCATCTTTTTTCATTCTAGCTAATTCCTATTTATTTTTTAACTTCTTTTTTAGTCTTAAATTTTTGCGTTCAAATTCTAACAACCACTTTTTGACTTCTACGCCCCCCACCATACCCACCTAAATCACCATTTTTACGCACCACTCTATGACAAGGCACAATCAAAGAAATAGGGTTATTATGATTTGCATTACCAATGGCTCTGCATGATTTAGGATTATTGATGAGCTTTGCGATTTCATCATAACTTCTTGTTTCACCATATGGAATTGTTAGCAGCACAAGCCAAACTTGCTTTTGAAAAGAAGTCCCTACTACAAAATCTAAAGGCAAATCAAAATCAAAAAGTTGTCCTAAAAAATAACGCTCCAAAGCTTGTATGCTCAGTTTTAGTGGGGTATTAATAGTAGTGTTGTGAGAGAAATTTACTATATCAAAATCCAATCTTAACAAATGGCTACCATTGGCACACAAATGCAAATACTCTAAAGGAAAACTCTTAGGGGTCTTAAAATAGTAGTGGTGTAAAAACATGCAAACCCAATTTAGAAAATTTTATATAAAGTTATTAACAACGAAAAACTATAAACTACCAAAATCAATCGCTTGTGCATTTTTTCGCTCAAAAGTCCTAGAATGAGCTTGATACCGACACTCACCCCAGCCAACGAGCCTAAACCCACTATAGCCCCTACCCATAAAATTTCTTTATGGATAATTTGATGGTGCATTAAGGATAATGTCCCAGAAATGGAAGAAAACAATACAAAAAACAATCCTAATGCCACGCACTTTTTAGAGTCATAGCCTAAAAAACGATGCATTAAAGGCACCATCAGTATCCCCCCACCAATTCCTAGGGTAATAGCAAACGACCCTGTAAGCATGCCAATAAGAATCAGTTTTAAACCTTGAAAATAGTAGCGTTGGACACAAAGCTTAGAATTTTGATATTTTGGTTTCAAAATAAACTGAATGATAGAATACAGCACTAAAAAAGCAAAAATTATCATTAAAATTTGAGTTGGCACTATTTTTAAAATCAGTCCGCTAAAACTAGCACCCACTAACCCCCCTACCCCCACAAACAAGCCTGAATAAAAATCAAGCGTCTTTTTTTTGAAATTCAAAATAGAGCCAACAAGAGATGAAAAGAGCATTTGTAAAATTGAAATACCGACCGCTTCTTCAAAAGAATGCCCCATAATAAGCATAACAGGCACAATGACCATGCCCCCACCAATACCAAAAATGCCTGACAAAATACCTGTAAACAGCCCAATAGCTACATACAATCCATAAATACCCATACAACAGCCCAGTCAACCCTTATATATCTACACTTTTACAACACAAGGGGTGTGAGTCTTCACAGGGCTTACTAAGAGAGAGGCTTCTCAATTCATAAGCCAACTTAATGGAAGCCATAGCATCATCTAAGCTAAACCCCCCTTGAGTTAAAATTTGTTTGTAACTTTCTGTATGTAAGTCACTAGGGTTTTGCATTAAGTTAAGCTCTTCACCTTCCATAATCATACTACGATGAACTTTCTCTTGGGCTACCCCCATATGTTCTGGGTTGACTGAAAAAAACCATCTAATCTTGGCATGTTCTAAAAAGAGTATCCCACCCACACAATCAGGCTCATCTTTATTAAGCACCTTATCCTTGACTTCTCCAAACAAGAGCAATAACATATCAAAAATATTAACCCCCATATGAGTGGCTAGTCCCCCACTCCTATCAACATCCGCTCTCCATGAAGAAAAATACCATTTCCCTTGCACACTAATATAAGTTAGGGTAATATCAAAGACTTTATTAGGATTTTTTTCTAATTCTTTTTTGACTCTTTCTTTTAAAGCTAACATACCACAATGCAAACGCAAAGGTAAAATGCTAAACACTCTTTTTTGGTGCTTAACTTCTAAATCTTTTAAATCTTGTATTTCGCTAGGGTCTAAAACCAAAGGTTTTTCACAAATCACATGCATGCCGTGTTGCAAACCAAAACGAATATAATCAAAATGTGTGTGATTAGGTGTGCAAACACTCAAGTAACTGATTTCTTTACCCATAGTTTTAGACTTTTCTAAATACTCTTCCAAATCTTCAAGATTGGTAAAAAACTCTGATTGCGGAAAATATTCATCTAAAATCCCCACACTATCATGAATATCAAAAGAACAATCCAAAAAATGACCTGTATTCATAATGGCTTGTAAATGTTTGGGAGCGATATAGCCCCCAGAACCAATCATAGCAAAAAGCATTAATATTCCTTATCTAACAAAATCTTTTCAAAAACCTATTCTATGTTAGCAAAAGATTAGCTTAAATACAGGGTGTTTAAGGGTTTTTAAAGGACTCCTGCTCTCAAAAAACCCATTTTTAGCCTGTATTACTGACAATTATGGCACTCAACAGAGCGGTCTAAGACACTTTTTTCATCTAAAGTGGGACTTTCAGAGCGTAAATAATAAGTGGATTTTAGTCCTAGTTTCCAAGCGAGCGTGTAAATTTCATGCAAGGTTTTACCGCTTGCATTTTCTATGCGTAAGAAAACATTAGTGCTTTGCCCTTGGTCAATCCACTTTTGACGCACCGCTGCAACTTTGATTAAATCTTTGGCGTCAATATCATAGGCAGATGTATAAAAATTCCAAGTTTCTAAGCTCAAATTAGGCACAACTACAGGAATGAGTCCGCTCAAATTTTCTTCAAACCATTTTTTCTTATAAATAGGCTCAATAGTTTGAGTGGTGCCAACTAAAATTGAGATAGAGCTAGTGGGAGCAATCGCCATTAAATAGCCATTACGCATGCCATTTGTTTTGACCTTTTCTCTTAAACTTTGCCAATCGCAAGTGTAATTAAAAAGCCCTCTTTCTGTAAGTTTTAAGGCTTCTTTATTCGCTTCATCAATCGGAAAAATACCCTTACTCCAACTAGAGCCTTCAAAATCCTTATAAACCCCCTTTTCTTTAGCCAAATTCGCACTTGTACCAATCGCATAGTAGCTGATTTGCTCCATTAAAGAATCAATTTTTTCTAAATGTTCTTTAGAACCCCAAGCGATTTTATTTTCTGCAAGCATTTGAGCTTCGCCCATAACCCCTAGCCCTATCGCTCTGTTTTGTAAATTTGTGGCTTTGACTTTGCGGTTAGGATAGAAATTCAAATCAATCACATTATCTAATAGCCTTACCATAATCGGCACAACTCTTTTAATATCTTCTTCAGTGTTAATCTTGCTTAAATTGATACTTGCTAGATTACACACAGCCGTTTGCCCATCTTTTGCAATTTTAGTAGCGATATAGATTTGCTTGCCCTTAAGGGTGTCTGTGCTAGTGAGCTTGTTAGCCGTTTTAGTGATATGGCTATCTGTGGTAACTAATTCTTTTTCTTCAAAAAATTCCATAGTGCCATCAGTGTATTCTACTTGCATGTAGTAGTGGTTTGGGGCGGTATTTTGAAAAATCTCAGTGCAGAGATTAGATGAACGAATGATACCTGCATGAGCGTTTGGATTACACCTATTTGCGTTGTCTTTAAAGGCTAAGAAAGGTAAGCCCGCTTCAAAATAATTCATTAAAACCTTTTTCCATAAGTCTTTAGCGTTAATGTATTCTTTAATGATTGTGGGGTCTTTTTCATACTCTAAATAGCGTTTTTCAAACTCTTCTCCATAAAGTTCAGCCAAGTCTTTACACTCATAAGGGTCAAACAAAGTCCACATAGCATCTTCTAAAACCCTTTTCATAAACAAATCGCACACCCAAAGGGCTGGAAATAAATCATGGGCCCTTCTTCTCTCATCGCCACTATTTTTTCTTAAGTCAATAAACTCCATCACATCAATGTGCCAAATCTCTAAATACACCGCAATCGCACCTTTTCGTGTGCCTAGCTGGTCTACTGCAATAGCCACATCATTAGCGATTTTTAAGAATGGAATCGTGCCTGCACTTGCATTTTTATGCCCATCAATATAACTTCCAATGGAACGCACTAAAGAAAAATCCCAGCCAATGCCCCCACCATATTTGGATAATAACGCCATTTCCTTATAGCTATCAAAAATCCCTTCAATATTATCAGGCGTGCTACCAATATAGCATGAGCTTAGTTGGTGCTTTGTAGTGCGAGCGTTTGCTAGAGTTGGGGTTGCACACATCGCTTCAAATTTGCTTAAAACTTCATAAAACTCTAAAGCGATTTTATTAGGTTCTTCTTCGTTTTGAGCTAAAAACATTGCAATACTCATAAACATGTGTTGGGGTAATTCAATAGGGTTATTATCCGTATCTTTTAATAAATAGCGGTCATACAAAGTCTTAATACCCAAGTAATTGAATTGAAAATCCCTTTCAGGCTTGATTTGACTATTTAAAAATTCCAAATCAAATTTTTCTTTAAACCCCTTAAGAATCCGCCCCTTTTCTTCAGCGTTTTCAAAATACTCTTTTAAATGCCTATAGCCGGTAAATCCGCTCACTTTATGATACAAATCGTATAAAAAGAGTCTTGATGCCACAAAGCTCCAGTTAGGTGTATCAATATCTATCTTATCTACAGCGGTTTTAATTAAGGTTTGCTGGATTTCTTCGGTAGTAATCTTATCTCTAAACTGCAACCTTGCATCTACTTCTAGCTCACTCTGACTCACGCCTTCTAAATTGTCTGTAGCGTCTTTAGTGTATTTTTGAATTTTTGTAATATCTAAAGGTTCAATACGCCCATTGCGTTTAACTACCGTAATCAAAATTTATCCTTAAATCAAATCGTTACTTTTTAAAAGCTTGGCATTATAGTAGTAAAGTGCTTAAATTAAAATTCACGCTTAAGACTTTTTAAAAAACTTAAAATAGCCATTTTCAAAGTTGGTTTGAGTGGTGCGTGAAAGACTCAATGAACCACTAGGAATATCTTTAGTTGCTGTTGTGCCACTACCTATTAAGACATTAGAGCCGATGTTGATAGGGGCAACAAGCTGGCTATCGCTCCCTATAAAAACATTTTCGCCAATAATGGTTTTATGCTTGTTTTTACCATCATAATTACAAGTAATCACGCCAGCTCCAACATTCGTATTTTTTCCTATCTCGCAATCTCCTAAATAGCTCAAATGTCCTGCTTTTGTGCCTTGAAGTTTTGCATTCTTCACTTCAACATAGTTGCCTATAGAACTTTCTTTTAGAACAGATTTAGGACGCACATGGGCAAAGGGTCCTATGCTACTATTGATAATTTCGCTATCTTCTATAACGCTATAAGCTTTAATGTGAGCGTTTTCTATTTGACAAATCCCACTAATGCGCACCCCTTGTTCTAAGATACATGCGCCCTTAAAACTAACGCCTTTTTCTAAGTAAATGCTACTTGGTAATTGCATAATAACCCCTAAATCCATAGCATTCTTTTTCAATCTCTCTAACATAATCTCTTCAGCCCTAGCTCTTTCTACTTGGCAATTTACCCCCAAAAAACATTCTTCTTCTAATAAAATTGCATTGATTTTTTCATTTATGCCTAGTGCGATTAAATCCGTGAGATAATATTCTAATTGAGCGTTTTGATTAGTTAGCTTGGGCAAATATTTTTCCAAAAACTTTCTTTCAAACAAATACACTCCAGCATTCACGCTTTTAATTTCTTTTTCTTTAGTATTAGCGTCCTTTTCTTCTACAATCTTTTTAACTTGATGATTTTCTAAAACAATGCGTCCATAACCTTTAGGATGAGCTAAATTTAGCATGCCTATGGCGTTATGGTTGCTTTCTAATAAAGGGGCTAGAGCGTTTTTAGTGATTAAGGGCATGTCCGCATTCAAAATTAAAATTTTTTCATATTGAGTGGGAATAGGCGTTTTATCTTCTAGCATGATAGCCCCACCTGTTCCTGAATACTTTTCTATTATTTGAGTGTGAAAAATGACTTTATCAAAACGCTTTATGACCGCTTCTTTAATACGCTCTTTTTGATGGTGCAAGATGAGATGCACATCATCACTCATTGAAAAAGCCACTTCTAAAATGTGAAACAACATAGGCTCTCCACAAATGGTGTGTAAGCTCTTAGGCAAGCTAGAATGCATGCGAGTGCCTTTGCCAGCGGCTAGTATGATTACAGAAAGCATTGAAATCCTTAAATTTAGGGGGTTATTTTAGGGAATTTTAACATGCATTGTCTTATAATTTGGCTTGTGTTTTTAATCAAATGTTTAAGGCTAGAATTTTGCGTTTCTTAAAAATCATTCTTTTGATACTTGCTATCATTTATCCTTTAATGAGTGCAGATAGCACCTTGCCTAGTGTCAATCTTTCTTTAAACGCTCCCACAGAGCCTAAGCAACTTGTAACCACGCTTAATGTAGTCGCTTTACTCACACTCTTAGTTTTAGCTCCATCACTGATTTTAGTGATGACAAGTTTCACTCGTTTGATTGTGGTTTTTGGCTTTTTAAGAACCGCTTTAGGCACGCAACAAACCCCACCCACTCAAATTCTAGTCTCACTCTCTTTAATATTAACTTTTTTTATCATGGAACCTAGCTTGAAAAAGGCTTATGAAAATGGCATTAAACCCTACATGGATAAAAAGATTTCTTATACTGAAGCGTTTGAAAAAAGCGCTTTACCCTTCAAAGAATTTATGCTTAAAAACACACGAGAAAAGGATTTAGCCCTTTTTTTTAGGATTAGAAACTTGCCTAATCCCAAAACCCCTAATGATGTGAGCTTGAGTGTTTTAATCCCAGCGTTTATGATAAGCGAATTAAAAACGGCGTTTCAGATCGGCTTTTTACTCTACTTACCTTTTTTAGTGATTGATATGGTTATAAGCTCTATTTTAATGGCAATGGGTATGATGATGCTCCCACCTGTAATGATTTCCCTACCCTTTAAAATCTTAGTGTTTATTTTAGTAGATGGGTTTAATTTATTGACAGAAAATTTAGTAGCGAGTTTTAAAATGACTTAGTAGTTTAAAGGTATTAAGCCATAACTTATATGGATTAATAGAGAAAGGGTATTGTAAACAGCATGAAATAAAGGGTTAAAAAGCAAAAACTTTTAACCCCTATCAAAGCACAGCAATAATTACCATAAATCATCTTTAAAAAATGGTTTTTATATAAAATTCTGTCAGTCTTGTGATTTTTTACTTTCGCTCTCACACCCCATAATCCCTACGACTATAACCCCTGCTATTATCAGCTTTAAAACACCTTTAATCATTTTAAACCTTTAATTTATTTGATTAAATTTTAACATATTAGCCCCTAGTTTAATACGGATTAACCGACTGGATATTATCAGAGCTTGGCACATCATCATCTTTATTTTTAGCGTTGCTACTTGTCTCTTTTAGATTGTTGGTAGGAAAGCCATAAGCATTCAATTTAGCTCTGTAAGTGTTTTCTATTTTTTCTTTTGCTTGTTTTAGTTTATCTTGGTGTGTTTTGTCGTTCATTAGCTCTTTGGTAGGAATAACATCTTCAAAATACCCCATTTGTTGTTTGAAAGCAAAGCTTTGCATTTGCTTCATTAGGGCTAGAGTTTTATTCATAAAGCTTAGATTTTGAGCGATTTCTAAAGTAGTTTCTAGGCTTAGTTGTTGAAATCTGTGTTTGTAGTCATTAAATACTTGTGCTGTTGCTCCGCCTTTTTTATTAGCGATAGCTTGACTATACTCCAAATTGAGTTCATCAAATTTATCTTTCAAGCGTTTAATATTAAGCGTGCCATTAGTAACACACTCTTCTTTGTTGTCTCTTAGTTCTTTTTTACAATAGCCTTTTTTAGCGTTTTCATCATTAAATCCTAGCGTTGCTCATAGATTTTCTTTTTTCTGCTCTATCTTTTGCAAATTGTTCGCACTATTCAATCTTATTTGTTCATACATCTATGTTTTTTATATAAAAACTTTTTTGTTTTTGATTTTAACTTCACACACCATAGCATCTAGTATATAAAGGCTTGAGCATCAAAAAGCTTTTACTTTAAAATTAACGCCTTTTGATTAGCCTATAGATTTTCTTTAACGGTGCATGGATTTTTAAAACTTTAAGGGTTTCAAAAAATACAAATTTAAACCCCCAACGCGAACAATAAGGCTTCAAAGACTTAAAATAGCGGATTCTGTCATCTATATACATGTTTGCATATTTTAAGCTTTCACTCTTTATCACAGCTTTATGGACAAACACATATTTAAAATAATGTCTAAAAAACCATTTTGGCATGTCAAATAAAATTCCAGTCATTACTCTCCTAGGACCAAAACAATAAGTTGTAGCAATGATATTGCTATAATACTCTGAATTTTCATTCAACAGCAAAGTATAGTCGTTAAAAAATGGGGTCTTAGCTAAAGCGTTTAGCCATAAATTTGCCTTAAGCTCTAGTGGATTATTCCAAGGTTTGCCTGCTGCCGTGAAATAATTGTAGTCATAGTGAATAATAATTGGATTATCTAGGGCTTCCTTAATATGAGGATGATCCCCCTTATACAAGCACGCCCATAAAGACTCTTGGTTGTTTTTATAAAAATCATAATAATTTGGTGCTACACAATATTTTACACCCAATCGTGCGATATGTGGCCAGCAATGGTTTGTAAGTTCTGGCTCAGTGCGAATATTTTGGTTATTTAAAATATTCAAAACTTTTTGTGCAAAATGGTTTTTGCGTTGGTAAGCTAAGTTGCAAAACAAAAAACCCTCATACATATGGTTGTCTGCTGGAGGAAAATGCTGGCTAGAGAATACGCCATGGAAATAATTTGTGTCATTCTCATCAATTTTTAAAAAATCATCGCTAAATTCTTGACAAAAAATAACATCTACATCACTAAAAACGACCTTTTCATACTCTAAAAACAACTCGCTCAAAAAATATTTAACTAATACGATTTTGGCAAAACGCTTTAAAAAACGTTCACTAAAAGGGTTTTTAAGCGTGTTTAAGAAATCCGAGATATCTTTGTGTTGCAGAGTAGCAAACTCTTTAAAGGGCTCCACAATTTGATGCAATTTGGCAATATCTTCATCAGTAAGACCAATCGTTAAGGCATGTAAGGTGTAATATACTTTCTTGTCTGCCTTTTTAATGCTATCCAAGAGCGAATAAAAACATGCTCCAGCTGTAAAAAGATAATTCCTATCAAAGGTAAAAACAATAGGAATATGGGGGTATTTCTCGCTTTTAAACAAAGAATTCTTTCTGTTTTCTTTGTTTTTTATTGGTGGGGGGGGGGTAAATTTGACACAAATACAACTCCATTCTTTGTTTTAGTTTTGCTTAATCTTAGCACATTTATCCCAACAAAGCGAAAAACTCCGTCCTTTAGGGCGGAGATGTAAGCGTCAATAGCCGTTAGGCTATTTTTTAGTGTCATTTAACCTAAAAACAAAAGGTTAGCAAATCTAATGTGGTGTTTCTTGCTCTTGGATATATTGCTTAATGATTTCTAAAGGAGCACCCCCACAGCTTCCAGCAAAATAACTAGGCGACCATAAATGATTGCCCCACAAAGTAGCTTTAACATTTTTAAAATTTTGTTGTCTAACCAAACGACTACTAACACCCTTTAAAGAATTAACTAACCTACTAACACTAACTTTTGGTGGATAATTGATAAGTAAATGCACATGGTCGCTTTCCCCATCAAATTCTACTAACTCGCTTTCAAAGTCTTTGCATACCTTAGCAAATACAGAACCTAAAAAGTCTATAACTTCTTTGTTGAATGCTTTACGCCTATATTTAGTTACAAATACTAAATGCACATGCATTAAAAAAACACAATGTCTGCCATGTCTAATATTATCAATTTGTTTCATAGACCAAGTTTAACTAAATTATGCTAAAATCTTTCTATGAAAGTAAATAAGGGCTTTAAATTTCGTTTGTATCCTACCAAAGAGCAACAGACCAAATTACAACACTCTTTTTTTGTCTATAACCAAGCCTATAACATTTGCTTAAATCTACAACAAGAGCAATACGAAAAAAACAAAGATTTACCCACTAAACAAAGAAAATGGCAAAAATCAAGCGAATTAGATAGTGCGATTAAGCACCATTTAAAAGCTAGGAATTTAAGTTTTAGTAGTGTAGTCGCTCAACAATCACGCATGAATGCAGAAAGAGCCTTAAGAGATGCCTTTAAAGTCAAAAATAGGGGCTTTCCTAAATTTAAAAACTCTAAATTTGCTAAACAAAGTTTTACTTGGAATAATCAAGGCTTTTCTATCAAAGACTTTAACGAACGCTTTAAGATGTTTAACTTAATGAAAATGCCCTTAAAAATGCGTATGCATAGAGACTTACCCCTTAATGCTAAGATTAAACAAATCGTAGTCTCTTGCTCTCATCAAAAATATTTTGTTAGTTTTAGCATAGAATACGAAAAAGAGCTTAACACTATTAAAGAGCCTAGAAATTGTGTCGGTGTGGACTTAAATATCTATGATATAGCTTTAAGCGTTGATTTAAAAGAATATGAAAAACTAACCGACCTAGAACAATACCAAAAAGACATGAAAGAACTAGGTTTAAAAGTAGATGAAAATATCAATCTAAAACGACTTATTCCTACTTATTCTAAACTACATTCTTTTAAAAAATACTCTAAAGAATTTAAAAGACTACAAAGAAAACAAAGCCGTAGGGTTTTAAAATCTAAACAAAATAAAATCAAACTAGGAGGTAATTTTTACAAAACTCAAAAAAAATTAAACAAAGCCTTTGATAAATCAAGCTATCAAAAACTAGACAGATACCATAAAATCACAAGCGAACTTTCAAAGCAATTTGAATTGATAGTAGTTGAAGACTTACAAATTAAGAACATGACCAAAAGAGCCAAACTCAAAAATGTTAAACAAAAGAGTGGGCTTAATAAGTCTATACTAAATACTTCATTCTATCAAATCATCTCTTTTTTAGACTACAAACAACAGCATAATGGCAAATTGTTAGTGAAAGCTCCCCCACAATATACGAGTAAAACTTGTCATAGTTGTGGGCAAATCAACCACGAGCTTAAATTAAATCATAGAGAATATCTGTGTCAAAATTGCGGATATATAGAGCATAGAGATATAAACGCCGCAAGTAATATTTTAAGCAAAGGGTTAAGTCTTCTTGGGTTAGGAAATAGCCTTGCAGACTTTAAAGAGCAAAGCCTTTCGTATTAGCATTCAGTAGGGTGCTTTAGTTAGGAAGCTCCTCGCTTTAGCGAGGGGTGTTTCACTCTAAAAATAAAACAAGTGATAACTTTTATTAGCTAAAATTATACTCTCTAAAAAACCATTCTAATAACTTCACACCAAATAAACATAAAGAAATCTTAGATTTCTTTAAAAAAAGACTTTAATTACATAAAAAGCTATGAGCGAGAACACATACGCTACTACCGTTGTAAACACAAATAAATACGCCACAAACTTTATCCCTCCAGCTTCTCTTCCAAAAGTAATCGTAGCTGCAAAACAAGGAATGTAAAACATCACAAACACGATAAAGGCAATCCCACTAGGCACGCTCACATCTTTTCTAATTATCTCTCTAAAGGCACTAGATTTTTCATCTTCATCTTCTAAAGAAAATAACACCCCAAGAGTTGAAACCACCACTTCTTTAGCCATAAATCCAGTAACAAGTGATACACTCAAACGCCAATCAAACTCCATAGGGATAAAGACTTTTTCTAAATACACCCCTGCTCTTCCCACAAGGCTATTTTCTAAATTCTTTTTATCTAATTCTATTTTTAATTCTTTTAATTTTTCTTCTTTAGCTTCTTGTGAAAGGCTAGTATCTTTTTTAATCAATAAGCTTTCTTGTTTATAAGTTTTCATAGCCACATCATTTTTAGGGTATTGAGACATAAACCAAATCAAAATCGCTCCCATTAAAATATAAGTCCCAGCTTTTTTGAGATAAGAAAGCGATTTGGTATAGATGCTAAACCAAACCATTCTAGCACTAGGAAAGCGGTATTTTGGCATTTCCATAATAAAAGATTCTGTTTGTCCTTTAAACACGCTTAGTTTTAATAGTTTTGCCATCACTAGTGCCACAATCGCCCCTAAAACATAAATGCAAAACAGCACAAATCCTGCGCTTGAAGAGGGAAAAAACGAGCCTACAAACAACACATAAATAGGAAGTCTTGCAGAACAACTCATAAAACCAATCACAAAAAGCGTGATTAATCGTTCATTATGATTTTGTAAAGTTCTTGTTGCCATGTAAGCTGGCACAGAGCAACCAAAACCTATAATTAAAGGTATGAAGCTCTTTCCATGCAAGCCAAATTTATGCAATATTCCGTCTAGTAAAAACGCCACCCTACTCATATAGCCTGTGGTCTCTAGTAAAGAAATTCCAAAATATAGCACTACGATTAAAGGTAAGAACGAAACCGTAGCCCCCACTCCCCCAATAATCCCATCGCCTATTAAAGACGCTAAATCTTCATTAGCCACATGCTCTTTGATACTATCAGTTAAAAAATTAAACCCAACTTCCACCACTTCTTGTAACGCCCCCCCTATTAAAAAGCTCAAAGAAAAAATGATTAGCATAAACCCCAAGAAAATCAAAATGCCATAACGCTCATGCATTAAAATCTTATCAATCTTATAAGTGCGTTCAAAACTCACATTGTGCTTATGCTCATTAGTAACTAAGTTAGCCGCCCTTTTAGCTAAGCTGCTATATTCCAAGCATTGATTAAAGCTTTGGGATTGGACCTTTATATTTTCATTATTTAATATATTTTGAGAATAAAGCGTTACAATCTCATCTAATAAATGCTCTGTATTTAAGCTAGTCTCTTTGGAGCGAGCACTCGTAGGCACACATACAACCCCTAATTCTTCAGAAAGTTTTTCTATATCAATACTGATACCTTCCTTCTGTGCTTCATCCCACATATTGAGTGCAAGCAACATTTTTTTATTCGTATCTAGTAGTTGAAAGCTTAAGGCTAAATTACGCTCTAAATTAGTAGAGTCTACTACATTGACAATTAAGTCGTATTTTTCATTTTCTAAAAAGTCTTTAGTAACTTTTTCTTCAGTAGTGAAGTCATTGAGTGCGTAAGTGCCGGGTAAATCAATGATAGTGATTTTATGCTCTTTGTGAATCAAACTCACTTCCATTTTATCCACGGTAACTCCGGCAAAATTCCCTACTTTCAAATGAGCGTTACTGAGTGCATTAATCAGAGATGACTTCCCCACATTAGGCTGTCCTACAAGTGCGATAATAATTTCTTTCATTCCTAATTGACTCTCCAAATAAAGTTATTTTTCAATCTTAATATAGTTCTCAAATTAAATTTGGTATTATAGCATTCTAAACTAAGACTAATTATTATAAATAAACCAAGAATATTAAAATTTTTAAGGGCGTGTGATGTTGTGCGTATTTGATATAGAAACCACTCCTAATGTAAGCTTGTGTAAAGAACATTTTCATTTAGAAGAAGAAAGCGATTTAAGAGTTTGTGAATTGAGTTTTGAAAAGCAAAAAGAAAAAAGTGGGAGTGAATTTTTACCCCTTTATTTGCATAAAATTATTTCTATTTCAGCTGTAATAGGCGATGATTATGGGAAGTTTATCAAGGTGGGGAATTTTGGTCAAAATAAAGAGAGTTTTACAAGTGAAAAAGAGCTTTTAGAAGATTTTTTCAATTATTTTAATGCTAAAAAACCAAGACTTGTGAGTTTTAATGGCAGGGGTTTTGATATACCCTTACTCACTTTAAAAGCTCTCAAATACAATTTAACTTTAGATGCTTTCTATAATCAAGAAAATAAATGGGAGAATTATCGCTCACGCTATAGTGAACAGTTTCATTTGGACTTAATGGATAGCTTGAGCCATTATGGCTCAGTTAGGGGTTTGAATTTAAATGGCATTTGTGCTATGACTAATATTCCTGGCAAATTTGATGTGAGTGGGGACTTAGTGCATGCGATTTATTATGACACTACTTTAAGCGAAGTTGAAAAAAAGACCACTATTGAAAATTATTGTCAAAGCGATGTGCTCAATACCTATTGGCTTTTTTTGAAATACGAAGTGCTAAAAGGGGCTTTAAATACAGAGCAATACCTTGGGCTACTCAGTGATTTTTTAGAAAAATTTCCTAAAGAAAAGCCCTACTCTAGCGTGTTTATTAATGCTTTAGAAAAAGAACTTAAGGAATTTTCTTAAAATTCTTTAGATTTTTAAGAAAACAATACAGAATAGAAACCGAGCTTTAAAATCAATTATGTATTTTCTAAAAGCATTTCAAATCCTTTTTATATAATCTTTATAAGTCTCTTGCTGATAGCTTGGATAACAGGCACACACACTATTGCCTAGTAAATCCATACTCTCTTTGTAAGGTGTATTTAGAGTATAGTTTTTAGGAAAACCAAATAATCTTAACCCTTCTTGAATGCTCAAACGCCGTAACCCTGCTTTTTTATCTTTAAAATCTATTACCCCTATTTTATGCATATCACTCGCTACTAGGGTTGGTGTAGGTTCATTAGGATGTAGAATTTTAGAAAACTCAAAAGAAAGTTTTCCGCCACTAAGGGCAAAGCCTAATTCATTATTTTTAGGGTTTTTAATTTGTTTCAAATAGCCTTTAACAACCAAGTCATCTAATAAACTGATTAAATCTGCATGATTGAAAAAATCTTGAATGCTTTTTAAACTAAGAGGCACACCATCTTTTTTGGGTGTTCCCCAAAGTATGGCGTATTTAGATTTGCGTCTTTCTTTTAAAAAGAGATTAAGCAAGTCTTTTTGGGTTTGATTAACTGCTCCTCTTAGTTCTAAATCCCATGAATGAATGTTGTTACTAGCTCCTCTTTTATCTTTGATAGCCTTACCATAAAGCTCATTTGGGGTAAATTGAGATAAGATTTTTTGTGTGAAAGGAGTATTTAGAAGTTCTAGGTGGTGTTCTTGAATATCTTTAAAAACGCATTTTGTAATAGGAAAATTATCTAAATCAATATGACAAGATAAACTACCCACAATATAAAGGCGTTCCCTATTTTGTGCAACCCCAAAATCTTTGGCATTTAAAAGTTTGTAATTTACAAAATGACCGCATTCTTCTAAGTGGTGTAACATGATAGAAAAGGTTTTTCCTTTATCATGCGTGAGAAGTCCAGGGACATTTTCTAGTAAAAATCCTTTAGGTTTCTTAGTTAATAAAAAACGCATGATTTCAAAAAATAAAGTTCCTCTTGTATCCTCTAGCCCTCTTCGTTTCCCAGCGCTAGAAAAAGGCTGACAAGGAAAACCTGCTAGTAAAATATCAAAATTAGGAATATTGTTTGTATCAATTTTAGTAATATCGCCTTGCGGTATCTCTTTGAAATGATTTGCATAGGCTTTTAAGGCACTTTTTTTAATTTCAGAACTTAAAACACATTCTGATTTTAACCCTATGCTAGATAAAGCTTGCTCAAACCCCAAACGCAATCCTCCAAGACCTGCAAATAAATCCATAAAACGCACGATTTGGTTTTTATAATCTGTGAGATAAGGCTTAAAATTTTTAGGTTTTAGTAAGGGTGTAAAAAGATTTTGCTCTGTTGTCATGGGATTATTATAATGGTTTTTAGCTATAATCTAGCTTATTTTATCATAAAGGATAGGTTATTAGCACAACAAAACTTTATAAAGATTTAAAAAAGATTGAATGGGGTAAAACACAAGGAAAAATTACCTTTTGTTTAGCTAATATTTCTACCACCCTAAAAGCTAAAGATACGGTGGGATTTGTTTAGCAAGAATGGCTTAAGGATTTTATGCTTCAAGCTAACTATCAGTTTAAAGAGCTAGAAAATTCACAGAGTTTTCCTGATTTTTTATTGTTTAATCAAGAATTACAGATTTGGGAATTTCTAGAAGTTAAAGCTTTTCAATACGAAAAATCCCCTGCGTTTGATATTGCAAATTTTGAGTCTTATTGTGATAGGCTACTAGAAAATCCAAAAATTTTAGACATATTTTATCTGATTTTTGCCTATGAAATGCAAGAAAATGGAGATATTTTAATTAAAAAAATTTATTTGCATAAAATTTATGAAATTGCAGGGCGTTCATCTTATTACCCTTTAAAAACACAAGTAAAAAGGGGTATGATTTACAATATACGCCCTAGCGGTGCTTTTAAAACTAATAAAGCCTTTGTTTTTCAAAATACGCATGAATTTATACAGGCTATTTATCCCAACAAAGCGAAAAACTCCGTCCTTTAGGGCGGAGATGTAAGCGTCAATAGCCGTTAGGCTATTTTTTAGTGTCATTTAACCTAAAAACAAAAGGTTAGCAAATCTAATGTGGTGTTTCTTGCTCTTGGATATATTGCTTAATGATTTCTAAAGGAGCACCCCCACAGCTTCCAGCAAAATAACTAGGCGACCATAAATGATTGCCCCACAAAGTAGCTTTAACATTTTTAAAATTTTGTTGTCTAACCAAACGACTACTAACACCCTTTAAAGAATTAACTAACCTACTAACACTAACTTTTGGTGGATAATTGATAAGTAAATGCACATGGTCGCTTTCCCCATCAAATTCTACTAACTCGCTTTCAAAGTCTTTGCATACCTTAGCAAATACAGAACCTAAAAAGTCTATAACTTCTTTGTTGAATGCTTTACGCCTATATTTAGTTACAAATACTAAATGCACATGCATTAAAAAAACACAATGTCTGCCATGTCTAATATTATCAATTTGTTTCATAGACCAAGTTTAACTAAATTATGCTAAAATCTTTCTATGAAAGTAAATAAGGGCTTTAAATTTCGTTTGTATCCTACCAAAGAGCAACAGACCAAATTACAACACTCTTTTTTTGTCTATAACCAAGCCTATAACATTTGCTTAAATCTACAACAAGAGCAATACGAAAAAAACAAAGATTTACCCACTAAACAAAGAAAATGGCAAAAATCAAGCGAATTAGATAGTGCGATTAAGCACCATTTAAAAGCTAGGAATTTAAGTTTTAGTAGTGTAGTCGCTCAACAATCACGCATGAATGCAGAAAGAGCCTTAAGAGATGCCTTTAAAGTCAAAAATAGGGGCTTTCCTAAATTTAAAAACTCTAAATTTGCTAAACAAAGTTTTACTTGGAATAATCAAGGCTTTTCTATCAAAGACTTTAACGAACGCTTTAAGATGTTTAACTTAATGAAAATGCCCTTAAAAATGCGTATGCATAGAGACTTACCCCTTAATGCTAAGATTAAACAAATCGTAGTCTCTTGCTCTCATCAAAAATATTTTGTTAGTTTTAGCATAGAATACGAAAAAGAGCTTAACACTATTAAAGAGCCTAGAAATTGTGTCGGTGTGGACTTAAATATCTATGATATAGCTTTAAGCGTTGATTTAAAAGAATATGAAAAACTAACCGACCTAGAACAATACCAAAAAGACATGAAAGAACTAGGTTTAAAAGTAGATGAAAATATCAATCTAAAACGACTTATTCCTACTTATTCTAAACTACATTCTTTTAAAAAATACTCTAAAGAATTTAAAAGACTACAAAGAAAACAAAGCCGTAGGGTTTTAAAATCTAAACAAAATAAAATCAAACTAGGAGGTAATTTTTACAAAACTCAAAAAAAATTAAACAAAGCCTTTGATAAATCAAGCTATCAAAAACTAGACAGATACCATAAAATCACAAGCGAACTTTCAAAGCAATTTGAATTGATAGTAGTTGAAGACTTACAAATTAAGAACATGACCAAAAGAGCCAAACTCAAAAATGTTAAACAAAAGAGTGGGCTTAATAAGTCTATACTAAATACTTCATTCTATCAAATCATCTCTTTTTTAGACTACAAACAACAGCATAATGGCAAATTGTTAGTGAAAGCTCCCCCACAATATACGAGTAAAACTTGTCATAGTTGTGGGCAAATCAACCACGAGCTTAAATTAAATCATAGAGAATATCTGTGTCAAAATTGCGGATATATAGAGCATAGAGATATAAACGCCGCAAGTAATATTTTAAGCAAAGGGTTAAGTCTTCTTGGGTTAGGAAATAGCCTTGCAGACTTTAAAGAGCAAAGCCTTTCGTATTAGCATTCAGTAGGGTGCTTTAGTTAGGAAGCTCCTCGCTTTAGCGAGGGGTGTTTCACGACACTTTAAAACTTTATAAGGGAGAAGAAAAAGCTCTAAAATGGTATGAAACTTTGCGAAAAAGAATGTAGCATTACCCTTTAAATTATATTATCTAAAAGATTATTAAATATTGTGCATATGTGAGTTTAGAAAATCTAAAAAATTCTTATAACTTTACTATAAGCTAAAACGCTCTATAATAGAGCCTTCTTATTAGAATAACCCCTAATCATAATAATCTAAGGAAGTGTTTTGTTTTTTAAATTTATTTTATGTTTATTTTTAGGAATATTTGCATGGGCAAAAGAAGATTTGACAGACCCCCTAACTCCGTCCAAACGCTATTCTATTAATTTGCTCTCTGAAAATGATGCTTATGTCCTAAAACCTATCATGAAGCCCACTGATGAATACTATACCGCCGGCACTCAAATAGGCTTTTCCACTAAAGAGTTTGACTTATCTCAAAACAAATATATGAAATGGGCTTCATATTTAGGATTTTTTAATAAAAGCCCTAGGGTTACTCGCTTTGGAATCTCTTTGGCACAGGATATGTACACTCCAACGCTCAAAAACAGGAAATTAACGCATTTGTATCATAACCACCCTTATGGGGGGTATTTAAGAGTGAATTTGAATGTGTATAACCGCCATAAAACTTTCATGGAATTATTCACGCTTTCTTTAGGCACAACAGGACAACACTCTTTAGCCGCTCAAATCCAGCACCTTGTCCATCAAGGCTTAAAAGACCCACAATTTTATGGCTGGAGTAGGCAACTCAAAAACGAATTTATCTTTGAATTACACTATCAATTGCTTAAAAAAGTCCCCCTTTTAACCACTCGTTTTTTTTCTATGGAACTTATGCCCGGATTTAATTTAGAACTTGGTAACGCAAGAGATTATGCCCAACTAGGCTCACTCTTTAGATTTGGATATAACTTAGATGCAGATTATGGTGTAAATAAAGTCAATACTGATTTTAGCGGTGGAATGCCCTATAGCGATAAGTTTTCACTCTACTTTTTTGTAGGGGCTTTTGGGCGCTTCCAACCCTTTAACATCTTCATTCAAGGCAATAGTCCTGAGACTAGGGGCATTGCTAATTTAGAATATTTTGTTTATAGTGGCGAAATGGGTGTAGCAATGATGTGGCGGGGTTTTAGAATGGCGGTTACTTTCACGGATATTAGCAAAACCTTTCAATCCCAACCTAAGCACCATCAAATTGGCACTTTTGAATTGAATTTTGCTTTTTGATTGTAGATGATATTTAGGGTTTTATGCTACAATTCTAGTTTATCATGCTTGAGAAATAAAGGGTATTTTTGACTAGAAAAATCATGTCTTTTAGCTTAGTTGCTGGGGCTTTAATTTGTGTGCTTTTAGGAGTATTTATTTTCTTTACCAGCATGTCGGTTAAGAAATTTTTGAGTGCTAATCTCAACGCCCTTTTGGAGCAACACCACCCTATTATCACAAGCACCCCTTTTGAATGTGAAGGGCTTTTTAAAATCTCATGCAATTTAAAGGAACTCAGTCTCTCTAAAAATTCCCCTTTTGTAGATTTTAAAAATTTGAGTGTTAAAATCAATTCTTTAGACAAAAGCTCTCTTGCACTCTCTATAAAATCTCAGATAAAATCCCCTATTTTAGAGCAATTAGTCAATCAAAAAGCCGCTCAAATGCCCTTGAAAGACCTCAATAGTTTGTTTGAAAAAGCTAAGCCCACGCATTTAAATTGCTCTTTGCAATTCAATGCTTTAGATGAAAAGACTTTAAACAACGATTTAAAATGTCATTTGACTAATCCACAAAATATCCTTACTTACACTTTTTCACAAAAAGGCATTATGATTACACAAGACAACTTGTCTTTTAAACACATCTTAAAAACTTTGACTTCCAAAGACACTCAAGCTATAGAAAAACTACAAGAGAGTATGCGTTTTTTAATCTCTCAATGGGGTTTTTCTATCCAAGCTCATCATCTTAAAAGCCTTTTAGAGCCTTTTTATAATGAGAACAAAGGCATTTTCCATACCAGCTATGACACTACGCTTGATTTTTTAGAAGAAACCAGCACCACTCATTTGGATTTTAAAGATAATGTTTTTCAAAAAAGTTTGAAAGAGTTTTTAAACGCTTTTAAAGCAATGGCTAAGAATGAACGCTCTGAGATTATGCTTAACGCTCAAGTTAAAGACACGACTAAACTTAGCTTTAATGCCATGCTAGAAAGCCTTAAAGAAAATCTTTTTAATGCCTACGAGTTTAGTGTTAAATAATTTGATGAATACAAATCCGCCCCTAAAGCCCCAAAAAGCAAAAGGCATTAAACGCATTATTAAAGCCTTTTTTTATTCTAAAGACGGGCTTAAATGTGCATGGATAGAAGAGAGCGCTTTTAGACAAGTATTAATCTTAGCTCTAATTTGTATCATTCTAGCAAGCTATCTTGCTAAGGATTTTTTAGAATGGGGGCTATTGATTTTGCCTTGCTTCCTATCGGTGGTTATTGAACTCTTTAACAGCTCTATTGAAAAGGCTGTAGATTATACCGGCACAGAATTTCACCCCCTAGCTAAAAAGGCTAAGGATATTGCTAGTTCAGCCCAGCTCATAGGGCTAATTTTTTGGGCTTTTATTTGGGGGCGTTATCTTTTAATGCTCTATCAAAGTAATTAAATTTTAGGGAGAAACATGCAAGATAGCTTGATTGAGAAAGACAAAAATATTATAGAAGTAGGAATTGATTCTTCTATTGAAGAGAGTTATTTAGCTTATTCCATGAGCGTCATCATTGGGCGTGCCTTACCTGATGCTAGAGATGGCTTAAAGCCCGTTCATAGGCGTATTTTATATGCGATGAATGAGCTAGGTCTCACTTCTAAAGTCGCTTACAAAAAGAGTGCTAGGATTGTGGGTGATGTTATTGGTAAATACCACCCCCATGGCGATACTGCCGTTTATGATGCCCTAGTTAGAATGGCACAAGATTTTTCTATGCGTTTAGAATTAGTAGATGGGCAAGGAAACTTTGGCTCTATTGATGGCGATAATGCCGCTGCTATGCGTTATACCGAAGCTCGCATGACAAAAGCGAGTGAAGAAATTTTAAGAGATATTGACAAAGACACCATAGATTTTGTGCCTAACTATGATGACACCTTAAAAGAGCCTGATATTTTACCAAGCCGTCTGCCTAATCTCTTAGTCAATGGGGCTAATGGTATTGCAGTAGGTATGGCTACTTCTATACCGCCGCATAGAATTGATGAAATCATAGACGCTTTAGTGCATGTGCTAGAAAACCCTAACGCTGAATTGAATGAAATCTTAGAATTTGTTGAAGGGCCAGATTTCCCAACTGGAGGAATCATCTATGGTAAGGTGGGTATTATTGAGGCTTATAAAACAGGGCGAGGGCGTGTGAAAGTTAGAGCCAAAGTGCATGTAGAAAAGACTAAGAATAAAGACATCATTGTTTTAGATGAAATGCCCTATCAAACCAATAAAGCCAAATTAGTAGAACAAATCAGCGATTTAGTGCGAGACAAACAAATTGAGGGCATTAGTGAAGTGCGTGATGAATCTGATAGAGAGGGCATTAGAGTGGTGATTGAGTTAAAAAGAGATGCGATGAGTGAAATTGTCTTAAACCATCTCTACAAGCTCACCACTATGGAGACCACCTTTAGCATTATCTTGCTCGCCATTTATAATAAAGAACCTAAGATTTTCACACTTTTAGAACTCTTACACCTTTTCTTAAGCCATAGAAAAACCATAGTCATTAGACGCACCATATTTGAATTAGAAAAGGCCAAAGCACGAGCTCATATTTTAGAAGGTTACTTAATAGCATTAGATAATATTGATGAAATCGTGCAACTCATTAAAACAAGTGAGAGCCCCGAAGTAGCTAAAAACGCTTTAATGGAGCGTTTTAGTTTGAGTGAAATTCAAAGCAAAGCCATATTGGAAATGCGTTTGCAACGCTTAACCGGCCTAGAGAGAGATAAAATCAAAGAAGAGTATCAAAACTTGCTAGAACTCATTGATGATTTAAATGGCATTTTAAAGAGTGAAACTCGCTTAAATGAAGTCGTAAAAACAGAGCTTTTAGAAGTTAAAGAGCAGTTTTCTTCCAAAAGACGCACTGAAATTCAAGAATCTTATGAAAATATTGATATAGAAGATTTAATCGCTAATGAGCCTATGGTGGTGAGCATGAGCCATAAAGGCTATGTTAAAAGAGTGGATTTAAAAGTCTATGAGAGGCAAAATCGTGGCGGTAAGGGCAAGCTATCTGGCAGCACTTATGAAGATGATTTTATTGAGAGCTTTTTTGTGGCTAACACGCATGATATTTTGCTCTTTATCACCAATAAAGGTCAGTTGTATCATTTGAAAGTCTATAAAATCCCAGAAGCAAGTAGAACCGCTATGGGTAAAGCTATAGTTAACTTAATCTCACTAGCCCCTGATGAAAAGATTATGGCAACTTTAAGCACCAAAGACTTTAGCGATGAACGCTCACTAGCTTTTTTCACTAAAAATGGTGTCGTAAAACGCACGAATTTAAGCGAATTTGGTAGCAATAGAAGTTATAGCGGTATCAAAGCGATTAATTTAGATGAAGATGATGAATTAGTAACCGCAAAAATTGTGGATAAAAATTCTAAGCATTTACTCATTGCCTCACATTCTGGCACTTTTATTAAGTTCCCTTTAGAAGATGTGAGAGAAATCGGGCGAGTTGGTCGTGGGGTTAGGGGCATAAGACTTGCTGAAAATGATTTTGTTGTGGGTGCAGTCGTTATCTATGATGACAATAACAAGCTTTTGAGCGTGAGTGAAAATGGGCTAGGCAAGCAAACCTTAGCAGAGTCTTATAGAGAACAATCTCGTGGGGGTAAGGGCGTGATTGGCATGAAACTCACTAAAAAAACCGGCAATTTAGTAGGCATTATCAGCGTAGATGATGAAAACCTAGATTTGATGATACTCACTGCAAGTGCGAAAATGATTAGAGTTTCTATCAAAGATATTAGAGAGACCGGAAGAAATGCTAGTGGGGTGAAACTCATAGACACCGCTGATAAAGTCGTGTATGTCAATTCTTGCCCCAAAGAAGAAGAGCCAGAAAATTTAGAAAACTCTCCTAAGCAAAATTTGTTTGACTAATGCGCTTCTTTTTATTCTTTTATTTGCTAGGGGCTTTCTTGATAGGGGCTTTCTTGCAAGCTTTTAGCCCCCTAGAAAACCAAGAATTTTTAATCTCGTATCGTTTAAAAGTCGTTGACGCAAGAGTTATAGGCGAAGAATACTCCATTTCTAAACCCATAGCAAGCCGTATCAAAACAGCCCCCTATGTCTTAGACTATCATTGTTTAATCGTGGCGAAAGATTTACCCACAACAGAAACTAAAGACCCCATACTCCAAGCACGCTTAGAAAATTCGCTCCTAGAAAGAGCCTTAAAACAAGAAAAAGAGCAAATCATAGACTGCCTTTTAAAAAGCCAAGTGGCTATCACACATTATGACAATAGCTATAAAAATGGCACTACCACCACAAGCATACTCAATCTTAAAGCCCTAAGCGTTAGAGCGAGCCTAGCAGGAAATGTGCTGTCCTTAGATATTTTTAGAAAGGAAGAAGAATGAAAATCGCCATTGTAGAAGATGATATTAACATGCGTAAAAGCCTAGAGCTTTTTTTTGAGCTCCAAGATGACTTAGAAATTGTGAGTTTCAAAAACCCCAAAGACGCCCTAGCTAAATTAGATGAAAGCTTTGATTTAATCATCACAGATATTAACATGCCCCATATGGATGGCTTAGAATTTTTACGCCTTTTAGAAGGCAAATACGAATCCATTGTCATCACCGGCAATGCGACCTTGAATAAAGCCATTGATTCTATCCGCTTAGGCGTGAAAGACTTTTTCCAAAAACCTTTCAAACCAGAACTCCTTTTAGAATCCATTTATCGCACCAAAAAGGTTTTAGAATTTCAAAAAAAACACCCCTTAGAAAAACCCCTTAAAAAAACCCCCACTCAAAAACACAGCTTTTTAGCCACTTCCCCTGCCCTAGAAGAAGTCAAACGCCAAGCTTTAAAAGTCGCAAGCACTGACGCCAATGTCATGCTACTAGGCGAAAGTGGCGTAGGCAAGGAAGTTTTCGCTCATTTTATCCACCAAAATTCTAATCGTGCTAAACACCCCTTTATGGCAATTAATATGTCCGCCATTCCAGAGCATTTATTAGAAAGCGAGCTTTTTGGGTATCAAAAAGGGGCGTTTACTGACGCTACCACCCCTAAAATGGGGCTTTTTGAAAGCGCGAATAAAGGAACGGTATTCTTAGATGAAATCGCTGAAATGCCAATTCAGCTACAAAGCAAGCTTTTAAGAGTCATTCAAGAAAAGGAAGTTACACGACTTGGCGATAATAAGAGCATAAAAATTGATGTGCGTTTCATTTCGGCCACCAACGCCAACATGAAAGAAAAAATCGCTTTAAAAGAATTTAGAGAAGATTTGTTTTTCCGCTTACAAATTGTGCCTATAGCTATTCCGCCTTTAAGAGAGAGAGTAGAAGAGATTTTACCTATTGCTGAGATTAAGCTTAAAGAAGTGTGTAATGCTTATCATCTAGGGCAAAAATCTTTTTCAAAGAACGCCATTAAACGCCTTTTAGAATACTCTTGGCATGGCAATGTGCGAGAACTTTTAGGCGTAGTAGAAAGGGCGGCGATTTTAAGCGAAGAAAATGAAATCCAAGAAAAAGATTTGTTTTTAGAAAGATAATTTTTATTAAGGTTAGCCCTTGAACTTAAATAGATAAACAAAGCCTTAAAATGGCTAAAAACCTTATTCAAAAGGGGATAATAGATAGTTTTGAAGTAAGCACCATTAAGGGCTTACTAGACATTCATAATGTTTTGTATTTAGATGTTATCTTGCCTAAAATTGAGAGCATGCCCCAAATAACTTTGATGAAATAATAGAAAAATATGTAGAGATGAATATTGCCCACCCTTTCTTAGAGGGTAATGGTAGGGCGATGAGAATGTGGCTAGATTGTATTTTAAAAAAAGAAATCAAACGCATTATAGATTGGGACAAGATAGGTGAAACACCCCTCGCTAAAGCGAGGAGCTTCCTAACTAAAGCACCCTACTGAATGCTAATACGAAAGGCTTTGCTCTTTAAAGTCTGCAAGGCTATTTCCTAACCCAAGAAGACTTAACCCTTTGCTTAAAATATTACTTGCGGCGTTTATATCTCTATGCTCTATATATCCGCAATTTTGACACAGATATTCTCTATGATTTAATTTAAGCTCGTGGTTGATTTGCCCACAACTATGACAAGTTTTACTCGTATATTGTGGGGGAGCTTTCACTAACAATTTGCCATTATGCTGTTGTTTGTAGTCTAAAAAAGAGATGATTTGATAGAATGAAGTATTTAGTATAGACTTATTAAGCCCACTCTTTTGTTTAACATTTTTGAGTTTGGCTCTTTTGGTCATGTTCTTAATTTGTAAGTCTTCAACTACTATCAATTCAAATTGCTTTGAAAGTTCGCTTGTGATTTTATGGTATCTGTCTAGTTTTTGATAGCTTGATTTATCAAAGGCTTTGTTTAATTTTTTTTGAGTTTTGTAAAAATTACCTCCTAGTTTGATTTTATTTTGTTTAGATTTTAAAACCCTACGGCTTTGTTTTCTTTGTAGTCTTTTAAATTCTTTAGAGTATTTTTTAAAAGAATGTAGTTTAGAATAAGTAGGAATAAGTCGTTTTAGATTGATATTTTCATCTACTTTTAAACCTAGTTCTTTCATGTCTTTTTGGTATTGTTCTAGGTCGGTTAGTTTTTCATATTCTTTTAAATCAACGCTTAAAGCTATATCATAGATATTTAAGTCCACACCGACACAATTTCTAGGCTCTTTAATAGTGTTAAGCTCTTTTTCGTATTCTATGCTAAAACTAACAAAATATTTTTGATGAGAGCAAGAGACTACGATTTGTTTAATCTTAGCATTAAGGGGTAAGTCTCTATGCATACGCATTTTTAAGGGCATTTTCATTAAGTTAAACATCTTAAAGCGTTCGTTAAAGTCTTTGATAGAAAAGCCTTGATTATTCCAAGTAAAACTTTGTTTAGCAAATTTAGAGTTTTTAAATTTAGGAAAGCCCCTATTTTTGACTTTAAAGGCATCTCTTAAGGCTCTTTCTGCATTCATGCGTGATTGTTGAGCGACTACACTACTAAAACTTAAATTCCTAGCTTTTAAATGGTGCTTAATCGCACTATCTAATTCGCTTGATTTTTGCCATTTTCTTTGTTTAGTGGGTAAATCTTTGTTTTTTTCGTATTGCTCTTGTTGTAGATTTAAGCAAATGTTATAGGCTTGGTTATAGACAAAAAAAGAGTGTTGTAATTTGGTCTGTTGCTCTTTGGTAGGATACAAACGAAATTTAAAGCCCTTATTTACTTTCATAGAAAGATTTTAGCATAATTTAGTTAAACTTGGTCTATGAAACAAATTGATAATATTAGACATGGCAGACATTGTGTTTTTTTAATGCATGTGCATTTAGTATTTGTAACTAAATATAGGCGTAAAGCATTCAACAAAGAAGTTATAGACTTTTTAGGTTCTGTATTTGCTAAGGTATGCAAAGACTTTGAAAGCGAGTTAGTAGAATTTGATGGGGAAAGCGACCATGTGCATTTACTTATCAATTATCCACCAAAAGTTAGTGTTAGTAGGTTAGTTAATTCTTTAAAGGGTGTTAGTAGTCGTTTGGTTAGACAACAAAATTTTAAAAATGTTAAAGCTACTTTGTGGGGCAATCATTTATGGTCGCCTAGTTATTTTGCTGGAAGCTGTGGGGGTGCTCCTTTAGAAATCATTAAGCAATATATCCAAGAGCAAGAAACACCACATTAGATTTGCTAACCTTTTGTTTTTAGGTTAAATGACACTAAAAAATAGCCTAACGGCTATTGACGCTTACATCTCCGCCCTAAAGGACGGAGTTTTTCGCTTTGTTGGGATAAAATAAATCACTACTTATAGGATTTGGCGAGATAAGAGATTTGTCCCCTTGTTACAAAAACACTTTTCTCAAAAGTTAAAACATTTTCTCACTGATGGATTTTTGCTTGTTCTACCCTTGAGACTAACTCTGAAACTATCAAAGCGTATATAGAAAATCAAGGCTAACTTTACTATTTTTTATAGTGCCTTGTGGCACTAAGACAAACATCTCAAACATTAAAGATATTTGGGATTTTGTCTAAATGTTAAAAAAGACAAGCAAAAAGCACAAAATTCTTTAACGCTTTATAACTTTATCCCCTTAATATTCAAACTAGCTCAAATCAAACACTATAAGCAATATGGCACAGGCTTACATCTATTTAGGCATAGTTTTGCAACTCTTATTTATCAAGAAACCCAAGACTTAGTTTTAACTTCAAGGGCGTTAGGGCATAGCTCTTTACTCTCTACTAAGATTTATATCCATACTACCCAAGAGCATAACAAGAAAGTGGCTCTTGTATTTGATAGTTTGATAGAGAATAAAAAGTAAGGGGGTTAAAAATTGATTAGGTTTGGAGTTGGTTAGCAAGAGGGGGCTTTTAAAAGACTTTAAACTATAGAGATAATATTGTTTCTATAGTGAATACAAATAAAAAATAATTTGATAGTTTTATATGGTTAGTATATGGTAATTAAATTATTAATAGTTATTCTACTTTTATATAATTATAATTATCTAAAATATAATTATTTCAATAAAACTAATCAAATAATATAATTGTATTTAATTAGATAATTTAGTGTAATTAAACTAAGTAGTCTAGTTAAGACAAATAATTTAACATTAGGTAGTTATTGTTAGGCTATCTAATTGTATGAAAATAATTGGTTATGTATGGGTATTTTAAGTCTGCAGACCCAACACCTAAAGGTTTATTATTAAGCTTGGCGGTTTGTTTCTTTTGGCTCACTGCATTTTTCAAAAATTTTATTAAGTTCCATTTCATATAATCTGCCACAAATACGATTGATTGTTCTTGGATTGCGTTTTAAGGCACTTCCATCTCGTTTCAAATAGGCAATATCACTACCTTTGATAGGGAATAAATCTAAGTGAAGTAATCTTATTATTAAGGCTAAATTGTCTTTTTGTTTAAAATGATATTCAATATTAGACCAAGTTTTTGAATCAATTTCTCTTAAACCTTTTGGAATTATAGGATACACTTGAAACAAGTCATCTAGGTAGGAGCGTTGATTAGCATACTCTATGCTTAGTTTTGTCTAATAATTCATATTCAACCTTACGGAATTTTTATTATACTAAAACAATCTTATGTTTGAATTGTGAGTAGGTTATTATAATAAATAACCTACTATTTTTGAATACATTATAGGCATTATTTGGTATAAAATCTCTCAATTTGAGGGCGATTTATCTGTGTTTTTAAAACTCTCCTTACAACCTAATTTTATTACCAAAGACCCATGCAAAAGGGGGAGAGGCTGATATTATTTTTGAATATGCCCCTAAGTTGCCTTTTTATCACAAGCATTGTCTGTTATTAGAAGTTACGCTGACAACTAAAGATAATCAAAGGCGTATGGAATTAGAACCTGTTAGCAGGCATTTGGGTAATCATCTGATTAAAACAAAGAATTTGAATGATTATGCTATCTTTATTAGCACTTATTTAGACCCTAATGTAGTGAGCGATTTTTCATATAGAAAAATCATGCCTTATCAAAAGGACAAGAAAAGTATTAATAGCATGAAAATCTTATCTTTAGATACAGATATTTTAGGTGTGGTTTTAAGTAAAGATATTACTTACGAAAATCTTTTCGTAATATTAGATAATTTTTATCAACAAGAACCAAAAGACCAAGATTATTGCAAAGTATTTTCTGAAATCAAGAATTATCAGAAATTGGGGTAGTAAGTCGCAAGAATCTAGCTAAGGGATAAATTGGTGTTTGTATGCTAAGATAAAAAACTCATTGTAAAAAAGGATAGCATGTTTATCTCAATCGTTTTTTTCTTGGTTTTATGTGTGCTAAACTACGCTACTTTCAAGCTTTTAAGGGCGTTTTTGACTTTAAAGAAAATATCTCAATACGCTTATTTGGGGTTTTTTGTCCTTTTATGTGTGGGGGAAGGGATTTTTGCTTTTTATAGAAATTCTATGCCAAGTAGTCTATTTGTTTTAACTTCAGCTTGTTCATTTATCACTTTTATCTTATTTATTTTTGCTTTGAGCTTTTATGGTTTTTCTTATTCCATAGAAGAAATAGATTTTTTAGACTCAAGGCGTAAAAGCTTAAAAAACTTTTTGAAATTAGGGTTTTATTTAGCCTTACTAGGCTATTTTTGGCGTGGGTTTTATGAAGGGCTTGCTCGCCCAAAAATCAAAGAAACCCCCATTTATTTAGATAAATTAGATAAAGAATTAAAGATTATTTTATTAACAGACATGCATGTAGGGCATTTATTACAAAGAGAATTTGTAACTTACATTGTAGAAGAAGTCAATCAAAAAGAAGTGGATATGGTTTTAATTGGAGGGGACTTAGTAGATAGTAATATTGAAAAAGTCAAATCTTTTTTACTGCCCTTAAACAATCTCAAAAGCACTTATGGTACTTTTTATGTGCCAGGAAACCATGAGTATTATCATGGCATAGAGCCGATTTTATCGTTTCTTAAAACTCTTAATATAACGATTTTGGGTAATGAGTGTGCGAACTTGAATGCAATTAATTTGTGTGGGGTGTATGACTATTATGCACGAAAGCATCAAAATTTTGCCCCAAATATTGATAAAGCCTTGCAAAATCGTGATACAAATAAGCCTACCATTCTTTTAGCCCATCAGCCCAAACAAATTAAAAGTATCAAAGAAAATCATTCTATAGATTTAATGCTTTCAGGGCATACGCATGGGGGTCAAATCTTTCCTTTTAGTCTTTTAGTCAAATTGGCTCAAACCTATTTGCATGGTTTATACAAGCATAGTAACACGACACAGATTTATGTGAGTAGTGGGGCGGGGTATTGGGGAGTTCCTTTAAGGTTTTTAGCCCCTAGTGAGATTGCATATCTTAAGCTCTATCCTAAGAAATCTTAAACAAACGGTAATATCGGAACCATGATTACAGAAGACGAACCTTAACGATTGGTCGGCAATGGCAAAACAACCCACTAGGACAAAGAGAAAGGAGGGGGAGGTGACTCTTTATCTCTAGTGGTGCCAACCAAACCATAAGGAATGGTTGAACCTTGTAATTATACAACAGAAATTGTGATTTTTGTCAAATAATTTTAAAATTTTTATTCGCGATTTTAAAGAAACAGAACGCACCAGAAAGTGTTTGATACGAGCAAAAATAAAAATTAATATTTTCTTAAACCAACTTAAAATTATGATATAATCAATACTTAAATTACTCTTAAATGTAGAGGTCAATACACTATGCGTGTTCTACTTATTGAAAACAACTCTGTTTTAGGTGAAGAAATTGGGAAGTGCTTGAATGAGCGAGGTTTTATGGCTGATGTGGCTGAGAGCTTGGAAGATGGGGAGTATCTCATTGGCATTAGGAATTACGATTTAGTCATGGTTAGTGATAAAAATGCCTTTAGCCTAGTTTCTAAAATCAAAGAAAGACATGCTTCTATTGTTGTTTTGGTTTCTTCTAATAACCCCACAAGCGAGGAAGAAATTAGTGCGTTTGAGCAGGGTGCAGATGACTATATTGCTAAGCCTTATCGGAGCATTAAGGCATTGGTAGCAAGAATTGAGGCTCGTTTAAGATTTTGGGGTTCTAATGTCATTGAAATTGGGGATTTAATCATCAGTCCTGATGAAGAGAAAATCATTTATAAGGGGCGTGAGGTTGAAGTCAAAGGAAAGCCGTTTGAAGTTCTCACGCATTTAGCTAGACACAGAGACCAAATTGTTTCTAAAGAACAGCTTTTAGATGCTATTTGGGAGGAGCCTGAGTTGGTTACCCCTAATGTGATTGAGGTAGCCATCAATCAAATCCGCCAAAAAATGGATAAGCCCTTAAATATTTCCACGGTAGAAACCGTAAGGCGTAGGGGCTATCGCTTTTGTTACCCAAAGCCTATGTGTGAAGAGTAAAATCTTTGACTTTTTTTAAAGTCTTTTTGTCGCTTCTGTAATTAAGAAGCTCTTTATTTCCTGTAAGTTAAATTTCTCAAAGGGGTTATTGAGTATTATTCAAAATTTCTTCTACTTGCTCTTTAATATCCGCATAATTGAAACTCTCTCTAAACCTTTCTATTTTGCCTCCACTAGCATTCTTATGCCCCCCCCCATTAAAGCAAACTTGACTTAATTCGCTCACATCACAATTTCCATTAGCTCTCAAGCTTACATTTCCTTTAGGATTCACATCTATATAGAAATCAAACTCTGGATTTTGCACTAAAAAGAGATTCGCTAAAACACTAATGCCCCCCATAGAATAACTTAAGAACCCTTTTTTATCCTGGTAAGAAACATAACATTCTTCTTTCTTTTGAGAAAGCAAGCGTGTTTGTGCGTTTGAAGAGATATTATCCATGGTTTCTGTGGTAGGGTTACCCCCCAAAGCGATTTTTTTAAGTTTAAATAAATCATTGTCATAGGCCACAGCGCTATTTTCTAAAAATAAATAGTTTTTAACTTCTTCTAAAAGCTTTAATTTGTAGTTGCGGTTTTCATCATCAAACATGAAGCGGTTTAACTCAGTGCTTTGACTAATCATACGCATACAAACTTTTCCTAATTCAAAGCCATAACCTTGCGTATTCCAAATATCTATTGAATTGACCATTTCTACAAGTAAATCTAGCCAGGCAATATGGCTAGGCTCTAGGATAGCGTAGTGTTGTTTTAAAAATTCATAAGTGATTTTGGTCGCACTTTTGCTTGCATCTAGTAAATACCAGTGAAAACTCTCCGCCACTTCTTTACCGCTAATATGGTGGTCTAGTAGTTGGATTTGAATGTCTTTATTTTGCAAGCGGTATTCTTGAACCTTATCTTGCAAATATTGTGCTTCGTTCAAGCTTAAATTCAAATCGCTAATTAAAATAAGGATTTTTGTTTCATTAGATTGAGCGATTGCATTTAAAATTTCATAGATTCGTGCTAAGACTTCACGCCCATAATTAGCGTTATAGCATTGAATTTTTGTAAAAAATTGTTTTGAAATGAGCTGGCATGCATAGCCGTCTAAATCAATGTGTGAAAGGTGATAAACTTGCATAATTTTCCTTAAATATGATTAAAAGTTAATGTGTATTGTGCCTAAGGCTTCAAAGTTAGAGTTAGGGTCTAATTCAGCATGGCTTAGGATTATGACATCAATTCTAGCTTGTTCCATTTGACTAGAAAGGGCTTTTCTTAAGTTGGGTTCTACAATCAAAATAACTGGAGCAATGCCTTTTTGTAAGACTTTCATAGACTCCTCAGAAACGATTTCAATGAGTTTTTGCAATTCGCTTACATTTAATAATAAGCTCTTAGAAGAGCCTTGCTCACGCAATTTATTAAGCAAAAATTGCTCAGTTTCTGTAGAAAAAGTTAAGAATTTCAAACAGCCATCTTCGGATTTAAAGGCGTTAGTAACCACCCTAGAAAGCCTTGCTCTAACTTGTTCGGTTAGGATATTCACATCATTTTGCACTAAGGGGGCTATATCGGTAATGGTTTCTAAAATAGTGAGCATGTCCTTGATAGGAATTTTTTCATGCAATAGGGCTTGCAATACTGAGCGAATCGCACCGGTGGGGATTTTCTTACTTTCTTCTACGATAGTAGGATAGTCTTTGGCTAAGCGTTCTAAGAGCGATTTAACTTCATCTTTGGTAATGAAATCTTCAGCGTATTTTTTTACTAATTCGCTGGTATGAGTAGCAATAACTGTGCTAGGGTCAATGATGGTATAGCCTTGAATAATAGCTTCTTCTTTATCTTTGGCATCAATCCATAAAGCGTCCATGCCAAAGGCTGGCTCTTTGGTAGGAATACCTTCAACTTCTTTACTCACAAAACCGGTATTCATGGCTAAAAATTTGTCTGGCATAACCATTCCATCGCCAATCACTATGCCTTTAAGCTTGATTTCATAATGCGTTGGGGGAAGTTGTAAATTGTCTCTAATTCTAATTTGGGGCATTAAGAAACCATAATCGCTTGCAATCTTTTTTCTAATACCCCTAATTCTTTCTAGCAAATCCCCACCTTGTTTCATATCAGCTAGGCTGATGAGCTGATAGCCTAAGGCGAGTTCTAAAAATTCAATTTTTAACACTTCATCAATGGCTTGTTCTTCTTCTCTTTTAATCTCTTCTTGACTTTTAGTTTTGCTAGTTGTAGGGGTGTGGGCTTGTGTTTTAGTGCTAGGAGATTTTGGATTAAAATCAACGCCTAGTTTTTTGCTTAAATAGTTTTCAAATTTAGTAAGTAAGCCATCTTTTCCCTCTCTACTAATAAGCCATGCAACAAATAAAAATAACGCTCCTACAAATGCTAAAGAAAAGCTAGGAAGTCCAGGAATGGTCGCAAAAAGTAAGAGTATCGCTCCAACAATCACTAAAGTTTTGCTTTTGTTAGTGAGCTGGGTGATAAGTTTGGATGCAAAATCTTCTTCTTCGTTTTGTGTGGTGCGAGTGGCGACAATACCGGTAGCTGTAGCAATAATGAGTGCAGGAATTTGTCCTACTAGCCCATCACCAATGGTTAGAATGGTAAAGGTGCTGGCACTAAAACTCATGCTCATATCTCTTTGAAACACGCCCACTAAAAAGCCCCCAATGATATTAATGAGTGTAATGACAATAGAAGCAATCGCATCACCTTTAACAAATTTGGAAGCACCATCCATCGCACCATAAAAATCCGCTTCTTGACTTAGAGCAGAGCGTCGCTTTTTAGCTTCCTTATCATCAATAAGCCCTGAGTTTAAATCCGCATCAATGGCCATTTGCTTTCCTGGCATAGCATCTAGGGCAAATCTAGCTCTTACTTCAGTAACCCTAGTAGAACCATTAGTAACGACTAATAAATTCACTAGCACCAAAATACTAAAAATAATGGCTCCAATAACATAATTTCCGCTAACGGTAAATTCCCCAAATGCCGTGATAATATCACTTACTGCACTAGGCCCCTTATAGCCTTGTGTTAAAATCATTCTAGTGGTTGCGACATTTAAAGCTAGGCGATACAAGGTTACAATGAGTAGCAAAGTAGGAAAGGCACTAAAATCCGTAGGCTTATCAATATAAAGTCCAATTAAAATGATTAATACTGATAGAGCGATGGAAATGGTGAGCAAAAAGTCCAGTAAAAAAGGCGGTAGTGGCACGATAATAATCGCTAAAATCGCAATCACAAAAACGACAAGGGCTAAGTCTTTGGACTGCATGAAGCGTTTTAGGATAGGAAAAGTTTTTTTAAAAGCTAATTTTGAGCGTTCATTTGCCATTATTTAAAATATTGCCTTAATCTTTGAAGTGTTATTTTGTTTTGTAAAGTTTATCATATAAATTTACTCACCCATACAAACCCAACAAAGATGCCTAAATAAGGCGTTTTTAGTTTTGTTTGCTTGTCTCACTTAACAACACTTTTAAAAAGAACGCTTGAATTTTAGCTTTTTTTTGCTTATTTTGTCAAGTCCTTTTAAAATTTTTTAATACCACTCTAGCAACGCATACAAGGGCATTCTAGCACCATATACTACACCTAAAAAACACAGCCGACAGAGATTACTCGCGCTTGCATATGTGCGGCATGCAAGCGTTTTTACACAATTCTAATCACTCTAAAAAATGTTTTTGATTTTTAGCTAAATTAAAACACAAAATAAAACTATCAACAATTTTAATCTATCTCTTTAAAAAAAGGGGGGCATTATCATAGGGGTAAAAAAGGGGGGGCAAAGCGTTTGGGCGTTTAGTATTAGTGTAGTGTGATAAACAAATAAACATGCTATACTAAACAAAAAGGCGTTTTTAATGAATTTGTATAACAAGATACAAGAATTTTTAAGCACTTATGAAACCTTACAAACAACACAACAAAAAGCCGTTAACAACGCACAAGACAATTTAAAAGACTTCTTAAAACAAGAGCTAGACAAACAATGTCAAGCTTTAAAAAAAGAGATTACCCTCTACCAGCAAAACCAACTACAAGATGAATTTAAGCAAATCCCCCTTAAAATTTCTACTATAGAAACTGAGCTTTTACAAAAGACTGAGGAAAAAATACAATCACAAATAGAGCAAGAGCTAAACACAACTAAAATAAAACAAACCGAATTAAAAGCTGAGTTATATCTGCAGGCATTGCTAGAAATCAACAAAATTAAAACCCTTCAAAATGTATTCATGCAATGTCAATGTGAAGAATTAAACGCCCTTAAATTACAAAATTTAATCAATTATGAAAAAGAGCAGGCAAAGCTTTTGAAAGAAAATCCGATTCAACATATTTATTTAAACCATTAGAGAGCATAAGATGGAATACAAAAAAAGCAAAGAATACACAAGCGATTTTAGAAAAAAGGTGCAAGTATTTTATGAGAGCCATTGCTTATCACAGGCACAAGTGGCGCAAAAATTTAACATAAGCCGTTACACTCTTATTAAATGGATACAAGCAGGCGAATGGAAAGCTAAAAACAACAAGGATAGTGTGCGTGCTTATTATGAAACGCACCACATATCTTTTAGAGAATTAAGCGGCATGTTTAATGTAACTGAAGCTACTATTAAAAAGTGGGCGAAAGAGGGCAACTGGCAGGAGGCTAAAGTCTTTGACAAAGTAGAGCAAGAAGTCCTAAAAGATAAAATCACTGAAAAAAATATCGGTTTGTTTTTAGACACAAAAAAAGATGAAGTAAAACAAAGTTTAAGAGAGAGTTTAGAAGGCTTAGATTTAGACCCCATCGTGTTAGAGTGTATTGTAGAAACAAGTAGTGATGAATTGCTACTAAAAGCTATGAATACCGCTTACATAAAAAAGCAGATTCTATTTTGTGCCATTGTAGCAAGGGGGGAGCTAATTAAGATGTTAAAGCTAGGAAGCTATGAGCCAAAAGACATGGCGGCCATAATTGTCGCCGCAGAAAAAGTATCAAAGCTATTTATTGATGCCGGCGTGTCTTTATTCGGTAAAGAGCAAATACAAGTGAGAGAGGAAAATAGCCAACAAAAAGATTTTACTAAGCTAAACATGAACGAACTCATGGCACTAGCAAATGCTAATGTTGAAAACAAAGATTTTTAAGACCTATCTAACGGCTTTAAAACTTTAGAATTTTTTTGCACAATAGAAATGCCAAGATTTAAAGCATCTAAAATGGCGATAATGGTTTCAAATCTAGGTTTTTTGTGTTTTTTGAGAGACTTATACAAACTCTCTCTATTTAATCCGCTTAATTGCGAAACTTTAGCAAAGCCCACAGAACGCACGATACTCTCTAAAGCGTTTAAAAACTCATGCGTGTTAAAATCGTTCGTAATCTCTCCTAAAAATTCTACTATATCCTCTCTATTTTTAAAGAGTTCAGCGCTATCAAAATCGCATAATTCTAAGTTATCCATTAAGAAACCCCTTTAAAATTTCTCTTGCTTTTTGTATATCTCTTTGCTGCGTGCTTTTATCCCCACCTGCTAAAAGTAAGATAATCTCACTCCCCCTAAAAGTGAAATACACTCTATAACCAGCTCCTATAAAAAATCTTAACTCAAAAAGATTAGAACCTAAAGCTTTAAAATCGCCTAACGCATTTGATGTTTCAATTTTAATCAAACGCCGTTTTATGATAACAGCACCCTTCTTATCCTTTAAATTCTCTAACCATTCATTAAAAATTTTAGTTTGCTTGATTATCATAATGTATTGTAGCTAATTAGCTACAAATTGTCAATAACTCCTAAAACGCCCCTAAAATATCCTTGAAGCTTTTTAACTCTTTTTCGCATGTGCTGTTATTTATAGGTATTTTAATATATTTATCTTGTATTTTAATAATGGTTTTTTGTTTTGTTTTTAGGTATTCTTGCCTTGATTGTTTTAATTTTTCTATGCTGTCATTTTGGAGTTTTATTGTGGCATTAGTTTGCGATAGCTTTTCTTTTAAAATAGCGTTGTGCGTTTTTAAATGTAAAACCATAAAAAACAAAACAAGAGCTACAATATAAGGCGCTAAAAATTTAAAAGCGTTTAAATAAATAGCCATTTACATTCTATTAGTAGGTATCAATAGCGAAGGCTTTGTGTCTTTATTAGTGGGGCTTACTTTAGCTAATGGTTTAAGTAGTTCCTCATAACGCTTGACCTCTAATTGATTAACTCTGTTTTGTAGATTAGATGCTTGTGTGCTGGCGTTGTAGTTATTCACTAGAGCTTGGGTTTTTAAATTGTCAAAGGCTTGTCTATTTTTAGCAAACTCCATCTGCTTATTTTGTAAATTCAAGGCATCGTTATAAGCCCTTTCTTCTTTGAAGGCTTTTAATGCGTCTTGTTGTTTTTGATAATTTAGGGCATCTTGTTTTAGTTTAGCGTTATCAATAAAAGCGCCCGAATTGCTTATGCTTTGACTTAGATTAGCGATAGAGTTGCTTAAATTAGCGTTTAAGTTTCTAAAATGATTTAAACTTTCATTATAAAGCGCTAGACCCCCTCTGCCTGCTGTTATATCTGGGTAATAGTTAGCCATTGCTTTTTCCTTTTATTGTCTGTTTACTGGGCTAGTAAATGGGATGTATTTTTTAGCTGCTACTTCTATGTCTTGCTGGTTTTTTAGCCTTTCGGCTTCTCGCTTTTCATAGCGTTCGTTCTCTTTTTGGTATTGCTGTTCTGCCATCTGCATGCTTTTTTTAGCTTGCTTTCTGTTCTCAAAAAAATTAGCTAAATCCACTCCTAAACCGACAAGCCCTGTTACACCACCTAAAAGCATGCCCGCCCCGCCATAACCGCCGATGCTATTCATAAAGCCTTTAAAACCGCCCTCTTGATTAGGGGTCTCTAATTGTGGGGCGTTCATGCTAGTTAGCATGGGCTGGTTTTTTATTTGAGTTGTAAGGGGCGTTTGCTGTTGTAATAAAGGTTTGTTAAAAAAGTCGCTTGTATTATAGAGAGTTGGCTGTGTGTAAATGCTTTTAATATCAAATTCCATTTAAAACCCTTTAAAAATATAAATGCCATGTTAAACATGCCATAAAAAAGCAAAGTGCAAGAATAATGACTTGATTATCCATCTCTCTTTCCTTTCTTATTCAAAGCCGTTTAAGTCTTTTTAATCATACTCCACTTGAATTTTTGAAGGTAAGAAATAACAAACCCTTAAAATAGCCTCGGCTTTGTTAGTTGCATCTGGATTTGTAATGTTTGCGTTTATGGTCTGCGTGGTAGGCATCTCATATAGAACATTACTTTCATTAAATTGTGAGTATTTTGGGTCTGTTTTTAAAACCTTAATGCCGTTTAAAAATAACGCATCGCTTCCTTTAATACCCACGCTTAATGTCGTTGTGCCACTCTCTAAAGGCGTAATTATTTCTACATTACACTTAACTATAACCGCCCCTTGCGGTATAGCTGCTAATTCAATTGTTGGCTTATTTAAAAAAAATCTACTTTCTACCATATAGCTAACATTTCTTACTAATTGCTTCATGTCTTGCTCCTTTATTTTTTAGCCGCTGCTTTGCTTGGCTCTTGCATATTAGTTACTAAACCGATAACGCTGAAGTCTTGGTTATTGTAAAGGTTATTAGCCGCATTGCCATTTCCTACAAACCTTGCCTTACTAACGCCCATAATACAATCAATTCCAACTAATGACTTACGCCCTGCATCTTGATTTTCATCTATGTAAAAAGTAATCTCTGGGCTGTGTGCCATTAGCACACTACTAGCTCCGATTAAGCAACCGATAGATATTTCACTCTCGCCCATCTCTGTTGCATTCTTTGTTTTTAATGTCGCTTTCAAATCAGATGGCGTTACAATGCTTTCTACATTAGCCTTATTGATATAAGAGCTAAACTCTTTCGCATCAATAGTAGAATTGGGCATGCCACTATTTAAAGAGGTCCAAATGCCTGCATCAATTATCACGCAATTATCTATCACGCCACAAAAGCCCTTATATAATAGCCCTCTGTCTAGCCCTGCATAGGCGTAAATCTTTTGAATGTCTTTAAACTCTGGGTCGGCTTTTAGCTGTGAGGCTTGATAGCTATCTAGTAGCACGATATAGGAGCTATTTTGTGCTATAACCCCCTTACCTGCATCTTCCATGCTTGCCATAATCGGCTTAATAGGGAAGGTCTTTGTGCCGTCTGCTTTTAGTCCGTTCCTTGCGTTAAAAATCGCCTTTCTAATCGTTGCCACATTCATTTGAGGCGTGTAAAGCACATTTGAGAAATCATTAGTCATGGCTGCGATGATTCGTTTATCTCTTTCAAGCCCCATCCAGTTTGACAAGCTGTCGCATGTTTCTTTGATAAAGTCAGTATTCTCTAAATCTTCATAAGCCTTAATTTTTGACTTCGCACTATTTCCAAACGCTTCGGGGTAAATGGTTTGACTTAGTATCTCTAAATTATCTAAATTAGCTATAAAATCAGTATTACCTACCACGCCCCTACCCATTAGCGGTGTTTTTAATCTAGGCACAAAGGGGTTCTGCGTTTTTGTGGTATAGGTTCGAATCGCTCTGTCTTCGCCCTTTCCTGTAATGCTTTCAAATAATGATTTTTTCCAACTCGCATTTTCAATTTGTAATGCAACTTCTCTACCGATTTGTGGGTTACTTGAAATGTTATTAAAATCTACTTGATTTAAATTTAACATGTTTTATCCTTTCTTAATATCTATTAACAACGCTACTATTTAATGCGCTGTTTGTGCTGGCTACGCCGTTTCCTTGTAGCTCTTTAGGAAGGGGCTGTTCTTTTTGTGGCTGTTTGTCTTGTTGCGCTGGCTCTTGTGTAGCTTCAAAGAGGGTTAAAATCGCTTCAAAAAACGCCTCGCCTTCTAAGGTGTCAATTTCTTTCTTATATTTAGGTGGGATTTCATTGTTATAAAATTCTATTAAATCCTCCATGTCTGCGTCCGGATGTTTTTTTAAAAACTCGGCTTTAGCGGTTTCTACTTCTTGCTTTTTCTTTGAAGTGTGTATTTCTTCGCTTAGGCTTTTGGCTTTATCCACTTTGTCTGTTAGGCGTTCTTTTAAGTAATTGTTTTGGCTTGTCAAAACATATTTATAAAAATCCACCTTACTTTCAAAAAATAGGTTCTCTAGCTTTTCATCGGTATGTTCTGCCATATACTCTGCAAAATCGTTCTCATAGCTATTAGCAACCTGTTCTATTTCTTTCTCTAGGGCTTCTAGTTCTATTTCTTTTTTTGTAGCTCTTTATCCATTATCCTGCCTTTAAAAAAATATTTCTTATTAAAGCAAAAAAACCATTTTAAAAAAATGGTTATATTGCTTTTTTAATTTACAGAGTCAAAAACCCATGATTTAATTGCTTGTTGTGTGGCGTTTATTTTTTGCTGGTTTAGATCTTTTTGGAATGGGTCAATAAGCTTGTCTACTTCTTGGTTAATCTCTTTTGTTATATTTTGGTTTTGTTGGTTTATGCTATTTTGCATGCGGTTTATTTCATTAGTTTGGCTATTTTCAATGCCTTGTGAGATTTTATAAGGGTCTTTGAATATCTTTAATTTTAAGCCATTAGCATAATAGCTCTGTTGCTTTAAAAATAAAAATTTGCTTCTTGCTTGCATATCGCTTTTAAATTGAAACACGACTTCATAGGGCTTTAACGCTTTATTAAAGCTTATGTTATTAAAATAGTTGAAACTATCATTACCGGCGAGTCTCTTGTGGAAGGTATTGTTTAGCATTTCATTAAAATAGTTAAATTTAAAATCGTTGTTAATACCTTTCATAGGGTTGTAAGCGTTTAAGGGGTCATAATTGTTGCCCCCTGGGTTAAAGTATTCATATATAACCCCCTTTGGGTATATCGCATAGGGGTTTGCTAGAAATACATCGCTCACTCTTATGTTGTTATGGTTAAACAAATTCTTAAAAGGCATGTTAGGGGCTTTTTCTTGCTTGGTAAGATTAAGCCCTAGGACTTTAAATTCTTTTTTAAAATGCTCTTTAGTCCTTTTGTTTTGTTGCTTTAATTCTTCTAGTCTTTTCAAGCTCCTTTTAATGTCTATGATTTCATTTCTTAAATTAGGGTTATTGTTAAAAATATCATTAATTAATTGTTGTTTAGACTCTTGTTGTTGTTGTGGCGTTAAGTGAATGCTATCTGGGTTAATAGAATTTGGGTTATAGTTTGGTGTGATGTTTGGTGTGATGTTTGGTGTGTCTGCATCAGGTGGTCTTGTGCTTTGATTAGGGTTTATGGTTTGAGGGTGGTAGCCTGTGGTGTTGTTGTTAGTTTTGTTGCTTCCGAAAATATCTAAAATGCCACTCCATAAATTTTCTAAAAATCCCATGCTTATTCCTTAATCTTTTATGTTTATTTTTATCTCTTTTTAGTATAATACTAATCCTCCCCTACATACAAAACTCATTAGAGAGATTTACTCCTTACTCTCTCTAACTCCTTTTAAATCACAAGTTCGCTTATTTTAAAGCTTTCTAATGTTGTTAAGTCGTTAATCTCTGCTAGTCGTAGTTTCTCTGCTCCATAAAAACTTAGTATGCCTTGCTTGTATCTTAAGCCATCGTTAAAGACTTGTTTTAGTTGCTCTTTGGTGTGTGGTTTATACATTTTAATGCCCACTTCGCCTTTAGCATTAAGCTCTGCACATCTATAAGGTGCATCAATATTTGCACTCACTAGGGCAATTAGGTTGCTTTGGTCTTCTAAGGTGGCATCGTAGTTGTGGTAACTCCCTAACGCATTACTAGAGCAACCTTTCAATAAATTGTGCTTACAAATAGCGTTAATCTCGTTTTCTATTTCTTGCTTTTTAGTTTTTAAAGCCACTTCTTTAAATTTAGCCATTAAGGCATCTTTAGTGGGTAGTTCAAGCGTTACTTCTTGCTTTTTAGTTTCATCGTAGGTGGTGGTATTTAGTTCTAGGTTAATATTGTTTTCTTCAACTCTAAAAGAGCCTAAAAGATGCAACTCCTCTAAAACTAAGATTAAATACTTTTGATACTTAGCCATGTTTTCTAAAATCATTTTTTTGTCCTTTTGTTTTTAACTTAAATACCATGTAAAATCTGCTTGTGTTATGTTATAGGAATGTGGAAAGAAAGTCCCATTATTTGCTGGCATAACGAATACATAGTCTGTAATAGGCGGTATTTCTCTTATAATGGTGGTTATTCTTTTAGTGCTAAAACTCGCACTACTCCCATAACTAACCCCATACCATACATTGATATAGCCCTTAAAATACTTACCCCATAATTCTAAGTCCCCGCTTATTCCTGTAGCTAAAAATTTCACATGATAGATTTGGGTTTGTTGGGGGGCGGTGGTGGTGGTAAAACTTGGCATAATAAAGCCTTGGTCGCATCTTAAAGCTAAGGAGCTTTGAGGATTTACATTACTATCGGCGTTGTTGTATTGAAAAAAGACTTCTATTTCATAGGACTTCGTGCTATTCATTACAAAGTTACCACTGCTAGTGCTGGATAATTTAGTGATAAAATTCTGCCCCCCTGTGCTTACATAGAATTGTCCTAAAACATAATAAACTATAGAACGATAATTTTTTAAAGTATTGAGTTCGCTTTGTAGGGTTATATTCTGTTGTTTTAATGCTTGTATCTCTTTGACTTGCTGTGCGTTTAAATTTTCTAAACTTTCCACATGCGCTTTTATGCCACCATTCTCTGGTATCATAGCGTTTAAGCCTTGCCCGCCCCCATGTATTTCATAAAAAGTTTTGAGTGCTTTTATTCGTGTTGACTTCAATTTTAGCGTTTAAAGCTTGAGGCGCTTGTTACTTCTTGTATAGCTTGCGTCTTTGCTTGGGTTAATTCTTGCGTTAATTCTTGGGTTAGTGTGGCTTTAACATTGTTTTGAGCTTGCGTTAAAACGCCCTCAAATTCTTGTTTTTTTTGCGTTAAAACGCCCTCAAATTCATTTATTTTATTTTGTAACTCTTGCACGCCTTGTGTGGCGTTTTCTTGTTGTGTTTGGTTAAAGCTTTCAAAATAGCTTTTATATTCATTAAAAGCATTTTGTAGCTGCTTAAAGGTATCTAATACCCACTGCTGTTTAGCCTTAAAATTTTCATTATTTAGGCGTATCTCTTTATCAAAATTAAATGCAATGTCTATGGTGGTTAAGATTCTATTCATTCCATCAAGGCTTAAATAGACTTGTTCTTTCCAGTCTGTGGAATTATTTAAGGCTTTTTTCATTCTTTCTAATAGGGGGTCAATTGTGTTATCTAGCACTTCCTTATTAGTCAAATCTTGTGGGCTTAATTCAATAGTTGGGGGGTTAATAATATTCATTGTTTTTGCCTTAACTTGTCTTGTATAACGCTTATTGTGATAGATTTTGATACATTCGCTTGGCCTATGCTTGCTTTGAAGGTTATTGTATGCTGTCCTGCTATGTTGCTACTAAACAAAAAGGAGTTACCGCTTGCTAGTAATTCATTATTCGCATTATAAAAGCCTTCAGTCGCATTGTTTAAAGTAGAAAAGCCCCAGATTTCTGTGGGTTCATTCACTAGCACTTCTAATTCATTACTGAATAACTGAATGCTCTCTTTATCCCCTAATGCGTTTAATTTGTCTAGTTCATTACTAAGCTTATTAAGAATTGTATTAAGCTCGTTTTCTTCTGCTGTGCCGTTGTATTGTATGCCATTATTATTCACGCTTGAGTGGGTGTATTCTATGCCGATTTGATTGATAGTTTCAACTACATTAGCGAAATTATTCGCCCCCACGCTTCCTGCTACTTGTAACAAGCTTACATAAGCGTTGGCTCTGTTTATAGCGGCGTTGTCTTTGAGAGATTTAAGCATGCTTTGACATTGTATCAATGCGTTTAATGTTTGGGCTTTTTGGCTTTGTAGTTGCATTTGCATGCTTAAAAACTCTAATTCCATTCTAGCCTTGGCTTGCTCTTTTGCAAATTTGTTTTGGCTCTCTTGTAAAGCGATTTGTTCGCCTTGAATAGCGGCCTGTAAGCAAATCGTATTTAATTCCTTGTTATTGAAGTTTTGCGTTTGTAAAGCTTCTTTGAAGGTTAAAAAGTTTCTTATAAATCTTGTTGTATTCATTTAGTTGCCTTTCATGTAGTTAGAGTATGCGTTGTTATAAGTATTTTCTAGCTCTTTGGTGTTATAGTTGCCTTCATTCTTGTTTAGCATTTCTACAATTTTAAGGGCTGCGTAGTTTTTAGCTTGAAACTCTTTTGGGTTAATACCATTTAGCGCTAATAGCCTTGTATCGGCGTTTTTATTTTTATCCACTAGGGCTTGTAATAATTGGGCGGTTTTGCTTCCTAACTCTTTTTGCCCCCTAAACCATAAGGCGATGCTATCCTTTGCATCTCTTTTGTCATACTCGCTGGGCGGTTTTCCGCCTGCGTTAGACTTTGCGACTAATGCAACCATATTATTTTCGCTTTGTTGTAGCTTAGAGTTGCCATGCGTCATGCCTAATAAGCCGTAGCTAATCTTATTTAAAAACTTGTTAGCCCCATATAAGATGCCCGCTTGATTGTCTGCGGTCTTTAAAAATCTAATCGCACCATCTATGCTGTCTGCGTTGGCGTTAATGGCTTCAATAGGTTTAGAGGGGTTCTTTAGGGTCATGTCGTTTTTTAGGTTTAAATTGCCGTTTAGTGTAACATTTAAATCTATTCCTAAATACTTCTTAGCCACTAAATAATCTAATGCATCGAGCTTATTTTGTGCGATTTTTTGGTCTAGCCTTGCGATTCCTGTCTTAGGTAGGGTGGCATCGTTTGTGGTGGCTTGGTTTTGATTGTTTAGGATATTTAAAGGCTTTGTTAATGGCTCTTGTGTATTTAGGGGGGCATCTTGGGTGGCTTGTGGTAGGGGGGCATCGTTTGTGGCTTGTGGCTCTTTTATGGTGCTATTATTTAATGCGCCTGTGCTATCTATTAAATAATTGCTTAAGTCCCCTTGTGTGCCGTTAATTATGCTTTTAATCTCGTTTAATTGCTTTTGTCTTTCTTCCATGTTAATTCCTTTCAAAAAAAGTTAATACTAAAAAACTAAACAAATATGCCACAAAAAAACAGATGGGCATCTTGCTTTCAATAGTAAAAAATAGTTTAAAATTTTTATTTTTTTCTTGCATTAAATACCACTCATAACTAAATAGATTAACGCTTAAACTATTCTCTAACTGCGTAATAATCTCAAATTTAATGCTATTAACGGCTTTTGATTTTTTTAATATCTCTAACCATACGATACACAAAATTAAGCCCACGCTTATAAACACGCATGCCTTAAACCCCCCTAAAATTAAAGCTACGCTTAAACAAATCAAATGAAAAGCTATAAAACAAAAATTAGTATTAGTGCGTCTGTCGCTTATGTGTCTTGCTTCTTCTACCATTAAAAGATATTGATTAAGTATTTCTTGCTGTGTTTGATTTTCATTTAAAAGGCTTTTGTTCTGCTCCATTCATCGCTCCTTGTATTTACTTTATTTTTTGGATATACTCTAAGAGTGACATTAGCTTTATCAAGTATGTTTAGCACTCGGCTTATAACCGATTTTTAATCGCTACTCTGAGATTTTGCTAATGCCTTTCTATAGACTAAACTTTGCTTATAATTTCCCTTAGTTTTATACATCGTTTTTAGCATGAGTTCATTTTTGGCATTTGAAATTTGCTCTACTACTACAAAAAACCCATTCACTTGATTAAAACTCACTATTACAGGTCTATTTTTGTTGTCTTTTGATTTTAAGGTCTCTTGAGCGTTTTTAGCTAATTCTCTGTAATTAGCTAGGTCTTTGTAATCTAAATTTGGGTGGTCTTTTAAAATATGGTTGATAGCTTGATAATCAATAACCGCCCTTGCGTCTTTGTGTGGTAATCCTAAATATTCTATTACTTCAGGTTCTAATTTTTCAACGGCTACTCGTTTATGTTTTTTTTGTATATATTCTATTACTTCAGGTTTTAAATTATCCCCCCCTAAAATTAACATGCCACTTCCTGTTCGTGGCGTGGTATCAATCAATTGTTTAATCTCATCAAAAGAGAGTTTTTTCATTATGTTGTCTTTGTTTTGAATTTCTAAGCTTGAATTATACGATTTTAATGCCTTGCTCTCTTTCTCTAAACTCTTATAATAATCTTTCTGTAAGCCCTTAATGTTTCTTGTTAGCTGGCTTAGGGCTTGGTTGTTTTCGTTGGGTTTTCTATCGTGCTTTAAGAGATAATGCGTGAAGTCGTAGATATCAATATCATTAAAAACCTTTCTATCGCTTCCTAACAAGTCTTTTGTATCATCTGCTATGTTATGCTCTCTTAAACCTTTCTTAATGTTATCACTTCTTAGGGCTTCAAATAAGGCGTTGCTTGGGTCATCAAGTCTAGCAAATCGCGCTAAGGCCGCTCCTAAAATTTCGCTTATATCGCTCTTGTGCTGGCTTTTTTCATATTCTGTAAAACCTAGTGAACTTGCGCTGTGTTTATCAGCAAGGGCTTTTAAGCTCTCTGTTGTGCTTTCATAGTCTTTGATAGATTTAAAGGCTCTGTCTAGTGTATCGCTTAAATAAGCGTTTAAACTCAGTTTAGGAAAATTTAAATCGTGGATTAGATTGTGAAAACTCCCTGCATTATCTATAAACATTTTTTTAACTTTTTCATAGCTCTTGGGGTCATCTTTAAATTCTTTGTGCCACTTGTTTAATAATTCTATGCCTTGGGTTTCACTCCGTGGCATGTTATACATTAGCAAAGCTAAATTACTATCGCTAACATTTGGGCTTGTGGCTTTGTCAAAGTTTAAATCTCTAGCAACTAAACGCTTTAAGGAGTGGATGGTGTCTGCGTTTAGCTTTTTATCAAGCTCTTTTAATTTAGGTGTATAGTGGCTTAAAACGCTCAACGCCTTGTCGCTCTCACTATTAAATCGCCCCGCATTGCTTCCTGCTGCTAAGTTGTTAACCTCTGTATTATTAAGGTTTTTGTGTGGCACTCTAATTAGGAGTTCATCTGGCTTTAGTGTGATATTATAATAGTCTTGTATCGCTTTATCGTAGGCGGCTCGGCTCTTATTCGTAAAATTTAGCATGCCTTGTATTCTATGATTACCGCTTATCACTTGCCCGTCTTGTAAAATAATCGGCAAATCTTCAAAGCCCCCGCTCCCAAAAATCTTTTGTGGGTCAAAGTTCTCTGCAATGTTTTTAATCTGTTCTTCATTCATATGCGTGCGTTTTTGCGTTCCGCCTGTGGTAAAACTGGGTTTTAAGTCTTTAGCCTTAACTATCGCATAATCTAGGTCAAAAATCTCGCCGTCATTTAACCTAACTCTGCTCTTAGCTAAATCTAGTTTTTTTAAGGGTATATCTTGCCCCACTTCAATTTTAGTCTCGCTCTCTAAATTGCCGGCATTACCCCTCTCAAATGCTAGTTTTTGTTTTAGGGCTTCTTCTCTTTTAAGGGCATCTTCTTTGTAGCTCTCATAATCTTGTAAGGCTTTTTCTTTTTCTAGGGCTTGCTTTTGTAGTTTTTCTTGCTCTGCTAATTGTAGGGGTGTTAGGGCTTTTTCTTGTTTTATTAGTTCTTTTTGGGTAGGATTAGCTCCGTTAGAGTTTAAAGAATTAAATGGCTTTTCTTTTGTAATTGCTTGCGGAGTAGAAGGTAACGCTTGCTTCTCGTTATACAATTCATAGCTACTGACTACCCAATGATTTTCTAATTTTTGATTATTCCATTCATTGTTTAATCCCACTCTCTTATTATCATATTCTACAAACACACGCCCCCACTTGTCTGTGTCCTTAACGCCTTTCTCTAAAATTTCAGGTATATTCTTAATAATGCTTAAAGCGTAGTTTTTAGCTTCTGTTTCACTCATTCCTTGAGCGATTTTTTTGTCTATTCTACGCTCTAAAATATGTGCTAGTCCGTAACCGCTTTTACCACTCTTGCCCCATACTAAATCAATATCCCCTAAACCTTCCTTATGAAATGCCCCCGCTATATAGCCTTCTTTAGTTTCTAGTAGCTTCTCAATTGCTCCTATTCCATTCCCTTTAAACTCGCTGTAATTTGTCCCCCACTCTCTTGTGGCTGGCTCTCTTGTGGCTTGCTCTGTGATTTCTCTCGCTGGCTCTTTGGCTTTTTGTGCGATTTGTTTTTCTACTTGTTTAAGGTAGTTTTCTATGCTTATATCGCTTAAAGCTATATCTTTTTGTCTTATTTCTGCGATTAACCTATTTTTATTAACTTCTTTTATTAGGTCATCTGTAAAAATAGGGTAATCGGTTTCAGTTGAATAAATTTTTCCATCTTCGCTTAAATAATAATGTTTTTCGTTTCCATAATCTTTATATGTAATTATTGTGCCGTTAGGTTTTTCATATTTTTTATTAACGATTTTTTTTAAAGTAAAAGCGCCCACTGCATTTTCTTTTTCTTTATCGCTTAATTCTGAAAAATCCACTTTCAAAAAATCATCAATAAAATTTAGTTTTTTCTCTTGTTCGTTGTAGGGTATATTGCCGTTTATCCTATGCCTATTGTGCGTGTATTCTTGTTGTTGTTTTTCTATATAATCGTTATTGATTTTATTTTCATAAAAATCGCTTTTCTTTATAAAAGTAGGATTTTCTTTTAAAAATTCTTGTAGCTCTTTAGCTTTAGCGTTTATTTTTTCTTGTTTTTCTTTCATACGCTCCTTTAAAAGCTTTTTATATTCTTCTGTTTTAACAAAAACACTAGCTACTTTTTTGTCATGCTCTGTTGCTCTTATAATGTCTCTTAATTCTTGCCTTAATTTAAAATATTCTCTTTCTGTAGAGTTTGGATTGTATTCATCTTTATTGTGAAAAGGTTTCTCTTTATAAGCTCCGTTATTATAATAATCTATAACGGCTTGGTTATTGTGTTGGTAATTTGCTATTAACTTTTCATCGCTTTGAATGATTTTTTTTAAATAATCATCGGTATTTAAAACTTGTATTTCTTGTTTGTTTAATAATTTTGTTGTATTATTTTCATTAGCAAGCATCGGTTTCCGGATTGGCCCGGCGTTGCTTGTGTTTCTATCACTATAAAAATTAAAAATCTTGTTATTACTTTCTAAATCATCAACCACTAATCTAAGCTTAACGCCGTTATTGTCCCACTCATAAGCGTATCTAAATCCATCTTTTAGTTTTTCAAAACTATCTAATAGCACGCTTCCATTCTTAATCACTTCTCCCATGTTAAGTAGCTCATCGCTTGTTACAGCTCCAGTCTTATTTTCTCCATAGTGTCGTTTTAATATTTTGATAGCTCCGTGTTTTTTACCGCCTTGCTCTAAAGTGTAAAGGCCATGCAAATCCCTACCCTTAATCGTAGTTTCTGGTAGCTCCCCCTTAAACACTTTTAAGACTTCTTGTTGCTCTTTGGTGAGTTTTGTTGTGTCTATATTCTCTAATTCTTTCAAGGCTTTTTCGTGCTTGGTTAGGGCTTCTTTGCTTGGCTCTTTTGTGGCTTTTTCTGTAACTTCTCTCGCTGGCTCTTGTGTATTTAGGTGGGCTTCTTGGGTGGCTTGATTTATGGGGGCATCGTTTGTGGCTTGTTTTAGGGGGGCTTCTTGGGTGGCTTGATTTAGATGGGCATCATTTGTGGCTTGTCTTAATGGCTCTTGTGTATTTAGGGGGGCATCTTGGGTGGCTGGCTCGCTGGCTTGTTTAAAATCTTGTTTAGCTTGATTTAAACCGCCTTGTAATTCATCTATAATCTTAAGGGTATCATTTGAAAATTTAGAATTTTTAGCGCTTAATTCAAGGTTTTTACTAAACTCATCAACGCTTGAGCTTCTCTCTAAAGCTCGCTTAATGTGGTATTTTAAAGCGGCTCCTGCGGTGCTTTCGTTTAGGGCTTTGGGTAGCTTTAGCCCTAGAAATCTATCGGGGGCATTTCTATAGAGTGTCCCTAAAGCAAACTTAGTCCATAAAAACTTCGCCGCCCCGCTTAGGGTGGTGGCTAGTCCTTGGTTAATGTTTTTAGTAGTAGCGGCTTTTAGGTTGTTAGCTATTTGTGAATCATTTTTAAAAAGCTTATGAAAGCCGTTAGCTATGTCTATATATTCCTTAGCCTTTGGGGTGTTAAAAACGCCGCCTTTAAATTCATTTAACTTGTTAAAAAAGTTATGACTATCAAAAACTTTTAAATCGCCTTGTGTGCTATCTTGCATTAAGCGATTAAGACACTAGAATATAAAATTTATTCTTCCTTTTTGTGTCAATAAGCCAGCACTAAATTCTTTTAGGTTCTATTTGTAAATGTTGGTTTAAAGAATAGTTTTTCATTCTTAATCCCTATTCTTATGAGAATTTTGTCACCAATACTTTATGGATAGAACCCTTTTTACTTGTTTGTATAGCTTCCAAATCTATTCGGTCATTCTTATGTTTTTATCCCTCTTGCATAAACGCATGCAACTCATTATATTCTTGGCGGTTCAAAAAACGCATTTTCCCTACCGGTAAAGCATTCAAATTCACAAAACCATAACGCACACGCCTTAAATCCAACACTTCAGCATTAAAATGTGCAAAAAAACGCCTCAATTCTCTGTTTTTCCCCTCACTAATAACCACCCTAAGCTTAGAATATTTGGCATGGTTTTTGATGATTTCATAATGAATAAAGGGGGCAAATTCCATGCTTTTAATCGCAGTTTTATTATGTGCGCCCTTAGTAGCATTCTCTAATTTCAAGCCCTCTTGCATAGCAAGTTGCATATCTTTTGTAATCGCACCTTGAATTTTGATTAAATACTCTCTTTCTAAATTCGTATGCATTAAAGCACTTACCACCGCCTTACTATCGCTTAAGAGTAGCACCCCCTCACTCGCAAAATCCAAACGCCCAATAGGCACAAAATGAGCGTATTTTTTCTCCAAGCTTTCATAAATCACACGCCTATTTAAGGGGTCAGCTTTACTCACTAACTCGCCCTTTGGCTTGTGATAAACTAGCACGCTAAATTTTTTATTTTTTAAAGGCTTGATTAGGCGTTTGTCTAAAAATACCTTGTCATTTTCTTTCACAATGCTAGTAAGTTTAGCATGCTCATGGTTGATTTTGACACGCCCTTCTAAGACAAGTTTTTCAGCCTCTCTTCGTGAATGCTTAGTATAGTGGGCTAAAAATTGATTAATTCTCACGCTAAATCCCTCCACTCTAATTCTTTAAACTCTTCTTTAATGCTTTCATCTACCAACAAATCGCTTTGAAACTTGAATTGCTTGCCCTTATCTTTTACAATCAAGCACAAAGGATGCTTGCCTTGATGCTTTAAAGCGCTTTCTTTGATTTGCTTTAAAAACTCTTTTTTCACATCATTTTCTAGCACAATCGCCAAAGAACAAGAACTAGATGCTAACATCTCAACAGGCGGTATTTCACGCACATCTTCTTTTTCCTTGTTAGGGTCTTTATAACGAGCTTTTGGAATTTTAACTTCTCTAGCACTCTCTAAATCCAAGATTTCAAAAAGCCTTAGTCGTGCGACTTCTTCTTGCTCTTCAATCTTGCATTTAAACACTAAGGGTTTATTAATATCCAACTCTTCTAGGGCGTTTAATTGCTTTTCAAAAAGCATAAGCTCAAACTTGCCATATCTGTCTAAAATATCTGCTGTGCCATAAGGCTTACCGCTTCGTTTGCCAATTTTCTTTTTAACTTCCATAATCTTACCGAGCAAATAAGCTTGCGAGCCAATTTCTAATTCTTCAATGTCAATGCTTTTGACTAAGTTTTTAAAGCCCTTAATCTCTTCTTTAAACTCATCTAAAGGATTTCCTGAAACATGGATTCCTAAAATCTCATATTCATATTCTAAAAGTGTTTTAGCGTCATGTTCGCCTAAATCAGTCATATTCAAAACGACTTGTTCTTTTTCTTCGCTCTCCATAGCTCCAAAGAGCGAATTGCTTCCTTGCATCATCTCATTAGCTTTGTCTTTAGCACGCCCTGCATCACAGATTAAATCTAAGTTAGCGAGCATGGTTTTTCGGGTGTAGCCTAGATTATCCAAGCTCCCTGATTTGACTAAGGGTTCTAAGGATTTTTTAGTGATTTTAGAAAAATCCACTCGTGAAATAAAATCTTCTAAACTCTTATAATCCCCCTTAGCTCTCTCTTCAATAATATTTTTAATCGGCTCACCCCCAGCCCCTTTAATCGCTCCTAATCCAAACACGATTTTCTTTTCTAGTGCGCCCTTTTCATTCTCAAATTCTGTAACGCTGAAATCTTGCATAGAAGTGTTAACATGGGGGGGCATAACTTCAATTTCTAAAGCCCTAACCTCATCAATATATCTAGCCACAGATTCAATCTTATTAGATTCGCTTGTAAGCATGGCTGCCATAAATTCATGCTTGTAGTAAGTCTTTAGATACGCTGTTTGGAAAGTTATCATCGCATAGGCTGCGGAGTGTGATTTATTAAACCCATAGCCGGCAAATTTAACAATCAAATCCCACAAATCAGCCGCCTTTTTACTATCATGCCCTAAATTCTTAGCTCCTTCTACAAACTTCGCCTTATTGTCCGCCATAATTTGAGCGTCTTTTTTACCCATAGCCCTTCTAATTAAATCCGCCTCACCTAAGCTAAACCCTCCAATCGTTTGCACGATTTGCATAACTTGTTCTTGATAGACTATCGTGCCATAAGTGGGCTTTAAAATCGGCTCTAAATCCTTAAATGCATAAGTAATTGGCTCAATGCCATGCTTTCTATTAACAAAGTCATCTACCATGCCTGATTCCATAGGCCCGGGTCTTCCAAGTGCGATAATTGCAATAATATCTTCAAAACTTGATGGTCTTAAGCGTTTGTTAAGCCCCTGAAACATGCCCGATTCAATTTGGAATATCCCCACCGTGTCGCCACTTTGAATGGTTTTATAAACTTTGGGGTCGTCCATATCTAGCGATAAGAAATCCAAATCAATTTTATGCTGAGTTTTAATGATTTTAAGAGCGTCATCTATCACGGTCAAGGTTTTAAGCCCTAAGAAGTCAAACTTAATCAAATCCACCGGTTCTAAATACTTCATAGAATATTGCGTAACAATACCGCCGGTTTTTTCAGACGCAAATAAAGGGGTTTTATGCCATAACTCTTTCTCGCTATCTACCACTAACGCTGCAGCATGCACGCCAGCATTACGATTTAAATTCTCTAAATTAAGCGAATACTCCCATACTTGTCTGGCTAAGTCATTACTCTCTACTAATTCTTTGATTTTAGGCTCTAATTCCCACGCTCCTTCCACAAACTCGCCATTTTTTTCATAGCCTTTAAGCGTAATGCCTAAGCGATTAGGAATGAGTTTGGCAAAATCATCAGCCTCCTTATAGGGCATATCCAAAACCCTTGCGACATCTCTAATCACGCCCTTAGCCAACATCTTGTTAAAAGTGATTACTTGAGCCACATTGTATTTGCCATACTTTTCAATCATGTATTCTATGATTTCTTTACGCCTACGCTGACAAAAATCCGTATCAATATCAGGCATGCTTATTCTTTCAGGGTTGAGAAACCTTTCAAAGAGCAAATCGTATTTTAAGGGGTCAATATTAGTGATTTTTAAAGCAAAGGCGACTAGACTTCCTGCCGCACTCCCCCTACCCGGTCCCACAGGAATGCCCACTTCTTTAGCATGGCGGATAAAGTCCCACACAATTAGCATATAGCCCGGAAACTTCATGTTAGTAATAACTTCAATTTCTTTTTCCAAACGCTCTTGATATTTTTTATGCTCCGTTTCTGGCACTAATTTTAGACGCTCTTTTAAGCCCTCTCTAGCCTTGTAAGCAAAATAGCTCGCATCATCTTCAAAATCTAACCCCTCATTTTGAGCGTAAGTTTTGGTGAATTTAAAGCTTGGGGGGGTTGGGGGGTTAAATTTATCATCTTTTAAATCAATTTCTAAGGTGCATTTTTCAGCAATTTCTTGCGTGTTAGCTAGAGCTTCTGGAATATCAGCAAATAATTTCGCCATTTCTTCAGGCGATTTAATGTAAAACTCATGCACAGAGTGCTTTAAACGCCCCTTATCGTTTAAAATTTTACCCATAGCCACACACATCGCAATTTCTTGAGCCTTAGCGTCATTTGGCATGGTGTAGTGGGTGTCGTTTGTAGCAATGATTTTTAGCCCCGTTTCTAAGGACATTCTAATCACTTGTTCATCAATAAAGCGCTGGTCTAATATACCATGACGCATAATCTCTAAATAAAAATCCTCTTCAAAAATCTCTTGGTATTCACAAGCAATTCTTTTAGCCTCATCATAGCCTTTAGCCCCATACTTGCGAATTACTTCATTATTATTAATTCTTAAATGAATGTTGATTTCGCCTTGCAAACACGCACTAGAAGCAATAATCCCCTTAGAATGCTCTCTTAAAAGCTTTTTATTAATGCGTGGAAAATAATAAAACCCCTCTAAATATGCCATAGAGCTTAAATACATCAAGTTTTCATAACCCTCTTGATTTTTAGCGAACAAGCACAAATGGAAACGCTGTTTGTTCTCTTTGCTAGAGAGATTTTCATCATTATGAATATAGGCTTCCATGCCTATAATAGGCTTAATGCCCTCTTTTTTCATGCTCGTATAAAAATCAATCACTCCAAACATATTCCCATGGTCGGTCATACTCACACTTTTCATGCCTAGCTCTTTAATGCGTTTGGCTAAGACTTTAATCTTATTAGCCCCATCTAAAAGCGAATATTCAGTGTGTAAGTGTAAATGCGTGAACGCTTTAGTTTCTTTCATCTTGTAACCCCTATTTGGATTTAATACTTCAATCATTATACTTATAGCTCTTTAAAAAACCCTTTATAAGGTGTTTTAGTTATGGCTTGTTGTATAATGATGCCCATAATAAGAAAGTTTTTCTTATTTCAAGTTATTTTAAGGAGTTTATAGTGAAAAAATCACTTTTGTTTGGTGTTACAGCGTTTTGCGTGGCACTTTCTTGTGTGCATGCAATCAGTGATTTGGGATTGATTAAGAAGGCTAGAGAAAATCATTTAGAGCCTATGCCTATAGGTAAAGCGCTTAGAGAATATCAAATCAAAAAAACTAAAGATGTGGGTATTGGCACTAAAAACGCAGAAATAATGACAGAAGCTCAAATTGAATTGGGCAAAATGCTTTATTTTGACCCAAGAATTTCTACTTCTTACTTAGTATCTTGTAACACTTGCCACAATCTAGGGCTTGGTGGCGTGGATTTAGCCCCTAAAGCTGTAGGCACTCAATGGAAGAGTAATCCTCACTTTTTAAACTCTCCAACCGTGTATAACTCAGTCTTTAATGATGTGCAATTTTGGGATGGCAGAGTTACACGCTTAGGCGAGCAAGCTCAAGGACCTATTCAAGCCCCTTTTGAAATGGGTGCTGACCCCAAAGTGGTAGTAGAAAAAATTAATTCTATGCCCGGCTATGTGAAACTCTTTAAAAAAGCTTATGGCTCCAAAGTAAAAATTGATTTCAAGCTTATTGCTGATAGCATCGCCATGTTTGAAGCGACTTTAATAACCCCAAGCCGCTATGATGATTTCTTAAGAGGCAATGCAAAAGCCTTAAGCAAAGCAGAACAAGAGGGCTTAGAAGTATTTATTGAAAAGGGTTGTGTGGGTTGTCATAATGGTATTAATTTAGGTGGTTCTATGCAAGCCTTTGGCGTGGTTAAACCTTATAAATTCGCTAATGTGGGCGATTTCAAAGGCGATAAAAATGGGCTTGTTAAAGTGCCGACTCTAAGAAATATCACAGAAACCATGCCCTATTTCCATAACGGACAATTTTGGGATGTCAAAGATGCGATTAAGGAGATGGGTTCCATTCAGTTAGGCATTCAAATTAGTGATGAAGAAGCTAAAAAAATTGAAGTTTTCTTTGGTGCCTTAAAGGGCAAAAAACCAAAAATCACCTACCCAGAGCTTCCTGCAATAACAGATAAAACCCCAAAACCTGTTTATTAGTCTTATTTTTAATAAAATATTTTATCTTTTTTGATAAAATATTTTCATTCTTAAACCTTAAAACACCCATTAATCGGAGCGTAAAATGTTTTTTATTCTCAAAAGCTTGCAATATTGTTATGAAAAATTATTTATAAACAGATATATATATATATATATATATTGAGAAGATTTTTTGTTACTTAATTTGTAAAAAAATATTATCCAAAAACCGCTCATTCAAACAACTCAAAAAGCACACCATCTACCAACTTATCAATCAAAAATATATGCCTTACAATAATACATCACGCTTTTTGATAGCCCAAAAGTATTTTTGTGATTCAAGGCTCACTATTGATGAACGCCGTGATTTGATTTTGAAAAATTTATTGTTTTTGCAAAACATTTTTATCAAAATAGATAAACAGCCTAAATCACTAACAAGCGCTAGAGAAGTTTGCTTTTTTGAGACAAAAGGCAACAACGATGATGTATATCGTTTTTATTTTCAAATCGCTTACAACAGAACCTTTACAGAAGGTTTTATAGAAACAACTATTTGTCATATCAAAAACGAACAGAGAAATATTATTTGTCGCTCTAGTATGTGCTTATTTGAAAATCATTGGCTTATCACTAGCGTGCAAGGCAATAAACACTATGCATATGAAGAGCACATTAAATTTTTGACCAAAAATTGTTATATGCAACCGCATTTCTTACTCATAGAGTTACAAAAGATATTCACAAGGCTTTTTAAATGCGATAAAACTCTAGGTATTTTAAATGAATTTCAAGCGAGCAATGAGCAACACAGACAAGAAAACGATACCCGCTACATAAAAGACTACGACGCCTTTTTTAAAGAGTGCAAAGCTGAATACATTACTATTGGCAAGAAAACCTATTTTAATTTATTGCACACGCATAAAGATTTGAATGACTATCCTTCAAAAAAACGCTCCTTTTATAGAAAACGCTTTAACTTATTAGAAATGATAGAAAATAGCGTGAAAAATATTTTTGTAGTATAAATTATTTTTTATAATATAATAACATAGATAGGCAATCTATCCTAGTTTGATTTTTTAAGTTTAGCCCTGTTAAAAACATTAAATTATAATTAGGATTATACGAATAAAATCTTCTATAATCCTTATGGCGTTACTAAGTAAATTTTCATTTTTTCGTTGTCTAAAATGAGTGTGTTTTTATCCTTAGTTACTATAAAGCTACCTTTAAAATTTTCCATAAACTTCAATTCAAACGCCATTAAAACCTCATCTTTACACACTTTCCTTGAAATGCCGCTATCTTCAATTTCAATATGATGAGTCCCATACCACGAATAGCTTGCAAAATACCGGTTGCAATAGCCCTTTCCATAAATACGATTTTCCTTTTGGTCAAATACAAACTCCCCCATAGCATTTTTAGGTTTGGACTTCTTTTTAAAGAGTTCATACCAATGCCTTCTTTTTTCCTTTCTTTCTAACTCTTTAGCATCACTTATAGCCTTATCTTTGGGTAAGGCGGTGTTAACAAGTGAGTCTTGCTCTTCTTCATTTTCTCTAAAAGCGCTATCAGCCAGCATGGTATCAATATCATAAGTTCTGTTACCCATTTCTACTTTTTGAATGTGCCAATTATTACTAGAAATTTTTTTATCAAACCATTTTAAGAAAAAACACCCTGAAAAAACAAAAGCCCCCGCAACACTCATCACCATCAGTCTTAAATTCAAAACAACATTCCTTAAACGCTCCAAAAACGCCTTAGTCTATAACTTGTGCTTCAATAGTATTCTTGATTAAAGAAAGGGCTTCTTGCATGGCTTGCTCACTGGCATGCTGAAGCGATTGCATAACACCCTCTTGAAACTCCTGCTTATTGCTCGCACCCGCCTGTTTATTCCCCAAATGAGAAACATCTTCATGCTTAATGATAACCCCAGAATGCGAATGGCCTTTCACACTAATATCATAGCCTAACACAAACTCCGCTTTATGAGAACCCTCTAAAAGTGTGAAAGACAAAATCGTAAAACGCACCGCATAAGGTGGAGCGTTCATGCCATATGGGGGTAGTGCTACGCTTAAACACGCTTTTTGTGCTTCTTGCATAAACATGGTTCTTAGCATGTTGCGGGGTAAATCCACCCATTTTTGATGCTTCCCATAAGTGATTTGCCCATCTTTAGCTTTAAAAACAACTTCTTTAGTATTGAATAAATCCACGCTCAAAATGCTCACTAACCCCACTTCAGCAAGGGGCTTTGAACATGGCGTGCTTTCAAAAGAACTTGCATTCAAATCATAGATTTTAATTTCAGGTAACACTTGCCTTAAATTTAAGTTTAAGCAACCCCCAAGCACTACCGCTAAAACTAATGAGAGTAAAATCCCCTTTATCATTGCAGCTCTCATGTTATTTCCTTTCTCCAAAAATGGTTTTGTAAGGGTCAGCTTCAAATTTATCTATCAATATAGAACCCTTTTGAACAAAATTATCAATATTTCTCAAGCTCAATTCTGCTTGTGTAATCAAAGGGGTAAACATCGCCTTAAAGTCATATTGCCCTTCTTTTAGGCGTTTATCCACATTAAAAGCCACATTCCCCACATTTAAAACTAGGTCGTTAGCATTCTTAATCAACAAATCAAACTGAGATTTTCTCGCTTCCAAATTAGCCATCACATTATCCACTGAAGCAATGATGTGCTTAACCTTTTCCACATTTTCATTATCTAGCATTTTATCTATATTCTTAATCACTTTCACCACTTCTTGAACCACTTGATTAGCGTCCCCAGCTAAGCGACCCATAAGCCCTTCTTTAAAGATTAAAACCCTTTCTTCTTTGTCATTACCGCTATAAAACGCTTCATTTTTACTTTGCTCTAAGGCTAAATACTTTAACCCCATAAGCCCCTGAGAAGAAACAGCCACTTTTGAATCTTTACGAATTTTAACGCTAGAATCAATCATTAAATCCAAACGCACCACTCCTACTCTTCCCTTTGCAAAACCTACCTTGACAACATTGCCTACTTGAATGCCCTTGTAATTTATGGGCGAGTTGGCTGCAATCCCTCCTAAGTCTTTGTCTGTATAGACTACATATTTTTGGTATTTTCCATCTTCTAAGCCCACATGACCTAGCCATAAAATAAAACCTACCATACAAATTAAGCATAAAAAGAAGAGTCCACCGATTAAAGTATAATTTACATGTCTTTCCAAAATTTCTCTCCTCGTGTTGAATTGAATAAATTTCCTTCATCTAGCCCTTCACTTTGGGCTTTTTTAACAAATTCTTCTAAATTTCCATTAAATTCTAATAACCCATCTTTAAGCATGATAAATCTATCCACACAATCATGCACAGTGTCTAAATCATGCGTAATCATCACTACCGTAAGCTGCAAACTCTCTTTGAGCATCATAATCAGTTCATCAAATTTACCTGCACTATAAGGGTCTAGTCCACTTGTTGGCTCATCTAAAAATAAAATTTCAGGATTAGTCGCCATAGCCCTAGCTAAACCCACACGCTTTTTCATACCCCCACTCAATTCATAGGGGTAAAGATGGTAGGCTCTAGTGGGTAAGCCTACTTTTTCAATCCACATTTTAGAAATTTCTTCAATAATATTCTTAGAGTAAGGGCTGTATTTTTCTAGCATGATGCCTACATTTTCTAAAACGGTTAGAGAGCTATATAATGCTCCAAACTGAAAGCAAATGCCGCAACGATTAAAAATCTTGCGTTGCTCTTCATCTTTGAGTTTCCATATGTCTTCCCCAAAAAGTAGCACTTCCCCCTTTATGGGGCGATTAAGTAAAATCATGCTCCTTAAAAGAGTGCTTTTACCACTCCCTGAACCCCCTAAAATGGCTACCACTTCGCCCTTATACACATTAAAACTTACGCCCCTATGAATAATAGTGCTTCCAAAAGCATTATGGATATTTTTCACTTCAATTAAAATTTCACTCATTCAAATATCCAACCTTTTAAACATCTAATTTAGAAAAGATAATAGAAAACACGGCGTTTAAGAAAATTATCCAAAATAAGGCGTTCACTACACTAATGGTAGTCAAACGCCCAATACTCTCGGTATCGCCCTTGACTTCAAAACCACGCATGCATCCTACCATTGCAATCGCAAACCCCCAAAAAGGGGCTTTAACAATGCCTACCCAAAAATGATTCCAAGTTACTGTGTCATGCAACCTATCTACATAACTTGAAAAGGTTAAACCTAATTGATATTTAATAGCAAACATGCCCCCAAGAAGCGCGAATGCATCAGCGATAAATACCATTAAGGGCAGGACAATCACTAAAGCTAACACTCTAGGCAAGACTAGAAATTCAAAAGGGTTAAAGCCCATAGTCTTCATGGCGTCTAATTCTTCTGTGATTTTCATCACGCCAATTTGAGCGGTAAAACTACTTGCACTTCTTCCAGCAACAACAAGAGTTAGAATAAAAGGACCAATTTCTCTTAAAGCAAGTTTTGCAGTCATTTCAACCGCCGTTAAAGGCACGCCCATTTGCTGTAACTCCAACGCCCCTTGTAAAGCAATGGCAAACCCTACAATAAACACGGTTAGAATACTGACTGGCAAAACCTTAAAGCCGGATTCATTGATGTGATGGACTAAGGGAGTGAAACAAAAGCGTTTGGGGTTAAAAACGCCTTTGATAAAATAGAACAAAATCATGCCACAAAAATTGAGTGCGTTTAAAAGGGTGTTATAAAACTCCACAACGCCCTTGCCCACTTTAGTAACCATCAACTCATATCTCGCACCCACTTTTTTAGATGCTGAGTTTTCATCTTGCTCAATCCAGTCTCTAACCACTTTCAATGCACAAGCGTTAGTTTCACACACATTGCATAATTCAATTTTTAGGGAATGTTCTTTGATTAAGTCAAGCAAGAACATTCCAAAAACGAAATCCACTTTTTGACATCCTGAAAAATCAATTTTTAGATGTCCCCTATGATTCAATAAAGTTTTTTTAAGCTCATCTAAATGAAACACACTCGTTCTAAAATCCCAATCCCCCCTTAAAATCAGCACAGAGTTCGTCCCATCTTTAAGCATTTCTAAAAATTTGTGTTTCTCTGTCTTCATTAAAATACATTCTCTCTTAGATTAGATAAAATCTGTTAACAAAATTTTGTTTGTTAAAGCTATTTTAACACAATAATAATTGAAACCATTAAATAATATTCCGTTTAACAAAGGACTAACCATTTTCAAAATGTTTAAAAAACTCATTTTTTTTTATGCTTTCTTGCTTATATGGGGATTTATTACCCCACCCATTTATGCAAAACCTACCTTGCATGACAACGCCACCAAAGACAAATATCAAGCAGAGCATGACGCACTCTATAGAGACATTATTAATCGTCAAAAACTCACCCGCCAAAAAAGTGGGTGGTATTTTTTAGGGGGGTTTGGGGTTTTAGATACGATTAAGGACTATCAAAATAAAGAAGTGAGAAACTACCTTGCAACGCTAAATTTAAAAACCGGCGTGCAAAGTTTTTTTAAAAAATATGTCGGTGTTAGAGGATTTTTTGCATGGGATTTGGGGGGCGGAAGAGTGAATTATCAAAGCCATAAAGACCCTACAGGCTCTTTTTTTACCATGCTTTCAGTAGGCATGGATATTTTAATGGAGTTTCCTTTAGGAAGTTACAAGCATTATTTAGGGGCGTTTGGAGGAGCTGGGGTTGCTATGGTGGTCTATATGGACAGACAGGATTTCAAGTTTTTTAAACACGCCATGTATTCAGGCGGCTTAATGATTGATGGGGGACTCACTCTCACACTTTTTTTAAAACACCGCCTTGAGTGGGGGTTTAAAATTCTACCCACCGCCAGAATGTTCTCTAATTCCAAACGCTTTGAAACTTTACCCTTATTTTATATGGCATACAGCTATAAATTCTAAAAGCCCCCTAAACACTCTCTTAGGCTCATATTTATCACACATTTTGCACCCATACATGCCCATTAAAATCACAAGCCAGCTCACATACACCCAACTCATCAAGAACCATAAAATTGAAACGCTTCCATACAGCTCATGGTAGGTGCGGTTATACAGCACATAATAAGTAAAAGCCCATTTCAAAACATGCCAAAAAATGCTAGTAAAAAACACCCATAAAAACACCCAAAAGCGATGGTTAAACACCTTATTTGTAGGGATAGTAAAAAGGATTAAGAAAAACGCATAAGTGCCAAGCCACCTTAAAACATGCAACAAACTTGAATTTCTGTCATCAAAAAACACTTGAATTTTAATGTCAAAAAACACCACTAAGGGTAAAGCCACTACAAACACTAAAGTCGTGCCAAACCCCCAAAATAAAAAGATTTCTTTACCCCTACAATAAATATAATCTCTAGGCTTTGCTTGAAAAATTTTTGACGCAATAGAGCGGTAATTCTCACAAAACAGCACTAACGCCACAAGAATAGATACCGCTTCAAGCATGCCTAATGCCATATCCGTTTTTTTAAAGGTTTCCAAAAAATCCTTAATTGCCCCCATAAGTTTTGGAGCGTTAGGAAAAATTAAAGCTTCCACTTCCCCTGTATGAGCTTGCATATAAGTTGAAACAAAGAGACTAAAAACAAACAATAAAATAGGCGATAGAGATAAAATCGTATAAAAACTCAAGCTTGATGCGTAGTAAAACAGCTCGCTCACATTCAAAAGGGCGTTTTTCAAACGCAAAGGAAAGCACATTTTAATGAAACGAAAAAACCCCCTTAAATTTCTTAAAAACTCTTTTAAGAAAACCATTAATGACAGCTTGTAGCCAAGCTCAAACCATAAGAAAGCAGCTTTTCTATATCTCTTTTAGGGGCTTTACCTTTAGTCGTTAGATAATCCCCTAACACCACCGCATTAATGCCGTATTCAAATAATTTAGCTTCTTGCTTGTCATTGCCCTTAAACACCACTTCACGCCCCCCAGCCACCATAAGCCTAGCATTAGGTAAAAACTCTCTTGCTAAAATCACGCATTCTAAGGCTTCATCAGCACTCAAAGTCTCTGCATCAATGGGTAGCACCGGATTTTTAATGAAAAAATTAATCGGTGTGGTGTGAGGCGAAAGTGAGGCTAAAGCCCTAAGCATACTAATTCTATCTTCCCAACTCTCCCCAAGCCCAAATATCCCCCCACTACACAACCCTAAACCCGCCCTTAGCACATTCTCACAAGTAGTAAATCTCTCTTCGTATGTGTGCGTAGAGCAAATCTTAGGAAAGAAATTTTGTGAAGTCTCTAAATTGTGGTTATAGCTATGAATGCCCGCTTCTTTTAAAAACTCTAATTTGTCTAAATCCGCTCGCCCACAACATGCAATTAAATGCAAGCCTAATTCTTCTTTGTTAATCACTCTAGCTAATTTGGCGATATATTCGCATTTTTCATCATCTAATTCACGCCCTGAAGTTACCAAGCAAAACCCCAAAGCCCCTAATTCTCTCAAGGCTCTTGCTTCTTGTAGCACCACTTTTTCATCTTTAAATTTATAGCGTTTGATTTGCCCTTGATGGTGCGAACTTTGCGTGCAATAGGCACAATCTTCTTTGCAATCCCCACTACGCACATTTGAAATGGAGCATAAAAAAATCTCTTGCATATCTTACCTTTTTGATTAAAATTAACATTATAGCAAAGAAAAATAAGAGCTTTTTCATTCTTAATTATGCTGGTTTATGTTTTTTAGATTCTTTTATTTTTTAAGTGGGTTTAGGATAGAATAACGCTCACCCCCTAGTTTTTTGCTGAGATTAGGGGGTGAAAATTTATTGCAAGGAGCTACTATGTTTAAGCAACATAGAACAAGCTCTTACCGCTTATTATACATTAAGTTGTCCTTCTTAGGGTTTAAGTTAGTGTTAAAAATTAAGCGATAGAGTTTAACCCCCTATTTTTAGGGGGTGCTTCCTTGCATGAATACTCATATATAATTTTAAAAACAAAGTGTTTTATTTAATCGTTTGTAGTTTTGCAGATTGTCTTTTTCTATGACTTTCACTAAAATATTTTGACTTACCCTATAAAGAAACCCCCTAAGGGGAAACCTTTGGCTTAGCAGATTTTTTAACCACTAATTTAACCCCATACTTAAAAAAAGGAAATTTTAAGTATAATAGAACCAAAGGTTTTTTGCCACTTTTCTTTTTCATGGCAATTCCTTTGTGGTAAGAAATTTTACCCCCTAAGCCTAAAACTTAGGGGGTAAGTGTAATTCTACAAAATTTTTCTTAAATCTTAAAGCAAAGCGTCTTTATTCTCTCATAAATGAACCTTTTAAGAAAATTCACTCCTTTTGATAATTTTTGGTAAAACAATCCCACTAAAAAATAACCAAAATAAAACGAATACCTTAATCAAAACAAGGACTAAAAAATGAAATTCCGCTTACACTATCTCACTTTAGCGTTATTTTTTGACACCCCACTCAAAGCCCAAACTTTGAATTTAGACAATTTCTACTAGAGAGATTACATGGACTTTGGGCAAAACTTAGGCAAGTTTGACCTAACTAGCAAGGATTTCACCTACAAAGGCAAGCATGACACTACCACCGATTTTTCAGGCATGTCAGATTTTTCTTCACGCAATGTGGCTGGAAATGTGATTTCTTTAGGGCGTAATATCACGACGACAGCACACCATATTAGGTGCGAGAATTTTTGAGTATTAATTATTCATCTAGGTGAGCTAGAGTAAAGACATGGAGTAATACTTCTTATAATTTTCAATACGCAAGCGACTCTATTTGTAAAAATGCAAAAAATGGCACACCACTACAAAACCAACAAACCTATAGGTGAGGCACCGTGTATGTCCGCACCAAAAAATACATTGTTGAAAGGTATACATATCCTTTAAGCGTAGGGCTAAGACCCTAGCAAGGAAGCAAATGAAACCAATATAGACGACAAGCTCCCACAAGGCTATTTTGACACTAGAGATAAGTTAGGCAAACAACTTAGCGATTACTTGCTAGAAAATATTGAAAAAGCCCCCAACAATGAACATATTCAAGCCTTTGAGTCTAGCCTAGTAACTTTGCAATTTCATTAGAGATAGTAAAATCTATGGCAATCTGCAAAACAAAGAAGTTCTATGCCATGTTTTTCTTAATTTTGCAAATAGAAATAGGGGGATCTTGGTTCTTTGAGGAAAGATTATTTGTGGGCAAAAATTGTGAATTGGAACACAAGAAGTTCCTTTAGAACAAAAGAAAAAGACAGACAAAAATTTAATGGTGGATGCTCTTACATTTCAGTTTTTGCTCTTTTTATGGCACAAACCTTAAAGAAAGCCCTTTGTGTAATCCCCCTAGGTAATAGCAGCTCACCTCTCGTGACCTATGATAAAAAAGAAAAGAAGTGAGTGGTGCTTGGGGGAAATTTAACGCTCTAGCCTTGAATAATCAAAACTCACAACGGCAAACACGCATTATAGATAGTAGGGTTGCTGAGGGAGTATTGCTTGGTATTAAATAGCCTATCTTTGATAGGACAAGTAATCTTGAGCTGTCAACAACACAATAATAGTGTTTTTTATACACAGGATTTTATGTTAAAGACGCTCAAAGGCAGTGGTTCTCTAGTGGGGCTAAAGCGAAATTGCAATGGTTTGCAAGCTTAAATGCAAGATACTTAGTTACACAGCATTTTTTCTTAGGAGCAAGCATTGGACAAAACTTGAAATACACTATGGGTGAGTTTAACCTAGAGTGGAACTTTTAAGCTACTCACCCTTTTTACCAAAAGCGGTGAAACGCTTTATTTTAAGTTTTTTAAAGTAAGCTTTCTTTGAACCTAGCCACTTTTTAATAGATTTATTAAAAGAATGGTTTTTGGTGCCTAATTGTGTTTATTTTAAAAGCTTACCGAATAGACCGCTATTTTATAATTTTAAAAAAATAAAATATAGTTTTATTAGGTTCAGTATTTTAAAAAATTGCTTTAAAAGGCGTCAAAATAGCCTAAAATCGTGCGTTATAGAGAGAAAATTCAGAGATTTTTTGTTTATTTTATATTTACATATTTTAGTATTTTTGAATATTTTTGTTTTTTTATGTGTTTTTGGAAAATTATTATATATTTTTTGATTTGTATTTATGTATTTTTAAGTATTTATACTTTCATGTTTGTGTGCTTTATGGTTTGGGTTTTTGGCATTTTTTATGTGTGTGCTTTATGGTTTTTTTACTCTTTGGTGGTTTGGGTTTTTATAGCTTGGTATTTTGAGAAATTGTATCCGCTCTGTTTGCATGGTTTGGATTTTTAATCTCTTGCATTCATGTGTTTTTACTATTTAATATGCTATTTATTGAATGTGCTAGCAATATTTGATGTTTTTATGGTGTTTTATTTTTTGTAGCCGAAAGATTTTGCATTTCTTGTCTTTGACATTTTTTATGGTAGAAATTTTTAAGGTTAGTTAGGATAAAATCCCCCTACCCATTGAGAGTAATTACCCGTTACTTCTTAATGGAGTTTCGCTTAGTGCGAAAGGGGGTGATGTAAATGTCTAAAACAATGTTAATTGTAGCATTAATTTTAGTCATTTTAGTAACTAAACTTTACTAAAGACTAAAAACAAGAGAGTTTTAGCTCTCTTGGCTAGAATTAACTTAATCGTTTTAACATTTTTCACTCTTTTAATTATCAAAATTTCATTAGAAACAATTTTTCTTTAAAATCCGATTTGACAAATAAAAAGCTTTTGTTTTAAAAAACAAAGCCTAAGAGAGAAAATCTTACTCTTAAATTTATTCTTCTTTCAAGCTATAAGCGATAGGTATTTTTAAATGCACGGTTTCTTCAGGCTTAGGAAATAGGTGTGCAGCGTTTTTAATGGCCTCTAAAGCAGCGTGATTTAAAATCTCAGCGGTGTTGCTCTTAACCACTTTAATATCCGTAACGCTTCCATCAGCATTAATGGTAAAGCTCACTAATACTTCACCCTCAATCCCTCTAACCTGTGCCATTTTTGGATAGCGGTTCTTAGAAGAAATGGCGGTTTGAATTTTCATCAAAAATTCATTGCTCACACCAGGGTTATACGCCTGAGCCTCAGAAGTTGCTCCTTCAGAGGTTTTGTTAGACTCTTCTTGTTTGTCTTTATCCTTGACAATGTCCTTGGTGGTTACTTCCTTAGGGGTGCTTTCTTCTTCCTCGTCTTTAGTCTCTTCCTTTTTAGGTTCTTCAGGCTTTGGCTCAGGTTTAGGCTCTGGTTTTGGTTCAGGCTTCTTTGGTATAGGTGTGGGCTTGGGCTTAGGTTTTGGTTTAGGCTTAGGTTTGGGCTTGTCTTTTTTCTTAGGCTCTGGCTTCTTAGGTTCTTCTTTGGGCTTGGCTGACTCGGCATGCACTTTCTTATTCGCATTAGTATTAATGCTTGCCAAACTCATCGTAACCTTAGTGGTGCCAGCTTGTGCTAAAGGCATGGGCGTTTCTTCACGCAGTAAAAAATAAGTTAACCCCCCAGCGTATAAAACAAAAGCGATTAAAAAGCTAATGCCGGTTGAAAACCTACTGAGCTTCTGTGGAGATGGCAAAGTTTTCATGATTATGCTCTTTCAAAATATCCATAATGCTAATGAAAGTCTCAAAGCGAGAATTTTTATCGCTTTTTAAATCTATGAGCGTTTTTGTATCCGTTTGCTTGACAATTTCATTTAGGGCTTCTAAGCTTGTGGGCTTATCATCTACGAAAATTTGGTCATGCTCATCTACAGAAATTACCACGACTTTTTGGTCGCTTGGCTGTGATTTCTCGGCATTTTTTGCATTAGGGAGACTTACCTTAATCTTGCCCTGTGCGATAAAAGTAGAAATGCTTAATACAATCGCTAGTAACACCAACATAATATCAATGAAGGGGACAATATTTAGCCCATCGCCTCGTTTGATGCTTTTCATTTTGTCATAATCCTAAATTTTTCGCTCAAAACATCAGATTTTCTCAACAGACCATTATAAGCAATCAAAGTAGGGATCGCCACAGCAAGCCCTAACGCCGTCGCTTTTAAAGCTAGAGATAAACCCACCATAATCGTTTTAGCGTCCATTCCGCCACTCATACCCATATCATAGAAAGTTACCATAATGCCTAAAACCGTTCCTAATAAGCCTACATAAGGTGCGTTAGAATAAATCACATAAAGAATGGTTAAGTTCTTGGTTAAATCAATGTTTAAAGCATCCACATCTTCATAGGCGTTCAAATTGATTTTAGAATAAAAAATAATTCTTTCAATCACAAACCATAGGGCTAAAAAACTAGCAATACCAAGTACTGCAAAAACAAAAATATCCACATAATCTTTTAATAGCTCAACTGAAAAACCTGCTCCCATAAAAACTCCTTGTTAGATAATAAAACAACTCCCTTAAGCATAAAACACAGCCATATTCTAGGGGTATGACGATAAGAAGCACGCCTAAAATTTTCGCATAAATGCCCTAAAAATGATAAAGGAATGCTAGATTGTGTATTATATTGTTTTAATAATAACAAGTCAATAATAATTACCTTAATAATTGTAATCAAAATTTAGTATATTAAAAACATTTAAAAAGATAATAAAAATTATTCTATGCTAGCGCTTTGTGCTTGGGGCTTCTAAGCACAGCCAAGTTAAGCTTAATTTAACTCAAAATGAGTAGCATGAAGTAATTTTTTTCAATTAGGCTTATGAAGGATTTTTCTCTATGGATACACATCAAAAAGAAGACTCAACCATTCGTTTTTCTGTTTCTTTGCAACAAAATTTACTAGATGAATTAGACAACCGCATTATTAAAAATGGCTATTCTTCTCGCTCAGAACTAGTGCGTGATATGATAAGAGAAAAATTAGTAGAAGACAATTGGAAAGAAGACAACCCTAGCGATGAAACCAAAATCGCCGTGCTTGTGGTGATTTATGACCACCATCAGCGGGAGTTGAACCAACGCATGATAGATATTCAGCATGATAGCAACACCCATGTTTTATGCACCACACACATTCATATGGATACGCATAATTGTTTAGAAACCATTATCTTACAAGGTAGTTCGGCTGAAATCCAACGCTTACAATTAGAAATTGGTGGTCTTAGGGGGGTAAAATTTTCTAAATTGACTAAGGCATCTAGTTTTGAGCGTGATGAATAGCTTATTGAAATGGAATTAAAAGAATTAGCCCTTTATGGGGGAAGCTTTGACCCCTTACACAAGGCTCATTTAGCCATTATTGAGCAAACTTTAGAATTATTGCCCCTAGCACAACTCATTGTCTTGCCCGCTTATCAAAACCCTTTTAAAAAACCATGTTTTTTGGACGCACAAACTCGTTTTAACGAGCTAGAACTAGCCCTAAAAAGAACTGATAGGGTGCTACTAAGCGATTTTGAAATCAAACAAAAAAGAGCTGTGCCTACCATAGAAAGCGTGCGTTATTTCCAAAAACTTTATAACCCCAAAACACTTTATTTAGTCATAGGGGCGGATTGTTTAAGCCATTTGTCTTCTTGGACTCAAGCTACAGAGCTTTTAGAAAGTGTGGAATTAGTGGTTTTTGAAAGAATTGGCTATGAAAAGGCGGAGTTTAAGGGGCGTTATTTTCCCTTAAAAGGTATTGAAGTGCCTATTTCTTCTAGTGCGATTAGAGCGAATTTAAGGGGGCTTTAAGCGTATTTTTTAATGTGGCGATACGCTTCTTGAATGATAGCAAAGCGTTTGGCATAAAGAGCCTTTTTTTCCTTATGGGCATGCAAATCAGGGTGGTAGGTTTTGGCTAACTCTAGGTAACGCTTTTTAACCTTGCTAAAATTTTCATGCTTGGTAAAACCTAGCGTTTTGTAGCACTCTCTTAATTTACGCTCCGCCATAGTGGTGTAGCTCTCATTATCAAAGCCATTAGGATAAACAAAGTTCAAGCATACATTATGCACGATTTTGCTTTCATTAAGCGTTAGCACCAGCTCCCAAAAACGCTGTGTGCTACCCCTTGTGTGCAATTCATCTTGGGTTTCTAAAAACACGAACGCACTAAATTTTTGACACAAGAAACGCTTTGCGATAGGATGCTTAGTGATAAAAAGCACATACTCCATGCCAAAGGCTAAGACCTTAACTTCTACGCTTTCTAAAAGCGTGTTTTGAGCCATGATTTTAATGCGTATGGGTAAGTGACTCTTTTGTAAGATTTCTTCTAAAGAGTGCTTGCTAATGTCTTTTTCATGAGCACATTCAAGGGCATGATAAACCCAGTTAAGCAAGTAATTTTTCTTAAAACACTCGGTGTCATTCAAAATCAATAACGATGAAGAGAGCATATGGCATTGATTAAAATGTTTTTTAGCATAATTCAAAACTTTTTTAAGCAAAGGGTGGTTGTTAGGAAGTGCAATTTGTGTGTATTTTGCTAACAATTCAATTTTTGCCATTACCCTTTAAACTTCTCCTTACAAAAAACTGAGCTGTATTATACCGCATAAGCACGCTCACAATCAGTATTTTAAATGTGATTTTAACTAATCAAATTTTATATTCTAGCATGCGAATAGCTAAAAAATGGTAGTTATAAATGGTTTTTGTGCTAGACTACAAGCCACAATCAATTAATGAAAGAATAGAAAATGAAAATAGCCGTATTACTAAGTGGGGGCGTGGATAGTTCTTATACCGCTTATAGCTTAAAAGAAGAAGGGCATGAGTTAGTGGGGATTTATTTAAAACTCCATGCGAGTGAAAAAAAACATGACTTATACATTAAAAACGCTCAAAAAGCATGCGAGTTTTTAGGCATTCCTTTAGAAGTTTTAGACTTTCAAAAGGATTTTAAAAGTGCGGTTTATGATGCGTTTATCTCAGCTTATGAAAAAGGACAAACCCCTAATCCATGTGCTTTATGCAACCCTTTAATGAAGTTTGGACTAGCCCTAGATTACGCTCTAAAATTAGGGTGTGAAAAAATCGCTACCGGACATTATGCGAGAGTTAAAGAAATAGATAAAGTCAGTTACATTCAAGAAGCCTTTGACAAGTCTAAAGACCAAAGCTATTTTTTATACGCTTTAAGTCATGAAGTGATTGCTAAATTAGTGTTTCCTTTAGGGGGTTTGTTAAAAAATGATATTAAGCCTTTAGCTTTGAATGCGATGCCTTTTTTAGGCACTTTAGAGACCTATAAGGAATCTCAAGAAATTTGTTTTGTAGAAAAAAGTTACATTGATACTTTAAAACAACATGTTGAGGTGGATAAAGAGGGTGTAGTCAAGAATTTACAAGGCGAAGTCATCGGCTCGCATAAAGGCTATATGCAATACACTATCGGCAAACGCAAAGGTTTTAACATCAAGGGGGCATTAGAACCGCATTTTGTCCTTAAGATTGACGCTAAGAATAACGAGCTAGTTGTGGGCAAAAAAGAAGATTTAGCCACGCATTTTCTCAAAGCCACTAACAAATCCTTGATGAAAGATTTTAAAAGTGGCGAATATTTAGTGAAAGCTCGTTATAGAAGTGTGCCTACTAGAGCGTTCGTAAGTTTAAAGGACGAAATCATTGAAGTGGAATTTAAAGAGCCTTTGTATGGCGTGGCAAGCGGACAAGCTTTGGTAATCTATCAAGATGATGTGGTGCTTGGTGGGGGCGTGATTATTTAAGCCCCTTTGATTTTTTAGGCTCTGTTGAGATTGAATTGATAGGCTGTTTCGTTTTTAAAGCGTAAAAATTCATTCAAAATAAGCAAAACTTGACTTTAAGATTTTTCTTCTGTTTTGTTAAAAACCATTTTTTAAGGGAGCTTTTAAAGTCTCTTGTGCTTGGAACACTGTTTATTAAAACGAGTTTATCGCTTTTAAAAACGCTTCACATAAACTCACATTCTGACCCCCTTTGCTTCAAATAAGACAACAAAAAAGCCCTAATCACAAGCTCAAACACTTACAAAGTTATTGCCTGCTACACAATGTTGGCTCTTATATGATTTGATTTAAAAACGCTTGGCATTTCTATTTTTTAGCTTAATTTACTCTTGCTTAAAATTTTCCAAGCTAGGAAATCCATGCGAATCTAAGTAGATATTTTTGATTAAAACCCTTTCATCGCTAGAGATTAAGGGCTTTGGATAGGAAATTTTAGAACGCCCTTTGGCTAGAATAGCTAGAACTTTTGTGTTTAATGCCATAGTCTCATTTAAAAATGCCATTTGTCTAGTTAATTCGCTTAAAAATTCTATACTCAAGGTCTTTAGAGTATGCTCATAATTCGCTAGGATTAGGGCTTGCTTTTCTTTATTGCCCTTAGTGTTTTTTAACTCTTTGTCTCGCTCTATTAGGGCGTTTTGATAGCGGAGTTGCAATTGATTAACGCATGATTTTAAATGTTTCTTGTCGCATAAAAATTGCGATTTTAAAGTCTCTAGGCGTTTTTCTAGGGGCAAAAAAGTTTTTAGGGCGTCTTCTTTGGCTTGAATTTGATTTTTAAGCTCATTGTGGAATTTTTTCAAACGCAAGGCTTGGTAAGCTTGAAAATGATTGTTGACTAAAGCATTGTATTCCAAAGTCTTGTTATGAGATTTTTCATTTTGGATTTGATTTTCTAAAATCTGTTCGCACAAGACTTTTAAAGCACTCATTAAATCTAATTGCGAGAGCAAATTAGCTGTTTTAGGCTCTTTGAGTAAGAAAAGAGCGTTCTTTTGCTCTTGGACTTCTAGGGAATTTGTAGCTTCTTTTAGGGTTTTAACACCGCTTAAATAGGGGCAATGCTCTTGTAGAAAATGCATTTTAAACGCTTCTCTTGAGCGTTCTTGCTCCACACTCTCTTTCAAGCGTTTTTCTAAGGCTTGTAATTTTTCTAATTCTAAATCGCTTTGTTTTAACAAAGGATTAATATCCATAAGGCGGATTTGACTCGCATTCAAAAACCGCCTTTGACTTCCTAGAGTGCTGTTAGCCTTTTTGATTTCTGCAAGCTGGTTTTGATTGTTTAAAAGCATATTTTGATAGACATTCAAACTTTCAGTGAGTTTATAGAGCATGTTAGCAAGCTGTTCGTTAGAGCGTGCGAGCTTGGTATTTGCTTGGGAATCAAAAGTCATCATGATTTGTGCGTTTGAAAAAGCAAGAAAAATGATTGCTATTAAAATCCAAAAAAGTTTCACTCAATTATCTTTATATTGGGGTTTTGATAGCATTATTTTACTGATTTTTACTTGCTAAAAGCACACAAACTCGTTGCTTTAAGATAGAATAAGAAATTTTATTTCATTTTTGGAGTGCATGTGGAATTAAGTTATTACGAGATATTAGAAGTAGAGCGACACAGCAATCAAGAGACCATTAAAAAATCCTATAGGAAGCTCGCTTTAAAATACCACCCCGATAGAAATGCCGGCGATAAAGAAGCCGAAGAAAAATTCAAGCTCATTAACGAAGCGTATGGGGTATTGAGCGATGAAAACAAACGAGCCTTATACGATAGGTATGGTAAAGAAGGCTTGGGACAAGGGGGCTTTTCTCAAGGCGGTTTTTCGGATATTTTTGAAGATTTAGGCTCTATTTTTGAAAGTGCTTTTGGGTTTAGCACTGGGGGAGCTAAAAAACAAAAGAGCCGCATTGAGCCTGATTTCTTACAAGAAATTGAATTAAGCTTTAAAGAAGCCATAGGGGGCTGTAAGAAAAAAATTAAGGTTCAATACCAAAGCGTTTGTGAAGTTTGTGATGGCACAGGAGCTAAAGATAAAGCTTTAGAGACTTGTAAGCAATGTAATGGACAAGGGCAAGTGTTTATGCGTCAAGGTTTTATGAGCATTGCTAGAACTTGTGGGGCTTGTAAGGGGGCGGGTAAGACTATCAAAACCCCATGTCAAGCGTGTAAGGGCAAGACCTATACTCTTAAGAATGAAGAAATTGAAGTGCCAATTCCTGAGGGCATTGACAATCAAAACCGCATGGTTATTCAGAATAAAGGTAATGAATATATAAAGGGTAGAAGGGGGGATTTGTATTTAGAAGCCAGAGTGAAAGAAGATGAGCATTTTAAACGACAAGGCTGTGATTTAATCATTGAAGCTCCGGTCTTTTTCACCACTATTGCTTTAGGGCATACGATTAAAGTGCCGTCTTTAAAGGGCGAATTAGAATTAAACATTCCTAGAAACGCTACAGACAAGCAAACTTTTGCGTTTAAAAATGAAGGCGTGAAAGACCCCCAAAGCTCTTATAGGGGGAGCTTAATCGTAGTATTAAAAGTGATTTATCCTAAAGATTTGAGTAATGAGCAACAAGAATTACTAGAAAAATTGCATGCAAGTTTTGGCTATGAAAGCGAACCGCATAGAAGCGTTTTAGAAACTTGTATTTCTAAATTTAAGGACTGGTTTAAATAAAGGTTTATTATGCATGATTTTCTAAAAGCCCTTAAAAACGCTTTTCCTTATACCATTTCTATCATGTTAGGGTATTTGCTTATGGGAATGACTTTTGGGGTGCTTTTAGTCCAGCATGGCTATGATTATAAAATCGCATTATTTATGGCGTTATTCATCTATGCTGGGGCGGGTCAGTTTGTGGCTATCACGCTTTTAAGCACACAATCAAGCTTGATGAATGTTGTTATTGTTACCTTGTTAGTGAATGCGAGACAAACTTGTTATGCCCTTTCTATGCTAGATAAATTTAAAAACACCAAATGGCGTTTGCCTTATTTAGCCCATGCACTCACTGATGAAACCTTTGCCTTATTAAATTTGTATGAGCCTAAGAAGGGGGTTAATGAAAAAGACTTTATTTTTAGTATTTCCTTACTCAACCATTCTTACTGGATTTTTGGTTCGTTAATGGGGTCGTTAATGGGGTCGCATTTTTCCTTTGACACTCAAGGCATGGGTTTTGTGATGACAGCGATTTTTATCGTGCTGTTTATGGAGCAATACAAACGCACCACTAACCATAAAAACGCATGGCTAGGAATTATCATCGCTATTATTTGTTTAGCTCTCTTTGGGGCTAAATACTTTTTATTATTCGCTTTGGTTTTAATGGTGCTTGTTCTCATTCTTTTTAGAAAGAAATTAGAATGTTAGATTACTCTGCACTCATCATTCTTGTGGTTATGCTTACGACTTATTTCACTCGCATTTGGCCGTTTATGGTGTTTAATTCCAAAAATCCACCGAATGATTTTGTGCGTTATTTGGGTAGGGCATTGTCAAGCTCAGTTATAGGCATGCTAGTTATTTATTGCTTTAAAGACACTCAAATTTTACAACCCCCTTATGGAATCAATGAAATCATCGCTCTTGTGTCAGTGGTATTCTTACACCAAGTTTTTAAGGTGTTTGTTTTAAGCATCACAATACCCACCATTCTCTATATGTTTTTAACCCAAAGTCAAGTGTTAGAAAAGGCTTTTTTTAATCTCTAAGTAATGTTTTTGTTGTTCTTGCTTCACTTTTTTGACCATTGGACTGATTGTTTTAAACTACAGAGCCTTAAAATATTCATCTTGTTTTTTGTTGAATTCTTTTTCAATCAAAGTGATTTCTTTAATTCAAGGTTTGGTTTTTAGGATTATCGTTTATTTTTTAAATTTCGCATTGTGGTGTTCTTATTTCTCAATTTTGTTTGGTTTAAAATAGTGTCTTTAAGAAAGAGTTTTTGGGTAAAATAACGCCTACCCCCTAAGTTTTAAGAGAGCTTTAGGGGGTGAAATTCCACTTTTAGGAGCTTACTGTGAAAAATCATAGTAAACACTCTTGGAAAGAAGTATACCTAAAAATTAGTTTTTTAGGTTTAAAGTTTAGTTTAAGGATTAAACGCTAATTTTTCAAAGAGTTGCCCCCTAAATTAGGGGGTTTATCCTTAAAGTTGGAAATCTGCTTATTTTTTATTTTTTGTTGAGTTCGTTTTCAATGAGAGCGATTTCTTCATGATTTAATCCATAAAGTTGATAAACTAGCTTATCAATTTCTTGTTCTAAATTTGAAGTGTCTTTATTTTTTTGTTTATCTTTTAAAATCTGTTCCACACAATCAGTAATTCTTTGAGCATATTCTTGGTTTTCTTTGGTGATTTTAGGAATAGGTAAGCGTTCTATATAAATACTAAAACCACGCAAAGCCTTATTCCCTAATTGTGCTGAAATAAAAGAATAGTAATAGCCGATTGTCTTAGAATTTAAAATGCCTAGCAAGTATCTATTATTTGTATTGAGAAAATATGCTGTATTTGTTAAAGTATAACTATCATCTAATGTAAAACTAAGTTCTGTAGCAATATCAGGATACACAATTTTTTCTCTCTCAAACTCCCTTACATACGCACAATTCCTTAGATTATAGGGGGTGTTGCCCTTATCGGTGCGTTTAACTAATGCGTCATAGTGTTGGTCTAAATAGGCTTTCAAGCTAGGGTAATTTTCAATCTCTATGGGTGGCACTTTCACGCCATTATGCGTGTAACCATTATGCGTGTGTATCACATAAAGATTATCCCACTCATACGCATACCTTTTAATATCTCTCCCCCTTAAGACTTTTTTAATCAATTTATCGGTATTAGCCTTTTCATCTTCACTCTTTACTGCGTTTAAAATCCTTGCTCGTGTTTTTTCATCAATAATAAAAGCTTGGTTAAATCCTGTCTTTATGCCGTAGTTGATTTGTATGTCCCATTCTTTTAAAGGTGTTCCTAATTTTTCAATCTTAGCCTTTAAGTTTAAAAGCGAATGGTTAGCAAAAATAAAGCTTTCAGCACTCAATGAATTTTGTTGTATCCATTGATAAGGGGCGTTTTTTAAATCATTATTTTTGGGTTCAACATATTTTAAAGCGCTATTTTCTCTCTGGGGGGGGGGGGGGTAACTTGCTGAAGTTCATAATACTTGTATCTACAATGGCATTTTCAAAGACTTTTAAAGCGTTCAATTCGGTGTAGCTAGTCAGTGTGGTGTATTTGAGCAAAAACTCTCTTAATTGCGTGCCGTATTTAGCTCTTGTATATTTGTTAGAAGTAATGAAAGAACAAAGCCCATTAGGTTTTAGAATGTTAAAAGCAAGGGCAAAAAAGTAGGTGTAAATATCAGCGATGGCGTTGTAAAAATTGATTCTATCTAAGGATTTATCTCTTTTTTTAATTTCTATTTTTTCGTATTGCTTTTTTAAAAGGGGTTTTAAGTCTTTGATTTGCTCTTGCCTAATATAAGGCGGATTTCCTATAATCAAATCAAAGCCCTTAAAGTTGCCTAGATTATCCAAAACTTCGCTAAATTCAAACCGCCATTCAAAAGCGTTAGTGTATTGTGTGTTTTCATTTTGCAAGTTGTTATAGGCTTTTAGGACATAGTTATTAAAATGCTCGGTTGCCATAATTTTATCGCAACTATCTAGCTTGGGGTAAGGCACATAGTCGTTAAAAAGATTTTCACTCGCCATTTTCTTTTCTAACACTATGGCTTCTAGTTCTATAGTGTTATGGTTACTCTCTTCTAAGATACGCCTACCATAAAGCTTTAAATGCTCTCTTAAAACCTTTATAAAAACTTTATAGCTCTCTAAGGATTTCATTAGGTCGTTTTTAAAAAAGTTCTTGATTTCTTTTATTTCATTATCCAAATCTCTCTTGGTCTTGTTTAAAAATTGAGCGGTTTTATAGTCATTTACTAGCTTTTTATACTCATTGATTTTATACTTAATATTTTGATTGGTAATTTCTCTATCAAATCTAAACCTAGAAATAAGCGAATTACCACCTTTAATGTTAATATCAATATTAGGCAAGGTTTGTAGGCGTTTGGTATTAGTGCCATTTTCAAAAATGTAGTAGCTGGTTTTTAAGAGTTCAATCCATAGGCGTAATTTAGTGATTTCACAAGAATTAGGGTTAATGTCTACTCCAAAAAGGCAATTTTCTATCAAAGATTTTTTAAGCTCAAAAAGTTCTTTTTGAATTTCATGGTAAGGGTCGTCTTTATGGCTTGGTGTGCTGTAAGAAAAAACCTTATCATCAACTAAAATCACAATTTCATCATTAATTAATTCTAGTTTGTGTCTGTATAGCGATTTAATAAGCCCTAATTCAAACGCCATTTTGATGAGTTCATTGAGTGCTGAGACGAGAAAATGCCCACTCCCTACAGAAGGGTCGCAAATCTTAAGTTCTAAAAGCGTGTTTAGGTATTCTTGGTGTTTAGTCTCATTATAATTTTTATCTATAAAAGTTCTTAAATCACTTAGTTTTTGGCATTCTATTTGATACTTGTTATTGAATTTATCCAAGACAATTTGTGTGATACTCTCTTCGCACATAAAATTTGTAATCAAGCTTGGAGTATAAAAACTCCCCTCTTTATAACCATTAAGCTTTTCAAAGACTAGCCCTAAGACGCTAGGGTTAATCAGCAAATCATAATTGATTTTAGTGTTGTCTCTTATGTCTTTAGGGGTGGTGGTAAAATCATAGGCATTAAGGAAGTTGAATAAATATTCTAATAAGTTTAATGTGGTAGTATCTTTTAATTCTTTTTTAAGAATGGATTTAGAATGAAGTTCTAAGGGCTTGTTAGCTAAAAGCCTAATGAGTTTTCCCTCTTCTTCAAGCTTTATCTTATCAAACAAGCTGGAGTTTAAATAAGGGATTTTTTCTAAAACACTTCTTTTGTATTCAAATGCTAGGTTTCTTTCATTTTCTTTCTTGGCTAACACTTCAAAAAAGAGTGTGTTTAGGGCGTTAAAATCTTTAAAATTCTCTATGCTTAAAAAAGGTTTTTCAAAATGTTTAAAAGAGATTAAAAGGCTTTCTAAAAGGCGTAAAAACAAAATGCGGTTATTCCAGCAAATGAGTAATTGCATGACTTTTTCGTCATCTAAATGATTGTATTGCTCTTTTAAAGCATGGCTTAGAGAGTTAGGGGTATTACTTATTTTGATTAAGATTTTTCCTTGTTCAATCACTTCTTTTAACCCTAAAATATAGAGCAATTCAGCATAAAAGCTCTTGTTTAGAATATTGCTATCTATTTGCTTTCTTTCTTTGAGTAAGAAACTAGGAGCTAGGGCTTGATAAATGGTGGTAAGTTTGTCTTTGGCTAAGTTGATATAGTAATACTTTAAAGCAAAGTCTAGCTCTTCTAAACGCTTTTTACAAAGTTGATAAAATTCTTTGGTGCTAGTGTCATTACCCTTTTTATCATCACAATTTTTAAAGGCTTTTTGAACTTCTTTGTCTTTGTTAAAAATCTCAAATTCGTTCGCATCAATGATATAAAGCTCATTGATAGTAGCTAGAATGATATGCTTAATGTTGTTATTACACTCTTTTCTTTCTTTGAGATAGTATAAAATACTTTGATGTAACGCCTTGCAATTCAAATCACCATTCTTAACAAACTCATTTTTATTGCTAGGCTTTTTAAACTCAATAATGACTTCTACTTTTTTATCATCATTATAGATAGCACTATCTGTATTATTTTTGGTGTTTACTTTGTAATTAAAGGCGTTTTTTAGAAAATCATTGAAATCGTTCTTTTGGTGTTCCTCGCTCTCTTCTTTATCTGTTTCTAGAAAAGTATTTAAATGCCCCTCAAAGGTTTTTAGCTCTTCCTTGCTTTTGGGGTTTGAATGTGAAAATTCTAGTAAGGTATAGGTCATGCTAGTTCTTTACATCGCTTAAAAACACATGCCTTAAAAGTTCAGCACTGCTAATAAAAGCGTTTTTTAAGATAGCACTCTTATAGCTATAATGTTCTTCAATCCTAGCGACTTCGCCCACAAACACTCCTGCTCCAAAAATCCCATCTAATCCGCTTGTCATCACTTTATCGCCTATTTTAATCTCCGCACTTGGGGCGATAAACTCCACGACTAATTCTTGCTTGAAATTAGCCCTTGTAAAACCTAGCACTTTATGTTCGCCTATCATCACGCTATATGCACATTGTTTATGGGCGTTCAAATACCCTTTCAAACGCCCTTTTTCTAGCATAGCAATCCCTATGGCTTTGTTATTAGATACAAGACCATAAATCTTATTTTCTTCTAAGTTCATAATAGGATTGAGATAAATGCTATGCGTGTTTTCTAATGAAGCAAATGATGTCATAAACGAGAGGGTATAGATGATGGTTGGCTCTTTGTTATCCAAAGTATACACCGCCCTCAAACGCTCTTTTAAATCAGCGTTTTCTAGCTTCAAAGCTTCTAAAACCAGGCGTTCTTTTTGAAAATCCCTAATGTTTTGAGCTTGGAAAAAATAAGCTTGGATAGTGTCAAACAGGCTGTTTTTAGCCCCTACTACGACCCTTTTAATGGTGTCGCTCATATAAAGAGAGCTACCCTTAATGTCTAAAAAATAAAGTGCGATAAAAATTCCTAAAAGCCAAAGGAACTTAGAATAAAACCGCATTGAAGCTATTCGCTAAAACCTACACGACTGAGTAAATCCAAATCTTCTATGGCTTTTCCTGTGCCTTTAGCCACCGCCAATAAGGGTTCTTCGCCCACATATACAGGAAGCTTGACCATATCGCTTAAATACTTGTCTAAGCCCTTAATCAAAGCCCCACCGCCTGTTAGCACCACTCCGTTTTGCACAATATCTCTGGCTAAATCCGGTTTAACCTCTTCAAGCACACTTCTTAAGGCGCTAGAGATTTCTCTGATTTGGTCTTTAATGGCCTCAAAAACATCATCAGAAGTCAATTCAATGGTGTGTAATAGCCCGCTCACTTGGTCTCTTCCAGAAACTTCCATAGTGAGCACTGGCTCTAGCTTAACCGCACAACCGATTTCAATCTTAATCTCTTCGCCGGTGCGTTCACCTATAAGCAAATTGAATTTTTTGCGGATATAATCCACAATGCTTTGGTCTAGCTTATCCCCAGCGACTCTAATACTTTTAGATAGCACTAACCCACCCAAACTAATCACGCCAATTTCAGTTGTGCCTCCACCTATATCTACAATGAGACTTCCTTGTGGTTCTTTAACCGGCAAACCCGCTCCAATAGCAGCAGCCATAGGCTCTTCAATCAAAAAGACTTCTCTTGCCCCAGCACTTAAAGCACTCTCTTTAACCGCATTCCTTTCTACGCTTGTCAAGCCATAAGGCACGCATACCATAATGCGTGGGCGAATCCAAGATTTGCGTTTGTGTGCCTTTTCAATAAAGTAACGAATCATTTTTGCAGTAATATCATAATCTGCAATCACGCCATCTTTCATAGGGCGAATCGCTCTGATGCCATTAGGGGTTTTACCCAACATCTCTTTAGCATCGCTTCCTACCGCTAGAACATCATAAGCTTTAGAGTCAAATATCCCCATACGCACCGCTACAATAGAAGGCTCATTAATAATAATGCCCTGCCCTTTGACTAACACAATCGTATTAGCCGTGCCTAAATCTATGGCTATGTCATGCGAAAACAGACCGATTAACTTGCTAAAAATCATGCCCTTTATCCCTTAACTATAAATTTTCTCTCACGCATTCTTTATGGAAGAATCTTAGAATGTGTTTTAGTGATAATAACAGGCTCAGCCTGTTTTGAAACACAATCTTTAGTGATACGCACTTCAGTTCCCTTAAGCTTGGGTAAATCAAACATAATATCCAAACAAAAATCTTCAATAATCGCTCTCAAACCCCTAGCCCCGGTTTTACGCTCTAAAGCTAGTTTAGCGATTTCTTGAATGGCCTCTCTTTCAAAAACCAAATCCACTTCATCCATTTTAAAAAGTTGCTGGTATTGCTTAATCAAAGCGTTTTTAGGCTTTTGTAAAATCTCAACCATAGCTTCTAAACTAATGCTATCTAAAGTGCTTAAAACATGCAAACGACCGATGAGTTCAGGAATAAGCCCATAATTGACCAAGTCATGGGTTTGTGCTAAATGCAAGATTTCTTCTTGCTCTTTTTTACTCATTTTTTCTTGAGTGAAACCTAACACATTTTGGGTGGTGCGTTTTTTAATGATTTCAGCTAGTCCATCAAACGCCCCTGCACAAATGAATAAAATATCGCTTGTGTCAATTTGAATGAAATTGCCTTCAGGGTGTTTCCTACCGCCTTTGGGGGGGATATTCACCACAGAGCCTTCAATGATTTTTAACAACGCTTGCTGGACGCCTTCGCCAGAAACATCTCTTGTAATGGAGCGGTTTTCTGATAGACGGCTAATCTTGTCAATTTCATCAATAAAAACAATGCCTTTTTGGGCTTTTTGAATGTTCCAATCGCTCGCTTGCAGCAATCTTGTAAGGATATTTTCCACATCTTCGCCCACATAACCCGCTTCAGTGAGACTGGTCGCATCACTAATAGCTATAGGAATATCCAAATGCTTCGCCAAAGTCTGTGCCATTAAAGTCTTGCCTGAGCCTGTAGGTCCAATCAATAAGATATTAGACTTACTCAACTCCACTTCTTCTAAATGCTCCAGCTCTAAATCGCTAGCCTGTTTTTGTAGCCTTTCTTTAAAAGACAAGCGTTTATAATGGTTATACACCGCTACAGAAAAGACCTTTTTAGCTTGCTCTTGTCCTATCACATAGTTATCCAAAACCGCCTTAAGCTCTTTAGGAGCTGGAATATGAGAGAAAAAAGGCTCTTCTTCGCTCGCTTCTATTTTTTTCTTATCCTTTTTGAGCGTTAATGAAGTATCGTATTTGTGCAGCTCTTCATACATCACATCTATACAATATTCACACACGCACACATCTTTATTGAGATTGCTCGCAAAGATAATCCTACGCCTTTTTGAATCGCTTGATTCAGGTTTTTTACAAAAGCTACAATAAAGCGTTTCGTTCATTTCAATCCTCTTGTTTTTCTTCGCTATTTGGTGCGTATTCGCTAGGCTTATACGCCACGCCCCTTTTGCTTTCTAAAATAAAAGAGCAAATTTCTTTTACGATAGGGTTATTTGGATGCTCTTCTAACTCTAATTTAGCACTTTCTCGTATGGAAGGAACAGGGCGTAATAACCTCTTGTAAAGTGCATTGATAAAATCAATGTCCTTACTCTCTAACAATTGACGCATTCTGTGGCGGTTCAAGCCCTTAATAAAAGCACGATTACCCTCTACCATGCAATAAGGTGGCACATCTTTACCTAAAGCACTCTTGCCCGCTATCATAGAGCCTTTAGCAATACGAGTGAATTGATGGATAGCTGTAAGCCCACCGATATTGACATAATCGCCCACTTCAACATGCCCTGCTAAAGTTACGCCATTAGCCAAAATACAATGGCTTTTTATCACACAATCATGGGCTACATGCACATAGGCCATAAGCAAGTTTTTATCGCCAATAACGGTTTTAGAAATACCCCCTTCAGTGCCGGGATTTATCATACAAAATTCACGGATTAAATTGTCTTCGCCAATGATAAGCTCGCTGTATTCACCATGGTATTTCAAGTCTTGAGGCTGAGTGCCAAGCACTGCAAAAGGAAAAATCTCTGTATTTTTACCGATGAAAGTATGCCCTTGTAAAGTTACATTATTATGAAGTTTTACGCCATCATGCAACTTGACATGACTACCGATAACACAAAACTCTCCAATTTCTACGCCCTCGCCAATTTCAGCCCCAGAAGAAACAATTGCTGTTTTTGCAATCTTATTCATTGTTTAATTTCTCTCAGCAATCATGGCTTTTAACTCTGCTTCAGCCACCACCTTGCCATCTACTTGAGCCGTGCCACCCACTTGCCAAATCATGCCCTTGTGTTTCAACACTTCTAAATGGTATTCTAATCTATCACCTGGCACTACAGGAATGCGGAATTTGACTTTATCAATAGTCATAAAATACACAATCTTTGTTTTTGCCATTTCAGGGTCAAACCCCCACAAACTTGTGAAGGCTAAAAATCCCCCACTTTGTGCCATGCCTTCTACGATTAAAACGCCTGGAAAAATAGGCTTGTTAGGAAAATGTCCGTTAAACACATCTTCATTAAACGAAATATTCTTATAAGCAACGATATTTTTATATGGCTGTAAATCCACTACTCTATCTATTAATAGCATAGGGTAGCGATGCGGTAAAATCTGTAAAATATGCTCAATAGAAAAATGAGAATCCAAATTGTGATTGTTTTGCTCCATAGTCAAAGTAAACTCCTTAGCTTCAAATTTTTATGAGTGCGTTCCATTCATTACGAACATTCAATACATTATATATATTTAGGTTGTTAAAATGAACCGGCATTATATCATATAAAACTGCCACTGCCATACGGACTTCAAAGTCAAATCTTAAAAAAGGCTTAAATTAGCTCAAGCGTTGCCACTAGCGTCCACTTCATTGTGATGGCTTAAAATATTCTCTCTCAAGTGATAATGGGGGTATTTGTTAGAATCTAGCACCACTTGCCCCATAAGCTGCTTGTCAAAATTGAACACCAAAGGGGCTAGGTAATTCACCGTAGAAAGCTCAATGGGCATTTGAACCACCATAATATTAGCAATTAGCACATTCTTTGCCTCTTCTAGCTCCAAAAGGATTTTTAAAGGAGTAGGCACTTCAAACTCATATTTTCTTAGGGCGAAAGGATTTACAAGCGTAAAAGATACAGGGGCGTTATCTTCTGCATTACTCAAACGCAAAAAGATTTCATCAATCTTTTGTAATTCCATTTTATGAATGGTCTCAAACCCCAAAATAGGCACTTTTACATCAAAAAGCATAGGCGATTACATTTCCCTTAAAGACACGATTTTTCTTAAAAACACTCAACAGCTCGAACGCCACCCTTTAAGAAAAAGTGCTAATTATTTTATTGAAATCAAACCGCCATTATATCAAAAACCTTTTGTAAAATCAATTTTTGCTAGTTTTAGATATAATCCTAAAAAATTAAAATCTTACAAGATAGGTGGCATGAAAACCTTTAAACAACTTCTTTTTATCGTCATAGTAGCCATAATTATAGGTAGTGGCTGTGCTGGCAGCAAGAAAAAAAAGAATGAATACAACAAACCCGCCATATTTTGGTATCAGGGAATTTTACGAGAAATCCTTTTTGCTAATTTAGAGACAGCTGATAATTACTATTCGTCCTTGCAGAGTGAGCATATTAACTCCCCCCTTGTTCCAGAAGCGATGTTAGCCTTAGGGCAAGCCCACATGAAAAAGAAAGAATATGTCTTGGCGTCTTTTTATTTTGATGAATACATCAAACGCTTTGGAACTGAAAAAAATGTGGATTATTTGACTTTCTTAAAACTCCAGTCGCATTATTACGCTTTCAAAAACCACTCCAAAGACCAAGAATTTATCTCTAATGCTATCGGAAGTTTGGGCGATTTCATAGAAAAATACCCTAACAGCCGCTACCGCCCCTATGTAGAATACATGCAAATCAAATTTATTTTGGGGCAGAATGAACTCAATCGTGCCATTGCAAATGTCTATAAAAAACGCCATAAACCTGAAGGCGTAAAACGCTATTTAGAAAGGGTAGATGAGACTTTAGAAAAAGAAACTAAACCTAAGCCATCACACATGCCTTGGTATGTATTTATTTTTGACTGGTAGGATTAGAGCATTTTGGAATTTTAAAACAACGATAAAGAGATGAATATGACTGAAGATTTTCCTAAAATTCTGCCCCTAGTGGTGGAAGAAGACACTTTTTTATACCCCTTTATGATAGCCCCCATTTTTTTACAAAATGATGCGAGCATCAGGGCAGCAACGCATGCTAAGGACAATAATTCATTAGTCTTTGTTGCATGCCAAAAAGAAAAAGTATCTACCAATGAAGCCCCTTATTATGATGTGGGAGTGATTGCAAGCATTATGCGTAAAACGAATATGCCTAATGGGCGTGTGAAATTGCTCCTTAATGGTATCGCTAAAGGTCGTATTGTAAGCATAGCCAGAGAGCATGCTGAAGGGTTTTTAGAAGCTCAAATAAGCCCCATTGAGTATTTAGAATACAACACAGAAAATATCCAAGCTATCGTAGAAGTTTTGAAAGAAAAAGTTACCACTCTAGCCAATGTTAGCTCATTCTTTCCCCCTGATTTGATTAAAGCCTTAGAAGATAATGACGACCCCAATCGTATCGCTGATTTAGTGGCAGCGGCATTGCATCTCAAAAAAGAGCAAGCCTACCATCTTTTTGCCAGCAATAACACCGAGCAACGCTTATTAGATTTAATTGATATTATCATAGAAGAGACCAAGACCCAAAAGCTCCAAAAAGAGATTAAAAACAAAGTCCATAAGAAAATGGAGCAAGTCAATAAGGAGTATTTTCTCAAAGAGCAACTCAAACAAATCCAAAAAGAGCTTGGCACAGACAAACAACGAGATGAAGATTTAAACCAATATTATCAAAAGCTAGAAAGCATTAAGCCTTTCTTAAAAGAAGAAGCTTTTAAAGAAATCAAAAAACAAATTGATAGATTGAGTAGAACCCATGTAGATAGCTCTGATAGCGCGACCTTACAAAACTATATAGAGACTATGTTAGATGTGCCTTTTGGTCAATATGAAAAAAAGGCTCTCAATATCAAACATGTTAAAGAGCAATTAGACAGCGACCACTATTCATTAAAAAGACCCAAAGAGCGTATTGTAGAATACTTTGCCACCATGCAACTTTTAGAAATGCGTCAAAATCAAGATAAAAACAAGGAAGAGAAAAAAGACAAAGCCAAAGGCACGATTCTATGTTTTTACGGGCCTCCGGGCGTGGGTAAAACAAGCTTAGCTAATTCTATTGCTAAAGCCATAGAACGCCCACTAGTAAGAATCGCCTTAGGGGGCTTAGAAGATGTGAATGAATTAAGGGGACATAGACGCACCTACTTAGGCTCAATGCCTGGGCGCATTGTGCAAGGACTCATTGAGGCTAAAAAGATGAATCCGGTTATCGTTTTAGATGAAATTGACAAAGTGGATAGAAGTGTTAGGGGCGATCCAGCGAGTGCTTTATTAGAGATTTTAGACCCTGAACAAAATGTCGCTTTTAGGGATAATTATGCGAATTTTAGCATTGATTTATCGCAAGTGATTTTTATCGCCACAGCTAATGATATTTATAATATTCCAGCTCCTTTGAGAGATAGAATGGAATTTATCAGCGTATCAAGCTACACCCCTAATGAAAAAGAAGAAATCGCTAAAAACTATCTCATTCCCCAAGAATTAGAAAAGCACGCCCTAAAGCCCAGCGAAGTAAATATTAGCGATGAATGTTTGAAGCTCATTATTGAAAAATACACTAGAGAAGCAGGCGTTAGAGATTTACGCAGACAAATCGCTACACTTATGCGTAAAGTCGCTCTAAAATACCTAGAAGATAGCGAAAATGAGCCTAAAATTTCTAAAAAATCTAAAGGGCGCCCCAAAAAAGATGCGTTAGATAAAAATGAGAAAAACACAGACAAAACAAATTCTGACAAAAAGCTTTCACCTTTTTGTGTCTCTATCACGCCTAAAAACATTAAAGACTATTTAGAACGCATGGTGTTTGAAATTGACCCCATAGATGAAGAAAATAAAATCGGCGTTATCAATGGCTTAGCATGGACTCCAGTGGGTGGTGATGTGCTTAAAATTGAAGCGATTAAAATTAGGGGTAAGGGCGAATTAAAGCTTACCGGAAGTTTAGGCGATGTGATGAAAGAATCCGCTCTTATTGCCTTTTCTGTTATCAAGGTCTTGCTTGATGAAGAGAAGTTAAAAGCCCCTAAAATTGCTAGCGAGACCTTTAAAGATGAGAAAGGCAAGAAAAAGAAAAAATCGCTTAAAGTTTATAACGCTTATGATTTGCATGTGCATGTGCCTGAAGGGGCTACACCTAAAGATGGCCCAAGTGCTGGAATTGCTATGGCAAGTGTCATTGCGAGCATTTTATGCGATAGAAAAGCAAGAAGTGATATCGCTATGACAGGCGAATTGACACTAAGCGGGGAAGTCTTACCTATAGGGGGGCTGAAAGAAAAGTTGATTGCCGCTTTTAAAGCCGGCATTAAAACCGCTCTAATTCCTGTCAAAAATTACGAGAGAGATTTAGATGAAATCCCCACTGAAGTGCGTAATAACCTAGAAATTATCGCTGTTAAAAATGTCATAGAAGTGTTAGAAAAAACCTTACTTTAAAGAAAAGAGAATGCAAGCAGGAATTATTGGCTTAGGACTTATGGGTGGAAGCTTAGGCTTAGATTTACAAGAATTAGGCTATTTTAGAAATATTTTAGGCTATGATTCTAATGCTTTGCACGCCCAGCAAGCCTTGACTTTAGGGCTTGTAGATGAGTGCGTAGAATTTGAAAAAATCCTAGAATGCGATGTGATTTTTTTAGCCATTCCGGTTGAGGGCATTATTCTTTGCTTGCAAAAAATGACTTCTATTAAAGAAGAAGCGACTATTATTGATTTGGGCGGAGCTAAGCATAACATCGTTAAAAGCGTTCCACAGATTATTCGTAAGAATTTCATCGCCGCACACCCCATGTGTGGGACAGAATTTTATGGCCCTAAAGCAAGCGTCAAAGGGCTGTATGAAAACGCCCTTGTCATTTTATGTGATTTAGAAGATTCAGGAGCTCATCAAGTTAAACTCGCTAAAGAAATTTTTTTAGGCATAAAAGCTCGCTTAGTTAAAATGAAGTCTAGCGAGCATGACGCTCACACCGCTTACATCAGCCATTTACCCCATGTCTTAAGCTATGCCTTAGCTAATAGTGTGTTAAAACAAAAAAACCCAGAGACCATTCTTTCTTTAGCAGGTGGGGGCTTTAGAGATATGAGCAGAATCTCTAAAAGTTCGCCCTTAATGTGGAAAGATATTTTCAAGCAAAACAGAGACAATATCTTAGAAGCCATTGAAAAATGCGAAACAGAGATAACTCAAGTTAAGACTTGGATTAAAAACAACGATGATGAAAGCTTAGAAAAATGGATGGCACAAGCTAACAAGCTCCAAGAGTTTATGTGAAAATAAATGTAACATAGGCTATACACACTACTTTAAACAATACCTTAAAAGGAAACATCAAATGAGTGCTAGTATCAACGCAAAAATTTCAGAAGTTACCAATTTCATTTGGCAAGTAGCCGATAAGTTTTTATATTCTAGGGGGTTTCAAAAAACAGATTATAGAGATGTGATTTTACCTATGACTTTAATTGCTAGGTTAGATAGCGCCTTGAAATGCGCTTGTTTTAATCAAGGAACTTGCAAAAATTGTAAAACCGAACAAACTATCTCAAATTACAAAGACCAACAATTAAATAATGATGAAATCCATAGGCGACTACTAGATAAACAGACTACTTTCTACAATCTCTCTGGCTTAGTTTTAAAAGATATTGCTAAAGAGAAGAACGAAACCATTAAAGATACATTTAAAACCTATTTAGAGGGCTTTTCTCTCAATGTGCAAAATATTTTAGATAATTTTGATGGCACTAAAAGAAAATGGAAAGGCTCTATTGAAACTTTAGATAAAAACAACAATTTAGGGGGCGTGATAAGTTTTTTTATCAATGACATTGATTTGAGCATACAAAACTTAGACAACCATTGCATGGGTACGATTTTTGAAGAACTTTTAAGAAGATTTAACGAAGAAGAAAATGCAGAAAGCGGTCAGCACTACACCCTAAGAGACGCTATAGAGCTTATGGCTCAAATTGCTATCAATCCTTTGTTAGATAACTTTGAAAATCGTAAATACAGCATTTATGATGGGGCTTGTGGAACTTTAGGAATGGCAACCATTGGGGCTAACAAGCTTTTAGAAATCGCTCAAGCTAAAAATATTACAGACTTAGCAGGGTATTTAGAGCTTTATGGACAAGAAGTAGAAAGCTCTACTTGTGCTATCGCACAAACTGACTTACTCTTAAGCGATTTTAAGGGTAAAATAGAGCATGCAAACACACTCATTGATGATAAATTCCCCCACTCTACATTTGATTTTATGCTTTCTAATCCCCCCTTTGGCGTAAGCTTTGCCGAAGATGCCAAGCATTACAATTTTGAAACTGATTTTCGTTTTAAAAAAATTTTAGATGAAGAAGAAGTCTCACTTCTACCTAGCAAAAGCGATTCGCAATTTTTATTCTTACTCAATAATATCTCTAAAATGTTTGACAACAACAATACCAGCCGTATTGTAGAAGTGCATAATGGCTCGGTGCTTTTTAGTGGCGATGCTCTTAGTGGCGAGAGCAACACAAGACGCTATTTAATAGAACAAGATTTTTTAGAAACTATCATCGCTCTACCTAAAAACATGTTTTATAACACCGGCATTAACACCTATCTATGGATACTCACTAACCATAAAGAAGACAAAAGAAAGCATAAAATCCAGCTCATTGACGCTAGAGAAATTTATTCCAAACGCAATAAAAATCTAGGCACCAAAAACGCCGAATTTAGCCACGCTAACCAACAAGAGATTTTAAAACTCTACAATGATTTTTTAGAGCAAGAAAATTCTAAAATTTTTGATAACACAGATTTTGGCTATCTCAAAGTAACTATCAATCGCCCCTTAAGATTAAGCGTGCATCTTAATAACCAAACATTTACACAATTTAAAGACGCCTTAAATAACAAGCCCTTAAAAGCTTTAAATGAGCTAACCCCCTTAACAAAAATCTTAGAAACTTTTCTTACAGATACCCCCTATAAGGATTTTAACGCCTTTAAATTAGAGTTTAACAAACTCGCTAAAGCCCATAAATTAAAGCAAAATGTAAAAACCTTAGAAAAACACAAAGATTTAAGCGCCATTTTATTTAAAATTGATGAAAACGCTCAAATTGTGCTAGATGATAAAAACAACAAAATAGCCGACCCTAATTTAAAAGAAAGCGAAAAAATCCCCCTAAACTATGATAAAAGCTTAAACATTCCTACCCCCTTAAACCTAAAAGATAAAGAGCATATTCGCATTTTAGAAACTTTAATAAAAAGCTATCTTAACGCAGAAATTCTGCCCTATAATAGCGATGCTTATTATGATAGCACGCTAAAAGACAGCCTTAAATTAGGTTATGAAATCAATTTTAATAAAATCTTTTACACGCAAGAAAACACAGAAAGCCTAGAAACTCTAGCCTTACAACTTAAAGATTTAGAACAAGAAATTGCGTTGCAATTAAAAGAAATTTTAGAGGGGGCTAGTTAATGCCAAAACCTTTAAAAAATTTAAAAAATACGCTTAATGATTATCTAGGGGAATTGCCTAAACATTGGGGGGTTAGTAGGTTATTGAATATTGAGTATGTTCGTGGTGTAACATATAGTAGCTTAGATGAAATAAATGGGGATAATGGACATAGAATTTTAAGGGCTAATAATATTTCACTTAATGGGGGTTTGAATTTTGACAACATTAAAACCATCTCCTTTCAATCAAAGGTTAAGGAAACCCAAAAGCTAAAAAAAGATGATATTTTCATGTGTGTAGCAAGTGGCAGTATGGAAAATCTTGGAAAAGTTGCCTACATTGAAAAAGATTTAAATTATTATTTTGGGGCTTTTATGAGTGTATTACGCATTCATAATAAAAACATAAGTTCTAAATACATTTTCTATTACTTAAAGAGTTCAAATTTTAGAGAATTTTTAGACTTAAGCACTTCATCAACAACTATCAACAATTTAAACATGGAAACCATAAAATCCCTTAAAATCCCCCTACCCCCCTTAAAAGAGCAAGAAAAAATCGCAGAGTATTTAGATAAAAAAGTATCTGGTATTGACAAAAGCTTACAAACCACCAAAACCCTAAAAGAAAAGCTTAAAAGCCTTAAAAACGCTCTCATTACAGAATGTGTAACTAAAGGCTTAGACAAACACACAACCTATCAAAACACCCCCATAGACTATCTAAAAGAAATCCCTAAACATTGGGGGGTAAAGAAATTAAAACATGTTATTTTATCTTTAACGACAGGTTTAAACCCAAGAAATTATTTTACTTTTGATACACCCGATGCAACAAACTTTTTTATCACTATCCATGAATTAAAAAATGGAAAAATCACTCCAAATGAAACAACTTGTAAAATCAATAATGAAGCCTTGAAGCTCTGCAACAAGAGAGCCAAGCTAGAAGTAAATGATATTTTATTTTCGGGTAAAGGAACAATAGGCGAAGTAGCTGTGATTGACAAAGAACCAAAAAATTGGTGTATCAACGAGGCTATCTATGCTATAAAGCCTAACTTATCTTTAATTGCCCCTTATTTCTTATATTATGTTTTACAATCTCAAGTTATTAAAGAACAATGCTTTAATAATTCATTTAGTAATACGATTACCAATTTAATTATGAGTAATTTAAAAAATTTTGTTTTACCCCTACCCCCCTTAAAAGAGCAAGAAAAAATCGCAGAATATTTAGATAAAGAAGTTTCAAAAATTGACACCCTTTCTAATACCTTAAGCCAACTAGAAAACACCCTTAAAGCTTTCAAAAAAGCTTTGATTAGCGATTGTGTTTTGGGGAAGAAGGAAATCAAATAAAATCAGCTATTTTATTTTAAAACAACATGGTAAAAAGCTTTATTTTATTCTATAATAAGACATTCTATTAAAGGCATTTATATGGGACTTAAAGAGAAAGATTTAGAAAAAAGTGTGATAGAAAGCCTTAAAGAAAATGGCTATTGTTATGATGCAAAAATCAAGCCTTTTAAAGACTTAGGCTTAATACAAGAAGATTTATTAACCTTTCTTAAAAATACGCAAACAGAAAGCTATGAAGAGCTAGAACTAGATAACCCTAATAAAATTAAAAACTTCTTAGAAACTTTACAGCAAGAAATCAAAAAAAATGGTGTCATTAATTGTCTTAAAAAGGGTCTAGAACACCCAAAGGCTTTTAGCAAAATCATTTTGTTTAAACTAGGCATTGAAAATATGCCTAAAAATATTTTTAGGGTGTGTAATCAAGTCGTATTAAATGACAGAGATGAAAGCATAGATTTAATGCTATGTGTTAATGGCATACCCCTTTTTAGTATAGAAGTGAAAAACCACTACACAGGCCAAAATGTATTTGACGCTAAAAAACAATACCAACAAAGAGACCCTAAAACCCCTTTACTTGCACAATGTGGTGTGCATTTTGCCTTAGATAATGACAAAATTTATTTTTGCACTTTTTTAGAGAGAGAAAATTCTGTCTTTTTACCCTTTAATGATAAGAATGAAAAAACGAGTGCCTTTTTTTATGAAAAAACTTTAAAGCGTGAAAATATCAGCAATCTATTAGAAAATTACTTGCATTATGATAAAAATAAGCGTTTGGTATTCCCTAGATTGCATCAATTAAGGGTGGTTGAAAAATTAGTTGAAAAAATCAAGCAAGGCTTAGGGAAAAACTATTTAATCCAACATAGTGCAGGCAGTGGCAAATCGCATTCTATCACTTGGCTAGCTTTTAAGCTGATAAAAATCGTGGATTGTGTGCTTATTGTTACAGATAGAAAGATTTTAGACGCACAGCTTAAAGAGAATGTGAGACACTATAGCAATAGTTTGCATCTTTATGAGCATGTTAATAATGCGAAAGAATTAAAAGAATGTCTTTTAAAAAACACTCAAATTATTGCAACCACTTTGCAAAAATTCTCTTTTGTAGGATTAGAGGAGAAATTATATTCTAAAAGCTTTTGTGTTTTGATTGATGAGGCGCATAGCTCACAAAGTGGGGAGCATAACCAAAACTTGCAAGATGTTATCAATAATTTTAGCCATTTAAAACAAGTCTCTTATATAGCCTTTAGTGCGACCCCTAAAGAAACGACTATAGAAATGTTTGGCACAAGAAATGATGAAAATAAATTAGCCCCTTTTGATAGTTATTCTATGTCTCAAGCCATAGAAGAGGGCTTTATTTTAGATGTGTTGCAAAATTATACAGAGATTAAAACCTATTATGAAGTGTCTAAGACAATAGAAGATAACCCTAAGTTTAACCCCACTAGAGCTAAAGCTCAAATGAGACGCATTGTAGAAGGAAGTAAAGAAGCGATTGAAAGAAAGTCTAAAATCATTGTAGAAGATTTTCTTAAGAAAAGGTCTAAGGGGCTAAACTCTCAAGCAAGAGCTATGGTAGTAACTGAGAGTATAGATAGGGCGATTAAATTATACAAAAGGATTAAAGATTTACTCAAAAATAGCCCTTATAAAGCACTTGTAGCCTTTAGTGGGAGTTATGAAAATGAAGAAAATAATTATGAGAGTGAAAATAGTTTGAATGGCTTTAAAAGTGAAGAGATTGCTAAGAAGTTTAAAAAAGAGCCTTATAGAATTTTAGTGGTGGCTAATAAATTTCAAACCGGTTTTGATGAACCATTACTAACAACTATGTATGTGGATAAAAAGCTTGATAAGGTTAATTGTGTGCAGACTTTGTCTCGTTTAAATCGTTGCTATAAAAATAAGCATGAAGTTTTTATTTTGGATTTTGCTAATACTAAAGAAGATATTAAAAAAGCGTTTGAGCCTTATTATACAAGTGAGCTATTTTTAAAAAAAGAGAGCGATATTAGTGTTTTAAATAATCGTTTAGAAAGGCTAGAAAAACACCGCCTATATGATGAAAAATTAGTTAATGAAGCGCTAGAATATATTAAAAATCCTAATTGCAATATTAAAAAAGTAGATGAGCTTTTAAATCCTTGCATAGAACGCTATAAAAGCTTAGATAGTAGCAAGCAAGATGAAATCACGCAATGCATTAAAAGCTATATAAAGTATTTTAGCTATTTTCATTGTCTCATTAGAATTGAGAATATCAAGCAACACAAAATGTATAAATTTTTAAAGATTCTAGATAAGAAGCTTAAAGTCCAAAGAGCTATAGATTATGAAGATTTAAAAAGTTGTATAGAAGTGGATTATTATAACCCTGAAATAAAGGCACAAGAAAGCATTTTATTAAGCTCTCAACCTCAAGGATTGAAAGCCAAAAATGCAAACATTAAAGAAAGAGCCTTAAACCCTAAAGAATATTTAGATACTTTAATCCAAGATTTTAACGAGCAACATAGAGATGGTAATCAAGACATTATTAGCGATGATTTAAAAGATGAAATTCTTAAAATCGCACAAGAAATCGCAAAGAACGATGCTATAAAAAACACCCACAAAAATAACATAGATATTAGCTCTATGGTATTAGAAAAGCTAAAAAAGCAGTGGTCTATGGATTTAGAAAATCAATACTATAACAACAGCTCTTTTAAAGAATGGATTCATTCTAAATTGCCAGTTTTAGTAATGCGTCATTTTTCATCAACTAACTAATCTTTAAAATCAAGCCAAATAAAACTCAAAAACCCTTTTAAGGTTTTTGAGTTTTATTAGCAAATTCTAAAATATTGGCTTTATTTTCATTCAATGTCGCTCATTTTCTAATGCTATAAAAACTTATTTTTATCAAAAAGTTCTTTTTGTAAGCATTATAGGAGACTATACTCCTATAATCACTTTTTTACATTTTATGATGATAATTTAAGGCTTATTTTTAATTCATCGCCTATTTAATACAAGGCTAAAAAATTTCTACAGCTCTTTTAACAAATTTTTTAAATGCTCTTTGTATTTTTTCTCATCATAATCTTTTTTACGCCCTACGCCATCTTTAATCGCCGCACTAGCCACCGCACTAGCGACTTCTACTAACGCTCTTTCATCAAAAGGCTTAGGAATAATGTAATCTTTTGAAAAACTGAGCGTCTTAAGATTATAGGCTTTTAATACTTTTGGGCTTACTTCTTGCTTAGCCAAATGAGCCAAAGCGTGTGCAGCGGCTAGTTTCATATTCTCTGTAATCTTAGTGGCATATACATCTAAAGCCCCCCTAAAGATATAAGGAAACCCTAAAACATTATTAATTTGATTAGGATAATCGCTCCTTCCTGTGCCAATAATCGCATCACCTCTCACTGCATGGATTTCTTCAGGTAAAATCTCTGGCGTAGGGTTAGCCAAAGCAAAAATAATGGGGTCTTTTGCCATAGATTTAACCATCTCTTTACTCACTAGCCCAGCTAAAGAAAGTCCCAAAAACACATCAGCCCCTTTCAAGGCATCGCTTAAAGTCCTATCTTTTGTCTCTACCTCAAACTCCTTTTTTTCCTTGCTTAAGTTACTGCGCCCTTGATACACCACCCCCTTAGAATCACACAACACAATATGCTTAACCCCTAATTTTCTATACATTCTTGAACATGCAATTGCTGCTGCTCCTGCCCCACTCACCACGACCTTAATCTCATCAATTTTTTTACCATTAATTTCTAAGGCATTCAATAGAGCTGCACTAGAAATCACCGCCGTGCCATGCTGGTCGTCATGCATCACAGGAATTTGAACCTTTTCTTGGAGTTTTTGCTCTATATAGAAGCAATCAGGCGCTTTAATATCTTCTAAATTAATCCCCCCAAAGCTAGGGGCTAACGCCCTACAAATCTCTACAATTTCATCTCTATCTTTAGTATCAAGCTCCAAATCCACCACATCAATATTACTGAATTTCTTAAACAACAGCCCCTTGCCTTCCATAACAGGCTTAGCTGCACTCGCCCCAATATCGCCTAAGCCTAAAACCGCTGTGCCATTAGAAATTACGGCAACACTATTAGCCTTATTCGTGTAAGTGTAGGCTAGCATCTCATCTTTAGCGATTTCTAAACATGGCTCAGCCACCCCAGGGCTATAGGCTAAAGACAAGTCTTTAGCGCTCTCACAAGCCTTAGTGATACTCATTGCCACCTTACCGCCGATATGATACTCAAGCGCCTCTTTTTTAGTGTATTTTTTATTGTCCATCGTGTATTCCTTAATTTAAGATGTTAAAAAGAATTATATTCAAAAAACTAAAATCCCCTCTAACCCCCCTAAAATCCCCATTCTACAAAAAAAAAAAAAACAAAATTCCCCACAACAAACCGCAATCATCTTTTTTAAGCTAAAATACTACCAAATTTAGATTTTTATTAAGCAAGGATAAGATAATGAAAAAGACCTTTTTACTCTCTCTCTCTCTCATTTCATGTTTATCATTAGCTAACGCTGAGGATAACGGCTTTTTTGTGAGCGTAGGCTATCAAATCGGTCAAGCCACTCAGATTGCTAAAAACACTGGCGAATTACAAAAACTCAATGATAGCTATAAGGATTTACAAAACAATTTGTTCCAATTGCAAGAACTTAATCGTGCCGTAGCTGATGGAAGCGACCAAAATAAGATTCAAAGCGCCATCACTTCTTTGCAAGCTTTTTCAAACAATAATTTTACAGGAACGACTTATTCCCCAGCCTATCAAGGCGTAAACTTAGCTGTTAGAATGGCGTTGTCTCTATGGATAGTCTTACTAGGGAATGGTAATATGGGTATTAATCCTCATGTTCAGAACCAACAAGAATGGCAAACAAGCCAAACAACTATCAACAACCTAGCCCGAGCAATCAATACTGCCCTACCCAAACTAACGGCTATCAGCACGGATAAAGGAAACGCAAATTCAGGCATCAATACCTCTGATAATAGCCCCCAAGCAATCTTAACAAAAGCACAAACCATGATGGATGATTTTGCCAAAACCAAAGCATGGGCTGGAGGACAAACCGACCAGTTTCTTGGTGGGCAAGATAACGAAGTAACGCAATTGCCTGCGTTTAAGCAAGTCAATGAAGCTTTGAAAGTTGCCCAAGAACTCATCAATGCTACTAATCACCTTGACGCTATACAAAAAAACTTGCAATCTGAACACGCAGGAAAAAAAGCTAACCCAACTACATTTAATCAAAACTTTAAAGCATCTGCTGCTTATCAAAAACAAATCATGGATTTAGCCCATCAAGTTGTTACCATCTATTATTCAATGAATGAAACTGCACAAAAACATTTTCAAGAATGTTCTGGTATTCAAGCTAATGGACAACAAGGCACTCAAAAAATAGAAGGTAGCAGAGCTTGTGCCAACCCTGCTGAATCTGCTACGGCTACACAAGCAAGTATCAACTACTATGGCAATCAGGCTAACTCTAATTTACAGCTCGCTAATGATGTCATCAATCTGGCTAATAACAAAACAGCCCTAAAAAACACTTTCGCTAGCACACAATCTTTAGGGGCTAGACTGGATTTAAATCCTAATAGCAAGCTCGCTTTACAAAACATTGTCTATTCTACAAATAACCCCAATGCCCCAACCATTGATAGAGTGGATTATCATATTAACCCCATACAGCAATCCAACCTGACTAACGCTCTAGCGGCAATGAGTAATAACCCCTTTAGAAATATAGGCGTTATCAAATCTCAAGGTAATAGCGGTGTGATGAATGGTATAGGTGTCCAATTAGGTTATAAACAATTCTTTGGAGCAGCAAAGAGAATGGGAGCTAGGTATTATGGTTTCTTTGATTATAACCACACCTATATTAAATCAGATTTCTTTAACTCTGCTTCTAATGTCTTAACTTATGGGGTGGGTTCAGACTTCTTGTATAACTTTATCAATGATAAAGAAATGAAGAAAAATAGACTCTCTTTTGGGGGCTTTGCTGGAATTGCTTTAGCAGGAACTTCATGGCTTAATAGCGATAAGGCTGTTCTTTTAAACACGCCTGAGTTTAACGCTTCTAACACGCCTTATAAAGCAAGTGTGAGTGCATCTAATTTCCAATTCTTATTTAACTTTGGATTAAGAATGAATTTAGCAGATAATTCTAAAAAGAATGAACATGCTATCCAACATGGTATTGAACTAGGCATTAAGATTCCTACTATCAATACCAGCTACTATTCTTTCTTAGGAGCTAAACTAGAATACAGAAGGCTCTATAGCGTCTATTTGAACTATGTGTTTGCATATTAAATCTCTTAACCCCTTTTAAAAAGGGGCAATTTATTCTAAGGTTCTTTTTAGCTTTCACTTAGATACTCTTAAATTTTTGCAATTTAGAACTAACTTATTTAACACTAAAAGAGTGTTTGGAGTTGGATAGGGGATTAAAGCTTTATTGTTGATTTTTGTTGTTGCTCTGTTATTGTTGTTTTTAGGTTTAGGTTTTAGTTCTTTGTTCTTGTTTAACTCCTTGCTTTAGTTTTTTATTTTTTTCATCTTTTTTAACCGCTTTTAATACAAATCATTTTTTTAGGTTTTGTTGCTATTATTTTTAATCTTGTTTTTGTTTTTTGTTCTTGTTTTTTAGTTTTAACTCTGTTATCGTTGTTTTTAGTTTTTTATCTCTACTTTTTATTCTTGCTATGAACTCTTTATAACACTTCAAATTCAAGTTGATTTTATGTTTTTGTTATTATTGTTGATATTGTTATTAATCTTGCTATAGAAAATTAAGAGTGTTTGAAAAAAAGGGGGGGGGTTTAAATCTTATAATCAATGTCAAAACCTAATGGCCCATAGGGGTGTGAAAACGATTTGAAAAATCGTTTTTCTTTTTTTACTTTTTGGCTTGAATTTTTAAAGGACATATCCTTAGCCCTTGCAACTATCAATCACGAGTCGCAATATCTCTAAAACCTGTTCTTCTTCATCTTTAGCACCCACTAAGGGATTGTATTCAGTAACCTCAAGCGCCCCTAACTTATCCTTAAAAGTTTCTAAAAGCAAGCTAAGAAATTGCCTTAATTCTTGAAAACTTAACCCACCATTTTCACGCACGCCAGTAGATGTGAAAAGCTTGCCATCCATAATATCCACATCTAAACTCAAATAAATAATATCCACTTCTTTTAGCAGCTCTTTAGCCTTTTGCACCACTTCTTGCATGTTCTCTTTTATATCATTCACGCTAAACAAAGGAATTTGCAATTCTTCAATCACATCTCTTTCGCTCTGCTCGGTGCTTCTTACTCCAAAATACACAATATTCTTAGGATTAATCTCTAAGCCCCCTTTTTCTAAGCCCAAAGCACAAAGCTCTTGCCACGCTTTTTCTTCGCTCTTATTCATGCTATTAAACCCACTATGTACACGATTTAAGACCATTCCTAAAGGCATGCCATGAATATGCCCTGAATCGCTATCATAAGCCGTATGAATGTCCGCATGAGCGTCTAAATATAAAATCCCTATCTTTTTATCCTTATGAACGCTCCTAAAAGCTTGAAAAATCCCAAACATATTCGCATGCTCTGAGCTGAGTATTAAAGAAAATTCTTTACGCTCAAACACTTCTTGCATATGCGGAATCAAAATCTCTTTGCAAAACGCATAGTAATCTTCAAAATTCTTAGCGTATCTAAACTCTTTGTTAAGAACACAACGCTCTTGAATAATCATATGCATGTTCTTAACAAGCTCGCCATGCGTGTTGCTTAAAGCTTCTCTTAAACGCCTAACCCCCTCATTTGTGCCTTTTTTTGACGCCCCTAACTCGGCTTCTAATCCAACTAAAATCATTTTTTACTCCTTTTTATTAAAGCCCTTTTTCTTGCTGGTAGCCCCATTTGTCCTTACTCACATAATAAGCCACATAGCAAAGCCCCATAAATAAAAGCGTGAGATACCCCCCAATGCGTTCGTTCGCATCCATATACGCCCCAACAAGCCCTACTAAGCACCCACTCACGCCAATAATTTGGATTAAAGGGTTAAAAGGGGCTTTATAGGGCAAATCTTTTAAAGACTTGCCAGAAGCCACATACTCTTTTCTAAAGCGATATTGTGCAACGCTAACGCTAATCCATACAATAATCACCATAAAGCTCACCACATTGATTAAACTAGCCATGATTTTCTCTGGCGCAAACGCTTCAGTGAGCATACCAATTAGTGTAACCCCCAAGGATAAATACAAGGCATAAGTAGGCGTGCCAGAAGCATTGAGCTTTGCAAAAAGGGGAAAAAACATCTTTTTTTGACTCAAGCCATAAATCATTCTTCCTGAAGCGTATAGCCCAGAATTAGCGGTGGATAAAATCGCTGTTACGATGACAAAATTCATTATATCCGCTGCATAAGGAATGCCCACGCCCAAAAAGGGTAAAGGAATCTTTTCTAAAGTGCTTACAAAGGGGCTTTGCGATAAGCCGCTATCTGTCATAGGTAAAAACACCGATACCACAAACACCGCCCCCAAAAAGAAAAAAACAATGCGCCATAAAGTCGCTTTTATAGCCTTTGGCATGACTTTATTAGCGTCCTTAGTTTCTCCAGCTGCAACGCCTATAATCTCTGTGCCTGTGTAAGCAAAAATCACCGCTAAAATCGCCCCAAAAAACGCCCCCACGCCTTTAGGAAAAAAGCCTTTTTCTAGCCCTTGAATCTCACCATTGAAATAAAAATTAGCAAACACGCCCTCAAAGCCATGCAAGTAAAACGAATAAATAATTCCAATGCCCCCAAGCACAATAAACACAAAAACCGCCAAGACCTTTATTGCGCTAAGTAGAAATTCGCCTGTGGCAAAAATCTTTACTGAAAAGAAATTCAATAAAAACAAAAGCATAATGCATGCAATGACCCACACATACACAGGAACGCTAGGAAACCACCTTTGCATAAGTAAGCCTATGGCAATGTATTCTACCGCCACGGTTAAAACCCAACTCAACCAATACATCCAAAAGACCATATACCCTGTGCTAGGGTTAATAAAACGGCTCGCATAGTCCCCAAAACTTCCTGTCGTAGGGTATACGCTGGCTAATTCACCTAACGATAAAACGATAGAATAAACAATAATTCCCCCAACCAAATACGCTAAAAGCGTAGCCAAGGGGCCTGCACTGGCGATATTCCCGCCTGTGCCTACAAAAAGTCCTGTGCCAATAGTTCCCCCTAGAGCAATCATCATCAATTGACGCATGCCAATGTCTCTACTTAAGGTCGTGTTTGTAGTGTCTTTCATTACGATGTCCTTTATCAGTCAAAGTAGCTTCTATCTTAAACCCAAACTAACAATTACTCCCTAATAAGCAAATGAATAATAAACAAAAATAATTTAATTGTGTAAAAGAGTAAGATAATTTAGGTTTTTTACAGAAAAATACTAAAATAGTCTTTTTGAGTGAGTATAATCACAGACAACACTACTATTCAAAGGATACGATCATGAATATCGGTTTCATCGGCTTAGTGAAAGAAAGCATGGATTTAGAATCACGAGTGGCTTTGGTGCCAGATGATGTGGCGTTACTCACTCAAAAGGGTGTGGGTGTTTTAGTAGAGAATAACGCCGGATTAAATAGCGGCTATAGTAACGCTATGTATGAAAGTGTAGGGGCAAAAATCGTAGATTCTAAGGTTGCGTGGGGGCAAGACTTGGTTGTTAAATGCAAAGAGCCTTTAGAGCATGAATATGATTTGTTGAAAGAAAAAGCCACTTTATTTAGCTACCTAGACTTAGCGTATCAAAAGAGCTTGTGCGAAATGTTTATTGATAAAAAAATCACTTCCATTTGCACTGAAACCATTGCTGGACCCAAAAATGACTACCCTATTTTGGTGCCTATGAGTGTTGTCGCTGGAAGATTAGCCGCTCATTTAGTCCAACACTATTTATTAGCCCTAGAGCATGTCAAGGGGTTTTTGGGTAAGGGGGTCATGCTAGGGGGGCTTTCTGGAGCGCAAAGGGCTAAGGTCGTAGTGGTTGGGGGCGGAGTGGTTGGCATGGAGAGTGCAAAAGTGTTGAGTCAAATGGGGGCTAAAGTAACTATCCTAGAATTAGACTACGCGAAATTACAAAACCACCCTTACTACCACCTATATGATTTAGAAGTTTTGAGCGTAAATGATGCTAATATCATTTCTGCTTTAGAAGGGGCTGTGGGGTTAGTGGGAGCGGTGTTACTCACTGCGACCAAAACCCCTAAAGTGATTTTAAGAAAGCATTTAAAACACATGCAAAAACAAGGGGTAGTGATAGATGTAGCTTGCGATTTAGGGGGTTGCATAGAAACCATACGCCAAACAAGCCATTCTAATCCGGTGTTCGTAGAAGAAGATTTGTTGCATTATGGTGTGCCAAATATGCCAGGAATTGTGGCAAAAACTAGCTCTATGGCCTATAGCCATGCGAGTGTGCCTTATTTGTTATATTATTTAGAACATGGCTTAAAGGGCTTTTTAGAAGCCAATACTAAAATGGTGGCCAACACACTTGGGGGCTTGAGTGCATATAATGGCTATATCACTCAAGAAGGCATTGCAAAAGCCTTCAATATGGCATTCAAATCGCCTTCAGAAATTTTAAAAGAGCTTTAGTCTAAAAAAGGGTGGGGGCTAGACTTTAATTCCTAGTCTTAAAAATAGGCGTTTTCATTCAAAGTCCTAAATGAGTGGGTGGGATGGTTGCTTAAGGTAGTTTTAAGCATAAATGCCCTAACATTTCGCTTACATTTAGCCTTTAATAGTTTTTGCTAAATTTTTGACGGTTACAGAAACACACAAACACTCTTCTTTTTGAACCTGTTTGACGGTTACAGAAACACACAAAAATCCATTTTTACCATTTTATTGTTGTTAAAACTACAATAGAGACTGAATGATATTTTTATGTTTTAAGGAGTTTTTATGTGCAATACTTGCAATTGTAATAACGAAAGAGTGCCTTTTAAAGGTTTCGCCGTAGATAGTAAAGACGGAAAGTTCCACGAGTGGGAGCATTCTCGCCACGCCATGGGTGAATATGATATTGTCATTGATACGCATTTCTCAGGCATTTGTCATACAGATATTCACTTTGCTCATAGTGATTGGCTACCTGGTATTTATCCTATGGTTCCAGGACATGAAATTGCTGGTGTAGTAACTGCGGTTGGCTCTAAAGTAACTAAATTTAAAGTAGGAGACCATGCGGGTGTGGGCTGCATGGTTAATTCATGTGGCGAGTGCCATACTTGTAAGCATGACCACCAAGAGCAATGGTGTGAAAACGGCAAAACCGTTTATACTTATAGCTGGGAAGATACTTTCCATAATAATGAGCCTACTTATGGTGGGTATTCTAATAACATCGTAGTGAGCGAAAACTTTGCAATTTCTATTCCTAAAGAGGCTCCATTAGATAAAGCAGCGCCACTACTTTGTGCAGGAATCACTGTGTATTCACCTTTGAAATTCTCTAAAGTTACCAAAGGTTCTAAAGTAGGCATCGCAGGCTTTGGTGGTTTGGGTCATATGGCTTTAAAATATGCAGTAGCTATGGGTGCAGAAGTGAGCGTATTTGCAAGAAATGACAAGAAAAAACAAATGGCAATGGATATGGGGGCAACTCATTTCTATACTAGCACACAAGAGTGCAAAGAAAAATTTGATTTAATCATTTCTAGCATTCCCACACAATACGATTTATTAGCTTATACTAAGCTCTTAAAATATGGCGGTGAAGTGGCGATTGTTGGGATTCCACCAAAAGACCCACAAAGAAACCTAGACTTTGGTGATTTAGTGTTATTCTCTGGTAATCACAAAGTTTATGGCTCTTGGATTGGTGGTGTGGCAGAGACTCAAGAAATGATGGATTTCTCTGTTAAACATGGCATTTATCCTGAAATTGAGCTAGTAACCGGTCAAGAAATTGATGCGACTTGGGACAAGCTCCTAAATGGTCAAGGTAATTTCCGCTATGTCATTGATATGAAAAAATCTATGGAAAACTTTAAGAAGTAAGGTCTCTCCCCTATTAGCCCCCAATTTTTGGGGCGATACTCTATCCTCTCCTATTAAGCCATCACAGGATTTCAATTTTTTAACACTCTAAAAATTTATTACAAATATAAAAATTTCAAAAAAAAAAAAAAACACTTTTTAATGTTACAATTCTTGTGGGTTTTCAAAAATAACAGAAAGGCTGAGAGCATGAGCATTAAGACAAAAATCTTACTTTGTTTGACAATTTTATTGTTGATTGTTTTTGTATCCGTTTTTGGTGTAGTAAAAATGCAAGTCAAAGATAACATGACTAGAGGCATACAAAAGAATTTAACGAGAATGACTAGCATTTTATCTAACCCTATAGAGCGGTGGAACAAAGACATTGTAACCACTCTCAAAACTCTAGCTATAGGCTTAGGTAAAATTGATGTAAATAATATCGCTACCGTGCAAAGCTATCTAAGCTATAGCAAGGACTCTATGGCTGTCTTAGAAGCGTATGTAGGCTTTGAGGATAAACGCACCATTTTAAGCGATTCTTTAGGTAAGAGCGACTACGACCCTACAAAACGCATTTGGTACAAAATGGCAAAAGAGGCTAATGGGCTTATCACTACCGCCCCCTATATTGATAGTTTCAGTCAAAAATTCATTTTCACTTACGCCTATCCAGTAAAGCGAGACAATAAGATTATTGGCGTTGTGGCTATGGATTTAACCCTAGATATGGTTAATAATGCAGCCAAACACTCCGCTTTTAAAGATGGACCCATTCATTATGTGGATAGATTCGGAAATATTTTAGGTTCAAGCCTGTTTGAGCAAGGAAAAAATTTAAAAGAAGTGTTGCCTAATAACACCGCTTTTGTCAATCATATGCTAAACACCAATTCAGGAAATACCGCTATCAATTATCAAGGCACTAATTATTTGAATTTCTATACCACTGTGCCAGAGCTTGGCTGGAAGATTGTTGCTTCTGTCAAAGAAGATAAGGTTTTTGAAAGCTTAAAAATCTTGCAAAAAAAGCTAGTGATTGCATTCATTGTTGGGCTTATCTTTGTGCTAGGAGTTGTGTTTGTCTTGACGCAATTTTTATGCGCTCCGCTTTTGAATTTGCGTGATTTGATTATAGATTTGGTCTCAAAAGATGGGGATTTGACTAAGCGTATCGCTGTTAAAGGCAAAGATGAAATTGCAAACATTTCATACAATATCAATCTCTTTTTAGATAAAACACAAAATATCATTAAAAACATCAAGCAACTAAGTGCTCAAAACACTGAAATTGCTAGCACGCTCAACTTGGCTTCTAGCGTGGTGAGTCAAAACTCTACTCAAAGCGCTAATCTTGTAAAAACAACCATAGATAGTGGGCATTTAATGAGTGATAAAATCAGCCATAATTTAGAAATCGCCCAAACTAATAGCGCTAATCTAAATGAGACCGGCACCAATCTTATCTCTGTGCGTGATGCTATAGAAATCTTTAGCGCTAATTTAAGCACAAACGCTCAACAAAGCGTAGAGTTTTCAGTGCGTTTAGAAGAAGCTTCTAAAAATACCGAAAATATTAAAAATGTTTTAACCATTATTTCTGAAATTGCGGCTCAAACTAATTTGCTCGCTCTAAATGCCGCTATTGAAGCCGCAAGAGCAGGTGAACATGGCAGGGGCTTTGCGGTAGTAGCAGATGAAGTGCGAAAACTCGCTGAAAAAACCCAGACTTCTTTAAGCGAAATCCATGGCACTATTAATGAAGTGGTACAAAGTGTGGTAAGCATTTCTAAAGATTTACACCACAATTCCCAAAATATTGTAGAAATTTCTACCAAGTCTACAGAATTGCAAAGCTCTTTGGATAAAAATGTTAATAACATTAAAGAAGTGATAAGCTCCACCTTAGAAAACACCAACGACTTTAAAGAAGTGGCTACGAATGCCCAACAAATTGTAGGGGAAGTCCTAAACATTGACAAGCTCACTGCAACCAATATTGAAAGCGTGAATTCCTTAGCTCAAGCCAGCACATCGCTAAAACAAATGGCAGAAAGCTTGGATAAAGAATTAAATAAATTTAAGGTTTAATTCCTATTTTAAATTTCTTTTTAACGAAGTTTTGACCCCTTTAAATAAGGGATTTTAACTTTTTGCTCCTCATTTAAACATTCAATAATAACCCTAAGATTAAAAACGAAGCGTTTTTTAAAATGCTATAATTTCTTAAAATTTTTAAAGTTTTTTAAGGAAATTTTATGGCAAAAATTGAAAGCGAAAATTCTAGTTTGAGGGATATTTTAGTTGCACAAAATAAGTTTTATTATCAAATCCCTAATTACCAACGCCCTTATCAATGGAGCGTTGAGCAATGCGAACAGCTTTTAGAAGATTTGTTTTTAAGCTATGCATTAGAAAAAGAAAGCGATTATTTTTGTGGCTCATTAGTTTTAATTAATTCTAGTGCTAAAACCTATGATATAGTGGATGGTCAACAACGCTTAAGCACTTTTATATTGCTCTCTAAAGTTTTAGCCACCCTTTATGACACGCATTTAGACGCTGAAAATAAAGAATGTTTGCAAGAGAGTTTGAGCGATAGACACAGAGAAAAAAGGGAGCGCTTAAGCTTTGCTCTAGGGTTTAACTCTAAGAAAGATTTTCATTACGCTTTAGAACATTTTGATAACGCCCCTATGAATGATAATAAGAATAACTACCTAAAAAACGCTGTGTTTTTAAAAGACTATCTCCTTAAGAAAGAAATTAAAGAAATCAATGATTTTATTTCTTGGCTTTATGATAAAGTGGTGTTTATCAAAATGACTTGCCCTAATACGGATATGGCGTTAAGGATTTTTAATGTTTTAAACGCTAGGGGTTTGCCTTTGAGCGCGTTAGATATTTTTAAGGCGGAGCTATTAAGACAAACTAAAGAATATGAGCAAGAATATTTTGTGTCTAGATGGAATGATTTGTATCAAAAATGCTTGGATAATGATTTAAAGATAGAAAGATTATTCAGCTTGTATTTGATGTATTTAAATCCGGTAACTTCTAGAGAAAAAATGGATAAAAGGCTGGTTACTTGGTTTAATAAGCTTAATAAAACCCCTTTAAAATACCTTAATAGCGTAGAAGAATTTTTAAACGCTTATTTAGAGATTTTAGAGATGCAAGATAAATACGCTTATTTGTTGTCTTATGAAACTTCTGATTATTGTAAAATTATTCTTGTATCAAGTTTATTGCATTATGAATACGAAGATTTTAAAGAGCTTAAAATTTTAACCACTAAATTTTTTTATCAAAACTGGGTTGCTGGGCGTAAAACTTCACAAATCGCACAAACTTGCTGCAACATCATCACTACTTTAAAGGAAAAGAAAAGCCTTAAAGAGATTGAAAAGCTTATGGTTAAATACCTTAATGATTATAAAGTAACCCAATATTTCAAGGAAAATTTAAAAGACTCTAAATTATACGAAAAGCTTTACAATAAAAAAAGCTCATGGCTTAAACCAGTTTTAATCTTAGTAGAATATTTTATCAGCGATAACCCTAACCCTAATTACATTAAAATGGATAGCGAATTACACATTGAGCATGTTCTGCCCCAAAATCCTAAGCCCTTAAGCCAGTGGATAAGAGACTTTAACGAATTAGAAAGAGAGATTTATACGCATTCTTTAGCTAATCTCACGCTTTTAAGGGGCAAGAAAAACAAAGAAGCACTAAATAGGGATTTTAACGAAAAGAAAAAGATTTATATGGGCGAAAGCGTTGTTTTAGAAAATAAGAAAATTTTTAGCCTTAAATCTTGCTACTACATTACAAGCCATGATGTATGTAAATACACAGAATGGACACCTAAAAGCTTGCAGAAAAGAGAAAGAGAACTCATCAATTTAATTGAAAGCGTGCTAAAGCTCTAGGGGGTATGCCCTAGAAAGTGAAAACATAATTCACATACCATGAATACACACGCCTAAACCCTAAATCCATATTCTTTGCAGTGATAAAAGGGCTTTTCTTAAGCATAGGGAACTTGACACCCATTTCAATGCTAGAATGCTTTAAAATCCTTAAGCGTCCACCCACATTGAATAAAAATTGAAAAGAAGTGGCTTTTTTGCTCACGCGCATTTGAGTAGATAACACACCCACAAAATCAGGCGTTGCCATAATCCATGAATTTCCGGCTAATTGCACCCCACCAAAAGCCCCCAAACTCATAATGCCATTATTGACAAGATTGACCATCAAATCCATAGCCCCCCCATAAGTGAGCATGTTTGGCTCAAAAGTTTGGGGATTAAATTTATTCATGATTCCAGTGATTTGATTCAAAGTGTTTTGCGTTTGACTCTGATAGCTACCGATTTGAGAAGCTTCTTCAGAAATTTGATTGCCTTGCACATTAGAAACCATCGAACTAGCTTGATGAGCTATACTGCTTACTTGATTTGCACCATCTTGAATACTATGGAGTGTGTCTGATATTTTTTCAATATCACTAGGAACACCCTTATAGTTAGGGTTTTTAAGCTTGAGAGCATTTGCATGGGCATAATCAAAAAATCCATAAGCACGCAAGCCAAAGTATTTTCCAAAGAAAAATTGATACCCTGCTTTTACATTAAAGCCCTTAATAGTAGTGTTAGTGGCTTGTTTTTGAGAATGGATATTGGCATGCATTTGTGCAACCCCTTGCAAATAACCTGCCCCTATAAAAACGCCGTTATTATCCATGCCTGATGCCACATTCATAGAGCCTGCAAGAGCCAACAAACACATCGGTTTAGAAAAAAAGTTTTTCATACATATACTCCCTTAAAACATAATTTATACTCTAAAAAGAATACCCAAAAAAGAATTAAAAAACCTTAAAAAAATTACGCATCAATGAAAGATAAACATTCTTTTTGTAATTTAGGCTCAAAATAGAGGGATTTAAAAATTTGTTTTAAGGTTTAAGCTACAATAATACGCATGAAAGAGATAATAAAAAGTATAGGCGTATTTGTGCGTCCCACTCATTCTCAAAACCCTTTTTTTGAAGAGATTATCAAAGCTAAAGAGCTTGTTTTAGAACTTTTAGAAAAGGAAAGGTTTGAAAGCTTTGTCATTGATGATTTAAGAGATAAAAACGCTATAGAAAAAACCGATGCATTTTTATGCTTAGGGGGTGATGGCACCATGCTTGGGGCTTTGAGAATGATACACCTTGACAACAAGCCTTGTTTTGGGGTTAGAATGGGGAATTTAGGGTTTTTGACCGCTATTGAATTGAACGAATTAAAAAGTTTTTTACAAGCACTCAAGCAAAATGCAGTTAAATTAGAAGAACATTTAGCCTTGGAAGGGCGTATTGAAAAAACCTATTTTTACGCCATCAATGAAATTGTGATTGCCAAAAAAGAAGCTTTAGGGGTTTTAGACATACAAGCTTGTGTAAGCCATACGCCCTTTAACACCTACAAAGGCGATGGGCTTATCATTGCCACGCCACTAGGTTCAACCGCCTATAATTTGAGTGCTAATGGACCTATCGTGCATGCCTTAAGCCAAAGCTATATTGTAACACCCTTATGCGATTTCTCTCTAACGCAACGCCCCCTAGTTTTAGGGGCGGAGTTTTGCTTGAGTTTTTGCGTGAATAAAGACGCTCTTGTAGTCATTGATGGGCAAGCGACTTATGATTTGAAAGCCCACCAAAAACTATACATTCAAAAAAGCCCCACGACCACCAAGCTCTTGCAAAAAAACTCAAGAGATTATTTTAAAGTGCTTAAAGAAAAGCTATTATGGGGGGAAAGCCCTAGCAAAAAAAGGTAAAAAGAAAAAGATAAAAGAGTAAGGTATGCAAGATTTTAATAACGCTCAAATCACACGCTTAAAAGTGTGTCAAAACGCTGTGTTTGAAAAACTGGATTTAGAATTTAAAGACGGCTTGAGTGCAATTAGTGGGGCTAGTGGAGTGGGCAAAAGTGTGTTAATCACAAGCCTTTTAGGGGCGTTTGGGCTTAAAGAAAGCAACGCTTTAAATATTGAAGTGGAATTTGTCGCTCCCTTTTTAGACACTGAAAAATACGGCATTTTTAGAGAAGACAATGACGAACCTTTAGTCCTAAGCGTGATTAAAAAAGAAAAAACACGCTACTTTTTAAACCAAACAAGCCTGTCTAAAAACACGCTTAAAGAATTATTAAAAGGCTTAATCAAACGCCTATCAAACGACAGATTCAGTCAAAATGAACTTAATGAAAATTTAATGCTGTCCTTACTAGATGGCTATATTATGCATAAAAATCAGGCGTTTAGCCCCCTTTTAAACGAGCTTGAAAAGAAGTTTATGAGCTTAGAAAAGCTAGAAAAAGAGCTGCGTTTCTTAGAAGATAAAAAGCGTTTTGCTAAAGATTTAGAAGAGCGTTTGAGTTTTGAAAAAATGAAATTAGAACGCTTGGATTTAAAAGAAGATGAATACGAACGGCTTTTAGAGCAAAAAAAGTTGCTCTCTAGTAAGGAAAAGTTGAGCGATAAAATCACCCTTGCTTTACAGGTTTTAGACAACACCCATAAAATTACGCATGCTTTAGAGAGCATAGGCGAAAACGCTGCATTTTTGGAAAGTGCATTAATGGAAGCGAGTGCTTTATTAGAAAAAGAGCAGGCTAAATTAGAAGAATGCGAGCATTTGGATATTGAAAAAGTGCTAGAGAGATTAAGCATAGTAGGTGGGATAATCAAAGATTATGGGAGCATTACGCATGCTAAAGAGCGTTTAGATGCTGTTAAAAAAGAACTTCATAGTTTAAAAGAAATTGATAACAATTATGAAACTTACCACAAAGAAATAGAAATTTTAAAAACAGAATGTTTGAAATTATGCGAGCAAGTGAGCGGTTTTAGAGAAGAGCATTTGTCTCTTTTTAACGCCCTTTTACACACTAAGGCTAAAGAGTTGCTTTTAAAAAGCCCTAGTCTGAGCTTAGAAGAAGCCCCTATGAGTCAAAAAGGCATTCAAAAACTCGTTTTAAATTTACAAAATTCTAAGTTAGAGACAATAAGTTCTGGAGAATACAGCCGTTTGAGATTAGCGTTCATGCTTTTAGAAATGGAGTTTTTAAAGGATTTTAAAGGCGTGTTAGTTTTAGATGAAATGGATTCAAATCTAAGTGGCGAAGAGAGTTTAGCGGTTTCTAAAGCTCTTGAAACTTTGAGTAGCCATTCACAAATCTTTGCCATTTCGCACCAAGTCCATATTCCAGCGGTGGCTAAAAACCATATTCTAGTCTTCAAAGAAAATCAAAAAAGCGTTGCAAAAACGCTTAATAACGAAGAAAGGATTTTAGAAATCGCACGCATGATAGGGGGGAGCGAAAATATAGAGAGTGCCATCTCTTTTGCTAAGGAAAAATTAAAGGTGCAAGAATGAAATTTTTTCTTCTAAAAAAATTCAGCGAATTTTTAAACACCCAAACAAGCTTTAATCTCAAGCGATTAAACCAAGCTCAGTTTCTTTTAGAGACTTTTTGTCAAGATGCTAAAAAATACGCCTTTGTTTTAGACTTCAATGTGCCTTATATCGGCTTGTCTCAAAAACCACTAGAAAGCGTTTTGAAAAACACTCTAGCCTTAGATTCTTGCTTGAATAAATTCACTAAAAACGCCAAAATTTTACAAGCTAACATGATTGACAACGACAGAATTTTAGAAATCAAGGGCTTTAAAAACCTAGCTTATAAGAGTGAAAATTTTATCTTGCGTTTAGAACTCATTCCCAAAAAAGCGAATCTCATTATTTTGGATAAAGAAAAATGCGTCATAGAAGCCTTGCGTTTTAATGACAGGGTAGCCAAAAACGATATTTTAGGCACATTGCCCCCTAACACATACGCCCACAAAGAAGAGTGTTTGGATTTTAAGGGCTTGTTAGAAATTTTAGAAAAAGATTTTTTGTTTTACCAGCATAAAGAATTAGAACGCAAAAAAAATCAAATCATCAAACGATTGAACACCCAAAAAGAACGCTTGAGTGAAAAATTAGAAAAACTAGAAAAGCCCAAAAAATTACAGCTAGAAGCTAAAGAGTTGCAAACTCAAGCGTCGTTGTTACTAACCTACCAGCATTTAATCAACAAACACCAAAATAGCGTTACTTTAAAAGATTTTGAAAATAAAGAATGCGTGATTGAAATTGATAATAGCATGCCTTTAAACGCCTTTATCAACAAAAAATTCACTCTTAGCAAGAAGAAGAAACAAAAATCACAATTTCTGTATTTAGAAGAAGAGAATTTAAAGGAAAAAATCGCCTTTAAAGAACACCAAATCAATTATGTTAAAGAAGCTTCAGAAGGAAGCGTTTTAGACATGTTTATGCCGGTTAAAAACCCTAAGATTAAACGCCCTATGAGTGGGTATGAAGTGCTGTATTACAAGGATTTTAAAATCGGCTTAGGGAAAAACCAAAAAGAGAATGTGAAGCTATTACAAGATGCAAGGGCGAATGATTTATGGATGCATATTAGAGACATTCCTAGCTCGCATTTAATCGTTTTTTGCCAAAAGAACACGCCCAAAGATGAAATTATCTTAGAATTAGCCAAAATGTTAATCAAAATGCAAAAAGATGTGTTTAGTAGTTACGAAATTGACTACACACAGCGAAAATTTGTCAAAATGATTAAAGGAGCTAATGTTATTTACTCAAAATACCGAACTATTACCTTAAAGGACACTTAAAACATACTCAAGGAGGTTTAATATGGGTGTGTCAGCTCTAGGTAATGTAACTTATATCAACCAAAACGCCCCTTTGAACTCCGCTATCCAGCAAGGTGCAAGAAGCGATATGCTAGACTTAGCACAAAGTTTTCAAAACAAGCTTGAATTAGCCCAAGAAACAAGGGCGTTAGAAAATACGCAAGCTATCAGCGATAAAAATTCTGAAGAAGGCTCTCCCAAACACTATCAAAGCCAGCAAAGGTCTAAGGCGTTTGAATTAGAAGAAGAAGAAATTGAGTTATGGCATGAAGAGCATTTGCTAGATATTGTGGGCTAAAGCTTAAAGGCTTTATTTTTAAAACAAAGCCAACTCAAGGGGGCTTGTTGTCGGCTTTGGTCTTGAAAAATCTTGAACTCTTTCAAATAAAGGGAAACTTTTAGAGCTTTGAGAGTTTTTGAAAGCCCTTGGAGGTCTTTTGATTAAGGTCTTCGCACAGCAAGAAAAATCTATCAAATCTATTGTTGTTTTGATGTAACTAGGCAAGTTCAACAAGCACACTTCAAAGAGCCTATAACTAGCTAATGCATCTGCATAAGCCCTATGGCTAATTTCAATATCAAATCCTAAAAGCTCTTTTAAAAAGCTCAAAGAATAACGCATAGACAAAATAGAACGCCTAGCCAAATCCAAAGTGCAAAGCTTCAAATTCAATAGCGGGCTATGCAATTTCTCTACAAAATACCGCTCCAAAAAAGCGTAATCAAAATTAGCGTTATGAGCCACAAACACGCTATTGCCTAAAAAAAGCCGTAATTCTTGTAAAACTTCTTTGATATTTGGAGCGTTCAAGGTGTCTTCATAAGCAATACCTGTAAGCTCAGTGATATAATCTGGCACGCTTTTAACCTTAATAAAAGTTTCAAAACGATTGATGATTTGCCCCCCCTGAACCTGCACAGCTCCAATTTCTAAAATCTCATGTTTTAGGGGGCAAGAGCCTGTTGTCTCTAAATCAATAAAGGAAAAAACTTCATCTTTAAGGGGGGTTTTAAGGTTTTTGAGCGTGATTAAATTGTCGTTAGTTTCCATGAAATTCAACCCACATGCCTTTAAGTATTCCAAATTGATTTCATCACAAACAAGGCGAGAGAGCAAACTTTCAAGCGTGCTTAAGGAAATATCTTGATGCTTTAAGCGAGCGATTAATACTTGAATATCTTTATGCAAGAGATTTTCTAACATTCTGTAAGCCTTCAATGGCAAGCTTACGATTTTTTGATTTAAAAATATAGCTTCCAGAGACCACAATATCTACGCCTACTTCTTTAAGCTGAAGAATATTTTTGTCATTCACGCCCCCATCCACTTCCAAAAGACAGCTAGGGTTATATTGCTTCATTAATGCCTTGATTTTCAAGCATTTTTCTAACACCAAGTCTAAAAACTTTTGCCCGCCAAAGCCCGGATTGACACTCATTAAAAGCACTAAACCTACGCTTTCTAATAAATATTTAATGCTCTCTTCATGCGTGTGGGGGTTTAGCACCACTCCGGGTGTTATGCCTAAATTTTTGATGCGTTGTAACACTCTGTGGGGATGCTTTTCATTTTCTGCATGAATGCTAATAAAATGTGGTTTTAAAGGGGCAAATAGCTCTACAAAAAAACTCGCATTTTCTACCATTAAATGCACATCTAAAGGCACTTTGCACATTTGTGCAACATTTTCTAAAATAACAGGACCCATGGTTAAATTAGGCACATAATGCCCATCCATCACATCAACATGCAAAAAATCGGCGTTATTCACACTCTCTAACTCTTGTGCCAAGCACATAAAATCAGCACTCAAAAGGCTTGGGGCTACTTTCAAAATACTTCCCTAATTTCAATGTTTTAAAGTAAAATGTTAGCATTTTTAATCAAATCATAAAAGGGTTTTTATGGATTACAAACATTTTAAAGGCACGCATGCAAATATTGTTATAGAAATCATCTCTCTTTTAGAAAAAGGGGCTAAAAAAGCTCAAGAAATTTTAGAAAAACCTGATGCAGGGAGTTATACCAAATCAGAAAATAGTAGCGGAGATACCCCTATCAAGGCGGATTTAGCCCTAGACAAATTCTTAGAAGAAAATTTTTTAGGTTTAGAAAAAATAAAAAGTGTCTTTAGTGAAGAAAAAGAAATGCCTATTACTAAAGAAAACGGCTCTTATTGTATCGCTTATGACCCCTTAGATGGGAGTTCGGTTATGGAAGCAAATTTCTTAGTTGGCACGATTATGGGAATTTATGAAAACGATTTTAAAGCTCAAAACTTAGTCGCAAGCCTTTATGTGGTTTTTGGACATAAAATTGAATTAGTCATAGCCTTAGATAAAGTCTATCGCTATGCTTTTTATCAAAATCAATTCCATTTCATAGAGATAATTACTTTGGAAAATAAGGGTAAAATCATCGCTAGTGGGGGCAATCAAAAAGACTTTTCTCTAGGACTAAAAAAAGCTTTAAACACGCTTTTTGAAGAAAATTACCGCTTACGCTATTCAGGAGCCATGGTAGCTGATGTGCATCACTTATTGATTAAAAAAGGTGGGGTGTTTTCCTACCCCCAAAAGAAATTACGCAAGCTTTTTGAAGTCTTTCCACTAGCTTTTATGATTGAAAAAGCTAAGGGGGAAGCGTTTTGTTTCAATAAGGGCATTAAAGAGCGTTTGTTAGAACAAGGCGTAGCAAGTTATCATGAGAAATGCGAATGCTATTTAACAAGTGCTTACGAGGCTAAAATTTTAGAAGAACATTTAAAGGGAGAATAATGCAAGATAGTGCTAAAAAATTAGAATATGAAGAGCGTTTTAATGACGCTCTTTTGAAATTACAAGCTTGTCAAGATGATAAACAAGTAACAAGTTGCTTGAAATGCGAACAAGTCCTAAATTGTGAAACTCGTAATGGTTATGTGAACGCCACTTATGAAAGCATGAGTTTAGGCGAAGTGGGTGGGTTTGATTTCAATTAAAAATGGCTAGTAACGCTGTATTGAAAGATTTTAAAAACCTAGACGCTTTTTATACAAATCCAAAAATCGCACGCTTCTGTTTAGAGCGATTAAGAAATCTCATCACGCAAAATTTAGGGCTAGACTTAATCAATTTTCATTTTTTAGAGCCAAGTGCTGGAAATGGAAGTTTTGTTTATGCGTTAAAAGAATTAGGAATTACTAATTTGCTCGCCCTTGATATTGCCCCCAACGCTCAAAGTATTCAGAAAAAAGATTACTTAAAAGAATTTATCAAATTCAATCAAAAGCGTATTGTTGTCGGTAACCCTCCCTTTGGTCATAGGGGAAAATTAGCCTTAGATTTTTTAAACAAATCTTTAAACGAAGCACCCATTGTTGCGTTTATTTTGCCTAACTTATTCAAACGCTATTCCATTCAAAAACATATTGATGAGCGTGCAAAATTGGTTTTGAGTGTCAATTTAGAAAAGAACGCCTTTATTTTTAATGAGCGTCCCTATGATGTGAAATGCGTTTTTCAAGTCTATATGCATAAAAATACTGCCTTAAATCTTAAAGATGAACGCATTTATAACCCTCCAAAAATCCGCCATAATGACTTTATAACCTATATCCACAATAACACGCCAAACACCCTTAAGTATTTCAACAAAGAAGAGTATCAATGGGATTTTGCGGTTGTGAGACAGGGCTTTTATGATTACAACGAAAAGATTACAAATGCAAAATTGCTTGTCAAAAACCGGCAATATTTTTTCATTAAAGCCCATTCAAAGGAAGCCCTAGCCATTATTAATAAAATTGATTTTAATAAACTTGCTCATAAAAACACACAAGTTTTGGGATTTTCTACCTATGATTTTGTGGAAGAATATTGCAGACTAAAGGAATTATATGCTTGAAAATGTGTTTAAGGAAATTCTAAAAAAAAGAAAGTTTTTTGCAAGCTCTAGCACAGGGGAGCAATTTGAAGATAAATTTAGAAACGCTTTAAAAAAGGAATTTAGCGAAATTAGTGGCGATTTGAAAGAAGAACTGAAACCATATTGCAGAAACGCCTAGCAAGGAAATAAAAACTATCCTTAATCATCTCAAAAAGCAAGTTTTAGAAAAAAATATAATCCCCACATCATCAAAAACCCTTTCTTAAACATTACAAGCCATTTTTCATACCAACCTTTTGGCTCACAAAACTACCCTGATTTTTTGGTTTTTACCTCTAATTATGTGGTGGGTATTGAAATTAAGTTCTCTAAAAATGATAAGGGTGAAAAAAATCTTCAGTCTTCTCGCCCCATGTGGAATTCAAACCTCCCTAAGCCTAATGCAATTTATGTGTATGGAGTCGCTAATGAAGATGTTACTTTCTTTAAAGGTTCAGACATTTTGAGTTATGAAACAAGAGAAGTCTTGCTCAATTATTTTGATAATTTAAATAAAAATGAAAATAGTTTGAAAAACGCCTTAAGGAATTTAGAAAATCCTTTTGGATTTGCCCCCTACATTAGAAAAGCCTATGCACATAAAAGAGAATTTTCTAACAACCACCAAATTGAAAGCTTCTTTTCGCATAAGCATGTCTTAAGAGAACAGAATATTTTGGAATTTTTAAAAACGCTTAATGACTAACAATAAGAACGCTCTCTCAAATTCAAAACGACTAGTAAAATCCTAACCATTCAATGGAATTTCAAGCACCCAATCTTTTGGGGCTTTTTGCTCGCCTTGTTGGATGTTTAAAAGCAAATCATAGAGCTGTTTAGTAACTTTGCCCGGCGTTTCAAAATGATAGGTTTTTTCATTGTGTCTAATCTCTCTAATAGGCGTAATCACCGCCGCTGTCCCGCACGCCCCAGCCTCTTTAAAACCGCTTAATTCATCAATAAAAATATCTCTTTCTTTGACTTCCAAATTTAAAAATTCTTTAGCTAAAACCATCAAACTTTTTCTGGTGATGCTTGGTAAAATGCTAGGCGAATGGGGGGTTACAAAACAATTATCCTGTGTTATGCCAAAAAAATTAGCCGCCCCTACTTCTTCAATTTTAGAATGTGTTATGGGGTCTAAGTAAATGCAATCATCATAGCCTTGTTCTATGGCTTTTTGATGGGCTAACAAACTTGCAGCATAATTTCCTCCAACTTTGACCCCCCCTGTGCCTTTAGGAGCAGCCCTATCAAAAGTTGTGGAAATAAATCTCGCCCCATTTTTTTCTATACCCCCCTTAAAATACGCCCCCACAGGCACACAAAACACGCTAAAAAGGTATTCACTAGCAGGTTTTACCCCTAGATTATCCCCTATACCTATAACAAAAGGGCGTAAATACAAACTCGCACCGCTTCTATAGGGGGCAAGGAATTTTATATTAGCTTGAACGACCTGAGCGCATGCTTTTAAAAACAACTCTTCGCTCACTTTTGGCATAACCAGCCTTTCGCATGAGTCTTGTAAGCGTTTGGCATTTTCTAAGGGGCGAAACAACAAGGCTTTATTATCCTTAGAGCGATAAGCTTTCAAGCCTTCAAAACAAGCTTGCCCATAGTGTAATACCGGCGAAGCTTCACTAAGTTGTAAAATATTTTCGCTCACCAGCTCGCCCTTTGACCACGAGCCGTTTTTATAAATAGCTACAAAACGAAAATCCGTTTTAATATAATTAAAGCCTAAATGTTCCCAGTCTAAATTTTCTATCATCTCACACCTTTAATCCAAAATAGGTATGATTGTATCTAAATGCGATTAAAAATCTCTCATGTAGCTGATTTGAAACGCATACACACGGCGGATATTAGCTTCTAAAATGTCTCCTTTTTCATTTTTAAGAGAGAAAAACTTATGCGTAATCGTAGGCACCTTAATGCCTAACTCCAAGCTATTGTGTTTAGCAATATGGGTGCGAATCCCAAAATTAAATAAAAACTGAAAATTTGCTGGGCTATAAGTAGAGCCATTATGACTATGCTTCACATAATTAGAAATCTCTTTGCTAATACTTGTTGCCCAACTATCTCCTGCAACTTGAATGCCCACCATAAAACCAAAAACCATGTTTTCTTTATTCACAAAATTCCATAGTGTATCAAGAGCCGCACCATAAGTGAATAGATTAAGATAGTATTGCCCTTGATAAGAATCCCTTTCCGTCAAGGTATTGCCCCCAAAGCTAAAGCTATTATAAATAAAACCACTCTCGCCAACCGGAGTACCCTTTTTCATCACACCAAAGCGGTTATGGTTATAATCAAAAAATCCATAATAACGCATTCCAAACCACTTCTTCTTGCCAAAAAATTGTTTGTAACCAATTTGCACCCCAGCCCCTGCATAAGGGGGAAATTTCATCAAAGGCTTTTGTGTGCCATTTTCATTAACCATTTTAGTCTGATTTTGTATCATACTCACTTGGTAATTAATCCCTACAAAAGCACTGCTCTCCTCAGCGTTCGCCACAACACCCAATGCCCCTAATAATATAACTTTTTTCAACATGTCGTCAGTCTTTTCCCTTTACTATTATTCTTTTGTAATTAGCTAAAGTGCTAAGTATTACTTATGGGACAATAATAATATATTTTTTCTTAAACTCAATTAAAAAATGCTAACCTTTTAAATCATTCCAACGCTTAGCAATAAACGCACCTGTTTCTAGTGGCACTCTTAAAGAATAAACTTCGTTATTAAGAATATGCTCTATTTCTTGTTTTAACTTCAAAGCGTTTTTTTCTTCAATCTCAAAAATCAATTCATCATGCACTTGTAAGAGCAATCTCACCGAAGAGTCATTTTTAAAACGCTCGCTCACTTTTAACATCGCAAGTTTCAATAAATCGCTCGCACTCCCTTGAAAAATCGCATTCACGCCCTCTCTTAGATAATTGCCCTTAACATAATCATTGACATTCGTAAAATCAAACACCCTATAACGCCCAAGTAAAGTAAAGGCTTTAGAAGTTTTTAAAATTTCATCTTGCATGCTATTTAAATAATCTTTTATACTAGGAAATCGTTTGAAATACGCCTCTATATAGCTCTTAGCCTCATTTAAAGGAATATTTAAGGTTTCGCTTAATTTCTTACTCCCCATGCCATATACAAGCCCAAAATTAATGCTTTTAGCAATATATCGTTTATCTTTAGCTAAGTTTTCGCCAAACAACGCCTTAGAAGTTTCTAAATGAATGTCTCGCCCTTTTAAAAACGCCTCCATTAAGTCCTTATCCTGACTAAAATGGGCTAACAAACGCAACTCAATTTGAGAATAATCCACCCCTAATAAACAATAATCTTTAGAGCTAGGAATAAAACCTTTACGAATGAGTAGCCCTTTGCTAGAACGCACCGGAATATTTTGCAAATTTGGCGTATGCGAGCTTAAACGCCCTGTGGTAGTGCCGGTTTGTATAAAAGTGGTATGGATTTTATCTTCCCTATCTTTTAAGCGTAATAAAGGGGCTACATAAGTGTTAGCAAGCTTGTTTAACTCTCTGTATTCTAAGATTAAAGGAATGCTTGGGTGTTTGTCAATGATTTTTGATAAGTTTTTTTCATCAGTAGAATTGCTTCTATTTTTAGGAAGTTCTAACTTTTCATACAAGACTTCACTTAGCTGTTTAGGGGAGTTGAGATTAAAATCAATACCTATTAAATCTAAAATTTTAGATTCTAATTCACTCAATGAATTTTTAAATTCTTGCTCTAATTGCGTGAAATAATTCACATCAATTTTAAAGCCTTGAAATTCCATATCTATTAGCACTTTCATAAAAGGCATTTCAATTTCTTTAGCTAAAACAAGCAAGCTCTCTTCTAGCCCCCCATTTTCAAAATACTCGCACAGACGCTTTAAAGCTTTTAATTCCAAGCTCATGTGTTCTAATTTTTCAGCCTTACTTTTTGTATTGAAATCCTTTATCTCTTCATGCGTAATTAAATCTTCTTTTAAATACGCATTTAAAACTTCATCAAATTTCACTTTCTCAGAATTTTTCAAAAACGCTAAAATTTGAGTGTCTTGGAGTTGAATGTTTTCTAAAGGCACCTTGTATTTTGCTTTTAGAAAGCTTAATAGGGTTTTTAAATCATGCCCTATGATGTGAGCGTTCTTTAACATTTTAGAAAAAGCGTTTTTTAGAAACTCTAAAGAAAAAGGCATAAACAACTCTTCTTCTAAGGATAAAAAATAGCCTTGATTTTCGCATAAGAATGCTAGGGCTAGAATTTCTTTCTTTTTACTAACCACTAAACGCATAAAAACTCTAGCATGTGGCGTCTCTAAACGCTCTAAAAACGCATTGAATTGCTCGGTATTTTCTAAAGCTATCATGTTTGTTTGTTCTATGGTGTTAGCTGTTTTTTCGCCCCTATCAGTGGCTAAACTTAAAAGCGAAGGGGAATTTTCTAAATCTTTTAAAGTAGAGACAAAACCATATTCTTTTAATTCATCTGTAATTTTTAATAAGGGGTTCTCGCTAGGAAAAGCACAACTTGAAAAATCAAATTCCTTAATACATTCTCTCTCTAAAGTGGCTAACTCCTTGCTTAAAAACGCACTTTCTTTATCTTCAATAAGAGCTTGATACATTTTAGGGCTAAGCAAATTTTGTGCTAACTCTAAATTTTCATAAATCTTTTCTAAACTCCCTAATTTTTGCAATAATTCTTTAGCGTTCTTGCCCCCAATACCCTTAATTCCTTTGTAATTGTCGCTACTATCTCCAACAATACCTTGATAATCTGTGAATTGACTTGGCATTACGCCGTATTTTTCAAAACAATCCTTAGCCAAAAACTCTGTTTTACCATCAAAAAGCACGATTTTATCGCTCAAAAGCTGGTTAAAATCCTTATCTTTAGAATAAATGCGGGTTTTATAAGGGCTTAGTGTGGCTAGACTTGCTATAACATCATCAGCTTCAAACCCGCTCACTTCTATACAAGTAAAACCCATTTTTTGCAACCATTCTAGTGCGATAGGAATTTGTAAAAGCATCTCTTCTGGGGCATCTTTACGATTTTGTTTATACTCGCCTAGTTTTTCAGCCCTTTTAGTTTTAGTTTGACTTTCTAGGGCAAACACAATAAAGGGCATGTTTTTTCTGTCTTTATAAAATTTCTTAACCATGCCCACAAGCCCAGTCAAAAGCCCTGTAGGAAAGCCTTTGCTATTAGTTAAAGGCTTAGTTTTAGCACTCATATAATAACTTCTAAACAAATACGCAAAAGTATCAATTAAGGCTAAAGTCCCTTCTTTAGTGATTGGTTGTTCCATATTAAATTAACTCTCTTATTAAGCAAATTTAAGCATTGATTTTTGACTCAATTTTAGCATAAGCACCCTTAAGCCCTTGAAAGTCAATCTAAAAACTTTTACGCTATAATCCTTTAATTATCCTTAAAAAGAGAGTTAAATTTGTGTCATGCTACACGAGATAATCAGAGAAAAAGTTCAGCATTGGTTACAATCAAAACGATGCACGATAAACAATATTATCACTTATATACGACAAAAAGGGCAACTACGAGAAACCCAAATCCAAGCGATTGAAACTTACCTATTTTTAAAGATAGAAGGCAATAACAAACCCTTATGGCAGTTATTTTCAGAAGGTTTTTTTATTGATGAGAATGCTAAGCATCTCCAAGAACTGAATATCAATACACATACAAGAAACTTTTTAGAAAACAATAAAAATGCCTACGCTCTCTATCGTTTTGCCAGCGATAAAGTCGGCAAAAAATCTCGTTTACCCCATTTAGAAGAGTTGATTTGCAATCATTGTGAAAGCGTAGAGTATGAACGCATTATCAAAAGTATTTTTTATAATGTCAGTTACGCAGATTATTTGTTGAGCTTGCCTATGGGAGCAGGAAAAACCTATCTTATGGCAAGCCTTATCTATCTTGATTTGTATTTTGCACAAAACGAGCCTGAAAATAAAAGCTTTGGTCATAATTTTTTAGTGCTTATACCACAAGGATTAAAGAACTCTATCGCTCCAAGTTTAAAAACCATTGCTGATTTTGACCCTTCATGGGTCATTAAAGAGCCATCAGCAACTCAGCTTAAGCAACAACTTGTTTTTGAAATTTTAGATGAACAAGCAACTTCTAAGAAAAGCAATAAAGCACGAAATCCTAACGCTCAAAAAGTGAATCAATGCCTGCCTAATCCTTTTGGGAGAGTTTTTGTGCTTAATGCAGAAAAAGTCATTCTCAATCGTCTCTATGACAATGAACTCAATTTTGAATATAATGAAGATGAAAAGGATTTGCAAGCAAATGAATTACGAAATCTAATAGGAAAAATTCCTCATCTTAATATTTTAATTGATGAGGTCCATCACGCTCAAAAATCAGATATAAAACTGCGACAAGTCATCAATGCTTGGAGCAAAACAGAAAATATTACCACCGTTCTGGGTTTTTCTGGCACACCCTACTTGCCGTCAGCTGAAAAAATTGTATTATCGCCCAATGATACACTCAAAATCGCTGAGATTACTAACACCATCTACTACTACCCTTTAACAAGTGCTATTAAAAGTTTTTTAAAAACGCCACAAGTTAAAATAGCTAAAAACTTATCACCCTTACACATCATCAAACAGGGTATTGAAGACTTTAAGAAAACCTATGGCGATAAAACTTATTCAAACAATACCATCGCAAAAGTAGCTATTTATTGCTCCTCTATTGAAATGCTAGAAGAAGAAGTATATCCTTATCTCATTAGTGATTTAAAAATCAGCCCTAATGAAATTTTACGATTTCATGGGGGAAATAAAAAATATTCTTTACCCAAAGAAAATACATTAGAGTTTAGACAATTAGACACAGCATTTTCACAAAAGAAATATATCTTGCTTGTGGGCATTGGCAAGGAGGGTTGGGATTGCAAGAGTTTAACAAGCGTCATTTTGCCCCAAATAAGCAAAAGCTCATCTAAAAACTCTATCATTCAAACAACTTGCCGATGCTTGCGACAAGTTGATAAAAACAAAGACGAAACAGCCCTCATTTGGCTCAATCAAGAAAACGCTGATATTCTTAACAAACAACTTCAAATTGAACAACACACAAGCATTGAAGAATTGAATCGTTTGCAAAAAATTAAAAACACCATGCTAGAACGAACGCCACGGATAGAGTTTTTGCAACTACCCAAAGTGGATTATTATGAACTTAAAATATCCTATCAATCTATAGCTCAAGAAGAAACCCCAAATACCGAGCAAAAATTACAAAATATTTTAAGCAACATCGAACAATACCATTCAAATATAAGTATTAAAACGACCGATTTGCAACATCTTAACTTAGGTGACATTAAATACTTAAAAGACATTGGCGATGAACCTACTTATTATTCTATGTGGCTTACAGATATTAGCAAAGACAGTTTCAATACGATAAGCCGTGAGCAATTGCATGTATTTGATGCGTTATTACAAAAGATTTTTGAAAAAATCACTTTCATCAAAAACACACAAAAGGTCTTTAATGTGGAATTTGACAGATACAAAATCAATCAAGATATCCGCCTAGCTTTTAGCATTAAACGAACTTTAAATACTAGCAAAGAAACTATTCCAAAAGAGGCGAGTTTACTTATTATGGATAAGCTCAAAGCCATTGAAGAACACAAAAATCTCTACCCAAACCAAGAAACTTGCAAACAGATTCTTGCATTTGATAAAAACCCTTCGTCAATCGTCAAAGAAGCCATAAAAATACTCAACCAAAACATCGCTTTTGAAACCTTAAACAAAGATAAAACTTTTCACATCTTGCCTTACAATTTTGACAGCTCTTTTGAAAAAGACCTTTTAATCAATACGCTGCAATCACACGACTTTAAAAGGAAGCATTTAGAAATTTATTTCAACGGTGAGAGGGGCATAAGTGATTTTGTGATTAATTGCTTTGAAAAAAGAGATAAGAACTACTATAGCATAGGCAAATACACAACCGACTTTTTGATTTTACAACGCAAAGAAAATAAAATCCATAAAGTCCTTATGGTGGAAACCAAAGGCTCTATTTATGCTAATGATGAAAAATTTAAGAAAAAGAAAGCTTTTATAGAAACAACATTTTTAGAGCAAAACAATGAAAAATTTGGCTACACAAAATTTGATTTCTTGTATTTACAAGAAAATACAAATTATGCAAAAAATATCAATGATAGAATCAATCAATTTTTTGATTAAAATTAAGGAAGACTAATGAAAAAATACATACCCTACACCAAAAATCCTGTTCAAGGGCAAGCTATTTTAGATAATTTCACTCGTACACAAAGACTATTAAAATATCGTAGTAATAATGAAGTTTTTTACCGCATTAAAAGGGGGATGCCTTTATATGAAGTTCAAAGTATAGAAAAAGTAGGCGAAATAGATAAAAAAAGCGAAAATTTGTTAATTCGTGGGGAATGCGTGAGCGCTTGTGCTTATCTCAAAGAACAAGGTATCAAAGTAGATTTAGTCTATATTGACCCTCCTTTTGCAAGTGGGGCAGATTATGCAAAAAAAGTCTATCTGCGTAAAAACCCTAAATTAGCTCAAAAAATCACTGAAAAAGAATTGCAAATAGATGAGTTAAAAGCGTTTGAAGAAATTATGTATGGCGATATCTGGAAAAAAGAAGATTACCTCAACTGGATGTATGAAAATCTTCAAGCGATTAAAAGCATAATGAGCGAAACCGCTAGCATTTATATGCACTTAGATAACAACATTGTTCATTATGTAAAAATCTTAATGGATGAAGTGTTTGGGGAAGACTCTTTTAAAACCATGATTACTTGGGATACCACAGCTTCAACGATTGGCTTTAAAGGTAATGGTAAAAATTGGACATACAAATCAAATTACATTCTTTATTATGTAAATGGCGAGGATTATGTCTTTAACAAAGAATACGAAAAAACGCTTAATTACAGCATTGATGAAAAAGGTCTTTGGCACACTATTGGTGAAAACGAATCTGGAAAAGAAGTGCAAGTCTCTAATATTTGGATGGATATGCCAGGTTTAGGCTCTTCATTTGCTGTTAATACACAATCTGTAAACTACGCCACGCAAAAACCCGAAGCTCTATTAGAACGCATTATTAAGGCAAGCTCTAATGAAAGCATGCTAGTCGCTGATTTCTTTGGAGGGAGTGGCGTTTTAGCAAAAGTGGCTCATGATTTGAAGAGGAAATTTATCCATTGCGATATAGGTATCAATAGCATACAAACAGCACGAGATAGGCTTATCAAAAATAAGGCTCATTTTGAAATTTTAGAAATTAAAGATGGCATCAATTTGTTTAGAAACCCTAAGCAAACCATGGATAAATTGGCAAGGCTCATCACAGGATTGCAAAAAAACCCAACAGGTCTTTCAGATTTTTGGTTTGGTTGTTTAGAAGACAGTAAGCTAGGCACTATTCCTGTATATGTGCCTAATCTACTTGATAGCAAGCAAAAGGTGCTTGATATGGTTACCATCAATCAAATTATTAATTTAGAATTGCAAGAGATTCCTTTTGAAGTGGAAAAAATCATTGTTTATTTTGTGGATATAGAGAATGAAAAAGAGTTGAAAAAGTTTATTAAAGAAAATAACGCCACTTTAATTGAAATAGAATTAAGAGATTTGAAAAATCTTTTGTGCGAAAGCATTGTTGATGACGAAATAGAATTTAGTTGCAAAGAACTAGCAAACAATCATTTTAAAATAGAAATCACAAATTTTATCAGCGACACTCTTTTGCAAAAAATGAAAGATTTCAACCAAAAAGGCTCCTTGCAAGCCATACAAAATGAAAAAAATTTTTCACCTATACAAATCAGTGAAAATGGCTTGGAACTGATAGAATTGATTTCTTTAGATTGTGAAAACTCTCATGGCGTTTGGGTTAGTAGCACTGAAATCAAAATAGATAAACTGGGTTTTGTAATTAAAAATGGAGTTAAAACCAAAGAATTTTGGGATGGCACCATCACAAGCACCAAAAAACCTTTGCGAATTAAAGTGCGAAACATTTGTGGCGATGAAATCGTGCGTTCAATTTCTTTTTAACACCTACTAGAGAGTGCATTAAAAAGTCTCTTTTAACAGATAAATCAAATGGGACTAAACACAGAAAATATATCAAGCTCCAAAAAGATCTCTTTAGAATTGAACGCTACCATTTGAAGAATAAAAAAAATGCATAATGTTATTGCCCCCCTAAAAACTGCTACTTAATAACCAAATGACTCAAAATCTTGTCATAGGGTTATTGTCTCTTAAAGGTCTAGCTTTTTCTATCCAGCATTCTAAATTGTCCTTGATGTCTTTATAAGGATTAGATGGACTTGGACTTGTAACAAGAATACCCCTTGTATCTGCTTGAATATAATCAAAAGGATTTGCACCTTTCTCATCTTTATTTCCATTCTCATTCTTAAGATGATGAATATAAATTCCTAGAAGTTTTTTGCCTTGTTTAATGGCTTGTTGGATTTCATAATGAACCCATTTTCTATTAGCTGTTTGTGAACCAATTAATACAATTAAACACGAACAATCATGCAAGTTGCTATCTATCCATCTTTGGATTGCTGAATCACCTTTACGCTTAACATCCTCCCACTCATTTGCATGAAATAGTCTTTGACTTTCAATAACTCCCATGTTCCTTATTTGCTGAACACGCCAACAATCATTTTTATAGTGAAAGCTCAAAAAAACATGTCTCATCATTATCCTTTCTGAAAAATAGAGTAAACCATTAATGCTGTATCAACAACAAGAATGTTGCCATAAAACAAATAAATGCCTTTTGAACCCATTGCCTTTATAAAATCTTTCCCATCAGTTGAAATTTGAAAATCAAACAATCTCAGTGGTTCTTTATAAAAATTCTTAACATGTTGATTATACATCTCTCTAAATTTTCTCTCTAAAACTAAGTAACTTGTAAAATTTTAAAATTCTCGCTCAATAATTTAACTTGATTATCTTCGCTCACCTTATTCCTTCTTTATGCTCATGTCTGTTTCAAACAATCAACAAACAAATATTGATGTTCTTTTGGTAAAGCATTAAATAAGCCTAGCGCTAAATCTTGCATTTCTTTTAAGGCTTTATTAGAACTTCGTAAAGAGAGTAGATTTTGCAAAGAGCGTGCGTTAATGCTATAGGCTAAATGCGTTTTATAGCTTTCAGGCATGGCGTATTTGGCTAAATCGTTTTTGATATTATGAACGCTCAATAAAACCCTTAGATTTTCTAAAGCTAGAACGCTCATTTCATTAACTTTCTCATTATCCACAAACACTAAAAATTCTTTCGCCCTAGCTAGATTAGTCTCATTTATGGGTAAAAAACTCTCTTTATCTTTAAGCTCTCTTAGAGTATAACGGCTTGACTTTACGCTTAAGCTCGCTATTCTATGACGGCTTAGTTCTTGTAACGCCCCCCTACTTAAGCCCTTAATCTCAAAATTGTAGAATAAATGCTCTAAAGTGGAAGAATGCCTAAAGATATTCCCTACTCTATGAATCAAATCCTTGTCTTTACAGCCCCCATCATCGCTGTATTCAAAACTTTGCCAGCAAGTCCTAATCGCTTGACTTGCTATTTCTAAAGGGGTGTAGTGCTTACAAATGACTTCCATGCTAATAATCCTTCATCTCTTTTTGTAAATTTAAAAAACCTTGAGCTTTAAAAACAATTTCTTTTAACTCTTTTTGCAATTTTTTAGGATTTTCAATCTTGTATTTGCCTTGTAGATAAAGCTTCTTTTTGGCTCTTGTCATAGCCACATATAAAAGGCGTAATTCATCTGCTAAAGGGTTTCTAACTCTTATAGAGCGGTTTTTAAAAATGTCTCTTAAAGGGTTATAATCTGGTTTTTTATTTTCTAAACCTAAAGCTAAGGCTTCTAAATCCAAAACCATATAAAAACCAAAAAAGACCTTATTAAATCGTTCTTTTAATATCCTATCTTGATATAAATCCATTACTAAAGACTCTTTTAATGGCGTATTATCAAAAATCACTTCAAAATACGGTTTTAAATCTTCATAATAAAACTTTGCGTCTTCATTACTAACATCATAATTTTTATGGCATTTTTTAGCCTGATAAAAAGCATTTAAATCTTCATAATTTTCTAAAAAATCCACCAAACATCTTTCAATATCAAAAAAATCGTTTTCTAAAATCACAAAGTCAAATTCTAAACCTTTAGATTTATGAGCGCTCAAAATCACGCAATGAGCGTGTTTAGGGTTTTTAAAATTTAAAAGAAACTCTTCAATAGTTAAATGGATTTCATCTAAAGCCTTTTCAATACTAGCCACATCTTCAACAAGCCTTCTTGCATTAATATCATTACTATTTTGAGCGTATTCAATAAAATCTTCTAAATAGTTAAAATTTGCATAAAAAGTTTTATTAGAAATCTTGTCATAAAATCCATATTTAAAGTAATAAAAATCTAAAATATCAATAAATTCTTTTCTTAAATCTAAATTTTCATTTGTAGAAAAAAGCTTGTATTTTTTCTGTTCTCTTTTATAGTCTTCAATTAAGCGTTTTAAAATGCTTCCATTAGAACGGGCCAAAAAAGCACAATTATTTTCATTAAAACCATCTTTTTCTATTTTTTCATTAAAATTTTCTATTTGAGAAAACATAAGCTTTGGGGCATTTAAAAACCCTAAATATTGATTAGCCACAAATGAAATATTTTTGGGACATCTAAAAGTTTGTGAAAGATAATAAATAGGAGCTTTAGTGAATTGATACATCGTCTCTAGTGCATCTTCACAACCCATGAATGAATAGATTTTTTGAAAACTATCTCCCACCAAAATTAAACGAACGCTCTTATTTTTTTCTAATTGCGTTTTTAAAATCCCAAGCATCACACCATTCAAATCTTGAGCCTCATCAATTAAAATCAAATCAAAGGGCAAAATAAATTCACTCAATTGAAACTTTTTTAAATAAAAAGCATGTGAATAAGGAAGATTTTTATCACCCTCTATGCGTTTTAATAAATATTCTAAAAGCTTTTCATACCCAACGATGGTTTTTAAATCACTTTTTTTATAAAACTCTAAAAGCTTGTGCAATACCCCTTGAAAGCGTAATATTTCTTTAGCGCTTAAGCCTGCTTTAACATCTAAATAATCTAACAATCGTATATTTTTGTCAATTTTCGGGTTTTCTTCTAGCATCTCTCTAAAATGTAAGGGTCGCAAAGTCCCCAAACGCTCTTTATATTGAAAGCTTTTAGTGGCTTGATAAGCTAAAGCGTGGATAGTTTTAACCCTAACATGCGATAGTTGCTTTGTTTTTTGCTCCATTTCAGATTTTAATGCTGCATTAAAACACAAATACAATATTTTTTTATCAGAATTTCTTTCCATAACTTTTAAAAGTGTGGTAGTTTTGCCTGAGCCTGCAGTAGCATTAACTAAGACTAAGCGTTCTTGTGAAAAAACAATTTTTTCTTGCTCTTTTGTCATTCTAAACAATCACCCTATCAAAACCAAATTGTGTATCGCGAGGTGTAGTGCTTACAAATGACTTCCATAGATAACTCCCTTGAAACATTTTAATTTTTTATCATTCTCAAACAGCCACCATAAAGTATTCAAAAACATCAAAAAAAGATAACCAAAAAGCCCCCACGCAACAAAAAACACACCCCAAGCTTCCCAAGAAGTTACACCGCCAAACTGACCTGCCACGATAAAACTTAAAATAGATGAGAAAACAAAAAGTAAAAAGCGACTACCTAATGGATTTCGTATCATTTTATATAGCACAATTACAAGCATTGAGCCAGCAACTATGGACAAAGAAACGAATACAGAATGGATAAAATCAGAAAAATGATAACGCACAATAATAAAACGCCAAACCATAGCGAAACAAAAAAGCATGCTCAAGGCAAACGCACTCAATATAACTACCCATTTCATGACTATTTTTCCCATTAAAATTGTCAGCTCTCTTTCTAGTGCGTCATCTCTAAATGCCCTTTTCTGTTGCTCGCTTACTTTATATTGATTGCTCTTCAAGCCATTGTCTTTCATGGTTTTACTCCACCGTTACGCTTTTAGCTAGATTTCTAGGGTGGTCTACATCGTGATTTAGTCGCATAGCAATTTCTAAGGCTAAAAGTTGCAACGCTAAATTAGTGCGAAAAAATTCTTCCATATAACTTTCACTCTTTTCTAGCTTAATAAAATCATCAGCTATTTCTAAAACTTCAGAGCTTAACACACAAATGGTAGAATCCCTTGCACTTAATTCTTCAATATTACTCTTAGTTTTATCAAATAGCAAATGCTTAGATAATAAAGCAATCGTAAAAAGATTAGAATCCACTAATGCAATGGGCCCATGCTTCATTTCTGCACTCGCATACCCCTCAGCGTGTAAATAGCTAATTTCTTTAAGTTTTAACGCCCCTTCTAAAGCGAGCGGATAAAACACATCACGCCCGATATAAAAAAAGCCATGCCCATGCAAATAGCGTTTGGATAATCGTTTGATTTTTTCATGCAATTTAGGCTCTACTAGCATGGCATTCACGCTATCTAGCATGCTCTTGGCTTGAAGTTTTTCTTCTTCTTTAGAAATATTGCCAAGTTGTTTGCCTACATACACGCTTAAGAGCCATAAAAGCATCACTTGTGAAGAAAACGCCTTAGTAGATGCCACACTTCTTTCTACGCCTGCTCTAGTTAAAAGAGTGTAATCACTGATTCTACTCATCATGCTAAAGGGGGCGTTACACAAACTAATGGTTTTAAGCCCTTGAGCTTTGGCTAATTTTAAGGCTTCTAAAGTATCAGCGGTTTCGCCACTTTGAGAAATCGCTATAAAAAGCTCGTTTTTATTAGCCTTAAAGTTAGCGTAGCGGTATTCGCTCGCTAAAATGGCTCTTGCTCTCACTTTGGCTAATCTTTCAAATAAATACACACTAGCCATACTCGCATGGTAGCTACTCCCACAAGAACACAGCGTGATTTCACTCACATTTTCTAAAAACTTAGGGTCAATTTCACAATACACATTCAAGCCTTCTAAACGCCCTTCTAAGCACTCTAATAGGCTGCTATGTTGCTCATAAATCTCTTTTTCTAAATAATTTCTAAAATTACCTTTAGAATTATCTTCATTATCAAAGGCGTAGTCTTTCATGTTTTCAATATTTTTTAAATCTTTAAAACTTTCTAAAGAAATTTGCCCCACACTATTTTCTTCTAAGACTACAAATTGCTCCACTTTAGTCGCTAGAACGCTTAAACTTGATGCAAAAAATAACCCTTCTTGACCCTTACCCACGACTAAAGGCGAAGAAGATTTAGCATAAAACAAACTTTCTTTAGCTCTTTTATGGAGCATTAAGATTGCATAACTCCCTTCTAAAAGACTAATGCATTTTTGAAAGGCTTTCAATAAATCACTCTCTTTTTTAAGCGTTTCTTCTAATAAATGAGCGATGACTTCAGTATCTGTTTGGCTTAAAAACACATGCCCTTTAGCTTCTAATTCTTTTTTTAAGCTCGCATAATTTTCAATAATCCCATTATGCACTAAAGCTAAATTTTCTGTGAAATGCGGATGAGCGTTTATGCTACTAGGCTTTCCATGGGTCGCCCATCTTGTGTGAGCGATGCTTACGCCAAAATTCAAAAACTCTTTATTTTCAAGCTCTAATTTGAGATTTTCTAATTTTCCTTGAGCTTTATACACTTCTAAATGATTATCACTCAACACCGCTAAACCGGCACTATCATAACCCCTATATTCTAATTCTTTTAAGCCTTCTAAAAGGATTTGCTTTTTTTCACTATTTCCTATATAACCTACAATCCCACACATTTAAAACACCAACAATTCTTTTTTAATTTTATTTAAAGCATTTATCAAGTCCTTTAAATGCTCCACTTCTTCGCTTAATTGTGCAAAAAATGCTTCATTTACGCTACTAGGCATATCCATACTCCCTCTTTTAATCTCAATAAAATCCCCCAAATTCAAATTCGCTAATTTCAAAAGCATTTCAATTTCACTCTGTGCATCTTCAATATCCGCCAAAATCTTGCGTATTTTTTCAAACATCTTATTGCCTTTAATTTTAGAAATGTTGCATGATAGCTAAACTATCCTTTAAGCGTGTTTTCTAAAATCCGTTTGACCTCAGCATGATTTTCTTTAAATTCCTTATGAGCGTTAGTTCCCACATAATTACTCACACAAAAAATCCCTTTAGCCCTTAAAGAAAAGGTTTTAGCCACACTTAGCACGCTAAAAAATTCCATGTTTTCTAATAAAATCCCATTTTGAGCCATTTTTTTGGCAAAAATTTCATTAGTATGAATGTAATTACTGCTATTAAGTTTCACTCTTTTTAAAAGAGCTTTCTCTTCATATTCCACTTTAATAAAATTATCTAAAGGCGTATAGCTCTTAAGGTTACTAAAACTCTCTTCAATTTGATAGCATTCAACACTTTCAAACACGCTTAAAAGCTCAATTTCTTGACTATAGCTCCCAGCACTCCCTATAAAAATAAGGCTCTCTATACTAGGATTTTTTAAGCATATTGAAGTGAGATTTATCGCACTTTCCACTAAGCCCACGCCTATCGGCATAGCCCCTTTTAACATTTCATTTCTTCCAGCACAAAGTAACATCAAGACCCTTTTTTGCGGTTTTATTTGCTTGTAATTTAATCCTATTTTCTAAAATCTGTAGTGTAAAATCACAAACTCACAAAAGGATAGGATATGAAAACTTTAATTCTCTTTGATGTTTCTCAAGAATGCTTGGTTTTTGTAGGGTTATTATTCTTTTTTAGCGTTCTTTTCATTTATTTACTCATTTCTATTAGAAAGCATTACAAACAGACTTATAAAAGAACCCCCCCCCCCACTAATTTAAGCTTTTATTCACATTTCATTCACATGTGAAGCCTTTTTCATTCACAATTTATTCACGCTATAATAACACCATGAATACCAACAACAATATTGAAAAAGAAATTTTAGAATTAGTGAAGCAAAAAGTTAGCCCCATAGAGTATGAGAGTTACTTGAGCCAGCTTAAATACAACTCTAATGCAAGCAAAAGTGATATTGCCTTTTTTTATGCTCCAAACATGCTTTTGTGTAAGCATATCCAATCCAAATACAGCCCCCTACTCAAAGAAATTTTAAGCCAAAATAAAATCGGCATGCATTTAACCCATAGCGTAGATGTGCGTATTGAAGTAGCTTCTAAAGTCCAAGTTAGTGAACGCCCTAGTATCAACTACAAAGCCACAAAATCTAGTATCAAAGACTCTTACACTTTTGAAAATTTTGTCGTCGGCTCATGCAATCACACCGTTTATGAAATCGCTAAAGAAATCGCACAAAGCGATACCCCCCCTTATAATCCGGTGCTTTTTTATGGTGGCACAGGGTTAGGCAAAACGCATATTTTAAACGCTATCGGCAACCATGCCCTAGAAAAGCATAAAAAAGTCGTGCTAGTAACTTCTGAAGATTTTTTAAGAGATTTCTTAAAACATTTAAACAATAAAACAATGGATTCTTTTAAGGAAAAATACCGCAATTGCGACTTTTTTTTACTAGATGACGCTCAATTTTTACAAGGAAAACCCCAGCTAGAAGAAGAATTTTTCCACACTTTCAACGAATTGCACGCTAATAGCAAGCAAATTGTATTGATTTCTGATAGGTCGCCTAAAAACATCGCCGGTTTAGAAGACCGCTTAAAATCTCGTTTTGAATGGGGTATAACCGCTAAAATTATGCCCCCTGATTTAGAAACCAAACTTTCTATCGTCAAACAAAAATGCCAGCTCAATAAAATCACTTTGCCTGAAGATGTGATGGAATACATCGCTCAAAATATCAGCGACAATATCCGCCAAATGGAAGGAGCGATTATCAAAATCAGTGTGAATGCAAACCTAATGAACGCTCAAATTGATTTGAATCTTGCTAAAACCGTTTTAGAAGATTTGCAAAAAGACCATGCTGAAGGTTCAAGCTTAGAAAACATCTTGCTCGCTGTCGCACAAAGCTTGAATCTCAAGTCTAGCGAAATAACAAATAAAAAATCTTCACGCCAAAAAAATGTCGCATTAGCCAGGAAATTAGTCGTGTATTTCGCAAGGCTCTATACCCCTAACCCTACGCTTTCACTCGCTCAATTTTTAGATTTGAAAGACCATTCAAGCATTTCTAAAAGCTACTCTAGCATTAAAAAATCGCTTGAAGAAAAAAACCCTTTTATCTTAAGCCTTAGAGAAGAAATCAAAAACCGCTTGAATGAACTGAATGACAAAAAAACAACTTTCAGTTCATGTGAATGAAAAATGGCTTATTCAAAAGCGTTTCATTCACATTTTTCCAACCCTTACAGCCCCCTTAAAAACGCAAACTTTTAAAACTTTTTGAATTTTTATTCCATTCATTCACACCCCTACTACTATTACTAAATTATTTATTAAATTATTCAATAACTTTCATTAAACTCTTTTTTAAGATACAATTTCAAATTAAAAAAGGAACATGCATGAAAAAAATCCTTTGTTTGTTTTTCCTACTCTATTCAATCTCCCTTAAGGCTCTTGTGATTGAACTCTTAGAAGAAATTAAGACCACGCCATCTAAAGGCACTTTTGAAGCTAAAATCATTGATTCTAATGAACCCAAACAGGTTTTAGGAACTTATAAAATTTCTTCACATCAAAAACTTACTTTAACTCTCACCCACATAGCTATCTCAAATACTTACCAACCCCTTGATGAAAAACTTTCTTTACAAACTATTTTAAGTCCTAAACGCTCAGTTATTCCTACCAACACTCAGATTGTTTTTTCTTCAAAAGAATTTAAAGAACCCCACTCTCTAACTAAAACACTCTCAAAACAACCCCCTATACCAAAACCACAAAATAAAATTTCTTTATCTCAAAAAGGAACTTTACCAAGTATCTCTTATTTAGAATTACCTAATAAACTACGCTATACAAATCCTAAAAACAATCTTTCTAAACCTTTAATCATTTCTGATGCACCCACTAACCAACTTCCAAAAGAAACTAAAACAACGCCTTTAAAACCCACTTCAAAAGAAAATTTAACTCCTCAAAATAAGGAAAACTTCTTAGAAGAAGAAAAAGAGAATAAACATCTTATTATTACAACCAAAAAGCAAGAGATTGAATCTGAACCTGTTGAAGTTGTTAAAGACCCTAATATTAAAGAATTTGCATGCGGAAAATGGGTTTATGATGATGAAAATTTACAAGCAACCCGCCCTAGTATTTTAAAACGCTTTGATGAAGAAAAACAAATCTACACTGATATTACTCCTTGTGATTACAACACTACTGAGGGAAAAACTGGTAAAATCATCACCCCCTACACTAAAATCGCTCAAAAGACCCCTGAAGCCCTAGAAGAACCACAAACTTTTGAAGCTAAAAATAACTTTTCTGTTCTTCAAGCTAAAAGCTCTGTAGAAAGATGTAAAGGAGCTAGAATGCGAAAAGATGGCACAACTAGACAATGCTATTCAATAGAAGAGCCTTTAAAACAAGCTTGGGAAAGTCAATATGAGAAATTACAACGCAATTAATAAAGGCTATTTATGAACGCCCTATGCAAGATGACCAAAAAGAGCCAACTTTCTATGAAACAAGCGAGTTAGCTTACACTTCCACACGAAAGAGCGAAATTACACAAAATGAATTGCATTTGAGCGATAAATTTATGGAATTTGTAGAAGTGTATGAAGGGCATTATTTAAACGATATAGTCAAAGAGAGTAGCGAATATAAAGAATGGGTTAAAGAGCATGTGCGTTTGAAAGAAGGGGTGTGTATCACTTTAAAGATAGAGGAGCAACGACGAGCTAAAAGTACACCTTTAAGTATTGAAAATTCTCGACTTGTTTGTGTGAAAAGGGGAAATTATTTATTTAGTGAAGTTTAACAAGATGGTGGCTTGAGGCGGAATCGAACCACCGACACGAAGATTTTCAGTCTTCTGCTCTACCGACTGAGCTATCAAGCCAAACGAAAGCAGATTATTACATAAAAAAGGTAAAATGAAGCTTAATTTTTAAAAAAATTGTCAAAAAGATATAATAAAATCAAAATTTTAAAAGGATTCAAATTGAAATTGATTTCATGGAATGTGAATGGCTTAAGAGCTTGCATGAATAAAGGCTTTATGGATTTTTTTACAAGCGTTAATGCTGATGTGTTTTGTATCCAAGAATCTAAAATGCAACAAGAGCAAAACACTTTTGATTTTAAAGGGTATTTTGATTTTTGGAATTGTGCGATTAAAAAGGGCTATTCAGGCGTAGTAACCTTTTCTAAAACAGAGCCTTTAAATGTGAGCTATGGCATAGGCATAGAAGAGCATGACACAGAAGGGCGAGTAGTAACTTGTGAATTTGATAAATTTTATTTAGTGAATGTCTATACCCCAAATTCGCAACGAGCTTTAGCAAGATTAGAGTATCGCATGAGTTGGGAAGTAGAGTTTAGAAAATTTTTAAAAAATTTAGAGCTTCAAAAGCCTGTGATTGTGTGTGGGGATTTGAATGTGGCTCATAATGAAATTGATTTAGAAAACCCTAAAGCTAACAGAAAAAACGCCGGCTTTAGCGATGAAGAGAGAGAAAAGTTTAGTGAGCTTTTAAACGCTGGCTTTATAGACACTTTTAGACATTTTTATCCTACTAAAGAAAAGGCTTATACTTGGTGGAGCTATATGCAACAAGCAAGAGATAAAAACATCGGCTGGCGGATTGATTATTTCCTATGTTCTAAGAGCTTAAAAACAGAGCTTAAAGACGCTAAGATTTATGAAAATATTTTAGGGAGCGACCATTGCCCGGTGGGGTTAGAACTAGCTTAAAGATAAAAGGTGTGTGAAATAAAAATGGCATAGTTTCGCACAAAGGGCGAATTGTATTCAAAAGCAAAAGGCCATTTGACACCTACTTCAATGCTTGCATCATGGTGGAATAACACGGTTTGGAATTTAAACCCTACTAAACCAAGCATTCTAAAATTAGAAGTTTTGAGTGAAAATCCTTGAATGCTACGCCAATCATTAATAATCATGTTCGCACTATATTTAGACATAGTCCAAGTGTTTTCAGCAATTTGCATGCCATAAAAAAGGGCAAAAACAAACAAGGGATTTTTATTGTATTCCACAATTAAATCTCCCCCAAAACCATAAGTGAACATGTTTGCTTCAGCTTGAGAGAATTTGTTTAAAATAACATTACCATAATCCATAAAAAAGTAATACCGAGAATAAAACCAATAATTAGTAGGATTAATCTCCCAGCCTAAAGAAAAGCTTGCCCCTTCTATGGTGCGTTTAAGATTATTGTATTTTTGCATGATCATTTTTCCCACTTGATATTGAGAAGCAACATAAAAACGGCTTTTTGCTTGAATAATCGTAGGGCTTAAAAAAGAAACGCTTAAAAATAAGGGAGTTACTTTTTTAAATAAATCTTTTGAAAAAATATTCAAGGTTTAATAATTCCTATTGAGCGGAGAACTGAGATTATCTTGATGATTAGTGGAGCGTTGTAAGATATTGTTAATTCTAGGTTGTGAAGGACTAGCATTTTCTTCATTCAACTCGTCCATTTTATTTTCATTATTGATTAAATCATTGACCTTTTGCGTGATTTTTTCATCTTCTTCTTCATGCTCAATTTTTTCTATATCGTTACTAGCTTGATTAGTTTTAGTAGTAGTGGTATTGCTCTGATGTGATTGAGAAGATTTCTTAGGCTCGTCTTTACACGCACTAAATAGACTTAAAGCAAGAGAAATAGCTATAAAGCTAATGATTTTAGATTTCATGGATTAAATTTCCTTGAGTAATGTATAATTTGTTTATCTTAGCACAAAATGGTTAAAATATTAGGACAAAATAAGCGAAATAAAAGGCTTTTTAAATAGGGTTTTCTAAGGTAAGAATAAATTGCAAAAACAATTATTAGAAAAATTAAACGCTAAATCGCTTTTAGAAGCACTACTATGCTATATGCCTAAGGGATACAGGGATTTAAACTTATTAGAGCATTTTGAAATGGGTCTTAGTGGCACTTTAGAAGTTACTATTTTAGATAAAAAAAGCTATGCGAAAGTCTTAAAAATCTTTGTGTATTCTAAGCGATTTAATGAGAATTTAGAGCTTGTATTTTTTAACTATAGTGCGTTTCATTACAATCAGTTTAAAATAGGCGAAAGCTTATTTATTTATGGCAAATTAGAGCAAAGCTCTTTTAATCAAGCTACTATTATTAACACCCCTAAAATCGTTACAGAATTTGGAAAAATTTCTTTGCTTTTTAAAAAGGTCAAAAACCACGAAAAAATCCAAGAAAATTTACAAAGTCTCATTTCTTTAGAAAATCTAAAAAATGAAGGTATTAAAGAAAATATCGCACATCTATTATTAGAAATCTTTTTTCCCACTCAAAATTTTGTAAAAGATTATGAACGCTTTAAGACTTTTCCTTTACAACATTTAAATGCGTTAAAATACATTGAAATGCTTTTTTATATGAAAAGTTTGGAGCGTAAGAAATTACGATTTAGTGCTAAAATTGTGTGTGCTAATAATAGCCAACGCTTGAATGAATTTATCACTTCTTTACCCTTTAGTCTCACTAACGACCAACAAAACGCCATTAAAGAAATTCAAAATGACTTGGCTAGTCCTATAGCATGCAAGCGTTTGATTGTAGGTGATGTAGGGTGTGGAAAAACAATGGTAATCTTAGCAAGCATGGTGTTAGCCTACCCTAATAAAACCCTTTTAATGGCACCCACTTCTATTCTGGCTAAACAACTTTATAACGAAGCCTTAAAATTTTTGCCCCCCTATTTTGAAGTGGAGTTACTACTAGGCGGAAGTAAAAAGCAACCAAATAATTTGTTTGAAAAAACTATTCATGTTGTTATAGGCACGCAAGCTTTGTTATTTGACAAGCGAGACTTGAATGAATTTGCACTAGTGATTACTGATGAGCAACACAGATTTGGCACCAAACAACGCTATCAACTAGAAAAAATGGCTAGTCATAAGGGTAATAAGCCCCATTCATTACAATTTTCAGCCACGCCCATTCCACGCACTCTAGCCTTAGCTAAAAGTGCGTTTGTTAAAACGACCGCAATTAGAGAAATCCCTTATAAAAAAGAGATTGAAACTCTAGTCTTGCATAAAAGAGAATTTAATATTGTTATGGAGCGTATCCATAAAGAAATCGCACAAAACCATCAAGTCATTGTAGTCTATCCGCTTGTGAATGAGAGTGAAAAAATCCCCTATTTATCGCTCAATGAAGGGGCTAGTTTTTGGCAAAAACGCTTTAAAAATGTTTATATCACTTCAGGGCAAGATAAGAATAAAGAAGAAATTATTGAAGAATTTAAAGAAAAAGGAAGTATTTTACTAGCAACCACACTTATTGAAGTAGGCATTTCTTTACCACGATTAAGCGTGATTGTAATTCTTGCCCCTGAGAGATTAGGTTTAGCGACTTTACATCAATTAAGGGGGCGTGTGTCTCGTAATGGTTTGAAAGGTTATTGTTTTTTATGCACGATTCAAGAAGAAAACGAACGATTAGAAAAATTTGCTGATGAATTAGACGGATTTAAAATCGCTGAATTAGATTTAGAATACCGAAAAAGCGGAGATTTACTTCAGGGCGAAGAACAGAGCGGAAATAGTTTTGAATACATTGATTTGTCTAAAGATGAAAATATTGTCGCTGAAGTGAAGCAAGATTTTTTAAAAAATGCTGATGTTTCACGTGGAACACTTGGAATTTTAAGATGAAATTGAGTAATTTTAAAGAATTAATTTTAGTTAGTAAAGGGTAGAAATGCAAAATAAAGATATTTTTCAAGAAAAGAGCCTAAATGAAAAGAATTTAGAGATTTTTAACGAATTTTTTCCTAGTTGTTTAAGCATAGAGAATAATAATCAACTTACGCTAGATGTAGAAAAATTAAAGGCGTTACTAGGGGATTTTAGCGAAGTGAAAGAAGAAGGCTATGGACTAAATTTTGTGGGTAAAAAAATCGCCTTAAATCAAGCTTTTAAGAAAAACACTAAGATTTTAAAACCCCTAAATGAAACAAGTATAAAAGAGTCGCCTAGTAAGCATATTCTCATTAAAGGCGATAATTTAGATGCTCTCAAAATCTTAAGACAAAGCTATAGTGAAAAAATCAAAATGATTTACATTGACCCCCCTTACAACACGAAAAACGATAGCTTTATCTATAGCGATAATTTCTCACAATCTAATGAAGAAATTTTAGAAAACCTAGACTATCCTAAGGATAAGCTAGATTATATTAACAATCTTTATGGTTCAAAATGCCATAGTGGGTGGCTTAGCTTTATGTATCCTAGATTATTACTGGCTAGAGATTTGCTTAAAAAAGATGGCGTGATTTTTATTTCCATTGATGATAATGAAATGGCTCAACTCAAACTTTTATGCGATGAGATTTTTGGGGAAGATAATTTTGTAGCAGTTGCACCTAGAAAAACAGGGGCAGGTTCTGCAGTAACTAATTCGGATTATGCTTTGAGAAATGTATCTGATTTTATTCTTATTTATATAAAAACTAAACAAGCTAAATTTAACAAATTGATTGTTGGCGAAAAAAAATATCCGTTTAAAGATGAATTAGGAAAATATGAGTTAAAGCAATTTCAAGCGACTGGTTCAGCATCTACAAGAAATGCACGACCAAATATGTTTTACCCTATTTATAAGACTAAGAATGGACTAACAGCCATAGAGCCAAAACAAGAGGAATATGAAATAATTTTGCCTACATTGATAAAAGGCGAGGAGGGTCGTTGGATATGGAAAGCAAAGACATTTGAAGAAAAGAAACATTTAATAGAGATAAAAGACGGAAAACTATATAGAAAAGTTTATATAGATGAGACCGAAGACCAAAATGAGTATCAAGTAGAAAAAGCTTTTTTTGAGCAGTATAGAAATGCAGATGGAACAAAAATGTTACAAGAATTATTTGGGGGACTTTCTGTTTTTTCAAATCCTAAACCTTTAACTTTACTTAATAAATTGATTGAAATCGCCACAAACGAAGGCGACATCATTTTAGACTTTTTCGCCGGGAGTGGCACAACCGCCCATGCCGTGTTAGAGAGTAATAAGAACGATTATCAAAAATTAAATGAGGGGGGGGGGGGGCAACTTGGTAGCCTAAATTCCGGATTTAAAGAAAGACAATTTATTCTCGTTCAGTTAGATGAGATTATTGATGCAAAGAAAAATAAAAGTGCTTATGATTTTTGCAAAAATACCTTAAACTCACAAAGTCCTAGCATTTTTGACATTACGAAAGAAAGGATTAAAAGAGCGGGAGCAAAAATCAAAGAGCAATGCCCCAATTTAGATTGCAATTTTCAAACTTTTGAAATCATTGAAGATAGCACGCAAGCCATTCATAGTAAAAATTTAAGTGAAGTGAATCAAAAGGATTTACTCTCTTATTCTAACCCCATACAAATTGAGACTAAAACGCTTTTAGTCAATCTTTTGTTATGTGAGAGTTTAGAACTCACTACACCTATAGTTTCTTTAGTTAATAATGCGTTGTATTTAGCTAAAAATACGGCTTTTATTGTGGGGGATATAGAAACGAGAGCTGTCTTAGAAAACTTGAAAGATAAGGGGGTAGAAAGGATTAGTTTGTATATGCCAGCTATTAGTAACGACAATTTAATTTTGGAGTTAAGTAGCAACTTGTTTTCTTTGGGATTAGAGAGTAGTGATTTAAAGATTAGAGGCTAAAGATGAAAATCAAATTCAAACGATTAGATTATCAAGAACAATGCTTAAAACAAATTTTAGGGGTGTTTGACAAGGTTAAATTTATAGAACAAGAAGATGATATTCAAAAAATTTCTAACCCTATTTTTGACCTTAAAGAAACGCAAAAGTTTTTGCTAGAAAATATCCATGATTTGAGATGTAAGCAAGGAATTACGCATGGGCAAGTGAAAATAAATAAGGCGTTGAGTTGTGATATTTTAATGGAAACAGGCACAGGGAAGACCTTTTGCTTTTTAGAATGTGTTTATGCTTTATTTAAACAATATCATTTGTCAAAATTTATTATTTTAGTGCCAAGCAATGCGATTAAATTAGGGGTTTTAAAGAGTATTGAAATCACAAGAGAGTTTTTTAAAAGCGAATATTCTAACACACATTTAGAAAGCTATGAGAATGCAGAAAGCTTTATTCTAGCCAGTAACAATAAGTGCTGTGTGTTAGTGATGACTTTTTCTGCCTTTAACAAAAAAGATAATACTATCAATAAATCATGTTTAGAAAACACGCATTTATTCAATGGTGCAACGAGTTATATGAAAGCTTTAGCTAATATTCGTCCTGTAGTGATTATGGATGAACCGCATAGATTTTTAGGCAATAAAACGACACATTATTTAGAAAAGTTAAACGCTTTAATAACATTTAGATTTGGGGCGACTTTTAAAGATGTGTATTGTAATTTGATTTATGCCCTTGATAGCAAAAAAGCCTTTGAAGAAGGTCTGGTAAAGAGTATTAGCGTAGAATCTGTGGGAGAGAGTAAAGATTATTCTTTAGAATTTAAAGGGGTCAAAAAAATCCAAAATGATTATGAAGCCACTATTAACTACACTAATTTTGAAAATAAAATAAAGAGTGTCAGGGTCAAAAAGAATGTTAATTTGGGGGTTATCACAAAAATCAGTGCTTTAGAAGATTATATTGTAGAAAAGATTACTAAGAATGAAGTGCTATTTAATAATGGCTTTAACTTGTTGTTAGAGCAAAAAGAACCTTTTTCAAATCTTTTAGAGAGTGAGCAAGAAGTGATGCTAAAACTAGCGATACAATATCATTTTGAGAGAGAAGAAGAGCTTTTTAAAAGAGGTGTGAAAGCCTTGTGTATGGTGTTTATTAGTGGGGTGAATAGCTATTTAATAGATGGTAAAACGCAAGGTAAATTAGCCCTTTTATTTGAAAAACTCTATAAACAAGAGCTTGAAAAAGTCTTAGAAAAAGATTTAAATAGTGGCTATAGGGCATATTTAGAACGCACAAAAGATAATATTAAAAAAGTGCATGGAGGGTATTTTGCTAAAAGCAATAAAGAGAGTGATGAAACTCAAATGATTGAACTCATTTTAAAAGAGAAAGAAAAACTGCTCAGTTTTGAATCTGATTTAAGATTTATTTTTTCACAATGGGCATTACAAGAGGGGTGGGATAACCCTAATGTGATGACGATTTGTAAATTAGCCCCTAGCCATTCAAATATCACTAAATTACAGCAAATCGGTAGAGGGCTAAGATTAGCTGTGAATCATAGGGGCGAACGCATTACTAAAGAGCGTAATGATTTTGATTTTATTAATGAATTAGTGGTGGTTGTGCCACAAGTTGAAGGGGATTTTGTAGAAGCGATTCAGCAAGAAATTAGAGAGCATAGTTTGGCTAAATTATCTAAGGAATTTAATGCAGAAGAGTTAATAGAAAGTGGGGCGATTAATCATAGGGGCTATGGGGAGTTAGTAGAGAAATTAGAAAATTTAGGCTTTTTAAAAGAGATAAAAGAAGATAGTTTTAAAATCGTGCTTAACAAAGAAGAGTTTTTAGAAAAAGAGCGAGCGTTAGAAACTTTAGAGATTAAGGGGTTAAATCTTGAAAAATTAAAAGATTTTTTAAAAAAGCGTTTGCTTGGCAATTTTAGAGTGAAACCAAAACACAAAGGTGAAAAAATTAAAATTAATAAAGAGAATTTCAGAAAATTTCAAACTTTATGGGACAGCTTGCATTACCAAGCTAGGATTACTTATTCTATTGATAGCGAAAGTTTGATTAAAGAGATTGTAAAAAATATTAACACTTCTTTTGAAATCAGTCAAAAAAGCATTCTTATTACAACGCATAAAAAGGTAGAGAAAATGCAAAATAACACTACCACAGAGACTTTGAAACTAGAAAGGACATGTTTGTTTAGTTTGCATGAATTTATCAGCGAATTATCTAATAAGGTGAAACTTAGCTTTAGAAGTGTGGCTAAAGTGTTAGAAAGAATCCATAAAGAAAAGTTTGATTTGATTAAACTCAATGAACAAGAAAGTTTAAAACAATTAGAAGGGCTGTTTTTGGAAGCGATTTATCAAAATATTAAGGATAAAATTTCTTATCAAATGTGCGAAATAGAAATTAAAAACGATGCATTCTATGATGAAAAGGGAGAGATTAGAGAATTTTTAGAAGGGAGTTTGGGGGTAGAAAAATATGAAATTAACAATCAAAATGTGTTAGAAAAGTGTCTGTATGAAAACTTTATGCAGGTAGATAGTGAGATTGAAAAAGACACGATTAGAGAATCTAGTGATACTAAAATCATTGTTTTTGGCAAACTTCCTAGGGTTAAAATTCCTGTGGCATTCAATAAATCTTATAGTCCTGATTTTGGGTATGTGATTGAAGATAGAGATAAAAAATTGTTATTAGTGGTAGAAACTAAGGGGTATACCACCAAAAGCGAATTGAGTTCTAAAGAGCAATTAAAAATTTCTAACGCTAAGAAATTTTTTGAAACCTTAAAAAAGAAAGGTCTAAATATTGAATATAGAACGAAGATGAATAATGAGCAATTAGGGGAATTGATTAATGAAGTTTTACGCTATGCAGATTAGACTTAAATAGTAGATTGTATTGTTTGAAAAATCTAACCCCCCTACTCAAACATGTTTTATAAAAATTAATGGTTAAAATAGGGGTTAAGGGGGTATCAATGAATGCTTATAAAAAGCATTAATGTGATTTTATCTTATACTTCTATAATCAGTGGATAATGCGAAAAATCTTTATTAAATACCCTAATTATCCTTAAGAAATAAAAGAATTTAAATAGGGTTTTAATTAAATTCCTATAGAAAAAATATTGATTACTCTTAAAACAATATTTAAAATCAATATTGAATTAAAACAGAGCTAAAAAATCTTATTAATAAAACTGATAAAATGTTTCATGTGAAACATTTGGAATTTTAAGATGAAATTAAGTAATTTTAAAATTATTTTATTTAGAGAATAGTAGAAACATAAAACTAACCTACTTTTAAATTTTTTATTTAATAAGTTTCAAGTAATCTGAATATTATGTTATCAGTTATTTTTAGAATGCAATAAATCGCTATTATATTTCAGCATGATATTTTGTAAATCAAGTTTATACAATACATTTTTAAGATAAGTAAAATAAATGCGTTCTTGTTCTTCTTTTGAGCCTTTAGATAAAATTACATCACAATCTTGAAAATACAAACAAATGTGCTTATTTTGTGTTTGAGAAATCTTTGCATGGTTAAAGGCATCAATGTAAATTAAATTTTCCCACTTATCTAAAAGCTCAAATTCTTCTATAGAGCGAGCCAAACATAAAGGCACAATGTGGTGCAATTCAAAGCCTTTTTCTTTTTTAACGCTGTGTTTTTCAAAATAAAGGGCTTTTTCTTTAATAGAGCGTTTGAGCTTTCTATCGCTTTGTTTATTTTCTTTGTCTAGCATTCTTAAAATAAGCTTGTTTTTATCTCTTTCAAAAAATACGCTTTGTTCTAGTAAAGTAAAAATTTGGTCTGTTTCATTTTTCCAATTATGATAGTCTCTTATGTGTTTTATCCCCATCAAAATTTTTAGGGTTACAATAATTTTGCACTAATTCAAGAAGTTTTTCTCTTTGAAAACGGCTTAAACTTCTATATTCTTTAATGTATTCTACAATCTCACTTCTAGTAAAATTTTTTACATGTATAAAAGTAGCAAAAAACATCATTTCTTCAACATTTAAAGTTTCGCTATTTAATTCTACTAACAGCTCTCTGCATTCTGCTATAAAACCCTCTAAAAGATTTTCTAAGGCTTGTGTGTAACAAAATTTTTCTTTTAACAAATCAGTAGCATTTAAAAATTCTAAGGCTAAGGGGGTTAAACTCACATATTTAATAGGGCTTTTCATATAAGGATTTGTGGGTTTTTTATGTTTATTGTAGCGTTCAATCAAGCCCATTCTATGCATATCCACAAAAAAGTTTTTTCTTAAGCTATCTTGAGTCATTCTGTCTATTTCTTTATGAATAGTATTGACTACTTCTGAGTAACTTTTTTCTCCATCTATATTGTTAGGGCGTTTGCTTATATCTGTTGTGCGGATTTGCAATAAATCTTTGCCTACTTCATCAAAAATAGCTTGGATAATGATTTTAATTTCTTTTTTAGTGTAGCGGTTATGTTGTGATAAATGCATACCTCTATAATCAGGGCTTTTTATACGATTGACTAAGAATTTTAAACACTTTTTGCTAGGGTCAAGCTGGGTAATTTCTTGTAAAATTTTTTCTAACATGTTAAATTTCCTTTATCTCTAAACTCTCATGCACATATTCTTTATTAAGCTCACACCCTATAAAATTTCTATTTAACTCTTTTGCGACTAGACTTATCATTCCACTACCACTAAATAAATCTAAAACTACATCGTTTTCATTAGAACTAGCTTTTATAATGCGCTCAATAAGTGTTTTAGGCTTAATGCTAGGGTGTTTTGGCTTGATGATTTTACCATTCTTTTTTTCTACATGTCTTTGTGAAGTGATTTCCCATACATCAAGGCATAATTTACCTTTAGGGTTAGGAAACCATCGTTTGTTATTTTTTAAAATTCCTTTAGTTTGAGCGTGTTTAATGCGTTTTGTTGATTCATAAGGAATGCGAATATCATCTGCATTAAAAGTGTAATTTTTAGAATGCATACTATAAAATAGAATGCTTTCTTGTGCGTTATTGTAACGCTTTTTAGCGTTAGCAAACCCATCTTTTTTAACCCAAGTAATCAAATTTAAAAAATGCACTTTTTTAGAGCATAAATACGCTAAAAATAAGGCACAATTAAAAGGGGTATTATAAAGATGTAAAAGCTTCCTGTATCTTTGATTTTAGGTAGCATTTTGTCTATCCAAGCATAAGAAAATTTTAAAAACTCTTCATCACTTTTAAAACTATCCCATAAAGCAATGTTAAGATTGTAGGGGGGGGGGTCAATAATGGCTAGATCAACGCTTTTATCTTCTAATTTATCTAAGAATGTAAAAACATCTTCTATGTAAATTTTATTTAAAATCAAGGGTATTTGGCTCTCTTAATTTTTGTTCTATCAAGGGTTTGTAATTTTCATAGAGTTCATAGCCCATAAAATTTCTTTTTAAAAGTTTGGCTTCTCTTAAAGTTGTCCCACTTCCAGTAAATGGGTCAAGCACCACATCACCCACACAACTATATAATCTAATCAAACGCTTTGCTAATTCAGATGGCATTAAAGCACTATGTTTGCCAAAGGCAATATCATTTTTATTAGGTATGGGGATTTCCCAAATTTGTTTGGTGAGTTCCACCCACTCCTCTTGGCTTAATTTGCTTTGCTCTTTTTGCTCTTTTGTAGCTTGTTTTGGTTTGCCATCTTTGACAAACACGCCGATAAATTCAATGGTGTTTTGGGCGTAAAAATTTCTAGGATAAGGATAACTTCCAAACATCAATTTTTTAGTAGGATTTGTGCGTTTCCAAATATACACATCTAGTAAGAATATTTTAGGTTTATTTTCAGTTAATGAGTTGTTTAAATCATATAAAATAGAATGTTCTATGTCAGCATGTAAATCAAAAATATGGCGGTTATAGTGCGTGTTTAAATCTTTTTTTAGCATGGGCATTAAAGGCACATTGATACATAGCTTGCCATTTGCTTTTAGCACCCTATAGCACTCACGCCATACTTTTAAAAGCCCTAAGATGTAGTCTTCGTATTTTTCTAATGCACCTAGATCTTGCTTATCTCGCAAAGAGTGTTGTCTGTCTTGTGTGCCATTCTTACTATAATCTTTAATGTTAAAATAAGGCGGACTTGTGATAATTAAATCCACGCTATTATCTGACACTTCATGCATACTTGTGCTACTATGATAAAATACTTGATTGATATTCAATGCTACTTTTACCTTTTGATTTTAATAAGTTTCACATGAAACAATTTTAACTCTTAAACAAGGATTCTAAGGCTTCTACCCCTACTTTTTGCGTTTCTTTTTCGTTTTCATTTTCAGTATTAGCATTCTCTTTAACGCTTGCAATCGTTTCAAATTCTATATGATAGCCTGTAAGCATGGACGCTAGGCATACATTCACACCACCTTTACCGATAGCTTTAGACTTTTCTATATCTAATAAACGCACTTTAGCTTTTTGTAAATGGTTATCTACTACAAAACGCTCTTGAACTTGTTCTTTATCTTCAACGCTTAATTCTTCTAGGGGGATTTTTTTAATCTCAACGCTTAAAATTTTTGCTGGAGCTAACGCTAGAGTGATATAGATTTCAGGCACATTTGAATATTCTATGCAATCAATATTTTCTTTATTCAGCTCGTTGCTTACTGCATTAATACGCACGCCTTTAACCCCGACTGCCGCTCCTATGGGGTCAATTCTAGAATTACTTGAAAAAAAGCTCACTTTTGCCCTATTACCCGGGATTCGCACACAATTCATCACTTCAATTTCTTTGTCTTTAATTTCAGGCACTTCTAATTCTAACAACGCTTCAAGCATTTTAGGAGTGGTGCGACTCAGCTCTAATAATAAGCCTTTTTTAGTGCGTTTGACTTGCGTTAAAACGGCTTTAATGCTATCACCTACCTTAAAGCTCTCACCCTTAATGCGATGACGCATAGAAAGGACACCTTGAAATTGTTGCTCAATTTCAATAAAGGTGTTTTGATTGTTATCTACTAAAATCACTTGCCCGATTAACACGCTGTTGATACGCTTTTGAAACGCTTCAAAATGGCTGTCTTCTAACGCCTTTTCTAGCTGGTATTGCAAATCTTTAAAAAGGCGGTTAATCGCCCCCTGTTTCATACTCTCTAAACTCAAGCTATAGGACAATTCATCTTTAATCTTAACGCTTGGCTCCATTTCCTTAGCTTTAGACAAGCTGATGTATTTAGAAGGGTCGTTGAGTAATCTTTCATCATTGTCTTCTAAAACTTCTACGAGTTGGATAAGCTGGAGTTGTTTGTTTTCTTCAATCACAGAGTAGCGTGCTAAGGGGTCTAGTTCATTTTGTGCCATTTTTAACAAACAGCCTTGAATCACTTTTGAAATCATCTCTTTAGGCAAATTTTTTTCATACGCAATACATTCTACTAGGTCGCTGATTTTTTCCATTTCTTAAGTTCCTTTAATTTCATATGGGGGAAGATTGTGGTTTAAAAGAAGTTTTATTATAACTAATTTTTAAGTCTTATTTAGGATTTCTTCTAAAATTAAAGCGATTTTTTCAAAATCTTTTTCATTTAAGCTAAAGACTTCAAAACACACATGTTCGCATGAGATTCTTGTAATAATGCCTTTTTGAAAAAGCCTTAAATAAAGTTTTTCACAATCTAAAGTCTTTTTATTTTTAGACTGGATTTTCACACAAAAGGATTCTATTTCTAAATTTGGCAAGCTCCCTGCCCCAATGCTTGAAAAACTAGATGCCACGCTTACATTTAACTCTAGGGGTTTTAAAAGAGCGTAAAGTTTTAGGGCTTTTTGTAATAAATCATCTTTAGTTTGATTAAGTAATTCACACACTTTAATCTCTTCTTTAGCGCTTATCCATGCTTTGAGACTATGAAATAATAGAGTGAGCGTAACTTTATCCACTCTAAAGGCTCTATAAAGGGGGTGGTTTTTTAAGATGTCAATCAATTCTTTTTTACCCATAATAATGCCAGCTTGAACGCCATTAAAGAATTTATCCGCACTAAAACTTAATAATGAAGGCTTTAAGGCTAGAATCTCTTCTAAAGTCTCTTCTTTAAGATTGTCTAGTAAGCTTGCACTCCCTAAATCGTAATAATCAACTAGGTTATGCTCTTTTGCTAGGGTTTGTAAATCTTTAAAAGGCGTGTCTTTTTTAAAGCCTTTAAGAGTGAAGTTGCTGGGGTGGATTTTAAGCAATATTTTGCTCTTTTCATTCAAAGCTAGGCGATAATCTCTTAAATAAGTGCGATTTACGCTCCCTACTAAGTGCAATTTAGCCCCACTAGCTAGTAAAATATCCTTAATCCTAAAATTCCCCCCAATTTCTACTAATTCGCCATAAGAAACAATGATTTCTTGTTGTTCGGCTAGGGCGTTAGCAATTAAAACGACCGCACTAGCATTATTATTCACAATTAAGACTTCTTCAGTATCAAAACACGCTTTAAAAAGCTTTTTTAGGGGGGTTAAGCGATTGTCTCTTTTAGCGGTGTTTAAATCGCATTCTAAATTAATGGGGTTTGTTAAAACTTCTCTTAAATTTGGCTCAATGTTTTCGTAAAATTTTTGGCTAAAAAACGCTCGCCCATAATTTGACCCAAATGCACTCACGCTTGCATTGATAATCTTTTGATAAGGGTTTTTCAAAAGTTCTTGAATAGCGTGCTTAGTTTCTTTAGCCATAATTTGAGCGTTTTCTTGCTGATTAGGCGTGAGAATGGAGGGGTTTTTGCGTGCGTTTTCTATCGTTTGCGTAATGATTTTTTTTAGGAATGTTTTATTATAAGGTTCATTTTCTAAAAGTTGTAGCACACTTTGAGTGCTTGGAATGGCTTGGTAATTTGGTTTCATGCTTATTTTCTAGTGTTGGATTTAAAAGTTTCTATCTTAATCTAAACTCACTAAATTTCTTATAAAACTACTTTTTTAAAATTCTTAAAAGCATTTTAGTGAGCTTACTAAATAAGCGAAACTTTTTCCATAAGGTTTGGTAATTTTTATAGGGTTTTTTCATGCGTGAGAATAAAAGAAATCTTAAGATTTCTTTTGCAAATTAGAATTGATAGGACACTTCAAAGCGGGCGTTAAATCCGGGGGCAGGAAGTGCCATACGCTTATCTTTAGGAATCATATCGCTTGCTGGAGCGTCTGCACTCGCCTGCCATACGGAAGTTTGATTGACATATTGCTTGTTTAAGATGTTATTAAACACCGCTGAAATCCTTAGACCCTGCCACCTTTTAAATGGTGGAGTCCAGTTAATAAAGATGTTATGGACGCCATAACCGGGTTTATGGATTTTCATCAAGCCATATTGTGGATAATAGATAGAATAGCCTTCATAAAACATGTTGGTTACAAAGCGTGAGAGCCAAGTGAGCGTGAGACCCCACCTGGGTATATTGTAGTCGGCTTTTAAAATAAACACATTTCCTGTAGTTGCAGCTAATGCGTAAGTATCCGCTAGTAAATGCCCCCTAGCTGTAGGCCAAGAGCGAGCCACAGAGAAAGTCCCTAAGAAATTCTTGTATTTTACATTCCCTGAAACTTCATAACCATAGATATTGATGGTTTCTGGTAAATTCCCTGACATGTTTTTTGCAGTTGCATTACCCCCACCATTCTTAGAAGTGTCTTGACCATAACTATTGATGAAGTTATTAATCACTTGGTAGAACGCCGCACCACGCACATTAAAATATTTGCTGTTGTAATCTACATTAAATTCTACATTCTGACCGATTGCAGGTCTTAAATTCCTTTGATAAATTACCGTAGGGTCTCTCATTAAGACACCATCACCAGGTAATGCCCCCTTGGTCACATACGCATAGCTCACCTTTAAACCAATGCTCTCAATAGGATTATACAACACGGTTGCAGAAGGTGAGAAACCAGAAGTTACATGGGTGCGACCATTTTTGTCTAGCAAGGTATAAATATCATAACGAGTTCCCGCACCCACAATTAAGTTTCTTAAAAGATTGTAGTTCGCTTGTAAAAAGCCACCGATGATATTACCAATGGCATGCGAATTTTGAGGCATATTACGATAGAGCGGATTTGGCGAATTTAAGTTTTGGGGGTATTGAGAACTTTGGTCAGTATAGTAATGGCGGTAGGGCAAGCCCTTACCGTTAGGGTCGTTAGGGTCAATATTATTCTTATAATAGCCATTTTTTCCCTTATCTAGCCCAGAAAATACGCTAAGATTTTGATAAATCATGCCGTATTCAAACACATTCCCATAATCTTCAGTAATAGGGTGTGTTATTTTGAAATTAACACCCGAATTAATTAAGAAAATCCTTCTAGCTAGAGTCCCTTCAGCATCGGCATTTCCTAAAGTCCAATCATTCGCATCAGGGTTCTTAGCGTTAGGAGGCGTCATGTCGTAATCAGGGTTCTTGGGAACCAGTCCGTGATAGACATCTGCCATGCCTGTAACATTTTCTCCGGTTTTGCCCTGAGCTAGTGCCATATTCCAGCCGATGTTACTAGGCTGTCCGTATCCTATTTGATACCCCCCATCAGATGGTCTGATAGCCCCTGGTGTGCATTGACTCATATTATTTGGGTCATTACACCAATCTTTAACTTCAGGGATATAATCTGGGTTTGATGGTTCATTAGAATTATAAGCAAAAGGGTTCACTACAGGATTATAGTTACCCCCCCTTACCCCTAAGAAAGCGGTAGATTCAATGCGTGGCTGGTTGAAGCTTGTGCCACCTTCATGCTTGTATTTTAAGCTCAAATTATGGTTGAAGTTAATCACATGAGCTAATTCTTTACCAAAGTCAATCACAAAGGGTGCTGGCTGGCTTCCTGGGTCATTAGCTTTAGAGAGAGCTGAAGTGGTGTTAGGACGCAAGAGCCTTGTGGAGTTGTCTCGTGTCATGTTGTAACTCAAGCTAATGGTATCGGTTTCGTTGATATAGCCATTAATCTTTGTTAGGACACTATTGACTTCACTAGGGGTTCCTATGCCTTGGTCGCTATTGCTTGGGTCTTGTAAATCAAAGTTAGGGTGGAAGAGATTTCTAAAGGCGTTGTTTCCGTCCCTATAGTAAAAAATATTTTGGTGGTTATAATACGCTAATATATCCCAATTCTTACCACGATAAGCCGCAGTGGCATTCATGCGATACCCAAAGTTAGTGTAAAAGCCTGCCGCAGCCTTAGCCCCATAAGTCTGATGCTTGCCTAAAAAGTCGTTAGCATCAATGGTGGTGAACGCTAACTTACCAGCAACTGCACCCGGACCTGCTGAAGCGTTCGCTGCCCCTTTTATCACTTCCACTTCTTTAATCATGTTGGGGTCAATCACGGTGTTAGCATCATGGTGGAAAATATTACCATTTTGAGCGACACCATCTATAGTTACCCTTAACAAACGGCTTTCAATACCCCTAACATAGATTTTCTGTGCCATTAAGCCCCCACTAGCTACATTCACATCAGCACGAGTTCTAAAAATATCGTTGATTTGATTGCTTTGGCGTTGTTGGAGTTCTTTTCTGTCAATATACATCTTATTGTTGTATTCAAAAGTCCTTTCGCCCATAGTGGTTACTTTACCCAAAGTGTGGGTTTCTTCCTTAGCTTGCAAACTGCTCGCCACAATGCAAGAGACAAATACAATACGAAATTTATTTTTAAACATTCTTTTTCAGCCTTTTCTTTAAGAGTTTAACGAGTTTCAAACCTATTGTTATTATTACACTATTCTATTTAATAATACCTTAAATTTTGTTTTAAAAATTAAGAAAATATGAAAAAAAATACTACTAAAGAAAGTTTTAGCACTTTATTGAGCCACTGAATCTAGCATTACTCGTGAAAAATCGCTATTAAGCCCCCTCAAAAAGGTTTGAGAAGATACATTGATTTCAGCATTTTGACGGAAAATATCACTTGGTTCATTGCTTTGGCGTTGCTCCAAATCCTGGCGTTTAATGATTATGGTATTCCCCCATTCAAAGGGTTTGTAAGCATGTTTATTGTTAATGATAAAATGGGGTTTTAAATCCAAAAATTGTGCATGATTAGGAAAATATAAGGGTTCTAATAAGGGGTTTGTGGAGTGAGCGTTCAAGCAAATAATGAGAAAAAAGAGATTAAGGGTTATTTTCATAGCAAATCCTAATGCTCGCCCCTACTTGAGAGCAAGAAGAAGCTTCTAATTTAGTGATTTTTAAAAAGATTTCAGAAATTTCTTCATAGCGGGTTTTTAAAATGTTGCTTAAGTCCTTAAGGGCGTCTTCAATCAGCAAGTATTGTTTTTCTTGCATGGTAGTTTTAATAATGTTTTGGATTTCTATATAATCTAGGTAAGCCTTGTTTTGTGGCTCTGTATATGAAAGATTTAAATTTATGCTTATTTTTTGGGGGGTTGAGCGTTCATGCTCTAAAATCCCTAAAATGGTTTCAAAAACGAAATTATGGACATGAACGCTTTGTTGGATTCTCATAGAACTCTCTTCTCTCTACCTAGTAACAAGTTGAAAATATTACTGATATGTTTGATGAGCGTGAAAATAAAGATTAGCACCAAAGGGGTTTGTGTGCCTACTTGTTCTAAGACATTCACGCTACTAGGAATATTCATGTAAGGAACATAAAAGATTAAAAGGGTTGCTGTGCCTACCCCTAGAATGCTTGCTAGTGAAGAGATTTTAAGCACTTTACCCACAAAAAACCACACCACTAACCCTATTAAACTTTCAATAGGAATGAGTAAGGCTACCGCACCCATAGTTGTAGATACGCCCTTACCCCCATTGAAATTCAAAAAGGGCGAATAACAATGCCCTAAAATGCTCGCAACAGCTACCATCCATTGTAGGCTATAATCTAAGCCAAATAATTTGCTTAAAAAAACCGCAAACATGCCCTTAAATAAATCTAGGATTAAAACTAATAATGCCATTTGCTTCGCATTAGCTACGCCTTTATTTTGTAAAGAACGCAAGACATTAGTCGCACCAATGCTACCAGAACCGACCTTTGTAATGTCCACACCATAAAAGATTTTCATCAACGCATAGCCAAAAGGAATCCCCCCAATAAGATAGCCCAAAATGGTAAAAACAACATTGATATTAGTTAGAAAGTTTAAAACGCTATCCATAAATACCCCTTCAAATAAAATAGTCGGCATTATAACATGTTGATGGTTTTAAGTGAAAGCGTTAAGTTGTTAGGGTATAGTAAGGCACTTAAATTTTTAGGATATTTTATGCTTGATACTTCTAATCATTTTTTAAAATCGTTTCGTCTGAAACGCTATATAGGCTATGCTCTCATTTTTTTCGTTTTGGTGGTTACACCATTTATTCGTATTGATGGGGCTCACTTGTTTTTAATCTCGTTTGAGTATAAACAAGTGCATTTCTTAGGCGAGATTTGGAATGCTGAAGAATTACAAATCATGCCTTTTATGGTTATTTTGCTTTTTATTGGCATTTTTTTTATTACCACTAGTCTTGGGCGTGTGTGGTGTGGGTGGGCTTGTCCGCAAACCTTTTTAAGAGTGCTGTATAGAGATGTGATTGAAACAAAGATTTTCAAACTCCATAAAAAGATTAGTAATAAGCAAGAAGTCGCTAAAGATTCTCCAAGCTACAAGGTGCGTAAGGCGTTGAGCGTCTTGTTATTCGCCCCTATTGTGGCAGGGTTGATGATGGTATTTTTCTTTTACTTCATTGCCCCAGAAGACTTTTTTCTCTATCTTAAAAATCCTAGCGAGCATTTCATTGCTATGGGTTTTTGGCTTGTAAGTGCGTTAGTAGTGTTATTTGATATTGTAGTGGTTGCAGAGCGTTTTTGTATCTACCTATGCCCTTATGCAAGAGTGCAATCGGTGTTGTATGACAATGACACTTTAAACCCTATTTATGATGAAAAGCGTGGTGGAGAGCTTTATGACACTCAAGGCAATCTCTATCCCCTACCCCCCAAAAAGCGTAGCGTAGAAAATGAATGCGTGAATTGTAGGCATTGCGTGCAAGTGTGTCCTACTCATATTGACATTAGAAAGGGCATGCAATTAGAATGTATCAATTGTTTGGAATGCGTAGATGCTTGCACGATAACGATGTCTAAATATAACCGCCCATCGCTCATTCAATGGTCTTCAACTAATGCTACAAATACGCATAAAAAAGTGCGTTTAATGCGTTTAAAAACGATGGCTTACATGGTGGTTATTGCCATTGTAGTAAGCTTGTTGGTCATTACTTCGCTTAAAAAAGAACGCATGCTCTTAGATATTAATCGCAACAGCGACTTGTATGAATTACGCTCTAGTGGGTATGTGGATAATGATTATGTGTTTTTATTCCATAACACTGATAACAAAGACCACGAGTTTTATTTCAAAATTTTAGGGCATGAGAGCATCAAAATCAAAAAACCTTTAGAGCCTATCACTATTAAAGCGGGGCAAAAGATTAAAGCGGTAGTGATTTTACGAAAACCTTTAAATAACAATATCCAAGTTACAGAACACAAACGCACCAAAGACACCATTATACCCATTAGGGTGCAAGCCTATAGCACAGATGATAAGAAAATTACGATAGAGAGAGAAACGGTGTTTATTATGCCCAGTCAAGGATTGAGCCTTAGAGACTAACGCTCAATCACTTCATAAGGTAAGCCCTGTTTACTCAATTCTTCCATGAAAGGGTCAGTGTTTAACTCTTCTATGTTAAACACGCCGGCTTTAAATTGCTCCACACTCCAAGTGTCGTTGCAAATCATTTTAGCTGCACACATGGCTGGCACACCGGTAGTATAGCTAATGGCTTGTGAGCCTACTTCTTCATAGCACTTTTTATGGTCGCACACATTGTAAATATAGAGTGTTTTGTCTTGATTATTCTTAATTCCGGTCATATAGCATCCGATGTTTGTTTTGCCGGTAGTATCTTTGGCTAAGGTTGCTGGGTCAGGAAGCAAGGTCTTTAAAAATTGTATCGGCACGATTTTTACGCCTTGATGCTCTATTTCTTTAATGCCTAGCATGCCGACATTTTCTAGGCATTTCATATGATTTAAATAATTTTGAGAGAAAGTCATAAAAAATCTCGCCCTTCTTAAGCCCTTAATGTTTTTGACTAATGATTCTAATTCTTCGTGGTATAAAAGATAAGAATCCATTTCGCCAATTTGTGGGTAAGCCCATACTTGCTTGATTTCTAAGGGCTTAGTTTCAATCCACTTGCCATTTTCATAATAGCGCCCCTTAGAGCTAACTTCTCTTAAGTTGATTTCAGGGTTAAAGTTGGTTGCAAAAGGGCGTTTATGGTCTCCTGCATTGCAGTCCAAAATATCTAAAGTATGAATAGTATCAAAATGGTGTTTTTGAGCGTGAGCGACATAAGCATTCGTTACGCCTGGGTCAAACCCAGCCCCCAAAACCCCTAAAATTCCTGCTTCTTTATAGGCCTTATCAAACGCCCATTGCTCTTTGTATTCAAACTTCGCTAAATCCGGATGCTCGTAATTAGCGGTATCAATATAATGGGTTTTAGTTTCTAAACAAGCTTGCATTATGGTTAAATCCTGATAGGGCAATGCCACATTGACAACCACTTTGGGCTTATATTTATGGATTAATGCAACTAAGGCTTGAGTGTCATCTGCATTGACTTGTTCAACGCTAATTTCCCCAAGACCCCTTTTAAGCATGCTTTCCTTAATTGCATAGCATTTGTCTAAGCTTCTACTAGCCAAGATGATATTTTTAAAAACATCTCTATTCATACCCATTTTGTGTGCTACCACACTGCCTACGCCACCAGCTCCAATTTGTAATACTGTATGCAAGGAACACCTACTTTCTAACTTAATATCGTTTATTTTTAGGGAGCTATTATATTATAATAAGATAAATTTGCTTAATAAGGATGCAAGCTTGCAAGAAATTAAGTTAGATGTTTATGCCACTTTGGTATGTATGGTTTTGGTGCTACTTTTAGGGCGTTATGTGATTTCTAAAGTCAAGTTTTTACGAGATTATGATATTCCAGAGCCTGTTGTAGGCGGGGTTTTAGTGGCTTTCTTTATCATGCTAAGCCATCAATTTTTTGAATTTAACTTGCAATTTGACTCTTCTTTAAAAGACCCCTTAATGCTAACTTTCTTTATCACTATCGGTTTGAGTGCGGATTTCAAATCTTTGCAAAAAGGCGGGAAAATGCTTTTTATTTTTTTGCTTGTAGTGGTAGGGTTTGTGGTGTGTCAAAATGTTGTAGGGGTTTCTATGGCAAGTCTTTTGGGGGTGAATCCTTTAATGGGGCTTTTGGGGGGTTCTATCGCTCTAGTAGGAGGGCATGGCACAAGTGCGGCATGGGCGAGTTCGTTTTCACAAAGCCCCTATGATTTTAGCTCAAGCCTGGAAGTGGGCATGGTGTGTGCGACTTTTGGCTTAGTGAGTGGAGGGATTATCGGAGGACCTGTCGCAAAATATTTGATTTCTAAATACAAACTAGAGCCAAAAGACACTAAAGAAAAAGATGCGTTAGAAGGTATTGTTTCTAAAGGTTTTGAAACCCCTAAAGAGCAACGCCTAATCACTGCATCAAGCTTTGTAGAATCTCTAGCTTTGATTGCGGTAGCTCTCCTTTTAGGGACTTTCTTATCACATCTAATGCCTAAGAGTTTCACGCTACCTACTTTTGTATTATGCTTGTTTGTGGGGGTTATTTTAAGAAACGCTTTATCGTTTTTTAAAATCCATAGCGTGTTTGATAGAGAAGTTTCTGTCATAGGCAATGTAAGTTTGAGCCTGTTTTTAGCTTACGCTTTAATGAGTGTGAATTTGCTAGAATTATTGAAGCTTGCTGTGCCACTAGCAGTTATTTTGAGCGTTCAGGTGGTCTTTATGATACTTTATGTGGTTCTTGTAACCTTTAGAGCATGTGGGAAAGATTATGATGCGGCGGTGCTATGTGCTGGGCATTGTGGTTTTGGACTTGGAGCGACCCCAACGGCTATGGTGAATATGCAAACCATTACTAACCACTATGGAGCATCGCATATGGCGTTTATTGTGGTGCCATTAGTGGGGGCGTTTTTTATTGATATTATTAACGCTTTAGTTATTAAGGGGTTTTTGTCTTTGCCCTTTTTTCCTAGCTAAACCATGAGACTTTATGAGAGCTTATTAGAAGCTTGTTTGAATAAGGCGTGGGAGTATCAAACTCTAGCCTTAGAAAACCCAAGCGTGGCTTCTATGGTGCTAGATAAAGACAGTGAAATTTTAAGCCTAGAAGTGCATAAAAAGGCTAGAACTTCGCATGCAGAAGTCCTAGCCTCCAAATCGGCTCTAAAAATTTTAAGACCTGAGTTAAAAAGCGATTTAGAACAATTAGAAGACCCAAAAATTTTAAGTGATTTTTTAAAAAAACACCATAACAACGCTTTTAAAGATTGCACTTTTTTAGTAACCTTAGAGCCATGCAACTCTTATGGTAAAACCCCAGCCTGTAGTGAATTATTAGAAATTTTAAAGCCTAAAAGAGTGGTTATTGCCACACAAGAGTGTGAGACTAAAAAAGGGGGTTTAGAAAGGCTAAAAAAAGCTCGCATTGAAGTTTTAATGTGTAAGAGTTTAGAAAAAAAGGCTAATGATTTACTTCTACCTTTTAGGATAATGGAAAAACAAGGGCGTTTCAATTTGTTTAAACTCGCTTTAAGAATGAATGGGGATTATAAGCATGGTAAAATCACTGGTGAAAGAAGCACCATTTTTACGCATAATCAGCGTTCGGTTTGTAATTCTCTCATAATCTCTGGAAATACGATAAGAGTGGATAACCCTTTGCTAGATACTCGTTTTTGTAGTAGCTTTTATCAAAATAAAAACCCTAATATTGCTATTTTGTCTAAGCATTCTATCAACTCTAACTTAAGAGTTTTTTCTGTGCCTAATCGCTTGGTAAATGTCTATCATAACCCTAAAGATTTGCCCCTAGACAAAGGGTTCAACCTTATTGAAGGGGGATGGGAATTATTTGAGAACTTAAGAGAGCAAGTGGATATGTTACTCTTACACTCTTATGCATCTATGATTGGCGAGAGTTTTAACTCATTTATTTTAAAAACCCCTTTTAAAGGGCGTTTATTACACACACAACTTTTAGAAAATGAAGCCCTTTTATGGATAGCAAACTCTTAAGATTATATCAGCCTTTAAACGCCTATTCTTATAATAGCGATTCGCTCTTTTTATACGATTTTTTGCGCCCCTTTATCAAAATAAAAGATAAAATTTTAGATGTAGGCTCAGGGTGTGGGATTTTAGGATTATTATGTGCGAGAGACAACCCACTAGCAAACATTCATCTTGTAGAAAAGGATAGTAAAATGGCGTTTTGTTGTGAGAAAAACGCCCTTAAATTTCCTAACGCTCAAGTGTTTGAAACTAACTTTTTAGATTTCAACCCCCCTACTTTGTATGATATCATTATCTGTAATCCCCCTTTTTATGCCTTAGGCTCTATTAAATCTATGACTAAAGGGCATGCAAGACACCAAAGCGAATTAGATTTTTTTTCTCTTGTTTCTAAGGTTAAAAAATGTTTGAAACCTAAGGGGTATTTTATTTTTTGCTATGAAGCCTTATCGCTTTGTCTAGTCATAGAGAGTTTAAAGGGTGTTAAACTCACTTTAGAGACCTTAAGATTTGTTCAAAGTTTTAAAGACAAAAATGCCCATTTAATGCTTGGAGTGGCTAGGAATAATTCTAAAAGCGCTTTAAAAGTCCTACCTCCACTAATCACGCATAATTCCAAAAATCAAAGCGACAACACCAAAGAAGTTTTAAAAATCTATCAAACTTGTAACACTTATTCTATTAAAGTGCCTTTAGATTAAGGATTAGAGAATGAAATGTTCGCATTGTCAGTTAGAGTTTAAGGAAAGTGAGCTTTTTAAAGAGACTATCAATCATAAAGAATTAGTTTTTTGTTGCACGGGGTGTGCTAGGGTGTATGCGTTATTATTAGATTTGAATCTAGAAAGCTTTTATGACAAATTAGGCACTTCTACTTTAGCCCCTGTAGTGAGTGAAAATGCCATTAGCTCCTTGGAATTAGAACAAGCCCTTGAAGAGAATACTAAGGGCGATTTGATTCTTAATCTCTTGCTAGAAAAAACCCATTGTAGTGCGTGCCTATGGCTCAATCAAAAGGTTTTAGAGCGTTTAAGGGGGGTTAAAAAAGTGAGCGTGAATTTTACCACGCATCACTTACAAATTGTGTTTGACAAATCCTTAAACCCTAAAGAAATCATTCAAAAAATTGAGAGTTTGGGCTATGGAGCTAAAATCTATAGTGCTAAAAATTACGCCCTAAAAACCCAAAAAGAGCAACGCTCTTACTTGCTTACATTAAGTGTAGGGTTTTTTGCGACCATGAATTTGATGTTTATTGCCATTGCTAAATATGCAAGTTATGCTAATGGCATGGACAAGCTTATGCAAAGAAACCTAGATATTGTCTCATTATTATTAAGCTTGTTAGTGCTAGTGGTTGTGGGGCGATTTTTTATTAAGGGGGCGTTTTATGGGCTAAAAAATGGCGTTTTTGGTATGGATTTGAGCGTGTCTTTTGGGGCGTTATCGGCGTTTGTTTATTCCATTTATGCGATGTTTAACCTAGAAGAGACTTATTTTGAAGCTAGTAGCACGATTTTAACCCTTGTTTTTGGCTCTAAGTTTTTGGAATTAAAGGCTAGGTTGTTTGCGAATGAAAAATGCCTAGCTTTAGAATCGCATGAAATTCATAGCGTTATTGTTGTAGAAAATGACAAGCATATTGAAAAACACCCCAAAGATGTCGCTATAGGTTCCACTATTTTTGTGCCTAGTGGGGCTAAAATCGCATTAGATGGAGTGCTTTTAAGTAGTGCAAGCGTAGATGCGTCCTTAATTAGTGGGGAATTTAAGCCTTTGGAATTAAATCTTAAGGATAAGATTTTAGGGGGTTATGTGAATGTAGGCGTGCCTTTTAGCTATCAAGTTAGTGCAAATTTTCAAAACTCACGCCTTTCTAGTTTATTAGAAACTTTAAAAAAGAGTTTTTTAGAAAAGCCCTTAATTGAGAGTAGTGCGAATAAAATTGCAGATATTTTTTCTAAAGCGGTGTTGTTTTTATCCTTTTTAAGCTTTGTGTTATGGCAATTTGGTTTGGGGGCTAATTTTGAAAAAGCTTTAATGGTGTGTATTAGTGTTTTAGTGATAAGCTGTCCTTGTGCCTTTGCTTTAGCTACGCCTATTGCCTTAGTGATAGGGGTATTTAAAAACCCTTTGATTGTGTTTAAAGAAGCGTTGTTTTTAGAAACTCTAGCAAAAGTCAAAAAAATCTTTATAGATAAAACCGGCACACTCACTCAAAAAGAAGTCCTTTTAAAAGATAGCATTATTTATGAGAATTTTGATGAAAGGCTTTTAAAGAGTCTTTTAAAAAGTAGAGAGCATTTAGCTCATAAACCTATCGTTCAATCGCTAGATTGCGATGAGGTCATTTTAGAAAAAATAGAGTTTTTTGCCCATGGGTTAAAAGCAAGTTATCAAAATGAAACCTTGCTAGTGGGGAGCTTGAAATTTTTAGATTCTATGGGGGTTAGTTTAAGTCTCAAAGAAGAGATTAAGGAAAGCGCGAATATTATGGTAGGCTTTGCTAAGAACAAGACCTTACAAGCGGTATTTATCTTAGAAGAGCGTTTGAAGTCTAATGCTAAAGAAGTCATTCAAACTTTACGAAGTAAGGGTTTAGAATTAGAAATTTTAAGTGGGGATAATGAAAATTCTGTTAAAAGTTGTGCAAAAAAATTAGGGATTTCTAATTACCATGCGAATTTGACCCCTGAAGATAAGGCTCAAATAGTAAGCTCTTATAAAGGTGTGTGTGCCATGATAGGCGATGGCAATAATGACGCCCTAGCCTTAAAAAGCGCAGATGTTTCATTAGGGTTTGAAAAAAGTGCTTTAAGTAAGAGTGCGTGTGATATTTTGCTTTTAGAAGAAGATTTGAGTTTGTTAGAAAAAGCATTTAGCAATGCTAAAAAAGTCTATAAGATAGTGTTACAAAACATTATTTTAAGCTTGATTTATAACGCTATTTTAATTCCTATAGCTATGCTAGGTTACATTAACCCTTTAATAGCGAGCTTAAGCATGAGTGCTAGTTCGCTATTAGTGGTGTTAAATTCTTTGAGATTAAAGCGTTCTTAAACAAACCACATCGTCTTTGCCAAAATGGCGATTAAAAAACCAAAAGTTAAAGCGATGTGATGGATATAATTACCGATAGGATTTTTCTTGCCCAAACACTTGCAAGATAGAGAGAAAACCACTAGAGCAAAAATGCTTAAAGCTAGAATAACCTTAATCATTAACATTTTTTGAAAAGGGGTTTCACACCAACCTTTATCGCCCCCCATGTATTGACTAAGCATCATACCCCCTGTGATAACAAGCGTTAAAACACATAAGGGCATAATCTTAATCGCTCTTTTAGTGATACTCATATTGGCTTTGTTAGCAAACTCTTCGCCATACATTTTATTCACATTGGGGAAAATTACCATATCAAAAAACAAGTATCCAATAAAAATAATCGCACATAATAAATGGACTACCAAAACATACGGATAAATGGCTACCATAGGGCTTCCTTGAAGGTTTTTTAGTCAAAATGAATGCGATATATTTTAGCTAAAATTATTTAAGTAGGGGGCGGTTTTTTGCGTATGATTTTTTGTTGACTTTTAAGAGTGCAATTGGCTATAATAAAATAATTCAGAAAGTAATACTTTAGCAAAACATGCTCAGTTTCATTGAGAAATGAGAGAAGTAGAGTGCGAAGTTGTAAAGTGGTTTGTAAAAATTTAATCGTAAGGAATCTGTTTTGGTGGCTCAATCTTTAGGTATTTCTAAAAAAGGTTCGGTAGTTTTAGGCGTTTTTTTAGGTTCGTTGTGCTTAATGCCTTCGCTGGTAGCTCATGAAAAGAATGGGGCGTTCGTGGGGATTAGTTTGGAAGTGGGTAGGGCTGACCAGAAGACAAACGCTTATAAAAATGGCGAGTTGTTTCAGGTGCCTTTTGGCGATGTTTCTGCAAATGATGATGGTAAAGTTCCTTTGAGGCAAGGTGGCGGTTGTCAACCCGCTTCGGTTGACCCTGATACCGGCAAAGTTACTCCGGCTAATTGTATAGTTAATTGGACTTCTCGTACCATGCTTAGCACTAACAGGAAAATCCCCGGTCGTAACCAGCCTATGTATGGACTGGGTGTGATGACGGGTTATAAGCATTTCATGGGCAAGAAGAGATGGTTTGGCTTGCGTTACTATGGATTTTTTGATTACGGGCATTCTAATTTCTCCAATTCTCGTGCCGCTAATGCCATATCACCCTTCTATTTAAGTAATCAAAAGGTAGATATGTATACCTATGGTTTTGGCACGGACATGCTTTTTAACATTATAGATAAGCCTAAAGCCACGGCCGGGTTTTTTGTGGGCGTGAATTTTGCTGGCAATACTTGGACGAATAATCGTGTGGGGTATTTTAGAGATGGGTATGTTTATGGTGTAAACACCACAGCTGATGCTTACATGACTAATGCTGATGGCACGATTACATGTGGGGATACTACTCCAGCTAGTTGTAATGTTGGCATCAATCCTAGCAGCGTATATACCACAGGAAAGCTAAATTCTAAAGTGAATAACACTATTTTTCAGTTCTTAGTGAATGTAGGGATTAGGACTAATATTTTTGAACACCATGGTATTGAGTTTGGTATCAAAATTCCTACGCTTCCTAATCATTTCTTCAAAGGTTCTACGACTATAAAAGAGAAAAGTCAGGGGCAACCAAAAGATGGGAAGCCAACAACTATCACTGGGGCAGAAACAAACTTCAGCTTAACGCAAACCTTACGCCGTCAGTATTCTATGTATTTGCGTTATGTATACACCTTTTAAAGCCCACGCTTTTATTTTTTATAGCTACGGCGTGTGAAGGTGTTGTTTTTCAAGCTTTTAAACTATTGTTGGGATGGGGTTTTGCAACAAACTCTCATCGTTGAGTTGTAGCCATTCTGTGCTATTTTCTACCTTTTTTATAAAATCATCAATGGCGTAATAAGGTATATTGATTTTGTCGTCTTTAAATTTAGCAAATCTTGCATACTCTTTGGCATCGTCATGGATATTTGGAGCTACAAAGACACTAAACTTTTCTTTATTATTAGTGCTGTTTCTAATCAACTCTTTTAGATGTCTTGCAATGGGTATCATCTCTAAAGTGCTTTGATTTCTATCTCTAATCAAACTCACTTCTATGTAGCTCTCAGCTCTTGTATCCATAGCGATAATATCAGCCTTGCCACCGCTTGCTGTAAATATGGGTAAGCCCTCATCATCGCTCTTATAATTTGGTATAACGCTTAGATTTTTAAAACTTTGTGTTAAGAAAATGGCTGTTAAAAATTCCAAGCGTAAAGGTTTGTCAATGAGTCTTAAAAAACTATCTTTTGACTCTTTTTGCTTGTTGCAAGTAATAAGCAATTCTTGTTTTACAAAATCCTTAGAGTAAGTAGTAGCTAGTTCATGTAATTTGCTTGATTTAATATTTTCATCAACATTAATTTTGGTGGTGCTAATAAGAAAGCTATCTACACTTGACATGTAGTTAAAAAAAGCAAGTTTGTTAGCTTGACTATCATCTAAATAGTTTTTTTAAAAGCGTTATGAGTTTGTAAAATATAATTTACTTTGTTGCTTTCATTGGTGTTGATATCAATAAACCTACCATTACCGCGCAATGAAATCAGCCCTGTGATACGCATTTTTCTAATGTATTCATCAAGCGCTTCGCTAGTGATTTGACTTAATTTAAATCGTATTTTATTATCGCTTTCTAAAAGCTCTAAGCATTTTTCATAGATAAATTCATCTGAGTAGCTAAGTTTTGTTTTGTTAGCAATATAGATTTCTTGTCTTAAGGTAGTAATATAGTTATAAAGCTCATCAGCATTATTATTTCGCCAACAAAGTAAAATAGGAATTTCTTTGATAGATAAGGGAGTTAAATTCGCATTCTTGAGTTTGTCTAAGAGTGCGAGTAATAACTTGAAAGGGTTGTTATGGTTTAAGTTCTTTTTGTAAGGGTTTCCTACTTCATATTTAGATAGAGCGTTTAAAAAATATAGCTCCAAATATGCTTGTTTTTTCTATAATGTTTTTTATTGTGTTTAGAAAATTTTATAATTAAAAACACTATCTATTTTAAACTAATAATATTATTCCATGCAAGTTTATGTTCTTCATTGATTTCTGTATCTTGTGAGATATTTTTAAGATAATTATTTATAAATTGTTCTGTATTTTTAATCAGTCTCAAATAATATTTTAAAGTATCATAAACTCCATTGACAATTACTTGACAACCATGTTCATGCTCAATTTTATCTATAATCTTTTGTAATTCTGTTTTGTTTTGAATAGGCAAAGTGCTTAAAATGTAGTATCGCTTAATAGGTGTTTGAGCGATTTTTTTATAAGCATCTTGTAGCATAATGCTATCTATAGCAATATTAAATTTAATCTCTATAACTTCAAATAGTTGTCTTTGCTCGTCCAAAACTACAATATCTCCAGCATTACCACTACTTCTATCGCAACTATAATGAGAATCTAAAGGTTTTAAGCTTTTATTAGTAAAACGCCCTAACTCTAAAATTAAACATTCATATATGCTAAACAAAGCTACTACGGGCAATATAGAAGCCCCCCTACTTTTATAGGCATAGTTAAAATGTTTTTGTAGTGTATTGATAATAAAATCTATGCTATAGCTAGATTCTTTTATGATGGGCTTAACAAGAATAATAGCCTTTCTCGTTTTTTCTCTAATACTTAAATAAAATAGAGCTTTTAAGTATGGTGTAGATAAGTTTGGATTTTTTTCTATATCATCTAAAATTTCTAAAAACGCTTTTTTAATAGAAACGCTTGAAATTTTTCCTGGATAATTTAGAGTATAGGGTAAGTTTTGTTCTAAACTTCTTGTAAGCCACCCACTTTCTTTCATAGCCCCTAAAAATTGCTTTTGCTTTAAAAAAGGTGTGATAAATTTGGTATCAAAACTTCTACCACTATATCCATTATTCATATTTGCTTGATGAAATCTAATATCTTGCTTGGGATAGTTGCTTTTATAAACTAAACTTGTGATTAAAACCGTATAAACACCTTTAAAAGTCTCTTCTTTTTCAACAATCATTTGAGCTTTTTGAAGTTGTGTTCTGCTTAAACCCAAGCTATCTAAATTTTTTAAGCTCACACATTCTTTATAAATTTTTTCTAAAAATTCCAAAATTTGATTTTGCATATTATTTTCCTTAAGGGGTAGTTTGTAAAACTGATTTAAGACTTCTTGTATAATCGCTTTAATCATAGGAACACATACGCTATTGCCGATGCGTTCATAAAGCTGCGAGTTTGTGCCTATTTTTTTGAAATTCCTAGGAAACCCCATAAAAGAAAAGCATTCATTTAGGGTTAATTTTCTTACTAAATTATCCGTATAAATGAAATAACGACCACTTTGTTCTTGACTAGCAATAGTGGGGTGTATACCCCCTGCATGATAAATTCTATTAGGCTGTTTATGAACCCGACTTAAATGTTTTGTATTTTCTCTTGTACCCTTAGTGCGGATTTTTTTATTGCGATAGCCACAAAAAATAAGTCCTGAATTTTGTCTTTTGAGCAATTGGCTATCGAGCAATGTATATTCGCAAGGTTCTAAAATCTCAAAATAACCACTCTTATCTAAAAAGTTTTGCATGTTAATAATAGGATTTGTTTTAATGAAATTAAAATCAAAGACTTGAGAGCCTAAATATCCTATAATAATGATTCTTTCTCTATTTTGTGGGACTGAAAAATCTTTAGCATTTAAAACTTTATAGCTCACACTATAGCCTAAATTACTAAGGGCTTGCAACATTACAAATAGCGTGTTGCCTTTGTTGTGTTTTAAGAGATTTTTTACATTTTCTAAGATAAAAATTTTTGGTTTTTTATTTTCTAAAATCCTACAAATGTCAAAAAATAATGTCCCCCTTGTTGTGTCTTCAAAGCCTTTTTGCTTACCACATACTGAAAACGCTTGACAAGGAAACCCAGCACATAAAATATCAAAATTTGGCATAGTATTTGGATTTAAAAGGGTAATATCACAAGTGGAGTCATCATCAAAATTTGCTTGATACATGGCTATGGCATGGGGGTTATTTTCTGCACTAAAAACACATTTTAAGCCTAAAGAATCTAAAGCGAGTCTAAAACCGCCGATACCCGCAAATAAATCTGCATAAGTTAGCAAAATAAGTATTTCCTATAAAATTTTGTTTTTGTAACGGATACTATAGCAAAAACATGATAAAAATCGACATTGTTGCAATAATATAAGTTTTTTCAAAAATTCCTTAAATATCCATTCTATGAGTTTGGTTTTTGAACCAATATAGCGACGATTGTTTAGATTAAATTTTTCCACTAGCTACCTTATGATGTGGTATCAGCTAAGGGAACTAAATAATTGTTGGATAGTTTCTAGTTTGATAATCATTTTTTGCATTGAGTAACTCTTTAATTATTGTATTGTAAAATGTATCAAACCAAGCCTTAAAAAGCAATACACTATCCTAAATAAAAGTTTTATTTTTATTTAGGGATACTCAAGCGCTTTAAGATGTTTATTGTGAAGCTTGTGCGAAAGAATGGCATGTTAGAGTCTGGCTAAAAGGGTTAGCTATAGGGTGGTCTACATGCACAAGTTGGACATATCTAATGGTATGGTTAAATCCTGTGGTAAGCACATTTAAGATAGCACGCAAATCTCTCAAAGGGAATAAATCATGTGCATAGCTTTCATAGGTTCTATTTGGCGTGTTAGTGCGTATAGCAATCAGCCCATCTCTTGTGCGAACAAATGGTAAGGCATGCCCTACCATTTGGTTAGTGCGTCCTGATGAATCAATGCTATAAACAAATACAATCCACACATTTCCAGCTTCTGCATGCAACATTTCATTTAGGCGTGTGGGGAATTGTGTTGAATCTAACATGGGGGTTGTGCTGACTTGATACCCAGCTAACATGGTATAGCTCATACCGGTATGGGCATGTGCGGCACGAGTAGGCATGTAAGCGGGGTCGCTCACTCTACGAATAAATTCGCCCGGAATTTCTAAAGCTAGGGCAAGCCCCGGAAAGCGTGAAGTGAAAGAGATAAAAGGGTCAGTATTTTCTCTTGTGTCAAATAAGGCTCCGCCACTTTGCAAAGGATTGTCTGTATAACGCAAGAGTTCTAAAACGATTTGATAGCTTTGTAAAAGGCATACCCCACACATTCCAATACGACTAACTACCCCACGAATACAAGTGGTCGCAATGGCATGCAAGCGTCTTTTCCATGCATCTGTGAGTTGAAAGTCATTCCCTAGCCCCAATAATTCACGGCTAGTTTTTCTGTGAGCAAGTCTAGGGTCTAAAATCGGAGCTTGTGGTGCACCTTTAGAGCAAGTTTCTAGGCTTTTATGCGTGAAACGAGACAAATCGCTAATGGCGTTATCCAAATAGAAATAATCTATGGGCGTGTTAGCGTCATCTTGATTAGCATAGGAAGGGTTAACAAAATAAGGCACACCCCAATAAGGTCCATAAGTTTTTACGCGCAAATTATTTCCATAAGCATCTAAAATAATGGCTTTATTATCCACAAGTAAGAGTTGGAAAAATTGATTTTTGTTATTTTCTTTTTCTTTGGTGGTCATCTCATCTTTGCAAGGTTGGAAATGAATGTATTCCCATGTATCAATGTTTGAGCTTGAGGTTAGACCATACAATTCACCGCTCTCTTTATGGTATTGTGCGATATGTCCTGTGATAGGGTTATAATAATATTCAGTAATAAAATCAAGCGCAGAGCGTTTGCTCTCTACATAATATACAACCCCTTTTTCTTCATAAAGCCATGAGATAGGGGTTTTAAAACTAAAATTAAACACTTCGCTTGGATGGCTTAAGAAATGGGCGCTTTTATCGCTCAAATGAAAATCATAGTAGTCTAAAGCATTTTTAGAAATATATAGGGTGTTTTTATAGACCTTAAGGATAAATTCTTTGTTAGCAGTAAGAATTTTCTTGTCTCTAATAATGAAGCGTTGGTTATCGTCATTCAACACTGCAGGGCGAAAGGTTAGATAATCCCATTTTTCAGTGCTTGAGCCATAAAGTCCTGTAACGCTATCAGGAGCTGTGAGAGCCAAATGCACTCCATGATGGACAAAGATAATACGCCCTAAAGAATCAATACTCGCTGTAATAGAACCACTCACAGCTCCTATAACAGGATAGGCTTCGCCTTTGTGAAAAACCAAGTGCAAGCCATAAGTTTTGTCATCAAGCACAATCTCTATATTTTTTGCAAAGTCGGCCATTTGAAATCCTTTGATAATAATTTTCATACGCATTATAATAGGGAATTTTTTATTTAAGCTTAAAATTTAAGATTTTTAAAAGAATTTATACTATGAATACAATAAAATGAAAGATTTTAATCCAAAACAAGGATTTTTTCTAAATCTTGCTTAAAGATTTCTAATACCTTTCTTCTAGCATTCCGTTTGCTCGAGCGTTTTTGTGCTTTTTTTTCTAAGGGGATATTCCAATAAGAAAGCCCTTTTATTTCTGTCAATTGTCCATCACAGCCACTGAAGAAAGCATCATAGTTAAAACACTTTTCGCCCTTAATTCTTTTTAGATGGGTAGAAATTTGTCCATCATTAGGAATGCCAAACAGCTTGGAATAGCCTAAAAGCTTGCTTGACACCTTAGCAAGACCAATTAAGAAAGAATTAGGTTTGGTTTTACAATATTCAGAAAAGAATTGATAATGTTTTTCTTGTAAGTCTTTAGTGCCTTGTATACAAGAGACAAGGAGATATTCATTGTCTAAGGCACAAAATTTCATCTTGTAGAGAAATTGTTTTTTCTCTTCTTCTTCATACTCAATTTTGATTTCTAGTAATCCTTCAGGTAGCCAGGTGTTAGCGATTCCAAAACTGAAGTGGTACGCCCCCCCCCCTGTTTTTGCACTATGAAAAGTAAGGGTTTTTACTTCTAAAAGAGAGATAGTATCAGAAGTTGTGGGATTTTTGACTTGTAAATTTTGCAAAAAGAGTAAGTTGTGGATAAGAAAATCAAGTTTTTGCAGTTTGCTAAAGCGAATATCACAGAATGCTAAAAGGCAATTCCTTATATTGATAATTCCATATCCTTTGGGCAACAAGCTTTCTATAGTTCTTAGTTTTATTCCCATTAAGGAAGCTTTATCCATCACACCTTCTGCAAGTTTTTCTTTAGTGCCAAGAGTTCTAAATGTCATCATTTGGATGATATTGGCCACAATTATAAGCGCTTCTTCTTCGGAATTTTTAATTCTATTATTGATGATTTTGAAAAGATTATTATAGAAACTCTCAAGTTGTTGAGAACTGAGATTATCTAGAGTAGTGTCGTCTGAAAAACGAGAACTACGCCTATGGTTTGCAGGTTTAGTTAAACTTTTATGGAGTATGCCAAAAGATTCTTGCTGAAAATGTTCTAGTGTTAGGGAAACAAAATAATTTTTAATTTTATGGGGTAAAATCTTATTTAGGATTTTGAAAACAGCATGGGCTAAAAACCGTACACTTTTTGAGATAATGAGCATTTAATTCAAACCTTTTTGCGAGTGGGCATGATATTTTGAATGCATTTTAACGAAATTATGGTCAAAAAGTCTCTTTCAGGCAGATTAAATTGGATTCAAGAGATAGATTATATTTGTTTATAATCTTGTATTGAGTTTTTTAAGATAGTAGCAACTTAAGCCTAAAAATAAGAAAAATGGTAGCAACACACCAATTTCAGGGTAGAACATGCCTGAAACACTGAATTTTCCTAAAGCAAAGAATAGCCCCCAAATAACGAGTGTGATAATGATAAATTTTAGCCCTAAAAGGGCTAGGTTTTCATAGCGAGCAAGGCTAGGCGAAAAATAAGCGATTAGAACACCTAAAAACGGCACAAAAAAGGGCAAAATTCCAAAGACATATAAAAAGGCTCGTGCTTTTTTGGTATCTGCGTTTTGTCGCATTAAAGCATGCAAAGAAGAAATGGCATCTGCAATAGAAACGGCGGGTTTATTTTGATAAATGGTGTCTAGGACTTTGGGGCGAAAATTTTTGAGCGTTTTAAAGGTTTTTAAATAAGTAGTTTTTAAGGCGTTTGTGCCAAGCTCAAAATGTGAAGGCATGCTATAAATTGTAGTATCATGCAATATCCAATACTTGCCTTCAAAAAAAGCCTCTTTAGCCTCAGCGTAAGACTCTAACACTTTATCTTTTAGGCGAAAAACTTTGATATTTTCAGCTTTTTGCAATAACGGATTAATCTTGCCAAAATACACATAATCATTATTGTATTTCACTAATAAATGCTCTGAAGTAGCTGAAAAATTTTCTTTGTAGATGAGATTTTGTGTTTTTTCTTCCATATATACAAAAGAAGTTGCATTCAATCCCACATAAATAGAAGTGAAAAAAAAGCTAATGATAAGCACTGGGTTTAAAATCTGGCGTTTGGAAAAGCCAATAGAGAGCAGTGCGGTGTATTGATTAGATTTGATGAATGAGATATAAAATAGAACCATTGCTAAAAGCAAAGAAATGGGCAAAGTGTAATTGAGAGCAAATAATATATCGTAGGTGAAAAATAGGATAATCATGTTTGCAGAATCGGGCATTTTGTCAGCGTATTTCAAGCTATCAATACTTACAAAAAACAATTCTAAGGCTAAAAGCACAATGAGAAAGTATTTGAAATAATACCACCCTACAAATCTAAACAAACGCATTTAAGCCCCTATAAAAAGGGTTTTTAAAATTAAAAAAATCAATAGAATTTTTAAAATTTTTAGTAAAAAATATTTTTTTAAAAGTTTTAGTGAAGGTATTTTTTTGATAAGGCTCTTTAAAAATACTAAAATTAAGGTTTTTTAAAAATAAAAAATCATTTAAAGCTTGTTTTTCTAAAGAATTGAATTTCATGTATAAAAAAATAGTTTTAATGAAAAATATTTTTTTCAAGATTTTTAAAAGAGTGTTTGGATTAAGTTTCTTAAAAATTTTAATCAAAATGCTTTTTAAGTTATTCTCTAGCATTATTACTAGCTCTCTAAAATCAAAGGATTTTTAAGGGTGAAACGATTTTGTGTAGCGTTAAAATCATTTGTTTCTATAAAAAATTTTAAGGCATTTTTAGCATGCTCAAACACAGCGTTTTTTAGAGATTCTTCGTTTTTGCTGAACTTTGAAAGCACATGTTCAGTAACATTAGTCCCCTTAGAAATACCCACTCTTAAACGATAATAACTATTAGAACAGAGCAAATCAATGGATTTCAAGCCATTATGCCCCCCATTCCCTCCGCCATTTTTAAACTTCATAACGCCCAAAGCTAGGTCTAATTCATCATGGATAACTAAAATTTCTTGGGGTTTATAAAAATTTTTAACGCTTAGGATACTTTCGCCACTCAAATTCATGTAAGTTTGGGGCTTAAGCAAGATAAAATCGTTATAAACACATATGCACGCGTTGTGCTTGGAAGAAAAAGTAAAACTAAGTTGGAGCTCTTTAACAAGCAAGTCTAAAATGTCAAAACCAGCGTTGTGTCTGGTATTAGCATAACGCAAAGTAGGGTTGCCTAAACCTACTAAAAGCGTCATATTTTTAAATTACTTCGCCTTAATCACGCCAATTACAGCGATAGAATCATTGTCTAAAATCTTAACATTTTCGTGTTTTTCCAAATCACGCACTAAGATAGATTCATTCACATCTAAAGAAGTTACATCTACTAGGTAGCAATCTGGCAAATGCTCTGGAGTGCATTCCACACGCACACGCTTTTTAGAGAGCATTAAAATCCCTTTGTTTTTTAAGCCTACCGGAGTGCCGTGATGCTTAACCGGAACTTTAAACTTAGATTTTACGCCCTTGGTTACAGCGAGTAAATCCACATGGATAAGCTCGTTGGTTACAGGATTTTTTTGATATTCTTGAACCACGACTTCATAAGTTTTATCCCCTAATTTCACCGGAAAAATCAAATGTTTCTTTTCCTTAAGGTATTTGATGAAAGGGTTTAATTTGAACGCACAGCTGACATTCTCAATCCCCTTACCATAGACATTTGCGATTAGATAGCCATCTCTTTTTAAAGCTTTGGCATTAGCCTTAGTAATACTCTCTCTAATAACGCCTTCTAACATGTTAATCCTTTAAAATTAAAATAAGGGTTTATCCTATCTAAAAAACCCTTAAAAAATTATTTAAAAACTACTTAAAAGCTTTTCAAAGGATTGTTTGAATGCCACTAAGCCTTCATCAAGAAGTTTTTGAGCGACATTTTCTAAATCCAAGTTTTCTTTTTTTAATTCTTTTTTAAACGCTTCAATTTCTGTTATGCTTGTTGGGGTTTGATACTCTGTATTTGGATTGAGTAAATAAGCGTTTAAGGCATCTAGGGGAGCGGTGTTAATAGAGTTTTTAAAACATAAAGCCTTGATATAGTAGTCTTTAGCTAAAGAACTAGATTTAACCCCAGTAGATGCAAAAAGAGTGCTTGTAAGATGATTGGCGTGTTTTTCTATTTCATAATAACATTCTGTAGCGTTCATAATGCCACTTTTTGCTTGTAGATTTTGAGACACAAGAGAGTCTAGTTCTTTATCAAATCGTGAGACAAACACGCTAATGACTGCTCTTTTTTGTGTTACTTTAGCTAGTAACTTGGCAATTTCACTAGCGACTTTAGGCGAAAAGACTAAAGTTACATTAATAGGAATGAGAGCTTTGGCTAGAGATTCTATGACTTCAAAAGAGCTTTCGCTTGCTGGAACTTTTATCATCACATTAGGGCGATTTAGAGTTTTAAATAATCGTTTGGCTTCATCAATACTTTTAGACGCACTATCTTCTAAAAAAGGGTCAATTTCTAGGCTAATGTAACCATTACTTGGGTCTTTTTCATATAGGGGCATTAAAGCATTTGAAGCTTGTAAAATATCCTTTAAAGCTAAAGTTTCATAAATTTCTTTAGCTTTTTTACCTTTAAGTTTAGTAATTTCATCTCTATAAAACGCACTTTTAGTAATCGCTTCACAAAATAGGCTTGGATTACTTGTTGCTCCACAAATCGCCCCTTGATTAATAAGCTTTAAAAAATCGTTTTCTAAAAAATCTCTTTCTATAAAATCGCACCACAAACTAAATTCTTGCATGTTTTATCCTTGTTTTAAATTTTGATAATAGTTTTTAACAATTTCTTGGTCGCTAAAAAAAATCGTTTTGTCTTTAAAGATTTGAATACTTTCATCGCCCTTGCCTAAAATCAATAAAACTTCATCATCTTTTAAGGCTTGTAGAACCTTTAAAATCGCTTCTTTTCTATCTGTTTCTACTATAACCTTAGAATGAGCGTTTTTGTCTATGCCTTTTAAAATATCCTTGATAATCTCTTCTTCATTTTCACTTCTTGGATTATCTGAAGTTAAGATAATTTTATGAGCGTAGTAACTTGCCATCGCTCCCATTTTGGGGCGTTTAGTCTTATCTCTATCGCCCCCTGCTCCAAAAAGAGCGACAATTTTTTGGGTTTTAAAGCTTTCAAAGACTTGTTGCATGCCATCTTCTGTGTGGGCAAAATCTATGATGACTAAGGGTTTAGAATGCACAATTTCCAAACGCCCCTTGACCCCATAAAAATTTTCTAATAAAGGCGTGATAGTTTCTAAAGGAAGTTGTGTGAGTAATTTGACCCCTAAAATCCCAGCTAGAATATTATAAAGATTATAACGCCCTAAAAGTGGGGAATAAGCTAAAGCATTTTCTATAATTTTAGGCTCTCTTAAATTGTCTTGATAGCATAAGGACGCACTAATAGAAGGATTTAATGAAAAAGCTTGAATGTTTAAATGAGCTTTTTTATCTAGGGCGTAAGTGTGAGCGTTAATAGGATTAAAAAGGGCGTTTTTTTCATCTCTATTGATAATTTTTAAGCTCTCATCTTTAAAAAAGCTGTTTTTAGTGTCTCTATAATTTTCTATATTCTCATGGAAATCTAAGTGGTCGCTGGTGATATTAGTGAGAATTTTAAGAGAGAAACTAAGCCCAGCAATGCGATTTTGAGCGATTGCATGTGAGCTAACTTCCATAATAAAGTATTCGCATTCTAAAGACATGGCTATCTCTAAGTTGTTATAGAGTTCTAAAAGAGTGGGGGTGGTTAAGCCTTTTTCTTTTAAGCGTTTGTCATTGACAAAAAACCCCCTTGTGCCTAAAAGAGCGACCTTTTTGTCCAAATCTAAGAGTAAAGAATACATCAAACTTGCTGTAGTGGTCTTTCCGTTAGTGCCTGTGATGCCTATAATCTTAATCTTAAAATCAAAATAGTTTTTAAGCTCGTTAAAATCTAAAATGGCTAGGTTTTTTTCTTCAATCAAATGAGCGTATTTTTCATTTAGGGGGGTTTTGACAAAGAGAGTATTATTAGGGTCTTTTAAGACTTCGTTAGTGTCATCACTTAAAAAGGAGTAAGTATGGTTTTTATAAACAAGTGATTTTTTGAGTTTCAAAATTTTGCCTTGAATTTAGGATTAAACATGCTTAAGTGCTTCTTCTAAAATGGCACACAAAAAGCTGTCATGGATGTAAGAGCCTTCATGCATGTTTTCAATGTAATTTATCGCTAATTCATGGTAGCCATAATGGTTCAATTCTTGTAAAAATTGATAAAAATCTTCTTTGTTGTCAAAAATTACCCTTGTGCTAAACATCAAATCTTCAAACGCTTCTTTAAAGCCACGCTCCAAACTCAAGCGTTTGAAATCTGCATACAAAATACCATTTAACTCTTCGCCTTTTTGGTGGATTTGAGTGTCTATGGCTTCAGTCATTTTGTTTAGCCCTTCATCAAAAGAAGCAATAAGGTTTAGGATTTGTTCTTCAGCCTGGTGTTTAAGGCTTCGTTTTTGCATAGCTATAAGGCTTTGATAGAGTTCATAAAAGCTATGGGCTTCTTTAGGAAAGTCTAGGGCAATATCACTTAGTAACGCCCCTACTTTTGCCTTGTTGTCGCTTGTGTCTAAAAAGAGTGCTTCAGAAAAGAGCCGTAACGCCCTAGAATAGTGGTTTTTTTTGAAAGCTAAAAAGCCGTTTTTAACTAACGCTCGTTTTTTAAACTCATAATCAAATTTATGCACGCTTATTAATCCTTTGGGTCAAAGCCTTTGAAAATCTTTAGCATTTTCTAAACAGACCACTTCTAAATTAGGATGAATATCCACCTTGAGCTGTCTTTCAATCACATTTTTTAAAGTTACCTTACTGCTAGAGCATGTTTTACAAGCCCCTTGTAAGGTAACATAAACTTTCATGCTTTTTACACCTAGCACTTCAACATTACCCCCATCTTTTAGCAAGTAAGGGCGGATTTTTTCTATGACAATATGCACCGGTTTTTGTAAATCTTCATCACTAAATTCTATCATTCTAGTAACTCTCTTTAAAATTTTACTCTAAGATACCATATAATGAGCCATTTTTATCAAACAGAGCAAACTAATTTTTAAGAGCGGGTCAAGGGGTAATTGGATAGAATAGGGCTACTTAAATTAAGGTTGTTATTACGATTATGGAAATTAAAAGCATCAAAGAATTTGAAAAAGCTTCTAAAAAACTTCAAAAAGACACTCTTAAAATTGCTTTTGCGGTTGCATTTCTTGTGGGCGTAGCCTTACTGGCCCTTATTTTTGGGCAAGCTAGCTCTAAGGGATTATTGTTAGTGTTTGCAGCTGTAGTTGGGGGCTATATGGCCATGAATATTGGGGCTAATGATGTTTCTAATAATGTCGGACCTGCCGTAGGTTCTAAAGCCATTAGCATAACTGGAGCGATACTCATTGCTGGAATTTGTGAAATGCTTGGGGCGATTATTGCTGGGGGGGAAGTGGTTTCTACGATTAAGGGGCGTATTGTTTCGCCTGAACTCATTAGTGATGCACCTATTTTTATTAAAGTCATGCTTGCGGGCATGCTTAGTGGGGCATTGTGGTTGCATGTAGCCACTTTAGTAAGAGCCCCTGTTTCAACCACGCATTCAGTGGTTGGGGGGGTTATGGGGGCTGGAATTGCAGCTGCAGGCATATCTGTAGTCAATTGGAATTTTTTATTAGGCATTGTGGCTAGTTGGGTTGTTTCGCCTGTAATGGGGGGCGTGATTGCGATGTTGCTTTTAATGCTGATTAAAAAAACCATTGCTTATAAAGAAGATAAAAAGAGTGCTGCTTTAAAGGTTGTACCCTACTTGGTGGCCTTAATGAGCGTGTCGTTTAGTTGGTATTTGATTTTGAAGGTTTTGAAGCGTTTTTATGAAGTGGGCTTTGGGCTTCAACTTGTTTTGGGGTTGCTTTTGGCTCTTTTTATTTTTGTTGTTTTTAGGAGCTATGTGTTGAAAAAAGCCCCTATGATAGAAAATAGCCATGCGAGTATTAATGAACTTTTTAACATTCCTTTGATTTTTGCGGCTGCATTATTGAGCTTTGCTCATGGAGCTAATGATGTGGCTAATGCTATAGGTCCCTTAGCTGCTATTAGTCAAGCTTTAGGAGATGCAAATACTCCTATAGGGAACACCTTAAGCTCTGTGCCTTTGTGGATTATGGTGGTAGGGGGAGCTGGAATTGCTTTAGGTTTAAGCTTGTATGGACCAAAGCTCATTAAAACGGTTGGCTCTGAAATCACAGAGCTAGATAAAATGCAAGCTTTTTGTATTGCACTCTCTGCAGTGATTACCGTGCTTTTAGCGTCTCAATTAGGCTTGCCGGTAAGCTCTACGCACATTGTCATTGGAGCGGTATTTGGAGTAGGGTTTTTAAGAGAGCAATTAAGGAGGCGTTTTTACAAGATAAGAGATAGCATTGTAGCCGCACATTTTGGAGAAGATTTAGAAGAAATTGAAGGCTTTTTGAACCGCTTTGATAAGGCTAGTTTGAAAGAAAAATCGCTCATGCTAGAGGGCTTGAAAAAAAATAAGAACACCGCTATTGCTTTAGAATTAAAAAAGAAAGAAAAAAAATCACTTAAGAAAGTGTATAAAGAAGAAGTGATTAAGCGTTCAGTATTAAAAAAGATTGTTACAGCTTGGATTGTAACAGTGCCTGTATCGGCACTTTTAGGAGCGATTCTTTTTATGGCGTTAGTGTATATAGAAAGATTCCTATAAGTTTTTTCTATGGGTTTCTTGAGATGATTTTATTTTTTAAAACACTCGCTTCATCAAAGATTAAAGGGTATCTTTAAAGTTAAGCTTAATCTTTTATGTTAAAATGTTGGCATTTTATAGTTTATATGATTTTAGATTTTTTGAGAATGGGGGAGGAATCAAGGAGCTTATTTGGACCCGTCTGAATCGATTCTGATGTTGATGGCCGCTTTTTTCTTAGTGTTGTTGAACGCCTTTTTTGTGCTTTCAGAGTTTGCCCTTGTAAAGGTGCGTAAAACCCGTTTGGAAGAGCTAGTTAAAGCGGGCAATTTAAATGCTAAGCTTGCTTTGGATATGAGTAAGCAAATAGATACTTATTTGAGTGCAACTCAATTAGGTGTAACACTTTCTTCACTAGCCTTAGGCTGGGTGGGTGAGCCTGCTATTGCGAGATTGCTAGCCACACTATTAGAGCCTATAGATTTGGGAAGTAGCCCCCTATTTATCCATTCTTTAAGTGTAGTTGTAGCGTTTTTGAGCATTACTTTTTTGCATGTGGTGTTGGGTGAGATTGTGCCAAAATCCTTAGCCATTGCTAAATCCGAAAAAGCAGCTCTTTTTATCGCACGCCCTTTGCATGTGTTTTGGGTGGCGTTTTATCCTATCGTGCGTTTGTTTGATGTGATTGCTCATTTCTTTTTGAGAAAAATGGGGGTTGACCCTAAAGAAAATGAAGGCACGCATTCTGAAGAAGAGTTAAAAATCATTGTGGGTGAAAGCTTAAGAGAAGGGATAATTGATTCTGTAGAAGGCGAAATCATTAAAAATGCCGTAGACTTCTCTGATACGAGTGCTAAAGAGATTATGACCCCACGAAAAGACATGGTTTGTTTGGACGAAGAAAATAGTTATGAAGAAAATATTGATATCGTTTTAAAAAGCCGTTTCACTCGCTACCCTTATTGCAAAGGCTCTAAGGACAATATTATCGGCATGGTGCATATTAGAGACTTGCTCTCTCGCTCTATTTTTACCCCAGAAATGCATGACTTCAAACAATTAGTCAGAAAGATGATTATTGTTCCAGAAAGTGCATCAATTTCTCAAATTCTCATTAAGATGAATAAAGAACAAATTCATACCGCTTTGGTGATTGATGAATATGGTGGCACAGCTGGGCTACTCACTATGGAAGATATTATTGAAGAGATTATGGGGGATATTAGTGATGAATACGACCTGAAGCAAGAAGGCGTGAGCGAGCTTGAAGAAGGCGTGTTTGAGCTAGATGGCATGCTGGATTTAGAGAGCGTAGAAGAAGTGCTACACATTGAATTTGATAAAGAATGTGAGCAAGTAACCCTTGGAGGGTATATTTTTAGCCTTTTAGAACGCATGCCTATAGAAGGCGATGCGATTAATTCACATGGATATTTATTTGAAGTATTGAGTGTGGATGGGGCAAGGATTAAACGCTTAAAGGCGACCAAAGAAGACAAGGAATTAGCATGAAAAAAACAACCATCTTTTTATTGAGCTTGTTACTAAATAGCCCTTTAAACGCCCTTGAAGAATCCGCTCAAAGCGCTTCAAATGGCTCTCTTTCAAACCCGCTTGCTAAAGATGAACTAGAAACTAACGCCCAAAAACTTTCTTTGAAAAACGCATGGAATAGGGTATTGTCTAACCACGAAGGGTTGCATGCACAAGAATACGGCATCAAGCGTGCGAGCAAACTGAAATTAGCGGCTAAGCTCTCTTTTTTACCCCAAATTGATTTGAGTGCTTTTTATGTGTATCTCTCTAACCCCATTAAAATGGATTTTGCTAAGCAAAAGCAAGCGGGCGTTCAAAAAGCCACTCAACAAATCAATCAAGGCTTACAGGGCATTCAACATAGTGTCCCCCCCCAAATGATAACCCCCCAAATTCAAGCTGGTATGCAAGGGGTTATGCAAGGTTTTGGCACTTTGGCTAGCACTTTAGGAGCTCCCTTGTTATTCTCTAAACAAAATGTCGTGCTTGGGGCTTTGAGTATCATCTATCCCATTTATATGGGCGGAGCAAGGTTTTCTATGGTGCGTATTGCGGATTTGATGCAAAAAGATGCTAGAGAGGCGTATCGCTTAAAAAAGCTCTCCACCTTTCAAGAATTAGTGAGTGTGTATTATGGTATGGTGTTGAATACTGAAATTGCAGATGTTTTAGAAGATGTTGAAAAAGGGCATTACAAACATTTCCAAAACGCTCTCAAAATGCAAAAAGTAGGGCAAATTGCGAAGGTAGAGACTTTGAGTGCTCAAGTAGCCTATGATAAAGCCCATATTGCTAGTATTAAGGCTAAAGATGTGTTAGAAGTTTCGCAACTCACTTTTAATTCCATTTTATCTAGCAAGGATAATCTACTGCCTTCAAAGACTTTAAATATCCATGCTGATAAAGCCCTACCGGATTTGAGCTGGTTTGTTTCTTCTACGCTTAATTCCTATCCAGCCCTAAAAACTTTAGAAAATCAGGTTCAAATTTCTAAAGAAAACACTAAATTACAGATTTCTAAGTTCTTACCCCAAGTGAGTTTTTTTGGTTCTTATATCATGAAGCAAAATAACTCCGTTTTTGAAGATATGATTCCTAATTGGTTTGTGGGTGTGGCAGGACGCATGCCGATTCTCTCGCCTACAGGACGCATTCAAAAGTATCAGGCCAGCAAGCTTGCTGAGTTACAAGTCAATAGCGAGCGTATTCAGGCTAAAAAAGATATGGAGTTATTAGTGAGTAAAACCTACAAACAAACCCTTTCTTTTTTGAAAGAATATAAGAGTTTGATTTCTAGCGTTGAGTTAGCTAATGAAAATCTTAAACTCCAAGAGCAAGCCTTTATGCAAGGTTTGAGCACAAACGCTCAAGTCATTGACGCTAGAAACACGCTCTCTTCTATCATGGTGGAGCAAAAGAGTGTGGCTTACAAATACATCGTTTCTTTAGCAAATCTAATGGCATTAAGCGACCATATGGAGTTATTTTATGATTATGTTTATTAAAGGAAAAGCATGTTAGACAGAAAAAAAGTCATTGTAGTGGGGGGTGGGGTTTTATTAGTGGTGTTAGTGGTGCTTTTTTATTTAGCTTATCGCCCTAAGGCCGAAGTTTTACAAGGGTTTTTAGAAGCTAGAGAATATAGCGTAAGTTCCAAAGTGCCTGGACGCATTGATAGGGTTTTTGTGAAAAAGGGCGATAGGATTAACAAGGGCGATTTAGCTTTTAGTATTTCTAGCCCTGAGTTAGAGGCAAAGCTTGCTCAAGCTGAGGCGGGGCATAAGGCAGCAAAAGCTTTAAGTGATGAAGTGAAAAAGGGGGCAAGAGATGAGACCATCATTTCAGCCCATGATATTTGGCAAGCAGCTAAATCTCAAGCCACTTTGGCTAAAGAGACTTATAAGCGGATTCAAGATTTATACGATAGCGGTGTAGCCAGCTTGCAGAAGCGTGATGAAGCCTATGCGGCCTATCAAAGCACTAAATACAATGAAGGTGCCGCCTATCAAAAATATAAAATGGCGTTAGAAGGGGCGAGCAAAGAAAGTAAAATCGCTGCTAAGGCTAAAGAGAGTGCGGCTTTAGGACAAGTGAATGAAGTAGAATCGTATTTAAAGGATATAAAAGCTACAGCTCCTATTGATGGGGAAGTGAGTAATGTGCTTTTAGGAAGTGGCGAGCTTAGTCCTAAGGGTTTTCCTGTGGTTTTAATGATAGATTTGAAAGATAGCTGGTTAAAAATTAGTGTGCCTGAAAAATATTTGAGCGATTTTGAAGTGGGTAAAGAATTTGAAGGCTATATTCCAGCGTTGAAAAAGACTGCGAAATTTAAAGTCAAGTATTTGAGCGTTATGGGAGATTTTGCCACCTGGAAGGCGACAAGTGGTTCTAACAGCTATGATATGAAGAGTTATGAAGTAGAAGCCACCCCCTTAGAAGAATTAGAAGGTTTTAGGGTGGGAATGAGTGTGTTAGTAACTATCAAGCCTTAAAGGATTACTTTGTTTAGATTGATAGGCACATGGCTTTTACAAGACAAGTTTTTACTAGTGCTATGTTTTGTCTTGCCCTTTTTTTTAGGGATTTTGGGTAAGCAAATTTTTAAGCAAGGGATTCCTAGAGGGCTTCCTATTGTGGTGGTGGATTTAGACAAAACGACTACAAGCCACAAGATAGCGTTTGAATTAGACGCTACAAGTGCGATTAAAATCAAAACTTATGTGCCAAGCCTTTTAGAAGCTAAGCGGTTTTTAAACTCTGCAGAAGTTTATGGAGCGTTAGTTTTGCCTAAGGATTTAGAACGCCAAATTAAAATGGGGCGTGATATTGACTTGCCTTTTTACTACAACGCTGAATATGTCCTAGTAGGAAAAACACTCAAAAACGCCTTTTTACAAACCGCTTTGACCTTAGATGCAAAATCTTTAGCGATAAAGGCTTTAGTAAGGGACTCTAATTTGGATTCAGCAAAAGCTCAAGCGATGCCTATTTTGATTAAATTGCATGCTTTATATAATGAAGAAAATAACTACACGCAATATCTCTTAAGCGTGATGTTGCCTTGCATGTGGCTCATACTCATTGCTATTGGCATGCTCAATTTTATTCAAAAAACTTCTAACATGCATGAGCTTTTGGTGGGTATTTTGGCTAATGTGTTTGTGTTTAGTTTCTGGGGAGTGGCTATGGTATTGTATTTTAATCTCATTGGCATGGATGGAAACTACACGCATTTGTCATTAGTCTTTTTAGCGGTGGTTTTAATGGCATTAATTATGAGTGGGTTTGTGGTATTAGCTTATAGCATTTTACACAATGCTGTTGAAGTGGCTGGTGCAATTGGGGTGTATACCGCTCCAAGCTTTGCTTTTGCTGGGGTTACTTATCCGCAAAACAACATGGAAATTTTTGGAAGCTTTTGGAGTCATTGCTTACCTATCAGCCATTTTATGAAGTTTTTTTTACAGGAAGCGTATTATAGGACTGATTTGACAGAGTCTATCCACTCTTTGATGAATCTTGTGCCTTTTTTAGTTTTTCTTGTTTTAGGGCTTTTGTTATTTTATCTTTTCTTCAAAAGGAATAAGGCTAACGCATGAATTTTTTAAAAATCCTTTTAATAGAATTGAGAGCGATTTTTGCTCATAAGGGCGTGTTATTGATTGTCATAGGAGCACCCTTAATCTATGGCTTACTATACCCTTTGCCCTATTTAAAGGATATTGTAACGCAACAAAAGATTGCCCTCGTAGATGAAGACAATTCATCGCTTTCTAGGAAATTAGCCTTCATGGCACAAAGCTCTAATGAATTAAACATTGCGTTTTTTAGCCCTTCTATGCTGAAAGCTAAGAAACTTTTAGAAGAAGAAAAAATTTATGGGATTTTGCACATTCCCAGTCATTTTGAAGCGAATATCTATAAGCGAGTGCCTGTAACCATAGATTTTTATGCTAATTCAAATTACTTTTTGATTTATGGCACATTGGCGAATGTCATCGTTGAGAGTGTTAATGCTCTTAATAATCAAATCAAGTTCAAAAATAATGCCATTAGAGAAGAAGCCTTGCTCACCACTAATAGCATTACAATCAAACCCATCGCTCTTTATAATCCTAGTGAAGGGTATTTGAATTACGCCCTTTCTAGCGTGTTTATTTTCATCTTACACCAAGTGATGTTAATCGCAACAAGCATGTTTGCTAGCTCCAAGCGTTTGGAGTTTATTTCATTGAATAAAGGAGAAATTGCTTTAAGGCTGTGTGCAAGACTTTTGGTCTTTATGGGAGTTTTTAGTGTTTTTATTTTGCTGTATTTTGGGGTGCTATTTTCTATTCATGGAGTTGAAAGGCATGCGAGTGCTTTAATGGTGTTTTTTAATAGCTTAGTCTTTGTGCTTTCAACTCTAAGCTTAGGGACTTTTTTAGGCACTTGGATAAAAAATGAAGCCTATACCACTCAAATTATTTTGATTTCTTCTTTACCCCTAATTTTTATGATGGGTTTTGTGTGGCCTTTTGAATCCTTGCCCCCTTATTTACAGGCTTTGACTCAAGTAGTGCCAGCTTATCATGGGATTAGTTTGTTAGGGCGATTGAATCAAATGCATGCTGAATTTATTGATGTGGCAAGCCATTTTTACGCCCTTTGGGGGATTTTTGTAGTGAGTTTTGTAGGGAGTGTGTTTAAGCTTGGCTCTTTAAAGAAAGCTTGTGAAAACGCTTAAAAAACTTATCACTTCTAAGCACCAAGTCAAAGCTTCACGCTTTTTAGGGTATCTTGTGCCTTTTGATGATTTTGAAAAAACGCTTTTTCATTTGAAAAAGGAGCATTTTAAGGCGGTGCATTTTGTAACGGCGTTTCGCTTTCAAAAAAAGGGCAAAATTACGGAGGGTTTTAGTGATGATGGCGAGCCTAAAGGGAGTTCAGCAATGCCCATGCTCAATGTTTTAAGGCGAGAAAATTTAATGGATATAGGCATGATAAGTGTGCGTTATTTTGGAGGTACGCTTTTAGGGGTGGGGGGCTTGATGAAAGCTTATGCAAATAGTGTGCTATTATGTGTAGAAAACGCTAAAATAGAGAATGCTTTCAAAGATTTTGTGGAGTTAGAAACATTTAACGCTCATTATTCTTACAAAGAATTAGATAGCCTTCAGCGTGAAGTTAAGAAATTTAGCCTACAATTGAATAAAAAGAATTTTTCAGCTCAAGGCGTGGAAGTAGAAATTAGCGGTGCAAGACAGGATTTAGAAGTGTTTCTAGCACAAATTAAAGTTTATTAGGAAGAATGGATGGGTTTTTTAAACGAGTATTTTTTATGGATTAAGGCTTTTCATATTATAGCTGTTGTCTCTTGGATGGCGGCGTTATTTTATTTGCCGCGACTCTTTGTCTATCATGCAGAGAACGCTCATAAAAATGAGTTTGTAGAAATTATCAAAATTCAAGAAAAGAAGCTCTACACTTTTATCAGTTCGCCAGCTATGGGTTTTACGCTCATTACAGGAATTTTAATGCTACTAGCAAACCCTTTGTTATTTAAGAGTGGGGGCTGGTTGCATGCTAAGTTGCTTCTTGTTTTGTTGCTTTTAATCTATCATTTTTATTGTAAGAAGTGCATGCGAGATTTAGCTAAAGACCCTAGCAAAAGGAGTGGGAAGTTCTATCGCATTTTTAATGAAGTGCCTACGATTTTGCTCATAGGGATTGTGATTTTAGTGGTTGTCAAGCCCTTTTAAAGACCTAAAAATGAGTGAAAAGAATTTAGAACAAAAACAAGAAAAAATCATCAGCATGTTTGATGATATAGCGAGTTCTTACGACCAAGCAAATCGTTTGATTAGTTTTGGAATGGATATTAAATGGCGAGAGAGAGCTTGCGAGCAAGCGTTTTTGTTTTTAGAGAGCAAGAAGTCTTTGAGACTTGTAGATGTGGCATGTGGGACGGGAGATATGCTTTTAGCATGGCAAGAAGTGGGTTTGAAACATCAGGTGCATTTTGAAAAATCTATAGGGATTGACCCATCAAATAACATGCTTATGGTGGCGAAAAAAAAGCTTAAAGAAGGAGCGGAGTTTATTCAAGCTGAAGCTAAGAATTTAGAAGGTATTGAAAATAATAGCGTAGATATTCTCTCTATTGCTTATGGATTGCGTAATGTAGTAGAGAGACAAGTTGCTTTGAAAGAATTTGCTAGAGTGTTAAAACCCAGGGGCGTTTTGGTTATTTTAGAATTTTTAAAAAAAGACCACCCTACTTGGCTGGATAAAATCTCAGGTTTTTACACGAATAAGGTTTTGCCCTTAGTGGGGGGAGCTATTAGCAAGAATTATGAAGCCTATTCTTATTTGCCACAATCCATTGAAGGGTTTTTGAGTTTAGAAAGTTTGAAATTAGAGTTAGAAAGCACAGGACTTGAGATTTTAAGGACTGAAGATTCAGTGGCTCAAATTTCCACCACCATGCTCATTAGAAAGAAATAAAGCTAAAGGACTGATAATGCAAAATTGCTTGTTTGAAACAGAGAAACCCCCCAAAAAGAATGTTAAAAACACTTCCAAAAAGAGCGTTGAAAAAAGCTTTGAAGAGCATGTTCAAGCCTTAGAGCAAGCCATAGAGCATTTGAATGCCCCTGATTTGTCCTTAAAAGAAGGCATAGAGTGGTATAAAATGGGCATGCAAGAGTTACTTCTAGCTCAAAAGCTTTTAACAGACGCTCATTTAGAATATGAAAAATTACAGACACTTGATTAAAAGGGGTTAGTGGTGCAAGTTATTGCTTTACAGCTAGAGTCTTTTAAAGAAAATCTTATGCAATCATTATTAAACTCAGCCCCACCACAGAGTGTGGTTGTGTTGCCTGAATATGTGATTAACCCTTTTTTCCACCATAACATGGCGTTAGAATTTGCTGAAATTACGCATCAATCCAAACGAGCGATTGAATTTTTATTAAAGAGTTGCGAGAAGCTAGACTTAATTATTTCAGCTCCGGTGCTATTAGAAGAAGAAAATAAAATTTATAAAAAAATCGCTTTAATTTCTAAAGAAGGCGTTCAATACTACACGCAACAACGCTTGATTCCTTATTCGCACTGGGATGAAGAGAGTTTTTTTGACAATGAAAAAACGGATTTTAAAGAGTTGCTTGTGTTTGAAAAAGAGAAGTTAAAAATCGCCCCCTTGTTTGGTTTTGAAGCTCATTTTGATGAAATATGGGTTCAAGCTAAAAATCAGGGCGTAGATGTGGTGCTTTTAAGTAGTGTGGCGACTTTTGAGTCTAATGAAAGGTGGCGGCATTTGTGTAAAATGCGTGCATTTTGTGCATCTTGCGTGGTGGTGAGAGCCAACAGAATCGGAGCGTATCGCCAAGTGGTTGTAGAAAAAGAGCAAAAAAACGAATTTTTGTGGAAATTTTATGGGGATAGCTTTGTGGCTTTACCTAATGGGAGAATTGAAAATTCTTTACAAGGTAAAATGGGGGCATTAAGCACACAAATTCATAAAGATGATATAGATGAATGGGCTAGACTATGGCATTTTAGAACGATTAAAGAGGGTTGAATGATTGATAAAAAACTTTTATTACAAGATTTTGAAAAGGTGGCTACTTCTTTAAAAAAGCGTAATGATATTATGGAGAATGAGCTAGGTAATTTGCGTGAAATCATTGTCGACTATAAAAAGCAACTTATAGAACTAGAAAGCTTGCAAGCCTTTCAAAACAAGGTGTCTAAAGAATTTGGTATCAAAATGGCTCAAAAGGAAGATGTGAGTGGGTTAAAAAAAGAGCTAGAAAATAATAAAATAAAATTAAATACCCTTTCTGAAATTGTTAGTAGGCTAGAGAGTGATATTGATTTTGAACTTTCCAAAATGCCTAATCTTGTAGATGAAAAAACCCCTTTAGGCAAAAATGAAGAAGATAATGTAGAAATTAAAAAAATCTTAACCCCTAGAGTTTTTGATTTCAAACCTAAAGAGCATTTTGAACTCGCAAAAAACAATGGCTGGATTGATTTTGAAAGTGGCGTGAAATTAGCCAAAAGCCGTTTTTCTGTTATCAGGGGTTTTGGGGCTAAGGTTTATAAAGCACTCATTAACTTAATGCTAGATTTTAATGAAAAAAATGGCTTTGAAGTCATCTACACGCCCGCTTTAGTGAATGAAAAAATGCTTTTTGGAACCGGGCAATTACCCAAATTTGAAGAAGATGTTTTTAAAATAGAAAATGAAAATTTGTATTTAATCCCCACTTCTGAAGTAACGCTCACTAATTTATATAACGACACCATCATTGAATCTGAAAAACTTCCTATTAAAATGACCGCTCACACGCCTTGCTTTAGAAGTGAGGCAGGTAGTGCTGGAAGAGACACAAGGGGCATGATTAGACAACACCAATTTGATAAAGTGGAGTTAGTCGCTATTGCGCACCCTAAAGAGAGCGATAAAATGCAAGAACATATGCTAGAGAGTGCAAGCTCTATTTTAAGGGCTTTGGAATTACCGCATAGATTTGTGCAATTATGCGGTGGGGATTTAGGCTTTAGTGCGAGTAACACCATAGATATTGAAGTGTGGTTACCCGGACAAAATTGCTACAGAGAGATTAGCTCTGTGTCTAACACAAGAGATTTTCAAGCTAGGCGGGCTAAAATTCGTTTTAAAGAAAACAAAAAAAATCAATTAGTCCATACCTTAAATGGTTCTTCTTTAGCGGTAGGTAGGACTATGGTCGCTTTAATGGAAAACCATCAGCTTGCTGATGGTAGTATTAGCATTCCTAAGGCATTAGAAAAATATTTGTAGGTTAGCCTATGCTAAATGAAGAGCAAAATTCCAAAAACACCACTGATTCTAAAATACCTTCTTTCAAACAGGCTTTAGAACAGACCCTTAACAAATTAAAAAGTCCTAAAGAGTTTTTTAAGCAACTATTACAAGATAAAAAAAAGCTCTATATCTCTCTTGGGATTTTGGTTTTGCTTATAGCTATTATCATTGCTTTGAGCTTGTTTGTAGGGCATAAAGAAACTAAAGAGAATAAAGAAACTTCTGCACAAACTTCTGTCGGCACAGCTAGTGCGACTAATAGCGATATTGCTACTAGCAATAAAAATAATAAAGAATCTGATGGGCAAATAGAAAATCTTGATTTACCTGATTTGATAGGGAAAGATTCTTTAAAAAGAAACGATGAAACTCAAGTGGATGCTATGATAAAAAAGGCTAGTATCTTATATGAACAAGGGCAAAAAAATGAAGCCTTGCATTTATTTGATAAAATCGCTTCTTTTTCGCAAGGTATTGCAAGCCATAATTTAGGGGTAATTAAATTTAAAGAAAAAGATTTTAATGGGGCTTTAGATTTGTTTGATTCTGGCATTGCTTCAAAAGAAAATGCGAGCGTGAATGCGATAGATGCATTAGTTACGGCTTATCATTTACAAGATGCAGATTTGTATTATCATTATTTAAAAATTGCAAGAGAGACTTTATATAAAGACTATAAAAAGTCTTTTTATTCGTATGCATATGCCCTCAAATCTTATTATGCACAAGAGTATTTTGAAACTCTTTCACCTTTAATGCATCCTAATTCAAACGCTTTTTTAAAACCCAACGCACGCTTAGCGTCTAAATTGTTCTTAATGTTTAAAGATGAAGAAAATGCTTATACGCAATTACAAAAGAGTGCAGATATTCAAGATGAGCTGACTTTAGGGCTTTTACAAGCTCGCTTAGGGAATTATAAGCAGGCTTTAGAGCATGTGCAACGCTTTTTACACTACTACCCTAATGACTTAAAGGCTTTAATGGCTTTAGAATTAGTCAGCTTGAAAAAAGGCGATACTCTTAGTGCTAGTGAAGCCCTAAAACTAGCTAGTTATACGCAAAAAGACATGCTGTTAGCAAGTTCTTTTTACCCTATCAAGCCTATGATAGACTCTGTTTTTTTAGACAAAGAAAGGGCTAAGGAGCGTTTTTGGAATACCCAATATCTTGAAGGGAGAAAGGATTTTATCTATCGTTTGTTATTCTATTATGCCCCTTTTAAGGTCTTAGACTCTAAAGAGACTTTAGGTGTGATTGAAGAAGGGCTGTTTCTCTTAGACTCTGAAACACAAAAAGATTTAGAGGGGGCAAGTGTTGCCTTAAAAAGGGGGCGCTTAATGGCTATAGCAGATAAAAACGCCCTTAAGGGGTTAAAAGAGCTAGAAAAAAAGCGTTTAAATATTGCCCTTTATTTTTTTAATTTGTCTTTAAAAAACAGCCCCAATAACGCACTCGTTCATTATAATGTGGGTTTGATTTATGCACAATTAGAGAACTACCACAAAGCGTATTTCCATTTTTTAAGGGCTTTTCATTTAAATTCGGCGGATTATTTGAGCGCGATTTTTGCCATCATGGCATCGCATTTTACCCATGAGGACAGCGCAGAGTTTTTGAGAGAAATCACAGAGAATTTTTATAATCAAGATTTTTCTAGTCCTACACAAAAAGCTTTGCTATATTCATTGATAGCTTATTTAAATCACCGCACTAATTGGGATATGGATTGGCTTGAAAATGCCCCTAAAAAACTTCCTTTTTACTACGCTATTCAAGCGGTATTTGCTAAAGAGAGTAAGGATAAAAAATTAGTTACAGAATCTTTTGGGCGTTTAAAGAAAATGCTTCCTAAAGATTTGCTTTCTAATATCTTTTATGAAATCGTCTCCTATTATGATGCAAATATCCGTCATACTTTGAGTATTTATACTTTACTAGATTCTAATAAGATTGATTGGGCACAAACCATGTTAGGTCCCATTTTAGGGCGTAACTTCTACGCTTACATGGGATTTATTGTGGGGGATTTAGACAGGCAAGAGAGATTGTTAGAAAAGAAAATCGCTAGTTTAGAAGAAACTGAAGCCCCAAATGATTGGCTAGAAAGCTTAGCTTTAGTGAGCCTTTTTCAAGGCAAGTATGAAAAAGCGAGCGCGTTGTATCAAAATTTGATTGAGGGGCTTAGAGACAATGACACGCGCTTAAAAATCTTTGCCAGCTTAGCTCACATCGCACAAGGTCATTATGACAATGCCGCTTTATTGCTAGAACTTGGCAAATTAGATGAACCAAAAAATGAAAATATCCGTTATGCCTTAGGGCTATTGTATCAAAGAAAGGGGGATTTGAAATCGGCCTTGAACCATTTTCTAGCCATTAGCACCCCTAATTTTTCTTCGCCTTATTTTGATTTTGAAATTGATACAAGCCTTTTGAAAGAGCGTTTGACTAAAGAGAAAAAGGGCGAGTTTTTAGAATAAATGGGATTTGAAAAAAGTATTTTAGAAAGCTTAAATGATGCACAAAAAGCTGCAGTATGCCATGTTCAAGGGGCGATGCTTATCTTAGCTGGGGCAGGAAGTGGCAAGACTAAAACTTTGACAAGCCGTTTGGCTTATTTAATCGGTGTTTGTGGCGTGCCTAGTGAAAACACCTTAACGCTTACTTTTACTAATAAAGCAAGCAAAGAAATGCAAGAAAGGGCTTTGAAATTATTGAAAAATCAAATCCTTATTCCCCCCTTGCTTTGCACTTTCCATCGTTTTGGTTTGTTGTTTTTAAGACAGCACATGAGCCTTTTAAAAAGGGCGTGCGATTTTTCTCTGTTAGATAGTGATGATGCTAAAACACTCTGTAAGCAACTCAAAATCACCCATTATAGAGAGAGCATTTCTAAAATCAAAAACCGCATGATAAGTTTAGATACGCAAGATAGAGAGTGTTATAAAGCTTACGAACGCTATCAAAACGCCCTAGAAAGAGATAACTTAGTAGATTTTGATGATTTGTTGGTTCTAAGCCTTAAGATTTTACAAGATAATTTAAAATTAGCTAAAGAGACAAGCGAACGATACCATTATATTATGGTAGATGAGTATCAAGACACGAACGCCCTACAATTTGAGTTTTTAAAAACGCTGAGTTTTACGCATAATAATTTGTGTGTGGTGGGTGATGATGACCAAAGTATTTATGGCTTTAGGGGGGCTGATATTTCTAATATTTTAAATTTTTCTAAGCATTATGAAGGGGCTAAGGTAGTAAAACTAGAAACAAACTACCGCTCAAGTGCTGAAATCTTAGAGTGTGCAAATTCTCTCATTAGCCACAATCAAAACCGCCACAATAAAACGCTCAAGAGTTTTAAGGGTCCGCATAAAAGCGTTGTTTGTAAAGAGTATTTAACGCAAAAAGAAGAGAGTTTGAATGTGGCTTATCAAATTAAAGCCCTTTTAAACAAGGGCGAAGATTTAGAAGATATTGCTATTTTGTATCGTTTGAACGGACTTAGTCGTAGCGTTGAAGAGAGTTTGAATGCCTTAAACATTCCTTACAGACTTATAGGGGCGGTGAGTTTTTATGAAAGGGCTGAGATTAAAGATGCATTAGCAACCATGCATTTAGTGGCTAAAGAAAGCGAACGCTTTTTTGTCAAACGCATTTTAAACAAGCCTACTAGGGGTATTGGTAAAATCACTCAAGAACTCATCTTTTCTGTTTTAGACCATGAAGAGCTTGGCTTAGAAGAAGCGTTGAAAAAGGGCGTGTTTAAAGGTAAGTTGAGCGTTAAAAACGAACAGGTTTTAAAAGATTTTATCGCTATGATAGAGCGTTTAAGAGATGCTTTTAATGTGTCTGTAGAGAAGTTTTGCGAGTGTTTTTTAGAAGAAACAAATCTTTTGAGAAGCTATGAAAAAGAAGACAATTATGAAGAGAGAAAGGGCTTTGTAGAAGAGCTTCTAGGCTTAGTCAAAGAGCATTTTAAAACTAACCCTACGCATTCCTTATTAGATTTTTTAAATGAAAGCACGCTAGATGTTTATAGCACAGATACTTCGCACAAAGTGAGTTGCATGAGCGTGCATATGAGTAAGGGTTTAGAATTTAAACATGTGTTTGTTATTGGCTTAGAAGAAGGCTTTTTTCCGCATAGGGGGTTTAATGATTATAATGATGAAGATAATTTAGAAGAAGAAAGGCGTTTAGCCTATGTGGCTATCACTAGGGCTAAAGAAGAATTACAACTCTCTTATGTCAAAGAGCGTTTGTATTTTGGTAGAAAGACCCCTTGTGTGCCGTCTTTATTTCTCAAAGAAGCTAAATTGCTTCATAAAGATGATAAAAAAGTATCGCCTATTAGAGTGGGGGACTTGGTTAGCCATAAGATTTTTGGCACAGGGCGAGTGCTTGCAATAGAAGATAGCACAAAGTGTATGAAAGTGAATTTTGGGGGGCGTATCCAAAGGGTTATGCAAGGATTTTTAGAAAAGGTTAGGGAAGGGTTTTGAAAATTCTTGTTCTCTTTTTAATGGTTTTAAAAGGGTTATTAGCCCTAGATTTCAACACGCTTAAAAAAGAGATTAAAGAAACTTATCTTAAAGAATACAAAGAGTTAAAACTAGAAATTGAAAAAATTAATTTAGAAATACCAGAGCGTTTTTCTAACGCTAAAATTTTAAGCTATGAGTTAGGCACTTCAAACAAGCTCAAAAAAGACGGGGTCGTGTTTTTAAGGCTAGAGAATGAGCCGCATTTACGCTTACCGGTGCGTTATAGCATTGTAGGGAGTATTCAAGCTTTTAGAAGTGTGAATGCGATTAAAAAAGATGAAAATATTACGGCTAGTAACACCAAAAAAGAACGCATTCTTTTTGGCACTCTTTCTGACCCCTTATTAGAGAGTGCTATTGAAAAAACGAGTGCGAAAAATTTCATCGCATCTAACACGCTTTTAAGTGCGAATAAAACTCAAGCCCTAATTATTGTGCGTAAAAACGACATGGTGGTAGGGGTGTATAAAGAAGGGCATATCAGCATAGAAACAAGCTTGAAAGCCTTAGAAAATGGCTCATTAAATCAAATCATTCAGGCTAAGAATTTAGAAAGCAATAAGATATTAAAAGTGCGCGTGTTAAGTAACTCTAAAGTTCAAATATTATAAAGGAATGATGATGAAATTAGTTTTAGGCATTAGTGGGGCAAGCGGAATACCCCTAGCCTTGCGGTTTTTAGAAAAATTACCCAAAGAGTTTGAAGTGTTTGTGGTGGCTTCTAAAAACGCCCATGTTGTAGCCCTAGAAGAAATGCAAATTAATCTCAAAAACACCTTGAAAGACCTACGCCCTAACGCCACATTCTTTAATGAACAAGACATTCATGCAAGCATTTCATCAGGGAGCTATGGTGTTCATAAAATGGCAATTATTCCAGCCAGCATGGACATGGTCGCTAAAATCGCCCATGGCTTTTCTGGGGATTTAATCTCTAGGGCTGCGTCTGTTATGCTTAAAGAAAAACGCCCTTTACTCATTGCCCCTAGAGAAATGCCCCTAAGCGATATTATGCTAGAAAACTTATTAAAACTCGCTCGCTCTAACGCTATTATTTCGCCCCCTATGATGACTTATTACACCCAAAGTAAGACCTTAGAGAGCATGCAAGATTTTTTAGTGGGGAAGTGGTTTGATAGTTTGGGGATAGAGAATGATTTATACCCACGATGGGGAGTGTTAAGCTAATGCAAAAAGTAGGTATTTATCCAGGCACTTTTGACCCTGTAACCAATGGGCATGTGGATATTATTTGTCGTTCTAGTGAATTATTTGAAAAGCTTATTGTTGCAGTAGCCAATTCAAGTGCTAAAAAGCCCATGTTTAGTTTAGAAGAGCGCTTAGAGATGATACAACTTGCTACAAAAAGTTTCAAAAATGTAGAATGCGTGAGCTTTAATGGGCTACTCGCTCATTTTGCAAAGGAGCATCATTGTAAGGTGCTTGTAAGGGGTTTAAGAGTAGTGAGCGATTTTGAATACGAATTGCAAATGGGTTATGCGAACAAATCTTTAAACAATGAATTAGAAACATTGTATTTCATGCCCACTTTACAAAACGCTTTCATTAGCTCTTCTATTGTGCGTTCTATCATTATTCACAAGGGCGATGCGAGCCATTTGGTGCCTGAAGAAATTTTAGAATTTATCCAAAGGGATTGAATGTATATCACCATAGAAGGCATTGATGGTGCGGGTAAAAGCACCCAAATAGAATTGTTAAAAACGCATTTTAAAAACGCCGTTTTCACTAAAGAGCCGGGTGGGACAAAAATCGGTCAAAATTTAAGAGAAATCGCTTTAAATGAAAATTTAAGCGAGTTAGCTAGAGCGTTTTTATTCTTGAGCGATAGAGCCGAGCATATAGAAAGCATAATCAAACCAGCTTTAAAAGAAAAAAAACTCATTATCAGTGATAGAAGTTTAATCTCTGGCATGGCCTATAGCGAGTTGTCAAGCTTAGAATTAAATCTTTTAGCCACGCAAAATATCTTGCCCCAAAAAATCATTCTTTTACTTTTAGATGCAGAAAATCTAAAAAAGCGTTTGAGCTTTAAAACCTTAGATAAAATAGAAAATCAAGGCACAGAAAAGTTACTTCATATCCAGCAACGCTTAAAAGAGAAAGCTTATTTATTAAAAGAAAAGTTTGAATGCGAGATTTTAGAATTAAATGCTAAGGAAAGCATAGAGGATTTACACCAAAAAATAATAGCGTTTATTGAATGCGTTGTCTCACTTGCTTAAAACTCTCTTTCAAACCCCTTTGCCAAAGTTGCTTGAATGACTTACCCCTACAATTAAAAGTAAGAGTCTTAGAAGGCGTGAGCGTGTATAGCTTTTATGCCTATAGCGAAGTAGAAGAATTGATTAAAAGCAAGTATTCTTTAATAGGCTCACGCCTTTTATTTTTGCTCTCTCAAAAAGCGAGCAAGGAATTTCTAAAAATTTTAAAAGAAAAGGGTTTAAACACCACCCTTTATGGAATCGCTGTTGATGACAGAGTGAAGTCTTTTTACTCACACTCCGCCGTGCTTTTAAAAGGTTTTTGTAAAAACAACTTAAAAGCCACTTATGGGAATTTAAGGGCAACTAATTTTATTACTTACGCAGGAAAAAGCCTAGAATTTCGCACAAACAACCCAAAGAATTTCACATTCAAAGGCGATAAAACTTTAGATTACTTCTTGCTAGATGATATTATCACCACCGGCACAACTCTTAAAGAAGCAATTAGCTATCTTAAAAATTTAGATATAAAAGTGCATTTTGCTATCGCACTAGCTGATGCGAGCGATTAAGCTATAATTAAAATTTTTTAAAAGGAAATTAATGAAACAATCCATTGAACCCCTAATCGCCCACCATTTTAATAGCGAACTAGCTAGTTATCAACTAGACTTTAAACTAGAACAAGAAAGCCTAAATAGTGAAATTGATAACGCCCTTAAAAATTATGCTTCTAAAAGTGGAGGGCTAGGGGGTAATCGCCCTGATGTCAAACTTTTATTAAACACACAAGACCCAAACAGAAAAATCCCTGTTTTAATAGAATATAAAGGCTCTAAGGACAAACTCATTAAGCTTGATAAACACCATTTAGTAGAAAATTTTGATTCTAAAAACAACCGCCCCCATTATACAAACATCAAAGAATACGCCCTAAATGGGGCTTTGCATTATGCGAGTGCGATTTTACATTACACGAGCTACACAGAGTGTTTAGCCATAGGCATTACAGGGCATAAAGACCTTAAGGATAAAATAACCCCACAAATCGCTATTTATTATGTGAGCAAGGATAATCTAGGTGCAGGCATAGAAGTTTTAAAAGACAAAGAGTTAAAATACAGCGATTTATCCTTTTTAGCCCCTAAGCATTTTGATAACTTTATCAAACACCTAGACATTCTACATTTAAGCGATGAACAATTAGAGCGTATTAAAGAAAAGAAAAACCAAGAAATAGAAGATTGTTTAACACAGCTCAATAACAGCATCTACAACAAAGAAAAGAATTTTTTAAGCGAACATAACAGAGTGTATTTAGTCATTGCGAGCATTATCGCTAATTTAGGCATAAGAAACCTAGTAAGCCCTTTAACTAAAGACGATTTAAAATCTAGTATAGAAGCAGGTAATAGAGATGGCGATATTATTTTAAGAAAAATCAACGCCTTTTTAAAGCATAAAAATTTACCTTTAGAGAAAAAACAAAGCGTTATTTCTTCGCTTGAGCCTTTATTAAACAACGAAAATAACAACCTAGCCATAAACGGCGAGAGCCGATTAAAACGCTGTTTTACTGAGATTATAGATAGTCTAGGCATTTATTATAAAATCAACTTAAGCACGGATTTTACCGGTAAATTGTTTAATGAAATGTATCGCTGGTTAGGTTTCACGCAAGACAAATTAAACGATGTCGTCCTCACACCCCCTTATGTCGCCACGCTTTTAGCCAAGCTTTCTAAAGTCAATAAAGATAGCTTCGTATGGGATTTTGCCACAGGCAGTGCCGGACTATTAGTCGCAAGCATGAATTTAATGATAGAAGACGCTAAAAACTCTATTTCAAGCCCTGAAATTTTAGAGCAAAAAATCGCCCACATCAAAGCCAAGCAACTCTTAGGGCTAGAAATCTTACAAGATGTCTATATTCTAGCAGTGCTGAATATGATTTTAATGGGCGATGGGAGTAGCCACATGCTCAACAAAGACAGCCTAAATGAATTTAATGGAGAAATCAATAATGAGCCTTTTAAAGCGAACGCCTTTGTGTTAAACCCACCTTATTCTGCAAGCGGTAATGGCATGGTATTTGTAGAACAAGCCTTAGAAAAAATGCAAAGCGGGTATGCCAGCGTAATTATCCAAAGTAGTGCCGGCAGTGGCAAAGCTAAAGAATACAATCTTAGGATTTTAGAAAAGCATACACTAATAGCTAGCATTAAAATGCCTATAGATTTATTTATAGGAAAATCCAGTGTGCAAACGCATATTTATGTGTTTAAAGTCAATGAAAAACATAACCCTAAACACATGGTTAAATTCATAGATTTTAGTAACGATGGCTATACAAGGGCGAATCGCAAAAAAGCCAAAGCCAGCCACAACTTAAAAGATAGCAATAACGCTAAAGAACGCTATAACGAAGTAGTAGATTTAGTCCATTATGGCAAATCTTGTTTGAATTTTTTAAGCGAAGATGAATATTACGAGAATGTTATAGACCCCAAAAATGGGAGCGACTGGAACCAAACTAAACCAAGAGACACTAAACCCACCTTAGAAGATTTTAAAAGAACCATTAGCGATTACCTCGCTTATGAAGTGAGCTTAATCTTAAAACAGAATACGCCCCCAAAGTTGTAAGCCCCCTTAGTGGCGAATTAGAAGCGACTAAGTGGGGCGAGTTTAAATTAGGGGATTTGTTTGAGATTTATACAGGCTCATTATTAAGTCAAGATGACCTAGTAAAAGGCGATATTGTCCGCATATCAGTCAAAAGTGATAATAATGGCGTTTATGGTTATTTTGACACTTTAAACAATAAAAAAGCAAGGCATTTTGAAAATTTTATCAGCGTAAATTTTTTTGGAAATTGTTTTTATCACCCTTATTTAGCAAGTGTAGAAATGAAAGTCCATGTATTAAAATTAAAAAATTATGATTTTACAAGGCGAGTAGGGTTATTTATTACTAATCAGCTTAATAAATGTTTTTATAATCAATTTACTTATGGAACACAATTATCAAGTTCTAAATTAAAGCATAATGATTTTAAAATCCAACTACCCCTAAAACCACAAACCCAAGATTCACAAACCCCCACTCTAAACGACATTGACTTTAATTTTATGGAAAATTTTATAGCCGAACTTGAAGAGTGTCGGCTCGCCGAACTTGACGCTTACTTACAAGCTACAGGGCTAAAAAACACCACTCTAAATAGCGATGAAGAAAACGCCCTTAAACAATTGAACGAAAACGAGAGAGAGAGAGAGAGAGTAAAACGCATGGTCGCCTAGAATGGAAAAGCTTTAAATTAGGGGATTTGTTTGAAAAATTAGACTTAAAATTTAAGAAACAAACCTTTAATAAACAAAAGGATATTTCAAAAAACCAAACGAGCGAGTTTGATTTACCGCTTGTCAATGCTAAAAATGGCGATAATGGAATTATGTATTATGGTAGGTCAAGCGATTTTGAAAGTGCGGAAATGACAATTGATATTGTCAATGATGGGGCGGTTTCAACTGCAAATGTTTATCCGCAACCGCTTAAAACAGGCGTTCTTTACAATGCTTATTTAATAAAACCAAATTTCACACCAACGAAAGAAATACTATTATTTTTTGTGCCTTGTATTTATAAGGCTATTAAATTAAAATTTAGTTATGAAAATAAGGCAAGCTGGAACAAAGTTAAAAACGAATTAATCACCCTACCCACCACTAAACACAGCAATATAGACTTTAATTTCATGCACGCTCTCATCAACGCCCTACAAAAGCAAATCATCAAAGCCGTAGTAGAATATAACGAACTCAAAATCAAAGCCACAAAACAAATCATAGAAAAAGAAAAAAACGATAGCTTTTTAAAATAAATATAAAAGAGCTTTAAAACAAAGTTTTAAAGCGATAACTTTAAAAGCCTTGCGGAATATGGGGGGATTTTTAAGGGGGGGTAAGACACAATGAAGAGTGTCTTCGCCCCCCTTAAAGAATGAATTTAGAAAATTTTGCTAAGAATAAAAATATGATTTGAAAAAACTTCTTAGAAAAAACAAAATTCATTAAAGCCATAGCAGAATATAACGATGCTAAAATCCAAGCCACAAAACAAGTCATAGAAAAAGATAAAGCACAAAGTTTTAAAAAAGATACTTTATTTTAAGAAAGGTTTTTTATTAAAAAAAATAAAACAAAAAATCAAAAATTTATTTTTGTTGTTATTTTGCTTTAAAGAAACCCCCACCCTTAAAAGAGAGAGGGAACTCTTAACCAATCAGCGTTTGATAAAAAACACCACTTTAAAACCATAAAAAGAGATTTTAAAGTATAATGCTTGATAAGAGTTTTTACTATGTTCTTTACGCATAGTAAAATCCTTTAAAAGCAAATTTTTCACCCCCTAACTCTATCAAAAAACTAGGGGGTAAGCTGTTATTCTACCCTAACCTTTCTTAAAACAATAGCCTTCAGCAATAGCACTAAAATCCAAGCCACAAAACAAGTCATAGAAAAAGGAAATCTACAAAACACACAAACTTTATTTTGACATCAAAAGCACCCCCTAAAGGGGGCAAACCCTTTATCGCTTAATTTTTAACACTAACTTAAACCCTAAAAAGGATAACTTAATGTATAATAAGCGACAAGGGCTTTTAGCACGATTTTTCATGCTTTGCTCCTGTGTCAAAATTTACCCCCTAATCTCTTCAAAAAACTAGGGGGTAAGCCGTTATTCTACCCTAAGCCTTCTTAAAACAAAACCTTGAGCAATAGCACTAAAATCAAAGCCACAAAACAAATCATAGAAAAAGAAAACATACAAAATTTAAAAAAAGATAGTTTGTTTTAAGAAAGGTTTTTAACAAAAGAAGCACCCCCTAAAAATAGGGGGCTAAACTCTATCGTTTGATTTTTAGCACAAAGTTAAACCCAAAAAGAGACAACTTAATGTATAATGAACGATAAGAGCTTTTTGTATGTTTTTTAAACATACTTGCTCCTAGTGTTAAATTTTACCCCCTAATCTCTTCAAAAAACTAGGGGGTAAGCCGTTATTCTACCCTAAGCCTTCTTAAAACAAAACCTTTTTATGAAATTAAAGCCTATAAAAAAACGCTATTTTTAAAAAAGCAAAATTTAAAACTAAAAAATAAGTTATAAAAAAAGACAACAAACAAACACTTAAAAAAGAGAGCTTGTTTTAAAAAAACGCCCCAAAAGTTAAAGGCAAATTACTTTAAGGAAAACCCCTAAGCGTGAGCTTAAGGGAACTTTGATTAGCTATCTTTCAACTAAAAAGACAAACTTAAACCCCTTAAAAGAGAATTTAAGATATACTGCTAACCAAGAGTTTTTATCATGTGGTTTGGACATGACAAACTCCTATGTCTGTAATTTGCCCCATAATTTCACCTTATGGGGCGTGATAAAATCTTACAATAAAATCCAAGCCACAAAACAAGTGATAGAAAAAGGAAATCTACAAATGATTAAAAAAGATACTTTATTTTTAGAGTTAAGAAAGATTTTTGTAAAATGACATTTACCCCCTAGTTTTTAGCGAAGTTAGGGGGTAACAACTTACCGCTAAGGATTTACTATGGCTAAAAAGCATAGTAAAAAACCTTTGGTGCTATTATACTTGAAATTTCCATTTTTCAAGTATAGGTTTAAATTAGTAGTCAAAAAAGTCTATTAAGCCAAAGGTTCCCCCCCCACCCCCCTTAAAATAGGGGGTTTCTTTATAGGGTAAGCGAAAGATAAAAATTAAAAAGCATTATTAAAAGCACAATAACCTATAACAAGCTCAAAATCCAAGCCACAAAACAAGTGATAGAAAAAGAAAATTCACAAATGATTAAAAAAGAGGGTTTGTTTTAAAAAGTATTTTTTGTTGTTATTTTCTTTCAAAGAAGGCTCCCAAAAAAGAAGCCCCCCTTGAAAACTAACGCTTAATGAAAAACGCTACTTTAAACCCAAAAAGAGATTTTAAAGTATAATGTTTTTCAAGGGGTTTTGCCATTTTTACTCATGGTTCACTCCTTTGAAGAAAATTTCACCCCCCTAATCTCTTGAAAAAACTAGGGGGTAAGCCGTTATTCTGCCCTGACCTTTCTTGAATAACAAGCCATCAAAAAAGAATTTTTAATCAAAAATACCTTATATTAAAGAAAGCGCTAAGTCAAAAAAACTCCTAAACAAAACACTTTATTTTAAAAAGCGATAGAGAAAGATAAAAATAAAGAGCTTTAAAACGATGAGCGTTTTTAAAAGTGATAAACACACTTTTAAAAATAGTGAATAATGCGAAAGTATTTTAAAGCCTTCCTTAAGAAATGCTATTTTTTAAAAAGTGAAATTTAAAAACAAAAAAGCATTTTTGAGAAACAAATAAAAACAATAAGAGCTTCACAATATAAGGCGTAGTAGAATACAGCGAAAACAAAATCAATGCCACTAAGCTTGTGGGAAAGATAATTTGCAAAAACTACAAAAAAAAGACACATTATTTTAAAAAATAAAAGACGCTCTAAAAAGTTAAAGCAAATTCATCTTAAGGAAAACTCCCTAAGTCTAAACTCAACCCCCTAGAAATTTAAGGTTTAATCCTTGAGCTTAAACTTTAAGTCTAAGAACTAATTTTGGGTATATTCTTTTAAGAAGAAGCTTTGCTGTGCTTTTAGGATTTACGGAATGCTCCTTAGAAACATTTACTCTTATAATGATGTTTATAGGGCGTAGCAAAAATTTTACAACAAATCCTTTTAAATTTTATGGTAGCTTGAAAAAATAAGAGTTTAACTCAGTTGAGCGATAATTTTGAATTGCCTTGCGGGGTGTTTTGGGACTTCAAAAAGACTTTTGAAGCAAGGGGGTAAAGATACAAGATGCAATGAATAGTGAGCTGCTCCTACAAGAATGTGTTCTGGTAATCAACAAAGGAAATCAAAAAAGTGTTTTTAAAAATATGACTTTAAACTCTTTTGTTTAACCACCCTTTTATCCAAAAACATGTTTATGAGTCAAGGATTTTAATTCTCCAACATTGCAACAAGGCTCGTTACCAAGTTTTAGCAAGAGCTGCAATGAGCTGAAATTTTTATTTGTGTTTTTAACTTCTATATTTTTAATTCTTAGGATTTTGAAGCGTTTTTTCTATGAAAATGTTTAGGCATTCTACCAGTAGGGCAAACCCTATGCCAATATACAAATAATTCTTATTGATGTGTAGGTGCAAGCCTTCTAAAAATAGGCTCATGCCCACAAAGAGTAAAAACACAAAGGCTAGGGTTTTGACCCGATAGTGCTTTTCAATGAAATCGCCAATCATTTGAGAAAAAAACATCATCACCACTACCGCTAAAATAATGGCTAGCGCCATAATTTCTAAGTGCTTCGCAATACCAATGGCGGTAATCACGGAATCTAAAGAAAAGACAATGTCTATAAGCATGATTTCTATTAAAGTCAATAGAAAGGATTTTTTGGAGCGTGTTTCAGTTTTTGAATCTTTTAAAGAAACTTGTTCTTTCAATTCTAATAATGCCTTAATGACTAGGAATGTCCCCCCAAGAAGCAGCACCATATCACGCCCTGAAAAACTCATGCTCGCCACTACAAACAAGGGTTTTTGTAAATGGCTGATGAAAAATAAGCTTCCTAAGAGCATTATACGAGTAAGCATAGCTAAGCCTAAGCCCAAAACCCTAGCCTTGTTCTGCTGGTGCTTAGGGAGTTTATAGACTACCACCATAATAAAAATGATGTTGTCAATTCCTAGAATGATTTCTAAGAGCGTGAGTGTAATCAAAGACACTACGCCATGGATTGTAGAAAGAGCGCCTAAGAGTGGATGTAGAAACTCCATAACAAGGCTATAGCCAGCCTTTTTTCTTAAAATAAATCACAGGTAGAATCGTAGAGACCGCCATGATAATCAAGGCAAAAAGATAGCCATACTGCCATTCTAACTCAGGCATGAATTTGAAATTCATGCCATAAATGGTGCCAATAAGAGTGGGGGGCATCATCGCCATTGTCGCCACGGTAAAGAGCTTGATAATCTCATTTTGCTCCACATTCACTTGAGAAGCGAATAGATTTTGAATGTTGTCTAATGAGTTGAGATTAATGGTTGCAGACTCCACTAAAGAGCTGAAATCTTTTAGAATAATATTTAAATTATTTTTGGTATCGCTATCCACTTTGTTGCTTCTTAGTAATGCGGTAATAATGCGGCGTTTGTCAAAAAAAGAATCCCTTAAGGCTACATTAAACTCTTGCAAATTAGACAAACGCACCAAAACATTGTCATGCATGCATGAAGTTTTTTTAAAAATGATGTCTTTACGCAACAGGCTTGTTTGCTTGTTTATCCACTCTAGGCATTCTACCCCTTTTTCAAAATACACTTCAAAGACTTTGGTTAAAACATCAAATCCGTCTTCAAATTTTTTAGGGCTTGCTAGAACTTTCTTTTGGATAGCGTCAAAAATCTCTAAAGTGCCGTAGTAAATGGTGAAAAGAATGTTGTTAGATAAAATAAAGGTTGCCATTTCAGTGTGGAAACTCTCGCCTTCATCTTGATTAGCAAAAAAGGCGTTGATAGTAACGCTTGAGCTATCTTCCCAGTATTTTGTTACCGATGAGATACGCTGAGAATTGTCTGCGTTGTAGTGGATAGCGTATTCTTGGCTTAAGATGGCTAATTCACTTGGCGTGGGGTTGATAAGCTCAAACCACAGAACTTCATTTTTCCCTATATCAAAACCATTAAAATCATTAAAGCGTTTTTTGATGACAAATTCTTGTTGCTTGAAAAACACATTCACCATAAGCAATCCTTATTGAAAGAGTTAATGACGCTTATCTAAAACCTCAAAACAAGGTAGAATCTTACCTTCTAACAGCTCCAAACTCGCCCCCCCACCTGTAGAAATAAAGCTCATGTTATCCTTTTCACCCGCACGATTAATCGCATCAATAGTATCACCCCCACCGATGAGAGAAAAGGCGTAAGTGTCAGCGATTTTATGAGCTAAAAAGGTTGTTCCTCTAGCAAATTCTTGTTTTTCATGCACACCCAAGGGACCATTCCATATAATGGTAGGTGCGCTCTCTATGACTTCAGAGAATAACTTCACGCTCGCAGGTCCTATATCAGCGATTTTATGCTTAGGCTCAATATCTTGAACGGGTGAAATTTTGATTTGTTTAGGATTTAAAATATCATCAGTTGTAACAGCATCTATGGGCAAATAGACTTTGACTTTTTTTTCTTTCGCACTCTTTAATAATTCTAGGGCTTCTCCTAATAAAGCATCTTCTACTAGAGAATCCTTTACATCATAACCTAAGGCTTTTAAGAAGGTGTTGCTCATCGCCCCAGCAATAATGAGCTTGTCAATTAAATCTAAAATGTTTTTTAATAGAGTGAGTTTAGAGCTGACCTTAGCTCCCCCCACGATTAATAATAGGGGGCGTAAGGGGTGGTTAAACGCTTGATAAAAAGAATCAATTTCTTTTTTGAGTAAAAATCCGCTCACCTTAATGGGGGCAAATTGAGCCGCCCCATAAGTGCTTGCATGCTTTCTGTGGCTTGTGCCAAAGGCATCATTAACAAACACATCGCACAGGCTCGCTAATTCTTTAGCTAGATTGTTGTCATTTTCTTCTTCACCCTTTAGAAAACGAATATTTTCTAAAAGAAAAATCCTTGCTTGCGATTTTTCTTTTAGAGTATGTTGTAATTGCGTGATATTCTGTGAAAAAATCACTTCGTGGTTCAATAGCCTTTCAAGGCGTTTTAAAAAGGGCTTTAAGCTCAATTTCTCTTCAACGCCCTTAGGACGACCTAAATGGCTGACCAAAATAATATCTTTAGCCTTATTATCAATACAAAATTGAATGGTAGGGAGACTCTCTCTTATGCGTGTGTCATCAGTGATATTAAGGTTTTCATCTAAAGGCACATTAAAATCCACTCTAATTAGCACCCTTTTATTCTTAACTTCTACTTCTTGAATGTTTTTAACATTTTGCATAAACGACATTTTAGCTAACATAAAAATCCTTTCTTTTAATTTTGTGCGGCATGTTGTGCCATATCAATTAAGCGCTCGCTATAGCCCATTTCATTGTCATACCATGCTAACACTTTAGCATTTTTTTCACCTATTGTCATCACTTGGTCATCAATCACAATAGCACTTAAGGGCGAAGAAATAAAATCGCTTGAAACAAGCTTCTCTTCATCAATACCTACAAGCCCCCTAAATTCATTCTCACAAGCTTCTTTGAATGCGTGTTGAATGCTTTCTTTAGTAACAGCTTTGTTAAAAGTTAGCGACAAATCTACTAAACTCACATTAGGGGTAGGCACCCTAATTGCAAGCCCTGTAATCTTAGGGCCTAAATGGGGCAAGACTAGCGAAATGGCTTTGCTTACGCCGGTGCTTGTGGGAATGAGATTAAGATTTGCCGCTCTAGCACGGCGGATATCCTTGTGCTTGGTGTCTAAGAGATTTTGGTCGTTAGTGTAGCTATGGATAGTGGTTAAAAGAGCGTTTTCTATATGAAAAGCTTCATCTAAGATTTTTAGTAAAGGGGCGGTCGCATTAGTCGTGCAAGATGCATTAGAAATAACGCTTTCATTGTGATAATTTGTGTGGTTCACTCCATAGACAAAGGTGGGCGCATTCTTTGCTGGGGCAGAGATGACAACTTTTTTCACGCCGTTTTTAAGATGTGCGCTTGAAGCTTCTAAAGAATTGAATTTTCCGGTGCATTCTATGATAACTTCAGCTTGAGCTACGGAAAAATCAAGTTTATTTATATCTCGCTCACTCAGCACCAAAATATTTTTGCTATGCCCGATACTTAGGGTTCTATCGGCATTCAACTTGGCTTCAAAACGCCCATGCACACTATCATGGCGTAGCAAATGCAAAAGAGTTTCTATTTCGGCGGTAGAATTAATGGCTACGATTTCTAACTCTTTTCTCTTGCTGGCGGCTCTTATTGCACATAAACCTATGCGTCCTGTTCCATTGATAGCGATTTTAATTGGCATGGTATCAAATATTCCTTTATTTAAAAAGTAGCATTCTATCACAAATGCCCTTAAATAAAGTTATTCTTAAGTTACAAGCTGAAGTCAAAATCCGTGTGATAAATCTCTCTGTAAGCTTTTTGAATGTTTGAAAAAACCCCACTCCCTAAAAACCCCCTAGCTAATGGGCTAGGATGTGGTGCTGTGATAACGATGTGTTTATTAGACGGAATTAATGCGCTCTTTTTTTGAGCGACCTGTCCTAATAACACCACGATTAAGGGGGTGGTGGTTTCAAAAAGGCGTTCTAATATCCTATCGCTAAAGCGTTCCCAGCCAATATGCTTGTGCGAAGCGGCTTTGTGCTTTTCTACGCTTAAAATGGCGTTTAATAACAACATACCCCTTTTAGCCCATGCGCTCAAATCCCCGCAACAAGCGATAGGCACGCCTAAATTCGCATGCAATTCTTTATAGATATTTCGTAGGCTTGGTGGAATAGGAGCGTTAATATTTACACTAAAGCTTAACCCCATGGCTACAGGTAATTCATTGTTATTTTCTAGGTAGGTGGAATGGTAGGGGTCTTGTCCTAAGAGAATGATTTTAACGGCATGGGGGGGTGTTAAATTAAGAGCGTTAAACAAATTTGAGCTTTTAGGAAAGATAGTATTAGGGCTTTCTAGGGCTTCTAAATAGCGTTTTTCTATTTCTAAGAAATAGGGCTTTTTAAATTCGCTTTGTAGAAACTCTCGCCAAAGTAGGCTCAAAGGGGCGTAATCAAAAAGTTTCATGCTTTGAAGGGGCTAATTTCAAAATTAAGCATTTAGCTCGTGGTAATGTTTCAAATATTCTGTTTGCATGCGTTTTTCTAATTCTTCATACCAAGTCGGTGCATTAAAATCAGGCGTATAGCTCTCTAGCATAACTAGTTTAGTGCGGGTTTTATAGGCTTCTAAAGGCTTAGAATTGAAAACTTTAATAGAATTGATTAAAACCATAGGCTGGATTTTGAGCTGGAATTTTTCAGCGATAATTTTTGCCCCTTGCTTAAAGGGTAGAAATTTTTCTTGTCCTTTACCCCTAGTGCCTTCAGGGAAAATCACTAAAGGTCGGTTTTGGTTCAACTTTTCTTTACAAGCTTTTAAGAGACTTACAAGCCCCTTTTTATCATCTCTATCTATTAAAATCATCTCAGTATCTGTTAGGGCATGCCCATAAAAAGGGATTTCTCCAAGCTCTTTTTTAGCAATCCAGCAAATATTGTTAGGGTGGTAGGCTTCTAGGTAAATGATGTCTAGCAAGCTTTGGTGGTTTAGGACAATGAGTTTTGCATCTGTATCAAATTCGCCTACTTTTTCTAAAGTAATGCCTGTGAGAGCAAAAAAGCTCGCACAGGTTTTACGAGTGGAGCGCGCGTTGTTATTCTTACGATTGAAGTAATTCAAAACAATGATAATGGCTAGTCCTATAGCGATAACTAAGGCTCTATAAATCGCCCTTAAGCTATTTGACTTCATTTTTCTTCACCCATCCTATTTGTTCATGCGGAGTTAAGATTTTATAGTAATTGTTGTGCGAGTCTAGGATTTTAATAGGCATGTTATTTTTAGAAACGCCTAAAATCGTAGAATTTTGCGTGGGTAAAATGCGGATTTCTTTTTGAGCGAGCAAAGTAGCTGAGCGTTGCGTGAGCCAGAGATTATATAGAGCAAATCCCAAGCACAAAACTCCAAGCAATAAAAAAATGAGTTTGCGTCCAAAAATCAAAAATAGCACCAAGAAAAACACGCATAAAACTAATAATGCGATATTAGAAAAGATTAAAAAATTATTTTTAGGCACTAATTCATCTTGAGTTATCACGCTTTCTTGAGTGGGAATAACTGAAAAAGACAAGGTTTGAAATTCCTTATTTTCAAGCGAAAAGTAATCAAACGAAAGGCTTTGAATGTGTTTAGGCAACACACAATAATAAAACACGCTTCCTTCTTTAGCCTTGCTCTGATTCAAAGAAGCGTTATCAAAACCTTGTTTAATCGCTTCTTTAACGCTAAAATCTTCCCAATTCGCCCCCCTAAACGCCAATTCCATAACCAAAATATTATTTTCATCATCATAATCTTTTGTCTTGTATTGCACCACTTCCAAATTCTTTGCCATAATCCCTGCATAGCGGGGGTTTTGCGATAAATCGGTTACTTGTAAAGCCACACTTGGGGCTGTAGAATAGTCTATATACTTGTCCTTATTAGAAAACGCACTGACTTTTAGGGCTGGTATATTAGCCTTCATGCCCTTAATCTTGTAGTAATAGGTCGTTTTAAACAGCTCTTTTTCAACTTTTCTCCATTTAGGCATTTTGCTTAAAGGTTCAATTTGCGTTTCATCTAGTTCGCCTTCTATTTTGGCTTCCAAAAATTGAGCATCAAACAACAATAATTCGTAGGTTACACCTATGGTTTGTCCTATATAAACCGGTGTATTTTCTAAATTTTCTAAATGAGAGACTTTGAGATAAGCTACTTTTGGCTTGATTTCTTCTTCTGGCTCTGCATACAAGAACACCATAAAAACTGCTAAAATCGAGCCGATAGCTTTTATTATTTTCATTGAATGCGTGCAAAAACAAGCCATTTCAAAAATGCTGCTTTATCTCAGCTTCAATCAAAGAAAACCAAACTGGCTTATTTCTTTTTTTGAGCTTTCTCATCTATGATAGACCAAGTCTTTAAGCTATCAATGGCGACTTTCAACTGAATATCATTGCCCACCATTTTGGGGGTGATGTCTTTTTCCTCTTCGCTTTTCTTATTTTTATCTGTATTTTTAGAAGTAGGGTCTTTAGTATCAAGTTTTTTGAGTTCTTGCTCTAAATGGTGTTTTAAATCTGCTTCTTTCAGACTGAACTTGTTTTCATTTTCTGGCACCTTACCTGGATAAATCAATATATCAGGCTTAATACCGGTAGCTTGAATGGTGCGACCACTCGGTAAATAATAGCGTGCAGTAGTGATTTTAATCGCTTCATTTTTATTGACAGGCAAGAGCATTTGCACGCTTCCTTTACCAAAGGTGTTTTCTCCGATGATAACAGCCCGTTTATGGTCTTGTAACGCTCCTGCTACAATCTCACTCGCACTCGCTGAACCGCCATTAACTAATACCGCAACAGGTAAATTCGCATAAGGGGCTCTGCCATTGGCCTTGTATTCTAAATTTTCTTCCTTAGTCTTACCCTTTTGTGAGACTAGAACCCCTTCTTTGATGAATAGGTTAGACAAGCCCACCGCTTGATTGAGCAGTCCCCCTGGATTTCCCCTTAAATCTAGCACGATTCCTTTGGTTTTAGGATTAGCTTTTAGCCCATCTAAAACGGATTGAGTAACATTTCTATCAAAGGAATTTACCCTAACATATAAATAAGGGGTTGTTTCAATTTTTTTCACATACACAGATTTGACTTTGATAATATCTCTAACAATATTAAACACTAAGGGTTTTGGCTCGTTTTTTCTCACTACAGTGATTTGAATAGGAGTCTTTGGCTTGCCACGCATAAGATTGATAGCATCATCAATACTCATATTAAGCGTGCTGTCTTTATTGATTTTTAAAATGCTATCGCCTGACTTAACCCCAGCCTTATAAGCTGGCGTGCCTTCTAGGGGGGCAATAACGGTTAAAACACCATCGCGCAAGCCCACTGTGATTCCAAGCCCACCAAATTCGCCATCAGTTTGGGCTTGAAATTCTTTAAACTTCTTTTCGTTCAAATACGCCGAATGCGCGTCCAAGTTAGAGAGCAAGCCTTCAATAGCTTTTGTCATAATCTCAGAAATGCTGATTTTATCCACATACTTTTTTTCAATTTCTGAAACCACATTAGTGAAACGATTGAACGCTTCAACCCTTTTAGCCGCTAATTCTTGCGGATTTTCTTTAACTGGCTTTTTTTCCTTAGTCTCGCCACCATATAGAGTTACACAAAGAGCTAAAGAAAGAGAAACCCCTAACAACCCCTTAAAAAGTCGTTTTGCCATTTTCAGTATCACCACCCATTTTTAATATAGCCTTAATAGGGCTTATTCAATTTTTGTGTTTATTCTATCTAAATTTAGACAATATACCCACTTATTTTGAGCCTAAGCGATACAATAAAAACGCATAACTTCCTGAACCATTTAAATGCAAATCACAAAGCATGTTGCTCATAAAAATATTAGAAATAGGACTAGCTTTGCTACCTCTATCGCAAATTAGGGCGAGATTAGACATAGGGGAAATACATAGTTGCCCTCTGTGGTGCGGTTGGATATGAGACACATTTCCATGATAGTGTGTTATAAACGCATGCAAATACTTTTGGCTCGCTCGTGCTTGTCTCACACCCGCTAATGCTACTTGGCTTAAATGGGGGGGGGGGGGTAAGTCTTGCAATATTTCTTGAATCAAATTTTTAGAAGTGTTGCCTTCTAGGTGGGGTAAATCGTTCGTTAAAATTTCTAGTAAGCTTTGGATTTCAATCGTGCGTGCGATGACTTTAATCATTTTCTCCACATGGTAAAAGTCGCAAGACTCGTTTTTATGGCTCTTTAAATACTTTTCTAAAACACCATATCCCCCTATCATGTAACTATAAATTTCCTTACTCACCCCTTTAAAATAAGCGCTTTTGTTGATATAAAGACGCTGTTTATAATAAAAGGATTCCCACCTATTTTGAATGATAGGATAATTTGTTTGCTAACTTTGATGCTAATTGCCGATAAATCGTTTCATCTTGTTGTCTAAAATGTTCTACTAACATTTCTAAAACCTTTCTTTTTGGAAATAACATTAAAACAATATTCTCAAAAATCTCATCATTATCTAAAAGCTTTCTATAAATATTTGGGGGTAAATCTTTGATTTCTTCAAAGCTCTCTGAAAAATATTTATCAAAATTCAAACTAGGTAAATCCGGCAAAGTTTCACGCCATTGCACTAAATATTCTAAAATCTCACTCCAAACTTGGGGGATATTAAGAAATTCAAATAATTCTCTACCATAGCATAATTTTAAGGGAACTTTATATTTAAACGACAATTTTTGCAATTCTTCTTCATAATATTTTTTATTTTTAGCCAAACAATCATCTATAAAATAAAAATAACCCTTAATATTTTCGCCATAACGATTGATTAACAATTTTAGTTTTTCTTTAAAATTCTCTATCTGTCCTCGTTTCTTAGCACTATCATGGTCATCTCGCATTTTTTGTTCTATAAAATAATAAGTATTATCTTTTTTTGCAAGCTGATCTATTTCTAAAGCTTTCTGTAACAAAACTTCATATTTATCAGGAGAAGTATCAAACTTATATTCCTTTAAGTATTTACCAACCAAGCATTCAAATGCTTTACCAAATTTAATTTCACGAGAAACTAGTAAGCTTTGCAATAACTTTGTTTTGGTTTTAGTAGGTCTAAAAATACCCAAATAGCGTTCAGAGTGTTTAGCAATATTAATAAGTAAATCTGCCTTGGGATTAGATTTGCAAAAAATAATATGATTAAAAATATTGTTAAATTTTTGATAATCCATTAAAACTCCTTTTGACAAATATAACGCAATTCATCTAGTAATAAAAATTCATTTTGATAATACGCATAAAAAAATTTCCAGCCATTATGATTGATTTTATTTAAATATTTGGCACTCATTTTATGGATAGAAGTTTCATAATTTTGGCTATCCTTTACATTACCATTTTCTAAAACTTGACAAATTTTTTCTTTGTTAGGCGAATATAAAAAATCCCCAATTTTGAGCAATTGTTTGGAAATTAAAAGACTCATAGGAATTTTTGGGGGCTTAGTTTCCAAATCTAAATTAGTGATAGAATCGCTTTTATCAATAATATTATCAAGGCGTTTTGTAGCCTCTTTGATATAAGAATAATCTTTTTCAATGCCAATAAAAAATCTATTCATAGACTTAGCCACAGCTCCTGTTGTGCCTGTGCCAAAAAAGGGGTCTAAAATAATATCTTTAGGTTTAGTCGCACTTAAAATAATTTTTTTTAAAAGCGCCTCTGGCTTTTGAGTAGAATGCACTTTTTTGCCTTCTGCATCTTTTAATCTTTCATTGCCAATACAAATAGGAATTTGCCACACTGATTTTTCTTGTTTATCATTATTAAGATATTTCATTGTTTTGTAATTAAAAGTAACTCTACTATTTTTGTGTTTAGCACACCAAATAAGCGTCTCATGGGCATTACATAGTCTTTTGCCAGCAAAATTAGGCACAGGATTACTTTTATACCAAATAATATCGTTGAGTATCCAAAATCCTAGATTTTGCATTAAATACCCCAAACGATAAATATTTTGAAAACTCCCTATCACGCAAATACTGCCATTATCTTTTAAAACTCTTTGGCATTCTTTTAGCCAAGCTAAGCAAAATGTATCGTATTCTTCAAAAGAGCTAAATTTATCCCAACTATCCTCAACACCTTGAAATTTTGTGCCTTCAAAGCGTTTTAATTCCCCTTCTGTTTGCATAAAATATGGGGGGTCAGCAAAGATAAAATCAATGCTTTTATTAGGAAAATCTTGTAGTTTTTCTAAACAATCCCCCTCTATGATAGAGTTTAAGTGTGTTTGTAAAAAATCCATTGCTATCAATAAACCCTTTTTGTTATCTGTTGACCTATTGATTCTAACAAAAACATTTTAAGGCTATCTTAACCTTTAAATGCAAGGCAAAGTCATTAGCAGTAGTGATTTGAATAACTTCTTGATTTAGAAATTCATTAAAAAGCGTAACAAGTTTTCTACATAGCCGATATTAAGCCCTTGATAAGAAATGCGAAAATCTGGCTGACCCCCTTGTTTGTCTCTTGAAGGTTCGTGTTCAATCTTAAGGTCTTTATTGAACTTGTTTTTTAAAGTATTAAGCAAGTTGTATAAAAAAGGGCGGTGCGTGTATTCATTCGTAGTGGGGCTAATGTCTTTAATGTTTTTTAAATACCCTTTTAACACGCTTTTAAAACCCTTTTAAATGCTTTTTTAAGCCATTTTCATGTGCATATCAATAAAAGTAGCTTGATGGATTAAGGCTCCCACACTAATAGCGTCCACCCCACTTTGAGCATAAGAATTAATCGTTTCTAGAGAAATATTGCCGCTTGCTTCTAATAATACAAAAGGATAATGCGTGTTTCTATAGGCTACAATTTCTTTGGTTTGTTCAGTTGTCATGTTATCACACATCACAATATCAGCTCCTGCACTCATAGCGTTTTTAGCTTCTTCAAAAGTCTCACATTCAATTTCAATCTTAGCCGTAAAGGGCAAGCTCTTTTTGGCATGTTCTAAAAAGCTTTTTAAATCTTTCACATGTTTTAAATGCGTGTCTTTTAGCATTAAAGCATCATCTAAACCTAAGCGATGATTGCTCGCTCCCCCATTTAGCACCGAATATTTTTCAAAACTTCTTAAAAGGGGTCTTGTTTTTCTCGTATCTAACAAACGCACTTTTTTAGAATTTAGTGCTTCTACAAAACGCTTTGTTAGAGTAGCAATTCCGCTACTATGTTGCAAAATATTTAAAAGGGTGCGTTCAACCTTTAAGAGCATGCTAAAATCCCCTTTAATCTCCATTAAAGTGTCTTTGGGTTTAAAACACTCTTTGTCTTTGATACTTTTAACGCACTCAATGCCTGTCATTTTTAATAACTCTAAGGCGTATTTTTCGCCTGAAAAGATTCCATTTTCTTTAGCTCTAATAAAAGCTGTAGCTTGAAAATCTTTTTCTAATACTCTCTCAAATAAATCCCCATGCCCTAAATCTTCTTTTAGGGCATGTTCTAAAAAGGTTTTGATATTCATTATGATAACTCCATCATTTTAGTTAAAGCGATTTTGGCATAATGCGCTACTTCGTCTTTTAATTCAATCATATTAATAGCTCTATGGTTTTTATAGGCTTTTAGCACTTCAAACACATCTTCTAAGGTCGTTTCATTCATGGTAGGACAAAGAGCAAGAGAGCTAGAAAGAATAAAGGTGTTTTGATGGTTTCGTTTGGCTTTTAGGCGGTTGACTAAATTGCTTTCAGTGCCTATGGCTACTTTTTGATTTAGGCTTAGATTTTCTACAAATTCTATGATTTGACTTGTAGAACCGCTAAAATCAGCGTTTTGAACCACGCTAGGCTCACACTCAGGATGGACAGCGATTAAAATATTTGGGTATTTTTGGCGGTAAAACTCTATATCTTCTAGTTTGAAGAGTTGATGCACCGAACAAAAGCCATTATAACAAATGACATCAGCGTTTTGTATTTCTTCTTTACTATTTATGCCTAAAATCGCACTCTTTAAGCCATTTTCAAGGGCTAAATTTTCGCCCAAACACCTATCCGGTAAAAAAAAGATTTTTTTATTTTGTTTTAGGGCGTAATCAAAGATTTTAGGGGCGTTCCTGCTCGTGCATACCACACCATTATCCTGTGCGACTTTAGCTTTGACTTCAGCATTAGAATTAATATAAGTGATAGGATAAAATTCCTTAATACCATACTCTTTTAATAAATCCACACTTTTATTATAGTAGTGGCTATCTATCATTCTAGCCATAGAACAGCATGAGAGTTTTGGCATAATCACTTGTTTTTCAGGGGCTAGGGCTTTCACGCTTTCGCCCATAAAATGCACCCCACAAAACACAATGAGATTTTTATCGCTTTTACTTGCGATTTTAGCTAATTCTAAGCTATCGCCCACATGATGGGCTAACTCTACAATCTCATCTTTTTGATAAAAATGAGCCACCAAAAGGGCGTTTAAATCATTCAATAGTTCTAAAATAGAAGCTTTTAAATCTTTTTTAGTCTGCATTAAATTCCCCTATACTTTCTCCAAACTTCACGCATTGTTCCCTTAATTCTTTAAAGGCTATGTTTTGAGCAAAGATGACTATAGTAGAACCCATTTCAAAATTCCCTAAATTCTCCCCCTTTTTAACCTTAATAGGGGGGTCGTAAGTGGTTGATTGCGTGAAATTAGTTTTAGCGTTGGTTTGAATATTTTTATCAAAATTAAAACGCATTTGACCTACATTCAACGCCCCCACAGCCACAAAATACAGCCTATTGCCCTTAACATCTCTTGTAACAAGCACCACTCGTTCATTGCCGACAAATAAATTCTTGTTTTTATAAAGTGAAGGCATATTGACCGGTAGTAATTTGCCAGCAAAATAACGAGCTTCTAAAATTTCTAAATCACAAGGGGCGTGGTAGTGGTGGTAATCCTTAGGCGAGAGATAAAAATTCACATAGAAAAAAGAAGGGCTTATGGGGTTAATTTCGCCGACCAGTTCATTTGCATAATAGGGCATGCCCTTAATTTGTAAGGCTTGATTGTTTTCTAAAGCCTTACACTCTGTGATGAATGAATCGCATGGAGAAATCAAGGTGTGTGAGCTAGTGTCAAAAAAGCGTTCCTTTTTTAAAGAGCGAGTGAAAAGGGCGTTCAAACTTTTATAATTTTCTAAAGGCTCAAACTCGCTCAAATCAATTTTAAAGATTCTGACATAAAGGGCATTGATTTGTTTTTGAATAAATGGCATAAACTCATAACGAGCCAAAGAGCCAAAAACCCTTGAAAGCGTGTTGCTTAAAGCCACTATTTTAACCCCGCCATATTCAGTATAAATTCAATTTCGCCCTTACTCACTTTAAACTCTTTAGAAATAGAGCCTATGCTATAGCCTTCTTGATACATTTTCAAAACTTGTTTTTCATTGATTTCATCACTTCCCACATAATGCCCCATATCTTTGAACTTATTTTCTAAGATGATGATTTTTTCTTCTAAGTAATCTCGCTCTTTATCCATAGATTTTTGGATTTCTTGCAACTGACTATAAAGATGTGATAAAGTCGTTCTAAGAGTGCCATCATCTTTGGTGTCTTTGTCTAAAGAAATGCCTTCTAGTCGGCTTTCTAATTCTTTCAAACGCTTGGAATGGACATAATTTTCTTGATAGGATTCATCTAAGGTTTTTTCTAAGCGTCTCATTTTATGATAAAACTCTTTTTCCTTAAAATACAAATACCCCACCAAGCACACTAGCACTAATAAAATAGCCCCTAAAACTATCATAAACAAATCGTTAGAAGATAACATCATTGCTCCTATTCATAATTTTAATCCCTTTCTTTCACTATTAACAATAAAAGCATCATAACGCCTAATATCTAAGGCGTGCATGCGAGTGATTTCTAAAAAGCTCTCATCTTTTGCCACACCAAAAAAGGCTAAGTATTTTGCTTCTAATAAGCAACGCCCATAGTAAGTTTCTTGTGTTATAAAGCTCTTATCTCTTGCACAAAGTAGCCCATGCCCTAAAGCTAGAATATGGCTACTTTGCTCTAATTCAAGCAAATGTTCTTTTAAAAGCAAGCTCTCTAATCTTTCTAGCTTAGAATACATGGCTTTGAGTAATTCTAAAGTATCATTTTCAACATTCAAACATGAAAAATCAAAACCAGAATTAAGCCTTTCAAATTCTTCTAAAACCGCCACAGAGCGTTTGCTTTGTGGAATAAATTTTTCATAAGAGAGTGTTAAATCGCATTGAACTAGGCGGGTTTGAAACCCTAAGGCTTGAGATTTTAAAACCAAGTTATGCATGTTTTAATCCCACATCAAGAACAATAAAAATAAAAAAGATAACCCCCAAATAGCCATTACTCACAAAAAAGGCTTTAGGAATATTTTTATAATCTCTAGCCACTAAGATTTGCTCATATAGTAAAATTAAGGCTGAAACCCCTAAGCCCAAATACGCAAAAAGCCCCCCATCATAGTTTTTCACAAAACCTAGCCAGCATATTAGTGCGAGAAGGTGTGAGAGCCTTGAAAGGTTTAAGCACCACTTTTCGCCCAATTTACTTGGAATGGAATGTAAGCCCCTTTTTTTGTCAAACTCCATATCTTGTAAAGAATACAATAAGTCAAATCCAGCTACCCATAGCATAACCCCCAAAGCTAAAAAGACATTCCATAAAGGAATAGCTCCTAAAATGGCCACACTTCCAGCAATGGGGGCTAGTCCTAGTGCTAAGCCCACGATAAAATGAGCCAAAGAAGAAAAACGCTTGAAATACGAATACCCCCCCAAAATCACTAAAAAGGGCAAAGAGAGCTTAAAGGCTAAAGCATTGATGCAATAACTTACAATAACAAATAAAAGAGCGTTTGAAAAACTAAAAATAACCATGCCTTTAACACCAATACGCCCATCAACACTAGGGCGATTTTTCGTTCTTGGATTATCTTTATCAATATCTCTATCTACTAAGCGATTAAACCCCATAGCAAAGTTTCTTGCGCTTAATAAGGCTAAAGAGCAAAGGATTAAAATCTCTATGCCAAAAAAGAGTGTTTGATTTTTTTGATACGAGCTAACAACCATAGCCATAAACAAAAACATACTAGAAAATATGGTGTGTTCTAGTGCGACTAACTCACTTAAGGCTTTGATTTTATGCGTGATTTTTTTAATCAATTATTTAATTCCTAACGAAATAACTTTTCTCAAACCTTGAGACACGCTCAAATCAGTCAACCTCATTTTTTCTTTAGGAATTTTTAATAAAATGCCAGAAATGGGGTTTGGGGTAGTTGGCACAAATACCCAGCAAGATTCATCTTCTTCTTTCTTGGTAATAAATCCTATGACTTCACTCCCCCCAAATTCTACAAACACCACGCCCAAATACTCCATGCCATTCTTACCTGAAAAAACAGCTATCATGTCTTTTAAAGCGTTATAAATAGAGCCTATAATAGGAATTTTGCTGATAATGTATTCAGAAGCCTTGATAAGTAAAAACTCTTTGTTTTTTTCAAACAAACGCCCCACATACACCAACAATAACGCACTTAAAAATAAAATGCCCATGGTCGCACTCAGGCTATTTGCGGTCGTGTTAAAAATAATTTCTATGAAATTTTTCACAAAGCTATATACAAAGGATAACAACCACAACAAAATGATAATCGGTAGTAGCACCAAAATGCCCTTACCCATAAGCCGTAATATGGTATTCACTTTTAAGCCCTTAATTCCCTACAATTAAACTAGGCATTATAATATATTGATAGCAACAATACAAGAAAAAGCCAACGCTTAAAATATTCATTATTAGATAAGCCTTAAAAAAGCGAACGCTAAGAAGCGTTAGGCATAAATACGCCCCTAAAAGCCACAAAGGTGTATGCATGGAAATGGTAGGAATTTCTAAAGGCGTGCTTAAAAAATTATCTAATAGATGCCCCAAATTGACTATATGCAAGAACAAGCCCAAAGGAAAAAACACCACAAAAACAAAGCCTAAAGGAATGCTAAATAGTTGATAGGGCGAAAACATAGGAAAAAAGGCATGCACAATGATAAGCATGTTAAAAAACACCAAAATACTTAAGCTTATGGCTTGAAAAAATCGCATTAAAAAAGAATCGTTTTTAAAAAAAGTTTTAGCATGTCTAAAAAATAAAAAGATATACCACACCCCACAAACTGAGAGCAAAAATCCCACACTAAAAAGCAATTTAGGGAATAGGGCAATAGCTATCAAACACGCTAAAATTAAGAGCTTGAAACTTAGTAACCTTATGCCAAAAAAGCATGCTAAAAACCCTAATAAGCCCATTAAAAATGCCCTAAAAAAAGATGGCAAAAAGTCTAATAGCACTAAATAACCTAGCATAAAAACCCAGACTAAAACCCCTATATCAAAAAAAGCGTTTCTGTAAGGAAAATAGCGATTTTGTAAGGGCTTATAAAAGAGAGACAAAAGAAAATAAAGTGTGGCACTCAAAATACCTAAATGAAACCCACTAATAGCTAGTAGGTGGTTAACGCCTAAAGAATTAGCCCTATCTCTTAAATCTTTATTAAGACTATCGCCCAAAAATAACGCCCGATACAAATTGCTGATGAGGTTGTTTGAATGAAAGCTATCAATAAAATTGCGTAAGTAGGATTTAAAATCTTGCTTATGCAATAAAGAAAAAGAATAGGTGTGAAAATAACATGATTTTAAAGACTCTAAAAACGAGCAAGGCATGACCTTACCAAAAAATCGCGCATAGCGGTATTGAAGATTTTTTAAAGGCTCTTTTGTAGTGGTGTAAAAAATTGCGCCTTGAGCGGATTTGAGCTTTAGCACGAAATAGGATTTTTGATTTTTCATCTTAGAGTATTGCAATAAAATTTGAGCGTTAAAACTCATGGGCTTTGAAAAATCAAGTTTTTTGTAATGAGAGTATTCTAAATAGAGATTAAAAACAAACAATAAGCCTAGGATAACCAAACACACTAAAGTTTCTTTGGGGGTTGTAAGCAAATCAAACGCCCCCTTAAAAGATGTTGTTTTCAAATGGGCATGATGTTTAGTTTGGTTTCTTGCTCTTCTAAATGAGTGGTATCTACAGATATATCTTCATAGCGAGTGAGCGGAGCGTTATAGCGTGTATAAACCGTTCCTGTAGCCCCATTTCTGTTTTTAGCCACAATGATTTCAGCATCTTCTACGCTGCCATTTTGTTTGTGAAGACGCCTTTCTTCATCAACCTTTAAACGCAAAGTCTCTGCTTCTTCAACCTTGCCTTCTCGTTTGAGCTTGTCTATTTTATTGTTTTCAGCTTGAATCCTATACCAATAATCCCTATACAAAAATAGGACTATATCAGCGTCTTGTTCAATCCCCCCACTATCTTTAATATCCGAAAGTATGGGGCGTTTGTCATCTCTACCTTCTAAAGCACGATTAAGTTGCACTAACGCCACAATAGGAATTTCTAATTCTCTAGCTAAAGTTTTAAGCTCTCTTGAAATTTCAGCGATTTGCTCATGGCGTTCTTTAGTGTTTTTGCTCCCTGACATTAATTGCAGATAATCAATAAAAGCGATTTCTAAGCCCTTATGCTGGGCTTTAAGCTTTCTTAGTTGCAGGCGGATTTGTTCTATTCTCACATAGCTTTTATCATAAAAAAAGAGTTGTTTAAGAGAGAGTTCATCAAATCGTTTGGCTAAAATTTCCCATTCTCTATCATCAAGTCTTCCGCTTTCTAAATCATGCATATTGATAGAAGTTAAATCCGATAACGCCCTTAAAACTAAAGCTTCAGCAGACATTTCCAAGCTAAAAACCGCTACCCCTTTATCATCATTAAGAGCGGCTAAAACCATATTCATCATAAGGCTGGTTTTACCCATAGCAGGTCTCCCCCCAATAATGACTAAATTCCCCTTATTAAATCCGGTGGTGTAGCTATCTAGTTGGGTAAACCCAGTCGGCACGCCTGTAACTTCTAAGCTCCCTTTTTCCATGTTTTCTGTAATCATTTTCATGGTGCTACTAAGCACCTCTTTAATATCCCTAAAACCATCTATGGTGCTACCATTTAATAAAGCATAGACTTCTTGTTCCACAGAATTTAGAATATCACTAGATTTTTGTGGGCTTTCTAAGGATTTTTCCCTAATCGTATTAGCCAAGCTAAAAAGCTTTCGTTTAATAGAAGCGTTTTTAATCTCTTCTACATACGCCTCAATATTATCCATAGGGCTTGCGGCAAAAATAGCGAGCAAATCTTCTTCGCTGATTTGCTTATCGCTTGGCATTTTTTGGCGGATAAAATTCTCATCAATAGGATAGCTTTCTTCATAAAGCTTTAAAGCGATTTCAAAAAACAAGCCATTAGGCGGGTAGTAAAAATCGCTAGGCTCTAAAATGCTATGAACTTCTTGAATCTTATCATTAGCAAACACAATGCCTGAAAGCACAATCCGTTCAATGTTTTGTAATCTCTGTAATTGTTCTAATTCCATGTTTTATCCTTTTATCAAAGGGGTTATTCATTACCACTCTTTTATCATTAAAAAACTCTATTAAATCAAGTTTTTTTAAAATAAGCCTTAAACCCTAATCTTAGCATTCATTAAATCATTGTTTAAAGATTTTTTAATATTTTGAAACTTCATTTTTTTATTTTTAAGGCTTGTGATTTCCTTATCTAAATCGCTTAAAATTGTAGCGATAGCTTTTTGTTCGTCTAAATTTTTTGGGTAAAAAATTTCTTTATTTTTAATTAAATCTACATTTAAGTTTATTTGTGAGCCTTGTTGCCCACTTTCTAGCCATTCTCTTTCTATAGAGCATAAAAAATAATATAGGTAAAATAAGTTTATTTTTGGATTTTCAAAAACTACAAAACCATCATGAATACAAGTATCAATTTTAGTGATAATGGGCTTACCAATTGTCGCACACATGCTCATAATCAAGCTATCCTTTTTAACAAATCTACTTCTTTTAACACCTTCTTTAGAAAGTTTTTGAGTTGTTTTATATAAAAAACAGCTATTTTTTGAAATATCTGAAATTCTTACCCACCCAATGCTAGAATTAATACAAAACCATTTAGGGTTTTCAATAGGTCTAGGCGATGCCCCCCTTTTAATTTCAGCTATATCCCCAAGCCTTACTTTTTCCCATACTCCATTAAAGCCTTTCAAGCGTTTTTTCTGGCTTAAAAGCTCAAAACTCAAGGCTTTTTTAATGTTCTCTTTTTTAAGAATGAGAGTATTCAAGCTATGAATATAACTATCAAAATCATTTAAAATTGTAGCGATAGCTTTTTGTTCTTTTAAAGGGGGTAAAAGGATTTCAAAATCTTTCATGTCTTTTGCATAGAGATGATACACCGTGCTACCCACTACTTTAGATAAGATTTGTTTTTTACTATTAACAATACAATAAGCTAAAAAACACCCATCTAAAAGATTGCTACTAGGTCTTATCACTAAAATATCTCCCCCTAAAATAACGCCTTTTTTAAGAATGCAACTAGCGGTAGCTAAAATTTCAGGCGTTTCGCCCGAAGTAGCCATTAAAACATCATTATTTAAAGAAAGGATAGGGTTATCATAAATATTTGTAAAACTTTTAATGTTTGTAATCACTCTATTATAATGCGTAAAAAGCTCGCCATAGAGAATACATTCATATTTTGCTTGGCTACTTACATGACTTTTTGATAATCCTTTGCCTTTTAAAAAGGTAGCCATATCCCCAAGCCTAACCACTTCCCACTCTTTAGGCAAATCATAGAATGCTGTTAATGCGTTCATAAAGTTCCTACACTCTTAATAATTGAATCTTTTCTATCAAATCTAGGGGTGTTAAAGCATAATTATTCTTAAATTCTAAACTCGCTAATGCATGGGCTAAGCTCGCACAAATTGTGGCATCTAGGGGCGTGTATTTTTGAGAAAGTAAGCTTAAAATCAGTCCAGCTAACACATCGCCACTCCCTGCTTTTGCTAGAGCAACACTCCCTAAATTGTTAATAAAAACTTGCCCTTGATAAGCAATAATAGTATTAGCTCCTTTTAAAAGCAACACCACCTTTGGATACTTGCAAGAAAAATCCCTTGCAATTTCTAGCTTATTATCTAACAATTCTTGCATATTCATCTTTGTCCCTACTAATTCTAAAAGCGATAAAAACTCTTTAGGGTGTGGGGTAAACACGACTTCATAATCTAGGGCTTGTAAAATTTCTTTGTGATAAAAAGCCCCAGCGTCTAAAACACATGGCGCAAGTTCAAGCCACTTTTTAAAATCCTTTGGCAAACTCTCTAATCCCATTCCAAGGGCAAACGCACTAAGCTTGTTAGGAAAATTCTCACAAAAGACTAATTCTAAAGGCTTGTTACTAGGATTAATCTCACATTCTAGGGCTTGAACACTCACTACCCCTGCTCCAAAACTTAACGCGCTCATCGCACTGAGTAGCCCTGCTCCACTATGCTTACCTAAAAGCACATGTGCATGCCCGTAATCGCCTTTATGAGCGTTTTTGTGCTTCCTTAGGGGTAATTTTAAGTCGCTTTTTTCTAATAAAAAAGTGTCTGTCTTTGTCTCATAAACACTAGAAGCAATGCCTAAATGCCCTACTTCTAATTCCCCCACATAGTCCTTAGCCCTATCATTCAATAAACATGATTTTAAAGCTCCCATGCTGATAGTCATAGTTGCTTGAAACGCCCCTTGAGAGATTCTGCCTTTTAAATCTATGCCACTAGGAATATCACAAGCGATTTTAAATTTTGCTCTTTTAGAAAGGCTTTCAAAACAATTAATTAGAGATGAATCTAATTCGCCCTTAAAATGACTCCCTATAATGCAATCTATTAACACATCGCATTCTAAATCATCTAATGGGTTATATTTTTTAATTTCTACCCCTATTTTTAACGCCCTTTCTTTTTGGAGTTTGCACATAGGGCTTTTTGGGGGTCTCATTTCAAAAACTAGCACTCTAAAATTCCCCACTAAGCGTCTAGCTAGTGCATAACCATCGCCCCCATTATCCCCACTCCCACATAAAATAATCACTTTAGAATTTAAAGAAGCGTTTTTAAAAACCGCCTTTTCTAAAGCTATAGCAGCGTTTTCCATTAAAACATCTTCGCTTAAATGCAATTCTTCAACAGCTCTTTTGTCTAAGAAACCCACTTTTTCATACACCGCACGCATTATCTATTCTCACTCCATACGATACAAAACGAATTTTCATAAAACGAGCTATTTAAACAAGGCTCACTATGAATAACTAAACGCATTTTATAATTCTCACACACTTTTTTAACCAAGTCTAGCCCTATACCATAGCCTAACACACTAGAATTAAAACGCGCATAGCGAACGCTTAGCTCTGTAATTTTATCCTTAGGAATTTCATGCCCCAAACTCTTAACTTTCAAAAACTCAGGCGTTAGCTCTACATGGATATACCCATGCACTACATTGTATTTAATCGCATTCATAATCAAATTACTATAAAGCGAAATGAAATCTTGCTCTCTAGCTTTAAGCTTGACTACTGAAAGTTCGCTTTTAAGTTCAAGCTTATGGTAGGCTATTATCTCACTAAAAAGCAAATTTTCTTTAGTGATTAGGGCTTTTAAGTCTAAAATCACAGGTAACTCACGCTCAATATCTTGCATAACTAAGTAAGAGAGCGAGCGATACAAAAAGCTCATGCGTTTAATGGCTATTTTAATACGGCGGTGCTGCTCGTTATCTTCTAAGGTTTTTAAAGATAGGAGTAATGCACTCATAGGGGTGTTTAACTCATGCGTGGTGTTTTTCAAAAAGTTATCTATGCGAGTGATTTCATTTCTAATCGGTTTTAAAAACAAACGCCCTAAAAAAATAGAAATCCCTATCACGCATAAAAACGCTATTGCAAACACCAAAATAATATTGCGGTATAAAGAAGAAAAATTTAAGGGCTTAGAATTTTTAAAAAGGATTTTGGCTACGCCTAAATGGGCGAATGTTTTATCTGTAATTAAGTAATACGCCCCCCTAAAGTTAAAAAAGCCTATATCTCTATGCTCTTTAATCAGTTCCAAGCTTTCAGGTATCGTGGAGTATAAAATCCGCCGCCTGCTATCAAAAAGCGTCATTGAAGCGTCTTTATGGCGTGAAATGAAAGTGTTTAAAGCTTCTTTATGGTTAATTTGCGTTTGCATGTGCAATGCCACCACTTCGCTCACCATTTTAGAAGCCACCTGAAACATCTCCATTCGTATCGCTTTTAGTTGCACATCTTTTTCATAATTAAAAATTAAAATGCTAATAATGAGCATTAAAACAAACGAAGAGCCTAAATACACCCCCAAAAAGAGTTTGAGAGATTTTTTCTCATAGTGGTTTAAAACAATAGCCCACCCCCTTATGCGTTTGTATACAATCTTTGCCTAAAAGTTTGCGTAAATTTTTAATATAAGTGCGTAAAGTGGAGTCTTCAATAGGCTGTTCCCATAGGTTATTTTCTAAGACTTGAGAGCTAATGATTTGGTCTTTATGGGCTAAAAAGTACTCTAAAAGCTTGGCTTCTTTAGGCTTTAAGGCTTCTTTTTTCCCGTTAACAATTAAGATTTGCTCATAATAAGAAATGTTAGGGGTAATTTCTATAGGCTCAGAATTAAAAAATCTTGTAATCCTAGCTTCTAATTCATCTAAATCAAAGGGCTTTTTCAAATAGTCGCTCGCTCCTAGATTAAAGGCGTGCTTTAAGGTGGCGTTATCTTGTAAGGCGGTGATAAAAATCGTAGGCGTAGAGATTAAAAAATCATTTTTGATATTTTTAAATAATTCTAAACTATTCATTTTAGGCACTTGCACATCTAAAAGCAAGAGGTTAAAACGCTCTTTTGTGAGTAGATTATAAGCCTCTTCACCATTAAACGCACAAGTTACTTCATAGCCTAAATGCTCTAAAAATTCCTTGATACTTTCGCTTAAGAGATAGTCATCTTCTAGTAAAAAAATCTTTTTTTGCATGGGGTATTGTAACTTAAAAAATAGGATTTTGAATTTTAAGGACACTCCAAATAGGTCTCTTTTAATTTTTCTTTAGCCCTTTGCCAATTAGGCAAATATGAACTTAATAAATCTCTAAAATATTCATTATGATGACGCACTTTTAAATGCAATAATTCATGCACTACCACATATTCAATGCACTCATTAGATGTTTTTGCTAACTCCAAATTAAAAAGTAAGGTTCGTTTAGATATGTTGCAACTTCCCCATATGCGTTTCATTTTTTGGATTTTAAAGCTTTGTATGCTTTCATCTAAAATCTTTTCATATTTATTTATATAAGTTTGTATTTTTTCTCTTAGTGCCTGTCTGTAATAATTTTCTAGCACTTTTTGGCGATTCTTTGGGCTTGTATTTTTATTGACATGCAAAATCAAATGCTTGGGGGTTTGAAGAACAAAGTGTTTTTGAGTGGTATTCTTAATTGTGAGCAGGTAGCGTTTGCCAAAGAGATAATGACTTTCTTTTTCTAGCATTTCTCTTTTGCTTTGTCTGTTTTGGTTTAAAAAATTTTGTTGCTGTTCTTTTATCCAAGAAAGTCTAGTGATTAAAGAAAGTTTAATGCTTTCAAGGCTTAATTTTAAAGGGCAAGACACATGCACTAAGCCATTAGGCGGGCGAACGCTAAGATGTAAATGTTTAATATCTTTTCTTTCTACGATAATGTCTATATTGCCTACAATTAAACGATGGGTATTCATCTATACTCATCTATATTTTTTACTAAATCAAAGATTTTTTCTAGCAAATTCTTATCATTGATTATTTCGCTTAGGGCATATTTAAGCTTTTTTTCTTTGATAGAATTACCAATCCAATCAGCCTTTTTATTATCCCTTATGCACTCATCTATTTTTAATGCCAAATCTTCATTTTGCTCCAAATTATCATAGAGAGTTTTTAAGGCATTAGTGTTTAAGCTTTTAGGATAATGATTGCCTTGCTTTGTAATCACTTGACTAGCTAAATCTTTGATTTGTTTTAAGTATTCTAAATATTCTAATTTGTTTTCTTTAAGCTGATTGATCAAGTCTTTTAAAATTGAAGATAATTTTTCGTAATATTTTGGGTTGCTCGCCTCTTTTTCTAAAATAAGTTTTCTAATGTTATTTGCTATGGTCTCTGCCATAGAGTTTTTGTTTTTAAATACTTTAGACAGCCCTTTATTAAACGCATTAATATCTGTATGGGCTAAAACTTCGCATAGCCCTTGATTTTCTATCTTTATTAATACTTCGCTATCATGGGTTTTGATATAAGCGTCTAAGGTTCTACGCATATCTTCATTATAGCTTTTTAAATCTATGGCTTCCCCACCAGATAGACTGATGACTTCTTTTAAGTATTTGTAAGACTCTACTTCTTTTTTAATCTCTCGCATTTCTTCTTTAGAATAGATAGGCTTTTCTAAATTATTTAATTCTATAAACATTCTTATAAACGCACCTACAAGTTTATAGAATAATTGCCTTTTCCTAACATTTTGTTCTAAATTATCCCCACAAAAATAAGCGATATAATCTGTTTCATCTTTGGGTTCTTTCACTTCTTCGCAAAGCGCCTTTAATTGCTCTCTTGTCTCTTCTAATTTTTTCTTAATTTTTTGGGATTTGTTAGAGAGTAGCCCTTCAATATCTTGCTTTTCATAGTCCTTAAAAACTTCATTAGTGTAATCAAAATGCGCTTTTTGTAGGCTTTTAAACAAATCTCTATAATCTATGATATAGCCAAAATCCTTATCTTCTCTATCTAATCTATTGACCCTGCATACTGCTTGAAAAAGCCCATGGTCTTGCATGTTTTTATCAATATATAAATAAGTCAAGCTTGGCACATCAAAGCCGGTCAATAGCTTATCTACTACAATGAGTAGTTTCATTCTATGAGGCTCTTTAATAAAACGCTCTTTAGCTTTTTCTTCAAACTCTTTGATTCTATTAAGGGCTTTTTTCTCATCTTTTTCATTAAAAAAGTTTTGCAGCATTTTAGAGTAAGTTTTGTATTTATAACTCTCTTCGCTTTCATTGCTCCCACAATCTTTAATGTCGGCAATATTTGGCTCATAGCTTGTAATTACGGCTATGCTGTCTTTTAATTCTGTGTTTGAGAAGAGTTCAAAATATCTGCACGCATTATAAACGCTCTCAGCCACCAGCATAGCATTGCCCTTATCATTCCTTAATCTAGGGAGTTTTTGCATATCCATTAAAATATCTTGCACAATACATTCTAATCTCTCTTTGGTTGAAAAGACTTTTTGTAAGTTAGCCCATTCTTTTTTCAGCTGTGTTTTAGCTATATCATTTAATCCTTGTGTTTTTAGCTCAAAATATTCATCTAGCTTTTTAGGGTTATTGACATATTGCTCTACATTTCTAGCCTCATAGCATAAATCTAGCACCACTTTATCATCAACTGCCTCATTAAATTTATAGCAATGAATATAGCTACCAAACACTTCTAAGCTGGTTTGTTTATCTTGCTTTAATAAAGGCGTGCCACTAAATCCTATAAAAATCGCATTAGGAAGCAAGCTTTTCATGGCTTTATGCAATTTGCCACTTTCAGTTCTATGGCATTCATCTACTAAAACAATCCATTCGTATAAGATAGGTTGCTTTTTAAAAACATCTGAGTCATTATCTTTAAATTTATGAATCAATGAACAAACTAAGGATTCTTTGTTTTCAGATAATACGCTCAATAAATCTCTCGCACTCTGTGTGCGATAAATTCTCTCTCCTATCCCACTAAACACCCCTTGAATTTGAGCATCTAGTTCTGTTCTGTCTGTAATGATTAAAATTCTGGCTTGTTTTTTATTCGCTCTTAGCCATTTAGCAAGCCATACCATAGTGAGACTCTTGCCACTGCCTTGTGTGTGCCAAATAATGCCCCCTTCTTTTCTATGGATAAATTTTTGAGTGTTTTTAATCGCAAAATACTGATGAAATCTCGCGCATTTCTTTTGCCCCTTATCAAAAATTAAAAAATCACTGATAAATTCTAAAAATCTCTCTTTGTTTAAAAAGCATTTAATGCTCTCAAACAAATCTTTTTTATCATTTTCTTCTTTCCAAGAAAGATAGTATTTTTCTTTAGTTTCTATAACGCCATATCTTAACCCTTGGCTTTCATTGCCTGCCATAACTAGCTGGATAGTTTTAAAAAAATCTCTAATAAACTCTTTCTTTTGGTTGTCTAAATTTTGTCTAATCCCCCTTTCTACACTCCTATTAGACTTTTTTAACTCTAATACGCCTAAAGCTATCCCATTGACATAAAGCACAATATCAGGTCGTTTGGTGTTTTTTCCTTTAACGCTCACTTCTTCAGCCACATAAAATTCATTATTAGAAATATTTTTCCAATCAATGAGCCAAAAAGTTTGATGTTTTTCACTCACACTCGCTTTTATTTTCACCCCATAAACTAAAAGCTCATAAAACTTTTTATTCGCATCATATAAATCATCTTTTAAGGCGTTAGTGATTTCTTGCTCAATTTTATTGTAAATATTTGCGTCTATCTTTTGATGTTTAAAGAGCCATTTTTTTAAGATTTCTTTGTTAATATTTTCATTATCACTATTTCTTAAAACCCCCAAATAGTCATAACCCATGCTTTTAAAAGTTTCTATCACTTTATTTTGTGTCTTTCTTTCTGTGGTGATCTTCATACCAACTCCTTAATAGAATGCTAAGTTTAGCGCTTTAAAATTTACTTTTCCTTGTAGGGGAGAGCATTTAAATCATTATAAGTTTTTGTAAGGCTTGTCATTTTCTTTTTTCTTTATCTTAAGGAGAAGTTTTGTAAAATTTGAGTTACCCCCTAGTTTTTAGAAGAGTTAGGGGGTAAATTTTCCCTATTAGGAGTGAGCCATGAAAAAAAGTGGCAAAACCCCTTGGAGAGTATTATACTTTAAATTCTCTTTTTACGAGTTTAAGGTAGTGCTTTTAATGAAGCGATAAATCTTTTCAAGGGGGCTTCCCTTTTTGGGGAGTCTTCTTTATGGGAAACTCACTTTTTTAAGTTTAAAATCTCTTAAACCCTAATCTTAGCATTCATTAAATCATTGTTTAAAGATTTTTTAATATTTTGAAACTTCATTTTTTTATGTTTAAGGCTTGTGATTTCCTTATCTAAATCGCTTAAAATTGTAGCGATAGCTTTTTGTTCGTCTAAAGGGGGCAAAAGGATTTCAAAATCTTTTAAAGTTGTCATTACAATATAAGGGGTGTTGCCTTCATTTCTATTTATTTGAATATGAGATTGTAAAAATATTGTTAAAAAATATTTTACAAATATAATATGTTCGCTAAAATTATCTAATACATAGGTTCTTTGATAGGCGTTAAATTTACCTTTATAGTAATGCACATACCCCACATATGCACCATTTCCAGAAATCAAAATTGCTTCTGTATCAAAAGCATATTTATCTATAAAATAATATTCTTTTGCACATGTATAAAATCTATATTTTCCATAACTAACCATTTCGTTTGCATCTAGTGAGCCGGTTGTAATCTCACATATATCCCCAAGCCTTACTTTTTCCCATACTCCATTAAAGCCTTTCAAGCGTTTTTTCTGGCTTAAAAGCTCAAAACTCAAGGCTTTTTTAATGTTCTCTTTTTTAAGAATGAGGGCCTTTAAGCTATAAAGATAATTATCTAAATCGCTTAAAACTTTAGCGATAGCTTTTTGTTCGTCTAAAGGGGGTAGGGGGATTAAAGTATTTTTTAGATTATCATTATAAAGTCTTGAAATGGTTGTGTATTCTGTATGCCATTTAACGCTAGAATAGGCATAGAATAGAAAAACATTTGTTGCTAATTGTTCATTATTTTTTATCCAAACTATATTTGAATCTTGAAAATAGGCAGGTTTTCCATTATAAATAACCGCTCTGCCAATAGTTCCTGAAGCAGAGATTAAAACATCGCCCTTTTTTGGAAAGGAATACTTTGTTTTGTATTCTAAAAATAGCTTTTTTGAAATAAAAGCGTCAGCAGTCTTGCCAAATGTGCCTATCTTATAGAATGGAATTTCGCCGTATGGTGTCGTCTGATATTTCATCACTCTTTTGCACATGCATGGTTCGCCTATATCCCCAAGCTTTACCACTTCCCACTCTTTAGGTAAATCATAGAATGCTGTTAATGTGTGCATAAAGTTCCTATACTCTTTTTTAAGATTGTCTTTTTTAGCATTTTATTCTATTTTGGTTATAATTTGGGGTGCATTTAATAGACAAGGAAAGGTTTAAGAATGTATATCCCGGTTGATAAAATGCTAGAAAATGAAGTGCAACTTATATTGGAAAGTTATGGCTTAACCCCCTCTTTAGCAACGCATTTATTTTTTAAAGAAATTATTAAGACACATAAAATTCCTTTGAGTTCTGATTGGCAAGATGGCTTACTTAATGCTGAAACATTGAAAGCTATACAAGATTTGGAAAAAGGTGAGAACGTGGTGCGTAGTGGTGTGAACGATTTTAAAGAGTGGGCTAATTGGTCTAATGATTAAGGGGATTGTTAGGACTACGATTTTTGAAAAAGAGTTAAAACGCTATGGCTTGAGTGTGGAGCTTATCAAGGTGTTAAACTACTTGATTGAGCGACAAGCTTTACCTCAAAAATATAATAATCACAGATTGCAAGGCAAGTATTCAGACTTTTATGATTGCCATGTTAAGCCAGATTTGATTTTGATTTATCGCTATAAAGATGATTATTTAGAACTAGCGAGACTTGGGACGCATAGCGAGTTATTTAAGTGCTAGGTCTTAATCCTTATATTAAATTTCCTTATGCTATAATCGTTTTTAGTTTGGAGGTCTCATGGCGAGGATACGCCAGTCAAAAGGCACTCCAAGCTCTTTTTAATTAAATTATAATTCCATTAGCCCTAAACTTTTTAAATGTTCTAAGACTTTTAGTTCGTTTTCTTTAACTTCTTTATCTAGCTCTAGCAAGCTGTTTGAATAATCTTGTATGATTTTCTTAAGGGAATTATTAAAGAAATTGATGTGCTTTTGAATTTTGTTTTCTAGGGCATTTTTTAGACTATTAAGCCATTTATCTTTCACTATTAATTCTTTAATCTCGTTGATTTCAAGCTTTTCATATTGATTGAATGCTTTTAATTCTAGCTTATCATAAGCGCTATTTCTTGCTTTTAAGGCTTTGTTTTTAGATTCTAGTAGTTTTAAGCAAGTTTCTAAAATATTCTTATCTTCTGGGTCGGCTGTATTTTTTACCTCTTTTTTTAAGGTGCTTTCATTGATTTTTAATTCATATAGTAGCCCCTCTTCATTAGAATGTTCTTCTATAAATTCCTCATAAAGGGCTAGGCTTTCATTAAGAGCGTTTTCTAATTTTTCTAATTGCTTAACTTCTTCTTTAAAAAAGCGTTGTTTGATGAGGTTTTTAGGGATTAAATCGCTTTTATAATAAGTTTTTTGAATGATAAAATCAGCCTCTTCTAAATACTTGGCTTTTTTGTTTTTGTCTTTTAGGGGGACTAACTCTCTTAATTCTTTAGCACTAAGAAAGCCATTGAGAGAAATCAAAAACCAATCGTCTTGCAAGGTCTCATTATAGTAATCTTTAAAGAGCTGATACACGCCATATTTATCTAAAATTTCTATTTTTTCAAATTGTTCTAAGACCTTTTTGCAAATGCTATCTATTAAAATTTTGGGGTTAAAGCCTTTATCTAAATTATAAAATATCTCTTGCAAATTTAATGTATCAAAGGCTTTAAAAATAGAAGTATAAAAGTCTTTATATTCTAAGCTTTCTAGTATCAAATCTTTGATAGTTTCGCATTCAGTCTTTAGGGTATAGTAGCCCTCTTTATCACTCTCTTTAAAAAGCGTGTTTTTAAGATTTTTAAACACTTCAAAATAGGGGGCATAAATTTCAATTTCAAGTTGGGGTAAATAATTAGCTTTATGGCTAGAAATTAAAGCGAATAAGTCTTGCTCTAGCTCTTGCTTGTTAGCGATATAGCGTGGGATATTCAAGTTATAATCATTAGCACTAATTTCTTCTAAACTTACCATTTTAGAATAATAAGGGATTTCTTTAAGCTCATTAAAAGTGTCTATCATTTTTTGGACATCTTGTTCTCTTAAGCGGTTTTTATTGCCATCTTTTTTAAAATCCTTGCTTGCATCTATCATAAAAACACCCTTTCTGGTGTGTGCGTTTTCTTTATCTAGGATAATCACACACGCTGGAATAGAAGTGCCATAAAAAAGATTAGGGGCTAATCCTATAATGCCTTTTATATAGCCCTTTTTTAGAATATTTTCTCTAATAAGTCCTTCAGCATTACTTCTAAATAACACGCCATGAGGTAAAATCACTGCTCCTTTAGCTGTGCTATTTAAGGATTTGATAATATGGAGCAAAAAAGCAAAATCACCATTCTTTTCAGGGGGAGTGCCTAATTCAAAACGATTGAATGTATCATCAACAACTTGCTTGCTTTTAGGGTCAATACTAAGCCCATCAGTCCAATTTTTCAAGCTAAAGGGAGGGTTAGCTACAACATAATCAAAGGTTTTTAGCATGTCATTTTCAATAAAATAAGGGTTAGATAGCGTGCTAGAACCCCCTTTAGCAATGTCAGCATCAGCGCTATTATGTAAAATCATGTTCATTTTGCATAATGCTGTAGTGGAAATATCTTTTTCTTGACCATAAATGCTTAGACCCTTTTTGGTTAAACTAGAAGCCTTTAATAACAATGAGCCGCTCCCACATGTGGGGTCATAAATGCTTTTGTCTGGTTTGGTATTTTCATCAATGCTAAGTAGCAGAGATAATAAAAGCGAAACTTCGCTAGGGGTGTAAAATTGCCCTTTAGATTTACCGGACTCACTAGCAAAATGGCGCATTAAGTATTCGTATGCATCGCCTAACAAATCATCATCTAAAGCCCCATGAGTGCCTAAGCTCAAATTGGCAAAGATTTTAACTAAATTAGACAGAGTATCTACCATAGCCTTGCCCTCGCCTAGCTTGGTGCTATCATTAAAATCCACGCTATCAATAACGCCCTCTAATGCATTTTTCTTAGCAATTTCATCAATGATTTTATTAAGCTTATCGCCAATTTCTTTATCGCCCTCTAAGGCTAAAATATCTTCATAAAAGCACCCTTGCGGAATCTCTATGCCATGATAAACATTGCTTTTTGCCTTATCGCTGATGTATTTTAAGAAAAGCAAACTCAACACATAGTTTTTATACTCGCTTGCGTCCATGCCCCCTCTTAAACTATCTGCTCCAGCCCATAAAGAGCTATACAATTCACTTTTTTTGATTGCCATTAAATTATCCTAATCTTGTTTTAATGATTATAATATGGAAGTTTTTATTATGAAGTAAAAAATTATCAAAAAGGCTAACCCCCTAGAGAAAGGGGCGATATAAGGGGCTAGTTTTTAACTCTCACATTCTTAATCACAAAATACGCTGTAGGGATAATAAATAGGGTTAAGATAACGCTACTCATCATGCCCCCTAGCATGGGTGCCGCAATAGATTTCATAATCTCACTTCCTGTGCCATGACTATACATAATAGGAATGAGTGATGCAAGAATGCTAAAAAAAGTCATAAGCTTTGGTCTTACTCTAAGCACCGCTCCATGCATGATGGCGTCTTTTAGTTTGGTACTAGTTTGTTCTATTAGGGGCGTTTTAATAAATGCTTGGTAGGCATCTTCTAAATAGATAATCATTACAATAGCCGTTTCACTCGCCACCCCTAAAAGGGCTAAAAAGCCCACTAATGCCGCTATACTCATATTAAAGCCCATCACATTCATAAAGATTAACCCCCCTAAGAATGCAAAAGGTAGAGTGAAAAAGCATAGTAAAGAGTTGGTGAGATTCTTTAAGGCAAAGACAATTAAAATAAAGATGATAAAAATACTCACCGGCACGATGTATTGCAAAGTCTTAAACGCATCTTCTAAATACTTGCTTTCGCCACTAAATTCATAATAATACCCACTAGGCAATTTGACTTTTTCTAAAGCTTTTGTAGCTAACTCTCTATACAAATCAGAGCTTACGCCATTTTGGGGGACTATGTAAATGAAATTCACATTCAAGCCCTTTTCACTTTTTAATACCGCTGGAGAGTTATCATAATACACATGGGCAAATTCTTTTAAGGGCATGTAATTGTAAGCGGTTTTGATGTAGAGATTTTTTAATCTCTCAATGGTGTTTCTGTCTGTATCTTCTAAGCGTAAAGAGATAGGGTAGCTTTCTACGCCATTTATCATGGTTGTAAGCGTAGCTCCGCCTAGGGCGAATTTAATCGTGTCTAGCACCGCGCTTTTATTCACGCCATAACGAGCTAGATTTTCATCATTCAAATCTAGTGTGATGTAGTAGCCATTGTTAGAACGCTCTGCAAAGACAGATAAGCTCTCTTTGAGAGTTTTAAGCTGTTGTTCCATTTGTATGGCTAATTCTTGTAATTTATCCGTATCATTACCATAGAGCTTGATTCCTAAAGGCGTTCTAATACCGGTTAAGAGCATATCAGTTCTGCCACGAATAGGGTAAGTCCATGAATTAGTCAAGCCTTTTAATTGTAAGGTTTTTTCTAATTTGTCTCTCACTTCTTTATAAGTAAGTTTTTCTTTCCATTCGCTTTGTGGTTTTAACTCAATGTAAGTTTCTATCATTGCTAAGCCTGCGGCATCGGTGCTAGTGTTCGCTCGCCCCACTTTACCAAAGACTTGTTTGACAAAATCTAGTTGCTTAATGGCGGTATTGCTTTTTTTCAAATATTCTAGAGCGACATCAATGCCCACGCCATTAGTCGTTACAGGCATATACATCACAACCCCTTCATTAATTTGGGGTATAAATTCCCAGTGGAGTTTCTTGTAAGTGAAATACAAGCCCCCTAAACCTAGCACACTAACCGCTAAAAAAGCGTATCTAAACTTAAGGACAAAATTCAAGCACACGCCATAAATTTTGATGAAAAAGGCGTTAATAGGGTTTTTAGATTCTTCTAAAATCCGCCCTTTAATGAGCCATACCATTAAAATGGGGACTATTGTAATAGATAATAATGCCCCTACAAGCATGGCAAAAGTTTTGGTATAAGCTAAAGGGGCAAAAAGCTTTTCTTCTTGACCAGTGAGTGCAAAAATAGGCAAGAAAGAGACCACAATAATCATTAAAGCAAAGAATATCGCTCCCCCCACATGCTTAACCCCTTCCATAATGCCATTCACTCTTTGGGCGTTATCATTCATATCAATGTGTTGTAAATGCTTGTGAGCGTTTTCTACCATAACAATGGCGGCATCTACCATAGCCCCTATAGCAATCGCAATGCCCCCCAAACTCATAATACTTGCCTCAATATTAAAATACCGCATAAGCAAGAAAGAAATACACACGGTTAAGGGCAAAGTGATAATCACCACTAACGCACTTCTAAAGTGTAATAAGAAAATCGCAATAATGATTAAAACAATCACGCTTTCTTCTATGAGTGTATGGACTAAATTGTCAATGCCTTTTTCAATCAACTCGCTTCTATCATACACGCTGGTGATTTTCACATCAGGGTTACTTGCTTGTAAAGTGGCGATTTTTTCTTTAATGGCTTTAAGAACTTTATAGGTGTCAGCGTGATAGCGCACCATGACAATTCCGCCCACCACTTCTTTATCGCCATTGAGATTAGCCGCACCTCTTCGTGGTTTTGGCGTCAATCTCACGCTAGCTATATCTTTGATTTTTAAAGGGATTGCCCCTTCTTTTTTAACTACGATTTCTTCTAAGTCTTTCAAGGATTTGATATAGCCATGCGCTCGAACGATTTTTTCAAATCCATTTTCTAAGATAACACCTCCACCGGTGTCGTTATTAGACTTTTTAATGGCATTTGTGATTTGCTCTAAACTTAGGTTATAACGCACTAAAGCGTCATTTTTAAGCGTAACTTCATAATCCTTAACAAAGCCCCCCACACTCGCTACTTCACTCACGCCATCAACGCCTAAAAGTGCGTAGCGGTAATAAAAATCTTGCAAGACTTTCAAATCGCTTAAATTTTTGTTCTCACTACTTAAAGCGTATTGATACGCCCAACCAATAGAAGTGGAATCACTTCCTATTTCTACTTTAGCGTCTTTAGGCAAGTTGCCTACTCTGTTTAACTGCTCTAAGACCCTATCTCTTGCCCAATATAAATCTACGCCATCTTTAAAAATGATGTAAATTAGCCCGCTTTCATAGCTAGAAATGCCCCTAACCGTGTCAATATTAGCAATACTCATAAAAGTAGAGACTAGGGGGTAGGTAACTTGCTCTTGCACAATCTTTGGGCTTTGGTTAGGGTAGGTGATTTGCACGACCACTTGTGCGGGACTTAAATCCGGCAAAGCGTCTAAACGCACGCTTTTAATCGCCCACATAGAGCCTAAAAAAATCAGTAAAGTAGCTAGAGTTGTTATAAGCTTGTTCTTAACGCTTAAATCAATGATTTTTTCTATCATTTTTAGTAGTCCCCATTATTTTGAGCGTCCGCATCTAGCACAAATAAAGCGTTATTAGCGACTTCTTCGCCCACTTCTAAACCTTCTAAAATTTCATAACTTCCATCACTTAGACGAGTGGCTTTAATCTCTAGGGGAGTTAAGCCAAAATCATCTTTTTTAAACACAATCGCCTTACCCTCTTTAATCAGCACCGCCTCTTTAGGTAGGATTTTCATTTTTCTAGCTTTTTGAAAGATTTCTACCTGAGCGAACATGTTAGGGTAGTAGAGTAGTTTGGTATTAGGCACATTGAAACGAGCCTCTAGCATTTTGTCTTTTTCATTGACAATAGGGTTGATATTTTCAAGCGTGATTTCTTGTTTGTTTTTAACTCCTTCTACAAATAAGGTAGCCTTAGTAACGCCTTTTAAGAACTCCAAATCTTCTTGATTGACTTTAGCAATCGCCCATAGTTTAGTTAAATCTATGATTTGAAAAAGCTCTTGCCCTTTTTTGATAAAGCTACCCTCATTTAAATCCTTGCTTTTTCTAAAAATAATACCATTGAAACGAGAATAAATATTGATTTCGTTTTGGACTTTATGGGTGCTAATCACCTTTTCAATGCTAGAGTTTTCTAAGCCTAGTAAGCGTAATTTTTCTTTAATCGCATCTACTTGCTGGTTGAATTTCAATGATGATAGCAACTCACTTTGAACGCTCACTAACTCTGGTGCATACACGCTGAGTAATTTATCGCCTTTTTTAATGGGGGTGTAAGTCTTATTTGTATAAAGTTTTTCTACATAGCCATCAAAACGCACGGTTTGAGAAAAAATCAGCGTTTCATTAGGCTCTAAAACTGCATAATAACGCCTGCTCTCTGCAAACTCTTTTTCTACTACTTTGGTTGTAGCAATATTAAAATGGGTTTGGCTTTTAGGCTCTTGCTTTGCTTTGTTTTCATTAGCTTGCAAAGGGAATAATACAAGGGCTAGTGCTAAAATGATAGAGGGTTTCATTCTAATCCTTTAAGGTTTTGTAGGTTTAAAAAAGTGGTGTTCAACGCACTTAGGGTTTCAAGATGGGTGATTTCAATGTTAATTTTGTCGTTAAATGAATTGTAATAGGCGTTGTAATCATTGCTAGATTTTAAATCGGACGCATAAATTTGAACGATTTTTTCATTAGCTTTTAAGATTTTATTAATCGCTTGCAAGTTTTTTTGCAAAGTTTCAATTTTTTTGATGAGCTTTAGAGCTAAATGGTGTGTGCGGTTTTTAGCGTTTTCTACTTCGCTTTTAGAGGCTAGATTTTCTTTTTTCTTTTGCTCTACTAATTTAGCTTGCTTACCATAAATGGGTAAGGGAATGGCTAAAGAAATGCTAAACATATCAAAATTATAGTAGCGTTGGCTACGAAAATAATACGCCCCAGTTACATTCACATCTTCAAAAAAACTTTTTTTAGCGAGCGTAATGTCCTTTTGTGATTTTTCTTCATCAATTTTAGCCATAGCAATATCGTAGTTGGTGCTATTGATTTTTTGCATCTCTTGTTCTTTATTGAGTTCAAAGTCTTTAGGGGCTATGCTTAAAAGCTCGTTTTCTTTAAAGGTCAATTCGCTCATCACATAATGGCTATTAGATAAGGCGTCTTCTAAATTATTCTTTTTAATTTCTAATTGTGATTTTAAGATTTCTAATTTAGCAATCGCTACAAGATTGGGCGAGCTAGAGTTGTTGGCTTTATAAAGGGTGTTTTCTAAATTTTTAATCGCTGTGTTTAAAAGTTCAATTTCTTTTTGATTTTTATAATTTTCAATGCCATTTATCATCAAATCAATCGCTAATTGTTGCTTGGTTTTTTTAAGTTCTAATATCTTTTTTTGTTTTTCTAAATTGATGATTTTGGATTGCGTGAATTTTTTGCCATTTAAATCCACTTTTTGAGATAGTCCTAAACTCATGTTTTGCATTAGGGTGCTATCAAGCCTAAAAAAGTCGCTCACACTAGCATTGTTATAGCCTAGATACAAAATGGGGTTATCCCATTTGCTTGCTACCTTTGCTTTAGAGCTTAAGGCATCAATTTGCTCTTGTAAGCTTTGAATTTTTTGATTTTTAGAAAGGTATTTAGCAACAAAAGATTGAATCTCTAAATTTTTTGTAAAACCCAAACTAAAAAGAAGTAAAAAGGCTGTTAAAAGGCGTATCAACACGCCTCCTTTGAAAGATAGCGTGTGCATTTTATATCCTTACAAATCTATGCTAGTTTTTGCGCGATAAGTTTTGCCTTCTTTGGATTTAATATCCACTCTCACTTGCCATGTCCCATTCATAGAGAGATTAGCCTTAGCTTCATAAGTGCCGTTTTTCTCACTAATTTGCGCCGTTTCTTTCATTGCTGGCATACCGGACATTTCAGGCATAATAAATTGCACCCTAATGGTAGCTTTTTCTAAGGCTTTGTCATTAAGAGTAGGGGTTAGGATAAAGGTATTATCGCCTTTAGTGGGGTTACCTACAGATTTCATTTTGATTTCTAAATCACTTGTTTGAATGGTCTGCTCCCATGCACTTAAACTAGCAACACTCAATAAACTTGCTAAAAATAAAGTGGCTAACTTTTTCATCGCTCTACCTTTATAAAATAAGATTACAAGGAAAACCTTGTTGTGTGTGAATTGTAGTTGTCTTTTGTGTAAAAATTGTGGAAGTCATTTTTTGATAAAATGGCTTTATTTTAAGAGAAAGGATTAGAACATGGAAGTTTTAGGTAAATTTTTAGAAGAAGAGATTTACGACAGCTATCTTTTACCCCCCCCCCCCATTAGATGAAGCAATTGTGGCACTAAGCGATAAAAGTAAAATTTTATTTTATGCCAAATACAAAAATTCACAAATTGAGTGGCTTATTGATAGTGTATGTGAGCATATGGGAGGGTGCTTGTGTTCCAAAGAGGTTGAATTTAAAGAAACTTCTTTATTGCAAGCTACGATTTTAAAAGACCCTATTTTAACTTGTCCTAGCCACTCTTGGAAATTAGATATTAGAACTTTAACTTATCAAAATGGCATCAAAAAAGCCCCTTTAAGCAATTACACCATTAAAAATAATATTTTGAGCGTTTCTAAAATTTCACATTTAAAAAATCCATTCAAAGGGACTGAAAAAGGCGAGTTTTCTTGTGAGTATTTAAACCATGCAAGCTTGTTTTTTGAGTGTAATGGAGTGAAAATTATCACTGACCCATGGCTAATAGGACCTTGCTTTTTAGGTGGGTGGTGGCATAAAGAACCTAGCACCAAAGAAGCTATAAAGCATTTAAAGAGTGCAGATTTTATTTATATTTCACACAACCACCCAGACCATTTAAATGCTCAAACTCTAGCACTTGTGCCTAAAGACAAGCCGTTCATTATCCCTAATTTTGAATCCAAAAGTGTAGAAAACTCCTTAAGGGGGCTTGGATTTAACAATATCCATGCTCTTGATTTTAAAAAAATTATCTCACTTGACTCTAAAATTCAAGTCAGCATTTTAAAATCAGGAGATTTTAGAGATGATAGTGGGTTGTATCTATGTTTAGACAACCATGAAGTCTTACTTTCTGTGGATAGTAATTTTTTAAACCATTATGTATTGCCTAAAGATATTACCATGTTAGCCACTTCCTTTGCGAGTGGCTCAAGCGGGTTTCCCTTATGCTTTGATAACTACTCTTTAGAAGAAAAGCAAAAAATTAGCGCTCAAACTAGAATGCAGTTAAAAAATCATGTAGCTAAGATGATGCAAGTTACTATGCCAAAATTTTATATGCCCTATGCAGGCATGTTTAGCGAAGAGGCTAAGAGAGACAGCTTTATTAAAGAATACAATGTTAAAAACGCTCCTAAAGATTATGAAAGTTTGTGTGAGAAAAATAATATTGCCTATATTGAGCCAAATAATGCTACCAAACTTTCTTTTAAGGGCAAAGATTTAATTAAAACCCTCTTAAAAACAAGTTTTATCAAAGATTTTGAGCCAGAATTTTACATTGATTTATATAAAAAATATTATCAATATGACTCTCATGCCTTAATAGAATATCTAAAAAACGCTCAATATTTTGACAAGCAAATCGTTACTTTTATACCTACTAACGATGATTTTAGTGTAGTGGTAGGTGCATGTGTTGAGGCTAATTTTGACACTCAAAATTTTAGGGTTTTAGAACCTAATGAAATCCCCTTAAAAGAAAAAGAAAATTTTAGAGTGATGCAATTAAAAGTTAGGGCTGAAATTCTAGCTTGTGTTATCAAACATGCTTTGCCTTTTGAAGATTTTTCTATTGGATTTCATTGTAGAATCTTACGCAGTCCCAACACCTATGAAAGCGCTTTTTGGTTTCATTTCACCAATATTTATATTAATCCTAGTGCGGTCTATTTTAAAGAAGTTGAAAAAAATTGTGCTTTATAAGGAGAAGGTATAAGAGTTTATGCTATCTTGTTGTGGTTTTTACAAATCAAATTCAAAGGATTAGCATGCAATTTAGAATTGAACATGACACTATGGGCGAAGTCAAAGTAGATGACAGCAAGTATTGGGGGGCTCAAACGCAACGAAGTTTTGAAAACTTTAAAATCGGCACAGAGAAAATGCCAAAAGAATTAATCGGAGCGTTTGCAAAGCTTAAAAGAAGTCTAGCGGTAGTTAACCACAAGCTAGGAAAATTAAGCGAAGAAAAATCACAAGCCATTGTTAAAGCGTGTGAGTGTATTTTGAAAGGCGAATTGTGTGGCGAATTCCCACTAGCTATATGGCAAACGGGTTCTGGCACACAAACTAATATGAACTTAAATGAAGTCATAGCTAATAAAGCCACTGAGATTTTAGGGGGTAATTTTAGAGAGAAAAAACTCATTCACCCTAATGATGATGTAAATATGTCTCAAAGCTCAAACGACACTTTTCCAACAGCCATGCATATTGTGAGCGTGTTAGAAATCACCAATAAATTACTTCCTAGTTTAGAGAATTTATTAAAAACTTTCAAAGAAAAGAGCAAAGAATTTAAAGAGATTGTTAAAATTGGGCGCACGCATTTACAAGACGCTACGCCTTTGACTTTGGGGCAAGAATTTAGCGGTTATGTGAGCATGCTAGAGCATAACAAATCCCAGATTTTAGAGAGTTTGGAGCATTTAAGAGAATTAGCCATAGGTGGCACAGCGGTAGGCACGGGGCTAAACGCACATCTTGAGTTGAGTGAAAAAGTGGCTGAAGAGCTTACACAATTTACAGGTGTAAAATTTATCTCAGCTCCTAATAAATTCCACGCACTCACTAGCCATGACGCACTCACTTACGCCCATGGGGCTTTTAAGGCACTAGCTGCAAACTTAATGAAAATCGCTAATGATATTAGGTGGCTTGCTAGTGGGCCACGCTGTGGTTTGGGCGAATTGAATATCCCTGAAAATGAGCCAGGGAGTTCTATAATGCCTGGCAAAGTTAATCCTACACAATGTGAAGCCATGACTATGGTAGCCGTGCAAGTTATGGGTAATGACACTGCTATTGGTATTGCTGCTAGTCAAGGTAATTTTGAGTTGAATGTTTTTAAACCGGTGATTATTTATAATTTTTTGCAAAGCCTAAGGCTATTAGCAGATAGTATGGAGAGTTTTAATGCCCATTGTGCGAGCGGCATTGAACCTAATATTGAAAAGATAGATTATTACTTGCACCATTCTTTAATGCTAGTAACCGCTCTAAATCCGCATGTGGGCTATGAAAACGCCGCCAAAATTGCTAAAAACGCCCACAAAAAAGGCATTTCTTTAAAAGAAAGCGCTGTGGAGTTAAATCTATTGAGTGCGGAGGATTTTGATAAATTTGTTGTGCCTGAAAAAATGATAGGACCTAAGGCGTAGAGCAATAGGGGGGGGTTGGATTTTAATAATAAGTGATAGCAAAAGGTTTTAGTCAGAATGACCTTAGGCATTGATGAAGCAGGTAGGGGGTGTTTGGCCGGTTCGCTTTTTGTAGCTGGAGTGGTGTGCGAAGAAGAGATAGCGTTAGAATTTTTAAAAATGGGTGTCAAAGACAGCAAGAAACTCACTCAAAAGAAACGCTTTCTTTTAGAAGAAAAAATTAAATCGTGTGATGATGTGAAATTCTATATCGCTACAAAAAGTGCGGATGAAATTGATAGTTGGGGTTTAGGCGTGTGTCTAAAAAAATCCATGCAAGAAATTTTAGAAAATTTAAGTTCTTATGCTAAAGATATTTACATAGATGGCAATACGGCATTTGGTCTCAATCAAAAGTACCCTAACTTACAAACAATCATTAAAGGTGATGATAAAATCATTCAAATTTCTATGGCTTCTATTTTGGCAAAAGCTTCTAAAGATAGGGAAATGTTAGAATTGCACGCCTTGTTTAAAGAATACGGCTGGGATAAAAATTGTGGTTATGGGACTAAAAAGCATATAGAAGCGATAGCTAAGCTAGGAGCTACGCCCTTTCATCGGCGTAGCTTTGTGATTAAAAGCTTAGATGTTGAACAAAGTCTTGTTTAGCATCACGCTTACGGCTTTGGCGGTGCTGAAAGAAAGTTCTATGTCTTGCCCCTTAAAGTAGGCACCAAGCTCCTCGGGGGCAACGAAGGGGAATTGCACCATAATATACACACGACGGTTGGCTGTATCAACAAATTCTTTAGCTAAAATAGACTTAGACACCAAAAAATTAACAATTTTAAACAAGCTGTTAATGTTTCTGTCCTTAGGTTCTAGGATTGCATAAATATGTTCTCGCATTCTCTTAGCGATTAAAATGGCCTCTAAAGAGCTGTAGGCGTTTAACTTGGCTCTTACAAGGGCGATTCTCTCGGCGTTTTTAACGGGAGGTAGCTTATTGTCATGGGAGATGAAACTAGCGTAGAAATCGTGCCTGTCATCATTTATTAAGGCTGAACCTACATATTGGTTGCGAGGATTATCTAGTTCAAAGAGATTGAGTTTGAGCCAGTGGGGATAGTTTGCGATGTCTCGCATTTTTTCAGCGTTCGCACTATGACTTAAAAGTCCTAAAAACAAAAAAGCATATAAGCTTAAGGTTTTTAATATTTTCATGATAAATTCCTTTCAAATACAGAAAATATTTCCACTTTTGCCGATATAGTAAGTGATACTTGTATTTCTATTCTCACAAACCGCTAAAAGTGGAAGCCAAAGTTTATAGAGAGTTAGCTTAAATTAAAATAAAATAATTTAATAATATAAAAAATTTAGTAGTAATAATTTAATATAGATATAGATATAGATATAGATATAGATATAGATATAGATATAGATATAGATATAGATATAGATATAGATATAGATTATATCAAAATGGATTTAACATTCAAAGAAAAATCAATAAAATTAAGGTGTTTGTAAGAGTCATTAGCCACTACAGGTAAAGTATGGGCGTTGATAGAAACGACAATGATTTTTGAAAATCCATGCTGATTGCACCATGCAAGCTGTTTTTCTAAAAAGCTTTGCGTAGGGAAAGCATGGGCGATGAGAGCGAGTTTCTTTGTAGCGTTTTCACACAATATAAAGATTCCGTTATCATGGGAGTGAATTGTATGAGTGGGGAGCTGTTTGTAAAGCTCTAAAAAAACCATGTTTTCAAAAATGCTTAAAAGCGATGGGCTAGAAGTCAAGCTATAGGGCAAAGCGAAATCGCATAAATACAATTTGGTTTTATTGCTTTCAAAACTATTGACTAAAAAAATGGTGTGTTGTTTTTCTAGTGTGTGTAAAAATTTGTAAAGGGTGTCTTTAGAGATTTTAAGTTCTTTTTTGAATTGCGTATAGAGATAAAAGGCACTGACAAACCGAGCTTGGTAAGCACATATTTTAGCCATTAGGGGGGCATAGGTTTGAAATACCAGTTTAATATTCTTTTGTTTTTTGAGAATTTTTTCTTTTTCATTTTCAGAAAAAAGTAAATCCAAAGAGTTGCCGTCTCTTAAAAAGCGGTTAAAGAGAGTGTTTTTAGGAATATTAGATTTGAAAAAAACGCCATATTCTTTGAAGCTCAGCCCCAGCGTGTAACATGGGCTAAAATCTTGTGGCACTATGGGGCTTAAATGGCTGGGAATGAGAATGATTTTAGGAAGTTTTGGTAGGCTAAAATCTAATGGCTCTACATTGTCTAAAATAAGTAAGTCCATTTTCTTTTCTAAATGCCATTTTAATAGCCATGAGCTGAGAATATCTTTATTTAAACGCATATCATCATAATCTATGTATACAGGGTTTTTAAAGCTTTTAGCTAGTTTGAGAGCAAACGAAGTTTTGCCGGATTTTATAGGACCTAAAAGACAGATTTTATCGCTCAAATGAGAATCTAAAAGCGGATTGTTTAAGTTAGGTTCATTAGGGGTTTCAAAAGGTCCAAAAGGGTGCAAGCAAGAAAGGGGCATAAAACTTCCTTTTAACTAGATTGAATTTCAAAAGCATGCCATATTTCCTTATAAAAAGGAAGTAAAAATCCCCAAAAAGTGCCTAAAAATCGCAAAAATTATTGACTAAACTACGCATTTTTAGTAGTATTTTAGTTTTTATTTTATTGTTTTGTTCGGTTCTACAAGTGAATGAAACGAGTTCTTTTAGGAGAGTTTTTTATGGAAAAAATCAGGTTGAAGCTCAAAGCTTATGACCATAGGGTGTTGGACCGCTCCGTTGTGGCTATTGTGGAAGCAGTAAAGCGTTCAGGTTCTGAAATTAGAGGGCCTATTCCTTTACCGACTAAGAACAAGCGTTACACCGTTTTACGCTCTCCACACATCAACAAGGATTCAAGAGAGCAGTTTGAGATTAGGGTTTATAGCCGATTGATTGATATTATTTCGGCCACCCCAGAAACCGTAGATAGCTTGATGAAGTTAGACTTAGCTCCAGAAGTAGATGTAGAAGTTACTTCTATGGAAACTAAGTAGTTTGAACGCATTGAGACTAATAAAATAAGGGTTAGAATATGGAATTTTTAGTTCAAAAGATAGGCATGAGCCGCACCATTGATGCTAACAGCACGCCTGTAACTTTGCTTAAAGTTTTACAAGCTAAGGTGTGCCAGCTAGAAAATGGAAAAGCTTTAGTAGCCTATGCGATGCATAAGAAACATAATAAGGCGATTGAGGGTCAGCAAAAGAAATACCAGCTCAGCAAAGAGTTTAACCACTTCGCTACCTTAAAAGCAACTCATCAGCAAGAGCTTGGCGACTTAGATGTAAGCGTTTTGGAAACACTTAAGAGAGTTAAGGCGAGCTTTAAGACTAAGGGGCGAGGTTTTGCAGGGGTCATGAAGCGTTGGAATTTCCAAGGTGGTCCTGCAGCTCATGGTAGCCGTTTCCATCGCCGCCCCGGTTCTATCGGTAATAGAGAATGGCCAGGAAGAGTGCAAAAGGGTAGGAAAATGGCAGGGCATTATGGCAATGAGCTAGTAACTTGTCAAAACGAGGTTGTTTCTTTTGATAAAGAAAGCATGGTATTAGTGCTAAAGGGTTCAGTAGCCGGTTTTTCTGGTGCTTATGGACGCATTAGAGCGTTATAAAACCATAATTGAATATATAATATAAAGGGTTTGATATGAGTAAGGCCATCGTTTTAGACAGCCATTTGAAAGAAAAGGGTAATGTTGAATTACCTAAAAGATATGAGAATATCAACAGCCATAATCTCTATCTATATGTAAAGCACTATTTATCTTCTATGCGTGCAAATACCGCTAAGAGTAAAAACCGCTCTGAGGTCAGCGGAGGTGGTAGAAAGCCTTGGGCACAAAAAGGGGGCGGAAGAGCTAGAGCAGGAAGTATCACTTCGCCTGTATTTGTAGGCGGGGGTGTATCTCATGGGGCTACAAATAACCGCAATTACAATCTTAAAATCAACAAGAAACAAAAGCGTCTAGCTTTGGAATACGCTTTAGAAGAAAAAGCACAAGCTAACAAGCTTTTTCTTGTGGAAAAAATCGCTATAGAAGGCGTGGTTGAAGATAATAAAAGAAAACATTTAACTAAAGAAGCTAGCAAAATGTTTCAAGCTTTAGAGCAGCGAGATACTTTATTTGTGTGCATGAATATGGACGAATACACTGAGTTAGCTTTTAGTAACCTTAAGAAGTGTCTTATTATTGATGTTTGCGAGTTAAATGCTTATCTTTTAGCGGCGTTTAGCTCTGTGGTTATGGAAGAAGCAGCTTTTCAGCATGTTGTGCAAGATAAGACAGAGGAGTAAAAAATGGCAGACATCATGGATATAAAGTCAATTCTTTACACTGAAAAGTCATTAGGATTGCAAGAAAAAGGTGTTTTAGTAGTTCAAACAGCTCAAAATGTTACTAAAAACCAACTCAAGGAAGTGTTTAAAACTTACTTTGGCTTTGAGCCTTTAAAAATCAATTCTTTGAAGCAAGAGGGTAAAGTCAAGCGTTTTAGAGGCAAGCTTGGGCAAAGAAAGTCGTTTAAGAAATTTTATGTGAAAGTTCCAGAGGGCGCCAGCATTGCCGCCCTTGGCGCTTAGTAGAAAGGAGAAAGTGCTATGGCGATTAAAACTTATAAGCCCTACACACCAAGCAGACGCTTTATGTCTGTATTGGATTCTAAAGACATTACAGCAAAAAGTAGTGTTAGAGGCTTACTAACTAAGCTTAAAGCAACAGCGGGTAGAAACAATAATGGGCGCATTACTAGCCGCCATAAAGAGCGTGGGGCTAAAAAACTCTACCGCATTATTGATTTTAAACGCAATAAATACAATATTGAGGGAAAAGTTTCTGCGATTGAATACGACCCTTATAGAAATTCACGCATCGCATTGGTAGTTTATCCTGATGGGGATAAGCGCTACATTTTACAGCCAAGTGGACTAAAGGTAGGGGATAGCATTATTGCTGCTGAAGGCGGCTTAGATATTAAAGTAGGCTTTGCAATGAAGCTGAAAAATATTCCTATTGGAACCGTGGTGCATAATATTGAAATGCATCCTGGAGCTGGTGGACAGCTAGCAAGAAGTGCGGGCATGAGTGCTCAAATTATGGGTAGAGAAAGCAAATACACTATTCTCAGAATGCCAAGTTCTGAAATGCGTTATATTTTGAGTGAGTGCATGGCGACTATTGGCGTGGTAGGGAATGAGGATTTTATCAATGTTTCTATTGGTAAGGCAGGGCGTAACCGCCATAGAGGGATTCGCCCACAAACTCGTGGTAGTGCGATGAACCCAGTAGATCACCCGCATGGTGGTGGTGAAGGTAAAACAGGGACGAGCGGTCATCCTGTATCGCCTTGGGGTATTCCAGCTAAGGGCTATAAGACTAGAAGAAAAAAAGCTAGTGATAAGCTCATCATTTCTAGAAAGAAACATAAATAAAGGGTTAAAGAATGGCTAGGTCAATTAAGAAAGGTCCTTTTATAGACGACCACTTGATGAAGAAAACGCTTAAGGCAAAAGAGGGCAAGGATAATCGTCCTATTAAAACATGGTCTAGAAGAAGCACCATTTTGCCTGAGATGATTGGTTTTACCTATAATGTGCATAACGGAAGAGTCTTTGTTCCTGTATATATCACAGAAAACCATGTGGGTTACAAGCTGGGAGAATTTGCTCCTACAAGAACCTTTAAGGGACACAAGGGCAGTGTCCAAAAAAAGATTGGTAAGTAAGGGGAAGAAATGAGCAAAGCGTTATTAAGATTTGTGCGGTTATCTCCTACTAAAGCAAGATTGATTGCAAGACAAATTCAGGGCATGAATGCAGAATTAGCGATTGCTAGTTTAGAATTTACGCCTAATAAGGCCGCTAGAGTGCTTTCAAAGGTGGTTGCTTCTGCAATAGCTAATGGCTCTTTAGATGCTAAGAGTGCTATGATTGTTTCTTGTAGAGTGGATGCAGGTCCTGTGCTTAGACGCTCCATGCCAAGAGCTAAGGGTAGAGCCACAGCAATTAGAAAACCAACATCTCATGTATTGGTAGAAGTAGCAGAAGGGAAAGAAATGAAATCTTCTAAAAGCCACAAAAAAAATAAAGCAGAAGGTAAGTAGGGCATGGGACAAAAAGTTAATCCGATAGGTTTAAGATTAGGTATTAATAGGAATTGGACTTCTAGATGGTTTCCTAACGCTCGCACAGCTCCAAGCAATATTGATGAAGACAACAAGATTAGAAAATTTCTTAAAAAAGAGCTTTATTATGCGGGTGTGAGCGAAATTGTGATTGAAAGAGCGGCTAAAAAATTGCGTGTTACGGTGGTTGCGGCTCGTCCGGGGCTTATCATCGGAAAAAAAGGCGTGGATATTGAAAAAGTCAAAGAAGGCTTAAAAAAGCTCATTAAAAAAGAAGTTTCTATTAATATTAAAGAAGTCAAACGCCCACAAGCTAATGCTCAATTAGCAGCAGAAAATGTAGCGACTCAATTAGAAAAAAGGGTGGCTTTCCGCCGTGCGATGAAAAAGGTTATGCAAGGGGCATTAAAATCTGGTGCTAAAGGTGTTAAAGTGCGTGTTTCTGGTCGTTTAGCAGGGGCTGAAATCGCTCGCACAGAATGGTATATGGAAGGACGCGTGCCATTACATACTTTAAGGGCTAAGATTGATTATGGCTTTGCAGAAGCGATGACTGTATATGGTATTATTGGCGTAAAAGTATGGATTTTCAAAGGGGAAGTTTTACAAAAAGGCATTCAATTTGAAAAGAAAGAAGATGCTAGAGAAGAAAGAGAGCCTAGAAGAAGTAGAAGAGGGAGGCAATAATTATGTTAATGCCAAAAAGAACAAAATATAGAAAGCAAATGAAAGGACGCAATCGTGGTAAGGCCTATCGTGGCAATTCCATTGCGTTTGGAGATATTGCGATTAAAGCTATAGAGCATGGGCGCATTGACTCAAGACAAATTGAATCTGCAAGGGTGGCTATGACCAGACACATTAAAAGAGCGGGCAAGGTATGGATTAGGGTATTCCCAGACAAGCCTTTAACTGCTAAACCTTTAGAGACCAGAATGGGTAAAGGTAAGGGTTCTGTAGAAAAATGGGTGATGAATATTAAGCCCGGTAGAATCGTTTATGAAATGTTAGGTATTGAAGAAGGACTAGCTAGAGAAGCTTTAGCATTAGCTCAGAGTAAACTTCCTTTTAAAACTAAAATTGTAACTTGTGAGAGCGAAAATGAAATATACTGAGTTGAAAGATAAGAGTATTACGGAATTAAAAGAATTGTTGCATGCTAAGAAAGCAGAACTTTTTGAGTTACGCATTAAGCTAAAGGCTATGCAATTGAGTAATCCTAATGAGATTAAGAAAGCTAGAAGAAATATTGCTCGCATTAATACCGCCATTAATGCACATCATTCTTCAAATGTTTAGTAAAAAAGGGTAGAAGTTATGAATACTAAAGAGCCACATAAAAGGCTAGTGCAAGGCAAGGTTATCAGCAAGTCAGCTGAGAGAAGTGCCGTTATTCTTGTAGAAAGAAAAGTGGTGCATGAAAAATACCGAAAGATTGTTAAGAAGTTTAAGAAATACACTATCCATGACCAAGACAATCAAGTGAAAGTAGGGGATTTTGTGAGTGCGATTGAGTGCAAACCGATTTCTAAAACTAAGTCTTTTACGCTCAAAGAAATTTTAGTAGTGGGAGTATAAGGCATGATACAAAGTTTTACAAGATTAAGCGTAGCAGACAATAGCGGTGCTAAAGAAATCATGTGTATTAAGGTATTAGGTGGGAGTCATAAGCGTTATGCGAGCGTAGGTAGCGTGATTGTAGCTTCTGTGAAGAAGGCTATTCCTAATGGCAAGGTTAAGCGTGGTCAGGTGGTAAAAGCAGTTATTGTTAGAACTAAGAAAGAAATTCAAAGAAAAAATGGTTCTTTGGTGCGTTTTGATGATAATGCAGCTGTTATCTTAGATGCTAAAAAAGACCCTATTGGCACAAGGATTTTTGGACCAGTGAGCAGAGAAGTGCGTTATGCTAATTTTATGAAAATTATTTCTCTAGCACCGGAGGTTTTATAATGAAATGCAAGATTAAAAAGAATGACATGGTTAAAATCATTGCAGGAGACGATAAAGGTAAGGTTGCTAAGGTTTTAGCGGTATTTCCTAAGACTTCTGAAGTGATTGTAGAAGGGTGTAAGGTGGTGAAAAAAGCGATTAAGCCTACTGATGATAACCCTAAAGGGGGCTTTATCCAAAAAGAAAAGCCTATGCACATTTCTAATGTGAAGAAAGCATAAGGAGTTAGATGCATGTTTGGTTTGAAACAATTTTATCAAGATGAAGTGAGAGCAAAACTCGCTCAAGAATTAGACATAAAAAATCCTATGCTTTTACCTAAGCTAGAAAAAATCGTTATTAGTGTGGGTGCTGGGTCGCATTCAAAAGATATGAAAATCATGCAAAATATCGCACAAACGATTTCTTTGATTGCAGGGCAAAAAGCCGTTATCACTAAGGCGAAAAAATCTGTTGCAGGGTTTAAGATTAGAGAAGGTATGGCTGTAGGTGCGAAGGTTACTTTAAGAAATAAGCGCATGTATAATTTCTTAGAAAAGCTTATTGTGATTTCTTTACCCAGAGTGAAAGACTTTAGAGGGATTTCACGAAATGGTTTTGATGGGCGTGGGAACTATACCTTTGGTATCAATGAGCAATTGATTTTTCCAGAAGTGGTTTATGATGATATTATGGTAAGTCATGGAATGAATATCACTATGGTAACTTCTACAGACAGCGACAAAGAAGCGTTCAAGTTATTAGAGTTGCTTGGATTGCCTTTTGCAAAAGTAAGATAAGGGATTAAGAATATGGCTAAAAAATCAATGATAGCAAAGGCTCAGAGAAAACCAAAATTTGAGGTAAGAGCCTACACTAGATGCAGGATTTGTGGCAGACCGCATTCTGTTTATAGAGATTTTGGACTTTGTAGAGTATGCCTTAGAAAGATGGGCAATGAGGGGCTAATCCCGGGCTTAAGAAAGGCTAGTTGGTAAGGATAAGATATGGTAAATGATATAATTGCAGACTCATTAACTCGTTTGAGAAACGCTTCTATGCGTCGCTTAGAAGTTACACAGCTTTATTATGCAAAGATTGTGGTTTCTATTTTAGAAATTTTTAAAGAAAAAGGTTTTATTAAAGACTTTAATATTAAAGATAAATACAAGAAGCAATCTATTTATGTGCAATTAGCTTATGATGAAAAAGGGCATTCAAAGATTAGCGAAGTGAAGCGTTTGAGTAAGCCCGGTCGTCGTGTGTATAAGCAAAAGAGTGAGTTAAAACGCTTTAAAAATGGTTATGGCGTGATTGTGGTAAGCACTTCTAAGGGCGTGATTACTAACGAAGAAGCTTACAGACAAAATGTCGGTGGCGAAGTGCTTTGTAGCATTTGGTAAAGGATAAGAGATGTCAAGAATTGGAAAAAGAATCATTGAAATTCCAAGCTCTGTGCAAGCGAGCGTTGAAGGAAGCAAGCTTCTTTTTAAAAACAGCAAGGAAAAGCAAGAATTAGAAACTCATAACAGAGTGAAGATTGTGCTTGAAAACAATCAACTAAGCTTTCAGCCTGTAGGCGAAGACGCACAATCTAGGGCTTATTGGGGAACTTATGGGGCTTTAGCGAATAATATTGTTATTGGATTAAGCACCGGTTTTTCTAAGACTTTGGAAGTGAATGGCGTGGGTTACAAGGTAGCTTTAAGTAATAAAACTTTGGATTTAAGCTTAGGTTTTAGCCACCCTGTTAAATATCCTATTCCAGAAGGGATTGAAATGGTGGTAGAAAAGAACACTATCACTATCAAGGGAAGCGATAAGCAAAAAGTAGGGCAAGTTGCCGCTGAGATTAGAAGCTTTAGACCCCCAGAGCCATACAAGGGCAAGGGTGTGAAATATAGCGATGAAGTCATTATTAGAAAAGCTGGTAAAACAGCTAAAAAATAGGTAAGGTGAAGTGATGAACGCGAAAGCATTATATAAAAAGAAAGCCTTAAGAGAGCGTAGGAAGTTAAGAATTAAGAGCAAGCTCTTTGGCGATGCGTTAAGACCAAGAGTGAGCGTTTTTCGTTCAAATCGCTACTTCTATGCTCAAGCGATTGATGATGCTAAACAAAGCACGATAGCACACATTGATGGCAGAAAAATGGGCTTTAAGAACACGCAAGAAGATGCTAAAAAATTAGGCACTCTCTTTGCTGAAGAGCTAAAAAAAGCGGGGATTGAGCGAGCAGTTTATGATAGGAATGGCTATCTCTATCATGGTGTGGTAGCGGCGTTTGCTGAAAGCTTGAGAGAGAATGGAATCGCTCTATGACAGAAAGGAAAGGTATGGAAGAGATTAATAGAGAAGAGTTTCAAGAAGTCGTTGTTAATATTGGTCGTGTAACCAAAGTGGTTAAGGGTGGTAGAAGATTTCGTTTCAACGCTTTGGTGGTTGTAGGCAATAAGAATGGGCTTGTAGGGTTTGGTTTGGGTAAGGCTAAAGAAGTTCCTGATGCCATTAAAAAAGCGGTAGATGATGCGTTTAAAAACCTTATTCATGTAACTATCAAGGGAACAACCATCGCCCACGATATTGAGCACAAATACAATGCGAGTCGTATTTTATTGAAACCTGCAAGTGAAGGAACAGGAGTTATTGCTGGTGGTTCAACACGCCCTATTATTGAATTGGCAGGCATTAAGGATATCCTAACCAAGTCTTTAGGCTCAAATAACCCCTATAATGTTGTGCGTGCGACTTTTGACGCTCTAGCTAAAATCAAGGCATAGTTGAGAAGGATTATTCAATGGGATTAGAAAATTTAAAACCCGCTAAAGGTAGCGTTAAAAAAATCAAACGCGTGGGTCGTGGTCAAGGAAGCGGTATGGGAAAGACCGCCACAAGGGGTGGTAAAGGTCAAACAGCAAGAACCGGTTATAAAGCTAAAAGAGGTTTTGAAGGCGGACAGCAGCCTTTACAACGCCGTTTACCTAAAGTAGGTTTTAGGACTAAGGATTCTTACATCTACTCTATCAATGTAGAAAAATGTGAAGCGATTAAGAGTTTAGAAGAAATCACTTTTTCAAGTTTGCGTTCAATCCATCATTTTCCCCTTTATATTGAAGGCGTGAAGTTAATCGGTAAGGATGCAAAAACACTAGCTTCTAAAATTAAAGATGAGAGAATTAAAACAAGCGGGCAGAAGTAATGCTTCAGCCTTACCAGCTTAATTTGAAATTAGAGAAATAAGGATAAGTAAGATTATGAATAAAGCCATTGCTAGTAAGATACTCATCACTTTAGGTTTTTTATTTCTCTACAGAGTATTAGCTTATATTCCCATTCCCGGCGTAGATTTGGCAGCGATTAAGGCCTTTTTTGACAGCAATTCAAATAATGCCTTGGGGCTGTTTAACATGTTTAGTGGCAATGCGGTTTCTCGCTTGAGTATTATTTCTTTGGGTATTATGCCCTACATCACTTCTTCCATTATTATGGAGCTTTTGAGTGCCACCTTTCCTAACTTGGCTAAAATGAAGAAAGAGCGAGATGGCATGCAAAAATACATGCAAATTGTTCGCTATCTAACCATTTTAATCACTTTGATACAAGCAGTGAGTGTTTCAGTTGGCTTGAGAAGCATTAGCGGTGGAGCGAATGGGGCTATCATGATTGATATGCAAGTCTTTATAGTGGTTTCAGCGTTTTCTATGCTTACAGGAACGATGTTGCTTATGTGGATAGGAGAGCAAATCACACAACGAGGCGTGGGTAATGGAATCAGTCTCATTATTTTTGCGGGGATTGTTTCAGGGATTCCGGCGGCGATTTCAGGTACATTTAACCTTGTCAATACCGGCGTTATCAATATCTTAATGCTGATTGGTATTGTGCTGATTATTTTAGCAACCGTGTTTGTTATCATCTATGTGGAGTTAGCAGAGCGAAGGATTCCTATTTCTTATGCACGCAAAGTGGTTATGCAAAATCAAAATAAGCGCATCATGAACTACATTCCCATTAAGTTAAATTTAAGCGGAGTGATTCCGCCGATTTTTGCTTCAGCGTTACTGGTATTTCCTTCTACTATTTTACAGCAAGCCACAAGTAATAAAACCTTGCAAGCTATTGCGGATTTTTTAAGTCCGCAAGGGTATGCATATAATATTTTAATGTTCTTGCTCATTATATTCTTTGCTTATTTTTACTCTTCTATTGTGTTTAATTCTAAAGATATTGCGGACAATTTGAGGCGTAATGGCGGGTATATTCCGGGACTTAGACCTGGAGAGGGAACTTCATCGTTTTTAAATTCTGTAGCCAGTAAGCTCACTTTATGGGGTTCATTGTATTTGGCATTAATCTCTACTGTGCCTTGGATTTTAGTGAAGGCTATGGGTGTGCCATTTTATTTTGGAGGCACCGCAGTGTTGATTGTGGTTCAAGTTGCAATTGATACCATGAAGAAGATTGAGGCACAGGTTTATATGAGTAAGTATAAGACTCTGAGTGCGGTAGGCTTTTAATGGCAATTTCTATTAAAAGCCCCAAAGAAATCAAAGCTCTAAGAAAAGCCGGAGAACTTACCGCTAAAACCTTAGCTTTTTTGGAGCAAGAAGTAAAACCCGGTGTTTCACTTTTAGAGTTAGATAAAATGGCTGAAGAGTTCATCAAATCTTTTGGAGCTAGACCCGCCTTTAAGGGGTTATATGGATTTCCTAATTCTGTATGCATGTCGTTGAATGCGGTTGTAATTCATGGTATTCCTACTGATTATGTTTTACAAGAGGGCGATATTATAGGTTTGGATTTGGGGGTGGAGATTGATGGCTATTATGGCGATGCGGCCGTTACACTTCCTGTAGGTGCGATAAGCTCACAAGATGAGAAATTGCTCGCTTGCTCTAAGGATACCCTAATGCACGCCATTAGTTTGATTGAAGTGGGCATGCATTTTAAAGAGTTGAGCCAAATTTTAGAGGGTGCTATTGTAGGAAGGGGTTTTGTGCCTTTGAAAGGGTTTTGTGGACATGGCATTGGTAGAAAACCCCATGAAGAACCTGAAATTCCTAACTACCTAGAAAAGGGTGTGAAGCCAAGTAGTGGTCCTAAAATCAAAGAAGGCATGGTATTTTGTTTAGAGCCTATGGTGTGTCAAAAACAGGGTGAGCCTAAAATACTAGAGGACAAGTGGAGCGTGGTTTCAGTAGATGGACTCAATACGAGCCATCATGAGCATACTATCGCAATTATTGACAATAAAGCAGTGATTCTTACGGAGCATTAATGGCAAGAGATGATGTTATAGAAGTTGATGGAAAAGTGATTGAGGCGTTGCCTAACGCTACTTTCAAGGTGGAGTTAGACAACAAGCATGTAGTGCTGTGCAGGATTTCTGGAAAGATGCGTATGCACTATATTCGGATTTCTTTAGGTGATAGGGTCAAGCTAGAGCTTACGCCCTATAGTTTAGACAAAGGTCGGATAACTTTTAGATACAAGTGAATTTAAGAGTTATTTCAATTAAAATATGTTAGTATAAAAGTTTTTAGTAGTGCCTAATTATTTCAAAGGAGCGAAATTATGAAAGTCAGGCCATCAGTGAAGAAGATGTGCGATAAGTGCAAAATTATTAAGAGAAGGGGCGTTATCAGAGTTATCTGTGCTACCCCTAAACACAAACAAAGACAAGGATAAAGCATGGCAAGGATTGCTGGTGTAGATTTACCAAAAAAGAAGAGAGTAGAGTATGCCCTTACCTACATTTATGGGATTGGGCTTAAGAGTTCCAGAGAAATTTTAGAAGCGGTGGGCATTTCTTTTGATAAGCGTGTGCATGAATTGAGCGAAGATGAAGCATCTAGTATTGCTAAGAAAATCCAGCAAAGCTACTTGGTAGAGGGTGATTTGCGTAAGAAAGTTCAAATGGATATAAAATCTTTAATGGACTTAGGAAGTTATCGTGGTATTAGGCATCGTAAGGGGCTTCCTGTAAGGGGTCAAACCACTAAAAATAACGCTAGAACTCGTAAGGGTAAGAAAAAAACCGTGGGTAGCAAGTAGCAAATAAGGAGATGATGATTTTATGGCTAAGAGAAATGTAGCGACTAAAAAGAAAGTAGTCAAAAAAAATATTGCTAGAGGGGTTGTTTATATTTCAGCAACCTTTAATAACACAAACATCACTATAACTGATGAAATGGGCAATGTGATTTGCTGGAGTACTGCAGGCGGTTTAGGATTTAAGGGTTCTAAAAAATCCACTCCTTATGCGGCTCAACAAGCCGTAGAAAGTGCGTTGAGTAAGGCTAAAGAGCATGGCGTTAAAGAGGTAGGCATTAAGGTTCAAGGTCCAGGTAGTGGGCGTGAAACTGCTATTAAGAGTGTGGGTGCAACTGAAGGCATTAAAGTGCTTTGGATTAAAGACATTACTCCGCTTCCCCACAATGGTTGCAGACCGCCTAAAAGAAGAAGAGTATAAGGAGGTTTTATGGCAAGATATAGAGGTGCAGTAGAAAAATTAGAAAGGCGTTTTGGGGTTTCTTTAGCTTTAAAGGGCGAGAGAAGATTAAGTGGAAAGAGTGCTTTAGACAAGAGAGCTTATGGACCAGGTCAGCACGGACAAAGGCGTGCTAAGATTTCAGATTACGGCTTGCAGTTGAGAGAAAAGCAAAAAGCCAAAATGATGTATGGAATCTCTGAGAAGCAATTTAGAAGTATCTTTACAGAAGCGAACCGCTTGGACGGCAATACGGGTGAAAATCTTATTCGTTTGATTGAGAGAAGATTAGATAATGTAGTCTATCGCATGGGATTTGCTACTACTAGAAGTTCCGCCAGACAATTAGTAACACATGGGCATGTACTCGTAGATGGTAAGCGTTTGGATATTCCATCTTATTTCGTGCGTTCAGGGCAAAAGGTTGAGATTATAGAAAAAACTAAGAGTAATCCACAGGTCGTGCGTGCTATGGATTTGACCGCTCAAACAGGAATTGTTCCATGGATTGATGTGGAAAAAGATAAGAAATATGGTATCTTTACTCGCTACCCTGAAAGAGAAGAAGTGGTTATCCCTATTGAAGAAAGACTAATTGTAGAATTGTATTCTAAGTAAGGGGTTAGAGCATGAAATTTATCAAAACAGCACCATTGATTCCTTCAGAAATCAAGGTGTTAGAGAAAGAGGATAATCGGGTTAAGATTTCTCTAGCTCCATTTGAGTTTGGCTATGCCGTTACACTTGCTCATCCTATCAGAAGGTTATTGCTTTTAAGCTCTGTAGGATATGCCCCTATAGGTTTGAAGATTGAAGGCGTTCATCATGAGTTTGACTCATTAAGGGGGGTAACTGAAGATGTATCTCTCTTTATAATGAACTTAAAAAACATTCGCTTTATAGCTAAGGCGTTAGCAGAGGAGAATGCTTCTCAAGAGAACCAGTCAGTTGTAGTGGATTATTCTTTTAAGGGACCTATGGAGCTTAGGGCTAGAGATTTAGTTTCTGAGCATGTAGAGATAGTGAATCCTGAAATGCCCTTAGCAACGATCAATGAAGACACTCAATTGAATTTTTCACTCATTATCTATAAGGGAATGGGTTATGTGCCAAGTGAGAATGTGAGAGAATTGATGCCTGAGAGTTACATGCCTTTAGATTGTTCTTTCACGCCGATTAAAAATGTGGTTTATGATATTGAAAATGTTTTGGTTGAGGGCGACCCTAACTATGAAAAAATCGTTTTTAATATTGAAACAGATGGGCAGATTGACCCTTATGAAGCGTTTTTATCTGCAGTAAAGATTATGGGTAAGCAGCTGGGTGTTTTTGGAGAGAATCCAATTACTAATACCGATTATTCAAATGATTACACACAAAAAGATGACTCTAAAGATTTGAGCGCTAAGATTGAAACCATGAATTTGAGTGCTAGATGTTTTAATTGCTTGGATAAAATCGGTATTAAGTATGTGGGCGAACTCGTTTTAATGAGTGAAGAAGAGCTTAAAGGCGTGAAAAACATGGGCAAGAAGTCCTATGATGAAATCGCAGAAAAACTAAATGATTTAGGCTATCCTGTAGGCACAGAATTAAGCTCTGAACAAAAAGAAAATTTAAAGAAAAGATTAGAAAAATTAGAAGATAAGGGAGGCAACGACTGATGAGACATAGGCATGGATACCGTAAGCTTGGTAGAACAAGCTCACACAGAAAGGCATTGTTAAAAAATTTAGCGATTGCTTTGATTGAACACAATAAAATTGAAACCGGAATTTATAAGGCAAAAGAGTTACGCAGTTATATTGAGAAACTAACTACAGTGGCTCGCAATGGTGATTTTAACGCGCACCGCCATGTTTTTGCATATTTGCAAAACAAAGAAGCCACTCACAAGCTTGTAACTGAAATCGCACCTAAATACGCACAAAGAAATGGTGGTTACACAAGAATCCAACGCACCACTTTTAGAAGAGGGGACGCTTCTACACTCGCTACGATTGAATTCGTATAAACTTTCATCTGTAATTAACCAAAGCTCTTTGTGGGTTTTTGGTTAAGATTATCTGATTAGGTTTTAAATTTATTAGAAAACATAAAATTTGGGTTAAGTGGTTTTAACCGACATTTATTTCAGCACAAAATAATGAACTACATCGGCTCTAAATACAAGCTCATTGCTTTTATCAAAGAAAATATTCACGCTGTTGTGGGTAACAATCTCTCTAACGCTATTTTTTGTGATTTATTCGCTGGCACAGGCATTGTGGGGCGTGCGTTTAAACGAGCTGTTAGAAAAGTGATTTCTAATGATTTGGAGTATTATAGCTTTGTGCTGAATCAAAATTATATTTATAACACTAAAGAAATTCCTAATAAAGAAGAGCTTATTAACATGCTCAATAGCGTTACTTTAGAAAAGGGCTTTATCTATTCGCATTATTCTTTAGGGGGGAGCAAAAGGCAGTATTTTAGCGAAATAAACGCTCAAAAAATTGATGCGATGCGTTTAAAAATTGAAGAACTCAAACTTTCTCAAAGTATTGATAGCAACACCTATTACTTTTTGCTCGCTTCATTATTAGAGAGTGCAGACAGGGTGGCTAACACCGCTTCGGTTTATGGAGCTTTTTTAAAGCAGCTCAAAAGAAGCGCATCAAAAGAACTAATATTAGAAAGCGCTCATTTTGATTTGAGTAAAAATTCAAACGAAGTGTATCAGCAAGATTCTAATGATTTGATTGAAAAAATTTCAGGGGATATTTTGTATTTAGACCCCCCTTATAATGCGAGACAATACGGAGCGAATTACCATTTATTAAACACGATTGCCACTTACAAGCCTTTCATTCCAAAGGGAAAAACCGGCTTGCCCAACTATCAAAAATCATCTTTTTGCTCTCGTGCTAAAATCTTAAACGCTTTTGAAAATTTGATAAAAAAAGCACGATTTAAATACATCTTTTTAAGCTATAACAACGAAGGGCTTATGAGTGAAACAGAGATTAGAAACATCTTAGAGAAATATGGCACTTACTCATTAGCCACAAAAACTTACACACGCTTTAAAGCTGATAACAAACGCGCGCAAAAAGCCACGCACACCAAAGAATATTTGCACATCCTTATTAAGTGATTGAAAAGTAGCTATTTAACTTAGTTAAACCATTCTTTTGTATAATATCCATTTACTAATATTGAATAAGGACTTTTCGTGGATACTCATCAAGGGCAAGCTATTTATAATCCATGGGTGTTAAAAATCTATGATTTATGGGTTTTAGGCATATCTAACCGCTTTTTTTGGCGTTGTGAAACTAAAAGGATAGAAAATTTGTTTTTGCAAAATGTCAGTTCTAATCACGCTGATGTTGGCGTAGGGACAGGCTATTATCTCAAAAAATGCCCTTTAGAAAAAATTGCATTACTAGACTTAAACCCTAATAGCCTAGAAATGACACAAAATCGCCTTTTACCCCTAAAAGCTAAGGCTTATCAAGTAGATGTTTTAAAGCCTATTAAACTTGATTGTGAGCCTTTTCTTTCTATGAGTGTGAATTATTTATTGCATTGCTTACCTGGGAATTTGGAGCAAAAAGGCAAGTGCTTTGAATACCTACGACCCTTATTGAATAAGGGGGCGGTTGTATTTGGTAGCACGATTTTAAATTTTAATCATAACAAGCTAGGCTCAAAGCTTATGAAAATTTACAATCAAAAAGGCATTTTCTCTAATCTCAACGATGACAAAGAAAGCTTAAAGCGTGTTTTAGAACACTATTTTAAAGAAGTAAAAATAGAAATAGTAGGGTGCGTGGCGTTGTTTAAGGCTAAAGTTTAGAGCAAAATATTTGAAAGACTTTGTAAAAAAGACGGCCAATCAAAGCCAAAAGTTTTTAAGAAACTACAATATCTATTTGATAAAAATTTTATAAAGAATATAGCCCACTAAACACAAAGCTAATGCCATATAGGGGAAAAGACTAACAGAAAACATGGTTTTAAAATGACTGAATTTGCAAGGGGCTTGTTCGTGCTACATAGTTTTTTATCTTAAACTATCTAAAAACCTTTTAACTTCCTTAGCAATAGCACTTGATAAGGCAATAGGCACAGCGTTGCCTACTTGTTCGCAACGCTTGGTGTGTGAGCCAAAAAATTTATAATGGGTGGGAAAGCCTGTAATGGTGGCTGCTTCTCTAATGGTAATACTCCTGTGTTCTGTTGGGTGGATAGGAAAATTACTATGCCCTGGGACTAAGGTTGGGGCAAGAGAGTCCATTTTTAAACGCATGGTGTTACCCCTAGAATAAAATTGAGAAATTTGTAAATGCTTGGGTAGATTCTCTATACAATCTTTTATATTTTTACCTTCTTGTATGAATTTAAAGCGTTCAATGGTCTTTTCATTGTGTTGCATGGGAAAATTGTCTGTATCATCTAAGTTAGAATAGTCAATCAGATTAAAAGCATCTCTAATTAAAAAAGGTTTCTTAAAATTTGTAGGTAAAACTTTAAAATCTAATTTAAGTTTTATTTTTAATATTATTATGTTATTAATACGATATATTCACATTTGACAAAAGTGCTTCATAAATGATATTACGATTGTTTTCTTTTGCTCCAACATAATAAAAATGTTCTTTAGTTATTATGTGATAATTTTTCCAAATAGAAAAAATATAATGATTTTTGCGGTATTTATTGCTAAACCATGTAGAAAGAATGAACTTGTGTTTAGATTTTGATAATATTTGTTGCAGTATAACTTCGTTTTCTTCATTCCAGCAATCAAAATAATCCGTATTTCTTCCAATATAAGGGGGGTCAGCATAAATTAAATCGTCTTGATTTGTTTCTAAAAGTGTTTCTTGAAAATCTTGACACTTAAATTCATAATGATTGCTTTTAATAATTTTTGCTATATTTTCCACTTGATTAACAATTTTAGTAACCAAACTTTGAGCAAAGCGCTGAGGATTTTTACAAAATGGAACATTAAATTTTCCTTTTTGATTAAAGCGTATCATACCATTAAAACATGCACGATTTAAGAATAAAAAATCAAGAGAGTTGTGGTTTTTATTAAATCGTTCTCTCACTTCATAATAATATTCTCCATTGCTCTGCAATAATTTCAAACCTTCTTTATTAAGAAAATCTCTCACAATTTTTGGAGTGATTTTTTCATCTTGAATAGCTTTATAAAAACAAATTAAATGCGGATTATTATCGCACAATAAGGCTTTTTGGGGTTGAATATTAAAGGCTACAACGCCTGTCCCCATAAACGGCTCAACCCAACGCTCAAATTTAACTTTTTTTGAACTTTCCTTAATCCAATCTACCAATTTTGTTTTAATACCTTGCGATTTTATAGGTGGAACAAATATTTTTGTCATTAAGATTTGCTCTTATTTTTCATAGGATTAATTTTTTGAATATCAATTCCTTTAAATTCAAGAAACTCGGCTAACTTTGTCAGTTTTTTAAAGCTACCTTGATTTTTTAGATCAGGTATTGTTAATACACCTTGATTAATCCAATATTCATCAAAAATTTGTTCTCCAAGATTTTTAAATACGCCATTTCCTTGCAAAATATCATCAATATATTGAATGCTACCAATATTAGCTTGTATTACCACTTCCACCTTTATCACTAGCGATTTTCCATTTTTCTTCGGCAAAGAATATAAAATCTTTAATAACAGAAGTAATGCTATCTAATTTATCTAATTGTAAAATTTTTGTTTCATCTATATCACTAGAAGTAGCTCGTGTATATAAAATACCTAAACAAATATGACCTAGATAATGCGAATAAGGGAATTGAATATTTTTTGTGCTAGTGCGATTTCTAAAATATTCACCATGCGAACCCAATGTAAAACCATTACAAAAACCTAGACAATCATCTAAGCGATAGGTTGTTTTTATATCTACAGCAAACTTTATTTTTGGATTTTTCTTACATACAAAAGACAGGTCGGGATACCCATTTTGTTTTTCAGCAAGAATAATTTCATACCCATTTTTATTAGCAAATATTTTAAATTTTGGAAAAAGTTGGATTTCAAGAATTTTTGAAATAATTTTAGTATCTGATGAAATCGTATAAATATTTCTATCTGTATCAATAAATCCTTTAATATTCCAATCTCCTAATTGAGTTGTAACATAATCAGTTAGTTCTGTTGCAAAATCTTTAAGTTTATCAATAAAATTTTGTTTTGCTGTATTCATCATTAACCCCTAAATTGATTGTTTATAATAACAGCAAAACTATTAAAAGACAATAATTGATGGCTTGTTTTTAAAAGTAAAATCTTTATATTCTACTTCTAAAATAGAACAAATATCTTTTTGAATATTGCTGTTGTTAGCGATTAAGTCTTGGAAGTCTTTTTCTAATCTGTAGGGCATGTAGTCCTAGTGTATTTGGTATCAAAAATATTATAGGGTTTTTAAGCACAAAATGCGCTTAAAAATTTATTTCATTTGCAAAGCAACTTCTTCAGCGAAATTTTCTACTTTTTTCTCAATGCCTTCGCCTAGCTCAAAACGCACATATTCAGTGATTTCTAAAGAATCGTTTAATTCTTTTGAATAGTCAGCGACCACTTGAGCGATAGTCTTTTTATCATCCATTACATAGAATTGTCCTAAAAGGGTTAGGCGCTGGTCAATGAGTGTGTTATCAGCGATAAATCTTTCCATTTTTCCCGGAACGATTTTATCCCAGATTTGCTCAGGCTTGCCTTGCTCTTTTAATTCGTTTTCAAAGGCTTTCTTTTGATTAGCTAGAACTTCATTGCTTAATTCAATGCTACTACCAAAAGTAGGAATGTTTTTTAAAGGTTTGCCTAAGCGTTTAGCCTCTTCGTTTTCTTTTTCAATTTCAGCAATTAAAGCTAGAGTTTCTTTTTTGACAAAATCAAGGCTAAAGTCTTTGCAATCTAATACTTGGGGTTTCATCGCTGCGGCATGCATAGCGATATTTCTTGCTAGTTCAGCAACTTTTTTAGCGTTGTTCTCATCATTGTATTTCATGGTGATTAACACACCCACTCTGGCGTTAGAATGCGCATAACCATTGATGATATGAGAGCTAGGGGCTTTAAAATTAGCGATTTTTCTCACTAAGATGTTTTCGCCAATCACTGCGATTTGAGAATGTAAATATTCTTCAAAAGGCTTGTTGTCTAACGAGCTTTTTAGTAGCTCTTCTGTAGTGTGGGTATTGTGGGTTTTGATAGTCTCTAAAGTCTTTTTCACTAATTCCTTAAAGCCCTCATTTTTAGCTACAAAATCTGTTTCGCTATTGATTTCTACCATAACCGCACTTTTAAAATCGCTCGCTACTTCTAAAGCGACTACGCCCTCAGCGGCGATTCTATCGACTTTCTTAGCGGCTTTGCTCAAGCCTTTTTCACGCAAGAAATCAATCGCTTTTTGTAAGTCCCCGCCCACTTCTACAAGAGCTTTCTTACAATCCATCATGCCAGCATCAGTTAAGTCTCTTAGTTGCTTGACTAATTGTGCGTTAATCTCTGCCATTATTCTGCTCCTTGTGCTACTTCTTCTTTGATTTCTGCAATCACTTCTTCTTTTTCTTCGTTAGTTACAAACTCTATTTCTTCGCTATTTTCATCAGAATGAGCGATTTCTTCTTGCATGAGTTCTCGCCCTTCTAAAATCGCTTCGCTCATTTCTTTGCAGAATAATCTAATGGAGCGAATCGCATCATCATTTCCAGGAATGGGGTAATCCACTAAATCAGGGTCGCAATTTGTATCTAGCGGAGCCACGATAGGGATATGAAGTTTTCTAGCCTCTGCTACAGCAATTTTTTCTTTAGCCACATCAATGATAAAAATCATATCAGGGATTTTTTTCATATGACGCACACCACCAAGATACTTGTCTAATTTTTCTTTTTTTCTTAGAATCATTAGTTTTTCTTTTTTAGTCAACAAGTCAATTTGACCGCTATTTTCCATTTCTTCAATGATTTCTAATTTTCTTACGGATTTTCTAATGGTGCTGAAGTTTGTAAGCATTCCACCAAGCCAGCGGTAGTTTACATAAGGGACTTGAATCTCTTGGGCAAATTCTTTTAAGGTTTCATTCGCTTGTTTTTTAGTGCCTACAAACATGATGCTCTTACCTTGTGCGGTGGCATCACGCACGATGTTATAAGTGTATCTAAAATAACGCAAAGTCTTTTGCAAATCAATAATATGAATATTTTTTCTAACCCCAAAAATGAATTTTTTGGTTTTAGGATTCCAACGCCTTGTTTGGTGTCCAAAATGCACACCACATTCTAATAAATCTTTCATGGTTACCATGAATGTTCTCCTTAAAGTGTTTTTGGTTCTATCCTCCATGCTCGTTTAATTCTCTATCGTAGAGAACACCTAAAGTTAAGGATTAGCATGTGTGAATTTGACGCTTTTTCTTTTATCGCTTCTTAGTTGATTAGCGACAAAACCCTATAATTGTAGCAAAAGATTAAGGTTTTTTAGCTTAAGCAAAAATGTCTTTTAGGTATAATAAGCAAGGCAAAATTAGATTTTTGGGATAAGTTGCAAATGGATACAAACAGACAATGCATGGCTTTAAAAGCTTCAGCGGGGAGTGGGAAGACTTTTGCTTTGAGCGTGCGTTTTTTAGCCTTGCTGTTTAAGGGGGCTAATCCTAGCGAGATTTTAACGCTCACTTTCACTAAAAAAGCCACAGCCGAAATGAAAGAGCGGATTTTAGGGTATTTGCTAGACTTACAAAAGGAAAGTCCTAAGAGTGAAGATGTCCTAAAAGAATTAGAAAAAAAATATGACTTAAATCCTAGTTTTGTGCTAGATAATGCCAAAAAGGTGTACCAACGCTTTTTGAATGCAGAAGTTAAAATCAGCACGATTGATGCGTTTTTTCAAAGCATTTTAAGGAAATTTTGCTGGTTTGTGGGTTTGAGTGCGAATTTTGAAGTTAATGAAGACACAGAGTTGTATCAAAAATGGCTTAATGAGTGTTTTTTGAGTGTTTTAGATAGCAAGCAACTCAAAGAATTGAGCGTTTTTATCGCTCAATGTTTGAGTTATGAGAGCTATAAAAACGAGCAAGTTTTAGAGCTTGTTCGCTCTTTGAAAAACAAGCAATTTTTATTCGCCTTAAGCAAGCAAAAGCCTATTTTTGATGAAGAGCGTTTTTTGGGCATGCTAAGAGCCTTAAAGGCTAAAATTCAAAGTATAGAAATTGCATCAGATAGTGCTAAAAAGGCCATTAAATGCGAGAGTTTTAAGGGGTTTTTAAACAGCACTTTAACCTGGCTTAAAGATAAGAGCGAATATAGATTTTTTAAAAAATTTAGAGATAAAATCCCTACTTTAGACACAGAATGTGAAAGGATTGAAGAAGAATTAAAACGCTATTATGAAGCTAGAGAATACGAATTATTTGAAGCGTTTCCTCAATTCATTCAATGGTATGACAACGCCACTTGTAAAATCCAAGCCCTAGATTTTAGTGCGATTAAGGACAAGGTTTATGAGTTGCTTAAACACCACCAAGTGATGCCAGCGGAGTTTTTTTACTTTAGATTAGACAGCAAAATTGCACACATATTGATTGATGAATTTCAAGATACGAGTTTGAGTGATTATGAGATTTTAGCCCCTTTTATTGAAGAAATCAAAGCCGGAGTAGGCCAAGCTAAATGGCACAGAAGCGTGTTTTTTGTAGGTGATGTGAAACAGAGTATTTATGGCTTTAGGGGGAGTTTTAGTTCGCTGTTTGAAGAAGTCTCTAAAGGCTTTTACCAAGATAATTTGGAGTTTAATTATCGTAGTTCGCCCCTAGTCATAGCCTATGTGAATCAAATTTTTGAAAAAGCTTATCAAAATTTTCCCACTACTTATATTCCGCAAAAATGCCCCCAAAATGTTACATGGAATGCTGCAAGGAACGCTACAAGTGGGTATGTGAAAGTGTCCTTGGTCGCTGATGAGAGTGAGTTAGTGTTAGAGCAAGTTTTACAAGAAGTTAAAAATCTCTTAGTCCATCAAGTTGAGCCTAAAGATATTACGATTTTGTGCGCTACTAATGACAACGCCTTAGAAATCAAGCATTACTTACAAGAGCGTTTAAGCGAAATTTACCCAAGCACTGAATCTAGTGCGAGCTTATCTCAATTTGTAGAATCTAAGATTATTAAGAATGCCTTAGAATACGCCTTGGCAAAAGAGCCTTATAAGCCCTTTTATAAGCATAGTGTTTTAAAGCTCGCTGGATACTTGCATGATGATGTGATAGCTTTACCTAGTTTTGAACCACAAAAAGAGAGTGTAGCAAGCTTTGTGTGGCGTGTAGTGGAGCAATTTGAGCTTTATGAAGAGCCAGCACAGAGTTGCTTAGAATTAGCCATTGATTGTAAAGATGCTAGTGAGTTTTTAAAAAAATTAGAGAACCAACAAATCGCATCTTTAAGCGCTCAGGGGACACAGATTATGACCATTCATAAATCTAAGGGCATGGAATTTCCTTATGTGATTTTGTGTGAGCGTTTGAATAAGGCTCACACACGCCAAGATAAATTGCTTGAAGAATATGACCATACAGAACTCAAACGCCTTTATTACAGAATGAAAAATCGTGAGTTAGTAGATGAAGCCTACAAAAGGGCGTTAGAAGAAGAGAAAAGACGCCAGAGTTGCGAAGAGATGAATGTGTATTATGTGGCATTCACCAGGGCAAGGCTTGGACTCATTGTGGTGGCTAAAAATGGAAAAGATATGTGTAAAAAACTAGAGCTTGTGCCTTTAGAAGAAGGTAAAATCAAATCAGTTACTCCTTCTCAAAAAGAACCTTTAGCAACGAGCATTTTGATTAAGCCCCACGCTTATGGCAAACAGGTTCAAGAAATAGAAGAAGAACAAGATGAAAATTACGAAAAGAACGATAACCAAGAAGCGATTAATTTTGGAGTCGCCTTACACAAAGGCTTAGAATGTCAATATGCTTATAATATTCCTAAAAAAAGTGTTTTAGAATATTTAGATTACCATTATGGGTTTTATGGTTTGGATTATCAGGCTTTAGAAGAGAGCTTGAAGCTCTTTGAAGATGATACTGAAATTCAAAGTCTTTTTAGGGGTAATGAGCTGAAGGGTGAAGTCAGCTTCTTACATCAAGGAATTGTTTATAGAATAGATGTTTTGCTTTGGGACAAGCGACAAAACCTGTGTGTCTTGGATTATAAAAGCTCTCAAAATTATCAGCAAAGCCACACTAAGCAAGTGCGTAATTACGCCGAGTTTTTACAATCTCAAGCACCGACTTCTAGCGTGAAAGCCGGTATTGTCTATGCTCATAAAGCATTGCTTGAAAAACTATGGGTTTAATTTTATGAATAAGGTTATTGAATGAATATAAAAACAGAAAATACGCTCAGTGTGATGTTGAAAAATTTTATCACAAGCGAGTCTTTTGGGGGGATTTTTCTCTTTTTAAACGCCGTTTTAGCTATGATTGTGGCAAATTCGTTTTTAAAAGAGAGTTATTTTGCCTTATGGCATGTGCCTTTTGGGTTTCAAATAGGGGATTTTTTCATTGGTTTTAGTTTGCACCACTGGATTGATGATGTCTTAATGGCGTTATTCTTTTTGATGATAGGTCTAGAGATTAAAAGAGAGTTATTGTTTGGGGAGTTATCGGATTTTAAAAAGGCTTCTTTTCCTGTGATTGCGGCTATTGGGGGTATGGTAGTTCCTGGATTAATTTATTTTGTTCTCAATACTAACACCCCTTCTCAGCATGGTTTTGGGATTCCTATGGCGACAGATATTGCGTTTGCTTTAGGGGTAGTTATGCTCTTAGGTAAGAGAGTGCCAGTGGCTTTAAAGGTTTTTTTAATCACTCTAGCGGTGGCTGATGACTTAGGGGCGATTATAGTGATTGCGGTATTTTATACGACTAATTTAAAACTCGCATGGCTTTTAGGGGCGTTAGGGGTAATTCTAGGCTTGGCATTATTGAATCGTTTGAATGTGCGTTTGCTTCTACCTTACTTGCTTTTAGGAGTAGTGCTATGGTTTTGCGTGCATGAAAGTGGCATTCATGCGACGATTGCGGCGGTTATTCTAGCCTTTATGATACCGGTTAAAATGCCTAAAAATTCTGAGAGCAAAGAACTTTTAGAATTAAGCAAACACTACGCTCAAACAAGTGTTGAAGTGCTTTTAACCAAAGAGCAACAACAAATTTTACATTCTATTGAAAAGAAGACAAGTGCCTTGCAAAGCCCACTAGAAAGATTAGAGCATTTTCTAGCCCCTATCAGTGGCTATTTTATCATGCCCTTATTTGCGTTTGCAAATGCTGGGGTAAGTATTAGCTCTAGCACGAATTTAGAAGTGGATAAAGTGCTTTTAGGGGTCATTTTAGGGCTTTGTTTGGGTAAGCCTTTAGGGATTTTTCTCATCACTTTTATAGGCGAGAAGCTTAAAATCACCGCACGCCCTAAAGGTATAAGCTGGTGGCATATTTTAGGGGCTGGACTATTAGCTGGAATCGGCTTTACGATGTCTATGTTTATCTCTAACTTAGCTTTTACAAGCGAGCATAAAGATGCTATGGAAGTGGCAAAAATTGCGATTTTGCTAGGTTCGTTGATTTCTGGGATTTTTGGGGCTTTATATTTGTTTTTATTAGACAAAAGAGCCGCTTTAAAGAAGTGATGAAATCTTGTGACCCATAAAAATGCTATAATGTAAGATTAAACATCTTTTTAAAGGAAATTGAATGGGACAAATGAAAGAAATTCTAACTTCTATTTTACCCTTGGTAGCACTATTTTTTATTTTTTATTTTTTGATTATTCGTCCACAACGCCAGCAACAAAAAAAGCATAAAGAAATGGTAGAGAGTCTGATTAAGGGCGATAAGATTGTAACCCAAGGCGGATTGATAGTTGAGGTGCTTAAAGCTGAAGCAAATTTTTTTAGCGTAAAGCTCAATGATGATACTATTGTAAAACTCTCTAAGCACCATGTGGCATATAAATTAGATGAAGGAATGACAAATAACAACTAAATGAAACTTTTTAATACTCGCTTAATCGTTTTTATTCTCGCACTTCTTTTTGGGGTAGGGTTTTCCTTGCCCTCTTTGTTGCACATTAAGGGGCCAGAAATCACTTTAGGCCTAGATTTAAGGGGGGGCTTAAACATGCTTTTGGGGGTTCAAACGGATATTGCCCTAAAAAACAAGTATCTAAGTTTAGCGTCCGCTTTAGAATACAACGCCAAAAAACAAAATGTTTTGCTTAAAGGCGTAAAATCTGGTTTGGAAGGGATTAGTTTTGAGCTTTTAGATGAAGATGACGCTACGAAAATAGACAAGCTTTTATTAGAGTTACAAGGTAATAGCAAATTTGAAATCAAAAAAGAAGCTGAGTTTTACCAAGTTAGGCTCACTTTTTTAGAGCAAGAAGAATTGCGTAAAAGTACTATTTTACAGGTAATAGGGATTATTCGTAACCGCTTAGACCAATTTGGTTTGGCAGAGCCTACGGTAATCCAGCAAGGCAAAGAAGAAATTTCTGTGCAATTACCCGGTATTAAGACTTTAGAAGAAGAACAGCGTGCTAGAGAATTGATTTCTAAATCAGCCCATTTACAGATGATGGCAGTAGATGAAGAGCATAATAAAGATGCAATGAATATGACAGATTTAGAAGCTCAAAAATTAGGGGCTGTATTATTACCTGATGTAGAAATGGGGGGTAAAATTTTATTAAAAGCCATTCCTATTTTAGATGGCGAAATGCTTACTGATGCTAAAGTGGTTTATGACCAAAATAACCAGCCGGTTGTGAGCTTTACCTTAGATGCACAAGGGGCTAAGATTTTTGGGGATTTTTCAGGTGCTAATGTAGGCAAACGCATGGCAATTGTTTTGGATAATAAAGTCTATTCAGCTCCTGTTATTAGAGAACGCATTGGTGGGGGGAGCGGACAGATTAGTGGGAGCTTTAGCGTAGCTCAAGCAAGCGATTTAGCGATTGCTTTAAGAAGTGGGGCTATGAGTGCACCCATTCAAGTTTTAGAGAAAAGAATCGTAGGCCCGAGTTTAGGAAAAGACAGCATTAGAACTTCTATTATCGCTCTAATTGGGGGCTTTATTTTAGTTATGGGCTTTATGGTGTTATATTATTCAATGGCGGGCGTGATTGCTTGTATAGCGTTAGTGGTTAATCTTTTTTTGATTGTAGCTGTAATGGCTATTTTTGGAGCAACCTTGACTTTACCCGGAATGGCAGGAATTGTTTTAACCGTAGGAATTGCCGTAGATGCGAATATCATTATTAATGAGCGTATCAGGGAAGTTTTAAGAGAAAATGAAAGCATAGCTAAGGCTATTCATTTAGGATACATTAATGCTAGCAGGGCGATTTTTGATTCTAATATCACTTCCTTAATCGCTTCGGTGTTACTATATGCTTATGGTACAGGAGCAATTAAGGGCTTTGCTCTTACAACAGGCATTGGGATTTTGGCATCTATTATCACTGCCATTGTAGGCACGCAAGGGATTTATCAAGCCCTTTTACCCAAACTTTCTCAAACTAAGAGCCTTTGCTTTTGGTTTGGAATAAAGAATAAGAGAGCTTAGGAGATTTTAATGGAACTATTTAAGCAAGCTAGAGTCTTAAGCTTTATGCGTTATTCTAATTATGGGGTTATTCTTTCGGCTATTTTAGTGCTTATGGCATTAGGGCTTTTGTTTTTTAAGGGGTTTTCTTTAGGGATTGATTTTGCTGGGGGGAGCGTGGTGCAGGTGCGTTATGCTCAAAATGCCCCTATTAAAGAAGTGCGTGAGCTTTTTGAAAAAGAAGCTCGTTTCAAGGGCGTTCAAGTGAGTGAATTTGGTTCTAAAGAAGAGATTTTAATCAAATTTCCTTTTATAGAAACAGCTGAAAACGAAGACTTAAACATTATAGTGGCTAATATTCTAAAGCCTAGTGGTGATTTTGAAATCCGTAAATTTGACACCGTGGGTCCTAGGGTGGGAAGTGAGCTAAAAGAAAAGGGAATCCTATCGCTGATTTTAGCTTTGATAGCGATTATGGTTTATGTGAGTTTTCGCTATGAATGGCGTTTTGCACTTGCTAGTGTTGTAGCGTTGTTGCATGATGTTATTATTGTGGCTAGTTCGGTGATACTATTTAAAATTGATATGAATTTAGAAGTGATTGCTGCCCTACTCACTTTAATTGGGTATTCCATTAATGATACGATTATTATCTTTGATAGGATTAGAGAAGAGATGTTAGCTAAAAAATCTAAGCATGTCTCTCAAGCCATTGATGAAGCCATTTCTAGCACACTCACTCGCACACTTCTAACTTCTTTAACCGTGTTTTTTGTGGTGTTGATTTTGTGTGTGTTTGGGAGCAAGATTATCATTGGCTTCTCATTACCTATGCTAGTAGGCACGATTGTAGGGACTTATAGTTCTATGTTTATTGCCCCTAAAGTTGCGGTATTATTGGGCTTTGATATGGAAAAATACTATGACAATGAAGCTAGAAAAATCAAAAAAGCTCAAGAGAAAGAAAAAATGCGTCGCTTGTATGAAGGCGGTCAAGTTTAAGGAGTTTCTATGGATTGGGGTCGGGTTATTCATGTATTCTTTAGTCTTGTAAGTTTGACAACCATTGCAGGGTTTTTGTATGAGCCAAATATTGTCGTGTTATTTGGTGCGTTAGCCTTAAATCTTATTTCTATCACGCTAAAGATTGGAATATGTAAACGCTTTGCTTCAGAGCTATTAGCTAGTTCTTTAGCGACCGTGTTGCATCTGATACCGGCATTTGTTTTTTTACAGATTTTAAATAATTTAACTTTATCTTACATGTTTATGATTGGAGCTTTGATTAGTAATGCTTTTTGTGTGGTATTTTTATTGATAGAAAGCGTTGTAACAAGCGAAACAGACTAAAGGATAATCATGGATTTTGCAAGTATAGAAAAGAAATGGCAAGATTTTTGGCAACAAAATGAGAGCTTTGAACCTAAGGACGATTTTAATCTTCCTAAAAAATACATTTTAAGCATGTTGCCTTATCCTAGTGGAGAAATCCACATGGGGCATGTGCGTAATTACACCATTGGCGATGCTTTAGCACGGTATTATCGTTTGCATAACTACAATGTGTTACACCCTATGGGGTTTGATTCTTTTGGAATGCCTGCTGAAAATGCCGCTATTAAGCATGGCATTCATCCTAAAACTTGGACTTATCAAAATATTGAGAACATGCAAAAAGAGTTTGAGGCTCTAGGGTTTTCTTTTGCTAAAAGTAGGGAGTTAGCCACTTCAGATTCTGATTACACCAAATTTGAGCAACAATTTTTCATTGATTTATGGGAAAAAGGACTCATTTATCGCAAGAAAGCCATGCTTAATTGGTGTCCTAATGATAAAACTGTTTTAGCCAACGAGCAAGTAGTAGATGGGAAGTGCTGGCGTTGTGATACGGAAGTTATTCAAAAAGAACTCAATCAATATTACTTGAAAATCACGCATTATGCAGATGAGTTGTTAAAAGATTTAGAGAGTTTAGAAAATCATTGGCCCGCTCAAGTCTTGCTTATGCAAAAAAATTGGATAGGAAAATCTAGCGGGTTGCAATTTAGCTTTAAAATCGCTGATGAAAGTTTGAAGGCTTGTAACAAAATTAAAGAAATTGAAGTCTTTACTACAAGAGCAGACACTATTTATGGAGTTACTTATATAGCTATAGCTCCAGAACACCCCTTAGTAGAGCATGCCATTAAACAAGTTGATGAAGAAACTTTAAAGACCATAAAAGCGATTTTAAATACGAGTCAAAGAGAAAGAGCTTTAGAGAAAAAAGGGGCGTTTTTAGGCATTTATGCAATCCATCCTTTAACAAGCGAGAAAATTCCTGTTTGGGTGGCTAATTTTGCTCTAGCCAATTATGGCTCTGGAGCGTTAATGGGCGTGCCAGCATGCGATGAAAGAGATTTTGAGTTTGCTAATTGCTATAACATTCCTATTAAAGTTATCACTGAAAGCTCTCAAAATTTACCACACACTCAAGAAGAAATTTTAAAAGATAGTGGGGAATGGAGTAATCTTTCTAGTTCGGTGGCTAGAGAAGAGATTATGGCTTATTTTGAAAAAGAAAATCTAGGAAAAAGAGTTACAAACTATCGCTTACAAGATTGGGGAGTGAGTCGCCAAAGATATTGGGGAGCACCTATTCCTATGATTCATTGCAAGAGTTGTGGGATTGTGCCTGAAACTCGTTTGCCTGTAACTTTACCTGAAGATATTGTTATTGATGGCGAGGGTAATCCTTTAGAAAAACATGCTACTTGGAAGTTTACACAATGTCCAAAGTGTCAAAAAGACGCTCTAAGAGAAACAGATACCATGGATACTTTCATTCAGTCTAGCTGGTATTTTTTACGCTATACAACCCCAAAAGATAAGCGTGAAAATCAGGCGTTTGATAAGGACTATTTGAAGTATTTTATGCAAGTGGATACCTATATCGGTGGCATTGAGCATGCGATTTTGCACTTACTATACGCTCGCTTTTTTACTAAGGCTCTAAGAGATTTAGGTTATGTAGATTTTAATGAGCCTTTTAAACAGCTTGTTACGCAAGGCATGGTGTTAAAAGATGGGGCTAAGATGAGTAAGTCTAAGGGTAATGTAGTTAGCCCTAAAGAAATCCTTAAAAAATATGGTGCCGATGCGGCTAGACTTTTTATTCTTTTTGCGGCTCCTCCGGCTAAAGAGTTAGAATGGAATGATAACGCACTAGAAGGGTCATACCGCTTTATCAAGCGTTTGTTTGATAAAGCAAGTGCTATCACGCCTACAACTTCTAAGCCTGAGTTTAAAGAAATTAGCTTGAATGAGAATGAAAAACTAGCTCGTAAAAAGGTCTATGAAGCCTTGAAAAAATCGCATGAATTGTTTAATAAAGAAGAAAGCACTTATGCGTTTAATACTTTGATTGCAAGTTGCATGGAGGCTTTAAATGCCCTAAACGCACAAACTAATGAGCAAGTTTTAAGCGAAGGGTATTTTGTATTATTGCAAGTTTTAGAACCTATGATTCCGCATATGGCTTGGGAATTAAGCGAGCGACTTTTTAAGCGAGAGAATTTTAAGCCCATTGAGATAGATGAGAGCGCCTTAATAGAAGATACGATAACTTTAGCATTAACTATCAATGGCAAAAGGCGTGCAGAATTGAAAGTCAGCGTTAATGCAAATAAAGAAGAAATTATAGAGCAAGCTAAAATTGAGTTGGCTAAATATCTCAATAAAGCCAGCATTAAAAAAGAAATTTATGTGCCTAAGAAGTTAGTCAATTTTGTTTTGGTATGATTTTTAGAATTATTGTTTTGATTTTATTTTTTATCGGATGTGGATACAAGCCCATCGCTACTTACGCTCAAAATGCTTTGGGAGATAGCGTGTATGTGAAACTCATTGTCAATTTGCCTAACCCTGAAAACTCTGTGGAATTTAAAGACTTGATGAATCGCTTGGTGGTGCAACGCTTTCAAAACCGCCTAGCAAGTGAAAAAGATGCAGATTCTATCATTACGATAGAAATTACTAATGTAACAGATACAAGTATCACGCAAAATAAAGAAGGCTTTACAACCTTTTATCGTGCAACCGTGTCTGTAAGCTACACTTACGACAATAAAAAAGGCACAAAAAAGACTTTTCAAGACAGCGGATATTATAACTATGCGGTGAATTTGCAAGACCCCCTTAACACCTACAATAACCGCTATTATGCTATCAATCAGGCTGTGGAGCAGACTTTGACAAAATTTGTGGTTCAAATCGCTTATGAGGGGAAGTTTAACCATAATAAATAGGTGCTTAGAAGATTTTTTAAAAATAAAAGGCAAAGAATATCAAGAGTTTGACCCCAAGCGTTTCATTCAAATTTACAAAGCATTTAAAAACGCTTTTTTTGAGACTAAAGCAAAAGTAGTTCATATTGTAGGCACTAATGGCAAGGGTAGCACAGGGAGATTTCTCACTCTTTTATTATTGCAACAACATTTTAAGGTGCTACATTTCACATCGCCCCATATTTTTGAATTTAGAGAACGCTTTTATTTGAATGGCACTATCATTGATGGCAACACATTAGAAAACGCTCATCAAAAATTACAACAACATGCTTTTAGTAATGCTTGCTCGTATTTTGAATACGCTACCTTGCTCGCCATAATGTTGGCTAAAGATTGTGATTATTTGATTTTAGAAGCAGGGCTTGGGGGGGAGTTTGATAGCACAAATGTTTTAGAAAAAACTTTGAGTATTTTTACGCCCATTGATTACGACCATAAGGAATTTTTAGGGGATAGTTTAGAGAGTATTGCAACTACCAAACTCAACGCTATGAGCAATTTTAATGTTATTGCCCCGCAACTTAAGCTTGTTTTAAATGTGGCTCAAAAAATAGCTAATAACAAACAAGCACAACTCATTTGGGTTAAAAATGAGATTTCAAAAGAAGTAAAATTTTATATTGAACGCTATCATTTGGCAGATTTTTTAGCGTTTAATTTAGAAGTGGCTTTAAAGGCGTTTGAAATTTTAATGCAATATAACTTAGACAAGCAAGACATTTTGCAACATTTAAAGCCCTTAGATTTAATGGGGCGCTCTCAGCTTCTAAGACCTAATATTTTAATTGATGTGGGGCATAACCCCCATAGTGCGAAAGCCTTAAAAGAAGAAATCAAGCGTGTTTTTAAGTCAAAAATCACTTTGATTTATAATTGCTACAAGGATAAGGATGCTTTTAAGGTATTAGAGATTTTAAAGCCTTTCATTAAAAAAGTTTTAATTTTGGAGTTATTTGAAGAAAGGGTCATAGAATTAGAAGCTCTCAAAGAAATTTTAAAAAGCCTTGAATTAGAATATGATTTGTATGAGTCAAGCCATTTAGAGACAAGCCAAAATTACTTAGTTTATGGCTCATTTCTTGTAGTAAATTCTTTTTATCAAAGCTTAGAAGCAACAAGGGGGAAGTGTGCTACAAAATAAATTGATGATTACTATCATTGATGAGCAAGGCTCAAAGCAACTTAATTTTTCTAAGAACTTAAAGCGTAATTTGGTGCTTTTGATTTTAGCATTCTTGCTAATCGTTACCCTTGGCGTGGTTTTTTTAAGGTTTTTAATCGCTAGAATAGATGTTATGACTACAGAAAGAAACGCCGTTTTAAGGGATTTTAGGGCGTTGTATCAAAAAAACCATGCTCTAAAAACAGAGATTAAAAACAAACGAGAAGAAATCTTTATTGTAGGACAGAAAATTCGTGGTCTAGAATCATTGATTGAAGTCAAAAAAGGGGCTAATGGGGGGGTGCATCTCTATGACAAAGTGGATTTAGAAAATCTTAGTCTAGCTCAAAAAAATTTAGCTCTCATGCTCATTCCTAATGGAAAGCCCCTTAATACCTATAGTGCGATTAACTCTACTAAAGAAAGAAATCATCCTATCAAAAAGGTTAAAGGCATTGAATCAGGGCTTGATTTTATCGTTGAATCTAATACGCCTGTCTATGCTACAGCTGATGGAATCGTGGATTTTGTCAAAACAAATTCTAATGTGGGTTATGGGAATTTGGTGCGTTTAGAACATGCCTTTGGTTTTAGCTCTATTTATGCCCATTTAGACCATGTGATTGTGCGTTATAAGACCTTTATTCAAAAGGGGCAACTCATCGGCTATAGCGGAAAGAGTGGGAATAGTGGTGGTGAAAAATTGCATTATGAAGTGCGATTTTTGGGTAAAATTTTGAATGCAAATCATTTTCTCGCATGGAATTTGGATAATTTTCAAAGTGCTTTAGAAGAAAATAAGTTTATTGAGTGGAAGAATTTGTTTTGGGTTTTAGAAGATATTGTCCAGCTTCAAGAGCATGTGGATAAAGAAGCGAAATAAGTAGGGGTTTTTGTGTTTTTAGATAGACGCTTGATTGTAATGATTACGGATTCTAAGGGGAGTCGTTATATCAATGTGCATATACTATTTCGTCAAATTTGTCTGTATGTGCTTTTGAGTGTTGTAGGCTCTTTGTTGTTCTTAGGCACTTCGTTATTAGTGTTTGACAAAGAGATTAAAAACATTGGCAAAGAACATACATTAATTACTGAGGAATTTGAGAGAAAAAAGCAAACCAACGAAAAGCTTTCTTTAAAAATGGATGAATTTTTAGAGGATTTACAGCTCTCAGGTGAACGCATTAATGATTTAGAAGATGTGGTAGGCATTAACAGACCTGAAGAAACAAGCGAAAGCAATTTTTCTAGCCGTTTGGATTTGGCTGGAATTACTGGATTGCAAAAAAGCTTTATCATGCGACTGATTCCTAATGACTATCCTTTAGAGTCCTATCGGCGTGTATCAGCCGCCTTTAGCAAGCGTATGCACCCCATTTTGCATGTGTTGCACAATCATACCGGATTAGATTTAAGCACAGCCATAAACACCCCTGTATATGCGAGTGCGAGTGGGGTAGCAGGACTAGCGAGTATGGGATGGAATGGGGGCTATGGAAATTTGGTTAAAATATTCCATCCTTTTGGGTTCAAGACCTACTATGCCCATTTGAATAAAATTGTCGTAAAAACAGGCGAGTTTGTCAAAAAAGGGCAGATTATTGGATATAGTGGTAATACAGGAATGAGCACGGGACCGCATTTACACTATGAAGTGCGTTTCTTAAACCAGCCTATAAACCCCATGAATTTTACCAAATGGAACATGAAAGACTTTGAAGAAATTTTTACTAAAGAAAGGAGCATTAGATGGCAATCTTTGATAACAATAATAAATCAGTTAATGCAAAAGTAGGACCAGCGACTATCATCGCTCAAGGCACCAAAATAAAGGGTGAGTTTCATGCTAGTTGCCATTTGCATATAGATGGCGAATTGGATGGAAGCGTGCATTCTAAAAGCACGGTCGTTATCGGACAAACCGGCTCGGTGGTGGGTGAGATTTTTGCTAACAAACTGGTAGTGAGCGGAAAGTTTAATGGCGTAGTGGAAGCCGAAGTGGTAGAAATCATGCCTTTAGGACGCCTTGATGGCAAGGTTTCTAGCCAAGAGCTTGTGATTGAAAGGAAAGGGATTTTGATTGGAGAGAGTCGTCCTAAGGGCATTCAAGGGGGTAAATTGTTAATTAATGAGCAAGAAAAGAAAATTGAAAACAAGTAGGAAATGATTCAATCTAGCCTTTATAGAGCCTTAAACAAGGGCTTTGACTATCAAATTATTGCTTGTAAGGATTTGAAAGAAGCAGAGCTTGCTAAGGAAGTGGTGGATTTTTTCAAACCAAGCGTCAAAACTTTTCTTTTTCCTGAATTTAGAGCCAAAAAAAATGATGATTTGCGTTCGTTTTTTGAAGAATTTTTACGGCTTTTAGGAGCTTTAAGGGAGTTTTATCAAGCCTTAGAAAACAAACAAGAGGCTATGATTATCGCCCCTATTTCTGCTTTATTACACCCTTTACCTAAAAAAGAGCTTTTGGAAAGCTTTAAAATCACTCTTTCAGAAAATTATGATTTGAGAGATTTGAAAGACAAGCTTTTTTATTATGGATACGAAATTTTAGACTTGGTAGAAGTGGAAGGGGAAGCGAGCTTTAGGGGGGATATTGTAGATATTTATGTGCCTAACTCTAAGGCGTATCGCTTGAGTTTTTTTGACACTTTTTGTGAGAGCATTAAGGAATTTGACCCCACAACTCAAATGAGCGTGGAAAAAGATTTATTAGAGATTGAGATAACACCGACTCTGTTTAGCCTGAATGAAAGCCTGCATGAGAGCTTAAAAACAAAAGTAGAACAAAGCGAAATGAATAGTTTTTCTAAAGATTTAGCTAGTTTTGGTTTATGGTTTTTAGAAGAAAAAGCACAAGATTTGTTGCGTGCATATAAAAGCATCATAAGTCCTAAGGCTTTAGAAGAGATTAAAGAATTAGCGAGTTTAGAAGAATTAGATTTGGAGCGTTTTAAACCTTTAAAGGTTTTAGAAGCCTTGCAGGGCTATGAAGATTTAGAAATCCATACGCATGCAATAGAAAGCTTTATGGCTCTTAATTCACACCATAAAATCACGCTTCTAGCCCCTAATAAAACGATTTTAGATAATACGCTAAGTGCGTTTGAAACAGGCACGATTGAGTGTGTAATCGCCCCATTTGTTTTAAACTTTAAAACCCCTAGTGAGATTTTTATTTCGCTCAATTCTTTTGAAAGGAAAAAGCGGCGTAAAAAATCCAAACTTGCCTTAAATGAATTGAATGTGGGCGAATGGGTGGTGCATGAAGATTATGGGGTGGGGGTATTTTCTAAATTAGTGCAACACAGCATTTTAGGAAGCACAAGAGATTTTTTAGAAATCGCCTATTTTGGAGAAGACAAACTACTATTACCGGTTGAAAATTTGCATTTAATCGCTCGCTATGTTGCACAAAGCGATAGTATTCCTGTTATGGATAGGCTAGGTAAGGGGAGCTTTGCTAAATTAAAATCTAAAGTGAGAACCAAGCTTTTAGAAATTGCTAGTAGAATTATAGAATTAGCCGCTGAGCGTAATTTGGTGTTAGGGAAAAAGATGGACACTCATTTGGCAGAGCTAGAAATCTTTAAATCGCATTCGGGTTTTGAGTATACAAGCGACCAAGAAAAAGCCATTGCTGAAATTTCAAAGGATTTAAGCTCTAATAAAGTGATGGATAGGCTGCTTAGTGGCGATGTGGGTTTTGGAAAAACTGAAGTGGCTATGCATGCTATTTTTTGCGCGTTTTTAAATGGCTATCAAAGTGCGTTAGTAGTGCCTACCACATTACTATCTCACCAGCATTTTGAGACCTTAAGAATGCGTTTTGAAAATTTTGGTGTCAAAGTGGCTCGTTTGGATAGGTATGTTAAAACAGGCGAGAAGAACAAGCTTTTAAAGGCTGTAGAATTAGGGCTAGTTGATGTTCTTATAGGCACGCATGCCGTTTTAAGTGCGAAGTTTAAAAACTTAGGCTTAATGGTGGTAGATGAAGAGCATAAATTTGGAGTGAAACAAAAAGAAGCTTTAAAAATGTTGAGTAAAGATGTGCATTTTTTAAGCATGTCAGCAACGCCTATTCCACGCACCTTAAATATGGCACTCTCTCAAATTAAGGGCATTAGCTCTTTAAAAACTCCGCCTATAGACAGACAGCCTAGCCGCACTTTCTTAAAAGAAAAGAGCAACGAATTATTAAAAGAAATCATTCACAGAGAATTACGCCGTAACGGACAGATTTTTTATATCCATAACCACATTGCAAGCATTCTTAAAGTGAAAGTTGAGTTAGAAAATTTGATTCCTAAGCTTAAGATTGCCATTTTGCATTCACAAATCAGTGCGAATGAGAGTGAAGAAATTATGCTCGAGTTTGCTAAGGGGAGCTATCACATGCTACTTTGCACTTCCATTGTAGAGTCAGGTATCCATTTACCTAATGCTAACACGATTATTATAGACAACGCACAGAATTTTGGACTAGCGGATTTGCATCAATTAAGGGGGCGTGTGGGTAGGGGTAAAAAAGAAGGTTTTTGTTATTTTCTCATAGAAGATAATAAATCCTTGAATGAGCAAGCCCTAAAACGCTTACTCGCTTTAGAAAAAAATTCGTATTTGGGGAGTGGGGAGAGTATCGCTTATCATGACCTAGAAATTAGGGGGGGTGGAAACTTGCTTGGGCAAGACCAAAGTGGGCATATTAAAAATATCGGTTATGCTCTCTATACACGCATGCTTGAAGATGCGATTTATGAACTCAGTGGCGGGAAGAAAAGACTTGAAAAAAGCGTAGAAATTCAATTAAGCGTGAGTGGGTTTATTAACCCTGAGTTGGTCGCAAGTGATAGTTTGAGATTAGATTTGTATCGGCGTTTGAGCTTGTGTGAAAGTTTAGATGAAGTGGGACAAATCCACGAAGAAATAGAAGATAGATTTGGCAAAATAGATTGCATGAGCGAGCAATTTTTACAAATCATTATGCTTAAAATTTTAGCTAATAAGCTTGGCATTCTTAAGCTTTCTAATTTCAATCAAAACATTACGATTACCTATCACAATGAGACTAAAGAGAACCTAAAAGCCCCTAGCAAAGATGATAATGATATTTTAGAAACGCTTCTAGGTTTTTTGCGTAAACAAATGGCTTTAAGCGTGGCGTGAAAATAAAAGGCATTCAATTTTTACTCTTAATTTTTCATTTTAAAAGGATTATTAAGAGAGTTTGTTGTAAAATAATCGTTTGCTATGCCTTTAAACTAAAAGGTAATTAAGTCATCAAGGAGTTTTTTAATCATGGCAGATATTAAAAGGCGTGATTTTCTAGGGATGAGCTTGGCTGGTGTTACCGCCGTGGGAGCGGTAGCTAGTCTAGTAGCGATGAAAAAGACTTGGGACCCGCTTCCGAGCGTTGTTTCAGCAGGTTTCACCACTATAGATGTTGCTAACATGCAAGAAGGGCAGTTTTCCACCGTAGAATGGCGTGGGAAACCGGTTTATATTCTCAAGCGTTCTAAAAAAGAGAGCTTTAATGAAAAGCGAGATTTTAAAATCGGTGATGGCGTTTTTACCACAGCCATTCAAATTTGCACGCATTTGGGCTGCATTCCTACCTATGAAAATGAAGAAAAAGGTTTTCTATGTCCATGCCATGGGGGGCGTTTCACTTCTAATGGCGTGAATATCGCTGGCACACCCCCTCCACGACCTTTTGACATTCCGCCTTTTAAGATTGAAGGCACTAAAATCACTTTTGGTGAAGCAGGGGCTGAATACAAGAGTATGATGGGCAAAGCATAAGGAGAAATAATGGCAGAAATAAAAAAAGCAAAGAATTTAGGCGAGTGGCTGGATATGCGTCTTGGCACTAATAAGCTCGCTAAGGTGCTAATGACAGAATATTGGATTCCTAAGAATATCAATTTCTTATGGGCGATGGGGGTTATTTTATTAACGCTCTTTGGAGTGCTTGTAGTTTCAGGGATTTTCTTGCTTATGTATTACAAGCCTGATGCGAAAATGGCGTTTGATAGCGTGAATTTCACTATCATGCAAGAAGTGGCTTATGGCTGGCTTTGGAGACACATGCATGCCACTGCAGCGAGCATGATTTTTGTTATCATTTATATCCATATGTTTGTAGCGATTTATTATGGCTCTTATAAAAAGGGTCGTGAGATGATTTGGATTAGCGGAATGATTTTGTTTGTGGTCTTTAGTGCGGAAGCCTTTAGTGGGTATATGTTACCTTGGGGGCAGATGAGCTATTGGGCAGCAACCGTTATCACAAACTTATTTGGGGGCATTCCTTTTATTGGGGCTGATGTGGTTGAGTGGATTAGAGGTAATTATGTTGTAGCTGATGCAACTCTAACACGCTTTTTTATGCTCCATGTATTCTTGCTACCTATTACAATCATTTTACTCATTGGGGTGCATTTTTACTCTTTACGCATTCCGCATGTCAATAATCAAGAGGGCGAAGAAATTGACTTTGAACTAGAAGAGAAAAAATACATTGAAGGCAAGAAAAAAGAATCTAAAGTCATTCCTTTTTGGCCGGTATTCTTGTCTAAGGATATTTTTGTGGTTTGTGCGTTCATGGTCTTTTTCTTCTATCTCGTGTGTTACCACTATGATTTTGCCATGGACCCTATCAACTTTGAAAGAGCTAATAGCCTTAAAACTCCCCCCCACATTTACCCTGAGTGGTATTTCTTGTGGAGCTATGAAGTCTTAAGAGGCTTTTTCTTCAACGCTGATTTAGGTCTAGCGGCTTTTGGTGTGGCACAAGTGATTTTCTTCTTGCTTCCTTTCTTAGATAGAAGTCAAGTAGTCGCTCCTGCACACAAACGCCCCGCCTTTATGGTGTGGTTTTGGTTATTAATCATTGATATGATTGTTTTAACTATCTATGGTAAATTGCCGCCACTTGGAGCAAGTAAATACATTGGCTTAGCTGGCTCAGTAACTTTTTTAGCTCTTTTCTTTGTGGTGCTACCCATTATTACGATAGCTGAGAGAAAGAAACAAGGGGGTGTTAGATGAGAGAGTTTAAGATTTTAGTTTTGCTTATTGTTGTTATAGGGGTGATTTATTATGGGGTCGAGCCTTATGCCCATTCTGTCATGCATCCTAAAGTCGCACCTGCAGACTTTGCTTTCAAAGACTTAGAGCCTATGGATTTAAAAAATGGCGATGTTAAGAAAGGTAAGCAACTTGTAGCAGAGAATTGCACCGCTTGTCATGGCATTAAGTCTCAAAACATTCCTGCACCTATGGATGAAAAAAGCGCTAGTGAATCTTTTGGGGTAGTGCCACCAGATTTAAGCCATATTGCTGGAGTCTTAGATGCGAATTTCTTAGCCCACTTTATCAAAGACCCTGTAAAAACAGCAAAATTGACCCATAAATTCAATGATGAAAAGCCCTATCCTATGCCGGCGTTTAGTCAGTTTAGTGATAAAGATTTGAGTGATATTGTGGCGTATCTCACTTCTATTTTGCCTGAAAAGTTGAGCGATAAGGAAGTGTTTGCGCAAAGCTGTCAAAGATGCCATAGCCTAGATTATGCTAAAGACAAAGCTTTTAGTAATGCTAAAGATTTAACGCATTATTTAGGCTCTGAAGTGCCTGATTTGTCCATGATGATTAGAGCTAAGGGTGAGCATGGACTAAATGTTTTCATTAATGACCCTCAAAAGCTCTTGCACGGCACCGCCATGCCAAGAGTGGGATTGAATGAAAAAGCTCAAAAACAAGTTATAGCCTACTTAGAAAAAGCAGGCGATAGCAAAAAGCATGAGCGAGACACTTTAGGTATTAAGATTATGATTTTCTTTGCTGTGTTAGCTTTCTTAGCTTATGCTTGGAAAAGAAAAGTTTGGAGCGAAGTGCATTGAGCTAAAAAAGGTGGGGGGATTATTTTAAAATTTTTGATTTATTTTTGTAGTTTTATTTTGTGTTAGAATTTCCTTTGTAAAGCCCTTAAAGGATATGAAATGAAACAAAGTAACTTGCATTTTCAAAGCAACCCTGATTTAAACATTTACTACCATCAATACACGCCTACAGACCCTGTCGGCGTGGTGGTTCAAATCGCTCATGGCATGGTGGAGTATAAAGAACGCTACGCATGGTTATGCGAAGAGCTATGCTCTAGGGGTTATGATGTGTTTATTAACGACCATAGGGGGCATGGTAAGAGCGTTAATGGGAGTGATGTGTTTTTGGGCGAAATGGGTGAAGATGGTTTTGAAGAAGCCGTAAGTGATTTGGAAAAATTGAGCCGTATTATCAAAGAGCAGTTTCCTAACCATAAACATGTTTTATTAGGGCATAGCATGGGCTCATTACTCTCTAGGCGTTTAGCTCAAAAACAAAACATTCTTTTGGACGCACTCATTCTTGTAGGCACGCCAAGCCCTTCTATATTGCTTCCACTAAGCGTGGCTGTTGTGGGTGTGTTGAAAAAATTAGGCTTGATTCATCAATATGATATAGGTAAGATTTTTTCTAAACACCCTAGAGTCAGGCGCTTTGGTGGGGGCTTAAGGGGAAGCTGGCTTTGTAAAAACGAGCAAATTGTTGAAACATATATGAATGATTCGCTGTGTCGTTTTAACTTTACGAGCAATAGTTTTTATAATCTGTTGGTGGGGGCTAGGCGGTGTTTTTCTCGTTTTGAGAAAGTGCCTAAGGACTTGAAAGTGTTGTTTGTGAGTGGGGCTGATGATGTGTGCGGTGATTTTTCAAAAGGCGTGGTGCGTGCTATGGAGTGTTTAGAAAAACAAGGGGCTTCTGGCGTGGTTGTAAAGCTCTTTAGTGGTTTAAGGCATGAGATATTGAATGAGAAAAACAAAGAAGAAGTGCTTTTAGAAATTTTGAGTTGGTTAAAAGGGGTGTTAAGCGATAAGTCTCTCTGAGTTGTTTGGATTTGGTGCGTTATTGCTGGGGACTTAGCGGCTTAGACTGAATTTGAGAAAAACTTAGAATTTAATGAGTATAAACGGGCTTGTCAAAAATGCATGGTGCAAGCAGTTTGAGTTAAAAAATCAATGGTTCTTATCAGATTTATCATGTTTTAAAAATTCAATCAAGGGGTCAAGTTCTTTTGCTTCAAAATTGAAAAGCTTTTTAAGAATTTCTACATTTTTTGGGTCATCTAGTATCTTAGCGGCTGTTGCGATAGAATCCAAATCGGTCATTCCACAAGGAACAAAGCTTCTCCTTAAACAAACAAAGAGCATAATATAGGGGTATAGCCAGTATTTACTGCGTGTCTTTTGTTCTTTTTTAATAGATTTAATTTCCTTGATTTCATTAAAAAGGTTATCGTAGTGTTCGCGAAATTTTTCATAACATGCTTTATTTTCACTTTGCTTTGCTATTTTTTCTAGCAAATGCTCTAATTCACAATATTTGGGACTATGTTTCTTTCCATCATTTTTTGGTAATAAAAAAATCTTAATTTTTTCAAATTCTTCATCGCTTAGGCGATGTTCTCTATTTGGTTTTTCTTGAAGTTGTTTCTTTATGTCTTCGTGAGTTTTATCCATGTTGTTGTCTGAGTCAAAAATGATATAGACATCATGAGCTTTTAGATATTCTTTAATACCCTCTGCTTTTTTTGAAAGCTTGGTATTGCTTTCGCAGTCAATAATGTAGGGATGCTCAATGCCCAAGCCTTTAATTTTGTTCAAAAGCATTAAAAAGATTTTATCTGATTCGCCCTCTACATAGATGATTTTTCGTTTCATTAGCCTCTAACCTCCATACCCCTAGGCAGTTCTTCTTCTAACATAGAATAGCTGTGTCTAATAAAACCAGAACTACTTTCTTTATTTAACTCAAACAAGGCTATATCTTTAAAAACTTCAGGTTCTTTGTCTAGTATGTTGTTGGTAGCTTTCCATAAAAATTCTATATTGTGCGTAGTGGCAAAGATTTGAATTTGTAGTTTTTTAGCTAACTTAAATAAATTTTTTAAAAACTCTCGCATTTTTGTATAGTGCAAACCATTCTCTATTTCATCAATGAATAGATACTTAATGCGATTGTCAATAAGGATGCTTGTAGTAGTAAAGAATTTGGTAAAACCCCAACCAAACAAATCTAGGAGTCTTTTAGGACTTTCTTTTATCCGTTCTGGTGGCAATTTTTCATCTTTGACTTGAATATAGATAGAGCCATCTATATCTTCGGCGTTCAAAATATCAGGATTGAAGCATTGTAAAGCTTCAATCAATTCCCACTCTTTGCTTTTTTTTCGTAAATTTTGCAACGCTTTAAGAGAATCAATAAAGGATAACTCTATGGGAATGAATATTGCGCGTTCTCTATAAGTTTGACCTATTTTATCTAAGTTTGGATGTCTTAAGTTGAAATCACGCTTTTTAGGCTCGTAAGTCATTGTCATAGGAGAAAGAGAGGGGTTGTAGGAGAATTGAAGCTGTAGCTTGGTCTTTATGCCATCTATGGAATTTTTTATGTTAATGTCATCGTTAGCTAGGTCAATTTTTTTATTGTCATTTATCTGTGCGAGTTGGATTTTGAGAGGAATGTCTGTATGTTCAAATTTGGTGTGAATGCTAATAGGCTTAGCAGTATTTTCTTGATAAAAAAGGGTCTTCAGATTGTCTTTATTGAGTGCAATATTTCTAATTTCGCTAATGTTTTTAAAATGGTGAGTAGGAAGACTTCCCCGATTAGTAGCTGGGTCATAGAAACCAGTGTTAATGTAGAGAGCTTCTAAAATATTAGTTTTACCTGTATCATTGTTGCCGGTAAAAAAGTTGATGAGCTTAAAATTTTCCATTTTAAGATGTTTGAAATTTTTATAATTTTTAATCTCTACGCTTTGAATCATTTGAATTCGCCTTTGAGTTGCTTTTAATTGAACCAACTAAGTTGTTGACATAATTATAGTTAAACTAATTTTACCTTACCTCAACTAAATTTGGATGTTATTGTAATTTTTGTGGTTTTGCAGCGCAATGAAATTTAGCTTTAAGGGAGTTTTGGGCTGACAAGAGATGTGCTAACAAAAGAATGGGGGTTATTGTAGTGATGGTGGAAAAGCAAAAACTATGAGCTTGCCATAAAAGGCTAATTAGCAAGCAAGAAAGTAGCGGTTATTCATCTAGAACAAGGATTTTTTCTAAATCTTCTTTAAAGGTTTCTAACACTTTTCTTCTAGCTCTCTGTCTAGAACGATACTTTTGTGGGTATTCTTCAATAGGCTTTTCATTTAAGGGAATATCCCAATAGGTGCGTCCCTCTATTTCTATGAGTTGTGCCTCACATTCAGTAAAAAAGTTGTCATAGTTAAACTTAAAAACATTAATCTCATCGTTAGCATGAAAGCGAAAAGATATTTGTGCCTCAGTAGGAAGACCGAGCAATTTAGAACAACCTAAAAGTTTTCCTAATTCTCTAGCAAGTTTAACTAAGAAAAAATTGGGGCGTATTCTATGATAATTTTTAGTAAAGAGTTTATAGCTTTCTTCTAAATTCTGAATGCCTTGCATACAAGATATAACGAGATATTTATTGTCTAAGATATGGAACTTCATAGTATAAAGAAGTTGTTTTTTCTCTTTTTCGTATTCAAGTGTTATCCCTAAAAATCCCTCATTAAGGTAAACATGTTCGCTTGTTAGATTAAAGTAGTACGCCCCCCCCCCATCTATTTCTGCACGATGAAAGGTAAGGGCTTTTGCTTTTAAAAGAGAAACGGCTTGAGAAGTTGTGGGGTCTTTGACTTGTAAATTGTGTAAAAAAATTAAGTTTTGAATGAATAAATCAAGGTGTTGTTCTTTGTTGTAACGAGTATCGCAAAAATTGGAGAAAGTATCTCTTATGGTTATGAGAATATTTGGGCGAGACAATAGCCATTCTATAGCTCTTAAATTTGCCCCCATTAAATGAGCTTTTTTATAAGTGGTTTCAAAGTCGCAAGCAAATTTATACATGCGATAAACTATCATTTGTATGATGTTTGCCACAACAACAAGGGCTTCTTTTTTAGACTGCTTAATTCTATTATCTATGTGTCTGAAAAGGTTGTCATAAAAACTTTCTAATTGTTGTGGGTTATTGGTTACCACTTTAAAAAGGTTGTCATAAAAACTTTCTAATTGTTGTGGGTTATTGGTTACCACTTTAAAAAGGTTGTCATAAAAACTTTCTAATTGTTGTGGGTTATTGGTTACCACTTTAAAAAGGTTGTCATAAAAACTTTCTAATTGTTGTGGGTTATTGGTTACCACTTTAAAAAGGTTGTCATAAAAACTTTCTAATTGTTGTGGGTTATTGGTTACCACTTTAAAAAGGTTGTCATAAAAACTTTCTAATTGTTGTGGGTTATTGGTTAGATGGCTCTTTGAAATGATATTGTCTAAAAAATGGGGGTTATGCTTATGGCTTATCATATTGAATATATTTTGATAATAAAATTCAGAAAAGCCTTTTCTCAAACATTTTAAAGTGATAGAGACAAGAAATTTTTGGAAGCTTTTAGGGGTGAGTTTTTTTAAAATTTTAAAAACGATACGAATTAAAAAACGCAGATTTTTTGAAACAAGAGACATAACAAACCTTTCCTTTCTTGATGTATGTATGTATGTATGTATGTATGTATGTATGTATGTATGTATGTATGTAACTATCCCATTATTATATCTCAATTAAGGTTAAAAAGAGATTAAGGGGTTTTGAAAAGCGGATTCATTTTGTATTTTTAGTTTTTTCTAATGCATTTTGAATGGCAATAGAGGGCGACAAATAATGATAACGCACCAAAATTTCTGTAATTTCTTTAAAAATAGGGGCTGCGATTTTGCTGGCGTAATACTCTTCTTTACCATGTGAGCCTAAGATAACCACACCAATTGTAAAAACTTGCCTTTCATCTTCAACAAAGCCAAAGAAAGAGCTGTTATAGGACTCTTCACTATAGCTCCCATTTTTTGCGATTCTAGCGGTACCTGTCTTGCCCCCCACATATAGCCCTTCAAATTGAGCGTTTTTGCCTGTGCCATAACGCACCACTTTAAGCAAGGTTTTTCTCATTTTCCTGGCACTTTTTTGACTAATGGCTTGAAAAGCGGGTTTTTGACTAGGAATATAAATGTCGCCATTGGGTGCTGTTTTTCGTTGCACTAAATAGGGGGTGCATAATTTACCTTCGTTAGAAAACACCGCATAAGCTCTTAAAAGTTGTAAGAAAGTCGCATTAAGCCCATAGCCATAAGAGATACTTCCTTTCAACACTTCACGCTTAAAAGCGTTTAGGGGGGGGATTTTTCCTGTGGCTTCCAAAGATAAGTCAATACCCGTTTTTTGAGCGAATCCATAGCCTAAAAGCCCGTTATAGAAGTCTTTAGGGCTTAGGTTTTGAGTGATTTTTATCATGCCCACATTACTAGATTTAATCAAAATATCTTCAATAGTCGCTTTCTTACTAGGGATAAAATCATCTTTAATGGTGTATTTTCCAAGTTGGTAGTAGCCATTATTCAAATTGATGCGTTCTTTGGGGTTAATAAGGCTTTTTTCTAATAGCAACGAATAGACAATAGGTTTGATAGTGCTACCGGGTTCAAAGACCTTTTCAGCGATACTCAGATTCAAGTTTTCATAATCACTGGTTTTAATGGTGTTAGGGTTGAAGCGATTGCTTGTAGCTAAAGATAGGATTTCCCCACTTTTAGGGTTGATAATACCCACCAAAATTTCTTTGGCTTTGAGTTTGTCCTTGGCTGCGTCCAGTAAGGTTTCAATTTCTTTTTGGAGTTTTAGGGGAATGCTTAAATACACTTCATAACCATCAAGGCGTTCATGCTCTGTGTAAGAGTGGTTTTGAATGAAATTGAAACTCACATCTCTTTTGCCTGTTCTTATTCCGTTTTGCTGGGCTTTAAGTAGGTGGTTTTGAGACTTCTCAACCCCTTTTTTACCTGTAGTTAGGGTGAGTTTTTCTTCTTCTTGTTTTTGCACATAGCCTACGATAGGCTCTAAGCTACTTTGATAAGGGTAATGCCTAGAAACTCCGCTCACTTCAATATCTAAGCCCTGTTTTTGCCATACTTTGTTGTGTTTGTCTTTAAAATTTTGAAAAACTCCAAAGGCTAAAAATTTTTTATTCAAGTCCTTGAGATTAGCAGCGGTATTTGGCGTAAGGTCATAGGCTAAAGTCGTGTAGCCTTTAGTATTGAGTGCGTTTTTTAAGGATTTTTTAGAAATATTGCTATAAATTGAGAGAAAGTCAATAAAAAAATCTTTTTTGTCAGGGTTTAGAAACCTTGTGTCAAAGCCTAACTTAAAGAGTTTTTGTGAGCTTGCTAGACTATAATTGTCTTGGCTATAAATAGTCCCCCTGGTAGCGACATCTTGTTTGCTGATAATTAAGGTCGGCATATTAGTTCGTGGAAAAACAGCTTTAATGAAAGCTACCACTAAAAAAAATAAAAAAAGCACCAAAAAGACTAGGGTAGTGAGAACGCTTTTATATTTTTGGGTTTGTAGGAATCGCTCTGAGTTGAAGCTAGTCTCAATGTTCTTAGTATCCATTCACGCACTTTGCTATATCATCTCATCTACTATTTTGGAGCGTGGTATTCAAAACAATGACTCTTTAAAAGTCAAAAAAACAACACAGCGACTCCAAAGTAAACCCTATAGTTAGCCGGCTGAGTGTCAACCGAACGCTTAGTAGCCACCTAGAGACTTAGATTTGGGTTCTTAAGAGTTCTTTATAGGCACTGATAGCTTTGTTACGCACTTCAAGCATGAGCTTCATGCTTGTTTCAGCCCTCCCTATCGCAATGGCCGCTTGGTGCAAATCTTTAATCTGCCCCGTTGCCATATCTGCCAACGCCTTATCAGACTGCTCTTGAGTGTTGTTAAGCTCATTGATAGATTGCTTGAGTAGTTTGGAAAACTCCCCACCTTTTTGTTCTCTAAAGGCACTGCCTGCTTCCTCTCTTTTGGCTCTATTGTCCGTATTAAGCTCAGAGAAAGGGTTTAATAAGCTTTTGTCATTATGTATAGCTTGCATAGAACCTCCTTAAGCTCCTTGATTTTTTCAAATCATCAACCTTGTGAAATATTTTATCCATGTTTTGGTTAATATTTTCTAATTTTCAATGGTTATACTACCATAAATATTTAAGTTTGTAGCATGCCTATGGCATTGTGTGCCATATTTTTAGCGCTTTGAAAGGCAGCAACATTAGCTTGATACGCCCTAGTAGCTTCCACTAAATCCGCCATTTCAACGACCGCATTCACATTGGGGTAAGCCACATAGCCTTGAGCGTTAGCATCAGGATGGCTGGGGTCGTATTTCATCAAAGGCTCGTTATCATCACGCACAATCTTATCCACAACCACGCTTGTAATAGGGATTAAAGGACTATCATCGCCTTCGTTTAAGGGGTCTTCATAGGGGATGACCTTATTATTTTGAGTGAGTTTTTGATTCAAAATCTCATTGAAATCAAAAGCTTTGAATACCGCTTCTTGTCTCCTGTAGGGACCCCCTTCGCTTGTGCGAGTAGTGTTAGCGTTGGCAATGTTAGAAGAAATAAGATTGGCTCTTAAGCGTTGAGCAGACAAGCCATAACCACTAATATCAAAAGAGGATAAGAACATGCTATTTCCTTAACTTATAAATTCTTGCTAGAATCAATTGCGTAATTCACTACGCTACGATATTTTTTTAACGCTGTACTTAGGGCTAAATACATGGTGGAGTTTTTACCCATTTCGCTCGTTTCAATGTCTAAGTCCACGCTATTGCCATCATTTTTAGCTAAATGTCCATCTCTGTAAAAGAGACTCGCTCCATGGTTAATGCTATTTTCAAAATCTAAATGCCTAGGGTCAGTGTGGGCTAGAGATAAATCTTTAGCAGACTGGTTCTCAAAAATTTCAGCTTTCTTTTCAGCTAAAACGCTTTCAAAGTCTAAATCTCTTGGTCTGTAAAAAGGCGTGTCCACATTAGCAATATTAGAAGCAATCATATCTTGACGCAAAGCCCTATAATCTAATGCTTTATAAACAAGCCCAAATGCCTTAGAAAAATCCATAAAAACCCTTTCATTTCAAAACCTTAAGAAAAACCACGCAAAACACACTCCACATGCTATTCAAAGAGTGTGCACTTAGAATAGTAGCTACACTTTTCAAACGCTACAAAGCGAGCAAAAATTCAATCCATTATAGTGTAAAATATCTCTAAAATACCTTAATTGTAACGCTAATTTTAAAAAATTAAACTGAGTTAGTAAGGATAAATGGCTATGGGTAGAAATTTGTTTTTTTGTGCTTCGTTGTTGATTTTTTTAGGGGTGTTGATGAGCTATTCGCTTTCAAGTTACACCACAATAGTGTTGTATCATTATGGGGAGTTCCACTTTTTCATACGACAGCTTTTGAGTGCTGTGATGGGAATTACTATTATGTGGGGATTGTCTAAATTAGACCCTAATGAATGGTTTAGTCGTTTGGGATTCTTGCTATTCTTTCTTCCATTATTCTTAACCATTGGCATGGTTTTTTTGCCAGAAAGCCTTTCAAGTAGTGCAGGGGGAGCGAAGCGTTGGATTCGTTTGGGTTTTTTCTCTCTAGCCCCTTTGGAGTTTTTAAAAATTGGTTTTACCTTTTTTCTTGCGTGGAGTTTGTCTCGCACCTTTGTATTACAGGATAAAGCCAGCGTAAAAGAAGAATTTATTACTTTCGTGCCTTACTCACTTGTTTTTTTGCTCTTAGCGTTTGTGGTTGGGGTTATGCAAAATGATTTGGGACAGATTATCCTTTTGGGGGCAGTTTTGGCGGTGTTATTAGTCTTTTCTGGGGGGAGTGCACACTTGGTTAGTCTGATTATTTCGGGGGCATTTGCTATTAGTGTTTTAGCGATTGTTACAAGCGCTCATAGGATTTTGCGTTTGAAATTGTGGTGGTCTAATTTACAAAACACCATTTTTACGCTCTTGCCAGATAAGTTAGCGAACGCTCTTAAGGTTAGCGATTTGCCAGAATCCTATCAAGTCTTTCATGCGGGTAATGCGATGCATAATGGGGGGTTGCTTGGGCAGGGGCTAGGACTAGGGCAAATCAAACTTGGGTTTTTGAGCGAAGTGCATACAGACATGGTTTTAGCTGGAATTGCGGAAGAATGGGGTTTTTTGGGGCTATGTGTTTGTGTTATGTTATTTGTTGTTTTGCTTGTGTTGGTATTTAGAATTGCTAATCGCTTGAAAGAACCAAAATATGCGTTGTTTTGCGTGGGGGTGGTGTTATTGTTAGGGTTTTCTTTTGTGATTAATGCTTTTGGAGTGGGGGGGATCTTTCCTATTAAAGGTCTAGCGGTGCCGTTTTTGAGCTATGGGGGCAGTTCGCTTCTGGCTAATTGTGTTGCTATCGGACTAGTTCTTAGCCTTGCACGATATGCTAAGGGCTAAAGAGTGTTAGCCCTTTTGTGCGATGAGAATTATTGCCATAGGAATGGTTTAATTTCTGCATCACTCAAACCAAAAACAACTTTGTAATAATCTTTCACAATCGCATTAATATCTACGCCTTTAAAGGCTTCAGGGTGGGCTTTTGAAGCGATGAATAGACTTATGAGTGGGGCTCTAGGTCCGCCTATATCCATTGTGGGGAGTTTATAGACTTGCTTATTCTTTATGGCTTTTATGGTAGAAAATTTGGGATTGTTTAAAATATCTTCAGGTTTAAGCGAACTTATCCACCAAATGAAGATGATTTCAGGGTTTTCTTTAACCATTTTCTCCATGCTGATTTCAGCACGCCCAAACTTGACATATTTCAAGCCAAAATTATCAATGCCCCCTTTTTCTAAAATATCCGAGCTAATGGCTTGATGACCGCTGACTTTATTGGGCTTGTCAAAAAGCTCTACACCTTTTTTCTTTTTAACATTTTTTAAACGCTCTTTGATAAAATCCAAAGTTTCTTGCATTTTTGCAAATTTTTTAGAAGCATCAATTTGTAGGACTTTAGCCTGAGACTCAATTGCTTGCATAGCTTCCTTAATGCTCCGCTCTTGAAAAGAGAGAAAGGAAATGCCAAATTTCTTAGCATGCTCTAAAGCTTTAGGGCTACCCACAAAGGTTACCACTAAGTTAGGACTAAGTTTTTTCAAAAGCTCAATATTGAGTGCGGCTACATGGTCGCTACTCATGGATTTAATATGCTTAGGGTCTTTGAGAGTGGCTTTTACAATGTTTGAATTGAAAGCGTAATCAGAAATGCCTACAACCCTATCCCAAATGCCAAGCATTGCGGGCACTTCTACATAACTACCGATATAAACTATTTTTGAGATAGGTAATTGTATGGTTTGTTCCCCAAAATAGTCTTTGACTTTGATTTCTTCAACAGAAGCACTAGAAACATTCAGGGTCAATGAAATCAAAAACATGAAAAAATAGGGAGCTAGAGCCTTTTTAAAACGGGTGATTAGCATGGTAATCCTTTCGTGTGGTATGATTTATAGAATAATTATAACATTTAAGAAAATAAAAATAGTAAAAATGAAACTATTTTTCATAAATTCTTAAAATGTGAAAGAAAATATCTTTTCATTAACCTTTTATGAATATACTTCGCTATGTTTCCTTTTTTGGAAAACGACAATCAAAATTTTGGTTTGATAAAATTTTAATAAAAAATATAAATAGGAGTTGTAGATGTTAGTTACAAAACTTGCCCCTGACTTTAAGGCACCAGCTGTTTTAGGCAACAATCAAATTGATGAGAGCTTTGAGCTTTCTAAGAATTTAGGTAAAAATGGTGCCGTTCTTTTTTTCTGGCCAAAGGACTTTACTTTCGTATGCCCTTCAGAAATCATTGCGTTTGACCACAGAGTGAAAGACTTTCAAGAAAAAGGTTTCAATGTAATTGGCGTGTCTATTGATAGCGAGCAAGTGCATTTTGCTTGGAAGAACACCCCTGTAGAAAAAGGTGGCATCGGTCAGGTGTCTTTCCCTATGGTAGCTGATATTACTAAGAGTATTTCTAGAGACTATGATGTATTGTTTGAAGAAGCGATTGCATTGAGAGGTTCTTTCTTGATTGACAAGAATATGAAAGTAAGACACGCAGTTATCAACGACTTGCCACTAGGTAGAAATGTAGATGAAATGCTTCGCATGGTTGATGCACTTTTATTCTTTGAAGAATATGGTGAAGTGTGCCCAGCTGGTTGGAGAAAAGGTGATAAGGGTATGAAAGCTACGGCTGAGGGCGTTGCAGAGTATCTCAAAGACCACGCTGATAAGCTTTAATCTGTATTTAACCTGTCGCTTAATCAAGAGAGAGTTTGGATTTTCTTGATTAGGTTCTTTTCTCTGTCTAGTTTCTGTTTGTTTCTCAACTTTTCTGTGTCGTTTTTACTCTTTATGAAATTTTTTGATTAGTTTTTAAATTCAAGCAATAAAGGACTTTTATGAATGTATTGAAGCGTATTATCTGTGTTGTTATGGTTACTTTAGGGCTTTTTAATCTCTTGCAAGCAAAGCACCATAAGAAAAAAAATGAACCCACTCAAGAAATCAAGGTGGGTGCTACGCCTGTTCCGCATGCTCAGATTTTACAATCTGTAGTAGAAGATTTAAAAGCACAAGGGATTACTTTAACCATCGTGCCTTTTACAGACTATGTGCTGCCTAATCTGGCTCTTAATGATGGTTCTATAGATGTGAATTTTTTCCAGCATCGCCCCTATTTGGATAGATTCAATTTAGACAGAAAGATGCACTTGGTTGATGTGGCAAGCATTCATGTAGAGCCTTTAAGATTTTATTCTAAAAAAATTACTAGCATGAAGAATTTCAAGAAAGGTTCTGTAATTGCTGTGCCAAATGACCCAAGCAATCAGGGTAGGGCGTTGATTTTATTGCACAAGCAAGAGATTATCACGCTCAAAGACCCAAGCAATTTATACGCTAATGAGTTTGATATTATTAAAAATCCTTATAATATTAAAATCAAGCCCTTAGAATCTGCTATGTTGCCCAAAGTTTTAGCTGATGTGGATGGGGCTGTAGTGCCGGGAAATTATGCCTTGCAAGCAAAGCTTACAGACGCTTTATTTTCAGAAGGTAAAGATTCGCCCTACGCTAATATTTTAGCCACTCGTGAAGATAACGCACAAGATGAAGGGGTTAAAAGATTGGTTCAAGCCCTTAGAAGCGATAAGACTAAACAATTTATTTTAGACACCTTTAAGGGTGCGATTATTCCTGCTTTCTAGTTTTTCTTTGGGGTGTGAGTCTTTTTACTAGGGGTGAGATAGCCAAGCTCAGAGAGCTTGTTGCTCATCTTAACTAATAAGCCTCCAAGTTTTGACCCCCCTTCTCCATGCTCTACTAGAATAGTAATAGCGTATTTAGGGTTTTCATAGGGCAAGTATGCTGTAATCCAAGCGTGCGAGCGGTGGAAATATTCCATATCCTTCTCCTTGATACGCTCTATCATGCTTTGGGGGATTTCTACAACTTGTGCGGTGCCAGTCTTACAGGCTAAAGTTACTTTGGCTCCTTTGGTAGAATAATAGGCGGTGCCATCTTTATGGTTGCACACTTCATACATGCCTATGCGTAAAGCTTGAAGTTTCTTTTTTTGAAAATTATTCAAGGGGTCTTTGGGGGGTTGCTGATTATTTAAAGCAAAATGGGGTGTAACTAATTCGCCTGTAGCGATGAGTCCTGTATAAACTAGCACTTGTAAGGGTGTGGCTAGAAAAGAGCCTTGTCCTATAGCAGTAATCAATGTGTCGCCTGTTTTCCAGTCCTGATTGAAGCGTTTGAGTTTCCATAAATTATCAGGCACAATCCCTATAAATTCACTCGGTAAATCTATGCCTGTTTTTTCTCCAAAACCCACTTGCCTTAAGGTTTTGGAGAGTTTTTCTATGGATATTTCAAGTCCAAATTTATAAAAATACACATCTACAGACTCTCTTATGGCCTTATACAAATTAGAGTTGCCATGACCGGTTCTTTTCCAGTCTCTAAATTTTCGTTTGCCCACTTCAATATAGGGGGGTGTAGAGATAATAGTGTTTTCATTAATATTAAGATTTTCTAAAAAGCTCAGCCCTACGCCCATTTTTACCACTGAACCGGGCGGATAGAGTGCGTTAGTAAAACGATTGAGTAGGGGGTTATAAATATCATCTTGAAGGTTTTGCCATTTTTCTTGGCTAATGCCCCCTACAAAATCATTTAAATTGTATTCAGGGTAGCTTCCAGCCACTAATAGCTCCCCATTTTTCACATCCATTACCAAAATAGCTCCCCTTTTATTTTCAAATAATTTATCAGCTTCTTCTTGTAGGCGTTTGTCTAAGCTTAGCTGTAAGTGGTTGTTGGTGCTTGGTGGCACAACTTCTAAAGTGGCTAATTCTTGATTAAGAGCGTTCACATGCATGATTTTATAGCCTACTTTGCCTTGTAAGTGCTTGTTGTATTCTTTTTCAATGCCGGTTTTTCCTACAATTTGGCTGTATTGATTTTCTTCATCATCTTTCAAATCTTGTAAGCTTGCCACCCCTACATAGCCTAAGACATGAGAAGCTAGAGAAGCGTTAGGGTAGTAGCGTTTGTCTAAAGGAAGCACAAAAAGCCCTTCAACCTGTATGAGTTTGGCATAAAGGGGTTGCATTGTGGCATAAGGAATGAAGCCGATAACTTTAATGAGATTATGGTTATAGAGAGAATTTTCTTTTTGATAATTGTTTAAAAGCGTTTCTTTTGAAAGGTTAGGAAAGAATTGCTGTATGGTTTCAATCTTTTCTAAAAGCTCTTTGTTTTTGAGCCTACTGGGTAAAAAAACCCCAAAAACTAATTCATTAATCGCTAAAAATTCATGGTTTCTGTCAGTGATATTCCCCCTTTTAGGAATCAGAAACTCTTTTTTAGTCATGTTGCGTTCAGCTAACTTTTCGTAATATTCCTGATTTTTAATGCCAAGTATAAAGAGATTTAAGGTTAATAAACCCCAAACCCCAAGAAAAAGAAAGAGCAAAAGGTTATAACGAAGATTTTTCATACACGCTCCACAAAACACTCTCTATTAGCGTAAAAACCACCAAAAGTCCAAGCAAGTTCAAGCTCAAAGAATTAGAAACAAAATGCGATAAAAAAAGATAGTAGATTAAAAACACATGCAAGACCTTGAAAAAAAAGCCATTGTGGAAAAAACGCAAAGAATTTTTATAAATAAGCTGGTGGTAGATTAAAAACAATAGGGCTAGAACGCCCAAGGTTTTCAAATGCATGCTTTCAAACAAAAATAAGCATAAAAACACGCCTAAAGTGGCTAAAAACTTTTCGCACACTCTGGCATAGAGCAAAAATAAAAACCCAAGCATAGGGGGCAAATAAGGAATTAAATCCCTTAAAAGGCTGTAAAAATAAAAGCATAAGCACCCTAATAGTAAAGAATAGAGATAATTTCGTCTTAAAGAAGGGTGCATGACTTTGTGGCTTGTGAGAGATTGGTGAGCAAGTATTTCAAAAGGGTTTGACGCACGACTTCAAGGTTTGGATATTTCAAAGAAAGAGCGTGGAAGTGGCTGGCGTTGATTAAAAAGGGTTTAGGGGCATTCATAAAAAGGCGGTGTTGCTCGTTCTTGTTGAGCTTGTCAAATTTGGTAAAAAGAGAGAGATAAGCCTGGTCGGGTCTCAAAAGGGCTTGAATATTTTCTTTTGCATTCCTATCAATGGCTAAACCTAAATGGCGTGCATCAATCAAATGGATAAAAAGTTTAATGGAAACTCTAGCGCTCAATAATTCCCATAAAAACCCTTCCCATTCTTTTTTCAAACTTTTAGAAACTTTTGCATAGCCAAATCCGGGCAAATCAATCACATTAAAGGTCGTTGTCAGAGCATTTTCTTTGTCTTCCCAAGTGGTGGAGAAGAAATTCGCTAAACGAGTTTTTCCGGGGGTCGCTGAACTTTTAGCTAGATTTTTTCCTAATAGAGTGTTAATAAAAGTGCTTTTTCCCACATTGCTACGCCCCAAAACAACCATTTCAGAAGTTAAGCTGGCGGGGCATTCTGAAAGTTTGCTGGAAGAAGTTACAAAATGAGCGTCTTTAATGGCAATCATTAAGGTTTCTCTTGCTTAGGTTTTTGAGTTTTTTGCTTGGCTTTGCGGTTTTCTTCATTAATATCTTCCATATCAAATACAAATTTAGCGGGGCGTTTTGTGCTTCCTAGCACATCAGCATAGCCCTTAGTTTTATTGAGAATGATTTCATCGCCGGTTATCACATTAGATTTTCCTACTTCCTTAACCACAGCATTTTGTAGCAATCTGTATTCCCCATTCAAGGCGTTGTAGATGAGTTTGTTAGCACTCCCGCTAATTTCACGATTATCTTCTGTAAAGATGTTAAAGCGTGTGTTTCCTGTAGCTTCATAGCGTTCAGGCTTGCGTTTATCATTCAAAAAAACACTGACCTTATCCGCAAATAATCTGTCTTTTCCTTTTTTAATTTGCACATTACCCTGAATGATGGCGGTTTTAGTTTTGTCATTCGCCACAAACTGATTGCCTGTAATTTCTAAAAGTTCCCTTTTGGCTTCTTTTTTCAATCCTTTGTCATGGATATTTTTAGCACTCATACTAAAGCAACTCATAAAAACTAAGCAACACCATAAAAAACGCATTAAATCCTCTCTTTTAAAGTAGGTCGCTTCTTGTTTTTTTGCTGGCTTTCTTTGATTTCATCTATTCGTAAATAAGCTTGAATGCTCTTAGCTTCAATGATTTCTAAAGCATGCGAATAGAAAATATCAAATCCCTTCACTTCCCCTTCATTTGAAGTAAGGATAAAATTACCTTGCCCCCTAAAACTTTGCTCTTTATGGTTATAGATTCCTGTTTCACTCCAAAAACTAGAATTATCGCTTCTTGTATAAGTTACTCCCTTAGGAAAGAAGTATAAATCTTGTTGTCGTTTAGCTTTGGGCGATTTGACACTTTCAATGGTATTTTCATCATAACGACTGATTTTAGAATCAAAAAAGATTTCATAATCATCATATTGCAGAGCCTTTTTGCCTTCTATAGACAAATCAATGATTTGTTCGCTCATTTGAAAGGCTTTAAAATTTTCTAATTCAATTTTAGGAATGTTTTCTTTAGAAACAATATCTGTAGGCTGAGAGTGTAAAAAGAAAAAGACAAGCCCTATGGTAATAACAGATAAGATGATGAAGAAATTTAAAACACTATTAGAGGTAAAGCCTAAGAGCTTCATCGTGTAAGCCTTCTAATTCTAAGAGATAATCAATCGCTTCTCTCACAGCTCCCTTGCCCCCTAAGTTTTGTAGCACCTTACTAGCTTTTTTTTTGACAATAGGGTGTGCATCAAAAGGGGCAAAACTTAACGCACATGCTTTAAACATGCCCAAATCATTATAATCATCACCTACACATGCGATTTCTTGCGTGCTTAACTTCAAATCTTTTTTGAGTTGCTCCACAATAACGCCTTTATTTTTGACCCCCATAAAAACATGTTGAATGCCTAAATCTTCCATGCGTTTTTTCACGATAGCTGAAGTCCTTCCGGTAATAATGGCGATTTCTTTTTTCAATTGCTTCCATACTACCATACCAAGCCCATCTTTGACATTAAAAGCTTTGATTTCTCGCAAGCTTTCATCAAAATACAACGCCCCATCAGTGAGCGTGCCATCCACATCTAAAAGCAGTAACTTAATCATTCTCTTATTAAAATCGCATTTTGGTTATGGTTTTTCATAAAATCCCTTGCTTCTTCTTCGCTTTGAAATCCCTGAACTAGGACTTTATACAAATCATTCTTTAAAACCACTTTAACGCTATAATTTTTACTCTGCTTTTCTAACTTGTCCGCTAGAGTTCTAGCCCCTAACTGGTTTCTAAAGGCTCCCATTTGTAAGGAAAATCTTCCCCCACTCACGCTTTTTTGACTTTCGCCGATTTTAAATTCCTTTTGCAAAGTTTTTGAAGAATGAGCGTTAAAGGTTTGTTCATATTGTTTAGAAATGACCCCACCAAAGCCCAAGATAACCAAACGCACATTAGCCGTGCCTTTTTTAACCATGTCAATATCTCTGGCGGCCACATTAGATAAATCAATAATGCGATTATTTACAAAAGGCCCTCTATCATTAATACGCACGATAGTGCTTAGATTATTTTCTTTGTTAATCACTTTGACAATGGTATTCATGGGCAAGGTTTTATGAGCGGCAGTGTGGGCATACATGTTGTAGATTTCGCCATTACTGGTTTTTTTTGCATGGAAGTTTGGACCATACCAGCTTGCAACCCCATCAAAAGTTTCGCCCAAATCCACCTTAGTAGGGTAATACCACTTACCCCCCACTTGATAAGGCCGCATGGTGGCTCTCTGAATGGCACTAGAATCACGCATGCCGTTATCTAGGGTTTGGTTTGTTGTGCCGCTATTTTGTGGGGCTTCTTGTGGGGTTTTTTGGTGTTTGAAATGGCGTTCAAAGAAATTGCGTTTGTAGGTTGCTGTTTTAGTTTTAGGGTCATAATCTTTAGCATTTTCATAAGCTCGTAAGCTCTCGTGCTTATAAGATAAATTTTTTGTAGCCACATTCTCTTTTTTGGTGGCACAAGCACTGATGAAAAGCATAAGGCTTAGAAAGCAAATCTTTAAGGCCAAATACATCAAACTACCTTATGGCGAGCAACTTTCTATTAACAGGAATTAATAGGCGTTGGTGGATAAGAATATTAGAACTTTTAAGATTATTCGCTAGTTGAATGCTTGAGATACTGACCTGATAGCGTTTGGCAATGGAAAATAGGGTCTCTTTAGGTAGGACTACATGGGTGATAAAAGGGTTTTTCGGATTTGTTTCAACCCATCTTGCTTGTTTGAATTGCCGCTGTTTAAACAGGGCGAGTTTTTCATAAGGAATATAAACTGTGTAAGTAGGGGCTTTAGAAGGTAAGTAGTTGTAGCGGAATTGATGGTTGTAAGATTTTAGGGTGCTTAGGGGTAGGTGTAGATTTTTAGCGACTTGGGCTAAGGAAGTGTGTCTTTTAAGTTGGATACCCACTAAGCTCACCCTTGCCCCACGATTGAGTAAATACTCCTTGTTTCTGAGATTGTCTAGGTTGTTGAATTTCAATGCTAAGCTTAAAATCAAGCGGATATAATTGCGTGTCTCTCTAGGCAAATATTTTTTATCTTCATCTAGTAGGACTTTAATATCTGAACTTTTAGCGTTTTTAATAGCGTTTTGAACCTTGCGTAAGCCGTAATTATACGCCATAGCCACTAAATACCATTCGCCGGTTTGCTTATATAATCTTTTCAAGTAAGTGATGGCAGCTTTGGTGCTTTTAATAGGGTCTCTTCTCTCATCAATGTAGTGGTTGACCTTAAGGTGTAATTCTTTAGCGGTGCTTGGCATGAATTGCCAAATTCCTACCGCTTTTTTATGGCTATAAGCCCTTGTTGAAAACCGAGACTCAGCCATCGCTAAAAACAAAAATTCTTGTGGCACATTAGCCTCTCTTAACATGCTCTTAATAATGGGGATAAACCGATAATTAGCGTCAAATTTTTGAACTAATTTTTGCCATTCTTGCTCTTCGTCCATGTTTTTTAGAGCGTTTGGCATTTGAGACAAAAAGCTCGCATTCACTCCAAAGGCTTCTAAAGTCTTAGTGTCTATACCAGACTCAAAGGCTATTTTAGAATGCCCCAAAGTAATGAAAACAAGCATACTAGCAACAAGAGAAAAAAACCACTTCTTATTAAAACACTTCATTCTTTTTGATACAAAATCCTATGGTGTAATTTATTGTTCTTAGTTATAGCACAAGAGCTTTTTAAAAAGTAGCCTTGATTATAGCTAAACTTTATGATACTTTTACAAACAGCCCTTTCTTTTAGGGCAAGCTGAAGAGCTTTTGAGCGTTATAGGTGCTTAAATGGGTAAGCTCTTCAATTTCTATGCTAAGTATTTCGGCAATTTTTTGAGCGATTAAAGGGATATAGGTAGGACTATTTCTTGTGCCTCTAAAAGGGTGTGGGGTTAAATAAGGTGAATCAGTCTCTAAGACAAGCCTATTTTTAGGGATTTTAGGCAGAATTTCTATGAGTTTTTTGGCGTTTTTAAAAGTGCTAACCCCCCCTATTCCATAATAAAAGCGTTCATTCAATTCTAAGAGCATGCTATCAGCGTTAAAGCAATGCAACACTCCAAAAGCCTTAGGATAGCTTTTTAAAATCTCTAAGCTATCAAAACTCGCTTCTCTAATGTGAATAATCAAAGGCTTGTGATGTTCAATAGAAAATTCAATTTGTTTGATAAAGATTTCTTGTTGCTTGTTTTTATAAGTCTCTCGCTCATTTAATTCAAGCAAGCGGTAGTAATCTAGTCCGCACTCGCCTATTGCAACACATTTTTTGTGTGTAACAAATTTTTCAAACAAGCTTTTATCAAAGCTACTAACATCATAGGGATGAGCTCCTATGGCAAAAAACACGCCTTCATATTTTTCGCTAATTTCTATGGCTCTGTTTAAATCTTTCATATCTGCACCAGGAATGACACACCTAGAAACACCGCAATTTAAAGCGTCCTGTAAGACTTGTTCTAAATCGTTCTCATAATCCTTGTGGTCTAAATGACAATGCGTATCTACAAACATTTTTATCCTAATTTGTGGGTTTTATTTAGGGGTTTAATTATGTTACAATAAGGGGGCATTTTAACATAAGGAAAGCAACAATCAATTATGTTTAGCGGATTAATCACTCAAATAGCTAAAGTAAAGAGTTTTCAAAATAATGTTTTAACGATTGAAAGCGATTTGAATCCAAAGCTTGGCGATAGCATTGCCATTAATGGAGCGTGTTTGACGGCTATAGAAAGCACCGCTAAGCATTTTAGCGTAGAGCTAAGTCAAAAAACCCAAATGAGCGTGGCATTAGAGAATTACAAGGATTTAGTCCATATTGAGCCAGCTCTAAAAGCTAACGCTAGCTTAGATGGGCATTTTGTGCAAGGGCATATTGATGCTATAGGGGTTGTTGAGAATATCATTCAAAATGCTAATCAAGTGGATTTTTTTATCAGTGCTTCTAAAGAAACGCTTTTGTTATGCATTGAGCAAGGCTCTATCGCTATTGATGGGGTGAGTTTAACTTTGAGTAAGGTTGAAGAAAAGGGGTTTTGGTTGACAATTATCTCTTATACCTTAGAGAATACCCTTTTTAAAACTTACAAACTTAAAAGGCGTGTAAATATTGAAACCGATTTGTTAGTTCGCAGTGTCGCAAGCTTGTTAAAACGCCACAATAAATTAGCCCTTTCTTGGGAAGAATCAGATGCTTTAACCTTAGGATATTGAATGAATAAGACCCTAAAAGCCGCCGCTCTAGCCTATAATATGGGGCAAGATCATGCCCCAAAAGTGGTAGCAAGTGGGGTAGGCGAAGTGGCTAAAAGGATTATTCAAAAAGCTAAAGAATACGATATAGCGTTATTTTCTAATCCTGTGCTAGTAGATTCGCTTTTAAAGGTGGAATTAGATAGTGCGATACCAGAAGAATTGTATGAAAGCGTGGTGCAAGTGTTTTTGTGGCTTAATAGCGTAGAAAATGACGCACAAATGTCAAAGTAAATAAAGTGTAAAGTCAAATAAATATGATAGTAGAATTAAAAAATATTGAGAAGATTTATGAAAATGGATTTCATGCTTTAAAAGGTGTAAATTTAGAGCTTGAAAAAGGCGGTGTTTTAGGCGTGATAGGCTATTCAGGGGCGGGGAAGTCCACGCTCATTCGTTTAATCAATTGTTTAGAACGCCCCAGTTCTGGCGAAGTTTTAGTCAATGGAGTCAATCTATTGAGTTTAAAGCCCAAAGAATTGCAAATGGCCCGCCAAAAAATAGGCATGATTTTTCAGCATTTCAATTTATTGAGTGCTAAAAATGTGTTTGAGAATGTTGCGTTTGCTCTAGAAATCGCTCAATGGAAAAAAACAGAGATTAAATCAAGAGTGTATGAATTATTAGAATTAGTGGGACTAAAAGATAAAGCCCATTTTTATCCTAAAGAATTGAGCGGTGGGCAGCAACAGCGAGTAGCTATTGCAAGAAGTTTGGCTAATTGCCCTAGTTTGCTACTTTGTGATGAAGCCACTTCGGCCCTTGACCCAAGAACCACGCATTCTATTTTGATGCTTTTAAAGGATATTCAAAAAAAGCTTGATTTAAGCATTGTTTTTATTACGCACCATATTGAAGTGGTTAAAGAATTGTGCAATCAGATGTGTGTGATGAGTGGCGGAAAAATCGTAGAAAAAGGTGCGGTAGAAGAAATTTTTGCTAACCCAAAACACGCCGTAACTAAAGAGTTGCTTGGCGTGGGAAATGAGCATGTAGATAAAAAATCACAAGACATTTATCGCATTGTATTTTTAGGAGAGCATTTAGATGAGCCTATTATTTCTAATTTGATTAAGCGTTTTAAAATAGATGTGAGCATTATTTCTGGCAATATTGAAGAGCTTACAACCAAAGATATAGGGTATTTGGTGGTGCGGTTTTTAGGTAGTGCTATGGAAATACAAGGGGCTTTAGAGTATTTAGATTCTTTAGGGCTAAAAGTTGAAAAGATAAAGGATTGAGAATATGATAACTCAAATGTTATTTCAAGCCACTCTAGAAACACTTTATATGGTGTTTGTGGCGAGTTTTTTAGCCGTGCTTTTTGGTTTGCCTTTGGGGGTTTTATTATTGGTGAGTAAGAAGGGGCATTTGCTAAACAAACCTCTTTTGCATAAGGTTTTAGACACACTCATTAATGTGACTCGCTCTTTTCCTTTTATCATTCTTATTATTTTGCTTTTACCTTTATCTCGCTTCATTATTGGCACAAGCATTGGCTCAAGTGCGAGTATTATTCCTTTAGCTATTTCAGCCATTCCTTTTGTCGCCAAACTTTTTGAAAATTCTTTAATGGAAGTGGGGCATGGCAAGATTGAAACTACTTTAAGTTTAGGGGCGTCTAATTTTCAAGTGATTAAAATGATGCTTTTAGAGAGCTTGCCTTCTTTAGTAAATAACATCACTATCACTTTAATTTCTTTAATAGGTTATTCGGCTATGGCTGGAGCTTTAGGAGCTGGGGGCTTAGGGGATTTAGCTATTAGGATTGGTTATCAAACTTATAGGGGTGATGTGCTTTTTTATGCGGTAGTGGTTATTATTGTTTTGGTTCAAGTCATTCAAAGCGGTGGGGATTATTTGGTGAAACGCTTGAAAAGACATGGTTATTAGAATATTGATTTAACGCATATATTATTTTATCAAAGTTTATTTTAAGGTTTTTTGCCCTACACTACAGAGTCGTTTTAGACACTATTTTTTTAATAAAGGATTAATATGAAGAAAATCAATACGCTATTAAAAACAAGTTTTTTATTATTTTTGGGATTTCAGGTTGCACAAGCTGAGAAGAGTGCCTTTTTCCTTGGTGCAACTTATGATTTAGGGAAAGCTTCATTAAACGGCACCATGAAAGAGTATCGTTCTAGCGTGTCTAATGGCTTTGATGACTTAATTACCAAACGCCATTCCACCTTGCAAGGCTTTGGTGCACGCATAGGTTACAACCAACTCTTTGGATTAAAAGGCTGGGTAGGTTTGCGTTATTACGGCTTTTTTGACTGGGCGAAAGCCGATCTTGGTAGTGTTGAGATAGGTCAATATGCCAAAAATTATTCAAGGTCCAGTAGCTTTAATCGTTATGGTTATGGTGCAGGCATAGACTTGTTGGTTAATATTATCAATTTTAGCTATTTTAATTTGGGTGCTTTTGGGGGTGTGGCTATTGGAGGAGAAGTTTGGAGTGCCAAAAATCAGCAATTAAATAGCGTTGTAGGGGCTTTGCAGACGGATTTTGAAAAAACACATTTTGATTGGATGTTTAATGTGGGTGTGCGTAGTGTGATGATTAAGCATATTGGCTTAGAAGTTGGAGCTAAGATTCCTATGTCAGAGACCCCATTCTTAAAATATAGGGAAAAAGATAGACATTATGATTATCAAGAAAAACTTAAGCGTGGCGTTTCATTCTATGCCGCGCTGTATATTTTGTTTTGAGATTTGAAAAAGGGTCTCTTACTCAATCTTTAGCTCTCTTTCAATGAAATATGTATAGAAAGCATTTTTAGTAGAGCTAAAGAATTCTATTAAACTTTTTAAATTGAGAATAAATTATGTGGGGGTAATAACAAAAATCTGTCTCTGTCAATCTAGTGTCTGTAAGTATAAAAATATGCTTACCCATTGATAGGTTTTTAAAGAAAGCATCCCCTTAAAGACTTTTTGTTATTTTTAAATATTATTTGGAGTTCTTAATATTAAGTCTAGGCAAGATATTAAATGCCATTTATTAGGCATTGCATTGACAAGCCAATTGCTATGATTTGCAAGTTTCTTTATGTGATTTATATGGATTCAAAAAAAAGATGTTTCTTGCCAAATACAATAGTGGGTTAAGTTGTATTGATAAACGCTTTTTAACAATCCATATTTGTTTGATATAGGACTAAAAAAGAATTTTTAAAATCAACCCAATATTATAAAAATTAAGAAATAAAAGAATTTTTAAACTCAATCCTTATTATCATGTTTAACAATAAAGAAGAGAATATAAAAAAGTTTTTTTTTCAGTGCTTTTCATTTTCTATCTTTTTTAATAAAATTTATTAACTTTTTATTTACAAGATTGTAAAATCTAAAGTGCGAATAGCCAAAGCAAGGAGTTAGAAGTGCGAATGGGTAGAATAGCTTTCTTGGGTTTGAATGGCATACTATTATTAGTGTCTGTATTAAATGCTAAAACCCCTTTAATAGATTTAGTGCAAAATGCAAATTTAGATGGGTTTGTTTTTGGGCGTTTCACTCAGGATGGAGGTAAAACGGGTAATGGAAATGGCTTTCAATTTCGTATTAAGGCGGATTTAAGCACTGGTGAATACAAGGGCTTTTCTTTCACTTCGGGAATATTCTTTTCGCAAGGTTCAGGCGTGCCACCTAAAAATAGGCAGGTGTGGGATGACATTCAAGGCTCTAGGGGCGTGAGAATGAAAAGTCAATATGATATTTTTAGTTTCAATAATCTTTTTGTTAAAAAATCATTATTCAAGTCTTACGCACAGGTGGGCGAGATGAATTTAAACACGCCCTTTAACGATAAAAGCACGGACAGAGCGATTGGGGCGAGTTTTAGCAGTAAGGATTTAAAGGATTTTGTATTTGATTTTTCGGCTTTTGGAAGCTGGATGGCGGACGATTTGTATAGTGCAGGCGTTGGCTATGATACTAATGGGGTGAAATGTGAAGGAAGCTTGACTGGTGTCAAACTCAACCCTAAAACCGGGCGTTTTGATTGTAGGGGGAAAACTCTTGGAGCTAATACAAAGGGGAGCATTTGGGGAGCTGGCATAGGGAACGCCCTTTTGATAGGTGGGGTAGGGTATGGTAAGAAATTTGGTTTTGAAAACCGCCATCATTTTAGGGCAAAATTGTATGATTTATATGCTCATAAGCTTATTGATTACATGATTTTTACTGAAGCTAGTTATCGTTATCAATGGGGTGGGGAGCATCAATTTGTGAATGTCTTGTTTCAGTTAGCCACAGCAGGAGTGAATAACAAGGCGGAGTTTCAAACTAAGCGTTCGCAATTCTTAGCCACTTATTTTAAAGATAAAGTCAAGCGAGAAACTATGCTAGGTCATGCCCCACAAGAATTAGCCCAAAGTAGGGGGGTTTATAATTTTCAAGTGAGCGTAGAAAGGCATGGGTTTTATGCGATGGTTGGGACTTTTGGGAGTTTTGCTCAAGGCTATGCAAGTTTAATTGATAATGTAGGGGGGCTAAAAACGGCTGGTAAATTATGGAATGGTAGCCAAGGGCATGGTAGCATGGGCTTTGGACTTATTGGTGGGGGAGCGACTAAGAATACAAGCATGTATTCGGTGTATTCGCAACTAGATTATCGCTACAAGAATTTATTGTTTGCGTTGGATTTAGTGTTTGTTACCGGTAAAAATAACTTCACTTTGTGGGAAGGGGATACTGATTTGAGCGACTTAAAACAATATCGTGGTTGGGATCCAGCCTATAGGGGCTTTAGAGCAACTAAGAATGCGACTTTTGGAGAGATTACCCCAAGCATTGCTTACAAGGTGGGCAACCGATTCACAGCCCAACTTTATTATGCGAATTTATTCGGACAGATTAGAATGTATCGGGTGCGTTGCCAACTCACTTATTCTTTTTGAAGTTTTGTGTGATGATTTACAATGAAGCTTGTTAAAGTAAGGGATAAAACAACCTTATTTGGTGTTGTTAATAAACCTATCCATTTGCTCTTCTAAATCTATGATTTGCACCATAACTTCATCTAGAATTTCAAAATTTTTAGCATTTTTTTGGATTGCACATGGAATCTTGCTTGAAGACTCCTCTAAAGATTCAATGTTTTTAAGCAAGGTTTTTAGATTTTCTATACTTTTAAAACCCTGCTCAAAGTAGTCATAAAATTGTTGCTCTGAACTAGACAGACTTCCCAAGAAAGCGCTTTGAATGCGTATTTGAGTGGCATCATCTTCTGTTTCAACGCAAGTTTTGAGAGTTTGATTAAGCATAGTAAAGGCATTCTTAGCTTTCAAAAAAGCCTTTGAAAGTTCGGCAATTATTTCATAATGCCCCAAATCTGCTTCTGCTCTTAAAAATCCTAAAAACAATAACACTAATAATAATCTTTTTAACACTTTAAAACCTTTTATTCACCATTGATAAGAAAAGCTCACCCCATAGCGGTTACTGCCCTTAAAATCACTAGAGATTTCAGGGTAGAGCATCCATTGTTTGGGTCTGTAGCGTGTGGTAAATAAATACGCAACTCCCCAGCCTATAAGACTCCCTACCACTACTTGTAAAACGCTATGTTTTTTAGCGACCACTCTGCTTGCATCAGTGAGTATTGCAAGGGCGATAACAGGAATGGCTGGTTTCCACCCATAGCGATAATATACAAACCCAGCCGCACTAAACACCCCCCCAGCATGCCCACTTGGCATGCCTCGCCATGAATTACAGCATGGGCGTTTAGCAAATTCTACTTTAGCCCCATTTTTATGTGCAGCGCTAAAAGCTCCTTTAATCCCATAGATAACTGTTTGAGCGGCTAAAGTCCCTACAGCTAATTCTCCAAAGCCCCTATAATCTCGCATAGCCAAACTCACCGTGCCGACAAAAATAGGCAAGAAACGAAGCACATCGCCAATTTCTTGTAGGATATAAGCCCCTTCATTCAAGGGTTTGCTCTCTAGTGGACATACCCATAGTAGCAAACTGAAAAAAAGACTTTTAAGTTTTTTCATTAAAATTTTTGCCTTTTGGGTGGATGGACTTGTCTGTTTAAATAGGCGTATGCTACTAAATAGCACGCTATAAAAACTAAGCTTATTGCAATCAAAACAGGGGCGTTCAAACAAAAAAAGACGCTCACCAAAACAAAAGGCAAGTTGCATAGAATAAGAATGAAAGCACACAAGGAGTTAGGATAAATCAAAGAGCGTTGCTGCAACGCTTTAAACAAAAGGGTGTGCAGATGCAAGTTATCGGGCATGGTGGCTTTTTGGCGTCTGAGTTTACGCCTAAGAATACTAAAAAGCACTTCAATGACCGGATAAAGCATTAAATTGAGTCCAAAAAACACGCTGATTTTTTGTTCTAAACTCAGATGCAAGAGCAAAATCCCACACACTAATCCTAAAAAATACGCCCCCCCATCGCCCAAAAAGATTTTTCCTAAAGGAAAATTTAAAACCATAAAGCCAAGCACCATGTAGGCTAACAGGCAAGCAAAACTAATGGGCTCTATATAGTGAATGACTAAAAGAGTGATGACACAAATTCCTGATGCAAGTCCGTTAAACCCATCAATGATGTTAATGGCGTTGCTAATGCCTACAAGCATAAAAATAGCGAATAAAAATGCCAAAACATAGGGCAAACTAAAAAGGGGTGAGAAATCACTCACTACTAAAGGCGTGGAGAAAAGAATACAGACTATCCCTATGCTCTGTAAAATAAGGCGAGTTTTTGGGCTGAGTGAGAGATTAATGTCTTCTAAAAACCCACTCAAAAAGACTAACAACAACCCTAAAAAAACAAAAACCCCCTTAAAAGGCATTTCCAAAGGCTCTAAAAAGTAGGCTAATACAAAAGAGAAAAAAATACCAAGCCCCCCAGCTCGTGGGGTTTTTGCATGGTGAAAGCCTTGTATTTTGTTCGCATTATCTATAAAGAGCATGGATTTTTTAGACCACAGGACAACTAGAGAGCAAATGAAGAAGCTGGTTAAAAAATATAGCACAGATAACACTTTTTAATGGTTTTAGTTTGGGTATTATAGCATTTTAAAAGATAGCTTGATGACAAAATCTTTATGGATATAAGAAGTAGATTTTGTGTTACAATTTCAAAAATCATTATTATTAAAATAAAAGGATAACCATGCGTTTTGGATTAAATATTGACCATATCGTTACTTTAAGGGAAGTGAGAAAGACTTACGAACCTGAAATTTTAGAAGCTTTGTTTATTGCTAAAAACACCCATAAAGTGGATTTAATCACCATTCATTTAAGAGAAGATAGGCGACACATTCAAAATGAAGATGTTCTTAGATTGCTTGAAAATAGTTTTTTGCCTATCAATATTGAATGCTCTATTAATACTCATGTCACTGAATTTTTATGCTCTTTAAAAATCAAGCCTAGCAAGGTTACTATCGTGCCTGAAAATAGGGCTGAGATTACTACAGAAGGCGGATTAGATTGCTCTTTAAAAGATTTGCCAAAAGCTATAAGAGCGTATCAAAATAGGGGTATTGAAGTGTCCTTATTTATTGACCCTTTAAAAGAAGCTCTTGATTTTGCAAGAGAATACAAGATTAAGCAAGTGGAGTTTCATACCGGAGTGTATGCGAATTTACACAATGCTTTACACTCTAGTGCTAATAATCATATTAATGCTTTAAGCTCACTTAAAGAAAAAAGCCCTAAAGAATTGAAAGAAGAATTGCAAAACGCTTTTTTACAATTAAGAAGAGCGAGCAAAGAAGCGTTTTTTATGGGCATTGAAGTGTGCGCTGGGCATGGATTGAATTATTCTAATGTAAAAGAATTGTTAAAAATTCCTTCCTTAAGAGAACTTAATATCGGGCATAGCGTTATCTCAAAAGCTGTGTTTGTAGGATTAGAAAAGGCGATTTTAGAAATGGCACAACTCATTAAACGCTAAATGGTTAAAAAGAAAATTGCCATTAGTTGTGGGGATATTCAAGGTATCAGTTTAGAGCTAATTTTAAAAAGCCATAAAGAAGTGAGCAAACTCTGTGAACCACTATACATTGTTGATAGCAAGCTTTTAGTTCAGGCCAACCAGTTACTTCATAACGCCTATGACATTAAATCTCTTAGAACACTTGCTATCAACGCCCCTTTACCTTTGCTAGATTCTAGCACGATAGGAAAAGTGGATGCAACAAGTGGGGCGTATAGCTTTGAAAGTTTTAAAAAAGCTTGTGAGTTAGCAGATAATAAAGAAGTTGATGGGATTTGCACCATGCCTATTAACAAGCTTGCATGGCAACAAGCCCAAATTCCTTATGTGGGGCATACCGATTTTTTAAAGCAACGCTATAAAGAGCATGAAATCATTATGATGCTTGGGTGCTCTAAGCTCTTTGTGGGGCTATTCACTGACCATGTGCCTTTAAGTAAGGTTTCTGAACTTATTCAAACTAAGGCTTTAATGAAGTTTTTATTAGCCTTTCAAAAAAGCACTCAAGCCAAACTTATTCAGGTGTGTGGCTTTAATCCCCATGCGGGCGAAGATGGCTTATTTGGAAAAGAAGATAAAAAGATTCTAAAAGCGATTCAACAATGTAATGAAATGCTAGGCTTTGAATGCTGTCTAGGGCCTTTGAGCGCTGATAGTGCTTTTAGTTATAGAAGAAGGGCTATAACACCCTTTTATGTGAGCATGAGCCATGACGCTGGCTTAGCCCCTTTAAAAGCTCTCTATTTTGATGAAAGCATTAATGTAAGCTTGAATGCCCCCATTTTACGCACTTCTACTGACCATGGCACAGCGTTTGACATTGCTTATCAAAACAAAGCGAGCAATAAAAGCTATTTGAATGCGATTAGTTATTTGGTTTAAAAAACGCTCTTAAATCGTTTTTAGATTGCAAGTTTTGATATTTGTTTTTATCAAAATCTGTATAAAAAGTATCTATCGTTTGCAATAATTCCCATTCGTTGCCTACTTGACAAAAAAGAGTTGTATTGAGACCCATATTTAATACAAAAATATAATTATTCCAATCGTATATGCCTTGAATATCATTAAGAATTGTAGTTGTTTTAGCTAACAAACAGATATATTGAAAATCTTTATCAATAAAACGAGTTTGATTGTTAGGGTGAGCGTAAATAAAGTGCTGATTGGGCGTGAGTGTAATAAGATTTTCTATGTAGTCGGCGATACTAGGAAAATCTTGCACAGGAAAAATATGGTGCATTTGCGTAGCTTGTGAGTTTTCATTTTCTTGTTTTACTTCTGAAAAAGAGTTATTGAATCTATCATTGTATTGTTTTACAACTTTCTTAGCTTTTTGAACAAGATAGTTAGCATTAGCGATGATTTTTGGGTTCGTAAGCTTGTGTTCTTGTCTAGTAATATTTTTATCTTTGCCTACATCTCGCCAATTGATACGATTATAATTAAGTTCATCTCTTGATATAATCGTTTCTGATAAATACCCCTTTCTTGTGCCTTTTTTACCATAATAAAAAGCCAAAGGATTAAGGATTTTAGTAAAAATTCTAAAGCATTCGGTGGCGTTATTGATAGCTGTGTTATTTATGGTAAAAGCCACAAAACTTTCTTTTAGTTGAATAAAACTTTCTTTATTTTGTTTTTGTAAAAAATTGTCAAATATAGGATAAATTCCACTATTTCTTAACACCTTTTGAATGTATAAAATAAGGAACTTTAAAGCATTTGTTTCTCGTTGCATGAGATACTCTAATAATTCTATATTTTGTATCGTATAAGTATTTTTATTACCATTTTTGGTTTCAGATAAAATACCACTATAGGCTAATAATTTAATGGGCTGAGAAAAAAATTTATCGTATTCATGCACAGAAAAATCAGAATTTAAATCAGGTTTAGAAAAAATCATTTTGACATTTTCATGTGTGTAAGGGCTATCCCAAATATCTTTAACAGAAAATGATTTTTTAATATCATATTGCGTAAATTCTAAAATGCAATCAGAAATGATAGACAACACATCGGCGGTGCATTTTCTAATCTATCCATCTTGCATTTTGTGTTTTTCTAATATCATAATTTTTAGAGTTTAAAAAATCAATAATTTGTTGTTCTTTCATTAGCTATCCTTTAAAATTCCAAACCACCAACAACTCATGCTATCAATATTTAAGGTGCGTGTTTGATAATTTCTAGCAATTTTATAAAAATCTCTAAATTCAATGCTAGAAATATAATTGCATTGTTCTTTGCTTAAAGATATAGGATTTTTAGGGATTAAAATAGCCATAGAGCCATTAACCACATAGCCCTTTTCTTTTTTCAAAAGCCTTGGCTTATAGGTCATATTGGGCGTTAAATAGACATCATCTCTATCTAAAAATGAAGAGACTTTAAATTTATCTAAAATTTCTTTTTGGATATAACTATCATAGTTTTTAATGCTTATAATGTTGCCTTTTTCATCAATGTTGCGAGATTTAATCACAGCAATATCATTTTTAATCAAGGTAGAATTAGAATTAGTGATTTGTCTGTCTCTAAAGACATCAAAAATACCAAATTGCATAGAGTTAAACACACTATCAAAAAAAGCATTACGATAAATGACCCAATAGGGCAATTGCTTGTCAAATATATAGCTTGGTTTTTGCTCTATGCTTAGATTTAGGGGTAATGAGCGCACCAAAATTTCTTTTGATTTTTGTGTGATAATAGCAATGGTTTCTATTAAAACCCCCCTAAAACCAAGCTCGCCAAAATCTAAAATAGCTTTTATACCCTTTTTTTCAAGCTTAGTTCTAGTTTGTGCATATTCTTTAGTATTTAAAAGGTTTTTAGGCATAATCAAAGCGATATACTCTGCTAATTTTAAAGATTTTTCTAAAAATACCCCTGCTAAATTGGTTAAACTTAAACTGCAATCTTTAAATTTTTCAAGCGTTTTACTAAAAGGGGGATTACCTACAATTAAATCTACTTTATCGCATTTACAAGTTAAAAAATCCGCACAAATTAATTCTATTTCAAAATTGTTAGGAATGTAATCTTTATATAAAATCTCTAAAATTTCTAAGCTGTTTTTATCAATATCTATACACTTTAAATAAACTTTTCCAATAGAGGCATATTTTTTGAAAAGCACACTTAGAAAGTTTCCACACCCTACACTTGGTTCTATGATTGTGATACTATCTTGTTTAAAACTTGGCAATAACTTAGCGATTTCATTAACGATGAAAGGGTTTGTAAAATACGCACTTTTTTCTGTGCGTTTAGAATTAGCCATTTCTGCTAAACTAATTAGACTAGCCCTTGAAATTTGATTTTTATTTTTCAAAATAAATCGCTTTAAATTTTGTGGCTCTTGCAAAGTGTGCGTGTCAATAAGTTTAATAATTTCTTTATAACTTAAATGAATTTGAGACATAAAATTTTTAATTTTTAAAGCAACTTGCTTAAAAATAATCGTAGGGACTGCCTCTCCAATACTCTGTCTAATATTCATTTCATTTTGTTTAGAAATTTTTTCTTTTTCTTTTTGACTAAGGGTGTTTAATTTTTCTAGTTCTAAATTCAACCATCTAAAACCACTAGGAATATTCATTAAAAGCATAAGCTCTCTAATAGAAAATACCCTATTGTCTTTGGGGTGGATGGTGTTTTGGCTAGCCATTTGGTCGTTTCTTGTATGAATACATGGGGCTATGCTGTCATATCTTTGTCTTTTATACTTGTCGCCATTTTTAGAAACATTTAAGACAATTTGACCATCAATTACTCTATGGGGTTTTTTATTTAATTCTGTATTATCAAACGCACTCTGTCCTTCTTTTAAATCCTTAATCCATTCTTGCATATGCTTTGGGTAAGTTCTAAAACTATGATAAAAATCTGTGCTATCAAATTCGCCCCAATTAAGCGATTTTAATGAGCCAATTATTTCTTTTAATGTTTTTTCTTTTTGAAAATCAGGAAAAAATTCTAACACGCTTACAAAATCTTTAAAATCTTTACAAACTCCTATAACTAAGGTTCTTGTTCGGCTTGAATTTGCTCCGTAATTCTTAAAATTTATCACTTCATTATAGAGCATATAATCACCACTCAAATTTTGCTCTATCATAGTTCCTATTTCTAATAAATTGTCATTTTTATCTATACAACCTGTTTTATAAAAACTAGGCACATTTTCTAAAATAAAAAATCTAGGTTTAATTTGTTTGATAAGCTCAATACTCTCAACGACCAAAGAGTTTCGTTTGATTTCATCATTTTTCTTTTTATGATTAGCTACGCTCATACCTTGACAAGGTGGGGTTGCTATCATTAAATCAACTCTGTCATTATCAAAATTTTTAGAATAAAACTCAATTTGTTTTAAAATTTTTTCTTTGGTTTCTAACTCTTTAATATCTCCACAGATATAGCTTTCATCAAATTTACATTTATGATTAATTTTTTGGATATTCAAGCGTTTTTCTAAAATCTCATTAGTCGCAATGCATTCAAACCCCTCTTCTCTAAGTCCATAGCACCCCACCCCCGCCCCAGAAAATAAAGAAATACAGGTTAAAGTTTTATTGGAAAGCATATAGAGGGTATTTAAAGACTAAAATAAGCTTACTTTAGGCATTTTAATGTTTTAAGCTTTCAATTTCTCTAAGCATGGTTTCAAACGCCTCTCTAGTGCCTGCACGCACATTGGAAAACAAGCTAAACACAATAATAGCTATGCTTGCTACAATAAAGCCCGGAACAATTTCATAAATATCTAAAAAGCCTTTGCCAAATTTGTCGTATAAAATCACCGTGCTAGCCCCAGAGAGCATGCCAGCAATCGCTCCAATTCTTGTCATTCTTTCCCAAAAGAGTGAGAATAAAATCACAGAGCCAAAGCTCGCACCAAATCCTGCCCATGCATAACTAACAATACTTAAAACGCTCGCATTCCTATCAGTTGAGATGAAAAAGGCAATACAAGCTACGCCAAGCACCGAAAGCCTAGAGATAGTCATCACAAGTTTTTGGGGGGCATTTTTATTAAAAATCATGGCATAAAAGTCTTCAGCAATCGTAGAAGAGCTTACAAGTAGTTGCGAACTAGCTGTGCTCATCACAGCAGCTAGAATTGCACTCAGTAAAATCCCAGCAATCCAAGGGTTAAAGAGTAATTGACTCATCACGATAAAAATCTTTTCAGGGTCTTCTAAGCTTAAATCAAATTTATGCACATAAGCAATACCCAAAAGCCCCATAACACACGCTCCAATTAAAGAAACTACCATCCAAGAAATGCCAATGGTGGTGGCTTTTGGAACATCTTTAATAGAGCGGATAGACATAAAACGCACTAAGATATGGGGTTGTCCAAAATAGCCTAAGCCCCAAGCAAGGCTTGAAATAATGGCAACTAAGCTAGAGCCTTGTAAAAAAGAAAGGTTTTCAGGCTTGATTTCTTTAATGATTTTTAGGCTCTCTTCAAGCCCACCGATATGACTTACCATAACAATCGGCACAACAATTAAAGCACCCATCATCAAAAGCCCTTGAATCAAATCTGTCCAGCACACCGCCTTATACCCCCCTAAGAAAGTATAAGAAACGATGATAAGAGTGCCAATGCTTAGGGCATGGGTGTATTGAATGCCAAAGGTCGCTTCAAAGAGTTTAGCCCCACTCACTAGCCCTGAAGAAATATAGAAAATAAAGAAGATTAAAATCACAAAGGCTGAAATCAAGCGTAGAATGTGTTTATCATCGCTAAAACGAGTCTCAAAATAATCCGAAATGGTAATAGAATTAGCGATAACACTTGTATAAATGCGTAAGCGTTTAGCCACAAAAACCCAGTTAATCAATGCGCCCAAACTCAACCCTATAGCGATGTGTGAGTTGATTAGCCCCCCCACATACAAAGCTCCAGGTAAACCCATTAAAAGCCACCCACTCATATCAGAGGCTCCCGCACTCAGAGCACTAATCACAGGACCCATAGAGCGATTGCCTAAGAAGTAATCTTCAGTGGTTTCATTTTGTCTATAAAAATAAAAACCGATATAGAGCATCAAAAGTGAATAAGCGATAAACATTGTAACAATAGGGGTGCTTAAAACAACTTGTTCCATAGTGTCTCCTTATTAAATACAATATTTATATTTAATGACAACATGATTTATGACATGCTTTTTGTTCTAAAGCTCTTGAGCCTAGATTCCCATAACGATGATAAGAAATGCTGACTGAACGCTCCAAATGATAATAAAGCAATTCAAAACGCCCATTCAAGCAAGGTTTAGCAGTGGCCAACACAATTCCTAAGGAACTCGCTTTTTGGTGTAATAAATCCAGCTTGTGATTCAAATAACGCACCCGATTAAATCCATTCAATTTTTCGCTAAATTCTTGCAAACTTTCATAAAAAATAGGAGCGTTCAAATTAAGAGCGTTTAAACATTCTAAAAAGAACGCCAAATTCTTGTTTGTTTGCTTGTTTTCTGTGCTAAGAGTTAAAGGGATTTGAGCGACTAGGCACGCTAGAGCAATGCCTAGCATATCGCTTAAGCTATCACTTTCTGTAATGCGATAGCCGACATTTTTAACCTTAGTGTAAGAAAAGAGATTGTCTTCGCCCCTAATTTTGACATAATCTTTGGTTTGACTAAATTCATGTTTATAATGGTAGGCATAGCTTTTTGCCATAAAAATCGCACGATTTAATTCGTGAGTATGCTCGTCATAGCCTTTTTTGGTTAGGCTCTCTAGACACTCACTCAAGCTACTTTCTAAGATATTATTATCTTCTTTTTCTTGATGAATATCCACAAATTGCGTAATGTAGTTAAAAATCCCCACCTTTCTTCCAAAACCTACGGCAGATTTTTTAATCCCCCCAAAAGGTTGGCGTAAGACTATGGCTCCTGTGGTAGGCTTATTGATATAAATATTACCCGCTTCAATACGCTCTAAATAATGCTCCCACTCCCTTTCATCTAAAGACTCTAACGCACTTGTAAGACCATAACCGGTAGAATTAACTATCTCTATGGCATCATCTAAATCTTGTGCTTTCATTACAGATAGTATAGGGGTAAAAAGCTCTGTTAAGTGTGTGAAATCGCCTTTTTTAGTGCCGTATTTTATGCTTGGTTGCATCAAATAGGGGTTATCATTCACAAAGGAAACAGGAATTTCGTAATGCTCGTGTTTTTCTAATTCACTCATCGCTTTTTGCACTTTTTCATTAGGTTTGTCTGCTAGAGTGCCAACTTTATTTTTGAAATCAAACGGGTCGCCCACATTAAGGCTTAAGGTAGCATCTATTAAGGTCTTTTTAAAATTTTCATCTTCATAGACTTCTTTTTCTAACACTAAAAGCGAAGTGGCGGAGCATTTTTGTCCGGAATTACTAAAGGCTGAATGCACGATATTTTTAATGGCTTGGTCTCTGTCTGCCATTTTGCTTACAATAGTGGCGTTTTTACCACCAGTTTCTGCGCTCAAAGCCAAAGTAGGGTTAGCTTCTAGCATTTTATAAGCGGTGTCTTCGCCCCCTGTGAGAATAGCAAACTTTATACTCTCATCTTTTAAGAGATACTTGCTAATATCACTCCCCTTAGCAGGCAAGTAAATGAGCGCATCTCGAGGCACACCCGCATCCCAAAAGCATTCACAAAGCTTGTAACCAGTTACGCTAGATAAACTTGAAGGCTTATAAATCACTCTATTTCCGGCACTCAAAGGGGCTGCAATAGTGCCTACAGAAATGCCTACAGGAAAATTCCATGGGGCAATCACCACGCCCACACCTTTTGGGGTGAATTGTGTTTCTTTGTTTTGCTCTTGTAACACCCTTAAGCTATAAGGATAAAATTCTAAGAAATCAATAGCTTCGCTCACTTCGGCGTCCGTTTCTACAAAGGTTTTACCTACTTCTAAAGCAGAAATGCCTATTAAATCGCCCCTTCTTTCTCTAAAAAGTTGAGCGGTCTTGCTCATTAAAGCATGAATTTCTTCAAAGCTTTTTTGACTAAAATGGCTTTTATCGCTTTTGGCTACTTCTAAGGCTTTTAAAATCGCTTCTTCATCAGCTAAATGCACGCTTGCGATTTTTTTATTATGGATTTTGTCAAAGACTTCTAAGGGGGTTAGATTAGGGTTTTCAAAGCGCCCATCAATCTCTGGGTAAAGCTCCAAAATAGGGGCGTTATACATTTTTTCACGCACTTTTTTAGCCCACTCTCTGTTGGCTTTTAGGATAAAATCCGTATCGCTTTCGTTTTTAAAGGAGTTGTTTTTATAAGTGGTGTATCCGCTTTGTTTGGCGTTTCTATCTTGGGTTCTCTTCGTAGAATTATCCAAAGTAGCAATGCCTTTAAGGCTGTCTAAAAAGCGTTGTTCTTGGTCTTTCCATTCTTTGGTGTCTACTTTGAGATTGAAGAAAGCTTTCATAAAGTTATCGCTTGATGTGTTTTCGTCTAATCTTCTTACTAAGTAAGCAATCGCATTGTTAAAATGTGCTGCATCACAAACCGGAGCGTATAAAATGAGTTTATGCATGTCTTTTAATTCTAGGCTTGCTTGTAAGCTCATGCCTTCTAGCATTTCAAAGGTAAAATGCTCTAATGCGATAGGGTCATTTAGAGCATGAATGCGGGTGTATACATAAGCGATTTCAAAGATATTATGGCTGGCTGTGCCGATGTGAATGTATTTATAATTATCGCCTTCTAAAATAAAATCTAGCATTTTATTGTAATTAGAATCGGTGTCTTGTTTGCTAGAAAATGTAGGCAACGCCCAGTCTTTTACAGACGCAATGGTCTCTTCGCTCTCCATATTCGCTCCCTTAACAAAGCGAATTTTTATAGGTTTTAATCCTTTTGAAACCCTTTCTTTAGAAAAGGCGTGTAATTTTTTCAAATATTCATAAGAATCAGGAATATAGGCTTGCAACACAATACCCGCATTCAAATCAAATTTAGAGATACTTTCCATAAAAGACTCCACCGTGAGTTCTAAGTCTCTAAATTCTTCCATATCTAGGTTGATAAATTTGGGAATGCCTTGCTTTTGCTCTTCTTCTAAGGCTAGGGCATAAAGAGCGTCTAAGCGTTTGACAATTTCTTTTTTGGAGTATTCAAAATCAAGGATATTGATTTGAGAAAAAATCGTAGTGATTTTAATGGAGATATATTGAATGTAGTTAGATTTCAAAGCTTGTGAGTATTTTTCAAAGCGTGTATGAGCCTCTTCTTCGCCTAAAACTTCTTCGCCGATAAAATTCACATTCAAGGTGATTTTTTCGTTTTTTCTGGCTAAAATGCGTTCTTTTAGCTTGCTTTCTTCTTGCTCTAAAACCATAGCTTTGGTGTCGGTTCTAATCTTATTCACAAAAAATGGCACGCTCATATTAGGGAGCATTTTTCCAAAGCTTAAAAATCCCATTAAAAGCAATTTTTCAAAGGAAGAAAAAATCTCACGGCTTTTATATTTGTCTAAAACATGCTCAATCATTTCAAAACGAGCCGTATTATCATAACATCTAAAACTTCTATCCATAAGCTCTATGAGCATGACCTTATTTTCAGGGTTACTCAAAAGCTTTTGCATTTTAGAATGAAAGGCTTTTTCTTGTTCGCTTAGATTATTACTGATACTATTTTGTAGCTTTCTAGCTAACTCTAGTGTGTCATCAATGATTTTTTGCATAGCTATCTCCTTAGAATTTAGTTTCATTGTAGCATGGTTTTAGTTACTAACTTCATTTAATAATGTTTGTTGTAGGGCTATTGGACTTGTAAAAATGCTTAATTAGGTAGCTTATTCACATTTTTAAGAATAACAAATTCAAAAGATAAAAATTGTTTTAGAATTAGGTAGTGGCTCAAACAAAGGCTTTTAACCTTCATTCAAGCTTTTTATTAGAATTTTTAATCTTCAATTTTGCCACTTTTCATGCGCTTTTCATAAATCTTTTTGAGCTTACGAATATCTTGTTGCACCTCAAAGACTCCATGCCAATGCGAATAATCTGGTGCTCCCATAAGCCCACCATGACGCATTCTGCGACCTTCATGGTGCCATAAGTGGTAGAATGTTTTTTGAAATTCATCATTCCATGGGTCTTTATCTAATAAGCCTTTCTTTTTAAGCTCATCGCGCATTTTTACAGCGTCATCATAATAGGTGTTATAAAGCATGACATTTTTATCGCCCATTAAGAAGAAATTATCAATATGAGTTGAGGTATGGCAATCTTTACATACCGCTTTCATTTCTTCTCTAGCTGCTTCTACGCCCTTAGGATTGCCTGCTAAAATGTTACCTTTAGTGATTTTAAAGCCTTCTGCCCATTCTTTAGCTGCACTTTCTAGCCCACCATTTCTTAATTCACTTCTTGGAGCAAACATGTTCCATTTCAAGCGGCGGCTTACATTGTGCGTGGTATTAGATTTGGAGTTCCCACTCATGTGGCATGTTGCACAAGTTGGGGCTCTAAAGTCTCCTGCTTTCCAAGTTCCAGGTGCAGCGTCAAAATTCCAGGAATTACCTTCAGCATTGAAGATATGCCCATGCATAGAGTTATTATACACTTCAATATCGGGATGGTCTGGCCCTAAATGACAAGATGCACAAGCAGCTGGTTTTCTGCTCTCTGCTAGACTGAATTTATGTGCACTATGACAAGAAGCACAATTGCCTACAGAACCATCAGGAAAAGCTGTGCCAATACCATAAGTAGGCCAAGTTTCTGGGGTTGGTCGGCGATTTTTATCTAATTTAATCACCGTTCCATGGCATTGAAAGCACCCAGTCGTTTCTGGGGCATGCTTTAAATCAGGGTGGTTTCTGCCTTCAATCATACGCATAAGCTCTCGCATATTTCCTTTAGCTAAGGGCTGTAAGCCACCCCTTGCATGCCCGCTATTATGAAATTCTTTCACTTCTCTTTCATGGCATTTGCCACATACATTAGGCGAAACCAATACAGAAATAGGGATTTTAGAGCCTCTATGCCCATCCATAGTAAGCATGGGCGAATCTTTAGTCGTTGCATGGCAATCAATACAGCTCACACCCGCATGTGCATGCCTAGACTTTCGCCAATCATCTACAATGCCTGGATTTTCTTTAGCATGGCATTCAATACAGCCTTTTGCTTCGTCTTTTAGCTCTCTATAAACTTTTAGGGGAACATCAATTTTTAATCCGGGTGTGCTAGCACCACTATAGCCTTGATTTTTATGGGCATGCAAGCCAACAAAAACCAAGAGGATAAAACTCAAACTTTTAAACATTATGGTTGCTCCTTTCTATTGAGATAGGCCGTCTTTATTAGGACTATTGGGGTAGGGTCTGTAATTATCTTTCAAATAATCTTTTAAATGCTTGCTTAAATTTTTATGCCCCACTTCATTTGCATGGCACTCTACGCAAGTTTTGGTGGTGTATTTTTCAAAATAATCTCTGTGGGGTAAGAAAGCTTTTAAATTGCTTGAAGTAGCGTCTCTCAAATTTGAATGACAATGCGAACACCCAGAATCAGGCACATAGTTTTTAGCTTCTTTGCGTTTTTCTTCCCAATTTACATGGTTTTTTGGGTCAAAAAACACATTTCCTATTACATCATTGATGCCTAATCTAGCTTTTTCAAAGAGATAATGCGTAACATTGTTATGGGGCAAGTGGCAATCTACGCATTTAGCCTTAAAGCCTACTTTGTTATTGCCCCCATGAGAATCTTGCAAGAAAGATTTAACCATAGGTTGCATGATATGGCAATAGCCACAGAATTTGTCATCGGCGGTTTTTTCCACAATTTCTGCCAGTGTGAGCGAAAAGACCATGCCGATGGTAGCACCAATAATAAAGATAAACAGCACATAGTAACGATTTCTTTTAATAAACTCTTTCAAGGTATGCCCCTAAAGCGATATTAAAAACGATTAGTCAATATGTTTGTTTTATTTGTTTGTTCTATTCTTTAAAACACTTTAAAAAAGACCTAATTTTTAGAAAATATAGAACTTAAGTTTAAATTTGAGTAATTATAGCATAATAATTACTCATTATTGATTAATAACAAGAATATAAGGGGTAATTTTATGTTTTTTAGCATTATTTACTTTTGGTTTAATGAGTAAAACTATTATCTCTTCATAAATAATTTAAAAGTTATTTAGTTTTTTAAAAAATAAAAAATTTAGCAAAACAAAAGGATATAAAATGGAAACAATTAGAAATAGCGTGTTGATTGGGGCTTCTTTATTGAGTGGGTGTTCTTACTTTGATTCTAAACACTTTGTTTATAATAACCAGGCTTCTGAGCAAGAGAAAGTTCGCTACACCCCTAAGGATTTTGGCGACCCTTACTATACCAATCACACTCACTGGGATACTCGGCATTAGCATTCAAACTCTCTTAAGAGGGTTTTTAGCTTATTTCATATTTTTTGCGTGATTAAGCGAGCGATTTTTTCTCTCAAATCTAGCAGAGCTTCTGAGCCACTTGCTAGGGCTTTCACGCATAAATGAGAACTTGCGATTTCACTCACTGCCCCATCAACTCCGTTAGTCGTTTGGCTTTCTTCAATCAATGTCCGCACGCTCAATAAATCTATGGGGCAATTGATGAGAATGAGATTGAGATAATGCGTGTAGCTATCAAACATGCACATATTCTTCATATCCGTAGTCTTAGGGTCTAAAATCGTGTTGTCATAATAGATAGGTCTGTTAGCCTGTAAAACAGAGATTTTAGTGTGTAAGCGATTGAATTGAAACAATTCGTCTCGTGCCACCCGCCCAGCCACAATAATCTCACTATAGAGCAATTGAGAACTAGAGTGTAAAGAAATGGTGGTATTACCCTTGAAATGAGCGTTTTCAAAAGGGATTAACGGAAAGGGTGCAAAGTCTAAAAAAGCGTTTTCTTCTACTTCAATGTTCATGTTCCTACTAGCAAATCCATCTTCAGTGTTATGGATTTTTTCAAAGGATTGTGAAGTGATTCTGAGCTTGCAATTTTGACCGATATTTAATTGCATATCCTGTGCATCGCCTTTCATCATACCAGGACTTACCGCTAAAAGCATGATTTCTGCTAAATCATCTTTAGGATAAAAGGGTGCCATAAGCTTAAAAGGGGGTGTGAAAAAATTGTCTTCAATCACGCATTTTCCATTAGCCCCTATTTTGGTTTTTAATCTGAGCTTAGATTCTTGAGCGTAAGTATTCATCAATCTTCCAATAGGGCGTAATGTTTAATCCAAGCAATTACATCATCTAAACCTTCTTTAGAGCGGATATTAGTGAAAATAAAGGGTTTTTCGCCACGCATTTTTTTAGAATCTCTTTCCATTACGCCTAAATCCGCTCCGACATAGGGGGCTAAGTCAATTTTATTGATGACAAGCAAGTCTGAGCGAGTGATTCCTGGCCCGCCTTTTCGTGGGATTTTATCGCCTTCAGCCACATCAATCACAAAAATCGTAAAATCCGCTAACTCCGGATTAAAAGTCGTAGAAAGATTATCGCCCCCACTTTCAATTAAAAGCAATTCCAAATTAGGGAAGCGTTGTTGCATCTCTTCTACAGCTTCTAAATTCATAGAAGCGTCTTCTCTAATGGCGGTGTGCGGACAGCCACCTGTCTCTACCCCAATAATCCTGTCTCGTGGCATTACAGAATTCTTGCACATAAATTCCGCATCTTCTTTCGTGTAAATATCATTTGTAATAACCGCCATGTCATAATCTTTTGACATGTGGCGGGTTAATGCTTCAATTAAGGCGGTTTTACCGCTTCCTACAGGACCACAAACTCCAATCTTTACCATATTTTTCCTTTCAATATTGAGATTAAAATTTAAGACATATAAAGGCGTGAGTATAAGCTCTCATGTTGCATGGCCTTAATATCGTTTTGAATACTTGCTACACATAAATAGCTCTCATCTAATTCTAGGACTTCTTCTATGAGTTTGTTGAAATGGCTTTGTAAGCTCAACAAGATTTTTTGCCCATCATTTTGGGGTAGGGGAACACTTTTAACGCAATTAATCACCATATTAGAAGTTTGAGCGTAAAGATAATGTCTTAATGCCTTTTTTAGCTCTATTTCTAAACTTGCACAAAAGACCCCATAGCTGGTGGCGTGGGTGGGGTTTATGGTCTTTTTAGCATAAGCAGTAAAAAACATACCCATATCTAATTCATTCATAGCCTGTAAGGTTTTAATGAAGCGATTGCCTAGCTTTTGGTTAGCCAAGCGTAGTTCCATGGGGCTTGTAGAGAGTACAATCATTTCTTCAATTTCTAAGATTTTTTTTAAATCTTGTTTGAGAGTGCTTGTATAGGCGAGCTTTAAGCCTAGCATTTCAGTATAGAGAAACTGGCTAGAGAGATTTGCCTTTAGATACTCTAAGGAGTTTTCTTTGTCAGTAACCTTGCGTTGTTGGATATAAGTTTCTAGCCCAAAAGAATGTGTGTAAGAGCCAATGGGAAACACCGCATCATTCACTTGTAAGATTAAAAATTCATTATCTATCTTTTGGGAAACATTTTTCGCAAGCACATTTGCATTCTTTTTGATGTTTTTCACACTTCTTCCTTCATTTCATCACAATTTTAAAATCACTCGCTAAGGAGACTTTAAAATTAGGCTCACTATGAGCCATGCTCACAGTCAAGCGTTCTTTTGAATCTAGCCTTGAACTTAAAACACGATTTTGAATGCCTAGCTTTTCTAATAAAGCTAACATGGGTTTGTCAAATGGTGTTTTAAATTCAAATGGGTTTTCGCCATAGTATAAGGCTGCATGGCGATTGCCTATTTCATAGCAAATCTTTGCCACTTCAGCAACACTCTTAGCTTCAATATGAATGACTTGAGAAGCTAAGATGTTGATGGCAATAATATCCTTACCTTCTTTAAATAAAATATCTCCGTGAGAGAGTCCTAATTTGGGAGCGTCTTTAAGGCGTATGGCTATGTCTTTAGCTTGCTCGGTTTTAAACCTAGCGATTTTTTTTCTGGTTTCAAACCACTCTAAATTTACATAATCCACATTGAAATCTAAGGGGTTTAAATCTCTTAGATTGCCACTCAAACGCTCTATAATCATCTCACACCCAGTGCTGAATGAATAGTAACCAAGCTGGAATCCAAGCGGTTAAAATCCCTTCAATGATAGCAAGCCATGGGGTGAATTTTCCTAAAGGAATTTTTAAGATGTTTTCAATGAAAGCTGTAAGCCACAAAACACCCCAAGCCAACCAAATAATCGCCCACCAATCGCCTTCGGTAATACCCATTACTTTGTGGTCATCTAAAGCATCGCTGTAGTGAGCCAAAATCGCTGCAGGGATAGTGTTAATCGCTACAAACAAGCTATACCAAGAGAAAGGTCTCCAATCAAGATTGAAAGTGTGATTGATGGCTGCATATAGGTAGGTAAAACCAAATAACAAACCGGTAGCTGGACCATAAAAACTAGTCAAATGATGCGATACTTGAGCAACATCCTCTGCACCTTCTACAGGAGTGCTAGGGTTGAGTGCAAAATAAGTAATTGCAATCGTGTTACATATAATGGAAAGTCCGCCCACAAAATAGTTCATCACCGCAGTGCTTTTTGGGTCAACCTTAGTCAAACCACAAATTCCGTTGCTAATCAAAACAATTGCAACATACAACAATACAAGTCCTAGCATTGCTCTGTCCTTCTAAACAAAAATTTTCACAACAAATGCACTCTATGAAATAACTTTTGTTGCTAAGTTAATCATAAAAAAAAATAGTAAATCTACCGAAAATAAAAAACAAAATAAGCTCTCTAAGGCTTTGATAAACAAAAATTTAGAGAGCTAAAACTAAGATTTAAGGGGGAGAAGCACTCCCTTAAAAACCCTAGAAAATACTAAAGAGTTGGGCCAAGCTTACTTTATCGGCCGCTTTAGAAGTTACTTCTTTGCCATCTACATGCACATGGTAGGTTTCAGGGTTGACTTCAATATGAGCGGTAGTGTCATTAAATTGCATGTCCTTTTTAGTGATATTTCTGCAATTTTTAACTGGTAATACTTGTCTTTCAAGTCCTAACTCTTCTTTAATGCCGTTTTCATAAGCTACTTGAGATACAAAAGTGATATTTGCATCATACTTAGCTTTACCATGATGAGCAAACATCTCTCTGTAATATACAGGTTGAGGGGTAGGAATAGAAGCGTTTGCATCACCCATTTGAGAAAGAGCGATGAAACCACCCTTAATAATCATGTTTGGCTTCACACCAAAGAATGCTGGACTCCACAATACTAAGTCAGCCACCTTGCCTACTTCTACAGAACCAACATACTCACTAATGCCATGAGCAATCGCTGGGTTAATAGTGTATTTAGACAAGTAGCGTTTGATTCTAAAGTTATCATTATCGCCCTTTTCTTCTTTCAAGCGACCAAACTCTTTTTTGTTTTTATCAGCGGTTTGCCAAGTTCTAGTGATAACTTCACCCACACGACCCATAGCTTGTGAGTCCGAACTTGTAATAGAGAAAATTCCCATGTCATGCAAAGCATCTTCAGCCGCAATGGTTTGGGGGCGGATTCTTGAATCAGCGAACTGAACATCTTCTTTAATGCTCTTATCTAAGTGGTGGCAAACCATCAACATATCCATATGCTCTGCTTCAGTATTCACTGTGAAAGGAATAGTAGGGTTAGTTGAAGCAGGTAGAATATTATGCTCACCAGCTACTTTAATGATATCAGGAGCGTGTCCTCCACCAGCACCTTCAGTGTGGAATGTATGCATTGTGCGTCCAGCAATGGCAGCCATAGTGTCTTCTACACAACCTGCTTCATTTAAAGTATCTGTATGGATGGCCACTTGAACATCATATTTATCAGCAATGTCTAAAGCATGGTTGATTGCAGATGGAGTTGTGCCCCAGTCTTCGTGGATTTTAAAGCCAATCGCACCCGCCTCAATTTGATCAGCTAAGCATGCGTCATTAGAGGCATTACCTTTACCTAAGAAACCTAAGTTCATAGAATATTCTTCTGCGGCTCTTAGCATCCACTTTAAATTTCTTCTGCCCGGAGTAATGGTTGTAGCGTTTGTTCCATCAGCAGGACCTGTGCCTCCACCAATCATAGTAGTTACACCGCTTGCAAAAGCTGTAGGAATTTGTTGCGGAGAAATGAAGTGGATATGTGTATCAATCCCACCTGCAGTAACAATCAAGCCTTCGCCAGCTAACGCTTCAGTAGCAGGACCTACGCAAAGATTGTTTTTAACGCCATCTTGCATATCCTTGTTTCCGCCCTTACCAATGCCAGCGATTTTGCCATCCTTAATGCCAATATCAGCCTTATAGATACCGGTATAATCTACGATTAGGCAGTTAGTGATGATTAAATCTAACTCTTCCTTGCTAGGATTATTAGACTGACTCATGCCTTCTCTTAAAGTTTTACCGCCACCAAATTTAAGCTCTTCACCATAAATAGTGTAGTCGTGTTCTACTTCAGCAATAAGTTCTGTATCGCCCAATCTCACTTTATCGCCAGTAGTGGGACCATACATAGATGCGTATTCTTTTCTACTAATCTTTTTCATCATTTACTCCTTAATTGTTTTTACATAGTTATCATCGCTTTTAGCACCATGAAAACCACGCTCTTTAGCTCTATGTAAAGCAATTTTCTTGCTTTCATTATCCGCTTGTCTATCAACTAATGCGTTAAATCCAAAGATTCTTCTGCTTCCGCCAATTTCAATCAACTCAACGGATTTTTCTTCACCAGGCTCAAACCTTACCGCTGTTCCGCTAGCAATATCTAAACGCTTGCCAAAAGCTTTCTCTCTGTCAAAATCTAAGCACTTATTCACTTCAAAGAAATGGAAGTGAGAACCGATTTGAACAGGTCTATCGCCGACATTCTTAACTTTTAAGCTAATGGCTTGTTTGCCTTCGTTGATAGTAATGTCTTCATCTTTTAAGAACAACTCACCGGGAGTTAATTTGCCGTTACATTCAATAGGAGTATGCACGGTTACGAGTTTGGTTCCATCAGGAAACATCGCTTCAATGCCTACTTCATGAATCATGCTAGCTACACCATCCATGACATCATCGGCTTTCAAAAGAGTGCGTCCTTCTTGCATCAAATCGGCCGCACTTTTCTTGCCCGCTCTTGCTTCTTCCATAATATGAGCACTAATTAAAGCTACAGCTTCTACATAGTTGAGCTTAATACCTCTTTCTTTGCGTTTTTTGGCTAATTCTCCAGCATAGTGGAGCATTAACTTATCCAACTCTTTTGGGGTGAGTTTCATCTCGTTCTCCTTCTTTTAGTGGTTTTCCTTGAAGACATATCGCAATCAAGGTTGGGATAATTGTAGCAATGTTTTTATTAACTAAGATTAACAGAATAGGCTATTAACTAAGTATTATGTATAACAAATTAGTATTATCAGTTTGAAGCATTGTTTGAGCGTGTTTAATGTTCTTTAAAACAAATTCATGTGGAAATTAAAAATTGATAAAATGAGAATTAAAAATAGGGGTAAATGGTGGCCACGACTGGACTTGAACCAGCGACCACTACCATGTCAAGGTAGTGCTCTACCAACTGAGCTACGCGACCTTTTTAGAAAAGTAAAGAGTTGATTATGCCTTAATTTTGTTTTGTTTTTGCTTAAAAAAGAATTGTCTCAGTAATAAAACACCCACGCCTACATCTATCATCACATCAGCAAAATTAAAAATGGCAAAATCAAATCCATAATGGTAGTATACATAATCCACAACGCCCCCATGCACAAATCTGTCTAGGATATTAGATGTTCCAGCTCCAAATACCATGCCAAACTCTATAGAATGGGTTTTGAAAAAATCCATTTGCCGCATTAAAAAAACAAAAAGCCCTATGATTAAAAGGATTTGTAGGTATTTCAACGCTTCATCTAAGAAACTTAGTAGCGAAAACGCTACGCCCTTATTAAACACTAAAACAATATCTATAACAGAACTTTCATAGCGAAACCCTTCTAAAATAGTGTGCTTAATCGCTTGGTCTAAACCTAAGATAAGAAGAAAAACCCCTATAAAAACCAACAGGCTTTTTTGAGTGGTTTTCAACACAAATGCCCTTCAAAAAATTCTTTTAACTCTTGCATTTTTGAGTTCAATAGCTTTTCATCCTTGCATTCCAAAAGAATTCGTAATTTATTTTCTGTCCCACTATAACGAATGAGATGGCGTATTTGTAATTTTTCTAGCCCTTTAATGAGTGGGACATAGCCTTTTAGACTCTCTAGGGGGAGCTTTCTTTGGATATTGAGATTCACAAGGCTTTGGGGATATAGTTCAAAGGGGTTTAATGCGACTGAACTCATTTGTTTGCTTTCTAAAACTAACGCACTCACTTGTAATGCACACACCAAGCCATCGCCGGTTTTTGCGTAATCGCTAAAAATAATATGCCCACTTTGTTCGCCCCCAAAATTGGCTTTATTTAATTGCATGCATTCACTCACAAATTTATCGCCAATCGCACAATGCTTAAGCTCTAAATTTTGGGTTTTTAAATACTCTTTAAGGGCTAAGTTGCTCATGCTAGTGGCGACAACGACTTTAGAAGAAAGAGCGTTTTTAGATTTTTGATAAACCCCTAACACCCCTAGAAGCTTATCTCCATGCACGATATTTCCTAGATTATCCACCACCACTAGCCTATCTGCATCGCCATCAAAAGCAAAACCCAAATCCGCACGATATTTTTTCACTTCTTGGCTGAGCTGGTTAGGATAAATCGCTCCGCATTGCTCGTTGATATTACACCCATTAGGCTCATCATTAATCACTAAGACATCAGCCCCAAGCTCGCTAAAAACTATCGGAGCTACCTTGTAAGCCGCTCCATTAGCTGTATCTAGCACTATTCTTAAGCCCTGCAAATTCAAATGTTTGGGGAAAGAATGCTTTAAATGCACGATGTAACGCCCTATGACATCATCTATCCTTTTAGCACTACCGATATTCTCGCCTATCTTGTAGCTAGAGTGTAGCAATTCTTCATTATGAAAGATTTCTTCAATGGCTTTTTCATCTTCTTCTTGAAGTTTGTAACCAAGGGAGTTGAAAAATTTAATGCCATTATCTTCAAAAGGGTTGTGGCTCGCACTTATCATAACACCCGCATCACAACGCATGTTTTCAGTCAAAAACGCAATCGCTGGAGTAGGCATAGGTCCTATTTGAATGATATTGTAGCCTATAGAAGTGAGTGCACTCACCAAAGCGTTTTCTATCATGTAGCCACTTTTTCTTGTGTCTTTACCGATTAGGATTTTATGAGTCTTAGCATGTTTTTTGAAATACAACCCCGCTGCAATACCCAAACGCATGACAAACATAGGGGTGAGTTTCACCCCCGCTTTACCCCTTACGCCATCAGTTCCAAAAATTTTCATCACTATAAAAATACCTTTTAAACTACTTTTAATTAATTTTTAGATAGAATTATGCCAAAATTTAAATTACAAAGGGATTAAACTAAGGCTATGGCAAATCATAAGTCCGCAGAAAAGAGAATCAGACAGACCATTAAAAGAACTGAGCGTAACAGGTTTTATAAAACTAAGATTAAGAATATTATTAAGGCAGTGCGTGAAGCAGTCGCAGCTAATGATGTAGCAAAAGCTCAAGAGCGTTTGAAAATCGCTAATAAAGAGTTGCATAAATTTGTCAGCAAGGGTATTTTAAAGAAAAATACCGCTTCTAGGAAAGTCTCAAGGCTTAATGCTTCGGTGAAAAAAATCGCTCTTGCTTCTTAAAGAGCAAGTCTTCTAAGAAGCGTTTTTTAACTTCTCTCTACCCGTAATGGTTGGTTGTTATGGGTGTCGTTTTTAGCTATTTTTCTTTGATACAGGTAGTTTAGCATGTCCATTTTAGTAGAAAAGCTTTCTTCTATTCTCAAACGATATAATGAAATCACGGCGTTATTAAGCGATAGTGAAATCATTAGCGATGTCAAAAGGCTCACTGAATTGAGCAAAGAGCAAAGCTCTATTGAAGAACTTTCAATGGCAAGCAAGGAGTATTTGAGTGTTTTAGAGAGTATCAAGGAAAATAAAGAGCTTTTAGAAGACAAAGAGTTAAGCGAACTAGCCAAAGAAGAATTAAAAGTTTTAGAAGTTAAAAAAGGCGAGCTTGAAACAAGTATCAAGCAACTTCTCATTCCTAAAGACCCTAACGACGATAAAAACATCTACTTAGAACTAAGGGCTGGTACAGGGGGCGATGAGGCAGGCATTTTTGTGGGGGATTTGTTTAAGGCATATTGCCGTTATGCGGATTTGAAAAAGTGGAGAGTAGAGATTGTAAGCTCTAGTGAAAACAGCGTAGGGGGTTACAAAGAAATCATTGCTCTTATTAAGGGTAAGGGCGTGTACTCAAGGCTCAAATTTGAAGCAGGTACACACAGAGTCCAAAGAGTTCCAGAGACAGAATCTCAAGGACGCATCCATACTTCTGCTATCACGGTGGCAATTATGCCTGAAGTAGATGATGTGGAAGTCTCTATCAATCCTAGCGATTTGAGAATTGAAGTCTTTCGTGCCGGAGGTCATGGGGGACAATGCGTAAATACCACAGACTCTGCTGTTCGTATCACGCATATTCCTACTAATATCAGCGTGAGCATGCAAGATGAAAAATCCCAGCATAAAAATAAGGACAAAGCCCTAAAAATCTTAAAAGCACGCCTTTATGAAAAGCAAATTGAAGAGCAACAGCTCGCTAACGCTAAAGACAGGAAAGAGCAAGTTGGTAGCGGGGATAGAAGCGAAAGAGTGCGCACTTACAATTACCCACAAAATCGCTTGAGCGAACACAGAATCAACTTGACCTTGTATAGCCTAGAAGAAATCATGCTTTCAGGAAATTTAGATGAAGTGATTAACCCTTTAATCGCTCACGCTCAAAGCCAGTTTGAATAAACTCCGTTTGGTTTTTGCTTAGCAATAATCTCACTACTTAGGGCTTTTTAAAATATTCTCTCTTGATTGCCACTTATTATTGTGGTTTAAATGGCGTGTTTGTATGTGATTAAAAGTAAGTTGTTTTAAGTCTTGTAATGATTTATAGTTCTATTTGTAAGAGTGTTGATTAAAACAAATATAGATAAACTTTAAATTTTAAAGGGTTAAAAAAGAAAAGTTTTGCAAAAATCCAAAAATGTTTGTTTAAATGATTTTCTAGTCAAATATTTTTAGCTATAAATTCTGTTAATCAATGTTTTACTAAATAGAACCCTATTTGTTTTAAAATGGTGTTGTGGGATTAAAAAATTTGTATTTGAATGTCTGTTTATATGGAGCTGTTTGATGAGTTATTGTGTTAAAAGACTACAAGAAATAGAAGTTTATAAAATTTTACAAGAGCGTGCGAATGAGCCTTTGAAAAACATTAAAGAGCTTTCGGTGTTTTTGGTTTCTTTATTGACTACTTTTATAATCGTGATTTATCAAGCTTGCTATGTAGTGAATTACATGACAGGCAAGCAAATATGGGATATTTGGTCACTCAGTTATTCGCACACTCTTGATAATGAGTATTTTATGTTCCACTGGTTTCAGGGTGGATTATTGTTTTTGATATTCTTTCTTGCTATTCACTATGGCTGTGGTGCTATATCTCTCATTAAGAATAATGAGATAAAAAATAATGATTGGTTAGAAATGGTCAGAATGCTTTCTTTACTGGGTTTCCCCTTTTTTATTTTATTTCTTTTATTTTCATTATTTCCATCAGTATTTATCCTAATAGATAGTTTTTATGAAAATGGTATTTTTCAAGCTTTCAAACTATTGAGCAAAGAAAACTCTGGGGTTTGGATAACCATAATATTTGCTTTATTTTTATTATTAATTTTGGTGTGCAACATTATTTATCTTATTGTTCGTTTTTTGAAATTTGATAACAGCATAGAAAAATCCATGCTTTATTCTCAAATTCTTGATAAACATTTTTATTTTGCATTGCTTACATGGATTGTGTTTGTTATTGTCAATAAAGATATTGCCTATAAAATATTATCTTTGAAGTTCTTTAGATTCACTAAAGTCTTAATTGTTGTGGCTGGTATATTATTTCTGACTGTTCTAATGATTATCTCAAAAGAGATTCTAGTCTCTATTAGTAGAAACATTGCTTTGCATAAAATAAGAAAAGCGATTAATGGTAAGTTTTTAAGAAAGAAAAATAAGATTAAGGATTTGAAAGAATTAATAGAATACGAAGAGTCTAGGATAAAATGGTTATTAATAATTTGTGAGCGTAAAAGAAAAGATGATATAAAAAAATCTAACGAGAAAATTAAAAATTATATTGCTTTTAAAATATTAATACTTTTATTTACTCCAGTATTTTATGGGATTTCTTTCTTTGAGAGAATTTATGACAGATATCTAAAATTTAAGAGAAAAATCCTTATAAAAATCTATAGGATTTTTATAATAAAGAAATTGAGAAAACTATTAAAGAAGCATTTATTAAATATAAAAAAACCAAAAATTAAGCCACTTAAAAAAGATAAAATTTCTGAAGAACTACTAAATTTAACTTTAAGAGATTATATAAAGATATTGCTTAAAGTTGAAATTTGGAAGAGATTGATTATCCCTTTGATACTCTTAATTTTTTCTCCCATATACCTATCTTTTTTATACAACGATATTTGTGGCAAGAAAGATATGCATGCCTGTAAGGCTCGCTTAGCATTTGGCTTTAATAAAAAACTTGCAGATGACAAACAAGCTACAAAGATAGATATTAAGTTATATGTTGGAAGTGCTAAAATTTATCGTTTGCAACTCAATCAAGGGAGTTGTGTGGCATACAAAAATGAAGAAAAGAAAAACAAAATTAATAATCAGCCCCTAAGCGAGTCTATAAAATTTTTATCAGAAATCAAAAACAAACCCATTCAAACTTTAAATCCTACGCATGAAACGATATCAATCTATACTCCATGCAAGGATACAGATATTCACAACATCACTTTATGGGTTGAATACAAGGGGCGATTAGAAAAAATAGAGCATGGTTTTTAAATAAAAAGCTTTTTAAAAACTAAGCAAGCTTTGAAAGAAGCAAGCTTTTTTAGTCATTTGATTTCTAAAACTAGTTTATAATGATTGCAAGAGATATTTTTGGGGGCTATAGATGAGAGTTGTAAAAATCCTTTTTATTGTGGTGCTTAGCTTAAAAGCCACAAGCTTGAATAAAGCGTTGTTTGATTTAAAAGATTCGCATTTAAAAGGGGAGCTAGTATCAAAGGTAGTGGATATTGGGGGTTGGAAAGGTAACACTAAAGAATGGGGGGCTACGGCTTTAAACTATATCAATGTGGCTAATGGCGATGCGAAAAAATTCAGCGAGTTAGTAGAAAAAATGCGTTTTGGCTCTAATTTGGGGGGTTTGAGAACGCATGCATATTTGAAACAAGCCTTAAAATTACAAAAAGACTTGAGATACAATCTTAAAATCATCGCCAGAAATTCTTTTTATAGCTATCGCACCGGCATTTACATTCCTTTGGGCGTTTCTTTAAAAGACCAAGAAGTGGCTCAAAAAATGCTTGCTGATTTGAGTGTGGTAGGGGTGTATCTCAAGCAACAAGAAAACGAGCAAAATCAAAACACTAGATTTTATAGAAGCAATATGAATCACCATAATTTTATAAATTACTACAGCCCTTATTATGGTATGTATGGCTTTTATTATGGTATGTATGGGTTCTATCCCAACTTGGTTTTAATGGCACAAATCCAAGATTACTTAATGCTAGAGAATTATCTTTACGCCTTGAATAAAGAAGAGAGTTTAGAGCATGAAAATCATCTCAATGATACCTACGATAATGATAATGACGACACCAAAGATTTAGAACACACAAACTTAATGGGCTATTATCGTGGCACAATGAAAGAACATGACAACAAGGATACCACTCAAAATACCAGCACTTCACAAGATACCCTGCAAGATAAGAGGCAAGATAAAATGCAAGACCTAAAACAAACCACAGAAACTGCCCATGACACAGAGCGTAGCGATACAGACACTCATTCTATTGACTCGACTGATACAACCACTACAGAAACTCATTCTGATGATACAAACAATACGACTACCGATAAAGAAATGACTGACACCATTACAACGCCCACACAAGATAATTCTGATGCCACTACCGACCAAACGACCGATACTGATGATACCCCCAATGACCCTACCGATGAAAACCCCGGGGGCGATGATAGTGTGGATATGGGCGATATGAATGATATGGAAGCGTATTAAAACTTCTTCCCACCCACATCTTCTAAGATGTCTTGTGAAATACCATCAATTCTATCACTGACCTGTAAAGAAGTGTTAGCGATATGCAAATTATCTTGAACATCTTGTTGCAGTGTGTCAATAGAGTTGTGAATATTTTCCACTCCCTTATTTTGCATTTTGATAGATTCGGCGTTATCAGCAATGCTCTGAACGAGAATATTGATGTTGGTTTCTACTTCACTTAGAGATTTTTGAGTTCTTTCAGCAAGTTTTCTCACTTCATCAGCCACTACTGCAAAGCCCCTACCATGCTCGCCCGCTCGTGCAGCTTCAATGGCCGCATTTAGGGCTAATAGATTTGTTTGGTCGGCGATGTCTCTAATAATATCTACTACGCTTTTAATGTCTTGACTTTGTGCAATCATTTCTTGACTCTTAGAATCAATAGCGGTAATGATGCTTGTAATTTCTTCTAAAGAATGGGTGGTATTTTGCAAACTCTCATCTTGCTTGTGGGCGGTTTTGGTAAGATTGTCTACGCAAGTTTTTAAATTTTTTGATTCATTATCAAGCGTGTTAGCAAACCCTAAAGAAGCTTTAAGCATACTAGAAATTTCTTGCCCTAGGGCATTCATTGCTTTTTCCATATTGGCTTTAGGGTTTTGGATATTATGGGTAAAATCCAAGTTTTTATAATGCTCTAAGGTGCTACTTAAGACATGTATGTTAGAGCCGATTTGGTTGCGAAAATATTGAATAATGCCATTAATAGTGTTTCTTAGGGCTTGCAAATCTTCGCTTTTAGGCACACATGTAATTTCTTTGGTAAAATCCCCATTCTCTACATGGGTTGCTACTTCAATGCTGTTTTGAATCGCTTCGGTATCCGCCTGTATATTCTCTTGGGTTTTAAGAATGTTTTCATTGATAGAAGCTTGCATTTGCCCAATTTCATCATAGGCACTAGGGGGCGTTAGGCGTATGGTATGGCTTGTTTTAGGGTTATTTAGCAAGTTGAAGAAATTATTTAAGGTATTATTGACTACATTAATACGCTTGGTTACTAGCTTTGCAACGATAATAAAGACTAAAATAGTTAGCCCCAGCACGCTTAAAATCAAAGTGATAATGATTATAAACCTAGTGTTTGTAGCTTCTTTAAACACTTCTGATTTATTAATGTATTTTCCAATAGCCCAATGCAAGTTGTTGCTGCTATCCTTTTTAGAAACTCCTTCAAAAAAGTCAAAAGGCTGTATGGCTAAAAAAGTTTCTGTATCCTCACTCAATGAGTGATAGCTTAAAGTACCAGCTTTGTTTTTATTATAATACTCAATAGCCTTAAGCACTCGTTTATCCGGATTGATAGCGGTTAAAATCTTATCTTGAATCTCACGATTAGAGTTGATTAAAAGTCTGCCATCTTTCCCCATTAAAAAAGTGTTGCTTTTTTTCTTGCCTACTACATCTATATAAAACGAATCAATGTTTAAAAAGATATTCAGCACGCCTACAGCATTTTGATTTTTATCTGTTAAAGGAAAGGCAATATCCATTCCATAGATTCTATGGCCATGAATATCTTTATAATAAGGCTCTGAATGGACCAGATGTTTGAGTGAACTAGCCTGACTTACAACCCTCTGATTAAGGGGTGTATTATGTTGCATGATTTTTTGCCCCATTTTCATTACTGTGAGCGTGCGTTTATTATTGTTAATATAAGTGATACTGATTGCAGAAGTGTGGGGATTTGAGACTAAATAATCAGAGAGTATACGCCATTTTAGTGTGTCATCAATGGAGCCGTTTTCATCGCTTAAAATCCCTTCAAGAGTGTTCGCTCCAATAAAAATGCGCTTAATAATACCTTGAACATTAAGGCTGACTAATTGAGCTTTTTTTTGCAATAATTCTGTGGCTTGGCGCTGTAAGACAACTTCAACCTTATTGTTGATAATAAAGCCCATAATGGCGGTCATAGTGATAACAACCGCACACACTCTCATAACAATTTTAGAACCAATTTTTGTGGATTTCATCGCCTTCACCTTAAACTACTGATTACAAAAAACCTACTATTATATATTAATTTTTACTCAATAGCTCAAAAATAGCTAAAGATGTTTCGCAAAATCAAGGCAATATTGAAAAGAATTAGGTTAATAATATAGAGAGTAAGAGAGCCTAAAGCCCTCCCTTTGGAAGAGATTATCTCTTAGAGAATTGTGGGCTTCTTCTAGCCTTTCTTTTACCATATTTCTTACGCTCAACCACTCTTGAATCTCTAGTGAGTAAGCCCTTAGGTTTTAAAATCGCTCTGAAAGCAATATCATAAGCGTTCAAGGCTTTAGAAATACCATGTCTTAAGGCTTCAGCTTGAGCGGAGTAACCCCCACCAAAAACCACTGCTTTAATATCCACGGATTGTTCTTGTTTGGTTAAAAGTAAGGGTTGCATAACCTTCATTTTGATGGCTTCATGCCCACCTAACCATTGATTCAAGCTTTGGTCATTGATAGACATTTCCCCTTTTCCAACGCTTAGCCAAACTTTAGCGATAGCGGTTTTTCTTTTACCGGTAGCATAGATTTTTTTCATTTAGCATCCTTTTTGCTGATTTGTGCGGTGTGGGGGTGCTTATCATTACGATAAACTTTGAGTTTTTTAATCATTGCTTTTCCTAATTTAGTCTTAGGAAGCATACCCCTAACGGCTAAGTGGTAGAGCTTTTCAGGGGTTTTTTCTAGCATTTCTTGAAGAGTTTTACTTTTAGTGCTACCAAAATAGCCTGAATGGGTAAAATACTCTTTATCTTCTAACTTCATGCCAGAAAACTTAACTTTGTCAGCATTGATAACCACTACAAAATCCCCACAATCTACATTAGGGGTGTAAAAAGGGCGGTGTTTTCCCCTTAAAAGCACGGCGATTTCGGTGATTAAGCGGCCAAAAACTTTGTCTTTAGCGTCTAAAACAACCCAATCACGGACGATGTCATTGACTTTAGCGGTCTTTGTCATAGGACTTCCTTTAATAAATTTAAAGCGTTCATTATAAAGAAATAAGCTTAAATGTTGCTGAATTTAAGAAAATTTTAATGTTTGATTTTAATGCCATTTGGGCTTGAGTGTTTCACTCTGGCTTTTGATGATGGAGTTTGGCTTCTAATTGCTTGATTTGTTGGCTCATTTTAGCGCTTGCATTGATTTGATTGATGAGCATATAAAGGTTTATCATCATTAAGAGCAGCACAAAAAGTCCTAAGAAAAAGACGATTTTAATGGCTCGTTTAGCGATGAGAAGGGCTTCGTTTTCTTGCATTGTTTTTTATAAGCTCTCTAATTCTTCTGGGGACAAATCTTTATAAAACCGCTCTAATTCAAAGCTCTCGCCTAAATATTCAGCGATTTCTTGGGAATCAACAAGGGCGTTTTGCATGCAACTTGTCGCACCAGGAGATGGGGTCATGTTAAAGGTGATGCCTTTATGCGTGCAAATCTTTTTTTCGCCCAATTCTAGTTTTTGCTTGGTTCTGTCTAATACTTGCGGACGCACTTCGCCAAAACCATGGGCGTATTCTAAATCTTCTAGACTGAGCGAAGGGATAATTTTTTGAGCGTCTTTTAAAAATTGTCGTTTGCCGATAGCGGGTAATTCAAAAACCATGTTTTTAAACACATAATTACGGATTTCTCTATCGCTCATCAAATCAAACATGATTTTAAACACATCTTTATTCAAATCCATTTTCAATAATTCTAGGCTAATGCCCTTGAGCCAATACTTATTGCGTTCTAATTTGGGCATCGCTAATGCGGTGGGTCCAATTCGTGTCTTACCCTTAATCACAGCATCAGGGTCGCCATGCACGGCTGCAAAGGGGAGTTTGGGGTTTTGAACGGTATAGACCTTACCCCTTAACAAATCTGGCACAAAATAAAAGCTACCCGCCACAGGTAAGCACCCTAAATCTAGGCCATAGCCCATGCTTTGAGCTAAGGGTAGGGCATAAGAGCCAGCATTCACTAAAACAAATTTAGCATACACTTCTTCAGCGTCTTCTGAAATCAATGCATAGCCATCATTACGCCTTTCAATCTTTTTAACTTTGAAGTTTAAAAACACTTGGTTATCAGGCTTTAATTTTAAAGCTTCTTCCACGAAGTTCTCGCTCAACTTCGCATAATTCATGGTACTCCAATCTTTTCTGTAGCCATGACCGATAATGTTTTCATGCCTATCTACACCATTAGCCCCTAAAATCACATTCGGCTCTAAGTCTTTAATCTTTTGTTTGTCAAATTCTTCTAAGTCAGTAAAAATTTCTTTAAAAGCTTCGTAGCGTTTTTTCATAAACTCGCATTCTTCATCGCCCACGCCTATAGCCATTTTTTGAGTTTCAAAAATCGCTTTATTTTGCAAGCCTTTATTGAGAGCGTATTGTCTGGTTTTGTAAGCGCTCAAACGCACTTTTTTAGCTTTTTCTGGAGTGTAATTAGTCTCAATAGAGCCATCGTGAATGGTTTGTGAATTAGCCTTAGCACTAGAGCTGATTTGAGCTAATTTAGGGCATTTTTCAACAATGGCGACACGCTTTAAAGAGCTGTATTCACTCAAGGTATAAAAGGTCGCACACCCTGAAACCCCACCACCAATAATAACGGCATCAAATTCCATACTCATTGTATTTCTCCAAATCAAATATTTTAAATTCACAAATTATAATCATAGTATAAGAAAGTCAATTAGCGCTTAAAGGATTTAAAGTTTCCTTAGCAAACGCCCTTAAATCACTCATTCCAAGCACCCTATCAATCAATAATTTCTTTTTAGAAAACGCTCCATTATATTCTTTAGCTAACCATAATGAAGTAATCACTACGCCCCCTATGTTATGACTCAAGGTTTTGAAATGCTTTTGAGTTTGAACCGACCAAATGCTATGAGCGACTATAGCTTGGTTATTATAGATGCCCAGATACAACATGATATGCCCCCTTAAGTATAAGAGTGTGGCAAAAGGTGTGGCATAAGTAGTGATGTAACGCTCTTTTTCTGTGGCATTCATGGAGCTTAAGTCAACATAATTGTTTGCATAGTGGCTTTGTGCGTAAGAATTGCGGGGTAGTAAAATGCCAAAATTAGCGAAGCTGTCCTTGGTGAAGGCTGAGCAATCTCTATTGCCTAATAGCCCACCCCAGCCGTATTTTTGCCCCAGCATGGTGTCTATAAAATGAGCCATGTTTTCATCATTAAAAGTTTTGGGGAAAACAAAAAAATCCTTTTCTTTTAAAACCACGCTTTGTAAAGTCGCATAGCCTTTAGAATCTCTCAAAAAACCATAGGCTTTTAAAGGTTCTTTTTTGGAGTGTATTTTAGAAGGGTTTTTAGGAATGAGCGTAAAGAGTTCGCCCACTCTAGCTTGGGTATAAAAATTTCCATAATCCGTATAAAGGGGGATTTTGTCGCTTATGGGCATGACATAATCTTTGAGTTGCGTTAAAAGCTCTATGTCCTTATGGTGCATGTAAGCTAAATCGCTAGTTTTAATCCAGCCATACACGAAACTACTTTGAATGTGGGCATAAGTTTTAGTAGTATTAAAATGCGTGATTAAAACCGGTGTGCCTTGAAAAATCAACGAATTTTGATACCTGTCAAAGGGATAGCCTTTTTTGGAGCGATAATAGGGCTTGTTTGTAGGCATAGCTCTCACATCGCTATCTCGCACTACAACGGCTTTAATCTTAGCGCTTGGATAATGCTCAATATCCATGCTTTTAATAAGCTCATCATTCAGGGCTTTTGAATTGAGCTTCAAATCTTCGCCATAGCCTGCGAAATTACGCATGCTTTCAAGCATCCAAAACACTTCTTTTTTATCGCTCTTAATCTCCATATCTAGCCATGGGGAATACCACGCTTTGAGATAGCTCTTTTTTAAAACTTCTTTTAAGGTTTGGGTGTCAATGCCATCGCCTTTAGGGGGTGTGAGATAGCTTGAAGCTTCTTGAGACAAGGATAAATCCTTGAGCTTCAAATCCTTATTCGCACAACCTGCAAATAGAAGCAAGAGTATCACAATAAAGTAACGCATGTCTTAAAAAACCTTTTAAATCAGATACGCAAATAATTTCTTAGAATACGCCCATATTGTGGGCTTCTAAGTTTTTTAATGGCAGAGCTTTCAATTTGACGCACTCTCTCTCGTGTAACATTCAATTCTTTGCCAATTTCTTCTAAAGTCCTATCGCTTTCATCGTCTAAAAGACCAAAACGCATGCGAATCACTGCCTTTTCTCGTTCGTTCAATTGGTCTAAAACGCCATCAATTTGAGCCTTCAAATCTTCTCGCATGATATGGTCTATGGAGCTTACCACATTTTTATCTTCTACAAAATCCCCAAATTTACCATCTTCATCATTGCCTACTGGAGCTTCTAAGCTAATAGGCTCTTTAGTAACTTTAATCACATTTTTAACTTTATCTAATGAAAGCCCTACTTCTTCAGCCACCACTTCCAAATCTGGTTCTTTACCATTCTCTTGTATGTGCTTACGCATGACTTTATTGATGCGATTAATGGTATCAATCATATGAATGGGAATACGAATGGTGCGGGCTTGGTCAGCTATGGCACGACTGATAGCTTGTTTAATCCACCAAGTCGCATAGGTAGAAAACTTAAAGCCTTTTTCATACTCAAATTTATCCACCGCTTTCATCAAGCCGATATTACCTTCTTGAATCAAGTCTAAGAAAGGTAAGCCCCTGCTTGTAAAGCGTTTGGCAATGCTTACCACTAGCCTTAAATTAGATTTAGCCATTTTATTCTTAGCTCTATCAGAAATTAATTTTCCCCTTTTGATTTGCTCTAAAATCTCTTTGAGCTTGTTAGGGTCTAAATCAAAGCCTTCTTCACTCGCTTCTTTGGTTAAAAAGAGTTTTTTAAGCTCCATATACACGCTAACCATAGTGGCTTCTGGCACTTGAGCGATAATATCATCTTTAGTCATATGAGTGATATTAGCAAGGATTTTTTGGTGGTTTTCAACTAATGCATCATTAAATAAGGGCAGCTTGTATTCTAAGCGTTTCAATTCTTTTTCAAATCCATCGCCACTTTTTAGAGTGGTTTCCATGGTTTTCACTAGCTCATTGATAAGTTTGCTTGTGGGACCTAAATCATAGAGTCTGTCCTTAAGCATTTGGCGTTTATAAGCTAGAGTCAATAACCGCACTAGCTCATCTTCTTGCTCATCTACAGGGGCTTCAAGGGTTTTAAGCCATTCTTTTTTGGCTTTGTCTAGGGCTTTAAAGCTCTCTTGAACTTTTTCTACACGCTTCTTATCTTTTTCAGAAACGACTTTTTTGCCTTCTTCGTTTTCTTCGTTTTCATCATTATCATCATCTTTTTTAGAATCGCTTGCACTAGACTCATCGTCATCATCAAAGCTTCTAAAGAGTTCTTTCACTCTTCGTTCACGATTGATTAGGGCGTCTTTATAAGCGTAGATAAAATCAATTAAATACGGCACCGAGCAAATCGCATCTAAGATAATATCTTCGCCCAGACGGATTTGCTTGCTCAACTCCACTTCTTCATCTTTGCTTAAAAGCACGATTTGTCCCATTTCACGCAAATACATACGCACCGGGCTATCGCTTCTACTCCACTCTAAAAACTCTTTTTCTTTCAAAAAGTCATAGCCGTCTTCTAATTCTTCTTCTAGGACTTTCTGTTTTTCTTCAGTGTTTTTGATTCTGTCTATCGCATTGAGTTTTTTAGCGTATTCTGAAGAGCTGACTAATTCTTTTTGGTATTTTTGGCACAATTCCTTGATTTTTTTGATTTGGGCTAGAGTGGGAACTTTCGCACTGATTTGGATAATGGATTCATAAGAGATGCAATCATTCAAGGAATTTGCAAATAATTCTTCTAATTCTTCATTGAAACTAGGCTTTTTGATAGGTTTGGTTTCTTTAGCCTTACTCTCTTTAAGTTTGGATTCTTGCTTGGCTTTTTTAGGTTTTTTTTCTTCGTCGGTTTTCTTTTTCATTGAACACTCCATAAAATAAGAACCCACACTTTTAAAAAGTGTCAGTCTAGATGAGATAGCCTAAATACTAAGGGCGTGATTTTACTAAAAAGTAGCTTAAATTTTGGTTATATTTAGTCCATTTTATCTACCATGCTTTTTAAAAACTTAGCCGAAGTTTTAGCACTTTCTTCTAAAAAGTCATCAAAACTCACATCGGCTTCTTCATCAGCATTATCGCTAATGCTTCTTAAAACACAGCATGGCACATCAAATTTGTGGCACACAAACGCTACGCTTGCTCCTTCCATTTCCACCGCACTAGCCTTAAACTCGTTGATTAAAAATTCTTTTCTTGCTTTGCTATGGACAAACTGGTCGCCCGAAGCGATGATGCCTTCTTTTAAATCAAGTCCCTGTTCGTTAGCTACTTTATGAGCTAAAGCGTTTAAGTCCTTACAGGTTTTAACAAAAATTTCACTTTCAGGAATAAACCCCAAGGGGTGTTCAAACGCACTCAAATCCACATCATGCTGAACTAATTTTTGAGCCACCAGCAAATCATTAATTTTTAAGTCTTTAACTAGGCTTCCAGCCACCCCACTAAAAAGCACCTTTTCTACGCCAAAAGCTAAAATCATGCTCGTCGTGGTTAAGGTAGAATGCACTTTGCCAATTTTGCTATAAGCTACAATGATTTCTTTATTGTTGTAAATGCCCTTGTGAAAAACATTCCCCCCTAAAGAAATTTCTTCAAAATTCACGCCAAACAATTCTAGTATAGGGGCTATCTCTTCTCTCATCGCTCCTAAAATGCCAATTTTTTGCATGATTTTTTCCTTATACATATTCTTCTAAAAATTCAATGGCTTCTTCAAGCCCCTTATTATCCCCTACGCTTATGGTTGGCTTATTGCTCAATCGTTTATTAAGCCCTTTTAAGACACTCCCACAGCCTAATTCAAAAAACGCATCCACTCTGTCATTATTAGACTTTACGCAATCTTGATAGCACACCGGCTGAGTGAGTTGCAAGCTCAATAATTCAATGGCTTTTTCTTTATTGTTATAAGCTTCTTTGGTCGCATTAGAAATAATCTCAAAATTAAATTTGTCTTTTAAATGTTTTTCTAGTAATTCCTGGAATTTAAAAACCATAGGCTCTAAAAAGGGGCAATGGCTCGCCACGCTCATTTCTAAGAAAACCACTCTCTTAGCCCCCATTTCTTTTAAGGTCGGTTCTAGAGCTTTCAAATCGTTTTTAAGCCCTGCTAAAACCACTTGCATTCCGCCATTAAAATTCGCACACCACACATTTTTAGTTTTTTGACACAAGCTTAGAAGCTTTTCTTCAGAAACGCCTAAAACCACCATCATAGACACATCTTTGCCCACGCACACTTCTTGCATCATTTTGCCCCTTTGGTGTGTGAGTTTAATAGCTTTGTCAAAATCTAATGCCCCACTCAAAGACACCGCACTCACTTCACCCAGTGAATGCCCTAGAGCAAAGGCGGGTTTTAGTCCCCCATCTACATGCTTATTAAGTAGCTCATAAGCGATATGGCTAACCAAATAAATTGCAGGTTGGGTGTAAGCACTCTCTTTCAAAAGCTCGTTTTCTTCAAAAAGCAATTTTTTCATATCCACTTTAAGCACGCCAGAAGCTTTTTCAAACAATTCTTTTGCTAGAGTGTGGCTTTCATAAAATGATTTTCCCATTCCTATACATTGCGAGCCTTGTCCCGGAAATAATAGTGCGTATTGCATGGTGTTATCCTTAATATAAATTATTTGTTTGAGAGAAATTGTAGTATGAAAAGGCTTTAGTTTTGTTTAGAAACGATTAAAGTTTAAGATTTCTTTCAAGTTAATTTACTATAATTCTACCTTAAGTTAAGGACAGGTGGGTGAGTTGGCTGAAACCACATCCCTGCTAAGGATGCGTAGCCGTAAGGTTACCGAGGGTTCGAATCCCTCCCTGTCCGCCAGCCTTTTTGCCTTTAAACTTTTTGTTTAGATTGTCTCAATGAGACATAGAGTTTCTAAGCATTCCTTTTACAACACTCCTTTTACAGATTTTACAAATACAAATACTTAGGTTGGGTGGAGAGAGACACCCAACCTAGACCCAATACAAGCATCAGAAAAGCCCCTATGGTTTTAAAGAAACAAAAGAAAAGAAGGTTTAAGATAACCCTAGTAAGCGTTCTTGGTATTCTAAAAGGATTTTATCTTCGCTATTGAGCGAATAGGTTTCATCGTATTTGCGTTTGATAACGCCTTTTAAGATAGTGTGCTGGACTTGGTATTTATTTTCTTTAAGCATTTCATCTACAAGGGTGTAGAGCTGAATATCTTGAATGAGTAGTTCCGAAATTTTAACGCTCTCTTTGTCAAATAATTCTTCATTCGCACAATATTCACTCACTAAAACTAACACTCTATTATAAATATCTGATGCAATTTTGGCGTTTAGGGTTCTATGAATATAATCTTTAACTTTTTTGAGTTGTTCTTCTAAATCTTCGTTAGCCTTGCTCGCTAGGGTTAGAATGCTTAAGATTTGCACTAAAGCCATGTTTTTATGGCTCAAAGAGCGGGTGCGCCATTTAATGAGAAGCCGCATAAACCATGAGAGTTTGACAGAAAGGCTACAAGGAAGGGTGTTTTTTTTGTTTTTGGCATGCCTATCTCTTTAGAAAGGTAATTTTGTGGCTATTATATAATTTTAAAACTAAATTATAGAGGACAATGCATGAAAACATTCAAAAAAGGCGTTGTGTTAGACGCTAAAACCATTGGATTAAAGGCTTTAGAGACTTTAAAAGAAGTGGCAAATTTTTGCTTCTATGAAACGACTTTACCTGCTGAAGTGATTGAACGCTCTATAGATGCTGAAATTATTGTCTTAAACAAAATTGTGATGACAAAAGAAATTTTAATGAAGTTGCCTAGGCTCAAGCTTATTTGTATTACCGCAACAGGCATGGATAATGTAGATGTTAAGAGCGCGAAAGAATTGGGCATAGAAGTTAAAAATGTGAGTGCTTATTCTACAGAATCAGTGGCACAGCACACTTTAGCATGCGCGTTATCTTTATTAGGAAGGCTTAATTATTATGATAGCTATTGTAAAAGTGGGGCGTATAGTCAAAGCGATATTTTTACCCATGTGGGTGGGAAAATGGGGCTTGTTGAAGGCTGTCAATGGGGCATTATTGGTCTGGGAAATATCGGTAAAAGAGTAGCTAGTCTCGCTCAAGCTTTTAAGGCAAAAGTGGTGTATAGCTCCACGAGAGATAAAAAAGAAGGCTATGAGCGTTTGAGTTTAGAGAATTTGTTAAAGACAAGCGATATTATTAGCATTCATGCCCCTTTAAATGAAAGCACGCATAATTTAATCGCTTTAAAAGAGCTAAAGAGCCTAAAGCAAGGGGCGATTTTAATTAACATGGGGCGTGGGGGCATTGTGAATGAAAAGGATTTAGCTCAGGTTTTAGAGACAAGAGATTTGTATTATGCAAGCGATGTGTTTGTTAAAGAGCCTTTAGAAAAAGGGCATGCTTTTTTAAATCCAAAGATTCAAAACAAATTGCTTTTAACACCCCACATAGCGTGGGCATATAGCAATAGCTTAAAAGTGCTGGTAGAAAAGACAAAAGAAAATATCCAAGTTTTTTTGGAACAAAATGCCTGAATATAAAGCATTCCAAATTTTTAGGAGATGAGAGACCAAGTGAGCTTAAGCGCTAAGCAAACACTATTTAAAACAAATACTTTTAAAAAGAGAAGTTTTAAGCAATTAATTCTTAAATCTCTCTTTTTAAAGAAGTATTAGGCCTTAGAAATATCAATTTTAAAAGTGTGGATTTCATCTTCTAAAAAGACTTTGATAATAACAACGCCCGGAGTTTTAAGGTTCTTGGTATCCACCACCACAAACCCCCCCTTAGCTTTGTTTTCCACATTAAGGGTGTTATTTTTAAGATAATTAATGGCTAAAATTTTCAAGGCTTGGCGGCTTTCTTGCATAATCTCTTGCTCTTCTACATCATCCATCATCATCATGCCTAAGCCTGTTCCATACATTCCCATGCCCATTCCCCCATACATCATGCCATTATAGGCTAAGAATCCCCCTTGTCCGTAGTAATACATGGGCGGAGCGATGACATTCACATTATCCACCGGTGTTGTCGGTACGGTAATATTAAAGCTTTGCAAAATGCTTTCAAAATCAAAGCTAGATTTCATCACTTGCTTCAAACCTAAAACTTCTAGTTTAGTTTTGTTGATAGAAACCGAAATCGCCTTACGACTAAAAACAACCGGATTACCTTCTAAAACTTGTGCGGCAACATACAGCACTAAGGGCGATTCACTCAGACCTTTTAATTTGCTTTGAGCGATTTCTAGCTGGACTTTGGACTTGGTTTGTGTTGAGGTCATCACTTGAATGCCATTATTATAAGAGCTGACATTTTCAGGCGTGATTTTATAGCTCGCACAACCGCTTATCAATAAGGCTATCGCTACTAAAATGATTTTTTTCATCAAAATTCCTTTAATTTAAAGTTTAATTTTTGTTTAGAATTTGTTTATTATAGTGTAGTTTGACTTAAAATTTAGCCCTTAATCAAGTTGGGGCTAAAAAAGATTTAGTGAATGTTTTCTAGCCACAAGAGTATAGAAGGTTTAATGTCGTTAAGTTTTAAAATTTCTTCATGCCTAATTTCTTTTTCAAATAAATCATCAAGGCGTTTGCTATTTGGACTATCATAGCAATTTTTTAGCGTCTCTAAAGCAACTTTATCATTTTTCTTTTGCTCGCTTAGGGCTAAAAGAGTGGTGCTAGGAAATTTCTCATAAGAAGCGGTAGAAGAAATAAGGGTTTTTTCGTTTGTATTTAAGCTCGCATGTAAAGCGGTGGCGGTATGTGGGTCAATAAGGTATTGGTGCTCTGCATAAACTTCTTGAATCGTTTTTAAACAATCGCTATCCAAACAAGTTGCACAAGAAAAATGCTCTTGCAAAAGGGCTAATTCTTTAGGTTTTAATGCATAAGATTTTTCTTCTTCTAAAGCTTGCATGCACTCATTAGTGCGTTCATATCCAAAAAGAGCAAAAAGCAATCGCTCTACATTAGAGCTTTTTAAAATATCCATAGCTGGAGAGTAAGTTTTAGCTAAAGAGCGTGTTTGCAAATCATAACGCCCTGTTTCTATAAACTCTCTTAAAACATCATTAGCGTTCGTTACGACTTTGATTTTAGAAATAGGTAAGCCCATTTTTTTAGCATAAAATGCCCCTAAAGCATTTCCAAAGTTTCCGCTAGGTATGGCTAAAGTAATGCTTTCTTTAGAGCTTAACGCCCCCTTTTTATACAATTCTAAATAGCCCCAAATGTGATAGACAATTTGAAAAGCGATACGCCCAAAATTCACTGAATTAGCTACACTTAATTTTAATTTTTTGGCGTTCAAAATAGCGTTAAAATCTTGGTCTTTCAAAAGGTTTTTCAGCACGCTTTGTGCATCATCAAAATCACCATCTATACCAAACACTTTTAAATTAGGTGCATTTTGAGTTACCATTTGGAGTTTTTGAACTAGGCTTGTGCCATCTTTTGGGTATAAACACACCACAAAAACATTAGGCAAATTTGCTAAACTCTCTAAAGCCGCTGGACCTGTATCCCCACTAGTTGAAACCAGCACTAAAAAATTCTGATTTTCTTCTTGTGCTAGTTGAGAGAGCAGACTTCCAAAAGGTTGTAATGCCATATCTTTAAAGGCAAGGCTATTGCCATGGTATAGCTCTTGGACAAACAGTCTTTCATCTAGGGCAAATATGGGAGCTGGGTTTTTAGGGTCAGTAAAATTTTCATAGCGTTTCAGGGCGTTGTGTAAAAATTCTTTAGGAAGTTCCAAATTCAATTGTTTAAAGACATGCTCTACAAGCTCATTGTAGCTTGCATTCAAACAAGTTTGCCAATCTAATTTTTGAAATTTTTCTAAGGTGTATAGCCCACCTTTAGGGGCGTTAGGATTCAAAAGAGCATCTATAAAGCTTACTTCTTGAACTTTATTAGAGCGAGTAGGAACAAAGGGCATTAATTTTTTCCTTATATCTAACATTGAGTTATTAAAATAGTAGCATATCCTAAAAGGGCGAATTTAAACTTAAATTAAAATTATCTTTTAATAAAAATTATTAATCTAGCTGTTTAACTTTTGATTTATTTTGCAAGATTATAATTTATCCCAAGTCTTTTTTGTCAGATTGAATACTTATGATGAAATCCATATATATATATATATATATATATATATATATATGGATTTTTTTATGGAGCTTGACAGAGGGATATTTCACTATAACAAGGTCATGTTTTGTTTAAAGATTTAAATATCGGTAATAAAATCATATTATGCGTTGCGTTAATTGTCGTTGTATGCGTTAGCATTCTAGGGGTCTCTTTAAATAGTAAGGTTAAAGAGATTTTAAAAGAAAATGCCTTGCACGCTATGCAAGATAGCTTACATATTAAAGTCAAGGAAGTTCAAGGGGTCGTTAGAACTGTCTTTACTGGCATGGGAATTGTAAGAAACATGCTTACTGATGATACTAAAAAAGAAACTAAAATCAAACTATTAAAAAATTTTATTTTGGCTAATGCCCATGTGGCTGGAATTAGCATGTTTTTTAAAGACAGAGAAGATTTAAGCGTGATGCTTTTGCAAGATGCGGATATGATTAAGGTTATTGAAAATCATGAATTAGGAAATAACTCTTTAGTGCAAAAAGCGATGCAAACCAAAGAGCTCACACGAAGCTTGCCTTACTATAAGAAAATGCCTAATGGTAGGGAAGTTTATGGGGTTAATATTCTTTTGCCCCTATTAAGCGAGAGTACTCAAAAAGCCATAGGGGTTTTAATGATTTTTGTTTCTATTGATAGCTTTAGTAACGAAATTGCTAAAACTAGAAGCGATTTATTCTTAATCGGTGTTAAAGGTAAAGTGTTATTAAGTGCAAATAAGAGTTTGCAAGACAAATCCATTACAGAAATTTACAAAAATGCCCCTAGGGCAACCCAAGAAGTGATTTCTATTCAAGAAAGTGGCTCTAGGGGATTATTGGAATATTTTGACCCCTTTAGCCATAAGGATAATTATTTAGCTGTTGAAGCCTTTAACATGCTTGAAAAGGCTGGAAACGCTAGAGATAGTCTTAATTGGGCGATTGCTCTTACAATGGAAAAAGACAAGGTTTATTCACAGATTAGTTCCGTGCGTTTTGTAGTGATTGTTGCTAGCATTATTATGGTTCTGGCTTTGATTGTGGCGATTACTTTCTTAATGCGTGTGATTGTAAGTAGTCGTTTGGAAGTGGTTTCTAGAACCTTGTCTAATTTCTTTAAATTATTAAACAATCAAGCTCAAGTTAGTGATATTAGGTTAGTTGAGCCTAAGTTTAATGATGAGTTAGGGCGTATGCAAGGCGTGATTAATAAAAATATTTTACAAACTCAAAAAACTATGCAAGAAGACAGACAAGCTGTCCAAGACACCATTAAGGTCGTAGAAGTGGTTAAGGGCGGAGATTTCAATGCAAGGATTAATGCTAATCCTGCAAGCCCTGATTTAAAAGAGCTAAGAGATGCATTAAATGGTATTATGGATTATCTCCAAGAAAGCGTGGGTTCTCATATGCCAAGTATCTTTAAAGTCTTTGAAAGTTATTCAAGCTTAGATTTTAGGGGTAAGATACAAAATGCAAGCGGAAGAGTGGAATTAGTAACCAATACCTTAGGATTAGAAATCCAAAAAATGTTAGAAACTTCATCTAATTTTGCGAAAGATTTAGCCACAAACAGCACAAATCTAAAAGAATGTGTAGAGAATTTAGAGAAGGCTTCAAACTCTCAACATGCGAGCTTAATGGAAACTTCACATGTAGTAGAGAATATTACAACTTCCATTCAAAGCGTGAGCGCTCAAAGTGAAGCCATGATTGAGCAAGGACAAGACATTAAGAGCATTGTGGAAGTGATACGAGACATTGCTGACCAAACCAATTTGCTTGCACTCAATGCCGCTATTGAAGCCGCACGAGCGGGCGAGCATGGTAGGGGCTTTGCGGTGGTAGCTGATGAAGTGCGAAAGCTTGCTGAAAGAACTCAAAAATCCTTGAGCGAAATTGAAGCCAATATCAACATCTTAGTTCAAAGCATTTCAGACACTTCTGAAAGCATTAAAACTCAAGTCAAAGGGGTGGAAGAAATCAACACTTCTATTGAAGCTCTAAGACAAGTTACTGAAGGCAATTTACAAATCGCTACGGATTCTTTAGCTATTAGTAATGAAATTGATAAAGTTTCTAATGATATTTTAGAAGATGTGAATAAAAAGCAGTTCTAATGCTCATTCATATTTGTTGTTCCGTAGATAATCTGTATTTTTTAAAGAAAGCTAAGGAGGCTTTTCTTAATGAAAAGATATTGGGGTTTTTTTATAACCCTAATATCCACCCTTACAGCGAATATTTGTTGCGCTTAGCTGATGTGAAACGCACTTGTGAAATGCTAGAGATTGAATTAATTGAGGGCGATTATGAATTAGAAAAATTTTTAGATAAAGCAAAGGGTATGGAGCTTTTAGGTGAGAAAAGCGAGCGGTGTTTTGAATGCTTTGATTTACGCCTAGAAGCAACAGCCTTAAAAGCCAAAGAGTTGGGGCAACAACAATTCACAACAACCTTACTCACAAGCCCTAAAAAAGACCCTAATCAGCTCATCGCTAAGGGGCAAAATATTGCCAAAAAGCATGGCCTAGAGTTTATTGTGTTTAAAAACGATAATTTTGAAAATTTTCAAAGCACATTAAATTTGAATTTGCAAGCCCTAGCGAGAGAGAATGAGCTTTACAGACAAAATTATTGTGGGTGTCAATTCGCCCTAAAAATTCAAAAGGAATCTCAAAATAGAAGCCCCTTTGAGCTTTATTCGCCCTTAAAACGCCAAGTTTTACCCGCAAGCATTGAAGAAAGGACGCAAACTTTCAAAGAATTAGAAAAGGCTAAGAATAATAAGCTTTCTTTAGCTCAAAAAACCATTTTAGCTTATCGCCTACTAAGTGGGGGTGTGTGGCTTTCTAAAAACTCAAATCCCTTGAAGTGCTATATACTAGCTCGCTCTAAGAGTAAATCAAAAGTTAAAATTAATGATTTGAAATGGATATTCTCACACCGCCTGAAAGTGGCACTAGGCTATAGCCAAAGAGATGAAACTTTGTTTTTGACTTTAGAAAGCTTAAACACGCTTATTATGAAAAACTACGCTAATTTACAAGAGCTAAATCATAATCCCTTGAGTTATGAAGAAGAGTTGTTTGTAAGAGCTTTAGTGAGTGGGGCTGAGAGTATTAACCCTATTATCGTGTTAGAAGAACGCTTAGAAAAAACGCTTTTTGTAGAAGTTAAAAGCGTTTTTCAAGAAGAAAAGGTGTTTTACTTGCTTTAAACTTCAAGCTAAAAATTGTCTGAATGTTTTAAAGCTTAACCCATCCCTACAAACTTAGTCAAAATATTTTAAATTTTGCTTTTTTTAGATTTTATTCTTAAACTTCTATAATCTCACATTTTTAACAATGAATTTGAAAAATTCTAAAAAAACAAACACCACCGCTGGATTTTGTGCTTTTTATTTAAGGTATTTTTGCATTTTCAATAAATGGTTTGAAATTAAAAAGGCGTTAACCCTTTTATTGTTTGAGTTTTTTAAACGCCTTTTAATAGATGTAGCACTAAATCAAGGCATTTAAACTCAAAATGCCTCTTAATTTTCACAGGTATTTTCGTTTCTAGGGTTCTAAGGCGTGCTTTAATTTTTAATGGCTTTAAATCAAAACGCATACGCATAGTTGATATAAAAGCTCATTACTCTTTTATAGCTCAATTTGTTTCCGTCATTATTGCTGTAGTAATTGACATTGAATGCTGGCACTTTAGCCCCTAGTTCAAAGCTATTAGCCCCCTTATACTTCTTGTCCTTATAGCGAGCGATATTCAAACGCACGCCAAAATTCCCTAGCAATTGAAATATCGTAGGGTCTTTGAGCTTACCAAAAGCAGTGAGCTTGTCTTTCAAAGATGAAGCAAAGGTGGTAGCCCCTACGCCCACACCTACAATAAACCCCATAGAGAGCTTTTTCTTGCTTCTTAGTTGCTCATCGTTAATAAAATTAAGGAGCAAGTCCATATCAAAGCCATAGGTTAAAAAACTCACGACACTATTAAAATCAGTCGTATTGCTAGCGATGGAGCCATAGTTATAATCCACAAAGAGAGAATATCTAAACCCTATAGCTTTTCTTTTGCCAAAGAAATGCTTGTATCCTAAACTAAGCCCCGCCCCATTTAACGCCCCGCTTGTGGTGGTAGTGCCAGGACTTTTTCTTACATCATAAAAAACTAATGCCCTTTTATTGATGCCTTTGAACGCACTTGCTAGGGCATTTTGCTCTTTGACAAAGCCCCCTTGAGCGTAAGGGTAGTTATGTGTGTTTGGAGTTGTGCCTTTTAACAAGCAACTCAAAAAAGATAGTCTTGCATCGCTATAGTAATTTGTTGGTTTAGTATAAGTGGGGCTTAAAGCACTGCAGGCAAAATCCCCTAAGCCACCATAATAAAGGTTTTTGTTGATGTAATCTAATGCATTCCCTATCGCAGTATTAGCGTTATTGATGGCTTGGTTATTATGAACGACTTGACTAAGGGAGTCATAAAGCGTGCTGATATTTTCATCTTGGGGGTTAGATAAAATGTCTTTAGCAAGCTTAGCGTTATCTCTAGTAAGCGTAATGGCTTCAATGGCATTTTTTGCACTCTCTGCTACTTTTTGTATCCCGGTTTTAATCCCTGCGTAAGTGGGTTCTGTATTGTTTTGATTTTGCCATGAAGTTGTTGTTTGATGGTTTTTGTTTTCTCTTTTTACTACATCACCTTGTAAATTATCTGTCAAAGTCATTTGACTTGAAGTTTGGGCAATAATTTGCTTCAATTCATTTAGCACATCACAGGTATTTGAACCTATATCACACAAATTAGTGGCTTTAGTGCTATAGCCACTCCAAGATGACCCATGTTTGAGAGAAGCTATATCGTTTGCTGCTTGCAGCACGCTACTAGCCGCCACTTGCGTAGGGTTATTTCCCCAAATATTTGCACTATGACCAGGAGGCTGGCGTGACCATCCGTTTGTTTTGCGTGGGCTTGGTGCAACCATTTTTTGAGACAAATCTATCGCTTGGGATAGGGCATTTCTAAGTTGCTGTTTGGCTTCTAGGGCTTTTTCGCCCACACTGATTTGTTGCTTAACTTCACCCACTAAATAACCCAAACTAAAATAAACGCCGTTTTCTTCAGCCTTTAAGCCAAGAGCTACTAATAAACAGAGAGACAATTTTTTCATTACAACTCACTTTACAGATACAAATAATAAATGCCATTATAGTCAAAAGAGTGCGAAACAATACCATATGATTAAAGATGGGTTAAAAATAGGGGGGGGGGGGTAACTATAGGCTACAAAGAAAGGGCTTGAAAAAAATAACAATTTTAATTTAAAAAGAGTTTGTGTAGCGTTGAATTGATGCTTTGTAGGGGCTTTAAAAGAAAAAATAACCAAAATGGGTTAAAACGCCCTTAAAAAATAAAAGAAAGCATGAAATCATTGGATTTTTGAAAATTTTTCCTTTTTTGAATGAGCTTTTTTAAAACGCATGCACATAGTTGAAATAGAAGCTAAAAATCCTTCCGTAGCTAAGCTTAGTCCCATTGTTGTTGTAGTAATTGGTGCTAAAGCTAGGGATTTTAATCCCCAATTCAAAACCATTAGCATTTCTGTATTGATGGTTTTTATAATGGGCGAGATTGATACGCATGCCAAAATTCCATAAAAGTTGGTAATTGGTAGCGTTGATACTACCATAGCTAGAAAGTTTGTCGTGTAAGGTTGAAAGCCAAGTAGAATGCCCAAATGCCACACCAAGCATAGTCCCTACAGAAAGCTTATTCTTATTTTTGAGTTCTTTATCATTGATGAAGTTATATAAAATGTCTATTCCCCCGCCATAAGTTAATAAACTCGCTGTAGTGCTGAAGTAGTCATTATCTGCCTTAATATAAGTGTGATTGTAATCTACAAAGCCCAAAACCCTTAACCCCCAAGCTTTCTTTTTTCCAAAGAAGTGCTTGTAGCCGATACTAAAGCCCACCCCATTTAGCACCCCACTATTTGTAGTTGTTTCGGCACTTTTGGTGGCGTTATAGAGTGCAAGAGAGCTTTTATTGATATTTTGATAGGCACTTGCTAGGGCGTTTTGCTCTTTGATAAAGCCCCCTTGAGCATAAGGCGTATAATTAGCTACACCTTGCTTGTAATCTGGCTGTTTGCCATTGAGTAGATACCACAAAGAAGCAAGCCTTGCATCAGAACCACCACTTTGAATTTCTTGAGTTGTAAACCCCCCTAAGCCAAAGTAATCCACATTTTGAGCGATGTAGTTAAGCTCGTTACCCACATTCATGTTGGCGTTGTGGATTTTGGAATTGTTAGAAATGAGAGTGTTGAGTGTGTCATAAACAGAACTTACATTGCTATTAGTTATATCGGTTGGAAGCTTGTCTGCTAAGCTTTCATTTTCTCTGGTGAGCGTAATGGCTTGTATGGAGCTTTGTGCGGCATTAACAATATTGGTAATGCTATAATCAATATACACACTAGAGGGGCTAGAACCACTATTGTTCCAATGGGGGCTACTTTTGTCTTTGGGTAAGTCAGTTTTAAGGGGCAATATTCTTTCCGCACTTGCCCCATTAATAATGCCTTGTAAATCATCTAACACATTACAGCTAGATTGCCCCACATCACAGAGCGTGTTGTGTGTATTAGAAGGCTTTGTCCATGGGTTAGTGCCTTGACTATCTTGTTTGAAGGTCGTTGCGATATTATTCGCTGCCTGTAGCACGCTACTAGCTGCTACTTGAGTGGGGTTATTCCCCCAAATATTGCGGTTGGCATCTTCGGTGCTTATATTCCCTTGCAACTTTATTTGCTCCTGACTGACTATGGGGGTTGTAGGGCTTGGAGCTGACATTTCATTCGCTAAATTTTGAGCTTGAGTTAAAACCTTTTTGAGTTGTTGTTGGCTTTCTAAGACCTTTTGATTAACGCTCATTTGCTGGTTAGATTCTCCGATTTGATACCCTAAGCTAGAATACCAGCCATTTTCTTCAGCGTTCAAATGAAGCCCTAGTAAGAGAGTGAGTGCAAGAGAAAAATAATGTTTTTTCATATTTATTTCCTTTTTTAATTTTATTGGATTTAAAATTTTAAATAAGAAATTTTATTGTAGGCAAAAATCATCAAATAAAAAAGCTTTTGGTTTTCTTTAGAGTAATATTTGGTTACAAAAACCCTAAATCAAACAATAAAATTCTAGAGAGCCGACTTTTTTGAGAGCGATTTGTTCGCTCTCTAACAAGCTTTGAAGGGCTTGGAGAGTTTGATTATCTAATAATAAAGGGGCTTCTTCTGTGCTTAAGGGTCGGCGTTTGATAAAAGCAAGCAAGTCTTGCTCTTTGTAGGTTAGGGGTTTTTCATAATAACTTGTAGTGCGTTTAGGCAAGCTCACACAAAGCCCTTCAAAAACTAGAGAGCATTCTAATAATTCATCTTCACTTAATTTGGGTGCATTAAAGCTTGATGGTCTGTCTATGGTGCTTAAATCCACTCTAGCAACATTAATTTTTCTTAAAAACTCAGCGATGAGCTTGAGATTATGCAAGCTATCATTCACGCCTTTAATCAGCAAGACTTCCGCTACAAGTTGCCCTTGATAATTTTTAGAAAAATCAAAAATGCCTTGTAAAATAAGATTAATATCGTGATTATGGGGTTTATCCACTCTTTTAAACGCCTTTAAATCTATCGCATCTAAAGAAAATTTTACGATGTCAAATTCCTTCAAGGCTTGTTGCACTTTAGGGTTATAAAATAACGAGCCATTACTTAAAATAAGCGTTTTTATGCCCTTTAAAAAAGGCTTGATATTTTGGATAAACTCTAGCAAATGGGGGTATAAAGTCGGTTCGCCATTAGCGGTGATGGTTAAAACATCAATGGGGGTGCTGAGTTTTTTTAGAGCGTTTTTAGCGGCATTGATTAAGGTTTCAAGCTCTAGCACTTTTTGCATGCTCTCCATAGTTTTAGCCTTGCCTAGTTCACAATAGATACAATTAAAATTGCATTGCTTTTTAAAGGGCGATAAATCTATGCCTAGAGACTTTCCAAAGCGCCTAGATAGCACAGGTCCAAAGACTATGGGTAAGGTTTCTTTAGTCATTATTCTTCCAAAAACACTCGCTCTTTACATTTGATACATTCTTGGGCGTTTTTCTTGCGATAGACTCTTTCACTCATTAAATAATGGCATTTCTCACAACGCTTGTTTATGGGCTTATGGTTGGATAAAAAGTTGCATTTAGGGTAATTATTGCACCCATAGAATGAGCCTTTTCTGCTACGCTTTAAAGCAATATCACCCCCGCATTCTGGGCATTTCACGCCTTCTAAAATCTCTTGGCTACTAGGGGCATTTTTTAAAGATTTGGTGTTTTTGCATTCAGGGTAGTTGTTACAAGCTAAAAACGCTCCGTTTCTGCCAAATTTTTGCACCATTTCCCCCCCACATTTTTCGCATGTTTGATTAGGGGTTTCATCACTTGTATTTTCTTCTTGCTTGATGTATTTGCATTTAGGATAAGCACTACAAGCGACAAACTCTCCATAGCGGCTACTCTTTTTGACTAATTCTGCTCCGCATTTAGGGCAAAATTCGCCGGTTTTTTCGCTGACTTTTTGCGAGATGATGTTCTTTTTTCCGGCTTCAATTTTATCCATAAAGGGATAGTAAAAATCTTTTAAAACTTGTTGGTAATTGGCTTTATTTTGAGCGATATTATCCAGCTCATCTTCTAAAGAGGCGCTGAATTTTGAATCCACGATTTCTTCAAAATGCTTTTCTAAAATTTCTATCACTTTAAACGCACTCTCTAAAGCACTGATTTGCTTTTTTTCTACTTTGATGTAATCTCTATTTTGTAAAAGCGAAATAGTAGGCGCATAAGTGCTAGGTCTGCCTATGCCTAAGCTTTCTAAGACTTTGATTAAACTTGCCTCTGAATAGCGAGCGGGGGGTTCTGTAACATGCGTGTTATTGTCTAATTTTTCTAATTTAATGGGGTCATTTTCTTTTAAATTAGGGAGCAATTTGTCCTTATCATCATTGCCTAAGATTTTATAATAGCCATCAAAAAGGAGCTTCCTGCCACTAGCTTTAAATTCGCCTTTTTCGCAAGCTAAAATCACGCTTTGACTTTCAAATTCGGCATCTTGCATTTGAGAGGCTAAAAAGCGCTTGTAAATGAGCGTGTAGAGTTTCAATTCTTCAGGTTTGAGATAGTCTTTTAAGGCGTTTGGTTCTAAAGAAATTGAAGTGGGTCTAATGGCCTCGTGTGCCTCTTGAGCGCTTTTACTCTTGCTCGTATAGACTTTGGCTTTGGGGGGCAAGTAGTTATTGCCATAGTCTTTTAGAATTTTGGCTCTAGCCTCTTCTATCGCCTCTTTGGCGATATTTAGGCTATCCGTTCTCATATAAGTGATAACACCCATAATGCCTTGTGGGGTTGCTACCCCCTCATACAATCTTTGAGCGATACTCATCGTTCTTGTAGGCGAAAAGCCTAAAAGACTTGAGGCACTTTGTTGTAAGGTGGAAGTCATAAAAGGGGGTGGGGTAGAAGATTTTTTAGGTTTTTTAACAATGCTAGAAATGATGTAATTTTCTTTTTCTAATTCGCTTTTTATAGCAAGCGCTTGCTCTTTGTCTATAAGCTCTTGGGCTTTAAGCTTATTGCCCTTATAGCTAATTAGTTGAGCTTCTAAATTAGACTCAAACAAAGCGTCTAGCGTGAAATAGGTTAAAGGTTTAAAGGCATTAATTTCTCTCTCTCTGTCAATCACAAGCTTTAAGGCCGCACTTTGGACTCTTCCAGCACTCAAACCCTTGCTAATTTTTGATGCAATCAATGAGCTGAGTTTAAAGCCTACGATTCTGTCTAAAAAGCGTCTGGCTTGTTGGGCATTGACCTTATCCATATCAATTTGGCGTGGGTTTTCTAGGGCGTTTAAAATCGCATTTTTAGTAATCTCATGAAAGACAATTCTAGGATAGCTCTCTAATTCGCCCCCAATTAAGCAAGCTATGTGATAGCCTATGGCTTCGCCTTCTCTATCTTCATCGGTGGCGATGTAAGTGGCTGTTGCTTTTTTAGAAAGCTCTATAATGTGTTTGACAAGCTCTTTATGGTCTTTATCCACGATGTAATTAGGAGTGAAACCTTTTTCATCAATTTTGATTCCTAAAGCGAATTTGGATAAATCTCTCACATGCCCTTTAGAAGCGATGACTTCATAATTTTTGTCTAAAAAATTCTTTATGGTTTTGGCTTTTGCAGGGGATTCTACAATAATAAGGTGCTTCATTAGACGCCTTTAATTAAAATAAATAATTTGTATACCTAAAATAATAATAACGAATGATTTTAACATAGAATTTTTACTAAAACGAAACATTTAATCTAAGCCCTAGAATTTTCAAAGTTGGAACACCCTTTGCTTAACTAAACAGCAAATATCTATAGCAAAGGATGCAAAAACATGAGTTTTAGGATTAATACCAATATCGCCGCTTTAACTTCTCATGCGGTAGGGGTTCAAAATAATAGAGACCTTTCAAGTTCGCTTGAAAAGTTAAGCTCAGGGCTTAGAATCAATAAAGCCGCTGATGATGCTTCTGGCATGGCGATTGCAGATAGCCTAAGAAGTCAAAGTGCGAATTTGGGTCAAGCAATTCGTAACGCTAATGACGCTATTGGTATGGTTCAAACCGCTGATAAAGCGATGGATGAGCAAATCAAAATCTTAGACACCATTAAGACAAAAGCGGTTCAAGCCGCTCAGGACGGACAAACTTTAGAAAGTAGAAAGGCGTTGCAAAGCGATATTCAAAGATTATTAGAAGAATTAGACAATATCGCTAACACCACAAGCTTTAATGGGCAACAAATGCTTTCAGGAAGCTTCTCTAACAAAGAGTTTCAAATCGGTGCGTATTCTAACACCACGATTAAAGCTAGTATCGGCTCAACCAGTTCTGATAAAATTGGGCATGTGCGTATTGAAACTTCTTCTTTTGATGGCGAAGGCATGTTGGCTAGTGCAGCGGCACAAAATCTCACTGAAGTGGGCTTGAATTTCAAACAAGTCAATGGTGTGAATGATTATAAGATTGAAACCGTTCGCATTTCTACTAGTGCTGGCACAGGTATTGGAGCTTTGAGTGAGATTATCAATCGCTTTTCTAACACTCTAGGGGTTAGAGCTTCTTATAATGTTATGGCAACTGGTGGCACACCAGTGCAATCAGGAACCGTGAGAGAGCTAACTATCAATGGTGTAGAAATTGGAACGGTTAATGATGTGCATAAAAATGATGCTGATGGGCGTTTGACTAATGCCATTAACTCAGTCAAAGACAGAACCGGCGTTGAAGCGAGCTTAGATATTGAAGGGCGTATCAATTTACGCTCTATTGATGGGCGTGCGATTTCTGTGCATGCTGCAAGTGCGAGTGGACAAGTTTTTGGTGGGGGGAATTTTGCAGGGATTTCTGGGTTTGAGCATGCAGTTATTGGGCGTTTAACTCTCACAAGAACCGATGCGAGAGATATTATCATTAGCGGTGTGAATTTTAGCCATGTAGGCTTGCATTCAGCTCAAGGGGTAGCAGAATACACCGTGAATTTAAGGGCGGTTAGGGGCATTTTTGATGCCAATATTGCTTCAGCGGCTGGTGCGAACGCTAATGGTGCACAGGCTGAGACTAATTCTCAAGGCATAGGCGCTGGGGTAACAAGTCTTAAGGGTGCGATGATTGTTATGGATATGGCGGATTCTGCTCGCATTCAATTAGATAAAATCCGCTCCGATATGGGTTCAGTGCAAATGGAATTAGTAACAACTATCAATAACATTTCTGTAACTCAAGTCAATGTTAAAGCGGCTGAATCTCAAATTAGAGATGTAGACTTTGCTGAAGAGAGTGCAAGCTTTTCTAAATACAATATTTTGGCACAAAGCGGAAGCTTTGCTATGGCACAAGCTAATGCGGTGCAACAAAATGTCTTAAGACTTTTACAATAACACTACCTTTAATTAAAAGGGGCGTTAGCCCTACTATGTTTATCAAGTTAGTTAGTCAATGAATATTTATCAAAAAAACTTACAAGCTCTCTTAAGAAGAGACCCCCTTTTATACCAACAACTTAACGCTATCAAGGAAAACAAAAAATACGAAGTGTTTTTAGGAAATGATAGTGCGAATTTCAATCTCATAGACAAAGAACATAACATACCCTTATTTCTAGGAAACCCTTTAGAAGAGTGCTTAGAGCAATATAAAAATTTTGAGCCTTACATGCTCTATGCTTATTTATATTATTTTGGTTTGGGTAATGGCGTGTTTTATCGCTTGCTTTTAGGTAATGAAAATTTAAAACGCTTGGTTGTCATTGAACCTGAAATGGAGATTATTTTCATTGTCTTAAATCTCTTAGATTTTTCAACTGAGATTTTAGAAAATCGCCTTATACTCTTACATAGTAGTTTTTGCAATTACAACATGGTAGCGTCCTTATTTGATATGGATAAAAAGTCTCGTTTATATGCAAGAATGTATGATTTACGCCTTTTTAATGCCTACTATGAGCGTTATTCCAAAGAGATTTTAGAAATTAACGCTCATTTTACGCATGCTTTAGAGCATAGTGCCATTAGTGTAGGCAATGACGCTAAAGACGCTCTAATAGGTATCAAACAGCATGCTACTAATCTGCCTGAAGTGATTAAAAGCCCTAGTTTAGTAGATTTTGTCAATGCTTTAAAAAATAGAGACACGGCCATTATTGTCTCAACTGGGCCAAGCCTTAACAAGCAACTCCCCCTTTTAAAAGAAATCGCCCCTTATGCAACGCTCTTTTGTATAGACGCATCTTTTCCTATTCTAGCCAAAGCTGGCATTAAGCCTGATATTGTGGTGTCTTTAGAAAGAGTGGATTTAACGGCAAAATTCTACGAAGAAACGCCCCTAGATTTTCAAGAAGGCGTTGTTTTTGCCCTTACTTCCATTGTGCATAAACGCCTGAGTAATGCTATTAAAAAGGGTGTCAAACAATTTAGTTTTCGTCCCTTTGGATATACAAATCTTTTTAACTTGCATCAATATGGTTATGTAGGTATAGGCATGAGTGCGGCAAATATGGCGTATGAATTAGTGGTGCATTCACGCTTTAAAAAATGCGTGTTTATCGGGCAAGATTTGAGCTTTTCAGAAAGTGGCAATAGCCATGCAAATGGAGCCATTTATGGCGATAATGAGATTAAACCCAAAAGCGATAAAGACAAGATTTTTATAGAAAAATATGGGGGTAATGGGCAAGTAGAGACCACTTTAGTGTGGAAACTTTTCTTAGAATTTTTTGAAAAAGATATTTTTAACACGCCCTATAAACTAGAAGTCATTAATGCGACTGAAGGGGGGGCTAGAATTAAAGGCACTAAAGAAATGCCCTTTAAAGAAGTGTGTGAAAAAATAGATAAATCTAAGCCAAAGCCCCCTATAAATCTTAGCTATCCTACCAAAAGAGAGCAAGCTAAAAATTTAAAAATAGCTAGGGAAAAATGCGAAGAAATCATTGAATATGCCAACGAGCAAAAGAAAAAAATTGAAGAAGTATTTTTAAAGGTAGCAGAGTTTTTAGAAAAAGTAGAAAAGCTTAATAATGAGAACAAATTAGAAGAACTAGATTTTAAAGAATTAGAAAATTTAAGCGTTGAAATTGATAATATCAAAGAGCTTTTTGATGACAGACAATTTAATTCGTATTTTATGGATGCGATACAATCCTATATCTTTCATCAAGAATTGCATATCGCAGAAATTGTGTGTAAAAAAACGAATAACGAAGATGAATTAAGGGCTAAGCAATTAGAATATATTTATGCTCATAAATATTGGCTTTTTAGTTTGGCAGGCGGAATTGATTGTGTGATAGAAGCCATTAAAATGGCGTTAAAAGAGTGGTAAAAGTGGTAAAGAAAATACCACTTTTTAAGCGTATGTGTCTAAGCTAGGGTAAATTTGAGAAATACTTTCGCCATTAGGGTTTAAAAGGCTCGTTTCAACTTGAGATTTATTGTTAATCGTGCTGTCGTTATTAATGGTGTTTAAAGCTTGTAATCTATCAAAATTAGGGACATTTTGCGTATCGCTTTGACTGAAGCCATCCTGAGTGCTAGTTTGGCGTAAATCTTGCTCTACCTGATTTCTGTCCTTTATAGTTGCGTCATTATTGATATTATTGAGAGTTTGAAGCTGTGTGAAATTAGGAATGTGATTGGTATTGATTGTCATTGTTTGCCCTTTTTTAACTTTTTATACACTGAATCGTGGGTCATCATTATAGCAACAATCCATTAAATCACCTAATCGTAAAACTTTGCATGAATTTTCAATCAAGTCAAAAAATTCCATAAGTTTATACAATTCCCTATGATACGCAAAGATGCCACACCCCTTAATAAAAACAAAATATTTTTTACTTTCTTGCAATTGGCGTAAAATCTCTGTGTCAGCCCTTTCTTGCCAACTATCATAATCTTTGGGGTTAAAAATGTTGATTTCTTCGCCAAGCGAACGATACCCCAAATAATCTCTAGGGAGTAGTCTATTATGGCGTAGAGAGTAGGCTAGGCTGTAGGGTGGGCGGGCGTAGGCGATGAATTTAGCGTCTAAAAACTCTTTATACACGCTTGCATGAATGGGCGAATCTAGGCTCGCTTCTTTCCAGCGATAATCTATTTTGTCATGCAGAACTAGCAAAGTGCTTTCATCTAATTGGTCAAAAACGGCGGATTTTTTATTGATGATAAATTGGTTGGTGCCGATTCGTGCGGATATAGAGCCTTGATAAAGCCCAAAGAAGCCCTTTCTAAACATAGATAGTGAAATGTTTTTAAGCGAATGAATGAGTTCGTTATCAATACCTCTAGTATGCGTGTTCATGCCTAGCATGATAACAAGTTTTATCTAATGAAATCCATTGTTTGCTAAGATATCTAAAGTTTAACTAAAATCATAAATAATTCTAATTGAATTAATATAAGTAAATTTAGTTATATAGACTAAACTTTGAATAAAATAGGGGTAATTTTTATCACTTTTTAAAAACAACTGATAGTTTATTAACTTTTTGTGTTATAATGCGGGCGTTACTTCATCAAAAAGTATGAATTGACGAGATTTTTCATGTATTAATGTTAACAGAGTTTGATTTTAAAGTAGGTTCTAGTTTTGAGTAGAAAAGAAAGTTTGTTAGATTTGTTTGTTAAAACCTATCTGCAGACTTTAGAACCCATTAGTTCTAAACGCCTAAAAGATGCGACTAACCTGAATGTTTCTTGTGCGACCATTAGAAATTATTTTCAAATCCTTTCTAAAGAAGGCATGCTCAATCAAGCCCATTCTAGTAGTGCTAGATTGCCGACTTCTAAGGCGTTTTTACACTATTGGCAAAAACATTTGAGCTTTGAAGTTTTAAATGTGGATGAAAAACACCTAAAAAGTGCTAGTGAGAATTTTGGACTTTTTACGCTATTAAAAAAGCCTAGTTTAGAACGCCTAGAAAGAGTTGTGGAGTGTGAGAAACGCTTCTTGATTTTAGATTTTTTAGCGTTTTCTTGCGTGCTAAATTATAGTGCTAGAATGGAGAAATTTTTATTAGAATTAGTGGGTAAAAGCGTTGAAGAAGTGCGTTTGATTGCCACTTCTGTCAATGCATTGAGTTTGGCTAGACAATTAGAGCATTTGGAGTATTCAAACGCTCTAATTTCACGCTTTAACTTAGTTGGACTAAAAACGCTTCTTCATAGCCCTTTATTTTTTGAGATTTTAGAAGGTAAAGTTTTGGAGCGTTTAAAAATGGGGTTGCATCTTATAGAACCTAGTAGCATGTTAGTGGTGCGTCCTATAAGGCTTGAAAATATTTGCGCACAATTACTTTGTTTTGGGAAATTAGAGTGCGATTATCTCAATTTTTTTCAAACTATTTTTAAGGAGGAAAAATGAAACAAGAGCAACAACCTTGTGAAGAAGCTTGTGCTTCTTTGCATGAAGAAGAGATTTGCAAACAGGAAATGAGCGAACAAGAAGCAGGTGAAAATGAATGCGAAAACAAAGAAAATTTTGAGCTTAAATACAAAGAAATGCATGAAGAGTATTTAAGAGTGCATGCGGATTTTGAGAATGTGAAAAAACGCTTAGAAAAAGACAAGAGCATGGCATTAGAATATGCGTATGAAAAAATCGCATTAGATTTATTGCCTGTGATTGACGCGCTTCTTGGAGCCCATAAGAGTGCTATAGAAGAGAATAAAGAAAGTGCCTTAACTAAGGGCTTGGAACTCACTATGGAAAAGTTGCATGAAGTTTTAGCAAAACATGGCATTGAGGGGATTGAATGCTTAGAAGAATTTGACCCTAATTTTCACAATGCGATTATGCAAGTTAAAAGCCAAGAGAAAGAAAACGGACAAATCGTGCAAGTTTTACAAAAGGGTTACAAGTATAAAGAAAGGGTTTTAAGGCCTGCAATGGTAAGCATTGCTAAAAATGATTAACAAGAACGATTTTTTATTTTATAAAGAAAGGACAACACATGGGAAAAGTTATTGGAATTGATTTAGGGACAACCAACTCTGCAATGGCTGTATATGAAGGCAATGAAGCTAAGATTATTGCTAATAAGGAAGGTAAAAACACCACTCCTTCTATTGTAGCATTTACTGATAAGGGCGAAATTTTAGTGGGTGAGAGCGCTAAAAGACAAGCGGTTACTAACCCAGAAAAGACTATTTATTCTATTAAAAGAATTATGGGTTTGATGTTTAATGAAGACAAGGCTAAAGAGGCTGAAAAACGCTTGCCTTATAAGATTGTAGATAGAAATGGGGCTTGTGCGATTGAGATTGCCGGCAAAGTTTATACCCCCCAAGAAATTTCAGCCAAAATTTTAATGAAACTCAAAGAAGATGCTGAGAGCTATTTAGGAGAGAGCGTTACAGAGGCGGTTATCACTGTTCCAGCTTATTTTAACGATAGCCAAAGAAAGGCGACTAAAGAAGCAGGCACTATTGCTGGGCTTAATGTTTTAAGAATCATCAATGAGCCTACTTCTGCGGCATTAGCGTATGGCTTAGATAAAAAAGAGAGCGAAAAAATCATGGTTTATGATTTAGGTGGGGGAACTTTTGATGTTACCGTGCTAGAAACCGGCGATAATGTTGTAGAAGTTTTAGCCACAGGGGGCGATGCGTTCTTAGGGGGCGATGATTTTGATAATCGTGTGATTGATTTCTTAGCGAGTGAATTTAAAGATGAAACAGGCATTGAGATTAAAAACGATGTTATGGCGCTCCAACGCTTAAAAGAGGCCGCTGAAAACGCCAAGAAAGAATTAAGCTCTGCAACTGAAACTGAAATCAATTTGCCTTTCATCACAGCGGACGCTACAGGACCTAAGCACTTGGTTAAAAAGCTCACTAGGGCTAAGTTTGAAAGCTTGACAGAAGATTTAGTGGAAGAGACTATTTCTAAGATTGAAAGCGTGATTAAGGATGCAGGGCTATCTAAGAATGAGATTTCAGAAGTGGTTATGGTGGGTGGTTCTACTCGTATTCCTAAGGTTCAAGAAAGGGTGAAAGAATTTATCAACAAAGACTTGAATAAGAGTGTGAATCCTGATGAAGTTGTAGCCGTGGGTGCGAGCATTCAAGGGGGCGTGTTAAAAGGCGATGTGAAAGATGTGCTTTTACTAGATGTTACACCATTAAGCCTAGGGATTGAGACTTTAGGGGGCGTGATGACTAAAGTCATTGATAGAGGCACTACTATTCCAGCTAAAAAATCTCAAGTGTTCTCTACGGCTGAAGATAACCAACCAGCTGTGTCTATTATGGTTTTACAAGGTGAAAGAGAATTAGCAAGAGACAATAAATCTTTGGGTAAATTTGATTTGCAAGGCATTGCTCCAGCTCCTAGAGGTGTGCCTCAAATTGAAGTAACCTTTGATATTGACGCTAATGGTATCTTAACCGTGAGCGCACAAGATAAAAATACCGGTAAAAGCCAAGAGATTAAAATTTCTGGTTCTAGCGGATTAAGTGATAGCGAAATTGAAAAAATGGTTAAAGACGCTGAGTTGCACAAAGAAGAAGACGCTAGAAGAAAAGAAGTGATTGAAGCAAGAAATCAAGCCGATAGCCTAGCACACCAAACCCAAAAGAGCCTTGATGAGCATAAGGCGAACTTGAATGAAAATGATGTGAATGAGATTCAAAATGCGATTAACGCTCTTAAAGATTGCGTGAAAAATGATAACGCCACAAAAGCTGAGCTTGAAGATAAATCTAAGGCTTTAGCTCAAGTGGCTCAAAAACTAGGCGAGGCTATGGCAAATAAAAATAACGCCGAAGGGCCTAAGAAAAAAGATGATGATGTGATTGATGCGGAAGTGGAGTAAAACCCACTTTCACGCCCCCTTTTAAGCTTGTTTCTTATACCCATTTATTCATTGCTTTTTTCTTTTTTCTATTCTCTTGGGAGAGTGGGGAATCAGAGTTGGTTATGTTTGACTTGGTTGCTTGTTTGTATGATATTTTTTTATTCTCTTAATTTATTTAAGCCCAACTTAAAGAACGCCATGCCAAAATTTCGCTTAGTTTTTAGGTAATTTCAAATGATATTACATTGAGATGTTAATGCACCCCCAAATTTTCGGGGGGGGGGGGCATTTAGAAGTTAGATTTTAAAATAGCTTCAAAAATGATGATTTGGGAGAGAGATATGTTTGCTTCACTTGGTGCAAGAATTGTTGCGGTAGTGCTTGTAGCCCTGATTTTGCTAGGAGGCTTTTCTATAAGCATTGTTCAAATTATGCAAAGAGATGTTTTGACTGACCTTATGCAACACTTACAAAGTGGTCAATATAAAAAGCGTGAAAAAACACTCGCTTATACGACCAAGCTTCTTGAACAGGGGATTTCTGAATATTATAAAGGTTTTGATAATATTACTGCAAGAAAGATGGCACTAGATTATTTTAAGCGCATTAACGATGATAAAGGCATGATTTATATGGTTGTAGTGGATAAAAATGGGGTAGTATTGTTTGACCCTGTTAATCCCCAAACCATAGGCAAATCAGGTCTTAGTGCCCAAAGTGCTGATGGGGTGTATTATGTTCGAGGTTACTTGGAGGCTGCAAAAAAAGGTGGGGGCTATACTTATTATGAAATGCCCAAAGTTGATGGGGGTGTTCCGGAGAAAAAATTTGCCTACTCTCATTATGATGAAGTGTCTCAAATGGTTATTGTAGCAACTTCGTATTATTCTGACATCAATACTGAAAATAAGGCAATTGTGAAAAATATAGATAATCTTTTCAAACAAAACTCTACTAAATTGTTTGTTTATCTTGCGATAGCGACAATTATTTTAGGCATTATTGCTTTGATTTATGCACGCATTAGAATTGTAAGGCGTATTGATGGATTAGTAGTTAAGGTTAATGCTTTTAGTCGTGGAGATAAGGATTTAACGGCAAAAATTGATGTGGATAAGCGCAATGATGAAATCTCACAAGTAGGCAATGGTGTCAATCTGTTTGTAGAGAATGTGCGTTTGATTATAGAAGAGATTAAAGGGATTTCTACTCTCAATAAGACTTCAATGGATAAGCTGGTCAAAATTACAACTGAAACGCAAAAAAGCATGAAAGATTCATCTGTAACTTTAAATTCTGTTAGGGAAAAGGCCACAGATGTTGCCGGCGTGATGAGTGCTTCTATAGAGCAATCTCAAGCCTTACGCAAGCGTTTGGTTGAAACTCAAGGTTTGGTTCAAGAGAGCAAGAATGCAATTGAGGATTTATTCGCTCAAATTACGGAGAGTGCACACACTGAAGAAGAATTAGCTAACAAGGTGGAACAACTAAGCAAGAATGCTGATGATGTTAAGTCCATTTTACACATCATCAATGATATTGCTGACCAAACGAATTTGTTAGCCCTAAATGCCGCCATTGAAGCCGCTCGTGCAGGCGAACATGGTAGGGGCTTTGCGGTGGTGGCTGATGAAGTTAGAAATTTAGCAGGACGCACTCAAAAATCTTTAACCGAAATCAATTCTACTATTGGAGTGATTGTTCAAGAGATTAATGATGTAAGTTCACAAATGAATCTCAATTCGCAAAAAATTGAAGAACTCAGCAACATGAGCAAAGATGTCCAAGAAACTTATGAAAAAATGAGTGATAATCTAAGTTCAGTCGTTTTAGATAGCAATAAAAGCATGGATGACTACGCACAATCAGGGCGACAAATTGAAGCTATGGTGAATGATTTTGTAGTGGTTGAGAAAGTGGCTTCTGACACTTTGGCTAATTCTTCAGATATTTTGGATATTGCTACGCATGTGAGCGAAACGACTAAAAACTTAGATAAACAAGTGAATTTGTTTAAAACCTAGTTTTAGCTACAATAAGGGGGAGTTTATAAAAAGAGAGTTCAATTGTTAAAAGTATCTGTGATTACTGCAAGCTTTAATAGCGAAAAAACTATCCAGGACACCATTCTTTCGGTGCTTAATCAAACTTACAGAGATATTGAATACATCATTATAGATGGGGCTAGCACGGATAAAACTCTAGAAATTATTCAAAGATATCGTGATAGTATCGCTTGTGTGGTGAGTGAAAAAGATAAGGGCATTTATGATGCCATGAATAAAGGCATAAGGCGTGCGAGTGGGGATATTATTGCCTTATTAAATAGCGATGATTTTTACACAGATGAATTTGTGATAGAAAAAGTGGTGCATGAATTTGAAAAGAAGAATTGCGATAGCGTGTATGCTGATTTGGTTTTTGTGAAACCTAGTTGTTTGGAAAAAGTGGTGCGTTATTATGAAAGTGGGGAATTTAATCCTAAGACTTTTTTATATGGTGTTGTGCCAGCACACCCTACGCTATTTATCAAAAGAGAAATTTATGAACGCTATGGGTTATACAAAACAGATTATAAGATTTCAGCGGACTTTGAGATGATAATTCGTTTGTTTGTGGTGCAAAAAATTAGCTTTTCTTACTTAAAGGAAGTGTTAGTTAAAATGCGAACAGGGGGGGTTAGCACTCAAGGTTTTAAAAGTCTTTTGGTGCGAAATAGAGAAAATATCAGAGCATGCAAGGATAATAATATTCAAGCGAATTGGTTTTTAATGCTTTTAAAATACCCTAGAAAAATTATGGGTTTGTTTAAGAGAGCTTAGTTTAAAATGAAGCGATTAAGGAAAAATTGATATTGTATAGTTGTGTAAAATCTTGGCGGTGGTTATTGTGGGCGTAAGTAATTTTTCTTACTAATGGCACTTCAAGGCCTAGCTGTAATGACAGGTAACCGATAAAGTCCATAATCAAGCCAAAGCGAAAGGGGGCTTGAAAAAAAGTTTTTTTATTTCTATGTGTGATGGTGGCTTGCTTGATAGTATCTATGAATAACAGCCCTTCTTCTAAAGCGATGCCTAGATAGTTTCTCAAGCGATAGGTCTTTTTATTTAAAAAAATGAAAGATAAGTCTAATCCGCCCCCATAATTTTGTGCGATTAGGATTTGAGATTGTGTGAGTGAGACAGAATGCGAATAAGCGTAAGTGTTAAAGAGCCTGTAGCCTAATTTAGGGTGGTTTTTGAAAAAATGTTCCAAACCAGAAGCGGTGTTAAACCCAATATTATTGCTAAGAAAAGTGGTTTGTGAGCCTTGAGCAAGGATAGAATAGTGCGATTGCGAGTAAGTGTATCCAAAAATAAAGTAGAATTTAAGGCTATTTTTTAAAATATCTTCTAAGATTTGCTGGTTTTTTGTGGCTATTTGACTTTTTGTGGGAGGTACTTCATTTTTGTTTTTAAAATTTTCTAAGAATTGAGACCAAGTGATTTCTTGGCTCATCGCCCCCAAACACAATAGATTTAACAAAAAGACCACATTTAATGGTGCCTTCAAATTATCCCTTAGTATAAGTGTGTTGTTATATTGTGCCAAGTAATCTTAAATTGATTTATAATCAAAAGGAGTGTAGAAGTTTAGCTGGTGTGGAAAGCTACCCTTTTACCAAGTGTAGCCCCCACCAATACGCAATGCCACATATTCTGGAATGTTGTAATGACTCCATTTTTGCGTTTTTAGACTGGATTGAATGGATATATCAAACACTTTGTAAAATCCAATGCCTGCTGTTAAAATCATGCCATAATCCAAATTATCTTTTGCCATATTGCCCATAGCTCCAAATCTAAAATCAATATACTTAAAATCTAGCATAATTCCCCCACCAGTCATTTGACTTTTTTTAAAAGGCACAATGGAATTATTTTTTGTTAAGTCAAAATCCCAAGCTAGAGTTAAAAATTTATAATGATAAGCCAGACCCAAACGCACTTGAGGGTCAATGCGTAGAAATCCATTGTTGGCTCCTAAGCTAAACTTGGGGGCGTTGAGATATTTTCCTACAAGCCCCAAAGTAAAGCCTTTAATGGAATATGCTCCACCTAAATCTAGCCCAAAATGCGAAGTTTTTGGAATGTTATTAAAACTAAAATTATCTAAATTGACGCTATTAGCGATGTCATTAATGTTCCCACTAGCCTTTAAACCATAGCTCCCACTATAAATATATTTAAAAGTAGCCCCTATGCCAAAACGCCCAAATCTCGTATTAAAAGCATGCCCATAGCCTAATGGCACTTCTATTAAGACTAAAGCTTTAACGCCCCCTTGCAACTTCGCATTAGATGAGAGCAAGGAATGGGCGTTGTAATTAGCTTGTGAAGTTTCTCTTAGAGTGATAGAATGAGAACTAATTTGTGCTTGATAATAGGTGTTATTAATAGGAACAATAAGCTCTTTATAGTTTTTATCCGTTTTTACACCCGCTTCCATAAAAGCGCTTCCAAAAAGCCCTAGTCCAAACGACCCTACGAATTCTTTCTTACGCCCCCTATAATTGTATTGGAATACAAAGCCATTTTGCGAACTCGCCAAAAGCCCATTATTTTTAATGGAAGTGTTTGTCGTATTCACAAGCTGGATAATCTCGCTCGCTTGAGAACTTTCACTAGCATTGATAGTAATGCTAGAGCTATTATTTTCTAAGGCTTGGATAATGGATTTGTGATTAGATGTTTGTAGGTTGCTGATACTATTTTCAAGGTTATTCAATCCATTGTCATTTGAAAGGTTATTTGCGAGCGATAAAAGATTGGTTTGTCCTGCTTGAAGATTAAAGCTATAACCAAATTTAGACTTTTCGTCCATATCTAGCAAGGCCGGATTATAATACAACGCCCATTGAGAATTTTCTAAAGCCACGCCAGCACCACCTAATCCCATAGACACATTTCCCATACCACCAAATTCTAAGGCTTGAAGCAATGCTGGGGCTAACAATAAGCCACAACAACATTGAGCTATTTCTTTGGTATTTAATGTTTTTGACATAACTATCCTTTTACTTAATTTTTAAAACATTGATTTCAAGGCATTGAGTATGAAATGATTGATAAAAAAATTTATCAAAAAATTGTATTTTTTTTTTCTTAAAAAGCCATAAAATAACAGGATAGGGCTTTTTAAGAAAGAATAGAGAAACATAGCCCCTTTTAATCTTAAAAAGGGCTCATTGCTTGTGCTTAGAACTATCTTTTTAACTCTTTTTCTAGTTTTGCTATAGCATTCCAAGTAGAAATCACGCTATCGGGGTTTAAAGAAATGGAAGTGATGCTTTCTTTAACCAAAAATTCCGCCACTTCAGGGTAATCGCTTGGGGCTTGTCCACAAATCCCACAATATTTATGATGTCTTTTACAGGCTTCAATCGCTCTTTTAAACATTTCTAGCATAGCAGGGTTTCTTTCATCAAAGACATGGCTTACTAGTTCGCTATCTCTATCCACGCCTAAGGTAAGCTGGGTTAAATCGTTTGAACCAATAGAAAAACCATCAAACAAACTTAAGAAATCATCAGCCAAGATTACATTAATGGGCAATTCACACATGATATAAATTTCAAGACCATTTTTACCGGATTCTAGGTTGTTTTTTCTTAGGATTTCTAGGACTTTTTTACCTTCTTCAATGGTGCGTAAAAAAGGAATCATAATTTTCATGTTAGTTAAGCCCATTTCTTCTCTTACTAACGCCAAAGCTTCACATTCCCATGAAAACGCTTCATTATAGCGTTCTGAATAATACCGACTAGCTCCCCTATAACCAAGCATGGGGTTTTCTTCATGGGGTTCATAGCTTGAACCTCCAAGCATTCGCATGTATTCGTTAGATTTGAAATCGCTTGTGCGAACGATGACAGGCTTAGGATAAAACGCCGCACTTATCATGCCTATGCCTTCAGCGATTTTTTTCACAAAGAAATCTTTAGGGTTAGCATAGCCCGCCATTAAGTTTTCAATCTCATTTTTTTCTTTTACTGGCTTTTTGTGGTGTAAATCCACTAAGGCTAAGGGGTGGGCTTTAATTTGATTTAAGATAATCATCTCCATTCTAGCTAATCCCACACCATGGTTAGGAAGTTGAGAAAACCCAAAGGCTTTTTCAGGGTTTCCAATATTGACATAAATTTTAGTCTTTGTCTCTTCTAAGCAAGAGAGTTCAACCCTTTCAATTTCATGCTCATAAATGCCTGCATACACATAGCCTTCTTCACCTTCTGCACAAGAGACAGTGATTTCCATACCGGTATAGAGTCTATCGGTTGCCCCACTAGCTCCAACAATGGCTGGCACACCAATTTCTCTAGCCACAATAGCGGCATGACAGGTGCGTCCCCCACGATTAGTAATCACTGCACTCGCCTTTTTCATGCAAGGCTCCCAGTCTGGGTCAGTATTATCAGTTACTAAAATTTCGCCTTCTTTGAAAGAATTCATATGCTCCAAGTCGTTAATAATACGCACTTTTCCTGAGCCAATTTTATTGCCAATAGCCCTACCTTGCAAGATAATCTCTTTCTTTTCGTTAGGGTTCTTGAATTTAAATTTTTCAAAGACTTGATTGTTGTTTTTATTTTTTTGGCTTTGAACCGTTTCTGGGCGAGCCTGAACGATAAAGATTTCCCCACTGTTGCCATCTTTTGCCCATTCTATATCCATAGGGCGATAAGTCCCAGCTTCTTTGGTATAGTGCTTTTCAATTTCAATGGCGTATTTAGCTAAAATCAGCACATCTTCATCGCTCAATGAAAAAGATTGCAATTCTTTTTGAGTGGTTTCAATGTTTTTAGTAGGGTGTTCGCTTCCCCTTGGAGCATAAACCATTTTTTGAAACTTATTACCCAATTGTCTCTTAATGATAGGGCGTTTATTTTGCTCTAAAGTCGGCTTAAACACATAAAATTCATCAGGATTTACCATGCCACCTACGACATTTTCACCTAGCCCCCAAGCTGAAGTGATAAAAACCGCATCTTTAAAGCCAGTTTCTGTATCAATAGAAAACATGACTCCTGCACTACTTTTATCGGCTCGCACCATTTTTTGCACCCCCACACTCAGTGCGACTTTCAAATGGTCAAACCCACGACTGGCTCTATAGCTAATCGCTCTATCAGTAAAAAGTGATGCTATACAAGACTTGATATAATGGACTAATTCTGTTTTACCCTTGATGTTCAAATAAGTGTCTTGTTGACCGGCAAAAGAAGCATCGGGCAAATCTTCAGCTGTAGCACTTGAACGCACTGCCACATCAGCTTCTTTCATATCATATTGTTGGCTTAAAATCTCATAGGCTTGAAAAATTTCATCTCTCAAATCTGTAGGAAACGGCGTGCCAAAAATAAGCTCTCTGATTTTTTTAGAACGCACTTTTAGCACATCAATTTCGGTGGCATCAACATTCTCTAAAAGCTCTATAATCTTTTGTTTAACCCCACCTTGCTCCAAGAGATACCAATACGCTTCGCTAGTGATTGCAAAACCATCAGGCACTTTGATACCAATAGGCACTAATTCTTGAAACATCTCGCCAATACTAGCGTTCTTGCCCCCAACCAAATTCACATCTTTATTATTCAACTCTTTGAAAAATTTGATATATCGCACAAAACTTCCTTAAAAACAATGATTAAGTATTAGAAACAACAATAAAATGATAGATAAAATCATAGCTAAATTGTAGCCAAATCGCATTGTAACATGGTATCGCTTTACTTTAAGATAGTTTATCGCTTAACGCTTCTATAAGGTTTAGTATTTTTAGTTAATTTATAATTTTATTGTATAATCAGCGGTTAGTTAAGCGATTAAATTTTAAAAGGTTTTTGCGTAGTGTGTAAGCAATGGTTGCTGAATTTATTTTGTGTTGTTTTTTTGCAAGCTTGCTTACAGCCTATGCATGACCCTATGCCTGAGAAAGTGGACTCGCAAGTTCAGTGTGGGTTTGGCTCGGTGGATTGTTAGATTTTAAGGAAAGATAAGACCAAATAATGAGTGCGGAACTGATTGCCGTTTATAAAGACGAACAGATAATAGATTTAGAGAGTGCGAAGGTCTTAGGACTAAGCGATGGCATTAAGGTGCTTGGGGGTTCAGAGCCGATATATTTTGATGATTCACCTTTAGCTTTAGAAGTGATTAGGCATTCGTGTGCACACTTGCTCGCTCAAAGTTTGAAAGCCCTTTACCCTGATGCAAAGTTTTTTGTAGGACCTGTGGTGGAAGAAGGGTTTTACTACGATTTTAAGACCGCTTCAAAAATTAGCGAAGAAGATTTGCCTAAAATTGAAGCTAAAATGAAAGAGTTTGCGAAGTCTAAACTCGCTATCACTAAAGAGACTTTGACTAGAGAAGAGGCTTTAGAGCGTTTTAAGGGCGATGAATTAAAGTATGCCGTGATGAGTAAAATTAGTGGCGATGAATTTGGGGTGTATAGACAAGGCGCATTTGAAGATTTATGCAAAGGGCCTCACTTACCAAACACTCGCTTTTTACACAGCTTTAAGCTCACTAAACTCGCTGGAGCTTATCTAGGTGGTGATGAAAAAAATGAAATGCTAATTAGAATTTATGGTATTGCATTTGCTACTAAAGAAAGCCTAAAAGATTATCTTTTTCAAATTGAAGAGGCCAAAAAACGAGACCATAGAAAGTTAGGCACAGAACTAGGGCTTTTTAGCTTTGATGATGAAATAGGGGCGGGCTTACCCCTGTGGCTACCTAAGGGAGCAAGACTTAGAAAACGCATAGAAGATTTATTGAGTAAGGCGTTACTTTTAAGGGGCTATGAGCCTGTAAGAGGCCCTGAGATTTTAAAAAGCGATGTGTGGAAAATTAGCGGACATTATGATAATTATAAAGAGAACATGTATTTTACCACGATTGATGAGCAAGAATATGGCATAAAGCCTATGAATTGCGTGGGGCATATTAAAGTTTATCAAAATGCTTTGCATAGCTACAGAGAATTACCTTTAAGGTTTTATGAATACGGCGTGGTGCATAGGCACGAAAAAAGTGGCGTGTTGCATGGGCTTTTAAGAGTGAGAGAGTTTACTCAAGATGACGCTCATATTTTTTGCTCCTTTGAACAGATTCAAAGCGAAGTGAGTGCGATTTTAGATTTTACGCATAAAATTATGAGTGCGTTTAATTTCAGCTATGAAATGGAGCTATCCACTCGCCCTACTAAATCCATTGGCGATGATAAGGTATGGGAAAAAGCCACAAACGCTCTTAAAGAGGCTCTAAAAGAACACCATATTGATTATAAAGTTGATGAAGGTGGGGGGGCTTTCTATGGGCCTAAGATTGATATTAAAATTACAGATGCCTTAAAACGCAAATGGCAATGTGGCACGATTCAAGTGGATATGAATTTGCCCGAACGCTTTAAGCTCGCTTTCACTAACGAGCATAATGAAGCCGAACAACCGGTGATGATTCACAGAGCGATTTTAGGCTCGTTTGAAAGATTTATTGCGATTTTAAGCGAGCATTTTGGGGGTAATTTCCCTTTCTTTGTCGCACCCACTCAAATTGTGCTTATTCCTATCAATGAGGAGCATTATCATTTTGCCCTAGAGCTTAAAGGAGAATTAAAAAAGCGTGAGATTTTTGTAGAAGTGCTAGATAAAAACGACAGCTTGAATAAAAAGGTGCGACTAGCTGAAAAGCAAAAAATTCCTATGATTTTAGTTCTAGGTAATGAAGAAGTAGAGACAAAAATTTTATCCATTAGAGATAGAGAAAAGCAAACCCAATATAAAATGCCTTTAAAGGAGTTTTTAAACATGGTTGAATCTAAAATGCAAGAGGTTAGTTTTTGAGTAAAAACGAAGTATTGTTAAACGAAGATATTAATTTTAAAGAAGTGCGTTGTGTAGGTGATGATGGCGAAGTGCATGGCATTATTTCTTCAAGAGAAGCGTTAAATATTGCCCGTAACTTGGGGCTAGATTTGGTGTTGATTTCAGCGAATGCAAAGCCCCCTGTATGTAAGGTCATGGATTATAATAAATTCCGCTATCAAAATGAAAAGAAAATTAAAGAGGCCAAGAAAAAGCAAAAGCAAATTGAAATCAAAGAGATTAAGCTCTCTACTCAAATCGCACAAAATGACATCAATTATAAAGTCAAACATGCAAGAGAGTTTATTGAAGCTAACAAGCATGTGAAATTTAAAGTTGTTTTAAAGGGTAGGGAGAGCCAAAACCCTAGAGCGGGTCTTGATGTGCTTTTTAGAGTGCAGACAATGATGGAGGATTTAGCCAATCCTGAAAGAGAGCCTAAAACTGAAGGGCGTTTTGTCTCATGGATGTTTGTGCCTAAAAAAGACCAAGAGAGTGTCAAAACTAAGAAAAACCATAAAGAAATAAGTAACGCTCAAACTAGCCATACTCAACCCCCCTTTAATAGCATTAACCTTATGAAAGGAGAAAATCATGCCAAAAATGAAGACTAATCGTGGTGCGTCAAAGCGTTTCAAAGTTAAAAAGAACTTAGTTAAGCGTGGCAGTGCTTTTAAGAGTCATATCTTGACTAAAAAAAGCCCTAAGCGTAAAGCTAATTTGAATGCACCAAAACATGTGCATCACACCAATATGAATTCTGTCATGTCTTTACTCTGTAAAGCATAAGAGCAGTTTGGTTGAGCAGCCCCTTATTTTAAGGGAAAGTCGTTTTTAAAAAACGCACCTAAAAATTTTAAAAGAAAGGTAAAGAAATGAGAGTTAAAACAGGCGTTGTGCGTAGAAGACGCCATAAGAAAGTCTTAAAACTCGCTAGAGGGTTTTATAGTGGCAGAAGAAAGCATTTTAGAAAGGCTAAGGAGCAGCTTGAAAGAAGCATGTGTTATGCTTTCAGAGACCGCAAGCAAAAGAAAAGAGATTTTAGAAGTTTGTGGGTAGTGAGAATCAATGCAGCTTGCAGAATGCATGATACAAGTTATTCACGCTTTATGCATGCTTTAAAGTTGGCTAATGTTGAATTAGACCGCAAGGTTTTAGCAGACATGGCTATGAATGATATGCAGGCGTTTGTGAGCGTGCTAGAGAGCGTGAAAGAACATCTTTAGTCCTTTAGGCACTTAGTTTTTATATAGTTTTCGTAGGGGGGGGGGTTAAGAAGTTTTACTTTAGGGATAAAATTTCTTAAAATCTGTTTGACTTCATCTATTCTTCAATTAAGACCCATAATTTAATCAAAAAGAAAGTAAAATTATAGTAGCATGTAGCATTTGAAACTCAACATAGAGAAATGTAGAAGGAAGGAATACATGAAAAAATCTGTTATCGCAGGTGCTATCTCTCTAGTTGTGGCGACTTTGTTGTCAGCAGAGACGCCCAAGCAAGAGATGGCAACTAAAGCAAGCCCCATAAAGGGAGAGAGAAACGCTGCCTTTATAGGAATTGATTATCAATTAGGTATGCTTAGCACAACGGCTCAAAATTGCTCTAGTGCGAATTGTAATGGGAGTCAAAGTGCGGGTTATGGTTCTAATGCTACAAAGCCTATTACTTATGGTGCTTTAGGGACTCGTGGGTATAAGGGCTTAAGCAATCAGCAATACGCTATCAATGGTTTTGGAGTTATGGTAGGGTATAAGCATTTCTTTAAAAAGTCGCCACAATTTGGGTTGCGTTATTATGGTTTTTTTGATTTCGCAAGTTCGTATTACAAATACAATGAGTTCAACGCCGAAGGGCTACAAACAGCCCGTGTAGGCTCACAAAATTATATGTTTGGCTATGGTGCAGGAACAGATGTGTTGCTTAACCCAGCCATTTTTAATCGTGAGAATTTGCATTTTGGTTTTTTCTTAGGCATTGCGGTGGGTGGCACTTCTTGGGGTCCAACCAATCATTACTTTAAAAATTTAGCGAGCGAATATAAGGGAAGTTTTAGCCCTTCAAATTTCCAATTTTTAGTCAATGGGGGAATCCGCTTAGGCACTAAGCATCAAGGTTTTGAAATTGGGTTAAAAATCCAAACGATTCGCAATAACTATTATGTGGCTAGTGCCGATGATGTTCCTAAGGGAATGACTTATAGATTCACCTTTCATCGCCCCTACGCCTTCTATTGGCGTTACATCGTCAGTTTCTAGGAATTTTTTTGGTCTTACAGGTTCTCTAAAAAGAGAGCTTGATTGGATTAGATTTTTGTTCTTCAAGCCTTTTAGTCTCTTGTGTCTTTTCTTGTGGTGGTAGTTATGAGTTTAATTTGGCTTTAGAAATGGTTTCACTCTCAACTAGATAAATACTTATTGCGGGGTGTTTAAATCAAATTCAGCATGGATTTTTCAGAAGATATTTGGATAACTAAGTTATATTTAATCAAGTAGATGATAGAATTTTCTTTGGTTTCGTAACTTGAAGTTGGAGTATTTTGATGAGTAAACTAGCGTATTCTTTGCTATTTATAGGGTTTTTTTGTGGGGCGTTCTTGAAAGCAAATGGGTTCAAGGATATGGATAACAAACAGCTTGCTGAACAAGCGGGAAAGGTTTCGCCCAAAGAGATTCCGGAATTTCGTGCAGAAGTTAATAAGCGATTAAAGGCAATGGGTCAGGAAGAGCGTAAGCAATATAAGGCGGAATTCAAAAAGGCAATAAGCAAGAATTTGGGTTCTTTGAGTCAGGAAGAACGCAAGAAGCGTGAGCAAGAGATTCTTAAAGTGATTTCTGATAGGAAGAAAACAATGACCATGAAAGAGTATCGCAAACAGCAGCTAGATTTGGATAGTTGTGCTTGTGAAGGGCCTTTCCATGAGCATAAGAAAAAGGAATTTCACGAGAAGAAAAAATCAGGCTCTCATAAGCATTAGAGTGTTTTTTGGCGTTTTAGAAGTTTAGAGTCTAAAATTTTAGATAGTGTTTGTATTTTTTAGATATTTATAGTATCATACTTATAGGAAAGACTCTTTGAAAGTCTAAGTCTCTATGACCAAGATAGCTTTAGTTCTATTGAATTTTTAAATTAAAAGAGGTTTTTTAAATGAATAGTAATATCAAGTTCTGTTGTTATAACGGAGCATATAGGAGTTTAGCGTGAAACGGATTTTATTTTTTGTGGTAGCTGTAGGGTTTTTATTGCAAGCAGAGACAACTATTAGCACTACAATTGACCCCAATGTAATGTTTTATGATAACTCCACGGGAAACATAAAAAAAGACCGCAAGAAAGTCTTAAAAAACATGGTTAATCTAGAGAAAGAGCGGGTAAAGGGATTCAACCAGTATTCTGAAACCAAGATGAGTAAGGGCGACTTATCCGCTTTTGGAGCTTTCTTTAAGGGGAGTTTGGAGAGCTGTGTTAAGCAAGGAATTTGTTATTATGAGCATAAAGATGGTAAGGTTTCTTTTGTCGTTAATGACAGAGAAAAGTTTTATCAGCATGTGCTTAAGGACTTAGGAACGGAGCTTTCACTCCCCTTATTTAATTGGCTTTATAAAGGTTCAGATTTTGGAGCTCTGCATGAGCAGTTTGGAGATATGTATGATGGGTACATTAAATATCTAATCAGCATGGTTAGGGTAAGCCAAAAAGAAAAGACTAGAAAGGTCGATGCGGTTGCTCTTAAGAAAATGGAAGATCAAGCCAAGAAAGAAACTCAAACAGCGTTCAAGAAAAGGGGCGATGGCGAGTTTGAGCATCACGATAATAATGATAGCCCAGATTTCATAGGTGCTAAAAAAATAGGGAATCACTCTGCCGATATAAATCACAGCCCAAGCGGTGCAGCACTTCCTAGCAGTGCTAATGCAACTAAAGAGACAACTTCAAGCAACTCGACTGCATATTCAAAAAAGAAAAAGAAGCGTAAGAAGCGTAGTCGTGAAAATGCTGAGCAACAGGCTTTGCAACAAGAACTTGAAAAACATACGAGCATGGAGGGTAAGACTAAAAGCGATACTTCTCGTAAGTCCGAGAAAGAAAAAGGCTACACTAAATAGAATCTGTCTATGTTATAGGTAGGTTTTGCCTTTTCGCAAGTAGGTTCTGCTGTAGTGGTAGTTTAAAAACTCAATATTTTTGTGAAAAGCTAATCTTTTCTCAAAGGGGTTTGGATTTTAGCCATTTGATTGTGTCCGTTTTTTAGTTAGGACTCATTTTCTGTTTTTTAAGCTACTTTGGTGATTCCTTTTTTCTGTTGAACTTAATTGTGATGAACATAGTTTTTTGAAGTTCTTATGGCTTTTTATTCAAATGGTTTTCGTAGCTTTCATTTTAAAAGTAGCATTTTTTAAAAAATTCTAAAGATTTCTTTTTGAAAAACTAAAAACACAACCCAAAGTATCTTATAAAATACTAAGAAATGCCTTGTGCAAGCGGATTGGAGTGGTGGACTCTGTTTGGGTTCATCAGCACAGGTTATTTTGCTCTAGTATAGTCAGAGTCGGTGTGGTTGGATAGATGCTCACATGAGATGGCTTAACATATGAGTGAATATTAGTTTTGTTTTGAACAAGGATATTCAATGAGTGTTGTGAACTGATAAAAACTATAGGGTAAAAATAGCTTTTGTGTAAATGCAAGATAAAGCGTTGGTGCATGGCTTCTTTAGGCGTGAGTTTAACAAACTTTTTTCTTACCAGACATTCAATTTTAGGGCTTTTTGTGTCTGTATCACTTAAATTTAATTCTGTAATATAGGGCCTCAAATAGCCTTTTGTTACTTCTTCTAAATGTGGGTACATAGAAATCCTTTCGTAGTGAAGTGAATTAAGAAACTACTAAAACTTCATGGTGCTATGATAAAGGCTTATTAAACATTTTAGGTTAAACTACTACTAAAAACTCCCTATTGATAGAGATTAAAAAATAGCTATGCGTAATACGATTTTATTTGGCATTTTAATGATGTTTTTGGCTAATTTATGCTTTGGCATAATGAGCGCGTTTGTAAAAATCACAGCCAACTATTTTTCCCCTATGGAAAATGTGTTTTATCGTTCTGTTACTATGATGTTATTATTATTGCTAATTTATCCTTTCAAACCCTACCCTTTAAGGAGTTACAAAAAAGGCGGTTTTAGAAAGCTTGCTTTTAGGGCAGTTGTGGGGGGATTAGCGATGCTGGCGTTTTTTTATAATATTGAAAAAATTTCGCTTGCCACAGCGACAGCGTTTTCACAAAGCGCCCCTATTTATACAGTGCTACTCTCTTATTTTATGTTGAAAGAAAAGTTGCAAATGAGCGCGTTAATCTCAGCCGGTATTGGGCTAGTGGGGGTCGTGCTTATCTCAAATCCTAGTGTAGAAAATATAGGGCCTTTTGAAATTCTTATGGGCATTTTAAGTGGGGTCTTTGTGGCTTTGGCGTATGTAACTTTGAGAGATTTAAGAGAGTATTATGACAAGCAAGCCGTGATTTTGGCATTCGCCTTTGGCATGAGTGTGCTTGGGCTAGTTGGCATGTTTTTTGACATTCCTTTTTTATCTAACGGCATTCATACGCCTAGATTAGAGGATATTTTATGGATTTTTTTAATAGGAGTTAGTGGGACTTTAGGGCAATACTTCTTGACTTATGCCTACATGAACGCCCCCGCTGGAATTATTGCCCCTATTGAATACACCCGCATTATTTGGGGGCTACTATTAGGGCTGTATTTGGGCGATAAATTTTTAGATTTTAAAAGCTCTTTAGGGGTTCTACTCATTTTATTTTCTGGGTTGCTTATCGCCTTACCTGCTCTTTTAAAAGAATTGAGAAGTTTTAAATCATGCAACTAAGCCCTTTACAAAGCACGCTCCTATACTTTCGCTACCTTATCTACCCAAGGAAAAAAATAAGAAGCTTTGATGTGAGTGACTTAAGCTTTGTGCTACTAGCTATGGGAGTTTTGGTCTTAGGGCTATTAATGAGTAATGAAATTTCTATTAGCTATAACGAAGCTAAGGACTTTTTTTATGGTAATGCTTGGTTTATTAAAATCGCTCAAAAAAGCACTGAAATTTTGGGGCAAAATGATTTGGCTCTAAGACTACCCTTTTTGCTTTCTCATCTTATCAATATGCTTTTAATTTATCTCATAGGGCGAAAGATTTTAAAAAAACCCAAAGACGCTCTTTATGCTACTTTAACTTACGCTTTATTACCTGGGGCTAATCTCTTTGCGATTTTATTAGTTAAAAGTGTATTTGTGCTTAATCTTGGGCTTTTAATCAGCTACTTATTTGTAAAATCTCAAAAAATCCCCTATCTTAGCATTCTCTTATGCGTGTTTATAGATAGTGCGTTTATAACGCTTTTTTTGGGCTTGGGGGCTTATGCTTTAAGAATGCGTTATTTTAAGAGTTTGCTCTTTGCTTTTATTTGTTTGGGTATCAATATTACTCTTTTTAATGAAAGTTTTAAGGGCTTGCCTAGTGGGTATTTCCTACAAACTTGCTCAGAACTTCTCTTGTTGTATTCGCCATTATTCTTTGTTTATTACCCCTATACACTCTATAAAGCCCTTTTTGCTAAAAAGCCATCATTGCTCGCTTTCATTAGTGCAAGTGGCTGGCTTTGTCCTTTGCTTTTAAGCGTGCGTCAAGAGATAGATTTAAAAACTTTTGCTCCCCTAGCGTTAGTGGGCTTACCCCTATTCATTCAAAGCATGCTCAGTAATCTTAGGGTGCGTTTAAGAGAATTTAGGGGGCGGTATTATTTACGCATTTTTAGCCTGTATCTTTTAATGCTTGCTGAAACGCTGTTTTTATGGGGGAGCAAGGTTTCTAATGCTAATGAAAAATTATTGAATCGGCACTTCTTGGCAAAAGAAATCGCAACAGCCCTTCAAACAAGGGGTATTCATCAAATCCAAACCGATGACAAGCAACTCGCCCTAAGGCTCAAATTTTATGGCATTAAAGAAGGGGGGTATTTAAAACTTATTAATACTAAAAACTCTAAAAAACGCCCTGATATTGAAATTATCTATACAGATAAAATCTTGCAATCTTATAGTTTGGTGCGAATGCGTCATTGAGTTTGCTACAAACGAGTATCCAAAAGCTAAAAACAAAAACGCTTTTTTATTTTATTAAACAAATTCTTTAAAAAGCATTTTATCTAAAAAGCGATAGAATAACCTTAATCAAAAAAACTATGAATATGCGAGAAAAATCATGAGACTTAAACTAACCCATGTAATGCATGTGAGCAATAAAATTGCCAGCGACTTTGTGCGTTCAGAACTATTAGAATTAAAAGCCCCTAGAGAACTATTGTGTGAATTGATAGAAGAAATTTTAGAAAAAAGCGTTAAAACAGAAAATGCTATAGATGAGCAAGCACGAGAACTTTTAGAAGAAAACACTGATGAAATAGAATTTATGCGGATGGACGAAAGACAGCTCTTTTGGATGATTAAAAGACAAATCGCTCAAAAAGAGGGCTTTCATTTGGCTTGGGAAGATAGGTGCAATGATTTATCGCACCAAATTTTAAATAAAATCCTAGATGAAGACTTGATTATGTTTAGCGTGAGTGAAAATTTGATTAGAAATTTGATTTACAAATCCATTGACACCTACTCTAAGATGTATGAGAGCATTGAAAGCGAAGTGCATGAAAAAATCAAACATTACAAACGCAAACTGCCCGTAGGAAGCGATGAATACGAGCTAGTGTTTGAAAGGCTGTATGAAGAAGAGTTAAGGCGTAAAGGCTTTTTATAATGGTCTCTCTCTACTTAGAAAATGGGCTTTTTTTACAAGCTCAAAGTTTTGGAGCTAGTGGCACTCAAATAGGAGAGCTTGTTTTTAACACTTCTATGAGTGGCTATCAAGAAGTTATCAGTGACCCTAGCTATAAAGGGCAATTTGTGGTTTTTAGCATGCCAGAAATTGGTATTGTAGGCACTAATGTTAAAGATGATGAATCCCCTTTTTGTTGTGCGGGTATTTTGGTGCGTCATTACAACGAGTTTTTTTCTAACGCAAGGGCGAATCTTAGCTTAAGCGCTTATTTGAAAGAGCGAAATGTTTTAGGCATTAGTGGCATTGATACAAGAAGTTTGATTAAAACCTTACGCAATAATGGGTGCTTGATGATGGTAGCTTCCACTATAGAACATGACAAAAACAAGCTTAAAGAGATTCTAAAAAACGCTCCCAAAATTTCTCACTCCCCTTTAGTAGAAAGCGTTTCTACGCAAAAAATCAAAACACATAAGCATGGTGTTTTTGATTTCAAAACTTTAGATTACAAGCCTTTTGATGAAACAATGCCGCATAAAACTATCGCTGTGCTAGACTTTGGGGCTAAGGGCAATATCTTAAACGAGCTTCAAAGCGTAGGGCTAAAAGCTCTCATTTATCCGCATAATACTCAAGCAACAGAACTCATCAAAGCCTATGAAGATAAAGTTATTAATGGCATTTTTCTCTCTAACGGGCCGGGCGACCCCTTAAGCCTACAACAAGAAATTGAAGAAATCAAGCAACTAATTGAAGCAAAAATCCCTATGTTTGGCATTTGTTTAGGGCATCAATTACTCTCTATCGCACAAGGCTATCCTACCTATAAGCTAAAATTTGGTCATCATGGGAGTAATCACCCCGTTAAAAACCTAAAAACAAACGCCATTGAAATCACCGCACAAAACCACAACTATTGTGTGCCTGAAGAGATTGAAAAAATCGCTGTTATCACACACCGCAATCTTTTTGACAATACCATTGAAGGCGTGCGTTATATTAACGCTCCCATTATTTCTGTCCAGCACCACCCAGAGAGTAGCCCTGGCCCTAAAGAGAGCCATTATATTTTTAAGGAATTTGTGAAGTTATTAGAGAAATTTTAGGGGAATAGAGAGTTTTGAGTGACTACAAAGAAAGAGAGCAGGAGTCATTTGAATACCAAAAGCACCAATTAGAGATTTATAAAGTTCTTAAAGAAGGAGCAAGACAGATGGACTTATAACTTTCAAGGAATCTATATTCAAGCTTTAAGCGTTCTTATTATCGTTCCCTTAGGAGCATTTTGGTTTCTATGGACAAACGCTGACAAATTGAGTTTAGAGACAATCTATTTTGTCATAGAGTTAGTGCTTATTTTTATTGCTGGGTTTGGACGAATTGCTATACTTAATACATTAAATAATTTTAGAGACAAATTCAATCGGCGTTGCAAGACTTTACAAATATGCCTTACACACCATAAATTAAGACTAAGAGATTTACTCACTAACGAAGAAAACCAACAAAAAAATCAAAAACACAAGCCATAGACCAAGTCAATGTTGTGCGTTACCTAAAATGGGTTGATGATTTTATTATCGTGCCAATAGCCATGGTAGCAATAGGCTTTTTACCCTTTGTAAGCATGGGTTAATGGCATTAATAATTCTTTTCTAATAATATCTTTTAATTCTTTAATACTACTTCTCACCATAACATCAAACTACATCTATGAAAACTCTCGTTTAAACCATAAAAATTCTCCAATGTTTCCCATATTAGCAATATTTCCTATTATATTTTTTGTAAGAATTGAAACATTAGCTACCATGCATAACGAATTTTCTTTATGGTTAACATTTGCATTTTTTACAGAATTTTTTTATTAGCATTTAGTGGGTTGCTCATAAGCGAAAAGAGAGATGTTCTAAAAAGCTTTCAAACTTGGGTTCAAACTAAACGCATTGTAACAGCCTTTCCGAAAAGCTCACTAGGATTCTCTTGGCGGTATATCTTTTTATTTTGCTTAATTTTATTCGCAGGTTTTGTTGTTTCTTTCTTTTGTGGCAAAGAAAGCTCTCAAACATCTGTCGCTGTGTTGTTATTGATAGTTAGTTTCGCATATATCTCTATAAGAATTTATCAGCTTGTTACATTTTTTATAATGTTGTATCAAACTCGCAAAAGAATTAAAAAGATAAAAATACAAAAGTTTATTTGCATACTACTTAAACCTACTGTGCTGATAGAAGTTTTACCGTTTTTGCTAAACATTCTTATTGTCATACTAATTGCTTGTGCAACTTGGAATACATTCTCTTATGACTCTCAAACTAGTTTTGATAGTTTTATAATCAAAGACTTAAAAGAGGCTGTTTTAAATCTTTCTTTATTAACATTTATACTTTTCTTATTTATATTTTTCTATAAAACACGAACTAATCAAAATATACAATTAGCCACTATAACAATAGGATTTTGGCTCTCTCTCGTATATGGTATATATTTTTCCTTTAAAATCTATCAACAACCAAGTTTTAAACAAGACCCTAAAACTATCTTTTCCCTTACCACTGAAAAATCCCAGCAAATTTGCTGCAAAGTTCCACAAAGCATATAATCTCACACCCCCTTACCCCTTTAACAAATCCTAAAAACTAGGATTTCTAACTTAAACCTAAAAAATCCACCCCAAAATCCCCAAAAATTGACTATAATATACCCCATTAAAAGAGATATTTTAATATTTAAATCTGTATCATATTCGTAGAGCTATAACAAAGCAAAACCTTATTTAAAGGTTTATAATCCAATTTAACATAGGAACTTGATTTGCAACCCATATGGAAACTCTTAATCCCCCAACTAACTTTTAAAAATATAGTCGTAGCCATCTTGTTTGTCGCTGTGGTTGTTTTAAGCATTTGCTTTTTTGTTTTTTATAAAAATGCATTGGTAGAAAGAGAGACTTGTAAAATGGGCGTGGATTTACAAAATGAAGCCTTAAAAAAGCAGGAGTTAGATGTTAAAACCTACAACAAAGAGCATTCTAAAACCGAAAAGCAAATTGAAAAAAAGTATTCTCAGGCTCAGAAAGACAAGCGAATTGAAAAAGAGACTAAAGACGCTCCCCCTACAGATAAAGAACTCAAAAAAGTTGAAAATCTCATTGAGACTTTTAAAAAAGAAGAAAAGAAATAACGCTTTTTCAAATGAAAGTCTTTTCAAGCCTTCTTCAATATTAAGTATTAAGGAACTATGATGTTTAAAACCACCTTTCTTGCTTTGGCAATTCTTTTTATTCTCTCGGGGTGCTATAGAGTGTATAAACCGATATACATTCCTACCAAATGTGAAATTGAAATGCCCACACGCCCCACGCTCTCTAGCACAGAAATCAGCGAAAACATGAAAGCCTTACTTATCTATACAGAGACTTTAGAAAAGGATTTGCAATTTTGTATTAAAGGCACTCCATCAAGTGTGAAAAAGTAAAATATTGCCTTAAAAATACTTTGCCTGTTTCTATCTGTTTGTGTCCTTAAGAGTCCTTATTCATAGACTTTGGACTGTAGTTTTGGAAACCCCTTAAAGAGATGCATTAGAAAGTCCTATATTTCGCCATTTTGGATAGGTATAGAAAAAATAGAACGCATAAATCACCGAGTTTAACAGAAGAAGATAGCCCATCGCTTTAAAACGATAGGCTCCAGTTTAAGGCTATAAGCAAAACGCTTTTTAAAAAAGCGTTTGAATGTGTTTCTAAAACCTTTAGAAGATTGCTTACGCTCAAGAGTGTTTGGGTTTTTGCTTTTCTTTATACTCCATAATCATACTATGGATTTCATCTTTTAATTTTAATTTTTGTTTTTTCATGTGGCTGATTTCAGCATCGCTGGCATTTTGTTGCTCGGCGGTTTTAATATCATCATCTAGCTGGTTGTGCTGTTCAAAAATCTTGTCAAAATGCGGATTACTCGCTTTTAACACACTGATTTCATCTCTAAATTCGTGAAACATGGTTTTCTCCTTTGTTTTGGATATAAAGTATAATAAACTATCTTTTTAAAAAAGTAACTTAAAAGAGCTATAAAATAGTCTTAAGGGTGTGATAAAACAACAAAAAGGAATTCTATGGGTATTCGCAACGAATTTTTACAATTTTTTAAAAGTAAGGGGCATGAGATTTATCCTAGCATGCCCTTAGTACCTAATGACGCCACCTTACTTTTTACTAATGCAGGAATGGTGCAATTTAAGGATATTTTTACAGGTATTGTGCCAAGACCTAGCATTCCTAGAGCGACTTCTTCACAATTATGCATGCGAGCAGGCGGTAAGCATAATGACTTAGAAAATGTTGGTTATACCGCAAGACACCACACCCTTTTTGAAATGCTAGGGAATTTCTCCTTTGGAGATTATTTCAAAGAAGAAGCGATTGTGTTTGCATGGGAATTTGTAACTAAGAATTTAGGTTTTAAGCCTAAGGATTTATATATTAGCGTGCATGAAAAGGACGATGAGGCGTTTAAATTATGGGAAAAATTTGTCTCTATAGATAGAATCAAAAAAATGGGCGATAAAGACAATTTTTGGCAAATGGGCGATACAGGGCCTTGTGGGCCTTGTAGTGAAATCTATATAGACCAAGGCGAAAAACACTTTAAAAGCGGTGAAGATTATTTTGGGGGCGAAGGCGATAGGTTTTTAGAAATTTGGAACTTAGTGTTTATGCAATACGAACGCTCTAGTGATGGCATTTTATCGCCCTTGCCAAAGCCCAGCATTGATACAGGCATGGGCTTAGAAAGAGTGCAAGCTCTCTTAGAAAACAAGCTCAATAATTTTGATTCTTCGTTATTTACACCCCTAATGAAAGAAATTAGCGAGCTTACAAGCTTAGATTATACCAGCGAGTTTCAACCAAGCTTTAGAGTAGTGGCTGATCATGCAAGAGCGGTGGCGTTTTTGCTCGCTCAAGGGGTGCATTTTAATAAAGAAGGTCGTGGTTATGTGCTAAGACGCATTTTAAGAAGAGCCTTAAGACATGGCTATCTAATGGGTTTAAAAGAGACGTTTTTATACAAAATTGTGGGCGTGGTGTGCGAGCAATTTGCTAGTGTGCATGCGTATTTGAAAGAGTCTAAAGAAAATATGATGAAAGAGTGCTTTGAAGAAGAAGAGCGTTTTTTAGAGACTTTAGAATCTGGCATGGAATTATTTAATTTGTCTTTAAAGCATTTAGATGAAAATAAAATCTTTGATGGAAAAATCGCTTTCAAACTCTATGATACCTTTGGATTTCCTTTAGATTTAACGAATGATATGCTAAGAAGTTGTGGGGCATGTGTGGATATGAAAGGCTTTGAATGTTGCATGCAAGAACAAGTAGAACGCTCTAAAGCATCATGGAAAGGTAAGCAAAATAACGCTGATTTTAGCACCATTTTAAGCACTTATAAGCCTAATGAATTTGTGGGGTATGAGACAATGGAATGTTCTACTCAAGCATTAGGTTTTTTTGATAGCGATTTTAAAGAAATCACAGAAATTAGTCCTAAAGAAGAAGTCTGGGTATTGTTAGAAAAAACGCCTTTTTATGCAGAAGGTGGAGGAGCTATAGGAGATAAGGGCGTGCTTTTAAAAGAGAATGAAGAAGTGGCTCTTGTATTAGATACGAAGAACTTTTTTGGGCTTAATTTTTCACTTCTCAAAGTTCAAAAACCCCTTAAAAAAGGTGTAAAACTCATAGCAAAAGTAAGTGATGAGCGATTTGAAGTTGCAAAACACCATAGCGCGACGCATTTATTACAAAGCGCATTAAGAGAAGTTTTAGGCTCGCATGTGAATCAAGCAGGGAGTTTGGTAGAATCCAAACGGTTACGATTTGACTTTTCGCATTCCAAAGCATTAAGTGGAGAAGAATTAGAAAAAGTAGAAAGTTTAGTTAACGCTCAAATTTTTAAGCACTTAAAAAGCCAAGTGGAGCATATGCCTTTAAATCAGGCTAAAGACAAGGGAGCATTAGCTTTATTTAGTGAAAAATATGCTGAAAATGTGCGGGTGGTGAGCTTTGAAAAAGCGTCCATTGAATTGTGTGGGGGTATTCATGTGGAAAATAGCGCACTTATCGGTGGGTTTAGAATTGTAAAAGAAAGTGGGGTGAGTAGTGGGGTAAGACGCATTGAAGCGGTGTGTGGGAAAGCCCTTTTTGAATTAGCTAAGAGCGAAAATAAAGAGCTTAAAAACGCTAAGATTTTACTCAAAAACAATGATTTAATCGCTGGCATTAACAAGCTTAAAGAGAGCGTGAAGAATATTCAAAAAGCCCCCGCTCACATTGACTTACCCATTGAAAACATTAATGGCACAAGTGTAGTTGTAGGTATAGTGGAAAATGGCGATGTGAAAGAAATTATTGATAGATTAAAAAATCAGCATAAGAATTTGCTCGCTATGGTGTTTAAAAAAGATAATGAACGCATAAGCCTAGCATGCGGAGTGAAAAATGCCCCCCTAAAGGCGAATGTGTGGGCTATGGAAGTGGCACAAATTTTAGGGGGTAAAGGGGGCGGAAGAGATGATTTTGCTAGTGCTGGGGGTAAGGAGTTAGAGAAATTGCAAATAGCGGTTAACTTAGCTAAAAGTATCGCTTTAAAAGCCTTAGAGAAATAGCATGGAACTTATTTTAGGTTCTCAATCTAATTCTAGGGCTAATCTTTTAAAAGAGTGTAAGATTAAGTTTAAACAAAAGGCATTAGACTTTGATGAAGAAAGCTTGAATGTAACAGACCCTAGAGAGTTTGTCTATCTAGCATGCAAGGGTAAATTAGAAAAAGCAAGAGAGTTAGTTAAAGATAATTATGCTGTGATTGTGGCTGATAGCGTGGTGAGCGTGGATAACAACATGCAACGAAAGGCCAAAAACAAGCAAGAAGCCCTTGAATTTTTAAAACTTCAAAGCGATAATGAAGTAGAGATTCTAACTTGCTCCGCTTTGATTACCCCCACACTAGAATGGCTAGATTTATCTAGCTTTAAGGTGCGTTTAAAGGCGTTTAATCCTAGTGAAATAGAAAAATACTTAGAAAGTAACTTATGGCAAAATAGTGCAGGCTGTGTGCGATTAGAATATTTTCATAAGCCCTATATTAAAAGTTCAAGCACAAATTTAAGCGTAGGGTTAGGGCTGAATGTTGAAGGCTTAATGGGGGTGTTGAAATTAGAGGTTTAGAAAGAAATAAATCGCTTTTATTATTATTTTTATAGTATCGTTTGATGAAAATTCAAGCGATATTTTTGAGTGTGGCTACACTTTGTTGTTATAAACATTATTATTTAATCTTTATTTTATAAAATATCAAATAACTTTACGCTTTTAACCGATAAACCCCCTTGACAAACAAAAAAAAAAACGATACACTCACATTTCAATATACAAATACAAGGGGTTGTTAATGTGGTCTTTATCTCATATTGCTGTATCTAGTTTGGTTGTTGTTTTGGGGTTAGTGGTTGTTGGTATTCTTATGTTGATGAAGCAAGATTTTGCTGAAAGCAACGATAAAAGCAGTAAGGGTTTTCTTGGAGGACTATTTAGTGGAGGAGGCGTTTGGGCGTGGCTTACTGGAGGTTCAGCAGTAGGAGCTACTTCTGGCTTAGCAACACTTGGATTGGGAAGCATGTTTTCTGGGTCTTGGTGTTGCAATGGGTGTTGGTCTGTTGGCTTCTTGGCTTATCTCAAGAAAGAGAAGTCTTACACCGAGTGAAAAGTTTAAAATTTTTATTTTAAGTATCATTTCATTTTTATCAATACTTGTTATGATAGGGTTAGGTGCGTATATCATTTGGTTTTTTGATAGCTTATCTTTTTAGGGAACAATAGGTTGGTGTGGAGCTTATTTGGCTGTTTGTATTGCTCCGATTATTACAAATGCAATAATATATAGCATATTAGATGATTTATAGTTGGCTTGTTACAATTCTTTTAAAATTACCCCTAAAAGCTAAGAAACTATCTCAAGTTTAAAATGTTTTCTTAAGCTTGTTGTGTTCGCTTCTTAATAATGATTATTTTTTTTTGGAACGAAATTTAATCAATACGATGGAATAATTTTCAATTTTACTTTTTATTGCAGAATTACATAAAAGATTTAAAAGCATATTATAATCAAGAAATATAAAATCAAAGCATTAATAGTGTTTTATTTTAATATAAATAATAATAATAAAGTAATCTCGGAATGCAATAATGAGTAATAACATAGTTAAAGTTTCTAATAAAATTAACGGAATGCAGAATTTTGAAATCTACAAGAAATTAGAGTCTGAAAGCACGACAATGGAGGAAAAAGCTAGGCGTTTGGTAATTTTGTTTTATGCGTCCATTCTTGGTTCGATTGTTGGTATTATTACCCCTATTTATAAATTTCTTGCTAATTTTTTAAATTTAGAAAAACTTTATGTTGCATTATCAATGATTTTTATTATTGGTTTATCGATACTAGTCACAAGTATTGCTCGTGAAATTCTTGATGAGATTGTCTGTAGATATAGAGATAAATATTTGGTCAAAAAATATTGGCTAAAAGTTTGGAGAGAATCTATTTTTGCTATCCGTATAAACAAAAAACAATTAAAGATATTCGTAAAAAAGAGAAAAATGTTCTAGATAGCATGAAGAAAGTCCAAGAAAACAAGAAATCTCAATTATTGTGTAAAAAATTTGACAATACAGAATTTAATTTATTTATGTATCTTTTATCGTTTAGATTTGCGGGGTATTTCATTTTTGGAATGATTTACCTAATTGTTTCTTCTGCGATAACTGTATGGTTTATAGAGCCACTAAATAGTGATGAAAAAATAAAATGTTTCATAGATTATTGTTATTTGTATAATATAGAACAGATAATCCAAAGTAATATTTGGATTTATTTTAAGATTATTTTCTTACCTCCAATAATATTTTTTATAATTTTTATATTTCCTAAAAAATTACAAAAGTTAGATAGCAATTTAAAAATCAATAAATTCTTGGTGTGGTTGTTTTGCAAGGCTAAATTTATATTATTAAAAATATCTCAAAATATGTTTTCGTTTTGGATTTTTTATGTTTATAGTGTAGGTTATTGCATTGTTCAATTTTATGGACATGATGAATTTTCTATGTATATCTTGGTATCTTATATTTTGTTGTTGTCTTTGGGTTTAAGGCTAGAGTCTTTTTATAAAAGGTTTTTAGCAGTAACTTTATTCCCTTTTTTGCTCTTTTTTAGAGAGAAAAAATATTTTATTGGAGTTCTTAATGCTTGTTTATGGTGGGTTTGGGCGTATAGTGTAATTATTTTATATATCTTTCAAGTTACAATAGGAGACTTTATTCTAGATATTAAAAATGATTCTATAGAAATGGTCAGATGGGTGTCTTTAGGCGTATTTATTCTTTGGACTTTTACTGCCTTATATGGTTTAAGAGAACTAGTTGTTAAAAAGAGATAATATAAGCATTAGGGAGTTTTAAATGATTTTCAAGTTTGTGTTATTGTTGGTGGTAGTGATTGGATTTATCTTTGTTGGAAAACAAGAAAAAATCACCAAAGAAGTGTTAATTGATAGCGGTCATTTTGGAACAAAATATAATTTTGATACAGCTCTCAAAATAGTTCGAGACAGAAAATCTAGCAAAGAAGACAAATCTGAAGCTTATTATGAGTTAGGGAGTATTTGCGAAAGGTATGCAGACAAATTGCATAGAGAAAATCAAGATAAGGCAAAAATAGAAAAATATTACGATATAGCTTTTAGGAGCTATTTAAATTCAGCAGAGTTAGAAAATTTCAAAGCTTACAGCAATTTGGCAAAGATGTATCATTATGGAAAAGGCACTAAAAAAGACATTCAAAAAGCTAGTCTTTATTATGAAAAAGCATGCCGAGCATATAGTAGTAATCCTTTTTTAATAGCTGATTGTTATGAATGGGGTAAGATAAAAGGTTTTCATAATCCAATGACTTTTTTGAAAGAAAAATGCACAAATAAAGATGCTGAAGCTTGTTTTATGATAGGAGCACTCCAACAGACCTATTCGCTTGATAATAAAAACTCTAGTTATTACTGGATACCATATAAAGAATTGGGTTTGAATGTAATGTCTCAAGAAAATGCTCTATTTTACTTCAAAAAAGCCTGTGATTTAGGTCATCAACAAGCTTGTGATGAGATAAAAGCTTACAAAAACAGCCTAAAGAGTAAAAACCTTAGATTTTGAGAAAGTTTAGAGTTGGTAAAGACTAAAACTCTAAGCTTTTATTTTTTTTACTTTTTCACACTTGATGGAGTGCCTTTAATACAAAATTGCAAATCCTTTTCTAAAGTCTCTGTATAGATAAGTAAGGCTTTCATGTTTTCGCTGATTTCTGTGCTAGAGAGCGTGGGGCGTGTGGGCATTTCAATTTCACATTTGGTAGGAATGTATATCGGTTTATACACTCTATAGCACCCCGAGAGAATAAAAAGAATTGCCAAAGCAAGAAAGGTGGTTTTAAACATCATAGTTCCTTAATACTTAATATTGAAGAAGGCTTGAAAAGACTTTCATTTGAAAAAGCGTTATTTCTTTTCTTCTTTTTTAAAAGTCTCAATGAGATTTTCAACTTTTTTGAGTTCTTTATCTGTAGGGGGAGCGTCTTTAGTCTCTTTTTCAATTCGCTTGTCTTTCTGAGCCTGAGAATACTTTTTTTCAATTTGCTTTTCGGTTTTAGAATGCTCTTTGTTGTAGGTTTTAACATCTAACTCCTGCTTTTTTAAGGCTTCATTTTGTAAATCCACGCCCATTTTACAAGTCTCTCTTTCTACCAATGCATTTTTATAAAAAACAAAAAAGCAAATGCTTAAAACAACCACAGCGACAAACAAGATGGCTACGACTATATTTTTAAAAGTTAGTTGGGGGATTAAGAGTTTCCATATGGGTTGCAAATCAAGTTCCTATGTTAAATTGGATTATAAACCTTTAAATAAGGTTTTGCTTTGTTATAGCTCTACGAATATGATACAGATTTAAATATTAAAATATCTCTTTTAATGGGGTATATTATAGTCAATTTTTGGGGATTTTATAGTTTTTGTTATCATCTAATATCCCCCAAAAACTCTTTAGCAATGCTCTCGTAGGTATAGTCTTTAACAATTTCGTGTAATTTTAATGCTCTTTTCCATAAAGCATGCGTTTGCCATAAGCCTTATAGAGATTGGCTACTTCTTTATTCTCATCACAGAGTAAAATCACATTTAAAGAACATTGGCTGATAAAATCTTGATGCGATTTAGCACTATCAGGGCTTACGCCTACCACGATAGCATTTTTCTTTTCAAATTCGCTAAATAAAGCGCTAAAATCTTGTGCTTCTAAAGTGCAACCAGGTGTGTTATCCTTAGGATAGAAATATAGCACCACTTTTTTATGGAGCAAATCTTTTAAAGAAATCTCTACGCCATCGCTATTTTTTAACCTAAAGTTTGGAGCGACTTGTCCTGCTTCTAATTTTTGCATTTCTATCCTTTTAATAAAGAATGACAGCGACTTTTTGAGGCCCATGCACTCCAAAAACGGTTTTTAGCTCAATATCAGCTGTCCTACTAGGCCCACCAATAAAGAGCATGTTCGTGGGCAAAACGCCATCTTTACTTTGATTTTTTAAAGCTTGAATGCCTTCAAATAAATTCCGCACAATAGATTCTTTTTTTAACAAAATAATGCAATTAGTCGTAATGAGTGAAAGCAATCTCGGGCTTGCGTGTGAAGATGTTGTCCCACTAATCCCTAAACTTGAAATCCCACAAACCCCATGCAACAAAGCGGTATCAATATTAAATAACACCTCTCGCATTTCTTCAATTTTTTTATCATAGGGCTGTAAAGAAAAATCTTTAAAAACTTCAAAATTCAAATCTAAATCCGTAGAGTGTAAGATTTTTTCGCTTTTGAAACTTTCTAAAACCTTTAGAATGTCTTGTTCCAAATTTTCTTTGGTGCTTTCAATGACTTCGGCTTTATTCAGCAATTGAAAATGCTTGTATTCTTCTACTAAATCTTCAAACTCTACCTTGATAATATTTCTATAAACAGGGTTTGCTCCCTTAATGGTGTGTTTAGCTCTAGCCTCTTTAATGCGATTTAAAATCAGTTCTTTACTCATAAATAACCCCTTCTAAATGTTGAACTTTTGCATGCAAGCTTGTATCCATATTAGGTAAGGTTCTAAATCTAGCCCACTCTTTGACTAAGGGTAGTAGGGGGGCAAAAAGCTTGCCTAAAGGCGAGAAGAATTGAGCCATTTTCAATTGAAAACGCCATTTAGCCCCATTGCTTGCCATATCGGCAAACATTTTCATAGAGAATTTTTCCATACCGCTATGTTGCATGTCTTTCACACCTTTGACTACGCCCCTACCTTCGCCCACTTTATCAGAGCGTAAATCTCTAATGAGTTCAGCTAATGGAATTTCTACAGGACACACTTCGCTACAACGCCCACAAAGACTACAAAGATTAGGAATATGCCCATAATTATTCAAACCAAAGAGCTGGGGTGATACCACCACGCCTATAGGACCTGGATAAGTAGAAAGGTAGGCATGACCACCGATTTTATCATATACAGGGCAGTGGTTTAAGCAAGTGCCACAGCGAATGCATGACAAAGCACGATAATATTTTTCATCAGCTAGAATATTAGAGCGGTTATTGTCTAGTAAAATAATGTGTGCCTCTTTAGGGCCATCTAAATCATCGTTTTTCCTAGGGCCTGTAATAATGTTTTGATAGCAAGTGATAGGCACGCCTACCGCACTTGGAGCGAGCAAATTATTTAAAATCGCCACATCATCAAAGCTTTCTACTAATTTTTCAATCCCACAAATGGCGACATGCACATCACAAGCGGTGGTGCTCATTCTGCCATTGCCTTCATTTTCAACTAGCCAAATCGCCCCTTCATTTGCAATGGCAAAATTAACCCCACTAATCCCCATTTTAAAGCTTTCAAATTCCTTGCGCATATGCTTTCTAGCAATAGCATTAAGCTTTTCAGGCTCTTCTTCATAGGCGGAGTTAAGCTTTTCTTCAAAAATCTTACCGATTTGTTTGCGGTTTTTATGCACTGCAGGCACCACAATATGCACAGGGTGTTCATCAATGAGCTGGATAATCAATTCGCCCAAATCCGTTTCTTGGGCTTGAATGCCCTTTTCTTTTAGATAATGATTTAAACCGATTTCTTCACTCGCCATAGATTTTTGCTTTAAAATGCGATTAATATTCTTTTCTTTAGCAAGATTATAAATGATTTCATTGGCTTCATCGCCATCTTTTGCGTAATGGATTTTAAAGCCGTTTTTGGTAGCGTTTTTTTCAAAAATTTCTAAATATTCATCAAGCCTAGAGAGAATTTTAAGCTTGACTTCCTTACCCAAATCCCTTAAATTTTCCCATTCGCTGTAACGATTTTTGATGAGATTCTTACGATTAGTGCGTAAGGTATCCATAGCAGAGCGTAAATTTTCTCTTAATTGCTTATCGCCTAATTGGTCAGTGATTATCTCTTCGTATTCTTGGTCGCTATGATGTTTTTCCATGTTAAATTCCTTAAATGTTAAAGTCCGAGCCTTAAGGCTAAGAAGTCATAAAAATGCATGGGTTTTGTTTGAGAACCCATTTTTTGCATAGCGGTGCTAATATTCATCAAACACCCCGCATCTGCTGAAACAATCACATCTACTTGACGGCTTTCTATATCTTTAATCTTTTCTTTTACCATAGCCGCTGAAATTTCAGGCTCTTTGACCGAAAATGTTCCCCCAAAACCACAGCATTCTTCTTCTCTCTCTAATTCAATTAGCTCTACATTTTTAAGCTGTCTAATAAGGTTCTTAGCGCTAGTGATAACCTTGGCTACTCTTAGGGCATGGCAATTTGAATGCCATGTGATTTTAAGTGGCTCGCCTTTGTCTTCATACTTGACTTGCAATTTTTTATCCAAAAATTCGCTTAACTCATACACCCTAGCGCAAAAATCTTTAACCATGTTAAATTCAGCATGCCCTTCAAACAATTCTAAATAATCATGTTTCATCATACCTGTGCATGAACCACTAGGTAAAATAATGGGGTAGTCGTTATTAGAATAAAGCTTGATATTGTGTAAAACGACTTTCTTAGTCTCTTCATAATACCCTGAGTTGTAGCTTGGCTGACCGCAACATGTTTGGTCTTTTTTAAAAATAACTTCCAAATTTTCTTTACGAAGCAATTTGATGGCATTAAGCGATGCGTTGCTATAAATGGCTGTTCCTAGACATGTGGCAAAGAAATTGACTTTCAAGTAATGCTCCTTAAAATTCCTAAGAGTTCTAAACTCATATGATACTCAAAATTGATAAGATTGTGATAAAAAGTTGATAGACCCACTCTCTTGGATATTGTTACAAAAATAAACTGTAGACGCACTAAATTTAACTTAACATTAAATACTACTTAAAATTAGTTTTTTCTTTTAAGTAAGATAAAAAACAGATTTTTAAATTATTTAAGGAAAGCTTATGGAATTTCATCAAGTCTATGACCCATTGGGCAATATTTGGCTGAGTGCTTTGGTGGCGCTATCGCCTATCGCACTCTTTTTTATCTCTCTCATTGTATTTAAGCTCAAGGGCTATAGTGCCGGATTTTTAAGCTTAGTGCTTTCGGTGGTTATTGCGTTGTTTGTGTATAAAATGCCTACTGAAATGGTAAGTGCGAGTTTTCTCTATGGGTTTTTATATGGTTTGTGGCCGATTGCTTGGATTGTGATTGCAGCGATTTTTCTCTACAATCTCTCGGTGAAGTCGGGGTATTTTGAGATTTTAAAAGAAAGCATTTTAAGTCTTACGCCTGATCATAGAATTTTAGTGATTTTAATTGGCTTTTGCTTTGGCTCATTCTTAGAAGGGGCTATTGGTTTTGGGGGTCCTGTAGCAATTACTGCAGCGATTTTAGTGGGCTTAGGTTTAAGCCCCTTATACGCCGCTGGATTATGCTTAATTGCAAATACCGCCCCTGTAGCTTTTGGAGCGGTGGGTATTCCTATTACAGCTATGGCAAATGTAGTGGGTATCCCTGAGTTAGAGATTTCTCAAATGGTGGGGCGTGTGTTACCTATCTTTTCTATCGGCATTCCTTTTTTCATTGTGTTTTTAATGGATGGTTTTAAGGGTATTAGAGAGACCTTTCCTGTAGTGGCTGTTACAGGGTTTAGCTTTGCTATCGCACAATTTTTTAGCTCTAATTATTTAGGGCCACAGCTCCCTGATATTATTTCAGCCTTAGTATCTTTGATTACTACGACTTTGTTTTTAAAATTTTGGCAACCTAAAAATATCTTTACAAGCCATGGCGAAAAAGTAGAAATTGGGGTTAAAAAACACCATATCTGCAAGGTTATTGTGGCGTGGATGCCTTTTGTGTTACTGACAATTACCATTATCATATGGACTCAACCTTGGTTTAAGGGTTTATTTAAAGAAGGGGGAGTCTTGGCGTTTTCTAGCTTTGCTTTTGAGCTTGAATCCATTAGTCAAAAGATTTTTAAAACCGCTCCCATTGTTACTGAAGCGACAAGTTTTCCTGTTGTGTTTAAACTCCCTTTAATTTTAACGACAGGCACTTCCATTTTTTTAGCTGCAATTTTGAGCGTTTTTTTACTTCGTGTAAAAATAAGTGATGCAATAGGGGTATTTGGTGCAACCTTGAAAGAAATGCGTTTTCCTATTCTTACTATAGGTTTGGTTCTAGCGTTTGCGTTTGTGGCTAATTTCAGCGGAATGAGTGCCACACTAGCTTTAGCCCTAGCTGATACAGGGCATGTTTTCACATTCTTTTCGCCTATTGTGGGGTGGCTTGGAGTGTTTTTAACCGGAAGTGATACAAGCTCTAATCTCTTATTTGGCTCTTTGCAAATGCTCATTGCCACGCAGCTTGGTGTGCCTGAAGTGCTTTTCTTAGCGGCAAACACTTCAGGGGGCGTTGTGGGTAAGATGATAAGTCCACAAAGTATTGCCATAGCCTGTGCGGCGGTAGGATTAGTGGGTAGAGAGAGTGAATTATTTAGATTTACGGTAAAATACTCTATCGCTTTGGCGATTATTATGGGAATTGTCTTTACTCTTATTGCCTATGTCTTTCCTTTCATTATTCCTACAACCTAATTAAGGGGGTCTATTAGGGAAATCTAGCACTAAGAGAATACTTTTTAAAGGAAGTTTTAGTGTTAGAATTTCATCAAGTTTATGACCCTTTAGGTAATATTTGGTTAAGTGCTTTTGTAGCCTTACTACCTATTTTATTGTTTTTCTTATCTTTAATTGTTTTTAAGCTTAAAGGTTATAACGCCGCTTTTTTAAGTGTAGCGCTATCTGCTGTTATCGCTGTTTTTGTGTATAAAATGCCTGTGAGTATGGTAGGCTCAAGCTTTGTCTATGGGTTTTTATATGGTTTGTGGCCGATTGCTTGGATTATTATTGCAGCGATTTTTTTGTATAAGCTAAGTGTTAAATCAGGCTATTTTGAAATCTTAAAAGAAAGCGTTCAGTCTATTACTTTAGACCATAGAATTTTAGTGATTTTAATTGGCTTTTGCTTTGGCTCATTCTTAGAAGGAGCCATTGGTTTTGGAGGGCCTATTGCAATTACTGCAGCAATTTTAGTTGGCTTAGGTTTAAGCCCCTTATACGCTGCTGGATTGTGTTTAATTGCAAATACTGCCCCTGTAGCTTTTGGAGCAGTGGGTATTCCTATTACAGCTATGGCAAGTGCAGTAGGGGTGCCAGCGATTTTGATTTCAGCTATGGCAGGTAAAATTCTCTTTTTTGTGAGTTTATTGGTGCCGTTTTTCATTGTGTTTTTAATGGATGGTTTTAAGGGCATTAAAGAGACTTTTCCGGCGGTTTTTGTAGCGGCTTTTTCTTTTGCTATTGCACAATTTTTAAGCTCTAATTACCTAGGGCCAGAGTTACCGGGCATTATTTCAGCTCTTGTTTCATTGGTATGCACAGCAATATTTTTAAAATTTTGGCAACCCAAACACATTTTTAGAAGCGATGGCAAAGTGGCAACGCTCACTAAGAGTAATTACCATGTGTGTAAAGTTTATGTTGCTTGGGCGCCTTTTGTGATTTTGATTTTAACGATTGTGCTATGGACACAGCCTTCTTTTAAGGCTTTATTTGAAAAAGATGGCTTGTTAGCTTATTCTAATTTCTATTTTGAGTTTAGTAATATCAGTAACAAGATTTTTAGAAGTCCGCCTTTTGTAGAAGTAGGCCAAAGCGTAAGCATTCCTGTTGTTTTTAAATTTCTGTTGATTAATACCGTTGGCACTTCCATTTTTTTAGCCGCTCTTATTAGCATGTTTGTGTTAAGGGTAAAAGTGAGTGATGCTGTTGGTGTCTTTAATGAAACCTTGAAAGAAATGCGTTACCCTATCCTTACAATTGGTCTGGTCTTAAGCTTTGCTTTTGTGTCTAATTACAGCGGAATTTCTTCCACTCTAGCTCTAGCACTCACGCATACCGGTGCTGCTTTTACCTTTTTCTCGCCTTTAATTGGATGGGTGGGGGTATTCTTAACCGGAAGTGATACAAGCTCTAATCTTTTATTTGGTTCTTTACAGCAGCTTACCGCTCAAAGACTAAACATTCCTGAAGTTCTCACTCTAACTGCAAATACGGTGGGTGGCACTTTGGGTAAGATGATAAGCCCACAAAGCATTGCCATAGCTTGTGCGGCAGTAGGCTTAGCGGGTAGAGAGAGTGAATTGTTTAAATTTACGGTTAAATACTCACTTATCTTTGTAGTGATTATGGGGATAGTCATTAGTGCGATTGCGTATTTAGCCCCAGAAATAGTGCCTGTGCCACCAGCAAGTTTAAACTAAGGCTTAGGCTTATTTTGAGTTTATTTGACAATGATTAAAGCCCCTTTTAGTAGGAAGCGTTGAAAAATAAAGTGGGTTTAAATTCAGCCATTCTTGTGAATGTTTGTTAGAGTGGCTAGGGTTTTTCAAATCCCCATAAGCAATAGCTCCCATAACACTTCTATAGCATTGCAAGCTATTTTGGCTTGTGCTAGGATTTGTGCAAGCACTCAAAAGAATGAGCAAAAATAAAAAAGCGCATGTTTTTAGCATAATTTAATCCCCTAATAGATTTTTGCTTTTTAAAAATTTTAAAATTTTAAGTGTCATAGAGCTTATCGGTAAGGTCTCTAAGTCCTTAGAGCTATAGAAATTAATAGGGTTTTCTAAATCTTTTGTGCTTGCTAAATAAAGGTTTAAGTTGAGCTTGAATTTGGTATGGCTGTGTTTGATAGTTCCTAAAAAGGGGAGCTTGAATTGTAAATTTTCTTTCAAACTAGGAAAATGATGCATGCCAAAATAGAGTTTTTGCTCTATTTTTTCTAAAGCGATTTCTTTATTTTCTATTACAATGCCTAAGTAACGCTCTTCTTGAATAATTTCTTGCTTTTTCTTAAGCGTGTGTTTTTCTAGGTTGTTTTTACCTAAGCAATAATCATTGAAACAGCAAATCTCGCACTTAGGCTTTGGGGTGCAAACTAAAGCTCCTAAATCAATAAGGGCTTGGTTATGATTAAAGCTCTCCTTAAGATTAAGAAACTCATTAGCTTTTGTTTGCAAGTCTTTTGTGCTTGTATCCAAGTTTAAAGAAAAAAGCCTTAAAAGCACTCGTTTAATATTAGCATCTACGCATGCGGTGTTTTCTCTGAAACCAAAACATAAAATCGCATTAGCGGTATATGCACCCACTCCTGGAAGCTTAATTAAGCTTTGATAGTTGTTGGGTAATTGTGAGCTATGTTCTTTTACGCAAATTTCAGCACTCTTTTTTAAATTTTTTGCCCTTGAATAATAGCCAAGACCTCGCCAAAGCAATAAAACTTCTTCTAATGGGGCGTTAGCCAAGTCTTTTAAAGTGGGAAAAGCTTGTAAAAAAGGGAAGTAAAAACGCTGAATGACCGTGTTGATTTGTGTTTGTTGACTCATCACTTCACTGATATAGATTTCATAAGGGGCGTTAATTCCTTTTAAATTTCTAAAGGGTAAATCCTTTCGCCCATGTTCTTCATACCATGTTAAAAGGGCGTTGTGCAAGGCTTTCAATTATAGCCACCTAAAAGCGATAGTTTTTACCCAAGGCACACACACGCTTAAAAACACGATTAAATACACTAAACCAAAAATGAATCCTAATCTCCAAAAATCCTTGCTCTTAATATACCCACTTCCATAATAGATGGTTGATGGACCTGTGCCATAGGGCGTTAAAATACCCATAATTCCTAAAGTTAGCATTAAAAACAAGCTCAATTCTTGTAAATTCACCCCTTCAACATTTGCGCCTATTCCTACAAAAAGGGCGAATAAAGCACTCACATGAGCGGTAATGCTCGCAAAGAAATAATGTGATACATAAAAGAGAGCTACAATAATCAATACCGCTACAAAAGGCTCTAAATTAGCTTGTTGGAGTAATTCTTTAGAGAAATTTCCCATATAATCTAAAAAGCCCACATTTTTAAGCCCACTAGCCATAGTGAGTAAGGCCCCAAGCAATAAGAAAATGTTGAAAGCACTTTTATTTTTGATAATATCTTCATAGCTGATGATTTTCACAAAAGCCATTAAAAGCATGATGATTAAAGCAACAGTGCTTGCATGTAAGCCTAAAGTTTTAGAAAAAATCCAGCCAAGCAAGGCTAGTAAAGTAAGATTTAGCATTAAAATTTCTTTTAAAGAAAAACCTTTCATTTTTTCTAATTCTTGTTTAGCCCATAAACTCACTTCTTTAGAGCCTTTTAAGGTGGGGGTGCAGGTTTTATAAGCAAGTAATGGCACAAGCAAGAGTAAAATAATTCCACAAGGTAAGAAAGCTAGAAACCATGAAAGCCATGAGATTTCATTCACGCCCATTTTGGTTGCAATCTCCATAGCTAGTGGGTTAGGGGCTAGTGCGGTTAAAAACATTGATGAAGTGATACAAGTTGAAGCCAAAGCAACCCACATCAAATACGCACCGATTTTTGTAGGATTATCATTAGGTGTTGAACCCATTAAGGGCGGAATAGAAGAGATTATAGGATAGAGTATGCCCCCACTTCTAGCGGAATTGCTAGGAATAAAAGGGGCTAAACACAATTCGCTTAAAGTAATCGCATAGCCTAAACCTAAGGGGGTTTGACCTAAGAATCTAATCAGTAAAAGTGCGATTCGTTTTCCTAACAAGCTTTTTTCATACCCTAAGCCTAAAATAAAAGCGACAAACACAAGCCACACCGTTTTGTTTGCATACCCACTTAAGCCCCAAGAAATAGCTTTATTAGCATTCACTATTCCACTACTAGCTCCGATTTTTAAGGCTACACACACCATTAATGCACTTAATGCCACCAAACCAGCTGGCACAGGCTCTAAAATCAGTCCTACAATCATGCCTATGAAAATACAAAAATAAAGCCATGCGTTAGGGTTTAGACCGCTAGGCACACCTACAAAATACAAGAATAACGCACCCATAATAGGAGCGAGAATTAAAAGAGTTCGTTTGAGCATACCTAAGCCTTTAATTGCCTACTACTAAAAAAATATGAATAATGTTACAAAAAAATTCTAAAGATTAAGCATTTTGAAAATGATAACATTTTATAATTACACATTTGCTTTGTTAAATTCACTACAAATAGGAGCATGTATGCAAGAAAGCACGCCTTTAAGTTATGATTATTCTATTAGCAAATTGTTCCTTTATGCAATGATTGCATTTGGGATAATAGGCATGCTAATAGGGATTGTGCTTGCGTTTGAGTTATCTTTTCCAGGGTTGAACTATATTGCAGGGGAGTATGGTATTTTTGGTCGCTTGCGTCCTTTACACACTAATGCGGTGATTTATGGTTTTACGCTTGGGGGGATTTGGGCGAGTTGGTATTATATCGGTCAAAGGGTGCTTAAAATCACTTACCACCAGCACCCCTTTTTAAAATTTGTAGGGTTGCTGCATTTTTGGTTATGGATTGTTCTATTGATTTTGGCAGTTGTTAGTTTATTTGCTGGTATTAATCAGACCAAAGAATATGCAGAACTTATGTGGCCTTTAGATATTCTTGTAGTTGTAGTATGGGTGCTATGGGGGATTAGCATGTTTGGAAGTATGGGTGTGAGAAGAGAAAATACTATTTATGTATCCTTATGGTATTATATTGCTACTTATGTGGGGATTGCTGTAATGTATATTTTCAATAATCTTTCTATCCCCACTTACTTTGTGGCTGATGTAGGAAGTATTTGGCATTCTATCTCTATGTATTCAGGTAGTAATGATGCACTTGTGCAATGGTGGTGGGGGCATAACGCTGTAGCCTTTGTATTTACAAGTGGTATTATTGGAACAATTTATTATTTCTTGCCTAAAGAGAGCGGTCAACCTATCTTCTCCTATAAGCTTACTTTATTTTCTTTTTGGAGCTTGATGTTTGTCTATATTTGGGCAGGCGGACACCACTTGATTTATTCTACCGTTCCTGATTGGGTGCAAACTCTCTCTAGCGTGTTTTCAGTGGTATTGATTTTACCTTCTTGGGGAACAGCTATCAATATGCTATTGACTATGCGTGGTCAATGGCACCAGCTCAAAGAAAGCCCTTTGATTAAATTTTTAGTGCTTGCATCAACATTCTACATGCTCTCTACTTTAGAGGGTTCTATTCAAGCGATTAAGAGCGTGAATGCTTTAGCACACTTTACCGATTGGATTGTAGGGCATGTGCATGATGGTGTGCTTGGATGGGTAGGCTTTACTCTAATTGCAAGCATGTATCATATGATGCCTAGAATGTTTAAAAGAGAAATTTATTCAGCCAAACTTATGGATTTCCAATTTTGGATTATGACTTTAGGCATCGTGTTATATTTCTCATCTATGTGGATTGCAGGAATCACACAAGGTATGATGTGGAGAGATGTAGATCAGTATGGAAATCTTACTTATCAATTCATCGATACAGTTAGAGTTTTGATTCCTTATTACAATATTAGGGGTGTTGGAGGCATTATGTATTTAATTGGATTTATTATTTTTGCTTACAATGTGTTTATGACTATTACTGCAGGCAAAAAATTAGAGCGTGAGCCTAATTATGCTACGCCTATGGCTAAGTAAGGAGGTTGGAGATGTTTAGTTTTTTAGAAAAAAATCCATTCTTCTTTACTTTGGCGTTTTTATTTGTGTTTTCTATTGCTGGATTAGTTGAGATTTTGCCTAATTTCTTTAAATCCGCTCGCCCCATTGAAGGCTTGCGTCCTTATAGTGTTTTAGAGATGGCTGGAAGACAAATCTATATGAAAGAGGGTTGTTATAATTGCCACTCGCAACTTATTCGCCCTTTTCAAGCTGAAGTGGATAGATATGGTGCGTATAGTTTGAGTGGGGAGTATGCCTATGACAGACCTTTCTTATGGGGTTCAAAAAGAATTGGCCCTGATTTGCATAGGGTAGGGGATTATCGCACCACTGATTGGCATGAAAAACATATGCTTAACCCACAAAGCGTTGTACCTCATAGTATTATGCCAGCCTATCAACACTTGTTTAAGAAAAAAAGTGATTTTGAAACCGCTTATGCTGACGCTTTAACCCAAAAGAAAGTTTTTGGTGTGCCTTATGACACAGAAAATGGCGTGAAACTAGGCACTTTAGAAGAGGCTAAAAAAGCGTATTTAGAAGAAGCTAAGAAAATCACAACAGACATGAAGGATAAGCGAGTGTTAGAAGCGATTCAAAGGGGCGAAGTGCCAGAAATTGTAGCCTTGATTGCTTATTTAAATAGCTTGGGTAACTCTAGGATTAATACGAAGTAAGGGGGTAGATTATGGATTTAGAAAGTGTGAGAGCCTTTGCTTATGTGTTTTTTACCATCCTTTTTACGCTCTTTCTTTACGCTTATATTTTTAGCATGTATAGGAAGCAAAAAAAGGGTGTAGTGGATTATGAGCGGTACGGATACTTGGTGTTGAATGATGCCTTAGAAGATGAGTTAATTGAACCACGCCATAAGAGAGTTTATGGTAATAGCACAAAGGAAAGTTGAAATGGATTTTTTAAACGACCATATAAATGTTTTTGGCTTAATTGCAGCACTTGTGATTTTAGTGCTAACCATCTATGAATCTAGCTCGCTCATCAAAGAAATGCGTGATAGCAAATCTCAAGGCGAACTAGTGGATAATGGGCATTTATTTGATGGGATAGGAGAATTTGCTAACAATATTCCTGTAGGTTGGGTTGTTAGCTTTATGTGTTTGATTGTATATGCTTTTTGGTATTTATTTTTTGGATATCCACTCAATAGTTTTTCTCAAATTGGGCAATATAATGAAGAGGTCAAAGCCCACAATCAAAAATTTGAAGCAAAATGGAAGAATTTGGGGCAAAAGGAATTAGTGGATATGGGTCAAGGCATCTTTTTAGTCCATTGTTCACAATGCCATGGCGTAACGGCTGAAGGCTTGCATGGAAACGCCCAAAACTTAGTGCGATGGGGTAAAGAAGAAGGCATTATGGATACTATCAAGCATGGTTCTAAGGGCATGAATTATCTCGCTGGTGAAATGCCTGCTATGGAGTTAGAAGAAAAAGACGCTAAAGCGATTGCAAGTTATGTTATGGCAGAAATTTCTAGTGTCAAAAAGACCAAAAATCCCCAGCTTATTGATAAGGGTAAGGAATTGTTTGAGAGCATGGGTTGTGCAGGTTGTCATGGAAATGATGGCAAGGGCTTGCAAGATAACCAAGTTTTTGCAGCAAACTTGACTACTTATGGCACAGAGAGTTTTTTACGAAATGTGCTTACACAGGGTAAAAAAGGTCATATAGGGCATATGCCATCATTTAAGTATAAAAACTTTAGCGATTTACAAGTTAAGGCATTAGCGGAATTTATCCAATCGTTACAGCCTTTAGAAGACTAAAAGGAAAACTCATGAAATTTTTGAACGGACTAGCAGGAAATTTACTCATTGTGGTAGTTTTATTATGCGTGGTGGTCTTTTTTGCTTGCAAAGCTATTAGCATTCAAAAAGAGCAAGCCACGAATTATTACCGCTACAAGGATATAAGCACTTTAGAGATGAAAAACGCTCAAAACCACGATAATTATGAATTAGTCAATCAAGGGAGTCAACAATGAAATTCACTACTTTAGAAAAAATCTTAGCTTTAATGATAGTAACGACCATTTTGATGACCGCTATTATTTCTTTTGTGCCTAATTTATTCCTATTTAGCACATGAAGAGCCTATTCCTTCTAGCATGTTTAGCCTTTGTAAATTTTTCATGGGCTAATGGGCTTTCTTATGTTTTTAATAATTCAAAGGGGCGTTTGGTAGAAAAGAGTGTTTCGTTCATAGAGAGCGTTTCTAAAGAGCTTTACCAAAAAACAGGTGTCAGTTTTGTCATTGATATGACCGATTTTGAAAGAAACCCTACAACTTTAATGAGCAAAGAAGAACGCCAAGCTTACCAAGAGAGTTTTTTAAAACAACTCAACCCCCCCTTTGTAGCATTCTTTTTTTACTACGACGCTAAGAAATTAGAATTAGTCGCTAAGCCTAAGGACTTGTTAGACACTGATGCAATCTTTTTTGAAAAAATCGCCCCCTTATTGCCCACAAATGCCAAGGAATACACTAATTCTAGGATTTCAGCCATGCTTTTGAATGGCTATTCAGTCGCTGTGGATAACTTAGCTCAAAAATACCATATCAACATGACACAGAATTTTGACGCTGACAAGGGAGCAACCTTTTTAAAGGTGGCGGTTTATATTTTATTACTCACGCTTTTAGGTGTATTTTTTGGGGTTTATTTTTTTAAAAAATCTTAGAGAGAAAATCATGAAAGAAAAAAACTTTTGGCCTTTGGGGATTATGAGCGTATTAATAGGGGGCATGGGAATTGTAGTCGCTTTGGTGGTGTTTGCCTTAAAGCATTCGCCTAAAAATGACTTAGTGTATTTTAAAAGCCATAATGAAGTGGATTTAAATTTTAATGCTATGTTTAAGACCTATGAAAATTTTAAAGCTAGCTATTATTTTTTAGTGGATTTAAAGCCCCTTACAGCAAGCTCCAAAACCCCCATTTTGCCCTATTTTTCTAAAGGCACGCATGGGGATAAACAACTTCAAGAAAAAATGCTCCAAAACGCCCTTATTTTAAGCAAGTCTAACACTCTCTACATAGAGTTACAACAAATTGAGCCTAATCTAGGTCTAAAGGAACTTCAAGTCTATCTCGCTACCTATCCTAGCAAAGCCCCCCCTAGATTACTTAGCACGGTTGTTTGCGAGCATGCATGCAAGCCTTTAGTGGGATTTGATTTGCTAGAGAGCGATAAACTAGGGCGTTATAAAATCCTATTTAAACTCATTTTTAAGAATAAAGAAGAGCTAATCTTAGAGCAACTAGCTCTTTTTAAGAGCTAAGATGACTCTTATCGCCTAGATTTTAATTTTTCAAGCAAATAAAATTAAAAGATTTTTTCAACTACAAACAAAAATAGGCGTTAATAACGCCCTATTTTAATCCTTAAACTCCCAAACTCATTAAAAATGCAAGCACCAGTTTTTTTCAATCCCCCTAAACGAATCGTCTGACACTAACAATAAATCTTAAGGGTCGTTTATAGCGAATTTGAATGCCTTAAAAAAATCTCTTTTGGGTTAATTGATGTTAGTATAGATAAAAATCTTGTGTTTTGCCTTAAAAAAGTTTGCAAATCTATAAAGTTTGTCTCCAAGTGGTTATAATAAGATTATGGATTTTTTAAAAGTTTTAAAACATGATGCTTTAGAGCAAATAGGCAATATTGTTGTAACCAATCTTTTATTAACGCTCATTATTCTAGCGATTTGTTTTTTCTCTCAAAGCACAGAAGAAACAACCATGCTTACTCTAAGTTATACGCTCTTTTTTATTTTAGGGGCGTTTTTATTGAGTGCGATAATTTTAGGGGCGATTAAAAATCTCAATGCCAAGCTTTTTTCTAAAAGGGGGGTTTTAAGCTTTTCTTTACCCATTAGCATTGATATGTTGTTATTGCCTAAGGTTTTACTTCCTATAGGTTTTTTTATCTTAAGTTTGTTGTGGTTTATTCTAAGCGTGCGTTTGGGCTATCATCTTTTCACTAATACGCAATCTAGCGTGCTATTTATCTTATATAGTGCGTTAAAAGTCTTTGTCTTAAACCCCACTAAAATGGTAGGCATTATGTTATTTTTAGGGCTTGTTTTAATGAAGTTTTTGTTTGTTCTAAGCGTGCTAAACACGAACAAAATCAAAAAAGCCCGCTTTTTACTAGGGGGGTTATTATTCATTCTTGTGGGGGTTATTTTGGAAATGGCGTTTAATGCGTTTTTGCCCTTAATGAGTTCAAATTTAAGCATGAATGAGGGGTTTTATTATTTCTTACAGCAACAAGAATTAGAAGAAGAAAAATACTATCTCTTATGGGGAGTGGATTTTTTAAAAATCCTTTTATTGTATGGTGTGAGCCGATATTTACTCACACATAAATTAGAGCTAGACTAAGAAAAGCGGTATTTAAAATATTCATCAGTGAGTAAGCAATCTTTCGTTTTTATTAAGCTAGGATAAAAGCCGTGTTGATAGCCTAACTCAAAAAGCTTGTCTATGGCTAAAATCTGCGTTTCATTCAAGCGTGTTGAAGTCTCATTAGCATACAAGCTTAGATAGGTTTGTAATTGCTCCTTACTTACCCGAACTAAAGAACGCTCTATTAACATATCAGAGAGTAAATCTTGGTGTTTTAGGGCTACTTCAATGGCTTGAATCAAAGCCTTTTTAATCAAAATTGCCCGATATAGTGGAATAGAGCGTCTAATCGCCATGCCCCCTAAAGGCAGGGGCAAATCAACTTTGATAAATTCTTTCCAAATATCCCATAATTCTTTTTCCACTTCTAGTTCGTTATGAAAATCTAAGATATTTTCATGGATTAACACCCCTGCATGCACTATTCCTTCAAGCACCGCTTTTTCAATGTCTAAGAAATTCATATAGGTAATGCGGGCGTGTTTGTAATAGAGCTTGAATAATAGGGCGTTTGTAGTATGCTCCCCACTCAAAGCAACTCTAAAATCTTTTTTTAATCTCACGCCCTTTTTTTTCACTAATTTGGGTCCATAGCCATTTCCAAAGCTAGTTGCTGTAGGGAGCAAGGCATAATCATTAGCAATTTTAGGATACAGCCCAAAGCTAATCGCACTCACATCATAAGTGTTTTTCAAAGCTTCTTGGTTTAAGGTTTCAATATCTAGGGCAGTATTTTGAAAACTTTTATGTTTAATGGGGCAATTTATCCAGCCAAACTTAATGGCATAATACATAAAAATATCATCAGCATCAGGGCTATGAGCGATACTAATCAAAGCGACTTCCTTTATGAGTGGGGTAAGTTCTCTTATTATAATAGATTTTAGGCTAGGATTTGATAGAATAAGAAAAACAAAATTATTTAAGGCGATTTTATGGCGATAGATGAAGACAAACAAAAAGCGATTTCTTTAGCGATTAAACAAATTGATAAGGTTTTTGGTAAGGGGGCGTTGGTAAGATTAGGCGATAAGCAAGTAGAAAAGATTGATGCCATTTCTACCGGCTCATTAGGATTAGATTTAGCTTTAGGGATTGGGGGAATTCCGAAGGGTAGAATTATTGAAGTGTATGGGCCAGAATCAAGCGGAAAGACCACTTTGAGCTTACACATCATTGCAGAGTGCCAAAAAAATGGGGGCGTGTGCGCGTTTATTGATGCTGAGCATGCCCTAGATGTGCATTATGCGAAGAGACTTGGCGTAGATATTGAAAATTTGCTAGTCTCTCAGCCAGATACAGGCGAGCAAGCCCTAGAAATTTTAGAGACTATCACTAGAAGTGGGGCGATTGATTTGGTGGTAGTGGATTCTGTAGCCGCACTCACGCCTAAAGCAGAGATTGATGGGGATATGGGAGACCAGCATGTGGGCTTACAAGCAAGGCTTATGAGTCATGCATTAAGAAAAATCACCGGCGTGTTACACAAAATGAATACCACACTAATTTTTATCAATCAAATTAGAATGAAAATTGGCATGATGGGTTATGGAAGTCCAGAGACTACAACAGGGGGGAATGCCTTAAAATTTTATGCGAGCGTGAGAATTGATATTAGAAGAATTGCCGCTCTTAAACAAAACGAACAGCATATCGGTAATAGAGCGAAAGCCAAAGTGGTAAAAAATAAAGTCGCTCCGCCTTTTAGAGAAGCGGAATTTGACATTATGTTTGGGGAAGGGATTTCTAAAGAAGGCGAAATTATTGATTATGGCGTGAAACTAGATATTGTGGATAAGAGTGGGGCATGGCTAAGTTATCAAGATAAAAAGCTAGGGCAGGGTAGAGAAAATGCTAAGGCTTTATTGAAAGAAGATAAAGTCCTAGCGAATGAAATCATTCTTAAGATTAAAGAGAGTATTGGCACTACTGAAGAGATTATGCCCTTACCTGATGAACCTTTAGATGAAATGGAATAAATAAGAAATAAAAAGAAGAAATAAGATTAAAGGATTTTGAGTGATAAGCATTAAAGATATTTCTGCTTTGGAAGTTATGGATAGTAGGGGTAATCCTACCATTCAAGCAACCATTACACTAAGTGATAATACCAAAGCCAGTGCGATTGTGCCTAGTGGGGCAAGCACAGGTAAAAGAGAGGCTTTGGAATTAAGAGATAATGATAAAACACGCTTTTTAGGTAAAGGCGTGTTAAAGGCATGTGAAAATGTCAATCGTGTGATTAAAGATAATTTAGTAGGGCTTGATGCGTTTAATCAAGCTTTAGTAGATAAGGTTTTAAAAGAATTAGACAACACGCCTAATTATTCTAACTTAGGGGCGAACGCCACTTTGGGCGTTTCTATGGCATTAGCAAGGGCTAGTGCGAAGTCTTTAAACATGCCTTTGTATCGCTATTTAGGGGGGGCTAACGCTTTAACTTTGCCTGTGCCTATGCTTAATATCATTAATGGCGGAACGCATGCAAATAATTCTATAGACTTTCAAGAATACATGATTATGCCTTTAGGTTTTGAGAGTTTTAAAGAAGCTTTAAGGGCAAGTGCAGAAGTTTATCAGGTGCTTAAAAAACTCCTAGATGAGAAAAATCAGCTTACAAGCGTGGGCGATGAAGGGGGCTTTGCACCTAATTTTAAAAATAATGTAGAACCTTTAGAAGTTATTTCTCAAGCCATTGAAAAAGCCGGTTACAAACTAGGTGAAGAGATAGCGCTTGCTTTAGATGTGGCTAGTAGTGAATTGGTAGATGAAAAAGGTCATTATCATTTAAAGGGCGAAGATAGAGTTTTAAATGTGCATGAACTAGTCGCCTACTATGAAGAATTAGTTTCAAAATACCCGATTGTGTCTATTGAAGATGGTTTGAGTGAAGATGATTGGAAAGGGTGGGAATTTTTAAGTAAAGAGCTAGGGCATAAAATCCAGCTAGTGGGCGATGATTTGTTTGTAACTAATGCGAGTATCTTAAAAAAAGGCATTGAAAAAAATATTGCGAATGCGATTTTGATTAAGCCTAATCAAATTGGCACCATTAGCGAGACTTTAGAAACGATTAGATTAGCTAAATTGCATGCATATAAATGCGTGATGAGCCATAGGAGTGGGGAGAGTGAAGATAGCTTTATTGCTGATTTTGCTGTGGCATTAAATACCGGAGAAATTAAAACCGGCTCAACTGCAAGAAGTGAAAGAATCGCTAAATACAACCGCCTTTTAGAAATTGAGCATGAACTAAAAGAAGGCATTTATTTGGGTAAAGAGCTGTTTAAAAATGGTTGAGAGCCTTTTTGAAAGTGATGTATTAAAAGACAATAAAGCACGAGATTTTTTCTATAGCAATCGTTCTCTTATTGTCTTTTTTCTCTTATTGCTTGGGTTTGGGTATTATTTGGGCAATTTGCTTTTTGGGGTTTCGTCTTTAGAGACTTATTTGGATTTAAAAGACAAGCACAAGCACTTGCAACAAGAAATCACAGAATTGCAAAGTAAGAATGCACGATTGCAGAAGCGTTTGTTTGAGTTGAGAGAGTTACGACCTAGAGATTAAGGAAACTGAGTGTTTGCAAAAAAGATGATAAGTTTTGTTATGACTTGTTGTGTGTTATTAGCTAGAGACAATCCTTTTGAGCCTGAAATAACTTCCAAAAATATGCAAGGGGGTTTTAGTGGGACTTATGATGATTACTTTAAAGAAATCAGTGTAGATTTGCCCACAAGTGCTAGGATTTTAAAACAAATCACGCTTACCTATCAAGATATTGATGGTTCCATCCATTCTCAAGTGGTGGATATTGATAAAGGAATTGATTGGCATTACCCTTTAAAACTCTCTCAATACACCTTTAATCAAACTAAAATTGAAAAACGCTATCAAATTCAAGATTTTGATTTTTCAATTACAAACAACACTATGATTTTACGCTCCCCTTATAAAGTCTTACGCTCTTTTGTGCTGGTTAAACCCTATAGAATTGTTCTGGATGTCCAAAAAGGCGCTTCAGACATCTATAAAAATTTGAGTTTGAAACAGAAATTTTTTTCTCAAATTAGAGTTGGAACGCATAATAATTATTATCGTATCACGCTCGTTTTAGATGGAAAATACAACTACGCCTTAAAAGAAAAAGATGGGGCGTATGAATTGCAATTGAAATAGGGCATGGAACATCTTGTATTAATTGGCTTTATGGGAAGCGGTAAAAGCTCGTTAGCTCAAGAATTAGGGCTTATCTTGAAACTAGAAGTGCTAGATACAGACATGCTTATTAGCGAAAGAGTGGGTCTAAATATCAAAGAAATTTTTGAAAAATTTGGCGAAGATAATTTTAGAATGCTTGAAAGAAATTTAATTGATGAGCTTAAGAGCCTTAAAACCCCCCATATTATTTCTACCGGTGGGGGAATTATTATGCATGATAATTTTAAGGGCTTAGGCACAACTTTTTATTTAAAAATTGATTTTGAGTCTCTTATAAAGCGTTTGAGTGCACATGAGAGAAACAAACGCCCCCTTTTAAAAAATCTCACCCAAGCGAAAGAGCTTTTTGAAAGCCGACAAGGTCTTTATGAAGAAAACGCTTCATTTATCATTAATGCTAGATGCGGTTTAAAAAACTCTTTAGAACAAGTGCTACAATTATACAAACTTGTTTGAAGGATATTTGATGTTAAGTAGAGATATTATCCAGTATTCTAAGATTCGCACTGAGCTATATGCCTACCTTACCTATTTGTTTACGCACAATCTTCGTAACCACCTTCCAGAAATCACTTTGGATTACTTAATCAAGCAAATCAGCAAGATGAATGCTGAAATCAAAATGTCAAAGAGCTTTTTTGTTTTAGATTCTAAGGGCATGTTAGTGCTTATGCCGAGCCATTTTAAAAAGCAAGGGCGTAAGGAAGGGTTGCTAGAGCATGATTTGCTAGAAGGCATTGAATTAGAGCCTAATGCTAGTTTTAGCGATAAATATTATTTTTATCAAGCCGTGAATGAGAAGCGCTGCATACTAACTGACCCCTATCCTTCTAGAAAGGGAAATCATTTGATTGTGAGTGCGTCTTATCCGGTGTATGACCAAAATAATGAGTTAATGTTTGTAGTGTGTTTGCAAATTCCTCTAAGAGTAGCGATTGCCATTAGTTCGCCTTCAAAATATTTCAAAGCCTTTAGTGAGGGAAGCATGGTCATGTATTTTATGATTTCTGTCATGCTCACTTTAGTGTCGTTACTCTTATTTGTGAAATGTATTTCTAGCTTTGCAACAGCGATTGTTAATTTTAGCAGTTTTGATATTAAAGAAGTCTTCCACCCCATTGTGCTTTTAACCTTAGCCTTAGCTACCTTTGACTTGGTGAAAGCGATTTTTGAAGAAGAAGTATTGGGCAAGAATAGTGGGGATAACCACCACGCTATCCATCGCACCATGATTAGGTTTTTAGGCTCTATCATTATCGCACTAGCGATTGAAGCTCTCATGCTTGTGTTTAAATTCAGTGTGAGTGAACCTGATAAAATCACTTATGCGGTGTATTTAGCCATAGGCGTGGCGGTGCTTTTAATTAGTTTAGCTATTTATGTTAAATTCGCTTATAGTGTGTTGCCTAAACGAGAACGCTAAGAGTGTGTAAAAAGGGTTTTTTAAGCCCTTTAATCTAGCATTTTTTAATTTTTTTACCCTTTTTTGTTTTTTTTGTATAATCTATTTACTAATCATTTAATCAAAAAGGGATAGAAGCGAGAAAAAATAAAATCATTTTGGGTCTAGCCTTCATTTCTAGTTTGAGTCATGCTGAAAGTAATGGGTTTTTTATGAGTAAATGGGACAAGTTGATCGCACGCTTTATGCTCCACAACCCTTAGGGGTTAAGGGGGACAAAGGCGATAGGGGGGAACAAGGCATTCTGGGTGAGCCAGGTCGCGGTCTAAGGGCTACTGAAGCTAAGGCTCTTTTATCTAACGCTATTAATGATATATCCGCTATTTTAACACAGATGAAAAATTCTAGCGGGACTTTTGATTTTCCTACCAAAATAGGTTCAAAGACCTATTCTATAAGCCAATCATTGATTGCTTTTGAAAACCAAGTAGACCTTATGAAAAAAGCCATTGCAACTTTATCACATACGCCCCGAACACAACCAAGTATGAAAATCATTCAAGGTTAACTAAAAAACACACAAGAATTACTCAGTCAATTCCAAAGTTACCTAGTGCCACCTAAAATTACAGACACAAATTCTGGCGCACTTACCACAAATGATTTGCACAAGCAAATCGCCTATTCAGATTTAGCTTTACTTTTAGCTTATGTGGGGCGTTTGCAAGACCAGCTTAATTTATTGGATGCTAATTATGTTGTACAATTAGGCATTGATTATGTGTTCTATACTCTAGAAGTATCCAAACCAGTTAATACTGCGAGATTAGCCAGCGTGAGCCAACAAAATAACTCTGCGATGCCAAGTTTAATGCCTATCATTACCCCAAGCACCATAGGTTCTTCTACTACAGCCCTTTTATATGGCATAGGCACTAAAATTGGTTACAAGCAATTTTTTGGAGCGACTAAGTATTTTGGTTTGCGTTATTACGCGTTTTTTGATTATTGTCATGCGAATTTTGCAAGTCAAAATGCAATGGATTTGTTTGGTTATGGGGGTGGAATAGATGCTTTATGTAATGTGTTTGAGAGAAGAAGGTGTTCGTTTGGTTTGTTTCTTGGAGTGGCTTTAGGTGGGGTTACTTATAAGAGCAGTGAAGCATCAAGGCTTATTAGCATTGCTAAAAGCCTTTCACATGCAAAAGTGATGCCTAGCTACGCTCAGGCACTTTTTGATTTTGGTTTGCACACCAATATTGACAAGCATAATAGTATAGAAATGGGGATTAAAATTCCTATCATTAAGGGGTATTATTTCAAGGATTATCCTAGTGGCACAAATCTCACTTACAAACGCCAATATGCATTCTACTTAGCTTACACTTATAACTTTTAAATTTAGAGAGACAAAACACTTTGATTGTTTTTTAAAATAAAGGGTTATGGTTCATCAATAATTAGTTATAGGTTTTGGTAAGCTTGTTTTTTAGGCGTGCTAGGAGTTTATTAAATCCAAAAAAGATGTATTCTATGAGAGTTTTTACATTTAGTATGGGCAAAAGAAATTCAAAGGATTGTTGCTTATTTTTAAGACTTAGCGCTTCGGTGACTTGTTTGAGAAATCGCATGGAATATTCAGCACAAAAAGGCGTGTTTAAAAGAGTGTCATGCCACTCTTTAGAGCATGGAGATGTGGGCAAAATCCAAGGCTTTCTGTCAAAATAAAAATGTAACATCACTATCTCTTGTTGGTTGGGGATAAAGGATTGATTATGAATCATATAGGGGTGGGTATTATAGATGTAGGGTAATACCAAGACTTTTTTATAGCTCGCAAGAGTTAAGATATCTTGTTCGGGGCAGAACACACTTTGCCCCTTTTGATAAACTAAGTCCATTAATCGTTTTTCCAAATTATCAACACGCCATAGTTTCAAATTAACGATTAAAAATCCAACATTGTAATTATGCTCTAAAATGATTTGCAAATCTTCTTTGGCAAGGTAATGCTCATAGAGAGAAAAGGTAGCGCGTGGGGTTTTTTCTCTTATATTGTGAAAATGTTTGAGACTCTTTGGGGAAGAAAAATCCTTAGTGGCTCCAAAATAATATTCTTCTATGGGGATAAAAAAGCTTTCGCTTATATCATTTAAAAACAAAGTGTCTACATCAAACATTAGGATTTTTTCGTATGGGGAAAAGAGTGAAGCCAAAAACAAGCGGCACACAACCATTTTAGAAAAGCGGGTTTTAGCATAAATATTGAGCTGTGAGAAAGCTTGATTGATTTTATCAGTCACAGAAGGCTCTATTGATGCAACACAAGAAGATTGATGAGCTGAAATATCTAAAAATTCTATGCTAGAAAAATGGCTAAAACAAGCTATGGTTTGTTGTAGTTTCTCTGTATTTTCTACGCTCAAATGATCCACTAAGCAATGGATTTTATAAAAAAGCTTTTGATTATCTCTTTCTTTTTTGGCATGCTCTAGCATGGAATATAAACTCACACCAGCTGGAATACAATAATTATCATCAAAGGCTACAACAATAGGAATGACCACGCTCATCTTTTGTTACTCTCTTGTTTCCCAACTATGTAGGCTCAAAGCCCAATATTTTGTTTGGTATTCTTAGAAAATTAAATCAAAGAATTTTATTCAGTTGAGTAATATTATACTATAATAACATAATTAGATTGGAGTTTTTACTTTGGTGGGGTTTTATTGAATTCAGATGCCTTTTGGAGTTTAGACTTATAGTTTTTAAGGAATACAATGATAAACAGCCGGACTAAAAAATTGGTTTTTATGTTGATGGTAGTGGTAGGTTGCCTTAGTGGTTTGATGGCTACAACAGGTGAGGGGTATCTTAAGAAAGGTAATGAAGCCCTTAAGAATGGAAATTATCAGCAAGCGGTATCTTTTTACAAGAGAGGTTGTAATTTGAGAGTGGGTGTTAGTTGCACGACTTTAGGCTCTATGTATGAGGATGGCGATGGTGTGGAGCAGGATTTTTCAAGGGCTGTTGATTACTATAAGAGGGGTTGTAGTCTGAAAGACAATCTTAGTTGTGCTAGCCTAGGTTCTATGTATGAGGATGGCGATGGGGTGGAAAAAGACTTTTCAAGGGCGATGTCCTACTATAGAAGGGGTTGCCATCTTATGGGTGGAGTGAGCTGTGGTGGTTTAGGTTTTATGTATTTTAATGGTGTGGGTGTCGAGCAGGACTATTCTAAGGCCTTTTATTATGCTCAGAAAGCATGCAGATTGGATTATGGGATTAGTTGTAATCTTGTGGGGCATATGTATAGAAACGGAAAAGGTGTAGAAAAAGATTTAAAAAAAGCTCTCGCGAGTTTCAAAAGAGGTTGCCATTTAAAGAATGGGGCAAGTTGTGTGGGCTTGGGCTACATGTATGAGACCGGTATACATGTGGGCAAAAATGAACAGCAAGCCATGGCTCTTTATAAAAAGGGTTGCCATTTAAAGGATGGAAGTGGTTGTCATAATGTTGCGGCTATGTATTTCAATGGTAAGGGTGCCACAAAAGATTTGCCTAAAGCGGCTTCATTTTACAAAGAAGGGTGTTCTTTGGGCTTTAGTAGTAGTTGCAAGATGTTAGAAATGATTCATAATAAGCATTAGATATTAGTAGTAAGTCCTTTTTTGGGGGGCGAGCGAGTAGGAAAAAGGTTCTTTTAGAGCTTAGTTTTGAAGTCTAGGCTCTTCTTTTATTCAATATTTGTATAAAGTGCCACCACATCATCATCATCTTCAATTCTATCTAGCAATTTTTCAGTTAATTCCATTTGCTCATCATTCAATTCAATAGGGCTTGTAGCAACGCGTTGCAAACCAGCTTTTAAGATAGGTAGATTCAAGCTTTCAAACCCTTCATTTAAAAGTTTAAAACTATTATAATCCCCCTTAACAATAATCTTATCTTCTATTTCTTCTAATTCTTCTAAACCATAATCAATTAAGGCGAGTTCTAAATCTTCAAGGCTTAATTTCAGATTTTCTACTTCGCTCTTCAAACATTCAAACACGCTTTTTCTGTTAAACATAAACTCTAAAGAGCCATTAGGCACAATACTTGCCCCTTGAGTTTTATTGAAATAGCTTTTGAGATTAGCAATGGTTCTAGTAGGGTTATCTGTCATGCACTCCATAACAATTAGCACACCAAAATTTGCCTTGCCTTCATAAGTGATTTCGCTTAAATTACCCTCTTTACTCGTGGCTCTTTTAATGGCTGCATCAATATTGTCTTTAGGCATGTTTTGTGCCTTAGCATTCAAAATGGCTGTGCGAAGCTTTGCGTTAGTAGTTGGGTCTCCCCCACCTTCTTTTGCCGCTAGAGTGATAGCTTTAGCAAGTTTAGGAAAAATCTTACTCATCTTATCCCAGCGTTTTTCTTTAGCGGCTCGTCTGTATTCAAATGCTCTTCCCATTTAATTCCTTTCTTAATAAAATTGCTACTTCTTTGGCATGATAGCTAATAATAATATCTGCGCCCGCTCTTTTAAAGCAAGTCATCGTTTCTAATAAAGTGTTTTCATAATTAATTAAGTTGTGCTTTTGAGCGAGTTTTAACATCGCATATTCCCCACTCACATTATACGCCGCTAAGGGTAGTAAAGTATGATTTCTAATTTCTCTAACAATATCTAAATACGCTAAAGCGGGCTTTACCATTAAAATATCCGCCCCTTGCTTTTCATCTTCCAAGCTTTCTAAAAGGGCTTCTTTTCTGTTGGCATAGTTCATTTGATAGCTTTTTCTATCCCCAAAACTAGGCGTGGAGTTTGCCACATCTCTAAAAGGCCCATAATAGCTACTAGCAAATTTAGTAGAATAGCTCATAATAGGCATATGCGAAAAACCTGCACCATCTAGGGCTTTTCTTAAACTTAGCACATTCCCATCCATCATGTTGCTTGGAGCAAGCAAATCTATCCCACTTTCTGCTAAGATTATCCCTTGAGCGTTTAAAATCTCTAGCGTTTTATCGTTATTAACACAGCCATTTTCTAAAATCCCACAATGCCCATGCTCTGTGTATTCGCAAAAGCACAAATCCGCCACAATTACAAGATTAGGAAATCGTTTTTTAATTTCTCTAGTCGCTCTTGCTACAATGTGATTTTCATTTAAGGCATGGCTACCTAGCGTGTCTTTTTCTTTAGGTATGCCAAAAAGTAAGATTGCATTTATACCTAAACTTTGTAATTCTTCGCACTCTTTTAAAACATGTTCAATACTCATTTGATACACTTCAGGCATAGAGCTAATCTCGTTTTTAATATTATTGCCTTCTATGACAAATAAGGGGGCGATAAAATCTTTAATGTTTAATCTGATTTCTGTTACTAAATCTCTTAAATTTTGATTAGAACGCATACGGCGTAGTCTCTTAAACATCGTCTCTCTTTATTAAAAAAATTAAACTCTTAGCTTTTAGTTCCAAAATTGACTTCTTCTATCTTTTTGATTTTTTCTGGGGGGGGGGGGGTAACTGCTTCTTCATTGTCTTCTAAGTCGCAAAAATTATTGAAAACACAATCATGAATGCTAAAACAATTTTTCCCTTTGCTGTAATGATAACTCAATTCCAACCCCATAGCTTCTAAGGCATTTTTAATAATATACATGCCAAGTCCAAAACCATGGGCTTCGCTAGGATTAGCAGCTTTAAAATAAGGCTGTAGGTATTTTTCAAAATCTTCTTTTAAAGGCTCTCCATAATTAGAAACGACCAAGTCATTTCCTATGAAATCTATACAAACCTGTTTGTCATCGCTGTATTTGATAGCATTGTCTATCATGTTTTTTAGCACGATAGAAAACAGGTCAAAGTCCGCTTCAATAATGTAGTGTGAAGAAGATAAATGGATAGGGCTTTCTTTAGTCTCATCAATTAAAAGCATTTTTTCAACCCTATCCATTAAATCACTCATTAAAAATTTTTCTTTATTGCTCGTATAATTTTTAGAAGCGAGTTGTTCAATACGAGCGAATTGCTCAATCAACATGTTAAGGCGGTCAAAGATAGATGTGAAGCGTTTTTGAAACAACTCTTCTTCTAGCATAGCGGTGAGTATTTTACCTTTAGCAATAGGCGTGCGTAATTCATGCATGATAGAGCGTAAGAATAAAACCCGTGATTCATTCATGGCATTGATTTTTTGAATACAATTGTCAAATTCGTTAGCTAAATCTCCTATTTCATCTTTTTGGTCGCTTTTACAGATAACCTCTTTATCGCCCTTAGCAAAGCGATGCACTTGCATGCGTAACTCTCTTAAGGGCAACAAGCTTTGTAAAACAAATAAAAAGAGTAGTAAAATGAGTAGTAAACCTGCTGTAATCGCAAAGAAATAATTTCTGTATGAAATGGAATGCAAGTCTTTATAAAGCACAAAATGTTCGTTCTTTTTTAAAAGGATAAAAACCTTATCGCTGAATTTAAACACCTCCGCATGCCCTATTTCTCTATGGCGTAAAATTTGACTGCGTCTCTTAGCTAAAATTTTTTCTAAATTATCTATCGTGGTTTCTCTAAATCCGATTTTATAGAGATAGTCCTCTACGGTTCCATAATCAGAGTAGTTATTCAAAATCTCATTAATCGTGGTAACAAATTGATAGTGGCGCATTTCGTTTTGATGGCTTTCATGATTCATTTGAGAATACACAAAGTAGTAAGCGAACGCCCCAAAACTAAAGAGCGTTATCAAAAATAAAATGATGACTTTAGAAAAGATAGAAAAACGCAAAGCCCCTTACTCCTTAATTCTGAACTGGCATTAATATTCTAGTTTATAGCCAATTCCCCTAACGGAAATAATGTATTGTGGTTGTTTGGGGTTTTTCTCAATTTTAGCACGCAAACGACCAATAATCACATCAATACTCTTATTAGAGCTTTCAGGGTTAATGCTTTCGCTCTCTATGGCGATAGATTCACGACTGAATACATAGCCCTTCTTGCTAATCAATAAAGAAAGGATTTCGTATTCCGCTCTGGTTAAGTCTAGCTTCTTTTCATGCATATAGACTTCTCGGCTATCCTTATCCACTCTAAAGACACTCAAATCGCCTTGTTCATTGCTCTCTTCTTTTTTGCTAGAGCGTCTGAGTAGAGATTGAATACGGGCTAATAATTCCTTAGGGTCATAGGGCTTAGGAATATAATCATCAGCCCCATAATCTAACGCTTTAATTTTATCTTCTACATCACTCCTTGCCGAAGAAATAATAATAGGGATATGTTTTTGTTTGGAAATGCGTCTGCACACTTCTAAGCCATCTAAATTAGGCAAGGTTAAATCCAATAAAAGCAAATCATAATTTTGTGTGTTAGCCGCACTAATGCCGGTATATGGCTCATCATAATTAGTTACATGAATGCCATGTTGAGATAAAAATTCGCTCAAAAATTCGGCTAATTCAATATCATCTTCTATCATTAAAACTTCTACCATGTTTAGCTAACTCCTTCATTATATTTGAATTTTATAAGTCTTTAAAACCACAAACTTTGATTTCATAATGTTATTAAAAATTTAATTCTAACACTTTCTTACTAAAGATAACCTAAAAACAAAAAGCTAAAAAGACTTAGCACTCTTTAGGCTCTTGTTCTAAAAATTCCAAACGCTTCTCAAGCACGCTCAATTGATATTCTAAAAAATGCACCACCAAATCCAAACGCTCTATGGCTTCTTGTGGCTCTAAGGCTTGCATTCCTTTAAATAGTACTAGGGTTCTGTCTAATAAATCTTTTAAAAAAACTTGCTCGTTTGAAACGCAAGTTTTCTCGGAAGTCTCTGTTATGGTTTCTTCTATAATTTTTTCTTGTGTTTCTTCTTCTTTTTCCATCTTTTGATTAGTTTTAGAGACACTTTCTTGTTCTAAGGTGGTATTTGTTGTTTCATTTGTATTTTGTGCGTTTTGCAAGCAAGGGGGCGTTTTGAAAAATGACGACACCTTTTTAGTAACATCAAATTCGTCATCTATGGTTTTAGCCACTTTTTGAATTTCATTAAGGGTTTCTGAAATAATATTTTTTAATTCCATTCTACAAGCCATTTTTCTAAAGTATTTAAGCTCAAACCACTTCCTTTGATAAAGTTTAAATAGTGTTCTTCTAGGGTCGGATTTAAGACTGGCTCAAAGTCTTTTTTGAGATAAGCATGAGTGTTTTCATTAGTGCTTTCAGTATCTTTGGGAACTTTTGCCAAGCGTTCCACATGTTTTAAAGCTTCTTTATGGTTAGGATTTTTTTTTAAAATGTTGGTATAAATTTGTAACGCTTCTTCTTGAAATCCCTGTTCTTCATAAATGTTAGCGAGCGTGATTGTTTCTAATTGCATGGTGTTTCTCTTTTTAAAATAGTCATTTAAAAGAATACTCTATCTTACTTAAAGCTATAATTAATTCAAGCTCTTAGACCCTAACTTAGTGCGCAGAAAACTAAAAGCGGGCAAAGGGGCTGGCAAACGCACTAGATTGACATTCCCACTATGGATAGTTTCTAATTCGGTGTTATTTTCTAAAAGAATTTTATACAGCACCAAGTAATAGCGCTTTTCAAATGCATAAATTTTGCCAATCTCATTGACAATGGGCGTGATAGTGGCGTTTTTTGGGGCGATGATTTCATAGGCGATGTTGGTGGTAGTGGTGAATTTGCATGCAAAAAAGTGTCCATCTTCAGTAATCTCGCCATTAACTTGGTAATCTCCCTCACTAATGGCTGTTTGGTGGTTTTGTGTATCAAGCCTTTCAAAGGGTCTTCGCATTAAATAGCCATCGGTAAAGCCCCTATTTTTAAGCGTGTTCAATTCATCAGCATAGAAATTAGGGCGATGGATATTGTGATAAAAATCATCAATAGCCAAGCGATAAATGCGTGTGGTTTGTGCGGCATAATAATCAGACTTAGTGCGCCCTTCAATTTTAAGTGCGCTAATGGCATTAGAGCTTAGAATTTCAGCAATATGACTTGATAAATTTAAATCTTTGGCATTGAAAATATGTGTGCCTACACCCTCTTCTTCAACAAGTCTCATCATTACGCCATTATCGGGGTTTCTCACATAATATTCATAATCAAATCTGCAATCATTCGCACAACTGCCACGATTTGGCACACGCCCACTTTGTAAGGCTGAAATCAAGCAACGCCCAGAAAATGCAAAGCACATGCTCCCATGCACAAAGATTTCTAATTCTAAATTAGGCAACGCTTTTTTAATCTCAATGGCATCATTTAGGCTTAATTCTCTCGCACACACAATGCGCTTAACCCCCATATCATAAAACACTTGCGCATCAAGCACATTTAAAACATTTGCTTGTGTAGATAAGTGGATAGGAATGTTTGGAGCGATTTTTTGAGCTAATCTTACAACACCAGGAGTAGCGATGATAAAAGCATCAGGATTAAGCTCTGCCATTTTAGAAATATGCTCTTCTAAGAGTTTGAGTTGGGCGTTAAAAGGAAAGCCATTAATCGTGGCATAGACTTTTTTATTTAAGCTGTGGGCGTAGTCAATCCCTTCCTTAAATGAATCCAAAGTAAATTCTTTGCTCGCACGATTGCGTAAGGAAAAATGACTTACTCCCCCATAAACCGCATCGGCACCATAATTCAAAGCGATTTTAAGTTTTTTTAAATTACCCGCTGGAGAGAGCAATTCAGCAATTTTATTCAAAATTACTTAGCTCCAAAAGAAGCAATTAAGGCTTCAATATCATCAGCGCTCGCTAAATCTTCTTTTTCATCACCAGCGATATAAGTGGCAGAACTCACACGCTTAGAATCATCAATCTTGCCCTCAAATAAAGAGTTCATATACTGACTAAGTGCACGCATGACATTAACGACCCTTTCAATCTTTTGGCGATGAATGTCTTGAAACTGCATAATATCCATAGCTTGCATGGAGCCATCAGAACATCCTTCAGCTTCTTCTTTAATGGTTTTGAGAGAGGTTAACATTTCTTGTTGCTCTTCTAAGGCGTTTTTAAAAGCTTCAATGCTAGGAAAATTGGTATGTAAATTCTCAAAAATCTCTTGGTGTTTTTTTAGGGGTTCTTGGATTTTTTTCACCATTTTAACGATTTTATCTGCACCCGCACCAATTAAATCTAATTGGTCAAAAATCTGTGTTGCTTTAGCCTCAGAATCTCTTGTAACATCATCTAATTGATGCACGATTTTATGCTCTTCAGTAGGGGGAGGTGGTGGCCACTCATTAGGGCTAATCTTACCATATTTTTCAGCATCTTCTTTTTTGACAGTCATTTTTTCACTATCTTTAGAGTCTTCTTCTTGTGAATCGTTATGAGAATTGTTGGTGGATTCTTTTATGTCATCTAAGCTCTCTAGGTTGCCACCATTCATTAAAGCATCTAGTTCTTCTTGTGTCATTTTTAATTCCTCACATAAAATCGCATTTTATCAAAGCATTCCATATTCGTAGCCAATTGCTGTAATTCTAGCATACTTAAGCTTTAGCTATCAAAACACCCTCTAAAATTTCATCAATATCGCCATCTAAAATCGCCTCTACATTGCTATAGGCACTATTTGAGCGAGCGTCCTTGACTTGCTGATAGGGGGCTAGAACATAGCTTCTAATTTGATGTCCCCAGCCAATTTCGCTTTTTTCTTCGTTTTTGGCACTATTTTGTTGTTTTTCTAATTCTAATTCATAAAGTTTAGATTTAAGCATTTTTAAAGCGCTCGCCTTGTTCTTGTGCTGACTTCTGTCATTTTGACATTGCACCACAATGCCTGTTGGAAAATGCGTGATTCTTACTGCACTCTCTGTCTTATTGACATGTTGACCGCCCGCCCCACTAGCCCTATAATAATCATAACGCACATCTTTTTCATCAATTTCTATATCAATACCATCATCTAATTCTGGGCTAATTTGCACGCTTGCAAAACTTGTATGGCGTTTGGCATTCGCATCAAAGGGTGAGATTCTAACTAACCTATGCACCCCGCTTTCATTTTTCAAATAGCCATAAGCGTTTTCGCCTTTAATGATAAAAGCTACCCCTTTAATACCCGCCTCTTCGCCATCTTGATAGTCTAAAATCTCGCTTTTAAAGCCCCTTCTTTCTGCCCATCTCAAATACATGCGATATAAAATGCTCGCCCAATCTTGACTCTCAGTCCCCCCAGCACCCGGCTGAATGGTAATAATGGCGTTTGAGTTATCATTTTCACCACTAAGCATGACTTCAATCTCTACTTTTTGAACGCTGTGTTCTAAGTCTTGGGCTTCTTCATAAAGTAAGGATAGGGTAGCTTCATCGTTGTCATTTTGAGCGAGCTCAAATAATTCTAGGCTTTCATCTAAAGCGTTTTGGGTTTTTTGATAGGTTTCTAGCAAACGAGTCAAACGCACCTTTTCTTTATTGATGTCTCTAGCTTTCAAAGCGTCTTGCCAAAAATTAGGGTCTTCTTGCTCTTTTTGAATGCGTTCTAATTCTTGCTTAATCTCATCAGGTTTGATGATTTGAGCGATATTGTCGCATTTGTTTTGTAAGCTTTTTAATAATTCACTATAGGTATAGTTATCCACAGACAGAACCTTTTAAGTAGGGGTTTTTCAGAATCACATAATTATATCATTTTGAATGTATAAGTGTAAGAATTAGGATTTGGATAAATTAAGGGGTTAATTTTCAAACCTTAAAATTTCAATTTCGCCCTGAACTAATTCTACTCCTTCATCAATTAAAGCGATTGTATCAGCCTGTGCTAGAGCTTGAATGGCTCCGGCTTCATAATGATTATTATTGTAGGGAATGAATTTGTTTTCTAAATAGTTGCCTAAAATCAAGTGCGTGCGTTTGCCTTTAAGCTTTAGGGGGGCATTAATTTTAGCCTTGAAGGTTTTTAACCCAAAGTCTTTGTTTAAGGATAGTCGCTCTAGTAGGGGTAAAATCAAAGTGCGTAAAACTAATAAGCAACTCAAAGGATTACCGGGTAAGCCCACAACAATACTTGTATCAAGCTGAGCTAAAGTTATGGGTTTTCCGGGTTTGAGATTGACTTTTTCATAATGAAATAGGGCGTTTTTTTCTTTCAAAGCGTCTTTAAAAAAGTCTTTATCCCCCACACTCACTCCTGCACTTGAAAGGATAACATCATAGTCTTGTAATTCAAGTTGTTTGAGCTGTAAGTCTTTATCATCTTTTAAAATGCCTAAAAAATGCGTGTTATAGTTTTTAAGCATGTTAAAAATACTTACTGAATTGACATCATAAATTTGGTGTTCTAAGGCGTTTTGCCCTAAAGGCACTAATTCATCGCCACTACTGAATAGGGCGATTTTTAATTTTCTAAACACTTTGATTTCTCTTAATCCTTGAGATGCAATGAGTGCGATATGCCCATAATTCAAATGGGTATTTTTGGTTACTAGAACGCTGTTTAAGGAAGCGTTTTCGCCCTTTAAACGGATATTAGCATTAGTTTTGAAGTCTTTGGGAGCTAGGGCGAAATTTTTATCGCTCTCTAGCATGCATTCTATAGGAATGATAGTTTCTACGCCCTTTGGCACCATAGCTCCGGTCATAATTTTAACGCATTCATTCTCTTTGATTTCTAAAGAGCTTGAATTTTCTCCAGCAAAGATGTGTTTAATGACTTTAGTTTTTTTGCCTAAATCTTGTGTTTTAAAACCATAGCCATCCATGGCACTTTGATTAAATTTGGGCAAAGCATGGGTGCAAATAATATCATTGGCTAGAACACGCCCTACGCTTTCAAATAAAGAGATAGTCTCTATTTCTAAGGGTTTTAGGGGAATGCTAGAGTTGATTTTTAGGGCTTCTTTAAAACTAATCATGTTTTATCCTTTAAAATATTTTGCTAATCGTGCTAAAGGCTAGGCTGATTTCATCTTTAAAACGCCCCATGATAGCAAAAGTGATTAAAATAATGCCGACAAACGCAACCGCAATTTTAACTGGAAAACCGATAGCAAGTAGGTTGAATTGGGGGTGTGTTTTCATAATCATGCCAAAAATAATATCGCTCAATAGCACTAAGCACAAAATAGGAAACGCCATAGAAAATCCTATCACAAAGAGATGTGAAAAGGCTTTCACAATGCTTTTAGCTAACTCAGGTTCAAAAATAAATTGCCCTAAAGGAACAGCCTTTAGACTATGCTCCACAAATAAAATAATTTTGTGGTGGAAAGACAAGTCTAGTAAAATCAAAATCGCTAATAATAAAAGGGCTTGTCCTACAATAGGTTTTTGTGAGCCAGAAATGGGGTCATAAGCACTTGCCATAGTGAGTCCCATAGAAAAGCTAATGCTATCGGTTGCAAACACTAAGCTTGAAAAGACTATCTGTAAGAAGATAGATGCACACACCCCTAAAAATAGCTCACATAAGCATGCAATGATAAAACTCTCAGGCGTGTAAGTGAAGCTTGAAAACGCTAAACTGGGGTAAAAAATCGCACTCACATACAGGCTCAAGGCTCCACGCACCGATAATGGCACTAAATTATTTTCAAAAAAAGGGAAAAAAGATAGCACACCGCTAACCCTTAAAAACAATAAGAAAAAGTCCTTGATATGGGGGCTATTGAGCTCTTGTAAAAAATCTGTCATTTAGGTTCTTGCTGTTCTTTTAGGATAAAAAAGTAATGTGTTAGCATAATGGTTTGTAATAAAGTTGCAAAGAAGTTGAAAAAAGGGATTAAACAAAAGAGATAACAAAAAAACGAAAAACGATAATGCTTGAGTTTGTGCTGTTTGAGTAATTTTTGATAATCTTTAGCGTTAAAAATAGAGCTTCCTATATCCAAATTCATCGTGTTTTTGAAGAAGAGAAAATGTGGAATCATAGAAAAAAAGATACCGATAAGGGGAATGAAGTATAAGGGCGTTAAAAGTGCCATAAAGAAAAGCATAAGAATTAATGCTTTGATAAAATGCTTGGTAGAAAAAAGGGTTGAGCCAAAACTTTCTAAAACGATGTGAGAATAATATTTTTGATGTAAGTAAGAGACAACCAAGGGGGTATAAAAAATAGACATAAAAATATTAGTGATTAAGCTTAAAAGAATCACTATCCAAAAGATAAGCACATACACTAATATCTTAAGAACCCATGCAAACAAACTTGCAAAAATGCCTTGAGAATGGGTATAAGCACTCAAGGATTGGGGTAGCAAACTTTCAAAATAGCTAACGATATTATCATTGTAGTAGTAAAAAATAGCTCCAAAAAACGCTATGGCTACAACTAAGGGAGCAAGATTAAGAATAAGCATTCTAATGCTTAGAAAATCTTTAGAGCTTTTAGAAAGAATAGACAAATAGGAAACCATTGAATGAAGCCCCACTTTTAACTTGACTTTAAGGGGTAATTTAAGCATAAAGTTCCTTAATCTCATCTATATTTAAAGTTTGATTAAGGATTAATCAAAAGAATATAGACTTTTGATTTAAACTTGCTATAATGCGAGTTTGATTATGAAAATTAGTTTAAGTGGAGTAAACACAATGAAAAAAGGTATCTTAAGTTTAGCGTTAGTAAGTGTGTTAAGCGCATCGTTTTTAGTGGCTAAGCCTACTAATAACGCAAAAAAGACAACTAGTGCTTCAGCAAATAGTGTGTTAGCTACCGTAGATGGTAAGCCAATCACTAAGAGTGATTTTGACATGATTAAGCAACGCAACCCAAATTTTGATTTTGACAAGCTCAAAGATAATGAAAAAGAAGCTCTCATTGAGCAAGCCATTCGCACCGTTTTAGTAGAGAATGAAGCCAAGACAGAGAAGCTAGATAGCACTCCAGAGTTTAAGGCGATGATTGATGCGGTAAAAAAGCAAGCCTTAGTGGAATTTTGGGCGAAAAAACAGGCTGAGGAAGTGAAAAAAGTTAAAATTCCTGAGAAGGAAATGCAAGATTTTTACAATGCTAATAAAGACCAAATTTTTGTTAAGCAAGAAGCTCACGCAAGACATATCTTAGTCAAGAGCGAAGATGAAGCGAAGAGAATTATTTCTGAAATTGACAAACAGCCTAAGACCAAAAAGGAAGCCAAATTTATTGAATTAGCTAATCGTGATACTATTGACCCTAATAGTAAGAATGCACAAAATGGCGGCGATTTGGGTAAATTTCAAAAAAATCAGATGGCTCCAGATTTTTCTAAGGCAGCTTTTGCTTTGACTCCAGGTAATTACACTAAAACCCCTGTTAAAACAGAGTTTGGCTATCATGTCATCTACTTGATTTCAAAAGATAATCCTACGACTTATACTTACGAGCAGGCTAAACCTACCATTCAAGGAATGCTACAAGAAAAGCGTTTCCAAGAGCGTATGAATCAAAAAATTGAGCAACTAAGGAAGCAAGCTAAAATTGTTATCAACAAATAAGCCAAGTGATTTAATGAGGTATTTATTATGCTAGTTAATGGTAATGAAATTTTATTGAAAGCTCATAAAGAAGGCTATGGGGTAGGGGCATTTAATTTTGTTAATTTTGAAATGCTGAACGCTATTTTTGAAGCAGGTAATGAGGAAAATTCTCCGCTTTTCATTCAAGCGAGTGAAGGGGCGATTAAATACATGGGAATTGATATGGCAGTAGGCATGGTAAAAATTATGTGCGAACGCTACCCCCACATTCCTGTAGCTTTACACTTAGACCATGGAACAACTTTTGAGAGTTGTGAGAATGCCGTGAGAGCGGGCTTTACCTCTGTAATGATTGATGCATCTCATCATGCTTTTGAAGAAAATTTAGAATTGACTTCTAGAGTGGTAAAAATGGCACATAATGCTGGAGTGAGCGTGGAAGCAGAATTAGGGCGTTTAATGGGAATTGAAGACAATATTTCTGTAGATGAAAAGGATGCTGTATTAGTAAACCCTAAAGAAGCAGAGCAGTTTGTCAAAGAATCTCAAGTGGATTACTTAGCCCCAGCCATTGGCACAAGTCATGGGGCGTTTAAATTCAAGGGTGAACCACAGCTAGACTTTGAGCGTTTATTAGAAGTAAAGCGGCTAACAAATATTCCCTTAGTTTTGCATGGGGCGAGTGCGATACCTGATGATGTGAGAAAGGCTTATTTGGATGCTGGAGGTGATTTAAAAGGTTCTAAGGGTGTGCCTTTTAAGTTTTTGCAAGAATCAGTGAAGGGGGGCATTAATAAGGTTAATACCGACACGGATTTAAGGATTGCTTTCATAGCAGAAGTGCGTAGGATAGGCAATGAAGATAAGAGTCAGTTTGATTTGAGAAAGTTCTTTGCTCCAGCTCAATTGGCTCTCAAGAATGTGGTTAAAGAGCGTATGAAGCTCTTGGGCAGTTCTAATAAAATTTAATCAAACAAGGAAAGAAATAAAATGGCAATTGGCATGAGCGAGCTAAAAAAAGGCTTGAAAATTGAATTAGGCGGTGTTCCTTATAGAATTGTAGAATACCAACATGTTAAGCCCGGTAAGGGTGCGGCATTTGTGCGTGCAAAAATCAAGTCGTTTTTGGATGGTAAGGTGATTGAGAAGACTTTTCATGCTGGGGATAAGTGCGAGGAGCCAAACTTAGCAGAAAAGACGATGCAATATCTCTATCATGATGGCGATGCTTATCAATTCATGGATATAGAAAGTTATGAGCAAATTGCTTTGAATGACTCTCAAGTGGGCGATGCTTCTAAATGGATGTTAGATGGCATGCAAGTGCAAGTTTTGTTACACAATGACAAGGCCATTTCGGTAGATGTGCCACAGGTTGTGGCTCTAAAGATTGTAGAAACCGCTCCTAATTTTAAGGGCGACACTTCAAGTGCGAGTAAAAAGCCAGCGACCTTAGAAACAGGTGCAGTGGTGCAAGTGCCTTTCCATGTCTTAGAAGGCGAAGTGATTAAGGTTAATACTGAAACAGAAGAGTATCTTGAAAAGGTCAAGTAGGGTGTGTCTAATATAGTTGATTAAAAGTAGTTTTTAATCAATGCTAATAGAGTCCAATACTTTCTGTAGCAAAGGGGTTTGTTAGCCCCTTACTTAATCGCATAGAAGTTGTTCTAATTTGTTGTTAGAATATATGTAAAGCTTAACAACTATTATTTATAAATAATTCGTTTCTATTATAAAAATCACTTTAAAAAGTTTTTCATGTGTTTTGATTATCCAAGCTGTGTGGCTATTTTGAAATATACTAGATGTTAAAACATATTCAGTTTTTCTGTATTATTTTATGCTCTATGGCTTTATGTTATTTTTTTTGTAATAAAATTAATGTTCTATAGCATCAGCTTGCAAGGGGGTGTTAGCTTTTAAAAATTTTGTTGCTTTTTTGCCTAAAATTTCTTTGTAAAATTTAGGGTGTAGGCCAAGATTTGGGCGCAACGCCTTGATATTCTCACTAGTAAAAGCTTCGCCTTTTTGAATATCTTTAATCACAAATAAAGAGCGAGCAAAAATTCTTCGTTTCTCTAAAGTCCCTTTATCAATTTCTGACTCTTCTTTTCCTAGGGCCAAAACGCTTTGTTTGATTTCTTTAACCATGTTTTTAAATTCGTTAAAATCCATGCTAAAGGCACTATCTGGGGTTTGTATAGATTTGTTCAAAATAAAATGTTTTTCTATCATACTCGCACCTAGAGTGGTGGCTAGAATGGGACAAAGTGAGCCGATAGTATGGTCGCTCAAACCAAATTTTACACCAAATTTTTCGCCAAAATTAACCATGCTTAAAAGATGAGCGTCTTCTAATTTGCTAGGATAAGCACTCACGCATTTTAAAAGTGTGATGTCAAAATGATTGACTTCTTTGCACAAAGTAATGGCGTCTTGTAATTCAGTCAGTGTGGCGATGCCACTAGAAAGGATAATGGGTTTTTGTGTGCGTGCGACTTTTTCAATCAATTCTAAATCAGTAATTTCAAAACTAGCGATTTTATACATAGCGCAATCTAAGCTCTCTAAAAGTTCTAAGGCTTTTAGACTAAAAGGTGAGCTAAAAATTCCTAAATCAAGCTTTCTAGCTAACTCAAACAATTCAGCATGCCACTCTAGGGGTGTAGAAGCTTTTTGATACAATTCATACAAGCTTTCTTTATCCCATAAAGTGCCTTGAATGATGAAGGGGTTTTCCTTTAAGGTCATACAATCTGGCGTGTAGGTTTGGAGCTTGACAAAATCCGCACCACTTTCTTTAATGGCATAAATGCTTTCTTTAGCGAGATTTAAATCTTGGTTATGATTAGCGCTCAACTCTGCGACAATTTTAGGATACTTTAACATTTTCTTATTTTTCCTTGATTAGAGTTTCTTTTTCTAAGCGATAGACTTGTGAGCAAGTGAAAGCCAAATTTTCATCATGCGTAGCTAAAACTAAAGCCCCTTCTTCTTCTATAATGTAGTTTTGTAGAATGCTTATGACTTGATTAGCGGTAGTGGTGTCTAAATTTCCGGTAGGTTCATCGGCGATAATGATTTTTGGTTTTTTAGAGAGCATTCTAGCAATGCTTAGGCGTTGTTGCTGTCCGCCACTTAATTCGCCCACGCCTTGTTTGAGAGTGTGGGCTATGCCTAATTTTTCTAAAAGCGTGTGATTAATACTTTGTTTAGACATAATTGAAGCGACTTGTAAATTTTCTAAAGCATTAAACCCTTTAAAAAGATAATGGGCTTGAAACACGATGCCTATTTGATAGCGACGCAATTCTAAAAGTTTTTTTGAATTTAAGGCATAAATATCTTCATATTCTAATAAACTAATTATCCCGCTATTTGGTTTTAGCATGGTGGCTAGATGATTTAAAAGAGTGCTTTTGCCACTCCCACTTATGCCTAAAATCGCTAGGCTTTCTTTAGGTTTAATGTGTAAATTCACGCCACTATAAAGGGGTTTTTCAAAGGCGTGAGAGATATTAGTTGCTCTAATCATAAAGTTTTCCTAAAAAGAATATCGCCTAACAAACTTGGGCTTAGAATGTAAGAAGATGAAAAATTTGCACTATGTAAAATAACCTTGTGATAGCGCCTTGCATAGTGTTTTAAAAGCATTCTTTGCAGGCTCGGTTCAATGCTTGGGCTAAACCATGCGTTATTGCTCATTACAATAAAAACTTTTGAAGGGCTGTTTAAATAAGCGAGTCTAGAAGTGCCTTCATAGCAAATTAAGGGGCGAAAAATTAGATTATCTAGTTTAAAATCACTAAAATTTTGACTAGAGCGGTATAAATAAGCGCTCTCGCCAAAAAAGAGTTTTTCAAGGGGTTTTTTAAGAAATTCTGGCAAGGGCATAGTTTCACCAAAGGGGGCTAGAATGACCTTGTCAGTAATTTGAACGCTTTTTTTAGAAAATAAAAACGCACTATTATAGAGATTATAACCTTGCGTGCGTAAGGTGCCTATTAAAATAGCAATATTATCACTCAAATTTTCTAGCTCAGCTTTAAAGGCGGAGTTTTCTAGAGTAGTGGGGTAGGCGGTTTCTGGAAATACGATGAGATTTTTTTTGTGGCTAATGGCGAGCTTTATTTCTTTAAGCATGTTATTTTCAATATCGCTAAGGTAGTTTGAATCAAATTTTAAATTTTGGGGAGTTGTGGTAGAGACTAGTTGGATATTGTCAGTATTTTTTAAGTCGCTTGTTTTAAAAAGGTTGAAATCGAGAGCGATTGCTAAGCATAATATCCCTAAGATTTTATAGGTTTTAGGTTTTAAGGTGCTAAAGAAAATGCAAGCTAAAAAGACAAGTCCTAAAGATAATTTGTCATTTTTAAACACACTATAAGCAAAAAAGCTATCTGGCACTAGCCAATCAAAATTAAAGGGGTGGATAAAGCTTATGCTTAAAAAGCTCAAAAGCCTAAAATAGGGGTTTTCAAAATAAAGTAAAAAGTAAAATAGCACCCCATAGACTAACGCTACAAGAATAATGATTAGGGGCAACAAATAAGGAAATTCTGAGTAACGAAAGCTTAAAGCACTCCAATAAAAGAGTAATGCCCCTATAAGAAATCCAAAGAAAAGGGCGTGATTTTTAGGTGCTTTTAAAAAGGCTAACATGCTTAATGGAGCTAGTAGGCTATTAAGTGCGATAGAAATATAGGGGTTTAGATTAAATAAATCTAAAAGAGTGTTAATATACACACTCAAAACAAATAAACATGCCAGTAAAAAAGTGTTTGTATGAAGTGAAACAAAACGCATGCTTTCTGACCTTAAAATTTTATAGGGTATTATAACGACAATTAGGCGGATTTTAGGGTTGTGTCGGCTGTAACTGAAAGAATGCTTGGCTAATTAAGGCTAGTTTTTTTTAAGTTGTGTTATTATTCTCAAATTTCAAGGCTTTAAAAGAGTGCAAGTTTATTGGAGTTGCTTAAGGGAGCGTTTGTTTTTTAAAAAACGCCGTTGTTATTTTGAAATTAAGAAAGGTTTGGGTTTAGAGTTTGAATTATATTGATTTAGCGTTGATTGTTGTAGTTGTAGCCTTTGGAATTAGGGGGTTTTATCATGGATTAGTGAGTGAAGTAGCTGGTATTTTAGGGATTGTGCTTGGAGTGTATTTGGCGTCTAGGTATTCTATTGTTATTGGTCAGTTATTCTCAGAACATTTGTATAATCTAAGAAATGAAACCATGACTAATCTCATCGGTTTTTTGCTTGTGTTAGCGTTAGCTTGGGTGTTTTTCTTAACGCTTGGGGTCGTGCTAAGCAAGGTTTTAGTCTTTAGTGGACTAGGCATTATTGATAGGGCGTTAGGCTTTATTTTTTCATGTTTAAAAACTTTTTTAGTGCTTTCTTTTATTCTTTATGCACTCTCTAAAATGGATTTGATGAAAAATATTGACGCTTACTTGCAGGAAAAAAGCGATATTTTTCCTACGATGAAAGGCATTGCAAGTAAAATCATGCGTCTTGATGGCGTTAAACATGCAGAACAAAATCTTAAAGATAATTTTAAAGAGATGGGCGATGAAATCAAAGATAACGCTAAAGAAACTTTTGATAAGGCTATGGATAAGGGGGTAGAAGTCCTGAAGGAAAAGGCTAAAGATTTACCCAAAAAAATGTTAGAGCAAGAATACAAGAGTGATACCAACTAAAGAACAACCCTAAAGGCATAATATGTTTTCTAATCAATACATTCAACAACGCATAAATAAAGCTAATAGCTTAAGAGAAGAAGGGAAAAACCCTTATAAAAACGGCTTGAAACGAAGTCTTAAAAACGATGCTTTTTTAGAAAAATACGCTTATGTTAAAGATTTAGAAGAGCCTAAAGACAAAGAAAAATGCGAGAGTATTGTAGGTAGAGTCAAGCTCTTGCGTTTGATGGGTAAGGCATGTTTTATTAAGATTGAAGACGAAAGCACGACTTTGCAAGCTTATATTTCACAAAATGAATTAAACGATGAGTTTAAGAGCTTAAAAAAGCATTTAGAAGTGGGCGATATTGTGTTTGTGAAGGGTTTTCCTTTTGCTACAAAAACAGGCGAATTAAGTATCCATGCCCTAGAATTTCATATTTTAAGCAAAGCCATTGTGCCATTACCGGAGAAATTTCATGGGCTTAGCGATGTGGAGTTGCGTTATCGCCAGCGATACTTGGATTTAATCGTTAATCCCGAAGTTAAAGAGGTGTTTAAAAAGCGTAGCTTGATTGTCTCAAGTGTGCGTAAATTTTTTGAAACAGAAGGCTTTTTGGAAGTAGAAACCCCTATGATGCACCCTATTCCTGGTGGAGCGAATGCAAGACCTTTTGTAACTTATCACAATGCTTTAGAAATTGAAAGGTATTTAAGAATTGCCCCAGAACTATATCTCAAACGCCTTATTGTAGGGGGTTTTGAAGCGGTGTTTGAAATCAATCGTAATTTCAGAAACGAAGGCATGGACCATAGCCATAACCCTGAATTTACGATGATTGAATTTTACTGGGCGTATCACACTTATGAAGATTTGATTGAATTAAGCAAGAGATTGTTTGACTACTTGCTAAAGACCTTGAATTTAACTTCAAAAATTGTCTATAACGACATGGAAGTGGATTTTAACCAAACTTGCGTGATTTCTTATTTAGACGCTTTAGAAAAAATAGGGGGCATTAGTAAGGATATTTTAGAAAAAGAAGACAAACTTTTAGCTTATTTGTTAGAAAAAGGTATCAAAGTAGAGAATAACCTTACTTATGGAAAATTGCTCGCTGAGGCGTTTGATAATTTTGTAGAGCATAAACTCATTAACCCCACTTTTGTAACAGAATATCCTATTGAGATTAGCCCACTAGCTAGACGCAATGATAATAATCCTAATATCGCTGATAGGTTTGAATTATTTATCGCTGGGCGAGAAATTGCTAATGGCTTTAGCGAGCTTAATGACCCCTTAGACCAACTAGAGCGTTTTAAGGCTCAAGTGGCTGAAAAAGAAAAGGGCGATGAAGAGGCACAATATATGGACGAAGACTATGTATGGGCATTAGCGCATGCTATGCCCCCAACTGCAGGACAAGGCATAGGCATTGACAGATTAGTCATGTTATTAACCGGAGCTAAGAGCATTAAAGATGTGATTTTGTTTCCAGCTATGCGTCCTGTTAAAAACGATTTTAATGTTGAGAGTGAAGAGTAAATGGCATATTTTTTAGAACAAAGCGATAGCGAGATTTTTGAACTTATTGGCGAAGAATTAAAGCGTCAAAACGAACATTTAGAAATGATAGCAAGCGAGAATTATACCTTTCCTAGTGTTATGGAGGCTATGGGAAGTGTCTTAACGAACAAATACGCCGAAGGCTATCCAAACAAGCGCTACTATGGGGGCTGTGAAGTGGTGGATAAAATAGAAAGCCTAGCCATAGAAAGGGCTAAAAAGCTTTTTAATTGTCAGTTTGCTAATGTGCAATCTCATTCAGGCTCACAAGCTAATAACGCCGTTTATCACGCCCTTTTAAAACCTTATGACAAGATTTTAGGCATGGATTTAAGCTGTGGGGGGCATTTAACGCATGGTTCTAAAGTGAGCTTAACCGGTAAGCATTATCAAAGCTTCTCTTATGGGGTAGGTTTAGATGGCTATATTGATTATGAAGAAGTGCTTAAAGTTGCTAAAAGTGTTAAGCCCCAAATCATTGTGTGTGGGTTTTCAGCCTATCCACGAGAGATTGATTTTAAGAAATTCAGAGAAATTGCTGATGAAGTAGGGGCGTTATTACTAGGCGATATAGCCCATGTGGCAGGACTTGTAGTAGCTAATGAGCATAGCCACCCTTTTCCGCATTGTCATGTGGTTTCAAGCACCACGCATAAGACCTTAAGAGGGCCTAGAGGGGGGCTTATTTTAACTAATAATGAAGAGATAGCCACTAAGATTGATAGAGCGATTTTTCCGGGAACTCAGGGCGGACCTTTAATGCATGTTATTGCTGCAAAAGCGGTGGGGTTTAAAGAGAATTTAAAGCCAGAATTTAAAGCTTATGCACAATTAGTAAAGTCTAACATGCAAGTTTTAGCCCAAGTTTTAAAAGAAAAAAATCATAAGCTAGTGAGTGATGGCACTTCTAACCATTTGCTTTTAATGGATTTTTTAGACAAGCCTTATAGCGGAAAAGACGCGGATAATGCCCTAGGAAATGCCGGAATTTGCGTGAACAAAAATACAATCCCGGGTGAAACTCGTAGCCCTTTTGTAACTAGTGGCATAAGAATTGGTTCGGCCGCATTAAGTGCAAGAGGCATGGGAGCTAAGGAATTTGAAATCATAGGGAATAAAATATCAGATATTTTAAATGATATTGATAATGTTAGTCTGCAATTGCATGTAAAAGAGGAATTAAAGGCTTTAAGTGCACAATTTCCTGTGTATAGCCAACCAATCTTTTAAAAGGAAGTAGTAATGACAGAAATGGAACTCAAACTCATCAAAATAGACACGAGTCACTATTTTGAAAAAAAGCCGGGCTTGGGTGAAAAAATGATTTATGCGGGGCGGTGTTATTACAATAAATTTCAAAAAGTAGATGCCATGCTGACAAGCTCTCTCATTCAAAAACATTTGAAAAGAGAAATAGAAATCGCACACAATTTAATTTTGCGTAATAATAAGGTAGAAAATATTGTGTTTGATTATAATGGGAGAAACCCAGAGCGTTTTTATCATAAGGCACAATTACTTCTTCGTGAAGAAGGCTTTATGAACTTTACCGCTTATAACACTAAGACTCCAGGCCATTTGCATTTATATGTGCATAAAGGGCATACAGAGCTTGGCGAAGGAGAAAGATTAGTTAAAACTTTGTCTATGAAGTTAGCACAAGGTTTGCCTAAAGAGTGGAGAATATTTCCTAACAACGAGTTTCCTAAGGAATTTAACATTCTAGCTTTACCCTATGAAGTTTTTGCGAAAGAACGAGGGAGTTCTTGGGCAAAGCATTTATAAAATTTTTTGAAAGGATTTTTGATGCAAGAAAAAGAAAGATTGAATGATGTTATTTTAGAAGAAGAGAGCAGTGGAGGTGGTGCTAAAAAAGCGCTTTTGATTGTAGCGATTGCGATTATTGTCTTAGCAGTGCTTTTAATGGTATTTTGGAAAAGCACAAGAACCACACCCAAAGAGACCTTTTTACAAACGGATAGTGGCATGCAAAAGATAGGCAACACTAAAGACGAGAAAAAAGATGATGAGTTTGAAAATTTGAATTTAGAGTTTCCTAACAACCCTCAACAAGAAGATAGACTAGACAAACTAGCCGATGATGTGAAGAATCAAGATAGGGCGAATTTGAAAATGCAAAGTGATGAAACCAAAGCACCTAGCGATACGCCCAACAATAAAGGTAGTGAGCCAAATTTCATTGAGCATACTTCTAAGCTAAAGAAAATGCCTAAGCAAGAAGCAAAACAAAATGACAAAAAGCCCGCACAAACTGACAACAAGAAAGCCTCAAAACAAGCTCACACTAAGCATTCTCAGCAAGAGAAAGGGCTTAAAAAACCAGTCAAACAAGAAGCGAAGAAACCCAAAAACACTGCAATGCCTAAGAGTTACTACTTGCAGGTAGGGGTTTTTGCTCATACGCCCAACAAAGCGTTTTTGCAAGAATTTGAAAAGTTTGCTCATAAAATAGAAAAGGGCAAAGCAAATACAAAGTATTTAATCGGACCTTATAAAACCCGTCAAGAAGCCCTAGAGCATGCAAATGAAGTTACGAAAAAACTCACCAAACCTATCATTGTAAAAATGCCTTGAGTTTTGAGCTAAAACTTAGCTCATTTCAAAGATTTTTAAGTTTTAAGGGATACAATCAGCCCAAAGTAATAAGACATTATTAAAGGATAAGCAATGACTAAAACGAGAGAGAGAGAGAGAGAGTAAAAGGCAAAATTTTAGGAATAATCTTACACACTTAAGCAAAAGTGTGTGTTTAGCACTTGTAGGATTATGGAGTAATTTAGAAGCCCATCCAAAAAGCGGATTTTTCATACAGGCAGGGTTTGAAACAGGTATGTCTAGTATCACAGAGAGCGTTAAAAAACGCCCAAACCCACAATCAATCATAGGGAATGGCTTGTATCAGCAGGGTTATCAACCTAGAAAGACAACTAAAGAAGAATCAACTAGCCGTTCAAACCACTCGCACGAAGCCCATTCTCATGAAGAAAGTGAAACCCCTTCTCAAGTAAGTTCTGGTCAAACAGAAAGCACGCAACAAGCTAAGAATACAGAACAAGAAAGCACCACAGCCTCCTCTGCAGTGGTTGTAGAAGGTGTTTCTGAAGAGGGGCAACTTAAGACTTCAGAACAAAAAGACCAAGCCCAAGCTGATGTCCCAGCACAGCCTGACCCTGTAGCTCAAAAAGACCAAGCACGAGAAAAGCAACAAGAAGAAATTGCTCGTAAAACGCAAGAGTGCGAAGAGAGAGTTAAAAGCACAGGTCGAACATGCGCTCCTCTTGCTAAGGGGTTAGATGCAATACCTGATTATGCCCCTAGCACTATTCAAACACCAAAGACAATTTCAAAAATTACTTCAGGTAGCTATACTTCAACAGCCCTTTTTACCGATAGTAATGTTGTGGGGCAAACCTTTTCTACCACTAACCCCATAGCTACTACCTTTGATGCAAGCAATTCAACCATTCATATTAAAAATTCCTTACCCTATGATTTAAAGAATGTGAAGTTAGTGGTTAAGGTTAAGGACGATACAAACGAAAAAGGCTATAGAGATGTTACTTTAGCGACTTTTGATAGTATCAAAGCGAGTTCGCATATCACCTTAAATAAAAATCAAATTCCAGCTTTCAGCGATAGTGCGTTACAAAAGGTGGACACGCAAAATTTTGAGTTTAGATATAACGGCACAACACTCCCAAATGATACTAGCGACCATACAAGAAGGGTTTTAGAAGCCATAGATAAAATTACCACCAACATTCATGGGACCTTTCAAAACCCAGAGAGTGCAAATAGTAATCGCTCCAAATATCAAAAAATGACTGCTGATGTGGCTCAAAACTATGTCAATATGTATCTTAATTTAGCTGGCACTTTAGACTCTCAAGTATGGAAAGAAGCTATGCTTGATGCAAAATTTAATTTTCATGGCAATGATAATGAAAGTGTTAATCATACGAATATTGACAAGCAATCTTTGGTTGACCAATTCAGACAAGATAGTAGGAACTTGTCTATTAGAGCGGTTAGTTTGTATTCTGGGGCATTTGGTTGGGCTAGTTCCACTAATATGGCTGTCAATGCGAATTTTATCAACCCTAATTTTAATGAGTTATTGAGAAAATACAATGATACTGCAGACAATGGTAATGACGGATGGAATGACGCTTACCGCTACATGTTCCATACTTTTTTCCATGAATTTGGACACACCAAAGGCTGGAAACATGATAGCAATTTGACTTATAGCGAGTATTATCATTTAGGTGGAGGATTTTCTAGCGTTACCACTGATGCGTGGTTGAAATTAGCTAATTCAAATGAATTACCTATTAATTATCAAGATTTGCCTGCGAATTATGGTGGTAACGAATATTATGATGGGGTTAAAAGTGCCGTTCAGGGCAAGGTTGCCGTAGCCCATCAGTTAAAGAATCGAAAAATAGCTGGCAATGATACTTCAAATATAGGATATCCCTACTACGGATACCCTACTTACAACAACCCTTATATCTCAAATAATAGTGGTTGTACTGCTGAAGAAATGCGTTTATATGATGAGTGTAGGTATTATGCCGATATGGCATTGCAAGATGTTCCTAAAGGTGCGTTTGAGAATGCTCTAAACACCATGAGTGCCACTCTTTTAGAAAGTGTTCAAGCCTTGCAAAATAAAGCCCTAAAAAACCCCACCCTAGGCTTCAACACCCAAATAGGTTATCAAAACTATTTCAACAACATTATCGGTCTTTCTTACTATGCTATGTTTAATTACAACTTCTCTAAAAGACAAGGCTTATTAAACAAAACACAACAATATGGAGTAGGGGGTGGAGTGAATCTCTTAATAGACTTTATCAATGTCTATAAAGATAAAAACTTCAAATCTTCTTTTGGAGTCTTTGCTGGAGCTAGAGCCTTGTATAACCGCTATCAATTCAATGGTATGATTAACGCTAGCAAGCATAAAGGCAATGTCTATTTCACTACAGGCTTTAACTACCGCTACAAGCATTCTAAAATCTCTCTAGGAATTAGTATGCCACTTATTAAACAAAACATTAAAGCCCAACTACTTACAGAAGAAACTATCAACGAAGTGGCTTTGAATGAAAACTTTAACAACATGCATGTGTTTATGAATTATGGGTGGGTGTTTTAAAGAATATACTAGGATAGCATGGAAAAATATCTCATTAATGGTTTGAGAGATTTGCATGCTCTATGCTTGAAAATGATTGTCTTTTATGCATCTTAGTGGTTTTAAACGCTCATTAATAGAATGGGGGTTAGTAACAGGCATGCTAGAGAATAAAGAAAATCAAAGGCATGCAATCCCTACGCCAAAGCATAGAAAACCCCAAAGATACCTAGAATTTACCTAAATTGCCTTAACCATAAGGTTTATAGGGTGAATTATAATAGTCAAATAATATTAAAGAAAATCATTGTTTTTGAAATCTCTAATTAAACAACACTCTCAAACCAGACTTTGAATGTAAAAATAAAGACCTTATTCTAATATTGACAGCTCAAAAAATGTTTTTCATAAAAGTGTTGTTTTTGCTTTAATCTTATCTAGCATTCTTTGATTTTTTTAAGAAAGTTTGTTTTATATTATATTTTTATTGTAAAACTCATTTTCTTAAAACCATGTTTTTGTCATTCTTTAGCTAATTTGCTAAAACTAACTCTTAAAGCAAGCAAACAAAACTAAAAACGCCTTATTTAGGCATCTTTGTTGGGTTTGTATGGGTGAGTAAATTTATATGATAAACTTTACAAAACCCCAAAAACAAGCCCCTAAAATTAGTTTTATTTAAGCGGTTAAAAGCCTTGTATATAGGGGTTATTTGAAAAAATATCGCATTTTTTGAAACCAAAAACCCCAACGCCGTTTAATTCTCTTGTCACACAATTTCAACATTTTTAGAATAGAGACACATTTAAACCAAAACGCCCTAAAATGGGGCGTTTGAATACTATAAATAGGAGTTTTTGAAATGAAACAACTGAGACAAATTGTCTTAACCAAAGATACAAAGACATGGCATTATTTAAGCCTTATGAGAGCAAAAGCCCAAAAAATGCAAATAGACCTAGTAACCGCTAAAGAGCAAGAGCCAATGAGCCAATGGGTAAATGCTTACTATTTAGCTACCAAAAACGGCGGACAGCACTTTTCAAAAGAAATCAATGCATGCGTTAAGGCGTATATTCAAAACTTGCCTAAAACTTTAAAAAAAGGAGCGAGCCATGTGTAAAAGTAATCAATTAACCTTACAAAATGAGACAATCATTTTAAAAAGGAGCGTAAACAACAAAACCTACACCGCAAGCTTTAAGACAAAAAAAGAAGCCCAAAAAGTCTATAACAGCATGACTAAGAAACACTATCTACTACAAGAAAGTTGCGTAGGAGTATCTTTTATGGCGCATGGCAATGTAATCGTTGAATTTTTAGAACAAATACAAAAGAGAGACAACGAAAATAACAGCACAACAGATTTAAGCAACATCAAACTATCAAAAAACAACCACCAAGAAAACATGGATTTGTTTTTACCAGATAGCGATGAAGAGGAGCTAAAAGGGGGCGTTTTCATTAGAAATGAAAAAAGCATCTACTTCTACAGCCAAAAGAGACAAAAGGCCTACAGGCTTAATGAACACAACACAGAAAAAAACCAGCTATTCAAAAAGATTAGAATCTACAATATTAAGCTAAAAGCCGAAGAAAATGGCGACATTTTAATGGTTGAAGGCTTAGATATTGAAGCGGTATTTTATGAAACAGCGTATCTCTTTTTCAAAAAAGGGGATTTTATTTTTTTCAAAAAGAACAGGAGCGAACTTTTAACCATTGATGTGAAAGCAAAGAGCGTTTACTCTATTGACTACGAGGGGCTAGTTACACACGATAGAGAAAAAATGGCAGAAGCTATCATTAAAACCATACAAGAGGAGCAAGCCACCAAAGAGCCAGCGAGAGAAATCACAGAGCAAGGAAAAAAACTAATTTTAAAAGATTCATATTACAAGTCTTTCATACATCGGATCGATGACGAAGAAAAAGGACATGACCTAATTATATTCGGTTTTGATTTTAAAAAACAAAAAATTGAGATTGTTTTAGATAGGTTAACTACAAGTGGCGAAGTTTATAAAACTAATCTCATGAATCAAGATGCAATCTTTAGCTTATTAGGGATATATACTCTACAACTAAATATTTTTAAACATGAAAATACTTTAAAAATAGAACTACCCCAAAAAGCAAAGGAAATCTACAAGGAAATCCTAAGAATGCAAGGTCAAGAAATAAACGAGCTTTTAGACAAGCCATTTATTTTTGAAAAGAGTATTGAGGGTTAAAATGATTAGATACAACATAGATTCTAAACAGCCAAAAAAAACAAGGCTAAACCCCAAAAAAGAAACACTTATCATAAACACACTCATAGCTTTGTGTGTTTATGCCTTGATTTTCATAATAGCAGAGGTAAAATCATGAAAAATTTCACCATCTACTCACGCAATAACACGCCCTATCTAAACTACACAAAGGATAAAAAACGCCACCGCATAAGCCTTACTAATAAGCTAAAAGGCTACAGCAGTGCCGAAATGATTTTAATTATAAGAGAGCTAAACGCATGCCAAAATATAGAAAGCGTTTTAAAAAAATTAAGCACCCTTAAAACAAGGTTAAACAGAAATGAAAAAAAAGGCGATGCCACATACCCACAAGAGAGCCAAGAAGCAAGAGCCAACAAAAGAGCCAAAAAGCTAAAAGGCAATGAAACCATCGAGCATGTTTTTTCAAACTATTTAAACCAAAAAATAGGGCTTAAAAAGACAACGCTTCTAAGCGTTAAGACCAACTTCACATCTATTTTAAACACCATGAAAATGAAAGAGAGTGCTAAAATTTCTAAAATCACACAAGAGCGTGTGGTTTTTTTTCATAACAAGGCGCTAGAGAAATTTAAAAAATCCTCTCTAATCGTTTTAAACCACCTTTTAAAAAGTTTCTTAGACTTTGCCACAGAGCATGGCTACTTAGAAAAAAGCCCTTATTTTAAAGTTAATCTAAACAACGCCAAAGAGTCCAAAGAGATTAAGCCATTTAACTTGCAAGAAATCAAGGAAATTTTAAACGAATGCCCTTCTACTATTTTAAGAGCGTTTTTAACAACCGCATTTTTTACAGGCCTAAGGACAGGCGAACAATTAGCTTTAAAATGGAAGGACATTGACTTTATTAATAAAAAGATAAATGTTGAATACTCACTTAACATTTTAGGGGAATTAAGCACACCAAAAAATAAATCTAGCAAGAGAGAGATTGACCTTTTAGAGCCAGTAGAAAGAGCATTAATTGAATTAAAAAAATCTCAAAAAGGCGTTTTTATATTCATAGACAAGCCACAAAAAACGCGCGAATTTCAAAAGGCTTTTACAAAACTTTTAGATGCTTTGAATTTAGAAAAGAGAAAAATATACACCACACGCCACACCTTCGCCAGCCTTATGTTAAGCCAAGGCGAAGAGGCCATGTGGGTTTCAAAAATGTTAGGGCATAAAGATTTAAACACCACTTACTCTATCTATAGTCATTACATACCACAGCAAAACAGAGAGAGGGCGGCGTTTTTAAGAGGGGCAATGTTATGAACGCTTTACATATAGTCGTATATAGACAGCTAAGAGCTAGAGATTTAAATATAAGTTTTTATGATTTTATCCCAACAAAGCGAAAAACTCCGTCCTTTAGGGCGGAGATGTAAGCGTCAATAGCCGTTAGGCTATTTTTTAGTGTCATTTAACCTAAAAACAAAAGGTTAGCAAATCTAATGTGGTGTTTCTTGCTCTTGGATATATTGCTTAATGATTTCTAAAGGAGCACCCCCACAGCTTCCAGCAAAATAACTAGGCGACCATAAATGATTGCCCCACAAAGTAGCTTTAACATTTTTAAAATTTTGTTGTCTAACCAAACGACTACTAACACCCTTTAAAGAATTAACTAACCTACTAACACTAACTTTTGGTGGATAATTGATAAGTAAATGCACATGGTCGCTTTCCCCATCAAATTCTACTAACTCGCTTTCAAAGTCTTTGCATACCTTAGCAAATACAGAACCTAAAAAGTCTATAACTTCTTTGTTGAATGCTTTACGCCTATATTTAGTTACAAATACTAAATGCACATGCATTAAAAAAACACAATGTCTGCCATGTCTAATATTATCAATTTGTTTCATAGACCAAGTTTAACTAAATTATGCTAAAATCTTTCTATGAAAGTAAATAAGGGCTTTAAATTTCGTTTGTATCCTACCAAAGAGCAACAGACCAAATTACAACACTCTTTTTTTGTCTATAACCAAGCCTATAACATTTGCTTAAATCTACAACAAGAGCAATACGAAAAAAACAAAGATTTACCCACTAAACAAAGAAAATGGCAAAAATCAAGCGAATTAGATAGTGCGATTAAGCACCATTTAAAAGCTAGGAATTTAAGTTTTAGTAGTGTAGTCGCTCAACAATCACGCATGAATGCAGAAAGAGCCTTAAGAGATGCCTTTAAAGTCAAAAATAGGGGCTTTCCTAAATTTAAAAACTCTAAATTTGCTAAACAAAGTTTTACTTGGAATAATCAAGGCTTTTCTATCAAAGACTTTAACGAACGCTTTAAGATGTTTAACTTAATGAAAATGCCCTTAAAAATGCGTATGCATAGAGACTTACCCCTTAATGCTAAGATTAAACAAATCGTAGTCTCTTGCTCTCATCAAAAATATTTTGTTAGTTTTAGCATAGAATACGAAAAAGAGCTTAACACTATTAAAGAGCCTAGAAATTGTGTCGGTGTGGACTTAAATATCTATGATATAGCTTTAAGCGTTGATTTAAAAGAATATGAAAAACTAACCGACCTAGAACAATACCAAAAAGACATGAAAGAACTAGGTTTAAAAGTAGATGAAAATATCAATCTAAAACGACTTATTCCTACTTATTCTAAACTACATTCTTTTAAAAAATACTCTAAAGAATTTAAAAGACTACAAAGAAAACAAAGCCGTAGGGTTTTAAAATCTAAACAAAATAAAATCAAACTAGGAGGTAATTTTTACAAAACTCAAAAAAAATTAAACAAAGCCTTTGATAAATCAAGCTATCAAAAACTAGACAGATACCATAAAATCACAAGCGAACTTTCAAAGCAATTTGAATTGATAGTAGTTGAAGACTTACAAATTAAGAACATGACCAAAAGAGCCAAACTCAAAAATGTTAAACAAAAGAGTGGGCTTAATAAGTCTATACTAAATACTTCATTCTATCAAATCATCTCTTTTTTAGACTACAAACAACAGCATAATGGCAAATTGTTAGTGAAAGCTCCCCCACAATATACGAGTAAAACTTGTCATAGTTGTGGGCAAATCAACCACGAGCTTAAATTAAATCATAGAGAATATCTGTGTCAAAATTGCGGATATATAGAGCATAGAGATATAAACGCCGCAAGTAATATTTTAAGCAAAGGGTTAAGTCTTCTTGGGTTAGGAAATAGCCTTGCAGACTTTAAAGAGCAAAGCCTTTCGTATTAGCATTCAGTAGGGTGCTTTAGTTAGGAAGCTCCTCGCTTTAGCGAGGGGTGTTTCACACCAAAAACTAAAAATAGCAAAACAAAGCATAAAGCCAGTATGCCGCTATTAAGTCTATTAGAAGGCAAAGTTTTAAACACGATGATAAATAGCTTTAAAACAATGAGTATTATTAAAGGCGTTAAACATGCTTTTTTAATAAAACACGAACAGGCCAAAGTCTTTAAAAGCCCCCTTAAGAAATTAAGGAGTGCTAAAGGATGAAATGTAAAAAAGAGATTTAAAAAAAAATAAAATTTATGGAATTGGTGTTGAGCGACTTCTATGGCATTGTTTTACACAGAATTTTTTTAAAAATCAAGTATAATTATAACTATTGCCTGAATGATTCGTGTTTCTTATTTGATGGCAAGTTCGTTGAAAAAATTGAATTAGGCTATGGTAGTGGTTTTTGTGTGATGGCATTTTTGTTTGAAGCCCCAAAGGGTTTAGAATCTGCCCCTGATAAAGTCCTTCTAGCCTTGTTAGTGTAGGTTATTTGAACTTATGCACATGTAAAAGTAGCGGTCATTTGGGTCAAACCACATTTTAGGGAAGGCATGAAAGATAACAACAGCTATAATGTTTTAATTGTGGGAAGCAAGGGGCGAGAATACGCTTTAGCTCAAAAACTTCAGCAAGATAAACGAGTGAATGCCCTTTATTTTTGTTTGGGTAATGGTGGCACTCAAGATTTGGGCGAAAATCTAGAATGCGAGCATTACAAAGACATCGTTAAATTAGCCCTTGAAAAACAAATCCATTTAGCTATTATCTCAGAAGAAGAGCCTTTGGCTTTTGGGCTTACAGAGATGTTAGAAAAAGCGGGTATTTTGGTCTTTGGAGCTTCTAAAGAGGTGGTTAAATTAGAAAGCTCAAAAAGTTATATGAAGGCCTTTGCTAAAGAGTGTGGTATAAAAAGCGCGTTTTATTTTGAAACAAGCGACCTAAAAGAAGCCCTAGATTATATTCAAAACGCTTCTTATCCTTTAGTGATTAAAGTTGATGGGGCATACCAGGGTAAGGGGGTGAGTCTTGCTAAGGATAAACAAGAAGCTTTAGAAATCCTTAAAGAATATTTAAGGCAAAACAGGCATGTGATTATAGAGCATTTTTTAGAAGGCTTTGAGCTTTCGGCTATGGCGCTTGTAGTTAATGATGATTTTATTGTGCTGCCTTTTTGTGAAGTCTATAAGCGTTTGTTAGAAGGGGATAAGGGGGCAACTACAAATGGCATGGGGGCGTTTGCTCCTATAAAAGTTGCTTCTAGCGAATTAGAAGAAAAGATAAAGAATAATATTTTTAAACCCATTTTAGAAAAACTTCAAGCTAAGGGTATGCCTTTTAGGGGCGTGTTACTAGCTGGGGTTATGGTGGTAGAAGAAGAAGGCGTTTTAGAGCCGTATCTATTAGAATTGAATGTGCGTTTTAAAGACTTGGAGTGTCAGGTTATTTTAACCCTTTTGGAGAGTTCATTGCTAGATTTGTGTTTGGCTGTAGCAAATGGGGATTTGAACCATCTTGAAGTAGAATTTTCTAAAGAATTTGTGATGGGTGTGGCACTTGTTTCTAGGAATTATCCTGGTGGTTCTTCAACTAAACAAACGCTTTATATTGACCCTATTGATGAGAAAAAGGGGCATTTGATTTTGGGAGAAGTACAACAAGATAATGGCGTGTTTGAGAGTAGTGGGGGGAGAGTGCTGTTTGCAATTGGTAGGGGAAAATCATTATTAGAAGCTAGGAATAATGCCTATGAAATCGCTCAGAAAGTGCATTTTGAAGGCATGTTTTATCGCAAGGATATTGGTTTTAGGGCATTGAATTTAAAAGAATACTCTTAAGGATGAGAAGTTGAGACACACATTTAAGCATGATTTGTCTCAATGGTTTTAAATGCGCTCTCAAATTTTAGAAAAAGAAGAAACAGAGATTATAGAGACCCTTCTTGTGCGTGAAAAGGTGCGTTTATGCCCCTTTTATTGGCGTGTGTTAGCGTTTTTAACCGATTGCTTATTGGTGGGGTTTTTATTGAGCGATAGCTTAAGTGCATGCGATTTTTTAAAAGCGTTTAACTGGCTTTCTAACCCCATTTATTATGCCTTGTTTGTAATAACTTGCTTTATGATTTTATATGGCGTTTATGAAATCTTTTTTATGTGGCTGTGTAAGGTGAGTTTGGGCAAGCTTGTTTTTAGGATTAAAATCATCAATATTTATTTGGCGGATTGTCCTAGTAGGGCTATTTTACTAAAGCGTTTGGCATTAAAGATAATGGTTTTTTTATGCCCTATTTTATGGTTTTCAAATCTTAATCGCTCTTATTACAGGGCATGGTATGAAGAAAAAACCCAAACCCTTTTAGTGTTGTTTTAATATTGATGATGCGTTTGTTTTGTTTGATTGGGGTTTTTCTACTAGGGGTATTAGGGGCTAAGGAAGTAGCCATGCAACGCTTTGATAAAAAAAACCATAAGATTTTTGAAATACTTGCTGATAGAGTGAGCGCTAAAGATAATGTTATAACGGCCTTAGGAAATGCGATTTTATTAAACTATGATGTGTATATTCTAGCGGATAAAGTGCGTTATGACACTAAAAACAAACAAGCCCTATTAGAAGGCAACATTAGAGTGTATAAGGGCGAAGGCTTGCTCATTAAAACCGATTATGTGAAACTGAGTTTGAATGAAAAATACGAGATTATTTTTCCTTTCTATGTTCAAGATAGCGTGAGTGGGATTTGGGTGAGTGCAGATATTGCTAGTGGGAAAAACCAGCGATATAAAATCAAAAATATGAGCGCTTCAGGGTGTAGCATTGATAATCCTATTTGGCACATTAACGCTACTTCAGGTTCATTCAACATGCAAAAATCGTATTTGTCTATGTGGAATCCTAAGATTTACATCGGCGACATTCCTGTGTTGTATTTGCCCTATATTTTTATGTCCACTAGCAACAAGCGAACCACCGGATTTTTATACCCTGAATTTGGCACTTCTAATTTAGATGGCTTTATTTATTTGCAACCCTTTTATTTAGCTCCAAGAGATTCATGGGATATGACCTTTACCCCACAAATGCGTTATAAAAGGGGTTTTGGCTTAAACTTTGAAGCCCGCTACATCAACTCTAAAGACGATAGATTTTTATTTCATGCACGCTATTTTAGAAATTATGATAAATATGTCAAACGCTATAATTTGAGAAATCAAAATGTCTATGGTTTTGAATTTCTAAGCTCTAGCAGGAACACCTTACAAAAGTATTTTCATCTGAATTCTAACATTGACAATGGGCATTATATTGACTTTTTATACATGAATGATTTAGATTATGTGCGTTTTGAAAAAGTCAATAGGCGTATTACAGACGCTACGCATATGTCTAGGGCGAATTACTATTTGCAAACACAGAACCACTACTATGGCTTAAATATCAAGTATTTTTTGAACCTAAACAAAATCAATAACAACCGCACTTTTCAGTCCATTCCTAATTTGGAATACCACAAATATTTAAACCATTTGTATTTTAAAAATCTTTTGTATTCAGTGGATTATCAGTTCAAAAATACGATAAGAGAAATCGGCTATGGCTATGTGCAAAATGCCTTGAATGTGCCGGTGGGCTTACAATTTTCTTTGTTTAAAAAGTATTTGTCTTTAGGGGTTTGGAATCATGTTGAGCTTTCTAATGTGGCTTTAATGCAAACTAAAAATTCTTATGTGCCAAGTATTCCTAATCAATCTAAAGAGTTTGGAAACTTTGTGTCTTCAAGCTCTTCTATTTATTTGAATACGGATTTGGCTAAGGAATACAACAAGCTTTTTCACATCATTCAGTTTGAAGCCATCTTTAACATACCTTATTACACCTTTAAAGATGGACTCTTTAGCCAGAACATGTATGCCTTAAGCTCTCAAGCCTTAAACAACTACACTTCGCCGACTTTGAGCGATTATAATTTTAGGGGGCGTTTGTATGATTCTGTGTGGAATCCTAGTAGCATTTTGCCTAGTGGCGTGAGCAACAAAACTTTGAGTTTAGGTCTCACACAATACCTTTATGGCTTAGGGGGGCAAGAGTTATTGTATTTTAGGGTATCGCAACAAATTGATATTGATGATAAAATTTCGCCTTTTAGAATGCCTTTAGAAAGCAAGATTGGGTTTTCGCCCCTAAAGGGGTTGAATATTTTTGGAAATGTCTTTTATTCGTTTTATCAAAACCGCCTAGAAGAAATCTCTCTTAATGCGAATTACCAACGCAAATTCTTAAGCTTTAATCTCTCGTATTTTTTAAAAAACAATTTTAGTAGTGGTTTTAAAAGGATTGTAGAAAACTCCGCTGACTACCTAAAGGCTGGTTTTAGCAACGACTTTGGCTATTTTTCTATGAGTGCTGATGTGGGTTATGATATCAGAAACAATGTGGTTTTAAATTGGAATGTAGGGCTTTATAAAAAAATCCGTTGCTTTGGAATTGGCTTTAAATTTGTCAACCAACGCCGCCCCATTCTCACAAGCGACCCTAACCACCCTTTAAGAGTGCTAGAAAATAACTATGTTAAGCTAGAATTAGATTTTTCGCCTATCACTAAAACTAATATCACTTACCGCTCATTAAAGCGTAGGTAAGAATAAGGAATAAATTTGAATACCGATTTTAGTTATATCACTGACATTGAAAGCATGCATTTCACTAATGAAGAAGATGCCCTGAATAAATTGATTAATGAAATCCACACACGCCATATTGACTTGAAAGACTCCGTTATGCTCGCTTTGAGTTTCAATGCTTTATACTTGGTTAATGCTTTAGCACAAAAATTTGGAGCTACTTATGATATACTTTTTTCAGAACCTATCCTAGCTCCTTTAAATCCGAAATGTGAGATTGCTTTAGTGAGTGAAAGCATGGATATAGTTATGAATGAAAATTTAATCAATTCATTTGACATCACTTTGGACTATGTCTATGGGGAAGCTAAGCGTGTTTATGAAGAAGATATTTTGTCTCACATTTATCAGTATCGCAAAGGCAATGCGATAAAAAGCCTAAGAGATAAAAATATTTTTATCATAGATAGGGGGATTGAAACAGGCTTTAGAGCGGGGCTGGCCGTGCAAACTTGTTTGAAAAAAGAATGCCAGGATATTTATATTTTAACCCCCATTGTCGCACAGAATGTCGCTCAAGGTTTAGAAGGTTTGTGCGATGGGGTCATTAGTGTGTATCGCCCTGAATGTTTTGTCTCTATTGAGCATCATTATAAAGAACTCAAGCAATTAGGCAACGAAGAGATTGAAAAATATTTAGGTGTGAAAAGCACGCCAAATTTAAAAAAGGAAAATTAAATATGGATTTTATAACCATTAATTCTGCTAACAGAGTCGAAGAATTTGCTCTCAAACAAGTAGCTAAACAAGCCACTAGCTCTCTTATGTATCGCTTAGGACAAACCATCATTTTAGCGAGCGTGTGTGTAGAGAGAGAGCCAGCAAATGAAGATTTTTTACCCTTAGTGGTGCAGTTTTTAGAAAAATCTTATGCTGCAGGTAAGATTCCGGGGGGTTTTGTCAAAAGAGAAGGCAGAGCGCAAGATTTTGAAATCTTAACTTCTAGGCTTGTAGATAGGACTTTACGCCCCTTATTTCCTAAAGACTATCGCTATCCTACCCAAATCACTTTAATGGTTCTAAGCCATGATATTGAGAATGATTTACAAGTCTGTGCTTTGAATGCCGCTTCAGCCGCTCTATACTTAGCCCATATCGCTCCCATTAAAAGCGTGAGTGCTTGTAGGGTTGCTAGAGTCAATAATGAATTTGTAATCAACCCTAGCACAAGCCTTTTAAGTCAATCTAGTTTGGATTTGTTTGTATCAGGCTCTAAAGAAAGTTTGAACATGATAGAAATGCGTTCTTTGGGGCAAGCGTTAAACGCTTTAGAAGAGCCTTTAATGTTAGAAGCTTTAGAATTAGCCCAAAAGAGTTTGAAAGAAACTTGCACGCTTTATGAAGAGACTTTTACGCCCTATCAGAACACACTTCTTTTTAAAGAAACCCAAGGGGTTGTCTTCAATGAAAGGTTGCTAGATTTATTGCAAAATCAGTATTTTGATGAAATCATCAAAGGCATTGAAAGCTCTGCCTTGAGTGAGCGAGAAAATGTTTTCAACGAGGTGGCTAAAAAAATCAGTGAAGCCCACTTAGAGTTTAGTTTAGAAGAAATTGAATGGGCTTTAGAGAAAGTTAAAAAAACTGAGATTAGACGCATGATTATTAAAGATAAAATCCGCCCTGATAAGCGGACTTTAGAAGAAGTGCGGCCTATTTCAATAGAGAGCAACTTGCTCCCTATGGCTCATAGCTCCATTTTATTCACTAGGGGGCAAACTCAAAGTTTAGTAGTAGGGGTCTTAGGCACTGATAATGACGCTCAAACCCATGAGAGTTTGGAGCATAAAGCCCCCATAAAAGAGCGTTTCATGTTCCATTATAATTTCCCCCCCTTTTGTGTGGGCGAAGCGAGTTCTATCGGTGCGACTTCAAGGCGAGAGTTAGGGCATGGGAATTTAGCTAAAAGAGCCTTAGAAACAAGCATTAAAAATAAGGAGCAAGTGATTCGTTTGGTTTCTGAGATTTTAGAAAGCAATGGTTCAAGCTCAATGGCGAGCGTGTGTGCGGGGTCTTTAGCCCTTTATGCAAGCGGTGTAGAAACTTATGATTTAATCGCTGGGGTTGCTATGGGTGTGGTGAGTGAAGGGCAAGACTACGCCATTTTAAGCGATATTAGTGGACTAGAAGATGCACAAGGGGATATGGATTTTAAGATTGCTGGAAATTTAGAAGGCATTACCGCTATGCAAATGGACACCAAAATGAGTGGCGTTCGGCTAGAGATTTTACACCAAGCTTTACTTCAAGCCAAAAAAGCACGAGAGCATATTTTAAAAATCATGCATGAAGCCAGAGAAAAGATTGTCATCAATTTTTCCAACCTACCCACGACTGAAATTTTTAATGTCGCACCAGATAAAATTGTAGAAATTATCGGTCAAGGGGGGCGTGTGATTAGAGAGATAGTAGAAAAGTTTGAAGTTAAAATTGATTTGAATAAACCTAGTGGTGAAGTGAAAATCATGGGCAATAAAGAGCGTGTTTTAAGAGCTAAGGACTTTATTTTGGATTATTTGCGTTCTTTAAATCAAGAATTAGAGCAATACGCCCTTGATGAGGTGCTAGAAGCTCAGGTGAAAAAAATCGTAGATTTTGGGGTCTTTTTAAGCTTGCCAAAAGGGGGCGAAGGCTTGTTGCGTAAGCAAAACATAGAGAAATGCCAAGTTGTCTTAAAAGAAGGCGATAGCATTATGTGTAGGATTATCAGTTTTAATAGGGGTAAAATCGCCCTAGATTTAGCCTAGACTTTTCTAAAGGGTTTTTAAGCTAGTTTGTATTAAAATCAGCCCTTGCTTGTATTTTTGAAAGTAGAGGGATGATTCGAAATAAAAATCAAGCCTAATATTTAAAATGGAGTGCGAAAATGAAATTTTTAGCGTTATTTTTTCTTGGTTTAGTGGGCGTTGTTTTTGCTGATGATATGAGTGGAATGGATATGATTAAATCTTATTCTATTTTAGGAGCTATGATTGGTCTAGGTATCGCAGCTTTTGGTGGGGCGATTGGTATGGGAAATGCAGCAGCAGCAACCATTACAGGCACAGCGAGAAATCCAGGAGTAGGCGGTAAGTTGCTTACAACCATGTTTGTAGCTATGGCAATGATTGAAGCCCAAGTGATTTATACCTTAGTATTTGCTATCATCGCCATTTATAGCAACCCATTCTTAAGCTAAGGGCTTTTGGTTAGCTAAATTATTGCTTAAAAAAGCATAATTTTAGCTATAATGACTCTTTGTTTTTGAATTTTTAGCACTGGTGGTGGAATTGGTAGACACGCCATCTTGAGGGGGTGGTGAGAGCAATCTCGTGCGAGTTCGATTCTCGCTCAGTGCACCATGACTTTATAGTTCTTTTAAGGAACAAGTGGGTATAATCTCACTCTTTGCTGTATTGATGTGCCAGCATGCCGAAGTGGTGGAATTGGTAGACACGCTAGACTCAAAATCTGGTGGGAGCAATCTCGTGTCGGTTCGAGTCCGACCTTCGGCACCACTACAATCTAAGTGATATTTTTTGTTTTCCAGTCCGCTTTTTATCTCTTTTTAATTTAAATTTAACTAAAATTATGAGTAATTTAAAAATAACTATTATTTAAAGGATAAACCATGATTAAACAAGAGGAAGTAAAAGGTAAAGTTTTATGAAAAACTTTAGCAATCAATTAGCTCATTTAAGCAAAAGTACAGCATTGGTGCTTGTAGGGTTGTTGAGCAACCTAGAATCCCATCCAAAAAGTGGGGTTTTTATAGAAGCAGGATTTGAAACTGGTGAATTACAAGCAAGACAAAGGCAAAAGGCTTTAAATAATAATGGTATAGATAATTATTCGCATTCCTTGTTGAGTCAAGGTTTTAGCCCATCAAAAACACAAACCAACAATAAACCCCTTAAAAAAGATGATTCAAAGAGTGGTAGTTCTAAAGCAGTCGTATATTCTCATCAACAAGATAGCGAATCTCAAGCAAGCATCTCTTTAGGTAGTTCTCAGGCACAAGCTGATGAAAACCCTAAAACAGAAGAATCACAAAAACCACACTTAACACTCAAAGAAAGGGTCAATTTCGCACAATTGCAACAAGAATTAGAAAGCAACATAAAAACAATTAATACTGCTAACGCTACAAAAACAGATTTGTTTGCAAAAGAAAATATTACTAAGCTAAAAATTAGCACTACAGCTCCTATTCAAGTTAATTATGACTTAAAAAATCCCACAAATCCTATAAAAGTGCAGAATTTCTTACCTTATGACCTACAAAATGTGGATTTGTATGTGAAATACACTGATGAAAACAACAAACAACATGAAGTTAAAATCGCTACCATTGACAATATTGATAAAGACAAAGAAATCAGTATTAATGCGAGTGAGTTTCCGCAATTAGGCAAGTATTTTAGTGGTGAATTAAGTGTTCAAGATTTTGAAATCAAACCACAAGCCAACGATACAAGCAATACCGCAAGAGTTTTAAATGCGGTGAATAGTATATTTACTGATATTTCAGGGGTGTTTAGTAATGCACAAATAGATAATCGGTTGTGTGGTAAAAATTGTATGACAAAGGTTACTCCAGAGGATGCTAAAAATTGGACTAACACGCTCTTAAGTTTGGCGTATGTTTTTGACTCAGAGACTTGGGTAGATATGGTTAAAAATGCAGATTTTAAGTTTTGGGATGGAAGTAAAAGCCATATTATTTCTCAAGATGAGATTATTAAAAGATTTCAATCTGATACTAGTTTAAAACTTCAAATAATAAGACCTGAAACTAAAGTTCGTGGGCTAGAAAACCAACGGAGTGGCTTGCTTGCTGTAGAATCACAATACATAAACCTTGCGAAGTTACCGGCATTAAAGGATTATAAATATTGCAAACATACTAGTGATTTATCAAGAGGGGAATGTTTAAAGCTATATACCAATAGCATCTCAGTACTTCATGAATACGCTCATGCAAAGGGCTTTGCCAAAAATTTTAACCATGATGGCAACATGACTAAACATTATAGCGATAGTTTTCCGGGTCTTACTATTGATGCTTGGATACAATTAGGTGCTGATGGAGATTTGCCTATTTATTATGAAAACGGACAGCTTAAATCATTTACTAATCCAAGTGAGGTTAAACATGATGCTGGCACTAGACCTAAAAATTGCGATTGGTTGGGGATTAATGTGGATAATAATCGTAGTTGTCAACCTAAGCAACAATCCGCCCAAGCTCAAGTGCTTGCACACTCTCATTATCTCCAAACCCCAAACACTCAAAACACTGCCGAAAGCTCTATCAATTCAAGCTTAAGCTCCATGTTTAAAGAGCATCTAAACAACGCTTTTGCCACTCTCTCTAACCAACTCAATAACAATAACTCCCTTAACAACACCACTAGCCAAACCCTTAAAGCCCCTATGCTAGGATTTAATGCCATGCTAGGTTATCAGCAATACTTTAATGACTATATAGGGTTGTCTTATTATGGCTTTTTTAATTACAATAATGCAAACCTTAAGGGCGTGTTAAATAGTGTTACACAATCAGGCTTAGGTTTAGGAACTAATTTATTGATAGATTTTTATACGAGTTATGACAATAATAGTGTGAGAAATGTTTTTGGGATTTTTGGAGGGTTTAGGGGCTTATGGAATAATTATAAGAGCAATGGACTGATTAGGCTTAATAAAAACATAGGCAATATCCATTTTACAACCGGAATCAATTATCGTTACAAGCATTCTAAGTTTTCTATTGGTTTAGGCATTCCATTAATGAAGCAAAATATAAAAGCTAGGCTTTTACAAGAGACAACCATTAGCGAAGTAGAACTTAATGAAACTCCAAAGAATATGCATATTTATTTTAACTATGGGTGGGTGTTTTAAAATTAAAACTTTTTGTAGATACAAGGATAGAAAAACTAAAAAGTCTCAAGCTTTTTAGCTAAATGATATTGAGAGCATTATTAGTTCAATCAAAACGCCTAGAGATTACCTAGAGTTTATTGAAATTGCTTTAAAAGTATAAGGTTTTTAGACTTGATTCTAATAAAAAATATTAGTTAGACTGCTCTAGATAGTAGGGGTCTCTATGGGTATGTTCTTCATCATCGCAATCACAACGCATGCTTAAAAGCTTGCTTTCTTCTAGCTCTTTTGGAGACATTTTGCTCGCTGTTTTTTGAATCATTTTTTTGATTTCAAGTTGGCGTTTTTTGTAATCAGCTTGACTTAGATTTTGAGTGTTTTTAGTAGCTTTTTCACTCATTTGGTCGTGGAATTTTTGATAAGTTTCATTATCCATTATAGAAGTGCGTTTACGCATTTCTATTTTGAAAGCTGGAAAGTCCTTAGGCTCAATTTTTCCCAAGAAGTCTAATAATTCTTCATTGCTATAGATTGAAAAATCTTTTATTTCTTGGGAATGTTTTTGAGTGTGTTGATACTCTTTAGCAAAAATCACACTAGGGTTTAAGAAGGCTAAAATTAAGATAGAAATACCTAATTTACTTTGCAATATATATTTCATGTTAATCCTTATTTATTTGGTTGTAAAAATACATATTGGTATCATATCGTAAAAAACAATTAGATTATTGTGAAAATGATTGTTTAATAAGGTAAAATTAAACCAAATAAGCCTACAAATGAGGGAAAGTGAATGGCGTTAGAAGTGGTTCTATGGGATTTTGATGGCGTAATTTTTGATAGCATGCATTTGAAGTATGCGGGGTTTAAGGCGTTATTTCAAGCACATGGGAATGGCAATGAAGAGAATTTGAAGGCATTTGAAATCTATCATTACAAAAGTGGGGGGATTTCAAGGAGTGAAAAAATCAAATATTTTTACAATGAGATTTTAAAAAGTCCTATAGCTCAAGTTACAATTGATGCGTTAGCCCTAGAATTTGGCACTATTATGGAACAAAAGCTCTTTGATAGGGAGCATTTAAATAGTGAAGTTATGGCGTTTATTGATAGGCACTATAAAGATTATATTTTTCACATTGCTTCAGCAGCTTTACATAGTGAATTGCAAGTGCTGTGTGAGTTTTTAGGGATTACAAAGTATTTTAAGAGTATTGAAGGGAGCCCCCCCTAATAAACCCAAGATTATTGCCAATATCATTCAAAAATATTCTTATAATCCAAGGAGTATGCTAATGATAGGCGATAGCACAAATGACTACGAAAGTGCTATCGTTAATGAAGTGGCATTCTTAGGCTATAACAGCGGAGTTTTGAGAAATTTAGTGGGTCAAAATGGCTACAAGGGGAAGTATTTGGAGAGCTTTAAGGGGTTTGATTTGAAAGATTTATAATCAGCTAATTAGCCCAAGCTAATTATTGTGTCTTCCCATATCAATTTTGACCTCACAACGATCAATAGTGCTTAAGCGATGAGCAATCACTAGTAAGGTTTTATCTTCTGCGATTTGATAAATTTCATCCATTATCTTACTTTCGGTTTCGTTATCTAGGGCCGAGGTGGCTTCATCTAACACTAAAATTTCAGGGTTATCATACAAAGCTCTTGCAATACCTATGCGTTGTTTCTGCCCGCCACTGAGTTTAGCACCCCCTTCACCTACCTGTGTTTTAATGCCACTATGTTCACATAGATAATCATAGATATGTGCCATTTTACACACTTTGATCAGGCGTTCTTCATCAATAGCACTTCCAAAAGCAATGTTGTCCCCTACGGTACCATCAAATAGGTAGATATTTTGTGGAATATAGCCGATTTTTTTACGCCATGAACGGATATTTTCTGAACTTAGGGGCGTTTCATCAATAATAATTTCCCCTTCTTTAGGGTAGGTAAGCCCCATAATAATATCAGCTAGTGTGGATTTTCCACATCCACTATGACCTATAAGGGCGACTTTTTGACCTTTTTTAATGGTGAGATTAAAGTTTTCTAAAACAGGATGCGTGTGCTTATAGGAAAAAGAAATGTCTTTGAGAGTGATTTTTTCATTAAAATCTAGGGGAACTAAATCTTCTTGTGCGATAGGCTTAGAAAGATTTCTAAAAACAATATTAGTTGCTTGCTGGTTGTAAGCGATTTCATTATAAAGGTTTAAAATTCCTGTAACAGAAGGGAGCATACGGTACAAAGCTAAGGCATACAAAGAAACAGTGGGTAATACCATTTTAGCTTCACCATATTTAAACAAAATGTAAGCAACGGATAAAATAAGCAAACTAAAACCAACCGTTTCTAAAATATATCTAGGGATAACTTGTAAGGTGGAATAAACAATTGCGGTATCGTGGGCTTTGCGACTATTTTCTCCAAAGAGCTTATGGGCTTCTTCATGATTGTCTTTAAGCTTAGTAATTTTGAAATTGTTGAAAAATTTTGAAAAAACTTTAAGGGTTTGGGTTCTAGATTTATTAACAATCCTACCCTTTTGTTGAATAAGAACCGTGATTTTTTTGGTAATCAGTATGATTTGTGCGATGATAACTAGAGTAAAAATGAGTGTCATTTTCCAGTTTGTTATTAAAAGTGTTGAGTAAAATACAATCATTACGGTTAGTTCAGTAAGGAGATTTAAAAATGCATTAAAGCTTGCAAACATGCCTTCAGCTTTATTGTTGATAATGTCTCTTATAGAATCTAAGTTGTAATTAAGGTGTGATAAGTAGTTGTTTTTAATATGGTGTAAAAATAGCTGTTGTTTTAAGTCGTGAGACTTTCTGTTTGAAAAGCGTCCCCTAAAATAGGTAAAGAAAACCCCATAAAGCATTCTAAAAATATAAAGCCCTACAAGAGCAAAACTAAAAAAATACATAAAATGAATAGGAGAAGAAAAATGAAAAAAGTCATAAATCTTTTTATAGAAGTGACTATCTAGAATTGTATTAGGGTTTGAAGCGATTGAAACAAAGGGCATAAGAGCTGTAAGAGATGCAACTTCAATTAAGGAAGAAAAAACAGACATAGCTACAAGCAGGAGAAAAATTAATTTTTCTCTTCTGCTAACCAATGTAAAGATTTGCCTAAGAGAACGCAAAAAGTATTTTAAGGTAGAGATTTTATGTTTCTTTTTTGATGTGGTTTTTTTTGTCATAATTTAAAAATCCGTAATTCCCTCTAGTGAAAATATAAATGTCTAGCTTAGATTATAGCTAAATTTTAACTCATACCTTGTGTTATTTCTTGTTTTTGCTGTTATTTCTTGACAGGATAGGTATAAATCTGCTATAATTTCAAGTCTTAAAGTTAGCTATATAGTGTTAATAAAGAGTGATTGCTGGCTTAGCTCAGTTGGTAGAGCAGCTGCCTTGTAAGCAGCAGGTCGGGGGTTCAAGTCCCTTAGCCAGCTCCAGTAGAATGTTATTTTCAAAATTTTTGGTGAGATACTCAAGTGGCCAACGAGGGCAGACTGTAAATCTGCTGACTATGTCTTCCGTGGTTCGAATCCACGTCTCACCACCATGTTTTTGTAGTGATGCGGGAATAGCTCAGTTGGCTAGAGCATCAGCCTTCCAAGCTGAGGGTCGCGGGTTCGAGCCCCGTTTCCCGCTCCATTTTTTAGGACGACATCTTTAGATTTTGAGACGCCTATATAGCTCAGGGGTAGAGCACTTCCTTGGTAAGGAAGAGGTCGGCGGTTCAATTCCGCTTATAGGCTCCAGTTTATAATCTCTTGAATGGTGATGAAACAAAATTTTAGAAAGTGTCCTAATTATAGTGATAGTTGGGTGTATTTTAAGGATTTTGTTTAGTATAATCTAAAATCCATTTTAAAAAAATTTAAGGAGAAATACAAATGGCAAAAGAGAAGTTTAATAGAACCAAGCCACATGTTAATATTGGAACCATTGGGCATGTTGACCATGGCAAAACTACTTTAAGTGCAGCGATTTCTGCGGTGCTTTCTTTAAAAGGTCTTGCAGAAATGAAAGACTACGATAATATTGATAATGCCCCTGAGGAAAAAGAAAGAGGAATTACCATTGCGACCTCTCATATTGAGTATGAGACAGAGAACAGACACTATGCACATGTGGATTGTCCCGGACACGCTGACTATGTAAAGAATATGATTACAGGTGCGGCACAAATGGATGGAGCGATTTTGGTTGTTTCTGCAGCAGATGGCCCCATGCCTCAAACTAGAGAGCATATCTTGTTGTCTCGTCAAGTTGGCGTGCCTCATATCGTTGTTTTCTTAAACAAGCAAGATATGGTTGATGACCAGGAATTGTTAGAGCTTGTAGAGATGGAAGTGCGTGAGTTATTGAGTGCTTATGAGTTCCCCGGTGATGACACTCCTATCGTAGCTGGTTCAGCTTTGAAAGCTTTAGAAGAAGCTAAGACTGGCAATGTTGGTGAGTGGGGTGAAAAAGTGCTTAAGCTCATGGCTGAAGTAGACGCTTATATTCCTACTCCAGAAAGAGATACAGAGAAAACTTTCTTGATGCCTGTTGAAGATGTGTTCTCAATCGCAGGTAGAGGCACTGTTGTTACAGGTAGGATTGAAAGAGGTGTGGTGAAAGTAGGCGATGAAGTAGAAATCGTTGGTATCAGAGACACGCAAAAGACTACCGTAACGGGCGTGGAAATGTTTAGGAAAGAGTTAGATAAGGGTGAGGCAGGTGATAATGTTGGCGTGCTTTTAAGAGGGACAAAGAAAGAAGAAGTAGAGCGCGGTATGGTTCTTTGTAAGCCAGGTTCTATCACTCCGCATAAGAAATTTGAAGGTGAGATTTATGTTCTTTCTAAAGATGAAGGTGGAAGGCATACTCCTTTCTTTACAAATTATCGTCCTCAATTCTATGTACGCACAACTGATGTAACCGGCTCTATCACACTTCCTGAAGGTGTAGAAATGGTTATGCCTGGTGATAATGTGAAAATCACGGTGGAATTGATTAGTTCTATTGCTTTAGAGTTGGGAACCAAGTTTGCGATTCGTGAAGGTGGAAGAACAGTTGGTGCTGGTGTTGTCAGTAAGATTATTGAATAATCTTACTTGAGTAAATTCGTAAGAAAAGAGTTGTTATGAAAGTTAAAATAGGGTTGAAGTGTTCTGATTGTGAAGATATCAATTATAGCACGACTAAGAATGCCAAGACTAATACAGAAAAACTGGAGCTTAAGAAGTTCTGCCCTAGAGAAAACAAGCATACGCTTCATAAGGAAGTGAAGCTTAAGAGTTAGTTTCTCTTTGTGCTGTCATGGGGGAGAGGTTTTAGGTCAGTAGCTCCAATGGTAGAGCGTCGGTCTCCAAAACCGGTTGTTGGGGGTTCGAGTCCCTCCTGGCCTGCCATTTATTATCTAGTTCAATTAAATCATTCGTATTAAATTAGGGTTGTTTTAATTTTTATTTAAGCTATTTTTAGCTAGAATTAAAAATTCATTTTATGTATTTTAAGTATAAGGGCGAGAGAATCCATGGATAAATGGCTCATGCAATATAGATTGGCTAGAGAAGAGCTTTCTAAGGTAATATTTCCTGTTAAAGAGCAGATACGCAATGCACTTGTTTCTGTTTTAGTGGTGGTGAGTATTATTACATTGTTTTTAGCTTTGTTGGATTTTTCTTTAGGGGCATTTGTCTCTAGTGTCTTGTAAGCTGGTGGCTTTTAAGTAAGGAGAATTGCAATGGATTGGTATGCCATACAGACTTATTCAGGGAGTGAGCAATCCGTTAAGAGAGCGATTGAAAACTTAGCGAATGACAATAATATCAAAGATAGGATACAAGAGATTATCGTGCCTACTGAGGATATTATTGAAGTTTCTAAAAAAAGCAAAACAAAGGTAACGGAGCGCAGTCTTTATCCTGGATATGTTTTTATTAAAGTGGATTTGGATACTGTTTTGTGGCATAAGATACAATCTTTGCCTAGAGTAAGTCGCTTTATTGGGGAAAATAAGAAGCCGACCCCGTTGAGCGAAGCTGATATTGGACATATTTTGGAAAAAATGAACAATCGTGCAGCACCTAAGCCAAAAATCTTTTTTGAGCAAGGAGAGGTGGTGCGTGTGGTAGAAGGGCCTTTTGCAAACTTTACCGCCACGGTAGAGGAATATGATGTTGAGCATCGCAAACTCAAACTTAATGTTTCTATTTTTGGTAGAAATACTCCAATAGAGATTTTACATTCACAAGTAGAAAAGATTATATAACTTTTTAAGGAGATATTATGGCTAAAAAAGTAGTCGGAGAAATCAAGCTTCAAATTCCAGCAGGAAAAGCAAATCCATCGCCACCTGTGGGTCCAGCACTAGGTCAGAGAGGTGTTAATATCATGGAGTTTTGTAAAGCTTTTAACGAGAAGACTAAAGACATGGGAAGTTTTAACATTCCAGTTATTATCACGGTTTATCAGGATAAGAGTTTTACCTTTATTACTAAAAAGCCCCCAGTGACTGATTTGATAAAAAAGGCTTCAGGAATTGAAAAGGGTTCTGATAATCCGCTCAAAAATAAGATTGCAAAGCTCACGCATAAGCAAGTAGAAGAGATTGCCCAACTGAAAATGGAAGATTTAAATACTAGCACAATGGAAGCGGCAAAGAAAATCGTTATGGGCAGTGCTAGGAGCATGGGTGTAGAGATTATAGATTGAATATTTTTAATTCGTTTGTGTTGAATTTAAATTAAAAGAATTTTTAAGGATTAGACCAGTGGCAAAAAAAGTATTTAAAAGACTAGAAAAGCTTTTTTCTAAAATTGAAAACGATAAGAATTATGATGTGGAACAGGGTGTAGGATTAGTAAAGTCTCTTGCTTCAGCGAAGTTTGATGAGACGGTTGAAGTGGCATTAAGATTGGGAGTAGACCCAAGACATGCTGACCAAATGGTTCGTGGTGCCGTAGTGCTTCCTCATGGAACAGGAAAAAAGGTGAGAGTGGCTGTGTTTGCGAAAGATATTAAGCAAGATGAGGCTAAGAATGCTGGAGCTGATGTGGTCGGTGGCGATGATTTAGCTGAAGAAATTAAAAATGGTCGTATTGATTTTGATATGGTTATCGCAACGCCTGATATGATGGCTGTCGTGGGTAAGGTTGGTAGGATTTTAGGTCCTAAGGGCTTAATGCCAAATCCAAAAACCGGAACCGTTACAATGGATGTTGCTAAGGCAGTAACTAATGCTAAAAGCGGTCAAGTAAACTTTAGAGTAGATAAAAAGGGTAATGTTCATGCCCCCATTGGTAAGGTGAGTTTTTCTGAGGAAAAAATTAGAGAGAATATGCTTGAGTTTGTTAGAACAATCAATCGCTTGAAGCCTAGCAGTGCGAAAGGTAAATATATCAAAAATGCTGCCCTTTCGCTTACCATGTCGCCTTCAGTGAGTTTGGATGCACAGGAGTTGATGGATATTAAGTAGTATAGTAGTTTTTAGAAGTTTATCTTAGGCTGAAGATCGTAAGAGCTAAGGAAGCTTAAAATTTCTTTGAAAAAAGATAATCTTGCAGAGGTCTAGTCTAGAAAGGAGGAAAGATGCAAAAACAACATAAGATAGAACTGGTCGCTAACTTAAAGGCACAATTTGCTGATGCACAGGCTCTTCTAGTTTGTGATTATAAGGGTCTTAGTGTTAGTAAGCTAGAAACTTTAAGGAACAAGGCTCGTGTTCAGGGCATTAAGGTGCAGGTTATTAAAAATACTCTTGCCCATATTGCCATGAAAGAGGCTGGTTGTGCCCATTTGGATTTGAAAGAAACTAATGTGTTTTTGTGGGGAGATGACCAAATCGCCCTATCTAAACTCGTGTTTGCTTTTCAAAAAGAGCATAAAGACCATTTTGTATTAAAAGCAGGCTTGTTTGATAAAGAAAGTGTTAGCGTTGCTCATGTGGAAGCGGTTTCAAAACTTCCAAGCAAAGAAGAGCTTATGGGAATGTTGCTTTCTGTTTGGACAGCTCCAGCACGCTATTTTGTTACCGGTTTAGACAATTTGCGTAACGCTAAAGAAGAAAACTAATAGCCTTTTTATGGCTTTAATTAAGAATATTTGAAGGATTGAATTATGGCAATTTCAAAAGAAGAAGTGTTAGAATATATTGGTTCATTGAGTGTTTTAGAACTTTCTGAATTAGTGAAAATGTTTGAAGAAAAATTTGGTGTGAGTGCGACTCCAACGGTTGTAGCTGGTGGTGCTGTAGCTGGTGGTGCTGGTGCTGAGAGCGAAGAAAAAACAGACTTTAATGTGATTTTGGCTGATAGTGGTGCTGAAAAAATTAAGGTTATTAAAGTAGTTCGTGAGATCACTGGACTTGGCTTAAAAGAAGCTAAAGAGGCCACAGAAAAGACTCCCCATGTCCTTAAAGAGGGCGTAAATAAAGAAGAAGCTGAAACTATCAAGAAGAAACTTGAAGAAGTAGGTGCTAAGGTTGAAGTTAAGTAAAACCTAAAATTTTGAGAGACCTTGTGTCTTTCTTTGCTCTAGTATGGCAGATGATTTTGCTCCATGATTTTGTTTGTGAGCGTGTGGCCTAAAGTGGTTAGTATTGCAGACGGGTTTTGGTATTTCTTCATCATAGATTATGATTGTAAAGTTTAAAAATTCTTTTGCAATGCTTACTTAGATATAATTAAATGCATTAAATAATTCAAAATTTTTGATAAAGGCTTAGAATATGGCAACAAAAATTTCCCTTAAAAACCGCTTGAGAGCTGATTTTACAAAGACCCCAACAGATTTAGAAGTTCCTAATTTATTGTTATTGCAACGAGACAGTTATGATTCTTTTTTGTCTCCCAAAGACGGCAGAGAGAGTGGGATTGAGAAAGTTTTTAAATCCGTTTTTCCTATTCAAGATGCACAAAATCGCATTACTTTAGAATATGCAGGTTGTGAGTTTGGTAAGTCTAAATACACCGTCAGAGAAGCGATGGAGAGGGGTATTACCTACTCTGTTCCTTTAAAAATCAAGGTGCGTTTGATTTTGTGGGAAAAAGATGCAAAAAGTGGCGAAAAGACTGGTGTCAAGGATATTAAAGAGCAAAGCATTTTTATTCGTGAGATTCCTTTAATGACAGACCGCACTTCATTCATTATCAATGGGGTAGAGCGTGTGGTAGTCAATCAACTTCATAGAAGCCCTGGTGTTATCTTTAAAGAAGAAGAGTCTAGCACTTCTTTAAACAAGTTAATCTATACAGGACAAATTATTCCAGATAGAGGCTCTTGGCTATACTTTGAATACGATGCTAAAGATGTTTTGTATGCTCGTATCAATAAACGCCGTAAAGTGCCTGTTACTATTCTTTTTAGGGCTATGGATTATCAAAAACAAGATATTATCAAAATGTTTTATCCGCTGGTGAAAGTGCGTTATGAAAATGATAAGTATTTGATTCCGTTTGCTTCGCTAGATGCAAATCAGAGAATGGAGTTTGATTTAAAAGACCCTCAAGGTAAGACTATCCTTTTGGCGGGCAAGAAGCTTACTTCAAGAAAAATCAAAGAACTTAAAGAGAATCATTTAGAATGGGTTGAATACCCTATGGATATTTTACTTAATCGTTATTTGGCTGAGCCTATTATGGCAGGAGAAGAAGTCTTACTAGACATGCTCACTCAGCTGGATAAGAATAAATTAGAAAAAATCCATGACTTAGGTGTGCAAGAGTTTGTGATTATCAATGACTTAGCTCTAGGGCATGATGCTTCAATCATTCATTCTTTCTTGGCTGATTATGAGTCTTTGAGATTACTCAAGCAAACTGAAAAAATTGATGATGAAAACGCACTGGCAGCTATTCGCATTTATAAGGTTATGCGACCAGGTGAGCCTGTTACGACTGAAGTGGCTAAGCAATTTGTCAAGCAACTCTTCTTTGACCCAGAGCGTTATGATTTGACCATGGTAGGTCGTATGAAGATGAACCATAAATTAGGTTTGCATGTGCCTGATTATATTACGACTTTAACGCATGAAGATATCATCACTACCGTTAAATATCTTATGAAGATTAAAAATAATCAGGGTAAAATTGATGATAGAGACCACTTAGGTAATCGTAGGATTAGAGCGGTGGGTGAGCTGTTAGCAAATGAATTGCATTCAGGCTTAGTGAAAATGCAAAAGACTATTAAAGACAAGCTTACTACCATGAGCGGAGCCTTTGATTCGCTGATGCCCCATGATTTAGTCAATTCTAAAATGATTACTAGCACCATTATGGAATTTTTCATGGGTGGTCAGCTTTCACAATTTATGGACCAAACTAACCCCTTGAGTGAAGTTACGCACAAGCGCCGTCTTTCAGCACTGGGTGAAGGCGGATTAGTTAAAGATAGAGTAGGGTTTGAAGCTAGAGATGTGCATCCTACGCATTATGGCAGAATTTGTCCTATTGAAACTCCAGAAGGTCAAAATATCGGTTTGATTAACACCCTTTCAACCTTCACAAGAGTGAATGATTTAGGCTTTATTGAAGCCCCTTATAAGAAGGTTGTAGATGGCAAGGTAGTAGGCGAGACTATCTATTTGACCGCTATTCAAGAAGACAGCCATGTGATTGCTCCAGCAAGCACCCCCATTGATGAAGAAGGTAATATTTTAGGCGATTTGATTGAGACTCGTGTGGAAGGCGAGATTGTTCTCAATGAAAAGAGCAAGGTTACCTTAATGGATTTAAGCTCTAGCATGCTTGTAGGTGTAGCTGCATCACTCATTCCTTTCTTGGAGCATGATGATGCGAACCGTGCTTTAATGGGAACAAACATGCAACGCCAAGCAGTGCCATTATTAAGAAGTGATGCTCCCATTGTAGGAACAGGGATTGAAAAGATTATCGCTAGGGATTCTTGGGGAGCGATTAAGGCAAATCGTGCCGGTGTAGTAGAAAAAATTGATGCTAAAAATATCTATATTTTAGGCGAAGGTAAAGAAGAAGCTTATATTGATGCGTATTCTTTACAAAAAAACTTACGCACCAACCAAAATACAAGTTTCAATCAAGTGCCTATTGTTAGAGTGGGCGATAGAGTAGAAGTAGGGCAAATCATCGCTGATGGTCCTAGTATGGATAGAGGCGAATTAGCCTTAGGAAAAAATGTGCGTGTAGCGTTTATGCCTTGGAATGGCTATAACTTTGAAGATGCGATTGTGGTGAGTGAACGCATTACTAAAGATGATGTTTTCACTTCCACACACATTTATGAAAAAGAAGTTGATGCCAGAGAGCTTAAGCATGGCGTGGAAGAATTTACCGCAGATATTCCTGATGTGAAAGAAGAAGAAGTTGCTCATCTTGATGAAAGTGGGATTGTTAAAGTAGGCACTTATGTGAGTGCGGGCATGATTTTAGTGGGTAAGACTTCGCCTAAGGGTGAGATTAAAAGCACCCCAGAAGAAAGGCTTTTAAGGGCGATTTTTGGGGATAAGGCTGGGCATGTGGTCAATAAGAGCTTGTATTGCCCTCCGAGTTTAGAAGGCACAGTTATTGATGTAAAGGTATTCACTAAAAAAGGCTATGAGAAAGATGCACGAGTCTTAAGTGCGTATGAAGAAGATAAAGCTAAGCTTGATATGGAGCATTTTGACCGCTTGACCATGCTTAATAGAGAAGAGCTACTGCGTATTAGTTCGCTTCTTTCGCAAGCGATTTTAGAAGAGCCATTCAGTCATAATGGTAAAGACTATAAAGAAGGCGAGCAAGTTCCTAAAGAAGAAATCGCTTCTATCAATCGCTTCACTTTAGCAAGTTTGGTGAAAAAATATTCTAAAGAAGTGCAAAACCAGTATGAAGTAACCAAAAATAATTTTTTAGAGCAAAAGAAAGTTTTGGGCGAAGAGCATGAAGAAAAGCTTTCTATTTTAGAAAAAGATGATATTTTGCCTAATGGTGTGATTAAGAAAGTCAAGCTCTATATTGCTACCAAGCGTAAGCTTAAAGTGGGCGACAAAATGGCAGGAAGGCATGGAAATAAGGGGATTGTGTCTAATATCGTGCCTATTGCTGATATGCCTTATACCGCTGATGGAGAGCCTGTAGATATTGTGCTAAATCCTTTGGGCGTTCCCAGTCGTATGAATATCGGACAAATTTTAGAAATGCACTTAGGCTTAGTGGGTAAAGAGTTTGGAAAGCAAATCGCTTGCATGCTAGAAAATAAAACTCAGGATTTTGTTAAAGAATTGCGTGCAAAAATGTTAGAAATTGCTAACGCTGTCAATGAAAAAGACCCCTTAACCATTAAAGCTCTTGAAAGCTGTTCTGATGAAGAGCTTTTAGAATACGCTAGAGATTGGAGCAAGGGTGTTAAGCTTGCTATTCCTGTGTTTGAAGGTATCTCGCAAGAAAAATTCCACAAACTATTTGAGTTAGCCAAGATTGCAATGGATGGCAAAATGGATTTGTATGACGGACGCACAGGCGAGAAGATGAGAGAGCGTGTGAATGTGGGCTACATGTATATGCTTAAATTACACCATCTTGTTGATGAAAAAGTCCATGCTAGAAGCACAGGACCTTATAGCTTGGTAACGCACCAACCTGTTGGTGGTAAAGCGCTCTTTGGAGGTCAAAGATTTGGTGAAATGGAAGTGTGGGCTTTAGAAGCTTATGGTGCGGCTCATACTCTAAAAGAAATGCTTACCATTAAATCTGATGATATTAAGGGTAGAGAGAATGCTTATAGAGCTATCGCTAGGGGCGAGCAAGTAGGCGAGAGCGAAATTCCTGAGACTTTCTATGTATTGACAAAAGAATTGCAATCGCTCGCTTTAGATATTAATATCTTTGGAGATGATGTTGATGAAGACGGAGCGCCTAAAGCCATTGTGATTAAAGAAGATGACAGGCCTAAAGACTTTAGCTCTTTCCAGCTTACTTTAGCAAGCCCTGAAAAAATCCATTCTTGGAGTTATGGGGAAGTTAAAAAGCCAGAGACTATTAATTATCGCACCCTAAAGCCCGAGCGCGATGGCTTGTTTTGTATGAAAATCTTTGGTCCTACCAAAGATTATGAGTGCTTGTGTGGTAAATACAAAAAGCCCCGCTTTAAAGATATTGGCACATGTGAGAAATGTGGTGTGGCTATTACACATTCAAAAGTAAGACGCTTTAGAATGGGGCATATTGAATTAGCAACTCCTGTGGCGCATATTTGGTATGTCAATTCTTTACCCAGTCGTATCGGCACGCTTTTAGGCGTTAAAATGAAGGATTTAGAGCGTGTGCTTTACTATGAGGCTTACATTGTTAAAGAGCCAGGTGAAGCTGCTTATGATAATGAGGGTGCTAAACTTGTAGCAAAGTATGATATTTTGAATGAAGAGCAGTATCAAAATATCTCACGAAGGTATGAAGATAGGGGCTTTGTGGCTCAAATGGGTGGCGAAGCTATTAAGGATTTGCTAGAAGAAATTGACTTGATTGTTTTATTACAAAGCTTAAAAGAAGAAGTCAAAGAAACCAACTCGGATGCAAGAAAGAAAAAACTCATTAAGCGTTTAAAAGTGGTAGAAAGCTTCCTAAATTCTGGCAATAGACCTGAGTGGATGATGCTTACAGTATTACCGGTATTACCACCAGATTTAAGGCCTTTGGTTGCACTAGATGGTGGAAAATTTGCGGTGAGCGATGTGAATGAATTGTATCGTCGTGTTATCAATCGTAACCAACGCTTAAAGCGTTTAATGGAATTAGGTGCTCCAGAAATTATTGTGCGTAACGAAAAGAGAATGTTGCAAGAAGCCGTGGATGCACTCTTTGATAATGGGCGTAATAGCAATGCGGTCAAGGGAGCTAACAAGCGTCCTTTAAAATCGCTTAGTGAAATTATTAAGGGTAAGCAAGGGCGTTTCAGACAAAATCTTTTGGGTAAGCGTGTAGACTTCTCAGGCAGAAGCGTTATTGTAGTAGGGCCTAATCTCAAAATGGATGAGTGCGGACTACCTAAAAATATGGCACTAGAACTCTTTAAACCGCATTTATTATCCAAGCTTGAGGAGAGAGGCTATGCCACTACGCTCAAACAAGCTAAACGCATGATTGAGCAAAAGAGCAATGAAGTGTGGGAGTGCTTGCAAGAAATCACAGAAGGCTATCCGGTGCTGCTTAATCGTGCCCCAACCTTGCACAAGCAATCCATTCAAGCGTTCCATCCAAAGCTTATTGATGGTAAAGCCATTCAACTGCATCCGCTTGTGTGTTCAGCGTTTAATGCGGACTTTGATGGAGACCAAATGGCGGTGCATGTGCCTTTAAGTCAGGAAGCTATCGCAGAATGTAAGGTGCTTATGCTGAGTTCTATGAATATTCTTTTGCCAGCTAGTGGTAAGGCGGTAGCTATTCCTAGTCAGGATATGGTTTTAGGGCTTTACTATCTTTCTCTAGAAAAGAGTGGGGTAAAGGGCGAACACAAGCTTTTTTCTAGCGTGAATGAAATCATCACAGCTATTGACACTAAAGAGCTAGATATTCATGCAAGAATTAGGGTTTTGGATAAGGGAAGTATTATCTCCACGAGTGCAGGGCGTATGATTTTAAAATCTATTTTGCCTGATTTTATTCCTACTGATTTGTGGAACAGACCCATGAAGAAGAAAGATATCGGTGTGCTTGTAGATTATGTGCATAAAGTCGGCGGTATCGGTATTACAGCTACATTTTTAGATAATTTAAAAATGCTAGGCTTTAGGTATGCCACAAAGGCTGGTATTTCTATTTCTATGGAAGATATTATCACTCCAAAAGACAAGCAAGAAATGGTAGAAAAAGCCAAAGTTGAAGTGAAGAAAATCCAGCAACAATACGACCAAGGATTACTCACTGACCAAGAGCGTTACAATAAAATCATTGATACTTGGACTGAAGTCAATGACAAAATGAGTAAAGAAATGATGACAGCTATTGCACAGGATAAAGAAGGCTTCAACTCCATTTATATGATGGCTGATAGTGGGGCAAGGGGAAGTGCAGCTCAAATCCGCCAGCTTTCAGCCATGCGAGGTCTTATGACTAAGCCTGATGGCAGTATTATTGAAACGCCTATTATTTCTAACTTTAAAGAGGGTTTGAATGTCTTAGAATACTTTAACTCAACGCATGGTGCTAGAAAAGGTTTGGCTGATACGGCGTTAAAAACGGCAAATGCGGGGTATTTGACAAGAAAACTGATTGATGTTTCACAAAATGTTAAGGTTGTAACTGATGATTGTGGCACGCATGAAGGGATTGAAATCACTGATATTGCTGTAGGTAGCGAGCTTATTGAACCTTTAGAAGAGCGTATTTTTGGGCGTGTTTTACTAGAAGATGTGATTGACCCTATTACAAATGAAATCTTGCTTTATGCAGACACTTTGATTGATGAAGAGGGTGCTAAAAAGGTTGTTGAGGCAGGTATCAAATCCATTACCATTCGCACCCCTATCACTTGTAAGGCACCAAAGGGTGTGTGTGCAAAATGCTATGGCTTGAATTTGGGAGAAGGTAAGATGAGTTATCCAGGTGAAGCCGTAGGTGTGGTAGCTGCACAATCTATCGGAGAGCCTGGAACCCAATTGACCTTGAGAACTTTCCACGTGGGCGGAACAGCGAGTAGGAGTCAAGATGAGCGTGAAATTGTGGCAAGCAAAGAAGGTTTTGTGCGTTTTTACAATCTCAAAACTTATACTAACAAAGAGGGCAAAAGCATCGTAGCAAACCGCCGTAACGCTTCTGTTTTAGTGGTAGAGCCTAAGATTAAAGCGCCTTTTGATGGGGAGTTGCATATTGAAACGGTCTATGAAGAAGTCATTGTGAGCGTGAAAAATAGCGAGCAAGAAGCCAAATTTGTTTTGAGAAGAAGTGATATTGTCAAACCAAGCGAGTTAGCTGGGGTTGGTGGTAAAATTGAAGGCAAGGTGTATTTACCTTATGCTAATGGGTATAAAGTGCATAAAGGGGGTAGCATTGCAGATATTATCCAAGAAGGCTGGAATGTGCCTAATCGTATTCCTTATGCGAGTGAGTTGTTGGTTAAGGATAATGACCCTATTGCACAAGATATTCATGCTAAAGAAAAAGGCACTATTAAATACTATGTCTTAGAAGCGAATCATTTAGAACGCACCCATGGAATCAAAAAGGGCGATATTGTTAGTGAGAAAGGCTTGTTTGCAGTTGTAGCTGATGAGAATGATAGAGAGGCCACCCGTCATTATATCGCTAGGGGTTCTGAGATTTTAATTGATGATAATAGTGAAGTTAGTGCTAACAGCATTATTTCTAAGCCCACTACAGATGCTTTAAGCACTATTGCGACATGGGATCCTTACAATACCCCTATTATTGCGGATTTTAAGGGTTGCGTGAAGTTTATAGATATTATTGCAGGAGTTACGGTTGCTGAAAAAGAAGATGAAAATACAGGTGTAACCAGCTTAGTGGTGAATGATTACATTCCAAGCGGATACAAGCCAAGCTTGTTCTTAGAAGGGGCTAATGGCGAAGAGGTGCGTTATTTCTTAGAGCCAAAGACTTCTATTGCGGTGGCTGATGGCTCTAATGTGGAGCAAGCTGAAGTGCTGGCTAAGATTCCTAAAGCGACCGTTAAATCTAGGGATATTACTGGGGGTCTTCCAAGGGTTTCTGAACTCTTTGAAGCAAGAAAGCCCAAGCCTAAAGATATTGCCATCCTTTCTGAGATTGATGGTCTTGTAAGCTTTGGTAAACCCATACGCAATAAAGAACGCATCATTGTAACTTCTAAAGATGGGCGTAGTGCAGAGTACTTCGTAGATAAAGGTAAGCAAATTTTAGTGCATACTGATGAGTTTGTGCATGCTGGGGAAGCCATGACAGATGGGGTTATCTCTAGCCATGATATTTTAAGGATTAGTGGCGAAAAAGAGCTTTACAAATATATTGTGAGTGAAGTCCAGCAAGTGTATCGTAGGCAGGGGGTGAGCATTGCTGATAAACACATTGAAATCATTGTGTCTCAAATGCTAAGACAAGTGCGTATTTTAGATAGTGGGGACAGCAAGTTTATTGAAGGTGATTTAATTAGCAAAAAACTCTTCAAGGAAGAGAACGCTCGTGTGATAGCCTTAAAAGGTGAGCCAGCGATTGCAGAACCGGTGCTTTTAGGGATTACTAGAGCGGCTATCGGAAGTGATAGTATTATTTCAGCCGCATCTTTCCAAGAAACAACTAAGGTCTTAACTGAAGCAAGTATTGCGATGAAGAAAGACTTCTTAGAAGACTTGAAAGAAAATGTTGTTCTAGGAAGAATGATTCCTGTTGGAACGGGTATGTATAAAAATAAGAAAATTGTGCTTAGAGCACTTGAAGATAGAGATGACAAAAAAATTAGTTAAGAATTTTAAAAGAAAAATTAGGGTAAAATAGATGAACTTATAGTTTCAAAATTTTAGAATAAGGAAAAATAGTGCCTACTATCAATCAGTTGATTAGAAAAGAAAGGAAAAAGGTGGTTAAAAAAACTAAATCACCTGCATTAGTGGAATGCCCCCAAAGAAGGGGGGTTTGTACTAGGGTTTATACAACTACTCCCAAAAAGCCTAACTCGGCTTTAAGAAAGGTTGCTAAGGTTCGTTTGACCAGTAAGTTTGAAGTGATTAGTTACATTCCGGGTGAAGGACACAACCTACAAGAGCACTCCATTGTATTAGTGCGTGGTGGTAGGGTGAAGGACTTACCGGGTGTGAAATATCATATTGTTCGTGGTGCCTTAGATACTGCAGGGGTTAGCAAGAGAACGGTTTCACGCTCTAAGTATGGAACTAAGAGAGCTAAAGCAACAGACAAGAAGTAAAAAAGGACAAGAGACATGAGAAGAAGAAAAGCACCGGTTAGGGAAGTTTTGGGAGACCCTGTTTATGGAAACAAGGTAGTTACTAAGTTTATCAATAAAATGATGTTTGATGGTAAGAAGAGCGTAGCTGAAAAAATCATCTATAAAGCTTTTGACAAGATTGAAGAGAAAAGTGGTGAAAAAGGTATTGAGATTTTTGAAAAAGCCCTAGAGAGAGTGCGTCCTTTAGTTGAAGTGCGTAGCAGGAGAGTGGGTGGGGCTACCTATCAAGTGCCTGTAGAAGTAAGAGCAAGCCGCCAGCAGTCGCTATCAATCCGTTGGATTTTGGAAGCGACTAGAAAACGCAATGAAAGAATGATGGTAGATAGATTGGCTAATGAGCTTATGGATGCGGCTAGTGATAAAGGTGCAGCTTTTAAGAAAAAAGAAGATGTGCATAAAATGGCAGAGGCGAATAAAGCGTTCGCACATTATCGCTGGTAATTGGAGTTAGAATGGCTAGAAAAACCCCATTAAATAGAATTAGAAATATTGGTATTGCCGCTCACATTGATGCCGGAAAGACCACTACATCTGAGAGAATTTTATTCTATACAGGTGTGAGCCATAAGATTGGTGAGGTGCATGATGGTGCTGCGACAATGGATTGGATGGAGCAAGAGAAAGAAAGAGGGATTACTATCACTTCTGCGGCAACAACTTGCTTTTGGAAAGATTATCAAATCAACTTGATTGACACTCCGGGACACGTGGATTTTACCATTGAAGTGGAACGCTCTATGCGTGTTTTAGATGGTGCAGTTTCGGTGTTTTGTTCTGTTGGGGGTGTGCAACCTCAAAGTGAGACCGTATGGCGTCAAGCAAATAAATATGGCGTGCCTAGAATTGTCTTTGTAAATAAAATGGATAGGATTGGGGCGAATTTCTATAATGTAGAAAATCAAATTAAACAACGCTTAAAGGCTAATCCTGTACCTATTAATATTCCTATTGGGGCTGAAGATACTTTTAAAGGTGTTATTGACTTAGTGCAAATGAAAGCCATTGTTTGGAATAATGAAGCAATGGGGGCGAAGTACGATATAGAAGAAATTCCTAGCGATTTGTTAGAGAAAGCTAAGGAATATAGAGAAAAGCTTGTGGAAGCCGTAGCTGAGCAAGATGAAACCTTAATGGAAAAATACTTAGGTGGCGAAGAATTAAGTATTGAGGAAATTAAAAAGGGTATCAAAGTGGGTTGTTTGAGCATGAATCTTATTCCTATGCTTTGTGGTTCTTCTTTTAAAAATAAAGGTGTGCAAACTTTACTGGATGCAGTAGTTGATTATTTGCCGGCTCCTACAGAAGTTGCTGACATTAAAGGAATTGACCCTAAGAATGAAGAAGAGGTCTTTGTTAAGTCTAGTGATGACGGCGAATTTGCCGGCTTGGCGTTTAAAATCATGACCGACCCTTTTGTGGGACAACTCACTTTTGTGCGTGTGTATCGTGGTAAGCTAGAGTCTGGTAGTTATGTGTATAACTCTACAAAAGACAAAAAAGAGCGTGTGGGAAGACTTCTCAAAATGCACTCTAATAAGAGAGAAGATATTAAAGAAGTTTATGCAGGCGAGATTTGTGCGTTCGTAGGATTGAAAGATACGCTAACAGGCGATACTCTTTGTGATGAAAAGAATGCAGTGGTTTTAGAGAGAATGGAGTTTCCTGAACCTGTAATCCACATCGCTGTGGAGCCTAAGACTAAGGCTGACCAAGAAAAAATGGGCGTAGCTTTAGGAAAGCTTGCTGAAGAAGACCCAAGCTTTAGAGTGATGACCCAAGAAGAAACCGGACAAACTCTCATTGGGGGTATGGGTGAGTTACACCTTGAAATCATCGTAGACAGATTAAAAAGAGAATTTAAAGTAGAGGCTGAAATCGGTCAACCCCAAGTTGCCTTTAGAGAGACTATCCGCTCAAGCGTAAGCAAAGAGCATAAATATGCTAAGCAAAGTGGCGGTCGTGGGCAATATGGGCATGTATTCATTAAGCTTGAGCCTAAAGAGCCGGGCAGTGGGTATGAATTTGTGAATGAGATTTCTGGCGGTGTGATTCCTAAAGAATATATTCCAGCTGTTGATAAGGGTATCCAAGAGGCTATGCAAAATGGTGTTTTAGCGGGTTATCCGGTAGTGGATTTTAAAGTTACTCTTTATGATGGAAGCTACCATGATGTGGACTCTTCAGAAATGGCGTTTAAAATCGCTGGTTCTATGGCGTTTAAAGAGGCAAGTCGTGCGGCTAATCCGGTTTTACTAGAACCTATGATGAAGGTGGAAGTAGAGGTTCCTGAAGAGTATATGGGTGATGTGATTGGCGACTTGAATAGAAGAAGAGGTCAAATCAATTCTATGGACGATAGATTGGGCTTGAAAATTATCAATGCGTTTGTGCCATTGGTTGAGATGTTTGGCTATTCTACTGATTTGCGTTCAGCTACTCAAGGGCGTGGGACTTACTCTATGGAATTTGACCATTACGGCGAAGTGCCTAGCAATATCGCTAAAGAAATTGTGGAAAAGCGTAAGGGTTAATTTTAAGACTTGGTTACTTTTAAAGTATTTTTTATTTAATGGCTTTTGTAGGGTCGTGTTAGAAATTTCTAACACGACTTTATTTTTATAATGTTTTGCTGTCTAAAAGCTTAAAAAGGATTAAAGATTGAATTTTAATCGGTTTTACCCTCTCTCTCTCATTTCTAAAGTTCTAGTTTTTCCATTTGTCTTACTACTTGTAGGGTGTTCAAGTGCACCTATTTACTACGGACTCTTATCTAGCGTTGATTTTGACGATAAATTATTGAATGTCATAGGGGCATGTCAAGGGCAGGTCTTGTAGTGAAGTCTTTATGGACAAAGGCATTGATAATGCCATTAAAGATGCCTTAACAAAGACCGAACAAAAAGGCTTGAAAAAGGGAGATTTCTTTTTTAATGTGCGTGTTTATTCAGAAGCTAGCTACGGCTTGGGGACACTTGTATAGCTTTTGAGGGCAATCTTGTAGAACTAAAAACCCACGATAATGTTTCCAAACAATCAAAAATAAAGGAATAACAATGTATTTAAGAATTATTTCTATTATTTGTATAGCATTATTATTTGTTGGTTGCTATACACTAGAAGTTACTTATGGAAACCTTGGTGTGTTTTCTAATAAAAAATTGCCAAAAAATATTCAAGTAGAAACAAGTGGGCATGTTGAGGGAAAAAATTGTGTGTATTATGTCTTTCCTTTTTTCTTTTTCAATTTGTTTAAGAATGCTAAAAAAGGTGGCATGGAAATTGTTGTGCAAAAGGCTATAGAAGAGAGACACAAAAGAGGTTTTAAGGGGAATGTCTTAACAGATGCTAAAATGTATAGAAAAGGTGGTTATTGTTTTCTCTTTGCTAATGCGTGTTTAGTGGTGGAGAGAAATTTAAGCACAATCACTAAGAAATAGATTTAAAATGGTCTGATATAGCATTAAATCACTAGTTTAAGTGTGTGTGGTATGAGATTTAGCAATCTTGGAGTTAAAATTTTAAGATTGCGAGTTGCCAAAGAATTTAATTAAATGCCTTTATGTATTTATTTAAAATAAGAGAAATAAAACCAGTAATTTTTTGTTTGATTTGGTTTTGAAAGAAATGGCTAGATAACGATTTTTAATGCATGACATAACAAGACAAGGAAATTTTACATCTTTCTAGTTTCACAACTAGAGATCTAACTGAGTGTTTTAGGATTTTTGGATTTGTGAGAGAATATAAAATAGCAATTGATTATTTTTATCCCAACAAAGCGAAAAACTCCGTCCTTTAGGGCGGAGTTTTTCGCTTTGTTGGGATAATAAATGAGTGGAAGCACATTAAACTTCAAGCATTAAATCAAAACAAGGAAATTTACAAGGCGAAGGACTTTGAGTATGTAAGAGAGAAAGACACCCCACTTTTTGAACTCAAACACAGCAAACAAGAATTACAAGAGCTAAGACTACAGATGGGCAACGATGAATTTTCAAGCCAATACCAGCAAGAGCCAACCGCAAGCAGCGGCGGGTATTTTGAACCTGAATTTTTTACTAAAATTTTCACACACGAATTAAGCGAGCTAAATACCTACATTTTTGTAGATAACGCCATGAGCTTAAGCAAGAACGCAGACAATAGAGCCGTGGTTGTGATGGGTGCAGGCTATTTCTTTTCCAAATAGTCTGTCTAATCGTTCATTATATTTTCTAACTCACTCTCTTAAAAATCCGTATTCATAGACTTTGGGCTGTAAATCTTTGGCTAAGTCTTTTAAGGCGTCTTGTAAATTAGCATAAAGCTGTTTGTAATACCCATCTTTGGCTTTAATGGGTGGGTTTAACTTGCCTTGTGCGTTTCTTCCTTGAAAAAATTCTTTAATATCATATAAGCTCGCATTAGCGTTATAGTCGTGGTTAGTGAAATCTTGTGCGTGGTAATAGCGATAGATTTCTTTTCCAGCGTTAAACACACTTAGAGCATTCTCGCTAAATTCTAAAGGCTTAATTTCTTTTTTAGGGTCATCAAAAAGATTATCGCTTTCTTTTTTAGGGGTCTTGCCTTTTAAAAAGTCTAGCAACACATGGCTAGTGTATCTTTCTTTGGCGTTCACTTCTTGCTCGCTAAAGGGTATGAAATGGTTTACCCCCCCCCCGTTGTAATGCGGTTTTGGGTGTGAAAAAGCATGAATGCTAGGGCGTTGTTTTTAAACTCATTGTCAGTTTGCCATGCGTCATTATAAGGAGCGTAAAACTGGTCTCTATCGTTTTGCCATGTGGCTTTGATACAATGGCGGACAGAGAAAAATACACTACCAAGTAAAATATTATTGCTAGTAATCGCAAAATATACACTATGGCGTTTAGAAACATCTTTATTATTGATGATAGCAACAGAGGGCGAACCTTGAAAGTCTGGAGTAGGAGTATCTATATATCCCAAAATTTCATTGTTTTCATTTTTTTCTTTTTGTTTTAACCATGCATGAATATTTTTAACTTTTTCATTAACAATATCTTTATTGCCCAAAAATCCGCCGAAACTATCAAACACTTCTAAGCTATAATGGTTTGTGGGGGTTTGACTTAATGGGGTTTTAGATAGAATTTCATCACGCCCCATAAGTGGCTTTATGGGGCAAATACACTCAAAGGAGTTTGTCATGTCTAAAGCACATGATAAAAACTCTTGGCTAGTAGTATATCTTAAATTCTTATTTAAGGGGTTTAAGTTTGTCTTTTTAGTTGAAAGATAGCTAGTCAAAGTTCCCTTAAGCTCTGTGTTTAGGGGTTTCCTTAAAGTAGATTTGCCTATAACTTTTGGGGCGTTTAACTCATTTTCTAAAGCTTTTAAAACGCTTTCTAAGCTATACCATTTTGTGATTTTAAGATTTTTAAGGGGATTTTTAGCAGAATTTCTTTGTGTCCTTTTAGTATCCCACACCAAAAACCCTATAGGAAATTGCCCCCTAACATTATCAAATGTGTCTGCTGGCACCATAAAGCCCCCCTTAAACTCAGCCTTAAAGACTTCTCTAAATTTTTTAAAATTACTAGAATTTAGGTATTTGAGCTTGGAAAAGCTCGCCAAGATAACGCCGTTTAATTCTTTGTAAATACGCATGAAAAATTGAGCAAAAAGCTCGTTATTAGCCTTGCCTAATTCATTTTTATATTTTTCACATATGAGATTGTCTCGTGCGACTTTAGATTTATGCTCGCCTGTGCCATTCATCTTAGATTTGTTACCTGCTTCTGCATACGGAGGGTTAATGTAAATAATGAGCTTTTTTAACTTCTCTTTATAATATAATTCTATCCATATTAATATTAATGATACATTATGAAAAAAGTTTTAATGGGTTTGCCTTTGTTATGTGGCAGTGCTGTTGCTTACGACTCGTATTATAATAGCGATGGAAGTTATGGTAATCGTCATGGCAATACTATTTATAACAGCGATGGAATTTTTTCTAGGAAAAGCGGTAATACCATGTTATCATAGCGATGGGTCATTCACTAGGTTACGCTAGGTTTGTAAGTGCAAGAAAGTTCTGTATCAAGTAGCATTGATTAGAAAAACATAAAAAACGCCAGAGGCGTTTTTTAAAATCTTATAATAAAAGAGCTTACGAAACGAAGTGTAGTAAGCGATAGCTTCTTAAGGCGTTCTAGGGGGTTAGGGGGGATACTTAAGGGGGGCAAAAGGGGGGTATATCGCAAATACCCCCTTGTCCACCTTAAGAAAATGAGTTTTACAATCAAATAAAATTCAAGTTGTAAAATATTGTTAAAAGATAAACCTTTTAAAGCGTTTTTAATTTAGCGATTTCATCTCTCAAACGCATAGCTTCTTCAAAATCCAAATTCTTCGCACACTCTCGCATTTTTTTATCTAATTCTTTGATGATTTTTTCTCTTTCACTTCTAGGCATTTTGTCCTTTTTCAAAGCTTTAGCAAGGGCGATTTTAGTTTCATCATCTCTTAGTTTCAGCTCCGCTTCCAAAGTGCGGCTAACACTTTTTGGAGTGATATTGTGGAGTTTGTTAAACTCTTCTTGCTTAGTGCGTCTATAAGTGGTAATCTCAAAGGCTTTTTGCATGCTTATAGTGATTTTTTTAGCGTATAACAAGACCTTACCATTAGCATTTCTTGCAGCTCGCCCCATGGTTTGAATGAGACTTGTTTCGCTTCTTAAAAACCCTTCTTTATCTGCGTCCATAATCGCTACTAAAGAAACTTCAGGTAAGTCTAGCCCTTCTCTTAAGAGATTAATCCCTATTAAAACATCAAATTCTTTAAGCCTTAAAGAGCGGATAATATGGTTTCTCTCAATCGCATCAATTTCACTATGCATATAACGCACTTTCAAGCCCCATTCAGCATAGTATTTACACAATTCTTCTGCCATTTTTTTAGTGAGTGTGGTAATTAGCACTCTTTCATCTCTCTCTATTACTAACTTGATTTCATCAAATAAATCTTGGACTTGTTTATCGCTATCTCGCACTTCAAAATTAGGGTCTAAAAGCCCTGTAGGGCGAATGATTTGCTCTGCGACATTGTTTTTAGAAAGCTCTAATTCTAGTTTATTAGGCGTAGCGGACACAAAGAGAAATTGACAATTCTTATTGATGAATTCATCGTATTTTAAAGGGCGATTATCCAAAGCAGACGGCAATCTAAAGCCATATTCTACTAAAACACTTTTTCTACTCATATCCCCTGCATACATGCCCCCAAATTGGGGCAAACTCACATGGCTTTCATCAACAATGACTAAAAACTCCCTATTAAAAATCCCCAAGTAATCCAACAAACAAAAAGGGGTTTCGCCGGGCAATTTACCGGTAAAATGGCGTGCGTAATTTTCAATGCCCTTACACACGCCTGTCGCACTAATCATTTCTAAATCATGCTCAGTGCGTTGCTTAAGGCGGTTGTATTCAAGCATTTTATCTTGCTCTTTAAAAAATTTCAATCTTAAAGCCAGCTCATCTTCAATGCTTTTAATGGCTAAATTTAATCTCTCACTCCCAACCGCAAACTGACTGGCTGCATAAAGCATGACAGAATCTAAACGCTTGATTTCATTCCTTTCTAGGGCGTCAAATACCGCAATTCTCTCTATCTCATCGCCAAAAAATTCAATCCTAATAAACTCTGCATCATTATAAGCCGGAAAAATATCCACGCATTCACCTGTCGCTCTAAAGCTCCCCCTATCAAACACCACTTCATTACGACTATAGCCCATTTCTACAAGCTTTAATAAAAAGCTCTTGTAGGCTCGTTTTTCGCCCACTTTGATTTTTTCCATAACTTTCAAATATTCTTCAGGGTTACCCAAACCATAATTAGCCGATACACTAGCAATGACTATCACATCATCATAACCTAGAAGTGAAGTGGTCGCACTTAATCTTAAACGCTCTAAATCATCATTAATAGAGCTGTCTTTTTCAATGAATAAATCTCTTCTAGGAATGTAGCTCTCAGGCTGGTAGTAATCAAAGTGGGATATAAAATACTCCACTCTATTATGTGGAAAAAACGCCTTAAACTCGCTATAGAGCTGTGCACACAAGGTCTTATTATGGCTCATTATCAAGGTGGGCTTATTGACTTTAGCGATGATATTTGCCATCGTGTAAGTCTTACCACTTCCTGTAACGCCCACTAGAGTTTGGTATTGGTTTTTAGCTTTTAGGCTTTTAGTAAGCTTTTCTATTGCTTGGGGCTGATCGCCAGCTGGTGAATAATTGCTTTTTAATTCAAATAAGGGCATGTTGAAACTCGCATTTTTTTAGGGGTATTATAGTGGTTTTTTAACACGCTTCTTTAACAAAAATCATTTTAAAGGTGCTGTTAAAATCCCTTTTATATCTTTAAATTTTGTTTTATGTGGTTTAAATTTTATCCCAACAAAGCGAAAAACTCCGTCCTTTAGGGCGGAGATGTAAGCGTCAATAGCCGTTAGGCTATTTTTTAGTGTCATTTAACCTAAAAACAAAAGGTTAGCAAATCTAATGTGGTGTTTCTTGCTCTTGGATATATTGCTTAATGATTTCTAAAGGAGCACCCCCACAGCTTCCAGCAAAATAACTAGGCGACCATAAATGATTGCCCCACAAAGTAGCTTTAACATTTTTAAAATTTTGTTGTCTAACCAAACGACTACTAACACCCTTTAAAGAATTAACTAACCTACTAACACTAACTTTTGGTGGATAATTGATAAGTAAATGCACATGGTCGCTTTCCCCATCAAATTCTACTAACTCGCTTTCAAAGTCTTTGCATACCTTAGCAAATACAGAACCTAAAAAGTCTATAACTTCTTTGTTGAATGCTTTACGCCTATATTTAGTTACAAATACTAAATGCACATGCATTAAAAAAACACAATGTCTGCCATGTCTAATATTATCAATTTGTTTCATAGACCAAGTTTAACTAAATTATGCTAAAATCTTTCTATGAAAGTAAATAAGGGCTTTAAATTTCGTTTGTATCCTACCAAAGAGCAACAGACCAAATTACAACACTCTTTTTTTGTCTATAACCAAGCCTATAACATTTGCTTAAATCTACAACAAGAGCAATACGAAAAAAACAAAGATTTACCCACTAAACAAAGAAAATGGCAAAAATCAAGCGAATTAGATAGTGCGATTAAGCACCATTTAAAAGCTAGGAATTTAAGTTTTAGTAGTGTAGTCGCTCAACAATCACGCATGAATGCAGAAAGAGCCTTAAGAGATGCCTTTAAAGTCAAAAATAGGGGCTTTCCTAAATTTAAAAACTCTAAATTTGCTAAACAAAGTTTTACTTGGAATAATCAAGGCTTTTCTATCAAAGACTTTAACGAACGCTTTAAGATGTTTAACTTAATGAAAATGCCCTTAAAAATGCGTATGCATAGAGACTTACCCCTTAATGCTAAGATTAAACAAATCGTAGTCTCTTGCTCTCATCAAAAATATTTTGTTAGTTTTAGCATAGAATACGAAAAAGAGCTTAACACTATTAAAGAGCCTAGAAATTGTGTCGGTGTGGACTTAAATATCTATGATATAGCTTTAAGCGTTGATTTAAAAGAATATGAAAAACTAACCGACCTAGAACAATACCAAAAAGACATGAAAGAACTAGGTTTAAAAGTAGATGAAAATATCAATCTAAAACGACTTATTCCTACTTATTCTAAACTACATTCTTTTAAAAAATACTCTAAAGAATTTAAAAGACTACAAAGAAAACAAAGCCGTAGGGTTTTAAAATCTAAACAAAATAAAATCAAACTAGGAGGTAATTTTTACAAAACTCAAAAAAAATTAAACAAAGCCTTTGATAAATCAAGCTATCAAAAACTAGACAGATACCATAAAATCACAAGCGAACTTTCAAAGCAATTTGAATTGATAGTAGTTGAAGACTTACAAATTAAGAACATGACCAAAAGAGCCAAACTCAAAAATGTTAAACAAAAGAGTGGGCTTAATAAGTCTATACTAAATACTTCATTCTATCAAATCATCTCTTTTTTAGACTACAAACAACAGCATAATGGCAAATTGTTAGTGAAAGCTCCCCCACAATATACGAGTAAAACTTGTCATAGTTGTGGGCAAATCAACCACGAGCTTAAATTAAATCATAGAGAATATCTGTGTCAAAATTGCGGATATATAGAGCATAGAGATATAAACGCCGCAAGTAATATTTTAAGCAAAGGGTTAAGTCTTCTTGGGTTAGGAAATAGCCTTGCAGACTTTAAAGAGCAAAGCCTTTCGTATTAGCATTCAGTAGGGTGCTTTAGTTAGGAAGCTCCTCGCTTTAGCGAGGGGTGTTTCACTATCCTTAAATAAGGGAATAATGATAAATCATAAAATCTTATAATTAAAATTTTTATCCGTTTACTTTTTTGATGTAGAATGCTTTCGCTTTAATAACATTAACAACAAGGAGTTTTTCAGATGAAAAAACAAATTTTGACAAGTGCCTTATTGGCGGGGCTAATGACAAGTTTCGCATATGCAGATGCTCACAAAGATGAGAAAAAAGACATGAAAAAACCTAAAATGGTTGAGTTAGCTCACAAAGATGAGAAAAAAGACATGAAAAAACCTAAAATGGTTGAGTTAGCTCACAAAGATGAGAAAAAAGACATGAAAAAACCTAAGTTAGTTGATTTGTATACAGCTAAAGAAGACAAGAAAGATATGAAAAAGCCTAAGCATTCTGTAGCTTAATTGACTTGAAGAAGGCGTTTGAGAACGCTTTCTTTGGTTTTTTGTGTTTTTATAAGTTTTTAGCACTCTTTAAGATTCCTGAGACCTGATAGGATTTACCCACTCTTCCCACCCCCCTAAAAGTAAAGTTTAAATCTTCTTCATACAGAGTTTTTTCAATGTAGCTGTGTTTGACTTCCAAAAAAAAGGGTTTAGATTCTTTAGGAATTTCTAAAAATTGATAAAAATCACAACAAAACGCTATGCTAACCCCTTGAACAATAGGCGGATAGTCAGCATGGATTTCTTGCATAGGAATACTGAATTTTTCACTTTCGCTGACATTATATTCTAGCTCCATAGAGCTTAGCTGTAGGGCATTTAAATGGCGTTCATCACACAAGCAAATGGTGGCTTTTTGAGTCTCTAAAATATTTTTAAGGGTGTCTTTGTTGCTTCCATCACTTTTGGGTGTGAGATACAAACTTAAGAGAGCTGGTTCGCTACAAATAGGGGCAAAAAAACTAAAAGGCGCGAGATTATTGACTTGGTTTTTAGAGAGTGTAGAGACCCAAGCGATAGGTCGTGGTGTAATGCTGTGGCTTAAAATCTTGTGTTTTTGTAAAAAACTTGCTTCTTCAAAATTAATTAACATTTTAATCCCCTTCTAAGAGAGTGTAGGCAGCTTGAAGAACTTCAGTGGGTGTGATAGACTTCATGCACATTTGATTTTTTTCACCCCTTAAAGGACAGATGCGTTTTTTGCAAGGCGAACAAGCCAGGTTATGGTTTAATAAAACCGCTTTTTTAGCCTTATAGGGGCTAGTTTCTTGCATGTCAGTGGGACCAAAAAGGGCGATTAAAGGGGTGTTTGTGCTAGTAGCCACATGCATAGGACCGCTATCATTAGTGATAAAAAGGTTTAATGAAGCGATGTTTTGTGCTAATTCTTCAATGCTTGTTTTTCCGCACAGATTCGTTGCATTTGTCATCAACGCCTTATTTTTTAATTCGTTTTGAGTGAGTCTCAAAATCTCTTCAGAAACCAAGGAGTCTTCTTTGGCACCAAAGAAATAAATTTCATGCCCCTTTTCTAATAAGACACTAGCGACTTTAGCGTAATAGGGGGGTAACCATCTTTTGGCGCTTCCATAACTCGCACTAGGGCTAAAGCCGATTTTTTTAGGGGTGTTGTTAGAGCGAGAGTGGAGATTAAAAGCTAAATTCAAGGGTAACACACTCTCTCTATCCAGCTCTTTTTTTAAAAATTGTGAAAATAAAAAGCAATATTTTTCTACTTGATGATAATCTCTAGGAGGTTTAGCTATAGCATGGCTGAGTAAAAAGGAGCGTAAAAATTTAGCAAAACCTATGCGAATGGGCGTTTTTGTGGCATAGAGCAAAAAGGCTGAGTAGAAATGATTGCTGAGCGTGATAGCCAAATCGCATTTGTTTATTTTTTGGGCGAGTTTGTAGGTGGCTAGGAGTCTCAAAGGGGAATTTTTGGTGTTGTCTATGAAAGTGGCTTCCACACTCTCATCTTTTTCAAAGAGTTCGCAAGCGATTTTTGTGCCTACTAAAACAAAGCGTGCGTTTGGGTAGTGGTTTTTAAGGGTGTAAAAAAGCGAGCTTGCCATAACTGCATCACCTAGCCAGTTAGGCAAACGCAACAAAATACGCATGCCATTTTGTGTTGTTATGCCCATAAATTGCCCTTTTTTAAAATTTTTAAGCTAAAATTTTAGCATATAAATATAAGGAAACCTAATGATTACCCCTAAAGTATTGAGCGGATTTAAAGACCGCTTACCTAAAGATGCGATACAAAAAGCCCAGTTGCTTTCTAAAGTTTCTTTGGTTTTTCAAAGTTTTGGTTTTGTGCCTATTGAAACCCCCCATTTAGAATACGCTGAAGTGTTATTACCTGATGCTAGTAGTGATATTCAAAAAGAGATTTATCGTTTTAAAGACCATGGAAGTAGAGATGTGGCTTTAAGGTTTGATTTGACTGTGCCATTAGCTCGTTTTGTCTCACAGCATTACCACACCTTACAAATTCCCTTTAAACGCTATGCTATAGGAAATGTCTTTAGGGGTGAAAGGGCTCAGAAAGGGCGTTACAGAGAGTTTACGCAATGTGATTTTGATTTTATAGGGAGCGAGAGCTTAGTTTGTGATGCTGAGATTATTCAAGTAATTATCGCTTCTTTAAAAGCTCTAGATTTGGAAGATTTTTGTGTGTCTATTAATCATAGAAAAATTTTAAATGGGATATGTGAGCATTTTGGCATTTCTCAGGTTACTGAAGTGTTGCGTATTGTGGATAAGTTAGAAAAGATTGGCTTGAATGGGGTTGAAGAGGAGTTGCAAAAAGAGTGTGATTTGACTTTGAAGGTGGTTAAAGAGCTTTTAGAGATAGTCCAAATCAAGCAAAATGATTTAGGCCATGCAGAATTTTTTGAAAAAATTTCTTACTTAAAAGCTTATAATCAAAATTTAAAAGAAGGCATACAGGATTTAGAAAAGCTATACCGGTTACTAGGGGATTTACAGATTTCTGAAAACTTGTATAAAATTGATTTTTCTATCGCTAGGGGCTTAGGGTATTATACAGGGATTGTGTATGAAACAACCCTTAATCACATGAAATCTTTGGGGAGTGTGTGTTCAGGGGGGCGTTATGATAATTTGACTAAAAATTTTTCTAAAGAGAATTTACAGGGGGTGGGGGCTTCTATTGGGATTGACAGGCTACTAGTCGCTTTAAGTGAAATGCAATTACTAGATGAACGCTCCACTCAAGCAAAGGTATTAATCGCTTGTATGCATGAAGAATATTTTTCTTATGCAAATCGTGTGGCGGAGTTTTTAAGACAAAGCGGTATTTTTAGTGAAGTCTATCCAGAAGCTCAAAAGATTAAAAAGCCCTTTTCCTATGCAAATCACAAGGGGCATGAATTTGTTGTTATCATTGGGGAAGAAGAATTTAAAAGCGAAACTTTAAGTTTAAAAAACATGCATTCAGGCATGCAACTCAATTGCTTGAGTTTTTTAAAAGCCCTTGAAATTATTGGAAACAACGATGAAGACTTATAATATCGCTATTGTCGGAGCTAGTGGGGCTGTAGGGCAAGAGCTTATTAAGGGTTTAGAAAATTCTTTTTTTCCTATTAAAAAATTTGTGCCGCTTGCTAGTGCTAGAAGTGCAGGCAAGAATATCAGAGCCTTCAATAAAGATTATGAGATTTTAGAAACTACGCATGAGATTTTTGAAAAAGAAGAGATAGACATCGCATTTTTTAGTGCTGGGGGGAGTGTGAGTGAAGAGTTTGCAAAAAGCGCTTCAAAAACTTCCTTAGTGATTGATAACACAAGTTTTTTTAGATTAGATGAAAATGTGCCTTTAGTAGTGCCTGAAATCAATGCGAAAGAAATTTTTAACGCCCCCTTGAATATCATTGCTAACCCTAATTGCTCTACCATTCAAATGACGCAAATCTTGAATCCTTTACACCTTGAATTTAAGATAAAAAGTGTGGTTGTTAGCACCTATCAAGCCGTAAGTGGGGCGGGGAATAAGGGTATAGAGAGTTTAAAGAATGAGTTAAAAACCGCTTTAGATTTTCTAGAAAAAGACCCCACTACAGATTTAAACCAAGTTCTACAAGTAGGGGCTTTCACTTACCCTATCGCATTTAATGCAATCGCTCATATTGATAGTTTTAATGAGAATGGCTACACTAAAGAAGAGCTAAAAATGGTGTATGAAACCCATAAGATTATGGGTGTGAATTTCCCTATTAGTGCGACTTGTGTGCGAGTGCCGGTATTGAGAAGTCATAGCGAGAGTTTAAGCATTACTTTTGAAGAAGAAGTCAATCTCAAAAAAGTCTATGAAGTGCTAAAAAATGCCCCTAGCGTGGTGGTTTGTGATGAGCCTAGTAAAAATCTTTACCCTACACCTTTAAAAGCGAGCAATACTGATAGTGCTTTTATAGGGCGATTGAGAAAGGATTTGTTTGACAAGAAGACTTTGCATGGCTTTTGTGTGGCAGACCAGCTGAGAGTGGGTGCGGCGACAAATGCCTTAAAAATTGCTTTAAATTATATTAAACAATAATCGTTTCAGCTTGGATTTTTTAAATTTAGATAATTTCAAAAATATTCTTTTTGAAAAAGATACGACTATTATTGACACCAGAGAGGCTTGTTTTTTTCATGGCTTCAAAGAAAAGGGGGCATTAAGAGGGGGGCATGTTAAAAATGCCTTGCGGTTGCGTTCTTTGTGGCTAGAGAGACTTAAAGATAAAACCCCTTACTTCTTATACTCTAAGGGGGCTTTGTCTAAAAATAGAATCGTCTTGTATGGAGAAAAAAGCGAAATTAAAGCCCTAAAACCCTTTTTTAAAACTCCAAAAATCCTAGCATTTGAAAATTTTATGGAGTATCAAAACGATTTTTCTAACCCCCTAGAAAAACTAAAAAATTACCACTATAGCCTTTCGCCAAGTTTGTTGTATCAAAAATTGCAAGAAGAAGATTGTCTTATTTTTGAAGTGGGGCATGCAAGCCTAAAACAAAGCACAGAGCATGTTTTAGGGGCATTGTACTTGGATACAGACATTTTAGAAAGCCCCCCTTTATACAATCTAAACCCTATTGAAGTTTTACAAGAAAAGCTTTCAGAACTCGGTGTTTCTAAAGATTCTTCGGTCGTTTTGTATTCTAGTAGTGTGATTGCAGCTTTAAGAGTATTTTTTATCCTTCAATACGCTGGGGTAAAAAAAGTGCAATTTTTAGATGGGGGCTTAGAGGCGTGGAAGAATTTAAATTTGCCTACTAGCAAGCATTATAAAACCCCCAAACGCTTCTTCTCGGCATTAAAGCCTTGCAATTCTTTTTATTTGTCTTTAGAATCAGCTTTAAAAAAGCAAAAAAAGGGGTATAAATTAGTTAGCATTCGCTCATGGGAGGAATATCAAGCCCAAAAAAATGATTACGCTTACATAGAGAGAAAGGGCGAAATACCCGGGGCGTTATGGGGTTTTTCAGGGAGTCATTACAGCAATGCGTGCGATTTTTATAACCCTGATAACACTCTAAGAAACCCTTATGAAATCTACAAACTTTGGGAGCAGCAAGGCTTTAATAGGTATGACAAAGTGATTTTTTATTGTAGCACAGGCTGGAGGGGGGCTGTGGCGTGGTTTTATGCTCTGTTAAATGGGTGGGACAATGCGTTTTTATGTGATGGGGGCTGGCATGAGTATCAAAGCAAGGGATTTATTGCGAGAGAAAACGCTCTGAAAATACCTAAACCTAGTGCGAATAATGGGTATTAGATAGCCTTGTTGAGATAAACTCTAATTGCATATCAAACACAGAACATGAAACAGACAGATACAATAAATCTGTAAGGAGTTAGCACTATATAAACCCCTTAAGTGGGGTTAAAAATTAGCGGGTTTCAACTGAACTTTTAATAATCACTGTGTTATAGTCAGGTTGAACGGGGCGTTGGTTAGGCGAATTTTTCATGTGTTTTTTGATTTCGGTCAATTGTTTCGCAGAAACTTCCAAAGGCTCTTCTACAACAAACCATGCCACACCTTCTGTGCAAGGCGGAGCTGTGAGAGAGCCATTAAAGTGGTAGTAATTGATTGTTTTAGGTAAGAATGTATCCAAAGCAATAGCTTTGAGATTTTGTTTATTCTTGGTGGCTTCTAAAATAGGGGTAAGAGCCGGATTTTCCTTTCCTTCTTCAAAACCTAGAGCCAATACTAATAAACGCCCTTTGGCGTCTTTATGCACTAAATGTGCACTCAAAGGTTTGGTTTTACCATTGATTAAAAACTCCATAGGAGCGTGAAAATGTAAATTATCTAGCACATAGTCATGCCCCCTATAATTGATGTGATTAGTAGGTTCAAATGAAGCCTTTAAAGTATGGCTGGTAAAATACACTGCTTTGGGTTTAGAAGCAGCATATTTAAATTGTAAATCGGCCTTATCTTCAGTATGGTAATAATGTTCAATGTCGATAGGGGACTGGCTTTTACCACTTTTGCACACTTCAAAATCCTTGTGTAGTTTGTCCCAATGGTGTGGACCGTGTTCCTTACCCTTATAATCCCATTTAGTTTTTTCAGCACCGATAAGAGAAGTTGCAAGAGCTAATGCGATAAAAAAAGTTTTTTTCATTTGATTATCCTTTATTTTTTAGGTTGTTTTAAAAAGACAACGGCTTAATTCTAGCACTTAAACGACAAACGCTGTCATAAAAAAACTAGATTTTTTAAAAGTTGAAAATGATTTTAAAATTTGTTTTAAATAGTAACAATTTCATTCAATGGAGTTAAAAAGATGAGGTAAATCTCAAGAATAAAATATAAAAACATTTAAAAATTTAAAATATTTTCTATTAAATATATTGGATTTAGAGAGAAACAGCCACTATAATTTCAAAAAGCATGCATCATAATACCCTATCGTTTGTAACGGAGTAGTTAAAAGACTATCTTTTTAGTTAAAATAATGAGATTAATCATAAAACTAGGTGTAAGGAAAGCATGCTAAAAAGAAAAATTGATTTGCATAAAGATTCTATTAGGAAATTATTTTTTTACTACTTTGTCCCTTTGGCTTTTTCTATGGTTTCTTTATCCACTTATTCTATGATAGATGGCATGTTTGTAGGCAAGAAACTAGGTAAAGAAGCTATAGCAGCAGTCAATATTGCATGGCCTATTTTTCCGGCATTAGTAGCGTATGAATTACTCTTTGGTTTTGGGGCAGCTAGTATTGTGGGGTATTTTTTAGGTAAGGACAAAACCCATAGAGCCAGACTCGTTTTTAGTAGTGTGTTTTATTTTGTTGCCTTTAGCACCTTTATTTTTAGCATGGCATTAATGCCTTTTAGTGAAACTATTGCACGCCTTTTTGGAAGTAATGATACCTTATTAGCAATGTCTTCACGCTATATTGAAATCATTCTTATGGGGGCTGTTTTTATGGTGCTACACCCCTTAGCTGATGTCTTTGTGGTGAATGATAAACGCCCCATTCTAGCTATGGTAGCCATGTTGATAGGCTCGTTAGCGAATGTCTTTTTCAACTACTTATTTATTTTTGTTTTGGAAGTGGGGGTTCAAGGCAGTGCATACGCTACAGTTATAGGGCATGCGATAGGCTTTTTGGTTTTAATGCAGCATTTTTGGCGTAAAAAAGGGCAATTGTATTTTATTAAGCGTTTTTCTTTGTCTTCAGTCATCTCTTCAGCTAAGAGTGGTGTGCCACAAAGCACAGCAGAATTTAGTGCTTCTATTATGATTTTATTGTTTAACACCGCTATCATGCACACCGCTGGTGAGAGATTTGTAAGCATGTATGGAATTGTTATGTATAATGCGATTATCTTTTTTACCACTTTATTTGCGATTTCTCAGGGCATTCAACCTATCGCAAGTTTTAGCTATGGAGCCAAAAATTTAGAGCGAGTGAAAGCCGTGTTTGTCTTTGGTTTGAAAGTGGCGTTTTGTGTGGGAATTTCTCTCTATGGTATTTATTATTTCTTAGATGAATATTTAATCAAGCTTTATTTGCAACCAAGCGAGCAAGATGCATTTTTTATGCAAGAGACTAAAAGGGTGATGAATATTTACTACATCGGCTATGTCTTTTTGGGTATGACTTTGTTGTGTGCAGTGTTCTTCCAATCCATTCAACGCACCAAAAGTTCGTTTATCATCACCATTTCGCATACGCTAGGGTTTATCATTATTTTATTACCGATTTTAAGTTATTTCTATGGGATTAATGGTATTTGGGTAACTTACCCTATCGCACAATTTTTGGCATTTTTAAGTGCGTTAGGGGTAACCTATTATGAAATCAAGAAAGGGGTTTTCACCACTTATAAAGAGCAAAATCTTGTTGTGAAAGGTTAGTCAATGGGCTTAATCAATAAAGTGGACTAAAATTAAAAGCATGAATACAGAATTTTTTACTTTCGCACTCATCACCCTTTTGATTGTTACAGCCCCTTATATGTCCAGAATTTTGCGTTTACCTATTACGGTTGTAGAGATTTTGTTTGGGTCTATTGGGGCGTATATTGGTTTTATTGAGCCTACCAAGGGCTTTGAAGTCATGTCAGAAATTGGCTTTTTATTTTTAATGTTTTTATGTGGGTTAGAAGTAGAGATTTATTTGTTTAAAAAGCTTGGAGCTTCTCTTTTAAAACGCATTTTGGCTTATTTTTTGATTTTATACACTCTTTCATGCATGATTACTTTTAGCTTGAAGTTAGAGCCTATTTTCATTGTGATTTTTCCCATTATTAGTTTGGGCATGATTATGACTTTAATCAAGGATTATGGCAAAGACATGGCATGGCTTGATTTGGTGTTGAAAGTGGGTGTTTTAGGCGAATTATTAAGCATTATCTGTTTGGTTGTTGTAGATGGAGCGTATTCGCATGGTCTAGGCATGGACTTGTATAAAGACTTAGGCATACTCTTAGTGTTTTTAGCATTGATTATGATTGTTTTTCAAGTGTGTAAAACGCTGTTTTGGTGGTTTCCGCATTTAAAACTCATTGTGATGAGCCATCAATTCAATCAAGATGTGCGTTTTTCGCTCATGCTCTTTTTCTCATTAGTAGCGATTGTGGTGTGGCTCAAAATAGAAATGGTTTTAGGGGCGTTTCTAGCTGGTCTGATAGTTTCTACTTTCTTCTCGCATAAATTGGAGCTGTTTCACAAGCTCAATGATATAGGGTTTGGGTTTTTTGTGCCTTTATTTTTCATTCATGTAGGCTCCACTTTAGACTTAGGATTGGTGCTTTCAAAGCCCTACTTGATTCTTCAAGGGATATGGATTGTTATGGCTATGGTGGGCTTGCATTTAATCGCTTCAGGCTTGGTGTGGAAGAAGTATTTCAAAGAGCCCAAGCAATTACTCTCATTTGCATTAGGTGCTTCTATGCCCTTGACTTTTTTAGTAACCACCGCCGCTGTGGGTTTAAAAGCGCATGCTATTTTGCAAAACACCTATTATGCCTTGCTTATGGCGGCTATTTTTGAAGGGGTGTTATTTACAATTCTTATCAAAATGCTGAATAAAAAGAGCTAAGCGTCTAAATACTTAGGGTCGCTAAAACTACTCGCTTGAACATTGTTAAACGCATTTTCTAGGCTATCAAAGAAATGGGGGTGTAAGTTTTGCATTTCTTTTAAGAAATTTTTGGTGGCTAATCGTGCGATTGGGGGCTTGTCTGAAGTGGGCTGTTTAGCTGGACAATTGCAATCAGGAGCTACGGGAATATTCTGAGAAGTAACAAAATGAATGCTTGCTGCTTCTCTAACTTTAATTAAAGGGCGAATCACTAATAAGCCATTTTCAGCCCTATAAATGGGAGGCATGCTTCTTAAACTCCCATTATAAGTAAAATTCATAAAAAAGCTCTCCACAGCATCATCTAAATGATGAGCGATAGCGACTTTATTATAGCCTTCTTCTAAAGCCTTAGAATACAGAGTTCCCCTTCTTAAACGAGAGCAAAACGAGCAAAATGAGCTTTTTTCACGGCGTTTTTCATTAATGGTGGAAGCAATTTGAGTGTAAATGATTTCGTGTTTAATGCCTTGTTCTTCGCACAACTCGCTCAACCATTTTAAGTCTTCGCCCAAACCATAATGCACGGTAACGGCTTTAAAATCAAACTTGAAAGGAGCATGTCTTTGCATTCTAGCTAAGATACAAGCAAGCATGATAGAATCCTTGCCCCCACTTAATCCTAATAAGACTTTATCGCCTTCTTCTATGAGTTTGTAAGTGGCGTTAGTCTTACCCACGACATGCAAGACTTTTTTGGAAATTTCATAGGTCATTTTTAATCCTTGATTTTATTTTCTAAAATTTTGTGCTAGGTGAATGATTTCTTCTTCACTGATTTCGCTGGAGTCATATTTCACAATGATGATTTCTTCGCTGGTGTTGACATACCATTCAATAATCCTAGTTTCTAAAGCTTCAAATTTTTCTTCTATATAGGCATCTAAAGGAAAATAGACATTCTTTTGCTTGGCTGGGTTATTGAGTAGAAAAAGCAGTAAGCCCCAAATAACGCCTAAAATAACAACCATTAAACTTGTAGTTGCTAGCCCTAAATGATGGTAACTTAACCCCCCACTAACTCCCCCTACAAAGCTCCCTAAGTAGCCAAAAGTCGTAAATTGCCCTAAAACTTTACCTTTTTCATTCGCCCTAGCGAATTTAGAAGCTAGAGATTGCATAATGGGTTCTAAGGTTGCAAAACCGCTGAAGAAGAACATGACTCCAAGAATGAATAGCCACAGGTGTTTGCCTAAGAAGCTAGAATCTGCTAAGAATAAACACAGATAACTCACAACAAAAAATAAAACACCAAAGAGCATGACACCCTTAGGCTTATTGTATTTTTCAGCGATAACGCTCGCTGGCCCCATACTCAAAATACCTAGTATGGCTCCTGGCACATACACAGAAATTAAAAAACTCTCATGTTTATTAAATTCATTCACTAAGGCTAAAGGAATTAGCACAAAAATAAGTGTCATAAACATTTTTTCAAAAAATGAGCTTAAGTGCAAGAGATACAGGGCTTTAGTATTTTGGGTTTGACTCAATTTAGCTTTAATGGTGTAAGAAATTTTTGGAGAATCCTTGACTTTTAATAACATTACTAGGCTGAATAAAGCTAGAATAGCTGTGAGCAAAAAGAGCCATTTAGCATTACCAAAGAATGCCACCACACCTGGTCCTATTGCCATACTGATAGTAAAGCTAATAAAGATGAATGCCCCCATAATCGCCATAGCCTTGGTGCGTTCTTCTTCTCTCACTTCATCAGCTACCATTGCACTCACCACGCCCCCTAAAGCCCCCATGCCTTGAATCAAACGACCTATAACAAGCATTGTAATATCGCTTGCCATAAAACACACTAGTGAGCCAGCTAAGAACACCAATAAGCACAGGCTAACGACAATTTTACGCCCTATTTTATCGCTCAGTATTCCTATAGGGGTTTGAAATATTATCTGTGTGAGATACGCCCCACCCACAGCCAAGCCTATTAGTAAGGGACTGCTTGTATGAAAACTATCCGCATACAAACTAATCACAGGCAGAACAATGAAAAGCCCTAAAAACCGCAACGATGATACTAACGCTAATGGAAAAATCTTCTTAAACATTGGAGTATTCTACAAAAAAATAGGAAATTTTTTGAGTAAAATTCAATCAAATTGGCTTTAAAGAGAGCGTATTAAAATATTAATAAAATCTTAAGAAAGTTTTTTGTATAATCCACTTCTTTGTTGCTGTCAAGGTAGCTCAGCTGGTTTAGAGCGCTGGTCTCATAAGCCGGAGGTCGGGGGTTCAAGTCCCCCTCTTGACACCATTCTTTATTAACCCATTTTCATAAAAATTTTAAAGAAATTAAAAGTCTTAGAGAATGAAAATTTTACTTTTTGGCTACAATAAAATATCTTTAGATACAAGGCAAAAACATGATTTCTTTCATCTCTCTTTTAAGTGGTCGGCGATGGTTTTTAACTCCCTTTTGAGTATTGTAGGCATGGCGGTGCTTTTAGGTATCGCATGGGTTTTTTCTAGTGATAAAAAAGCGATTAATTATCGCACGATTATCAGTGCATTTGTGATTCAAGTGGTTCTAGGGGCGTTGATTTTATATGTGCCTTTAGGAAGAGATTTGCTACAGAATTTAGCTAATGCGATAGAGAGCGTTATAGCTTATGGCTATGAAGGGGTGCGTTTTTTATTTGGCAATTTAGCTCCTAATTCTCAAGGCGAGCAAGGAATTGGGGGGTTTGTCTTTGCAATTAATGTTTTAGCGGTGGTTATCTTTTTTTCTAGCTTGATTTCATTATTGTATTATCTAAAAATCATGCCCTTATTTATCAATCTTATTGGTGGAGCGCTCTCAAAATGCTTAGGCACTTCTAAGGCAGAGAGTATGAGTGCGGCGGCAAATATTTTTGTAGGACACACTGAAGCCCCCTTGGTGATTAAGCCCTATCTAAAAAGCATGAGCAATTCAGAGATTTTTGCGATTATGTGTGTGGGTATGGCAAGCATTGCTGGGCCTGTGTTAGCTGGATATGCGAGCATGGGCGTTCCTTTAACCTACTTACTAGCCGCTTCGTTTATGTCAGCCCCTAGCGGATTACTCTTTGCTAAAATAGTCTATCCGCAAAATGAAAAAGTTTCTAACCATATAGATATTTCTATAGAAAAACCCGTGAATGCTATAGAAGCTATCGCTAGTGGGGCAAGCACAGGATTAAATCTAGCCTTGCATATTGGAGCTATGCTTTTAGCCTTTGTAGGAATGCTCGCACTAGTTAATGGGCTTTTAGGGGTTTTAGGGGGATTTTTAGGCATAGAGCATTTGTCTTTAGGATTGATTTTAGGCACGCTTTTAAAACCCTTAGCCTTTATTTTAGGTATTCCTTGGAAAGAAGCAGGGGTTGCTGGAGAGATTATAGGGATTAAAATCGCTTTGAATGAATTTATGGGTTATATGAAGCTCATTCCTTATCTAAGCGATAACGCTCCCTTGGTGTTGAGTGAAAAAACCAAAGCAATTATTACTTTTGCGTTGTGCGGATTTGCAAACTTAAGCTCAGTTGCCATGCTTATTGGTGGGATTGGTAATTTAGTGCCTAGTAAAAAAGAAATGATAGCCAAATTAGCTTTAAAAGCGGTGTTTGTAGGCACGCTTTCAAATTTTATGAGTGCAACAATCGCTGGATTATTCATAGGGCTAAATGCGAATTAAGCTAAAAGGCAAGTAGGTTAAAAGGAATAGAGATGCAAAAAAGAGTGGTTATTTTATTACTAGATTCTTTTGGTATAGGAGCTAGTGAAGATGCTAAAGATTTTGGCGATTTGGGGGCGAATACTTTAGGCAATATTGCTAAGGCTTGTTTCAGCAATCTAGCTAATTCAAATGAACGAAATGGGTCTTTGAAATTGCCTAATTTAGAGAGTTTGGGTTTAGGATTAAGCGCTTTAAAAGCCACAAATGAATTACCCCTAGGCTTTAACCCTAAGATTAATTTAAAAGGGGCTTATGCTTACGCACAAGAATTATCTAGTGCAAAAGATACGATTTCTGGGCATTGGGAGATGATGGGCGTGCCGGTTTTGTTTGAATGGGGGTATTTTGAAAACAAAACCAACTCATTTTCTCAAGATTTATTAGATGAGATTAAAGAAAAAACTAAGATTAAAGGCTATTTAGGGAATTGCCACGCATCAGGGACTGAAATCATTAAGAATTTAGGTGAAAAACATTTAGAAACTCTATATCCTATTTTTTATACTTCAGCGGATTCGGTGTTTCAAATCGCAGCGCATGAAGAAAAATTTGGGCTAAAAAATTTATACGCCCTTTGTGAAGAAGTTTTTAAAATCTTAGAGCCTTTAAAAATTGCCAGAGTGATTGCACGACCCTTTAATGGCACTAATAAGGACAATTTCAAACGCACCCCTAATCGTAAAGACTATGCTATAAAGCCCCATGCACCATTACTTTTTGAAAAATTTATTGAAGAAAAAAATGGCGAAGTGGTTAGCATTGGAAAAATCGCTGATATTTATGCCCATGTAGGCATTACTCAAAAATTTAAAGCTAATAGTTTAATGGAGTTATTTGACACGACCTTAGAGCAAGTCAAAAACGCTAAGAATAACAGCTTGATTTTTACGAATTTTGTGCATTTTGATAGCGATTATGGGCATAGGCGTGATGTTAGCGGGTATGCAAACGCCCTAGAATGTTTTGATAAACGCTTAAATGAGATTTTTGAAAATCTAAGAGATGATGATTTATTAATCCTTTGTGCTGACCATGGGTGCGACCCCACTTTCAAAGGCACAGACCACACACGAGAGTTCATTCCTATCTTAATGTATCACAAAGATTTAAAACCAGCCTTTTTAGGTAAGAGTGAGACCTTTGCAGATATCGGGCAAAGTATCGCACACTTTTTAGGATTAAGCCCCTTAGATTATGGCAAAAACTTATTAAATTTTTAAAGGAAACTAAATGACCCCCCATATTAACGCAAAAATAGGCGACTTTCATTCTAAATGTATTTTATGTGGCGACCCCTTAAGAGTGAAATACATTGCAAAAAACTTTTTAGAAGACGCTAGAGAGATAACTAATGTGCGTAACATGCTAGGATTTAGTGGAAAGTATAAGGGTAAGGAAATTTCTTTAATGGGGCATGGCATGGGCATTGCATCATGCACGATTTATGCAACAGAACTCATTCAAACCTATCAAGTTAAAGAGCTTTTAAGAATTGGCACTTGTGGGGCTATCAGTCAAAAAGTAGCCTTAAAGAATATTATCTTAGCAACCGGTGCTTCAACAGATTCCAAAACAAATCGGGTGCGTTTCTTAAACCACGATTTGAGTGCTACACCTAGTTTTGAGCTAAGCTTAAAAGCGTATCAAATGGCCAAGCGATTAAACATTGATTTAAAAGTGGGTAATGTCTTTACAAGCGATTTTTTCTATTCTTTTGAAACGCATGCCTTTGACCTACTAGCCAAATATAACCACTTAGGTATTGAAATGGAGGCCGCAGGTTTATATGCTACGGCTATGGAATTAAACGCTAAGGCTTTATGTTTATGCTCTGTATCAGATCATTTAATCACGCATGAAAAATTAAGCCCTAAAGAAAGAATAGAAAGTTTTGACAGCATGGTAACTCTAGCCTTAGAGATAATGACACAAGCAGTGTTATAGGAATAATCTTACTAGCTTTATTTTAAGGAAATGATATGTCAACCAGACTTTCTTTACATTTGCAACATTTTGATAGTCAATTTAAATCTTTAGATTTTATTGATAAATATTGGTATAAAGAGGTTTTAGGAGTAGAAAGCTTTTGTAAAAAGTCTAGCACTAGGACAAAAAAGCAAGAATATAGCGAAGAATATATTCGTGCTAGATTTCTTTATGCACTCATAAAGAGTGGGATGTATAATAAAGAATATATCTGCGTAGAATTTGAAATTCCTAAGGGCAATGGGGCTAAAAGCTTAAAGCCCGACATTGTTGTGTTTAAGAATAAAGATTGGAAGAGTATGGTTGAAAAAGCCAAATCGAGCAATGATTATGCACGGGTGCGTTCTAATATGCTAGTTATTTTTGAGGCTAAAAATAATGCTAAAAGCGTAGCAGATGCTATTGAAAAACAATTGCGTTCTGCTATGGCTGAAAACACAAGCAAGGATAGAATTTTTGGCGTGTATTTTGACAATAAACCTGACATTTTGATTTTTAAAAAGATTGGCAATTCTGAAATACGGCGCTTTAATGAAGATAATGAACTTGCTCAAGATGGTATCAATGGCTGGAATTTAGATAAAAGGGATTTGCTTAAAGACTTGCCCGCTCAAAAAGATTTTGAAGAAAACAATGAGAGCATTAGAGATTTAAGCAAGTTAAAAGTTGGTGATTTAGACCCCATTGATGAAAGCAATTTTGTAGATTTTATGAACGCTCTTAAAAGGGCTAATGACAAAATTCAACCTAGTTTTGTGCGAGACCTAATCGTAGAGTTTTTGACTTTGAAGGTTTTTGACGAGAAGTGTTCCAATAAAGATAATGATTATTGCTTAAAATTTTATATATTACCAAGCGAAAAGGCTAAAAATAATTTGGGCGAAAAAAGTTTTAGAGAACGCATAGACAATTTGTATAAACGAGCCTTAAAAGATTATCCTAATATTCTAGGCAAAGAGAGGCGTTGTTTCTACTATCGTGAAGGTTTTAAGCCCAGCAAAAGTAACGATGAAAAATTTTTAATTGCATTGATAGAAATTTTTCAAAGAAGAGCCATTTTAAAAGCTAAAAACGAAAGTTTTAATCAAATTATTTTTAATAATTTTGGAGACGAAAAACAAAAAGCGGATAAGGGGCAGTTTTTTACCCCTATTCCAATAGTAAAAAATATTATTAGAATGCTTAATCCTAGGAAAGATGAAGAATTGTGTGATCCATGCTGTGGCATTTGTGATTTTCCTGCGATGGCATTTAGACATGCACATCGTAAGGATGATAATTACCCATCTAATGCGAATTCTTTTTATGGATTCGATATAGAAAGCACTAATTTAAAACTCGCTGAGTTAAATTTAGTTTTAAATGGTGATGGTGGAGCTGTTTTAGAACGCATGGACTCTTTAAGCCAAAAATTACTTGAAGATGATAGTGTGATACAAGAGGGTGATTTTAATATTGATGATTATGATTATCTCACTTGGGAACATAAAAACGATCCAAGTAAAAATATTAAAAAGTTCAAAATTATTGCTACAAATCCTCCATTTGGAAAGGGGAGAGATTTAAAAACAGGGGCTAATGGTAAATGGGATTTGCCAAGAAATATTATAGAGCTTTATGAGACATTTAGGATAAAACTAGACCCAAATGGAGATGGTGTTGTAAAATACCCTAATTCTATGGACATGGGGGCGTTGTTTTTAGAAAATGCCTATAAATGTCTAGAAGAAGGAGGGCGTTTAGCCATAGTGTTATCCAATTCAATTGCTAGCATTAGGGAATGGCAAAATGTTCGTAGGTGGTTCATAGAACGCATGCGTGTTGTAGCTTTGTTTGATTTGCCTAATAATACTTTTGGAGAAACAGGTGTAGCAACAACTGTTATTATTGCCTATAAACCAAAAAGCAACGAGCAACATTTATTAGAGAATGATTATGAGGTATTTATTAAAGAAATTGTCCATCTTGGTTATGAAGTTAAAACAAAAAATCGCACCGTGCATTTTGAACCTAAATATATTATCAATGAAGAAACTTTTGAAACCACAAGCACACTATATGAAGATTTCTCTATATTGCAAAAAGAGTTTAAAGAATTCTTGCAATCCCAAGAAGAAGAAATTAAAAAAGCTTTTCACTTAGACTCAATGGATTAGGATTATGAGAAGTTATATAATTAAGCCTAAGGGTGTAAAAAAAAGTGATATTTTAGCAAAAGAGTGCGTGTTATCTAGTTTTTTGTATCGTTTTGTTGAGTACGAGAATTTAAATGTAAAAAGACTAGGAGATGATGATATTTTAGAAAAAAATGTTAAGGGTTTTGAGATTGGAAGCAAGCAATACATAGATTTTTCTAAAAACTACTTTATTAGAATATCAGAAATGAATGATTTAGATTTTACTTTTAATGTTTCAAATGATACTCTTAAAATTCGTCCCGTTGATAAAAATTATAAAAATAAGACGATTGAACAAGGAGATATTTGTTATCAAACAGCAAGTAGCATAGGAAATGTTTGTGTTTATAATGGTTCAAAAGCTTTTTTTAATTCCCATATTAGAAAAATATCTTTTAAGAAAAATCCATTTTATATTTTTGCTTTTTTAAAATCATCATTTTGCAAAGAGCAAGTTGATATTTTAGGTTCAATAAAAGGGGTAGATAATTTTAGAGAAGACTATTTATTAAACACACTCATTCCATTTCCCACGACCAAAAATTATAAAAACCCACAAGTTATTGAGCAATTAGTAGCTAATATTGTGCAAAATATTATAGATAAAGAAGAACAAATTAAAAGGAAAAATATTCTTATAGATACAATCATAGAAACAGAACTTAGAGAGAACCAACAAAAAAATACTTTTTCTTATTCTTATCCTACTATCAAAGAAATTAAGCAAGAAAGCAGACTTGATACAGGGATTTATAGTAGAAATTTTAAAGAGAATCAAGGAATAATAGAGAATTATATCTTCGGATATAGTAATATTTTTGATTTGGGGTATGATGTTTCAAGAGGGCAGAATTTACAAATTTCTAATATTGGAGAAAGTCTCTATTCCAACAAAGTTATCCATGGTGCCTATAAGCTTATTTTGTCCAAATTTTTTAATGAAAGGACATATAAGCGTGTTGTTTACTTAGGAAACAAAGAACAATTAAAGACTATTGAAAAGGGAGATATTATATTTTCTTGTCGTGGAGAAATGGGTCGTTGCGTTATGTTTCCTGAACTAGTAGAAAATATGATTACCAATATAGATAATGTTCATATTGTCTCAAAAAATAGAACCATGGTGGAGAAAATTTATTGTTTTTGTATTTTAGGATATTTAAAAAATAAAAATATTTTAGATAGCATTGCTTGTATAGGTTCAGGAGCTCCAAGTTTCACACAATATCAATTCTCTAAATTAAAAATCCCAAACTTCCCTAAAATCAAACAGCAAGAAATTGCCAAAGAATATTATAATCCCATGAAAAAAAATATGCACACAAGCCTTGGAGATTATTTAGCGAAAGAACAAATGCGTAATGCTCAAATAGGTATCTTTGAACTTAATAATGAGCTTTTTACTCTTAAAGAACACTTAGGGGATATCTTGCATCGCATCATTGCTGATGAAGAGATTATTTTAGAAAATTATTTTTAGAAAAGTTGATGGGCATATTTGAAATTTAAAGAGATGGATTTGAGTATTCAAGAAGTAGGGAATTTTTTTTGAGAAATTATCAGCCAAATTGAAATCTTAGAAAAAGAAATTAAGACCCTACAAAATAAGCTTAATATCATAGCCCCACAAGAAGAACGCTATTTAAAAGAACAATTAGGATTAGATTAAAAAGTCTTGAAAAAATGAAAACATCGTTATTAGCAAAAATTAAAGGGGGGGAGTTTTTAACGCTCCCCCTACAATTTTAATAACAAGGCGTTACTAAAATTGCACAAATTATCGCTATAATAACAATGCTATTCATGTTAGCTCCTTAAATTAGATTTAGAGAGCTAACGCCTAGAGAAGTTGCGACCTTCTTTATGCATTTAACTTCCCTAGACAGAAAAATATAACTTAATGTTTATTTTTTAAAAATCCACACTTAAAAACTACCCGAAAAAAAGAACGCTACTCACAAAAGAACCATTAGGATTAATGTAAAGAGATTTAAAAATTTGGTTAGCACTCCTTAATTTCTTAAGGGGGTTTTTAAAAGACTTTGTTTTGTTTGTGTCTTATTAAAAAAGCATATTTAATGCTCTAAAGACTAGACACCGACTCAACATTTTGTCCTTACTCCCCCCCTTTTTTTGGTTTAAAAAGACCTTTAGTCTTTTTAAACTCCAAGAAACACCCGCAAGGCTTTTGAGATTATTGCTTTAAAACTTTGTTTTAAAGCTCTCTATATTTATCTTAACAATCTATCGCTTGTTGCACTAATAGGCATGCATTTTAATGCTTAGTTGATTTAGCTTTATTAAGCTATTTGTAATCTTTTAAAAAACGCATAGTATTTTTTGAAATAAACAATAAAGAGCCATTTGTAAAAGTCAAGCGGTTTCTTAAACAATACAAGAAAAGAAAATGAGATTTTCTAAAAACCCTTTCTTTTAACAGAGCCATTTGCATAGTTTCAGAAGAGTTTTAAAAATGACACTTTTAAACCACAAACATTCACTCTAAATTCATGTATTTTATGCTATATTGCGTTTGTTAATGATTTAGTCAATGATTAGGAATTAAGATGAAATTTTGTAACCTTTTTTCAAATAATAAAGCCAATTCAGATGCTAAAACAATCTCTTGGTTTTTATTATTTCCTCTACTCTCTGGGGGGGGGGGCATTATGAGAGCCTTACTAATTGTTTTACTCTCTTTTATAAGCCTCAAAGCTGAAAAGAGTTCATGGTATGCGGGTGGAAGCTTTTTAATCGGTCAAGGTGAACAAAAACGCACCATTACCACCTTAGAACCATCTCATTTACCCCCTGTAATGCTACCGCCAAATTTACCCAAGCAAACACCACAGAATAGCCCTGTTTCATCAAAGGGTGAGCCTAGTGGGAAATCCAAACAAGAAAATCCAAGTCCACAGCCTGTGTCAAGTCCGCCCCATTCGCCACCACCACAACAGCAACACCAAGAACATAGTCCCCAAGAAAAACCAGCTGAACTACCGCCAAATCCCCAACCACAAGTCCAAGACCCACCGCCAGAAAAATCCAGCCCAATAGAAAGCCCAAATCCACAAGAAAATCCAACTTCAAAATCTAAACCCACAAATCCCCCACAACCTAGAGCTGAAAACCAACCAGATATTAACCAACAAGTCCAAAATATAGCTAGGCAAGATTACACGGAAAAAGTTATAAAATACCGAACAGATAAAGATACAGCTATGGATAATGCTTCACAGACAGGCGAAGCATACACAAGATACACGAAATGGTGTGTAAAAAACGCACAAAGATATAACGACCAAGCACATAATTGTATTAGTATTTGGGGTAAAAACGCACATATATATGAAGTAGAATATAATAAGATTTTTAACGAGCATACTTATCCAAACGCTGTTTTGCCAAATTGCCCTATGCCAAGCGGTTTTCCTATGCCAAGCGGTTACAATGAAAACACCTTAGCTGAAAAAAATTGCTTTGAGTATGGTAATGCTGATAATATCATTACGACAAGCATGCCCACAGATATTCCTAACTTAGCAAACTATTTTTACCGCCTACTAACCTTACAAACAAACCGCTATACTCAAACCAACCTTTCAAATTTAGTGTCTGTTTCCAAACAAACCACTCTCCATTATGGAGTTAGTCTAGCTATAGGATACAAACATTTCTTTGTGCCTAGATTTGGATTAAGAACTTATGCTAATATTGAATACCTTTACACTAACGCTTACTTCTCTAACTCTAATATCCTTTATGGGGGTGGGTTAGACTTCCTAGCTAATATCATAGACAATAACGACAAGCAAAGCATGATTTTTGGAATCTTTGCTGGAGTCAATCTTGCTGGAAACACTTCAATTGCTCAAATCAAAGACAACCATGTGAGTAACACTCAATTTAACACCTTCTTACATACAGGATTAAGATTTGTCTTTAATGGCATGCATGAATTTGATTTAGGAGTGAAGGTGCCTTTCTTAAAAAATCCTAGTGTTTCTTTAAACACTTCTAACAAACTCTATGAAGTTCAAAACAACACTCTTTATAGCATGTTTATTAGTTATTATTATTTGTTTTAAACCCCTTAAGGGTTTTTATGGGTGAGTAGGGGAGCGAAAGTTTGGCTTGTAGGCATGACTTCTATGCGATTGATATTGACATGTAAGGGTTGCTCATAAATCCATAGCACGATGTTGGCAATATCTTGTGGCTTGAGATAAATGGTATTTTCATAGAGTGATTGAGCTTTGAATCTATCGCCTTTAAAACGCACCATGCTAAATTCTGTTTCGCCACACAGACCAGGTTCTACATTGCTCACTCTAATGTTTGTGCCAGCCAAATCTGCTCGTAAATTTAAAGAAAATTGTTTCACAAACGCCTTACTCGCTCCATAGACATTTCCGCCTGGGTAGGCATAAGTGCCAGCGATAGAACCAAGATTGATGATAGTTCCTTGATTATGCTCTATCATGGAAGGCAAAATCAAACGAGTGAGATACAATAACCCTTTGATATTAGTGTCTATCATAGTCTCCCAGTCATCTAGGTCGCATTCATAAGCCTTGTGTAAACCTAGTGCTAAGCCTGCATTATTGACTAAAGCATCAATGCGGTTAGTAACAGAAAAGATAGTCTCTATAGCCTGCTTGATTTCTTGCTTATTTTGAATATCAAAACATAGGGGAATGAAATGTTTGGGGTAGGCAAGCTGTAATTCTTGTAAATTCTTTTGCCGCCTTCCTGTGCCAAAAACCACATGATTTTTTTGTAAAAACGCCTTAGCGATTTCTAACCCAAATCCTGAAGTTGCTCCGCTAACCAGAATGTGTGCCATAGCTATCCTTAAAAATAGGTTTAAAAAAGCCCCTTAATTCCTTTTTGAAGCTTCTCTTTGAGTTTATCATCTTTAAGCAAATTGTCTAAACCTTTTTTAAGAGTGTCGTTTTTTAGCATTTCCTTTAAGCCTTGTTGTAGGTTTTGCTGAAGGGCTTTTTCATTTAAAAAGAGAGAGAATTTGGGCTGGTGTATGTTGCCTTGAAGCTTCATTTTAAAAATAAATTTTGAGATTTCAGCATTCATTAGCATGTCCATGTGCTTGGTGCTTAAATCTAATAAGCCATTGTTGATACTTAATTGTGTCAAGGGGCTTTTCATGTTTAAATCAGAGAGTAGGCGTTGCTGATTGATTTGGCTTTTTAGATTGACATCATTATAAATTTCTTTGGTAATATCAAATTTAGAAAAGGAGTAGAGAAAATCGCTGAATTGATTTTTGAGAAATTTTGCATTTTTTAGATGAGCGTTTAATGTGCCTTGTTTTGAGCTAAGGTCATAATCTAAGTCTGCATTTGCAATTGATTTGAAAAATTTGGGGTAATTGAGTAAATCTAAAGCTTTTAAAGTAGAAATGTCTGAAAAATGAGCGTTCAAATGTTTGTTTAAGAGCGTGAAAGTAAGCGTGCCGTCTAATAAATTTGAATGACCGCTGACTTTTAAGAGTTTAGGTTTTTGCTCTATGTTGCCCTTTAAAGTCAAAGCCCCTTTTAATTTATGGTTGATGATGCCTTGAAGTTTGGCTAAATCAGGCACTTCTAAAGTGTAGGGGGCATTAAATTCTAAAGTAGGAAAAAGGTATTCGCTCTTTAGGGCTTTGAAATGAGCTAAGGAGCTTATTAGAGTGGTATCACTGATGGCTTTATACTCTTTAAAATCGCTTGAGTGCGAGAGATTAAAAAAAAGCGTGTCTTTAAGGTTTAAATTGAAAGTGCTATTGATTAGGGCGGTATTAATTTGGGCGTTATTTGTGGTTAGTTTTAAATGCCCTTGCATGGGGGCTAGAGAGTTCAAATTCGCTTGTAAGGACACTCTTGCATTCGCGTAGAGGGGGTAATTGAGCAAGTAGAGCAAATCTTCTAAAGTAGCATTTTGTAAATTTAAGCTTAAGCCAGAAAGTTTGAAATGGTTTAAAAGGGCTGTGTAGGAAGTATTAGATTGAGCGATATTAGAAACGCCTTGAATTTTAAGGGCTTTTCTATGCCCTTTTATGCTCCCCCAAGTAGTGATAGCTCCCCTTAAAGGGTAGTGTATCAATCCCTTTAGAAGGCGTAAATCCTTAATATCTATGTGGTAATCAAAATCCAAACTTTGTTTTAGAAGCGAAAAATTCCCTTTAAGAATGAGAACAGAATTATCGTTTGCTTGAGCTTTGAAATCTAAAGAGTTAAACTTTAGCTTGAGCGTTTTAACGCTTAGGTAGTGTTCATTGTGATTGATTTTCTTTTCTATATATGAAGCGATGAATTTATTTCCCCATTCTGTAAAGAGAATGAGATACCCCACTAAGACAGCGATAGCAACCATTCCAACTAAAATGAATAAGATTTTTTTTAACATTGTTTTTTGTGAAACCTTTCTTCTTGCAAAATACTTGAAATAGTATTGAAAAAATACCTTTTCTTCTTTATTTTGTTTGATATAATAAGGTTATTTAAGCAAATTTTCAAGGATAAGATAGTGTTAGTTAATTTTAGGGTTAAAAACTTTATGTCTATTAAAGAATCGACCCTATTAGATTTAAGAGCTTCTAGCGATAAAAGACATGCCCACACTTTTAATTCTGGTATTAACGGTATGCATTTATTAAACACGACCGCAATTTATGGGGCTAACGCAACCGGAAAAACGACTATTGTGCTTGCCTTAAAGGTTATGCAAGAAATTATAAGAGAGGGTTTTATTACAAGGGGCATTAATCTTCGTGTTGAGCCATTTTTACTAGACAAAACGACAAAAAGAGAGTCTAGCGAATTTGAAGTCAATCTCGTTATAGAAAACACGCACTACAGATATGGCTTTAGTGCTACAAGAGAAAAAATCATCAAAGAGTGGCTGTATGCTTATCCTAATGGGGAGGAGAAAGGGAAGCAGATATGTTTTATCCGCCATGCTGATTCTAGCTTTGAAAGCACTTACCAAGAAGAAAAATGGCAAGAGATTAGAGAATTTGCGGGGGATAATGTTTTATGGTTGTCTGTAGGGGCAGTATTCAAAACTTCCTATTTGAAACCCTCTCTTCGTTCTGTTTTTGATTGGTTTGACAAAAATTTAAAAATTATAGTAGATGAATCGCGTTTAGAACATTTAGGGCTTAGTTTCAGTCGTTTTGGGCGTTTCTCTAATGATATTTCTAATAATAATACTATAGAGATGTGCAAAAATGAAAGAGATAAAGCGCTGATTTTAACTTATTTGGAGGATGTAGATTTTTCTATTAAAAATTTGGAAGTTATTCAAGAAGAAAGGCGTGTGCATACCCGAAGAAGTGCGATACCTAGTCTTAGGACAAGAGATAAACTTAAATTTTTCCATTCCGATGAACACAAGGAAGGTTTTGACTTACAGCAAGAATCGGCAGGGACACAAAGATTCTTAGAATTGTTAGCCCCTTTTATAGTGGCGTTACGCAAAGGGCATACCTTAATTGTGGATGAATTGAATGAAAAGTTGCATTCTCGTTTGGTATATTTTTTGTGGAAAATGTTTCAACATGAGCGCTTGAATAAAAAGCATGCGCAATTAGTGGTTACAACCCATGACACTTCTTTATTGTCGTTTGAAGATGATTTAGAGCGTTTTATAGATTGTATATGGTTTTGTAGAAAAATGGATAATGGGGCGACTCGTTTATTCCCATTAAGTGGGTATGAGACCGATTCTATTGAAGATATTGAAGAGGCTTATCTTTCAGGTCGTTTTGGAGGTGTCCCTTTTATCCGTGATATTGACTTATGATGTTGGGGGGTAGATAGATGTCATCTTTGAGATCTACAAGGCAAACTTTTAATGAAAGCAATCTAGAACCTTTAGAGTGTCTAGTAGAGTCCAAAAGGGTACTTATTGTTTGTGAGGGAGAAAAGCTACGCTCAGAGCATTTGTATTTATCGCTTTATAAGCAAAAATTTAAGTTAGAAAGTTTTGATATTGAAATAGTGCCTTGTGGTAAGAAATCTGATTTTTATCATATCACTCAAAAGGTTTTGGAATGTATAAATAAGAATAGGGGTAACCCCTATACGCATGTGTTTTGCGTTGCAGATGTGGATGATGATAAGGACGAGAAAAATAAAAAGGTGAATATAGAGATTGGAAGGTTAAAAAAGAAATGTGGTAAGCAAGAAGTGCGAGCCATTATTTCTAACCCATGCTTTGAGTATTGGATTTTATTGCATTTGTATTATACAACAGCAGAATTTAAGGATGATGAAGCTCTTAAGAAAGAAATTGATATTTATCTCAGTAACTTAAAGATTGAAATGGAATATGCAAAAAACAATCAAAAGTTTTACAGAATGATTATTGATAGTTATGAAATAGCTTTAAAGAATGCTAAACAAGTTCAAAAATACCATAAAGATGGTGGTAAGAATGAAAATTATCCCAACCCATCTACACAATTTGGCGAGCTAATAGGGTTTTTAAATAATAAGATAGCAAGAAGTTAAAAGGCATATGAATTGAAAAATCAGGATGGGGTTTTGTGTGCAGAAATACAATTAATCATTTCAGATTATTCCTAGTCAATAAAATTTTAAGAATAAGGTTTTTATATAATTCCCCTAAGAAAAATATCCTTAAGGGAGTCTTTTTTTAGAAGAAAGTATAGCGTTGGGCTAAAGGTAATTCGCTCGCTGGTTTAGAAGAACAAAGCTTACCATCTAAGAAGACTTCAAAGCTCTCTGGGTCTACGCTGAGTTTCCCTGTTGTGTTATTAAACTTAAAGTCTTTCTTAGTTACATTGCGACAATTTTTAATGGGCAATACTTTTCTTTCTAAGCCAAGCTTTTCTTTAATGCCATTTTCATAGGCAGTCTTATTGACAAAAGTAATGCTAGTATCAAATTTAGCCTTTCCATGATGACCGAACATTTCTCTGTAATATACAGGTTGAGGGGTTGGCACAGATGCATTGCTATCGCCCATTTCAGAGAATACAACCAAGCCACCTTTAATGATGATTTTAGGCTTCACACCAAAAAAGGCTGGATTCCACACGACTAAATCAGCGATTTTTCCTGTTTCTACAGAGCCGATGTATTCACTCACGCCATGCGTAATAGCAGGATTTATAGTGTATTTAGAAATATAGCGTTTAATGCGGAAATTATCATTCCCATTTTTAGCGTCTTCTTTTAAAGGACCAAACTCTTTTTTGTTTTTATCAGCGGTTTGCCAAGTTCTAGGCACGACTTCGCCCGCTCTTCCCATAGCTTGAGAATCAGAACTTGTCATAGCAATCATGCCATTGTCATGCAAGACATCTTCAGCCGCAATGCTACCTGGGCGGATACGACTTTGTGAAAATTGTAAATCCTCTCTAATTTTTTTATCCAAGTGGTGGCAGGTCATTAGCATGTCTAAGTGTTCTGCAACCGTATTTATGGTATAAGGAATGGTTGGGGTAGTTGAACTTGGTAAGATGTTTTCCTCACCAGCCATAGTGATAACATCTGGGCTATGTCCTCCGCCTGCCCCTTCAATGTGGTATGCATGAATGGCGCGTCCGTTCATCGCATTGAGCGTGTCATTCACATACCCAGCTTCATTCACGGTGTCTGTATGGATACACACTTGCACATCATACTCATCAGCAATACTTAAGCAAGTATCAATCGCGCTTGGTGTAGTGCCCCAGTCTTCGTGTAATTTAAAACCAATAACCCCTGCATGGACTTGCTCCACTAATTGCTGTTTGCTAGAAGAATTTCCTTTTCCTAAGAACCCTACATTCATAGCGTATTCTTCAGCGGCTCTTAGCATTCTGTGGATATTCCACTCACCTGGAGTAATGGTTGTAGCATTTGTGCCATCAACTGGACCTGTTCCGCCACCAAACATTGTGGTTACACCATTAGCTAGGGCTGTTGGAAATTGTTGCGGGCTTAAGAAATGCGTGTGGCTATCAATCCCACCAGCTGTAATAATCATGCCTTCTCCCGCTAATGCTTCTGTGCCTACACCTACGACTAAATTAGGGCTAACGCCATCTTGCATATCTTTATTCCCAGCTTTTCCAATGCCGTGGATTTTGCCATTTTTAATCCCAATATCAGCTTTGTAAATGCCGGTGTAGTCAATAATCAAAGCGTTTGTAATCACTAAATCCAAAGTGTTTTCATCATGGCTATTAGATTGCCCCATGCCTTCTCTAATGGTCTTGCCTGCACCAAATTTTAACTCTTCGCCATAAATGGTATAGTCATGCTCAACTTCTGCCCAAAGCTCAGTATCGCCGAGTCTTACTTTATCCCCCTTAGTAGGCCCATAAGTATTGACATAATCAAGTTTTTTCATTTTCATAGGAAACTCCTTATTTTAAAAATCCGTGTTTTTTAGCGTTTTCAATAGCAGTGGACTTATGGCGTTCGTTAGCGATATTATTGACAAGCCCATTCATACCGATAATTTTCTTAGACCCACCAATTTCAATTAGAGTAACTTCTTTAGTCTCACCAGCTCCAATTCTTAAGGTATTTCCGCTTGGAATATCTAAGCGTCTGCCATAGGCTTTTTCTCTGTCAAATTCTAAGGCTCTATTAGCTTCAAAGAAATGAAAATGGCTACCCACATGCAAAGATTTTGTGCCATTATTCTTAACCTTAAGTTTAATGGCTGTGGCTTGTTTATGGGCGTTGATTTCAATATCTTCATCACTGCCAAATTTAATTTCACCTGCTTTATGATTATCAGGCTCTATGGGCCAATTCACCGTTACAAGCTTGGTGCCATCAGGAAAGCATGCTTCAACGCCTAAATCAGGAATCATATTTCCCACGCCTTCCATGACTTCATCTTTTTTCAAAAAGTGCATGCATTCTTGCATCAAATCTGCAACACTCTTTTTACCACGCCTTGCTTCGTCCATAATATGTGCACTAACATAGGCAATAGCCTCTGGCTGGTTTAATTTCAAGCCTTCAGCCTTACGCTTTCTAGCGACTTCACCTGCATAATATAACAAGAATTTTTCTTGCTCTTTGGGAGTTAATTTCATCTTTTCTCCTTGTAGTTAGAATTTAAAGGCGAGCAAATCATAGCATGTTTAATATTAACTTTTTAAAAAAAATAATATCTTTGAACAAAACAATAAAAGAAAAAAGGCTGTGTAGAAATCAAATCACACAAGATGAGAGCCTTAAAATAGGGGTTTAAAGGGGGTCAACAAAAATCTTAGAAAAGTAAACGAGAAATTTAAAAAAGTATGAAATTTTTTGGAGAAATAGCACTAAAACCTAAAAAGCCCAAAAATGATAATAAAGATACTCAATTTTTTAAAGCCCAAAAATCAATAATGAGCTTATGGGGTGGTTTGCTGTTTAGAAATCTTTTTTCAAGATTTCTTCTACTCTAAGAATGGTTACGAGTCGGTCGTTTTGTTTTCCGATGCCATAGGTCAAATTATTGTTATCGCTCAAAGTTTCTGGCACGGGGTCAATATCGGTTTGCTTGATACGGATGGCTTCTGTTAGGCGGTCAATGAAAAACCCAGCGATTTGGTCGTTATGACGCACTACAAGATAGCGAGTGTCTTTATTTTGCTTTTCAGCACTCAAACCGAATTTTAAGCGTAAGCTAATGAGGGGGAAGACATTACCCCTTAGATTAAACACGCCAAGCACATAATTAGGTGTCTCAGGGACTCGTGTATAGCCGATAGGTTTTACAATTTCTAAAATATTCAAAATAGGAATGGCATACTCTTCATCGCCGATAATAAAGCCAATGAATTGTAAAATTTCTTCGTTATCTTCTTGTTTAGAGCTTGTGTTACCTTCTTTTTGCTTTTCAAACAAATCTTTTAATTGATTGCTCATGACTCACTCCCTTCTAATTTGATACTACGCTTCACCACGCTTGTTAAATACTCGCCGCTATAGGGCTTAGTGATGTATTCTGTCATTCCAGATTCAACGCCTCGCATTCTATCGGTTTTTGTTACCCGACTAGTTACTGCAATGAGTGGTAAGTTTTTAAACTTATTGTATTTACGCACTTCAGAGGCAAAAGTGTAGCCATCCATTTTAGGCATTTCAATATCTACTAAAACTGCATCAGGCATTTTATCACCATTTTTAAGCATTTCTAAGCCCTCTAGCCCGTTAGTGGCTTCTAAGAGTGTGATTCCTAGCGGTTTTAAACACTTGCGAATAATCGCTCTATCGGTGCTACTATCATCAATAGCCAAGACCACATAATCACTGGGTGAACTTTTGCTCTTAGCATTTTCTGATTCATTCATTAAGGTAGTGATGTTAACCTTCACACTCTTTGCCATTTCCATCATTGCCCCTACATCTACAATGAGAGTGATTTTACCATCGCCTCTTACTGTGGCTCCAGCAATGCCTCTAGTATTTTTGAGATAATAGCCTAAAGATTTAATCACCACCTCTTCTTGACCGATTAGATAATCCACAATCACGCCAATTTTTTGGTCAGCCAAGCCAATGATAACCACATACACATCAGAGCCTGATTCTAAAATTGCATCTACCTTGAAAATATCAGAAAGACGCACCAAAGAAAGCACCTCATCTCTTAAGCGTAGAACGCTCTTGCCATCAACGGTGTAAATTTCATCTTGACTGATTCGCACGGTCTCTAAAACTGAAGAAAGCGGGATAGCATAATACTCTTCTTGCACGCCTACAAGCAAGGCTTGAATAATGGCTAGAGTAAGGGGGATTTTGAGCTTTTGAGTGGTGCCTACGCCCACTTCTGAGTCAATTTCAATGATACCATTAAGTTTTTCAATATTCGTTTTCACCACATCCATGCCAACACCTCTACCTGAGACATTAGAAACGGTTTTTGCGGTTGAAAAGCCCGGTTTAAAAATAAGGTTGAACGCTTCTCTATCGCTCATGCTCTCAGCTTCTCTCTCATTAATCACCCCCTTTTCAATGGCTTTTTGCTTCAGCATTGAAGGGTCTAAACCTTTGCCATCATCAGCAATTTTGATTACAATATGATTGCCTTCATTATATGCACTCAACTCCACTCTACCGGTTTCGGGTTTGTTAAGCATTTTTCTATCTTCTAAGGACTCAATGCCATGGTCACATGAATTACGGATAATGTGAATGAGTGGGTCGCCGATTTCTTCTACAATGGATTTGTCAAGCTCTGTTTCTTCTCCATCAATGATTAAATCAATACTCTTGCCTAGCTCTCGGCTCAAGTCTCTCACCATGCGAGGGAATTTATTAAACACCTTGCCCACCGGTTGCATTCTGGTTTTCATAACAGCTAATTGCAAGTCTGTCGTTACCGCTGAGATAGATGAAACAACCTGATTGAGTTCTTCCAAAAACTTCTCGCCATCATAGCGTTCTTCTACATCGCTATAGATTCTAATTAAGCGGTTCTTTCCTAAAACAAGCTCACCGATGAGATTCATCAAATGGTCAAGTCTTCGCACATCTACTCTTACGGTTTGTTCCACACCGATAGATGGGGCTTTATTCTCTTCAGTTTTTGGCTTGGCTTTACTTTCTGGTTTTGTGGTTTGAGCGGGTGCTTTTGTGGGGGTTTTTGTTTCTTGAGTGCTTGAAGGGGGTGCTTTTGGTTTAGAATCGGCTTGAACTTCTTGCTTTTTCTGGGCTCTTCTCTCTTTGTCCGCTTCTTGTCGTTTGTTAAGCAAGCGCTCAATTTCAGCTTCTACTTCTTCAGCACTCATATTAGAATAATCTAGATCCGGCTCATCAGCTAGTGGGTTGCTCGTGTCGCTGGCTTGATTTTCTGTGTTAGAAGCCTCCTTGGGAGCTGTGGCTTCTTCTTTTTCCTTAGGGTTTTCTTTGCTCTCTGTGGTTTCTGTAGCATTATTTAAGTCTTGATTGACAATAGCTTGAAGCTGCTTAACAACCTCTTCAATCTCGTTTTCCTTGCCATTATTAGCATCGGAGCCTGTGTCTCTAATGGTTACGAGTAAAGTTTTCATCAAATCAATGGAGCGTAACACGACATCCATAATATCAGGCGTGATTTTGATTTCGCCTTTTCTGGCACGATTCAAGACATCTTCCATGTTATGAGTAAGATGTGTGAGAATATTAAGGTTTAAGAACGAGCTAGAACCCTTAATGGTATGAGCTACCCTAAAAATCCGATTGAGTAAGTCCAAATCTTCAGGATTATGCTCTAACTCTACTAAATCTTGGTCAAGTTGTTCATTCATTTCGAAGGCTTCAATTAAGAAGTCTTCCATTATTTCTTGCAAATCATCCATATTAAGAACCCTTTTTTAGCATTTGAGATAAAAGTATTTTACAATGTTTGTGAAAAAAATTAAGCATTCTGGTTTAAAATCCTAGAAATTTCTTCCGTAAATTTTTCTACATCAAATTTGACCAAATACGCCGCAGCACCCATTTCTTTAGCCTTCTCAGCGCTATAACTATCACAAATGGAAGAATTAAAAATCACAGGAATATTAGCAAATCTTGGGTCTTCTTGGAGTTTAAACAAGAAGTGATAGCCATCCATTTTAGGCATTTCTACATCAGAAATGATGAACTTCAAGTGCTTTCTTAACTCATTGCCATATTGCTTAGATAATTTTTCTAGCTTGTCTAACCCATCTTCTCCATCTACGGCTTCAGTAATGTTAAAACCTAATTTGTTTAAATGGGTTTTTAAAGTTTTTCTAGCAGTCTTGCTATCATCTAAAAATAATACATCGCCCTCAAAACGCTGTTTAGGGGTAAAATCCTTAGCATTCTTAGAGTCATTATTTAGTCCTAAATCATCTAAAATACTTTCTAAATCTAAAATCAGCAAGGTTTGGTCGTTTTCAATGCGTGTGGTGCCGGTAATATTCTCTTTGCTGATGTTATTTGATGCACTAAAAGTTGCAGGCTCTACATCTTTCCAACTAATGCGTCTAATGCGTCTAGCTGAATGAACTAAAAAGCCCATTTTAATATTATTAAATTCAGTAATAATGACAATTTTTTCGTTTTCCTTGTTTCTGTCAGGAATAACTCCTATCCACTTAGATAGGTCTATTAGCGGAATAATCGTGGAGCGTAAATCAAACACGCCAATAATGTAATCCAAATTGGTGGGATATTCAAAAATGGTAGGCATAGGAATGATTTCTTGAACCTTTGCGACATTAATGCCATAAATACCCTCGTAAGGAACGCCATTTTGGACACCATAAATACGAAAATCCACTAATTCTATTTCGCTCAATCTCAAAGCGTTAGCTGTTTTATCCGCCATAACCTTGGGTAACCCCTTATTATTGTAATCGTTCTAAATCCTTTGATGATACCCTAAAAATGCTTTGTTGATAATAAAAAGAAGGTAGGGGGTAATAAATAGGCGTATTTAAGGGACTTCTTTTGTCTCTTTTGATATGAAAATGCCCTTCTATAATGCCATCAATTCCTTTAAGACCTTTTTGTGTGATATAGTTTTGATAGGCTTTTAGGCGTTGTTGAATAAAGGATTGTAGTTTTGTTGGCTCTAGCTCCCAAAGGCGAATGGGTTTTTTATAGATGAGTTTTTTTAAAAGGGGGTATAAGGTTTTAAAACTCATTAAGTTCAGACAACTTAAAAAAAATCTCGCCCAAGTGGAAGTGAGTTGCGTGATATAAAATTCATACGCTTTAGTGATAAACAAATCCCCATGGGCTAGTAGAAAGCGTTTGTCATTGCATTGAAATAATGCGGGCTGGTGCTTGCGTTCAAAGACAATCACGCTAGGACTAAGAACAAAACGCATAGAAAAATCATGGTTGCCTTCAAAGTAAAAGACTTGTGAAATTTGGCTTAACGCATTGATTAAACCAATGATTTCTTTTTCGGTATTGTCTAGGGGTAAGTAGCCCACAAGCACATGAAAAATATCGCCCATAAAAAAGACTTGTGGGGGTTTAGTTTGTAAAAGTTCTCTAAGCAAATCCATTAAATGAGAGCTTTTAGGTAAAAAATGTGCATCAGAGATAAAAACAGCCCCAATTTTAAGCGTATAAGCTTCTAACATCTTACTCTTTAAATAAATGAGAGCCAATCCTTAAAAGATTAGCCCCACAAGCAATCGCTAATTCAAAATCACTGCTCATGCCCATTGAAAGAATAGTTGCTCCTTTTAAATTATCAAAAAGTTTTTTAGTAATAACAAAGGATTTTTCAATCTTTTTTTCATCGTTGCTGTGAGCTCCTATACACATAAGCCCTTTTAATTTGATATGCTTGCAAGACTCTTTAATTTGAGCATAAGTTTCAAGTGTCTCTTCTGGCATGACTCCGCTTTTACTCTCTTCATATGCGCTATTAACTTGTAAAAGGGAGTTTAAAGTAACGCCTAGTTTTTCACAACGCTTTTCTATGCTTAAAGCAAGTTTTAAAGAGTCTAGAGAATGTAAAAGGGCTGGTTTTAAACTCAAAAGGGTGTTGATTTTATTCTCTTGTAAAGAGCCTACCATGTGCCATTCAAGGGGCAAATGCTCTAAATTTTGCATTTTAATTTTTAAATCTTGAACTTTATTTTCTCCAAAAGCCCTTTGAGAGCAATTATAGTAATTTTGAATGGCTTCTATGGAAGCGTTTTTTGAAATAGCCACTATTTGAACGATATGGTGTCTTGAATAGGCTATGCGAGCTTTTTCTATCGTAGAAATTAGAGTGTCAATTCTTTGCTTATAATCTAACATAGCTCTTCCTTATGCGTGCTAAAAGAGTGCGTGAGATGAAAATTTTGATTTAAGTTTTCAAAATCTTTTAAAAGCCCTTTATTTTTCAAGCTTTCTATGACTTCTATGGAGCAATCAGTCTCTAAGGGCCATTCTCTAAAATGCTTATCCATGATACCTTTATTTGTAGCGTCTATAAAAAAACAATGCTTAGAGATGAGAATATCACGCTGTGCGTCAATATTGTTAGTTACACGCCATAATAACATGTAGGGGTTGTTTAAATCATTGCTATTATGCTCTACAAATACCACAATGCGTAAATACTCTTCAAAACCTAGCAAGTTTTTACTTAGTTCAATGATACTTTTATCTTTCTTCTCTACGCTAATTACACAAATGGGATTGTTAGTGTGCGTATAATATTGCTTCAAAAGAATAATGCTAGGCATTTTATCTTGTAAAAGCCTTAGTAATGAATCATCGTTTAAAAGCGTAGGATAGGGGGTATCGCTTTTAGTTGTCGCATCAATACCAAGTTTGCCCCCCATAGCATATTCAGGGCTTGCGTGATCTAATGCATCACACACGCCTTGAGAGATTAGCACCTTTTGGGTAGAGAAATTTTTTAAGATATACTCAATAATAGCGTTAGTGTCTCTTAAATTTGGAGCGTCAATATTCACAAAAATTGCATGTTTGACAAAACTCATTTGCCCCACACCCCAAAAAGCATGCATGATTTGCTTGGCATGGGCGTTGTAGTGTGTGCTTATTTGAGCTAAAATTAAATTATGAAAAGCCCCATTTTCTGGCATGTAATAATCAATGAGACTTGGCGTGTTTGTTTTAAGCAAGGGCAAAAACAAGCGTTCTGTTAAATACCCCATGTATTTGTCTTCTAAAGGGGGCTTACCCACTACGGTGGCTAAGTAAATAGCGTCTTTTTTGTAACTAATGGTTTTAACTTCTAAGATAGGGTAAGGCTCAATGGGGGTGTAATAGCCGGTATGGTCTCCAAAAGGCCCTTCAAGCTCTAATTTTTCACAATCCACAAACCCTTCTATCACAATATCACAATCTTTTGGCACGCTCAAAGAATTACTCAAACACGGCATAACTTGTGCTTTTTTCTCTCTAATAAATCCATAGAGCATTAACTCATAAATCCCGTAGGGTAAGGGGGCTGTAGCACACCATGTGTAGAGCAAATCCCCTCCAATGGCGATACTCACAGGCATTTTTACTTTAGCTTTAGCGTATTCGTGGAAAAAGAGTTGAGAGTCTTTATGGATTTGCCAATGCAAGCCTAAATGATTTTTATCATAGACTTGTAAGCGATACATGCCTAAATTCTTTTTCTTATTATCTAGGCTTTGGGTATAGACTTGTCCCATAGTGATGAATGCCCCACCATCTTTTTCCCAAGTTTTTAAAATAGGCAAATCAAATAAATTGACCTCTTCATTTTGTTTGATAATAAGATTTCTAGGGCGAGTGGTTTTTTTAGGAAAAATGTGCCTTAAAGTCCATAAGTCTTTTAAAGCCTTTAAACTCTCAGTAAGATTTTTAGGGGCATTAAAATGTAAGAAAGCTTGCATGCGTTGTTGCAAGCTCTCTATAGGGGTTTTTAATAAAAGCTCCAAGCGTTTAAACGAACCAAAAGCATTCATTAAAATAGGCATATCAAACGCTTTTGTTTGGTTGTTGACTTTTTTTATGGGGCGATTAAATAATAGGGCTTTTCCCCCATTAGGTTTTTTAGCTTCTATGTAGGCTAGATGAGCGATTTCTAGCTCCACATCAAGGGGAGTATCAATGATTTCTAATTCATCATGCTCTTTTAAAAGCTCTAAAAAATCTCGCACTCTTCAATAACCTTAGATGATAACATGATGAACGCTTAAGCATGCAGGAATGTTTTTAAGCTCTTCTAAAACTTCCAAAGAAACTTCTTCATCTACAATAATAAGTGCTAGGGCTTCTTTTTGTGCGTTGCGTCCCAAACGAAAATCAGCAATATTGATACTATGTCTAGCAAATACATTCCCTACACTTCCAATAACACCTGGAATGTCCGTGTTTCTAAACAAAAGCATTTTACCCTTTGGTTCTATATCAATATCAAAACCATTAATATTAGTGAGCTTTAAAATATCTTCTTCAAACACGGTGCCACTCACACTCATTGTGCCATTGGTTGCATTTAAAGTTAAAGAGAGCATGTTTTTATAAGGCGATGCGCTTTCTTTGAGAGTAACTTGGATTTCAATACCCCTTTCTTTTGCCACAAAGGGGGCGTTAATATAATTGATTTTATCCCCTACAATAGGTTTTAACACGCCTACGAGCATAAAAGCCACAAGTGCATCTTGATGTTTGCTAATCTCTCCACAAAGACTAAGCTCAATTTTATGGCACACGCCTTTATGGATTTGACTAGAAAAATAGCCTAATTTTTGAGCTAAATTCAAGTAAGCTTTCATGCTGGGTTCAAAAACTTGCATAGGCAAATTGAGAGCATGCGGATGGCTTGAACCCCTTAAAGACTCCATAACTCCTTGTGCGGCTTGTTTGGAAATTTCTTCTTGAGACTCTAGAGTGTTAGCACCAATATGAGGGGTTGCATAGACATTAGGTAAGTCTAAGAGCTTGTTATGAATGCCAGGTTCTTTAGAAAAGACATCAATGCCAAGCCAACGCACTTTTTTGGTCTCTAGGGCTTCATAAAGGGCGTCTTCGTTATAAAGCCCACCCCTAGCGCAATTGATTAAGACAACCCCTTTTTTCATGCGTTCAATTTCTTTAGCACCTATCATGTTAATGGTTTCTTCATTTTTAGGGGTATGGATAGTGATAATATCGCATTGTAAAATATCTTCAAAATTTTTTGTATAAATCGCCCCCAAGTCAGTGGCTTTTGAAGAAGGGATATAAGGGTCATAGGCTAGAACTTCCATTTCAAAGGCCCTGGCTCTAATGCCAACCCTAGAGCCAATATTTCCAAAGCCAATAATACCTAGTTTTTTACCCTTTAATTCTGTGCCATACCAATCTTCTCGTTTCCATAATCTTTGGTTTTTGATTTGTTCATTAGCACTAGGGAATGTCCGCACTGCATTAATGATATGTGCCATAGTTAATTCTACTGCAGCAATGGTGTTAGCAGTAGGAATATTCATTACCACAATGCCTTTTTGAGAACAGCTTTCTAAATCAATATTATCTACGCCCACACCCGCTCTTACAATGGATTTTAAATTGTTTAAGGGCTTTAAAAATTCGCTTGTAATAGGGGTCATACTGCGAGTAATAAGAGCGTCCATAGGAATAAGTTTTTCTAAAAGCTCTGTTTTAGGACATGCAGAATAATCATGTAAAACAATATCTTTTTGAGCTTCTAAGATTTGAACACCTTTAGCATGGATGGGGTCACAAATGGCTACTTGATACATAAAAATTCCTCTGAGACTTTATGGAATGGCATGATAGCGTATTTTGTAATAGTCTAGGTCATCTAAAAAGCTTTCACGCTTAGACTCATCTAAATAGATGATGAGATTAGATTGGTTTGGGGTGTTATCGTAGGCATAATCAATTTTTTCTTGTTTTAAGATTTCTTTTAAGCATAAGAATTGGTATTTTTCTAAGTCTTTAATGATGAGTTTTGAGTATTTGAAATCCTTTTTTTCAAAGGAAACTTCAAAATGATGCTCAACAACAGGATAATTTGTTGACTCTTGTGTATCAAAGTTTTGGGAGAGAGTATCATCGTGGGTTTCTTCTAAGCGAATACCATGACTACTTTCTGTCTTAGATTTACTTTCATCTATACGAGAAACAGCAGGTATTTCTTTTTCTAGGCTTAGGAATAAATAAGCTAGAGTGCCAAGAGCAATAGCTAGAGAGATAAAAACAAAAATTGTTTTAAATCTCATACTTTTTTAATGCTTTTAAAGTTTTTCTTTAAGAATATCGCCTAGAGTCATCTTATCATCGCTTGCATTGAATGCTTGCAATTCTTCTTTTTCTTTTTTGCGTTCTAGACGATGCACAGAAGCACGCACTTTGTTGTTAGACTTTTCAATCGCAACGATTACACAAGTGATTTCTTGACCCATTCCAACTTCATCTTTTTTCAAGGGGCTTAGGTCTTCATTTTTAATCAATACATCAATACCATCGGTATGAATAAAGACACCAAAATCCTTAATGCCAACCACTTTGCCCTTAATGATGTCATCTACTTTATGCTTTTGAGCGAACTCTTCTGTGGGCGAAGGCATTAAATACTTTGCACTCAAAGAGACTTTTCTATCTTTCTTGTTGATTTTAAGAATTTTTACCTTGATAACATCGCCAACTTTATAGTGGTCTTTACACTTTTTGTCTTTATCCCAAAAAGCATCGTGGTTATGGAGCAATCCATCTATACCACCTAAATTTAAAAATGCTCCAAAATCAGTTAAAGTAGCAACTTTCCCCTCTAAAACATCACCCACTTGATGTTTAGTTTCAAAAACATCAAAGGGTCTGTTAGTAAGCTGTTTTAAAGAGACTCTTAAACGGCGGTTTTTAGAATCAATTTCAATGATTTTCACATCAATTTCTTGTCCTACGCTGAGATAATTGTTAGGATGGCTAACATTTTTATCCCAAGAGATTTCAGAAACATGCAAAAAGCCCTCAATATCATTACCGATATCCACAAAAACCCCATAGTTTTCAATATTGCTTACCACAACCTTAATAGCATAACCGGGTTTTAACTTATCCTGGATTTCTTCCCACGGATCTTCTGTAGTTGCTTTCACAGATAATGAAAGGCGTCTTTTTTCTTCATCATAAGCAATGGCTTTGACATAGATTTCATCGCCTTCCTTATAATACTTCTCAGGATTCACCGGCCCTTTATGGCTGATTTCAGAGTAATGGACTAAACCTTCAATGCCCTTAGCTTCTACAAAAACTCCAAAGGGGGTAATCTGTCTTACAATCCCCAAAACAGGCTCTGTAGCTTCTAACAATTCTTTAGAAATCTCAAGCTGACGCTTATCATTGACTTCAAAGAAACGCTTGCGAGAAATGGCGATAGAGTGGTTTTCTTTATCCACACGAATGATACAAGCCTTGATACGCTTGCCTATGTGGTTGCCATCGTTTCTTAGAGAAGAATGTGAGCGAGAGAGAAAATACTCAATGCCTTGAGAATCCACAATGTAGCCCCCCTTATTCTTCCCTACAACCTTACCTTCAATGACTGCGTTTTCATAACTTTCGCCTAATTCTTCAATTTTAGCTTGAATTTTTTGCTGGGCGATAGCCTTTTTATAAGAAACACTAGGACGCTCACCTCTCTCAGACACATGCACCATAATAGGGTCGTTTTTTTGATACATCAAACGACCATCTGCATCTGTAATCTCACCCAAGGACAAGCGACCTTCTGTTTTGCCTCCGACACTAACCATGGCGTAACCATCATTTTCATTGATTGAAACAATTAGCCCTTCTTTAATAGTGCCTTTTTCTAGGGCTTCTTCTTCCTGTTCTAAGAGTGTTGCGAAATCTACCTCCTCGTCAGTAAAGTTCTGATAATCTGTTGCCTTGCTCATTGATTGCCTTAATTATAAATATAAAATCCTTGGGGTATTCTATCTTTTTTTGGCTTATAAAATCGTTTAAAAACCAAAATTTAGTGTATTTTTTAAGAAAAATACCAAATTTGCTTAGAATGTGCTAACTTTTTGCTTGACATTTTCTATAATCCAATCAGGCGTAGAAGCCCCAGCCGTAATGCCGCATAAGGTTTTATCCTTAAACCATTCTATTTTTAATTCGCTTTCATCTTCTACCAGGTAGCTGTCCTTACAATGCTGTTTAGCAATATTTAAGAGTTGTTTGGTGTTTGAAGAAGCTTTGCCACCTACGACTATCATAATATCCACTTCTTTACTCAAATCTAAAGCAGCTTTTTGATTGTGTGAAGTAGCGTTACAAATCGTATTAAAAATACGCACTTCAGGGCATCTTTCAATGAGATAAGAAGCGATTTGTAAGAGTTTTGGGGTTTGTTTGGTGGTTTGAGAGACTAAAGCCACTTTTCGTTGTAACTTTTTTTCTTGCAATTCTTCTAAAGAGTTAATCACTAGAGTTTGATTAGTGGCATAACTAATCACGCCCTTAACTTCAGGGTGGTTAATATCTCCAAAAAGCACGATTTGATAACCTTCTTTACTCATAGATTCTACAATTTGTTGGGGTTTAATCACATATGGGCAAGTCGCATCAGTGATTTTTATCCCCTTATTTTTCAAATATTCTAAGTCTTGTTTAGGAATGCCATGGGTTCTGATAATCACGCTCTTGTCTTTAGAGATTTTTTTAGGGTCTTCTTCAATTTTTACATTGAAGTTTTTTTCTAAACGATTGATTTCTTTAGCATTGTGAATGAGTGAGCCAAAAATCAAGCTGTTTTCATTTTTTTCAGCAATCTGTATAGCTCGTTTGACACCAAAGCAAAAACCATAATCCTTAGCCATTTTAATTTCCATGTTATTTTCCTTGTTTGAGTGAATTAAGCATTGTATGAAATTTAGGAAAAGAAATTGAAGCACACTCTAAATTATCAATTTCTAAGGGTAGCACTAAGCCTAAAATTGCAAAACTCATTGCGATTCTGTGGTCATTAAAGCTCTTGATAATAGGGGGTTTAATCTTAGAAAAGTGTTGCTTTAAATTTTCTGCATTTTCTAAACCTTCTATGCAAAACCCATCTTCAAATTCTTCGCATTCCAATTTTAAAGCCTTGAGATTAGAAATAATGGCATTAATCCTATCGCTTTCTTTAGCTCGTAAATCCTTAGCATTTTTGATTTCACTCTTACCTTTTGCAAAAAGCATAGCAATTGAAAGGGCTGGGATTTCATCAATAAGGCTTGCAATATTTTTATCTATGGTAATAGCGTTTAAAGGGGCATACTCCACATAAATATCGCCTATGATTTCTAGATCTTTGGATTTTATCAAATACTCTATCTTAGCGCCCATTTTTTTTAAGACTTCAAAAGCTTCTATGCGAGTGGGATTGAGTAGGACATTTTTTAAAAGAATGCGGCTATTTGGCACAATAACGCAAGCTAGAGCGAAAAAGAATGCGCTTGATGGGTCATTAGCAATACTAAAATCAAAAGAATCTAGGGGTTTTTCTAAAGGCGTTATTTTTAAAACGCCTTGCTTATTTTGAATATTTGCTCCAAGTTTATTAAGCATAATTTCTGTGTGGTTACGACTAAGCTCATTTTCTTTATAAGTGCTTATACCTTGTGCTTGTAAGGCACTTAGAATTAAAGCACTTTTTACTTGAGCAGAAGCGATAGGGCTTTCATAATCAAAAGCTTTTAAGGGGCTTCCTAAGATAACTAACGGAGCCAAATGATTATTCTCTCTTGCTAAAATCTTTGCCCCACAAGCATTCAAAGGCTCAATGATTCTTTTCATAGGGCGTGAGTTTAATGAATTGTCCCCACTTAAGACAAAAAGCCCTTTTTGAGCGCTCAAAAGCCCTGCATATAAGCGCATGCTTGTGCCAGAATTATTGCAATTTAGAATGTTATTAGGTTCTTTTAAAGTAAGTGGGGGCGTGATTTTAAAAGAATTTTGTGTAATAAAATCTATTTTAGCCCCTAAGTTTTGAGCGATTTCTAGTGAGCTTAAACAATCTTTCCCCATTAAAAAATTGCGCACTATGCAAGGTTTTTGAGCTAGTAGGCTAAAAATTACCGCTCTGTGCGAGAGCGATTTATCACTAGCATTAATATCAAGCTCTAAATCTATCAAAAATTATCCTTTAAGGTGGGCATTGAATTTTTTCTCTAAAATTTCAAGGGCTTTTTGAATGACAGAATTAACTTCTTCATCATTTAAGGTTTTTTCTAAAGAGCTAATAACAAGGCGTATGCTTAAAGCGATAGTATTATCGTTTTCTTTAAAAACATCAAGGGCTAGAATTTCGTGTAAGTTAGGAATTTTAGCATCTTCTAAAGCTTTTAACAGAGTGCTAAAAGCAATGTCTTTGTCTATTAAAAGGGTCAAATCTCTTGTGCTACTAGGATAAATACTAAAGGGTTGTAATAGCATACTAGGGTGCTTGAGTTTAGTTGCATCAATTTCAGCATAATAGCTTTCAAATAAATCTAGTTCTTGGATAACTTTAGGATGGACTTTTGCGATTGTGCCTATAACTTCATTATTTTGAACGATTTTAGCGCTCTGGTAGGGGTGATTGATAGGCTTTTGAGTAACTAACTTTTCTAGACTAAAATCCCCTATAATTTTTGAAATACATTCAGCAAAAGAGTAAAAATCCCATGTTCTACCCTTAGCATAAGGATAGCTTTCTAATGCTTTTAAGCCACTCACTAAAAAACCTAGCTTTTGAGTTTCTTCTCTTTTAGAGTTATACACGCTTCCTTTTTCATAAAGGGCTATGCTTTTAAACCCTAAATTTTTATTTCTCAAACTCGCATCTAAAAGACCACAAACAAGGCTCGTTCTAAGCGAGTTTAACTCCGTTGTGATAGGGTTTTGTAATTCTAGTGAGTCTTCTAAAACTTCAAAGCCTAGCTTTTGTTGTTTTTCTTTGGAATAAAACACATAATGAATGACTTCTTTAAAATCACAAGCAAGAGCCTTGTGTTTAAGATTCTCAAAAAAGCGGTGCGTGTGATAATGTGGGTTTGAACTCTCCCTATTGACACAATTAAGGGGCTTGGAGACTAAATTATCAATTCCTACAAAGCGTAAGACTTCTTCAGCAATATCTTGGATTGTTTTAATATCATGCCTAAAATTTGGCACTATAATTTCTAAATTTTGCTCTTTTATCTCAACTTCAAAGCCTAAACTTTTTAAAATGCTTTGAACTTTTTCTCTCTCTATAGCAAGTCCTAAAATCTCTGTAATTTCTTCAAGCTTTATCGTAAGTGTATGTTTCTTCAAGGCTTGCTTGGTTTGCTTAATTTCATAAATTTCAGCTTTTAAAAGAGTGCTTAAAAAATCTAAACCTTCTAATAAGTTAGGGTTGCTTCCCCTAGTGCTTCTATAGATAAGGGCGTTGTCTTTTTTAAGTGTTTTATCTTTTAGGGCATGTAGTTTTAAGGATAAGTTTGTAGGCTCTGTATAACTCGCTTCTAAGAGTAAAAATTCATCTAAATCTTCTTCTATGGTATGTTCTACGCCGATAGTGGATAGTTTATTGATATAATGACCACCCCCGCAAGCATTTACACAAGCACCATTCATACTAGTATATTCAAGGTTATTTTCATCACTTTTTACGCTTAGATTAATAGGGGATAAACTTACGCTATAAGCATTCATTAGCACCCCACTAAAATGCGTGCCATATTCTATGAAATTTTTTAAAGCATTCTCACTCAACGCATTGTTATGAGCTAGTGCAAGTTTGATATTTAAAGGGGTGTTTAAAGAATGGTTTTTAATCAAATAATAAGCTAAATGCGATTGAATATTATCATCAGTATTGAGTGTGATTAAATCGCTTTTTTTAGTAAAATCTAATGCCTTGATAGGTTTTAGGGGCGATTGATAAAACGCACTGATTTCTCTAGCAACGCCTAAAACACTCAAGCAATCCCCACGATTTGGAGTGAGTGAGATTTCTAAAATATGCGTGTTGAATAAGGTGTATTCGCACAATTCCTTACCTAGAACTAACTCTCCAATACTTTCATCTAATTCCAATATGCCTTCACTAATTTTAGGAAAGCCAAGTTCTGTGCTAGAACAAATCATGCCATAGCTCTCCACCCCCCTAAGTTTGGTTTTAGCAATAGTGATTGAGCCTATTGTCGCTCCATTGAGTGCGACTGGCACAAATTGATTTTCTTTGACATTTTTAGCCCCACACACGATTTGTAAAACTTCCTTACCCACGGCTACTTGACACACACTCAGTTTCTCAGCATTTTGGTGGGGTGTTTTTTCTAGCACTTTACCCACAACCACATTCTTAGGGGCGATGCAAGGAATACAACTCTCTACTTCTAAGCCTAAGCAACTCAAATTTTCACAGAGTTTGTTTATATCCTTAGGAACATCTACAAAAACATTCAAATCATAAGTGCTTAGTTTCATTAAAAGCTCTCCAATACTCTTAAATCAGTTTCAAAGAAACTGCGTAAATCATTGATTTGACAAGTAAGCATTGATAATCTCTCAATGCCCATGCCAAAGGCAAATCCGCTCACATTTTTATAACCTACCGCATCAAAGACGGCATTATTTACCATGCCACAGCCTAAAACTTCTAGCCAGCCGGTATGTGAGCATACCCTACAGCCTTCTTGCTTACAAAATACACAGCTAATATCCACTTCAGCACTAGGTTCAGTAAAAGGGAAAAAGCTCGAACGCCATCTTAATTTCACATTGCCAAAAAAATAGTGTAAAAAGTCTTCTATCACGCCTTTTAAGTGCGTGAAATGGATACTTCCTTTTTTATCTACCACAAGCCCTTCAATTTGATGAAACATGGGCGTATGGGTCAAGTCATAATCTCGCCTAAAGGTCTCTCCTAAGCAAATCATCTTAATAGGGGGGGTTTGATTTTGCATGGTATGGATTTGCACAGGTGAAGTGTGTGTTCTTAAAAGTTTGTTATCTTTAAAATAGAAAGTGTCTTGCATATCTCTTGCAGGATGATAAGGGGGCAAATTTAAAGCGCTAAAATTATGAAAATCATCTTCTACTAAAGAGCCGATTTCAAGCTTGTATCCTAAGGGGGTAAAAAATTCAATGATTTTATTTTTGGTGTAATTTAGGGGGTGAGAAGAGCTTGTTTTTTGAGTGTTAAACAAACTCACATCAATTTTTTCTTTTTTTAAGCATTCTTCTAGCTCAAGCTCCATAATGGTCTTTTTTTTCAACTCAAACGCTTCTTCAAATGCTTGTTTATAATGGTGTATTTCTTTAGCAAAGGCGTTTTTCTCTTCGCCATTTAAATTCTTAAGTTCAGCAAATTTAAGTGCAAAGACACCTTTTTTTCCAAGGGCATTCAAACGCACCTCTTCTAACTCTTTGCTGTTAGTTATGGTTTGTAATTTTTCCAATAAAGTGTGCAAAACAATCCTTTTAATTTTTTAAGGGTATTTTTAAAAGCTAGAGTATAATACAACTTTAATAAAAGAGAAACCTTAAAAGAGAGTGAAAAGTAGCATGAATGTGTTTGAAAAGATAATTAAGGGCGAAATCCCTTGTTCTAAGATTTTAGAAAACGAGCATTTTTTATCCTTTTATGATATTAACCCCCAAGCTAAAGTCCATGCCTTAGTAATTCCTAAAAAAAGCATTCAAGATTTTAATGGCATAACCCCAGAGCTTATGGCACAAATGACAACATTCATTTTTGAAGTGGTAGAAAAGTTAGGGATTAAAGAAAGCGGTTACAAGCTTTTAACCAATGTCGGTAAAAATGCTGGGCAAGAAGTTATGCATTTGCATTTTCATATTTTAAGTGGGGATAAACGCTAAAAGCGTTGGTGGTTTTTATGCAAGCATTTTTAAATAAAAGTTTTGCCCCCTTACTCAATCCTAATGAAGACCTTTTAGAACAAATTCGCTCCAGTATTATCTTAAAAAAAGGGGTGCGTTATTTTGATTTTGGAGCATCAGGGTTAGCGAGTAGTTTAGTTGAAAAACGCATGAAATCTTTATTACCTTACTATGCGAACGCTCATTCTATCGCCTCTAAGCATGCCATTTTAATGGGGGCACTTTTAGAAGAATGTCAAAATAGATTGCGTCACTCTTTAGGTTTAAGCGAACAATATCTAATTTTAAGTGCTGGATATGGAGCAAGCTCAGCGATTAAGAAATTTCAAGAGATTTTAGGGGTATGTATTCCTTCAAAAACCAAGAAAAATTTAGAGCCGTATTTAAAAGATATTCCTTTAAAGCATGTTATTGTAGGCCCTTATGAACACCATTCTAACGAAATTAGCTGGCGTGAAGGCTTGTGTGAAGTGGTGCGTATTCCTTTAAATAAACATGGCTTATTAGATTTAGAAAATTTAGAGCAACACTTAAAAAAGCACCCTAATAGTTTGGTTTCTATAAGTGGTGCTTCTAATGTAACGGGGCTTCTCACACCCTTAAAAGAAGTCTCATCGTTGTGCAAGAATTATAGAGTCACTTTAGCCTTAGATTTGGCTAATTTTAGCGCTCATGCTAACCCTAAAGATTGTGAATATCAAGCAAGTTTTCATGCCCCCCATAAGCTTTTGGGGGGTGTTGGGGGGTGCGGTCTTTTAGGTATTGCTAAAGATTTGATTGACACTCAAATTGCCCCTAGTTTTAGTGCTGGAGGGGTGATTAAATACGCTAATAGCAACAGGCATGAGTTTATTGAAGAACTACCTTTAAGAGAAGAGTTTGGCACGCCAGGATTATTGCAATTTTACAAAAGCACTCTAGCATATCAATTAAGAGATGAATGTAGTTTGGACTTTATCAAAAAGAGAGAAGATAATTTGTTACGAGTGCTTATGTATGGGTTAAGAGATTTGCCAGCCATTAATATCTATGGGAATTTAACAGCCAGTCGTTTGGGGGTAGTGGCTTTCAATATAGGGGGCGTTTCACCCTATGATTTGGCTAGGGTTTTAAGCTATGAATACGCCATTGAAACTCGTGCAGGTTGCTCTTGTGCAGGACCTTATGGGCATGATTTATTGAATCTTAACACCCAAAAATCAAGCGATTTTACGACTAAACCCGGATGGCTTAGAGTGAGTTTACACTTTAGCCATTCAGTGAATGATATTGATTATTTGTTAGAGAGTTTGAAAAAGGCGATTAAAAAGTTGCGTTAGGTTGTTTTAAGTTATATCATTTTGAAGGAAAGATTTGGATATTTTAGATTTAGAAAAAACAAAAGCCCAAGTTACATCAAAAGAGCAAGATGATAGAGAGTCGGTAGGCTTAGAAGATTTGAGCGCTTTAGCATGGCTTGAGTTAGAAGAGTTTAGCCATCTTTCTGGGCTTTCTAAAGAAAGAATTTTGGAGTTAGTGAATGCTGGCAAAATTCAAAGCAGAAAAAGTGGTGATAAGCTTCTTATTGATGCGAGCAGTGGGACTAACGCACTGATTAAAAAAGTGGAAAACAATTTAGTTTCAATGGATATGAATGGGCATTCTTTAGAGCCTATGTTTGTAGAAAAGACTATTAACACTATTTTAAGCTTGCACGATAAAGTGGTTCTAGCTAAAGATGAAACGATTTCAGCTTTCAAAAATGAAAACATGTTTTTAAAAGATGCTTTGATTTCTATGCAAGAAGTCTATGAAGAAGATAAGAAAACCATTGATATGATGCGAGATGAACTTGACAAGGCAAGAGAAGAAATTGAGTTTATGAAGAGAAAATACCGCTTGATGTGGGGAAAAGTCGCTGATATGGGAAGCGTGAATAAGAGATAGTTTCAAATCAGCATAAATTATGAGAATTGATTAACGATAATTTTATGTAATGTGTGTTAGAATCTCAAGTGTTTTTAATAAGAATGCCAAATTTGAAGGAGAGCCATGTCTATTTCACGCAGAAGTATCCTAAAAGGAACAGCAGGGGTAGTTGCACTCGTTAGCACCAGTCCTTTAAAAGCTATTAATAGTTTTGAAAAAGTAGAGTCCATTCCTCATGCAACGCATTTTGGTCCCTTTATTGCGAAAGTTCAAAATGGGGTTATCAAAGATATTATTCCCCAAAAGAGTGATTACAACCCTACCACGATGTTAAAAGCTATGGCAGATAGGGTGTATTCAGATAGCAGGGTGAAGTATCCTTGTGTGCGTAAGAGCTTTTTGGAAAATAAAAAAAACCACAAAGAGTTGCGTGGAAAAGAAGAGTTTGTGCGTGTGAGCTGGGATGTGGCTTTGGATTTAGCAGCTAAAAAGCTTAAAGAAATTCCTAGAGAAAATATTTATAATGCGAGTTATGGTGGCTGGGGGCATGTGGGTAAATTGCATCGTTGTAATAGCCTAGCAGGGCGGTTTTTTAACACGACTTTAGGGGGGGCAGTTGGGACTGATGGAGAGTATAGTAATGGTGCAGCAGGCAGAGTGAATCCTATTATCGTGGGAGATATGGAAGTTTATTCGCAACAAACGACCCATGAAGAGATGATTAAAAATTGTAAGGTATATGTCATGTGGGGGGCGGATTTATTCAAATGTAATCGCATTGATTATTTTGTGCCAAACCATGTCAATGATAGCTACTACCCTAAGTATAAAAAAGCCGGCATTAAATTCATTAGTATTGACCCCATTTATACCGAAACCGCTCAAGCTTTTAATGCTGAATGGATACAAATTCGCCCTAATACTGATGTGGCGTTAATGCTAGGCATGATGAACTATCTTTACACAAGCAACAAGTATGACAAAGAATTTATCGCTAAATATACCGATGGTTTTGATAAATTTTTACCCTATTTGCTAGGACAAACCGATAACACGCCTAAGACTTTAGAGTGGGCGTCTAAAATCACTGAAGTTCCGGCAGAAAAAATTAAAGAATTAGCGGATTTATTTGTCTCTACCCGCACTTTTTTAGCGGGTAATTGGGCGATGCAAAGAGCCCAGCATGGCGAGCAACCTGATTGGGCGTTAATCGTTTTAGCCAGCATGATTGGTCAAGTGGGCTTGCCTGGTGGGGGCTTTGGCTTTTCTATGCATTATAGCGGAAATGGGCAAGCAAGCTCAGGGGCAAGACCCATTCCAGGGATTTCACAAGGGCGTAATCGTGTGAAAGGCACTATTCCAGCTTCTAGGGTTTCTGAAGCGATTTTGAATCCGGGTAAAGAAATTGATTTCAAGGGTAAAAAACTCAAATTGCCTAAAATCAAAATGGTCTATAATTGTGGGGCGAGTTTATTAGGGCATGAGCCTGATGCGAATGAACTCATTCGTGCGTTAAGAAGCGTGGATTGTGTGATTGTGCATGAGCCTTGGTGGACGCCTACAGCGAAGTTTGCCGATATTGTTTTTCCTTCTACTAGCACTATGGAGAGGGATGATATCACTTTTGGGGGGAGTTATTCTAAGAATGTGATTTATGCTATGCGTAAGGTTGTAGAGCCTGTTTATGAATCTAAAGATGATTATGAGATTTTCAGACAGCTTGCTTTACGCATTGGGGGGAATGAAGCAGAGCAACGCTTCACCGGCTCTAAAAGCTATATGGATTGGATTAAACGCTTTTATGAAAGAAGCGATGGACCTACTTTAAAACCTTTTGATAAATTTTGGAGTGATGGTTTTGTGGAGTTTGAAATTCCTGAAGATGCGAGAAAATTTGTGCGTCATGCGGAGTTCAGGCAAGACCCTATCAATAATAAGTTGGCTACAGAGAGTGGGAAAATTCAAATTTTTTCTCAAAAATGTGCGGATTTTAAACTGGCTGATTTTAAAGGGCATCCGACTTGGTTTGAGCCAGCAGAGTGGCTAGGCTCTAAAATGGCTGAGACTTATCCATTCCATTTAGTCTCTCCGCACCCAAAATATCGTGTCCATTCACAGCTGGATAATACTTGGATTAGGAATGTGTATAAGATTCAAGGTAGAGAGCCTGTAGTTATCAACGAACTAGACGCTAAGAAATTAGGCATTAAACATGGTGAAATTGTAGAAGTGTTTAACGCTAGGGGAAGATTATTAGCGGGGGCGTTTGTAACCAAGAATATCCGTCAAGGCGTTTTGAGTATTCAAGAAGGGGCATGGTATGACCCAGAAGATACCAAAGCGAAACACCCACGATGTAACGCAGGGCATGTGAATGTGCTTACTTCTTCACGCCCTACAAGTGGCATGGCACAAGCCACTTCGGTTAACACAACTTTAGTAAATATTAGAAGACTCAGAAAGAATGAGTTAGTCAAGCCCTATCATTCAGTGTCAGTGCCAAGCATTATTGGGGCATAAAAGGAGTAAATGATGAAAAAAATTTGGTTAGTAGCGTTATTTTTGAGTGTATTAAGTGCTGAAAAGTTGTGGGTTATGGGCGATTTAGATGTGTATGACAAATCAGGTAAGGAAAAGATAGGTAAGATTGCTAGGGGGACTCCTGTAGAAAAAGTGAGTGATGTGGGCGATAAAACGATTATTAGAGTTAAGGGCTATTTGAAGACAGGCGATGATAAAGTGCTTTATGGCACAAAAAATTTTGTTATGCCTTTTATTTCTTTGAGTAAAGCAGGGGGAGTGAAAGCGGATACTATGGAAGTGTCCTTGCCTAAGAAGGATTTAACCAACGACCAAGCTAAAGCATGGGCGGATTCTGAGTTCTTATATTATGATACTTGCTCCATGTGCCATGCAGCCCATGCCCCTAAAGAACATAACATGATGGAATGGGATGGTATTTTTGCCACTATGAGAACTTTTGCTATGCCAACTGATGAAGAAGCTGACAAAATCATTCAGTATTTACACTCTCATGCTATTGATGGTTATGCAACAGATGATGAATAGGAATTGGTGGTTATGGGTGTTTTTCAAATGGGCTTGAAACTATGCATGGGATTAATTTTAGCTGGAGAAATGCTACTAGCTGATTCATCTTTTGCTATTAGGGTGGATAAGAGTTTAAGCTCCTCACTTTTAAATGTGCTATCTATGGCTTTTCAACAAGATATGAAAGCAAAACTTAAAGTAGTTGTTGCAAAAGACACGGATAAAAACCGCAAAAAAGAGCTTTGTGGGTTTGACGCTTTTTTATTGTCTGATTCTTTGATGAGAACTATTCCTAGCAAAGCCCTTTTTCATAAGGATTTTTTGTTTCAGTCTCAAGAAAATAAAACACTTTATGCGTTTTCACTTATTAATTCGCAATATTGCTCTAAGGAAAGAAATCATAAATTTAAATTAGAAGCCTTAGAGCATTGGTTTAGAGAAAAAGCCCCCAAGCTCATTGAAAGCTACAAGGTAAATTACAAGAACCAATATGTATCGCCAAGCCATAAAAAACAAACACAAAATAATTAAGAATAAAGAAAATAAATGATTTTAGTATTAGATTTTGGAAGTCAATATACCCAGCTTATTGCTAGAAGATTAAGAGAGAGTGGCATCTATGCTGAGATAGTGCCTTATTTTGAAAGTGCAGAAAAAATCCAAGAAAAAGCCCCTAAAGGATTGATTTTAAGTGGGGGGCCAGCGAGCGTGTATGCTAAAGATGCCTATAAACCCAGTGAAAAAATCTTTGAATTAGGTTTGCCGATTTTAGGGATTTGTTATGGCATGCAGTACTTAGTGGATTTTTTTGGGGGGGTAGTAGCTTGTGCGAATGAACAAGAGTTTGGTAAGGCCACTTTAGAAATCACTCAAAATTCCATACTTTTTGAAAGTGTGAAAACAAAAAGTCTTGTGTGGATGAGCCATATGGATAAAGTCATAGAGCTACCCAAAGATTTTACTACCATTGCTACAAGCACTAATTCACCCCATTGTGCAATTGAGTTAAAAGACCAAAAGATTTTTGGCTTACAATTCCACCCAGAAGTCATTCAAAGCGAAGAGGGGGGCAAGATTTTAGAAAATTTTGCCCTTTTAGTTTGTGAGAGTGAAAAAACTTGGGGAATGCAAAATTTTGCTAAAGAAGAGATTGTTAGATTAAAAGAGCAAGTTTCTAATGCTAAGGTTTTGTGTGCGGTGAGTGGTGGCGTGGATTCTACGGTAGTTGCTACACTACTACACAGAGCGATTAAGGATAATTTAATCGCTGTATTTGTCGATCATGGCTTATTGCGTAAAAATGAAAAAGAAATGGTGCAAGCGATGTTTAGGGATTTGCAAATTCCTTTAAACACCATAGACGCTAAAGAAATCTTTTTATCCAAATTAAAGGGCATAAGCGAGCCTGAGTTAAAACGAAAAATAATCGGTGAGACCTTTATTGAAGTGTTTGAAAAAGAAGCCAAAAAGCACCACTTAAAAGGCAAAATTGAGTTTTTAGCCCAAGGCACATTGTATCCTGATGTGATTGAATCAGTAAGCGTCAAAGGGCCTTCAAAAGTAATCAAATCGCACCATAATGTAGGCGGATTACCTGAATGGATGGACTTTAAACTCATAGAGCCTTTAAGAGAATTGTTTAAAGATGAAGTGCGTTTGCTAGGTCAAGAACTAGGCATTACCAAAGATTTTTTAATGCGCCATCCTTTTCCTGGACCTGGACTTGCTATAAGGATTTTAGGCGAAATTAGTGAAAGTAAAATCAAATGTCTTCAAGAAGCAGATGCCATTTTTATTGATGAGCTTAAAAATGCTAATCTATACGATAAAGTGTGGCAAGCTTTCTGTGTATTATTGAATGTTAATTCTGTGGGGGTTATGGGAGACAATCGCACTTATGAAAATGTCGTGTGCTTAAGAGCCGTGAATGCTAGTGATGGCATGACAGCGAGCTTTTCGCATTTAGAGCATTCTTTTTTAGAAAAAGTTTCTAATCGTATTACCAATGAAGTGAGTGGGATTAATCGTGTGGTGTATGATATTACTTCCAAGCCACCTGGAACGATTGAATGGGAGTGATTTGTCTTTAAGGTTAGGAATAAAGTAGGATTTTTTGGATAAGATTAGGAACTGATTTTACAAGAAAGGAAGTTAATGAAAAAAAGTAGTTTGGTCTTGGGAGTGTTGTTGCTTAGTGGAGTGTTAGCCCATGCTGAAGATAAAGCCCATGCAGCTTATCAGCATGCTATGAATACAGGTGAGTCTGTGGACTTGCATTTTTATTATCCTATCAAGGGTAAGCAAGAGCCTAAGAATAATCATTTGGTCGTTTTAGTAGATTCTAAAGTGGATACTAATAAAGTTATTCCTGAAAGTTATCAGAAAGAGTTTGAAAAAGCGTTAGCCCTTCAAATTGCTAGTCTTTTGGAGCGAAAGGGTTATAGTGTTTCGCATTACAAATCCACTGATGAAATTCCTAAGGAAATTCAAGAAAAAGCCTTAATTGCGTTGCGAATTGATGGCAATCTAGCGGTTTTAGAAGATATTGTAGAAGAGAGTAAGGGAGCTAGTGAAGAGAAAGTGATAGACATGTCTTCAGGCTATCTTAATTTGAATTTCTTTGAACCTAAGAGTGGTGATATTGTCCATAGTTTTGGGGTTGATGTGTCTAAGATTAAGGCCGTGATTGAAAGAGTGGTGTTGGAACGCACTAATTCTGGCGGTTTTGTCCCTAGGACTTTTGTGCATAGAATTAAAGAAACTGACCATGACCGGGCTATTAAAAAAATTATGAATCAAGTTTATCAAAAAACTATGGCACATGTTTTTAAAGAGTTCAGTAAAAATAACATGGAGCGTTACCAAAAAATCGCTAGTGAGATGAAGAAGCGCAAGTAGTTTCTTATGAAATTGACTTGGCCTTTGTTAAATACTTTGAAGTAGCGTTTAGGGGGGGCGGAATCTTTTATCTGTTTGGTGTTTTTGAATGCTTTTCACAAAGATTTCATATGAGTTTAGTAGATAGCATTCAGGCGTTGGTTGTTGTAGTTGTTTGTAGTTTGGTTTTTCTTTAGAAATGGGGTTTTTATTGGGAAAAATCAAAAAATTAAGCTAAAACTCAAAAAAATTAAGTTATAATAACTCTTTAAGTCAAAATTTCGGGGCGTAGCGCAGTCTGGTTAGCGCACTTGGTTTGGGACCAAGGGGTCGAAGGTTCGAATCCTTTCGCCCCGACCACCTTATGTTGAGTGGGTTGTTCTGTTTAAAATTATTTGGTAGAATGTTACTTCTTTTTGATGGTGGGAGTAGCTCAGTCGGTTAGAGCATCAGATTGTGGTCCTGAGGGTCGTGGGTTCGATTCCCATCTTCCACCCCATCTTTTTATAATGAAATGTTTTACCGAGCTTATGTTAGTGATTTCTTTATTTGAATTGTAGGCGTTCGTAGCTCAATTGGATAGAGCACCAGACTTCGGATCTGGGGGTTAGGGGTTCGACTCCCTTCGAGCGTACCACCTAACACGATGCTGTTTAACGCGCTTGTAGCTCAGCTGGATAGAGCAACAGCCTTCTAAGCCGTAGGTCGCAGGTTCGAGTCCTGCCAAGCGCACCACCTTTGGTATTCTTTGAGAGGATGCATGGATTTTTTAGAGTGGAGTTTGCTCGTTTTTTTAATTCTTGTGTTTCTGATAGGAATTGGATATTACATTGTCATGGTTTTTTCTTCCAAAGATTGATAGCCTTATCTCATTTTACTTATCTTTTTCGAATCTGTGTTGTTAGCAAGTAGATAAAAAGGGCTTTGAAAAAAGTCAACAGAAATTAGTTCTTCCATTGCAATGTTTTTGATTGTTTTAAAAAGGTTTTTGCGTTTTTAGTTTTGATTTGGATTTTTATAAAAACGCATGAGTGGGTTTTGTGCTCCTTTTTTTACGACATTATAAAAGGTGTTTATTAACAAAGGCTCTGTTATAATCTTATATTGATAGTTTATTTTTCTTTATTTTGTTATTAAAATTTTTTAAAAAAGTCTTTTTAATAAGATTAAGAGAGGGTTACCCCCCCTTTTTTTTGGCACTCTCTTTTAGGCTTAAAATCCATATTTATTACATAAAAATTTAGATTGCTTTGTGCATCAATATTTAATGAGTAAAATCTAGCGAATGTTTATCAACAATGTTTAATAAAAGTTCTGGTGGTGCTGATAACTACATTTTAGATTCTAGCAAACGCTTTGTGTAAGCGTGCTTAGGGTTTTCAAACACTTCCTTGACTGAGCCTGTTTCTACAATTTGTCCAGCACTCACCACTAGCACCTTATCGCAAAAAGCTTTGATAACATCTAAATCATGGCTGATGAATAAATAGCTCAAATGCTGTTTTTCTTGCAAGTTTAAAAGCAATTCAAGCACGCTTTTTTGAATGCTTTTATCTAAAGCGGAAGTCGGTTCATCTAAAACAATGATTTTAGGTTTCAAGGCAATCGCCCTAGCAATGGCTACCCTTTGACGCTCCCCACCGCTTAATTCATACGCATAGGAATATAATAGCTTAGAATCCAAGCGCACTTCTTCTAGGCAAAGCTTAGCAAGGTTGTGCCATTCTTGTTGTGAAGCCTTAGGGTAGGCAAAGCTAATGGCTTCTGTCAAAATGCTTTGAATGCTTAAGCGGGGGTTTAGCGATGCGTAGGGGTCTTGAAAAACCATTTGCAAAATCTTGCGGTAAGGTTTAAAAGCCTTAGAACTTAAAAGCCCCACTTTTTCGCCTAAAATCTTTTCTTCCCCACTACTTAGAGCAAGTTTTAAAAGCCCCAAAGCCAAAGAGCTTTTTCCGCTCCCACTTTCGCCAATAATACCTATACTTTCTTTAGCTTTGAGAGTCAAATTTACTAAAGAGATAAGGGGTTTTTTTAAAGAAGTCCTAAAAAAGCGTTTTTGCAAGTAATAAACGCTAAAATCTTTGGTTTCTAAGAGCGTTTCATCTAAAGGTTTCAAGCTTTTGGTGGGTAAAAGAGAAGCTTGGAGCAAGAGTTTTGAGTATGTATGCTTGGGGTGATTAAAAAGCTCTTTTGTAGAATTTGTTTCCACTAGCTCGCCTTTTTTAAGCACATAAACCTTGTCAGCTAGGCGTTTAACAGCCTTCAAGTCATGGCTAATAAATAAAAGCGCCATTTTCTTTTCAATGCTTAATTGCTTGAGTAAATCTAAAACTTGGTTTTGAATTTGAGCATCTAGTGCGGTGGTAGGCTCATCGCAAATGAGTAGTTTGGGAGCATTGATAATCCCCATAGCGATACAAACCCGCTGGCGTTGTCCCCCACTCAGCTCATAAGGGTAGCGTTTCAAATGCTTTTCATCTAGTTGAACCTGTTTCATAGCGTTTAAAACTTCTTGTTTGAGAAGCGTTTGAGAAGCGTTTTTATGGTGTAGAAAATAGGCTTCACTCATTTGCTTGTTGATTTTATGCAGGGGGTTTAGGCTAGATAGGGGGTCTTGAGCGATGTAAGCGATAGTGTTGCCCCTTAAATGTTGCATCGCCTTTTCATTCATTTCTAAAAGATTGTTGTTTTCAAACAGCACTTGTCCGCTATGGGGTTTAAATCTGGGGTTTAAACGCATGATAATATTAGCCAAAGAGCTTTTTCCGCTCCCACTTTCACCTACAATGGCCACTCTCTCGCCCTGTTTTAAAGAGATATTAATATTTTGAAGCGAGAAATGAGAGTTTAACGCACAGCTTAAATCCTTGATTTCTAGCATTTACTCTCCTTATTTGAGCATATTAGAATTGAAAGCATCACGCACCCCTTCACCAATAAACACTAAAACAGAAAGCAACACGCCAATAGCTAAAAAGGCTACGATAGCCAAGTGGGGCGTAGTGAGATTGTCCTTACCTTGATTGACTAATTCGCCCAAACTCGCACTCCCAATAGGCATGCCAAAGCCTAAGAAATCTAAAGAAACCAAGGTTGCAATACTCGCTGCCATTAAAAAAGGAATGTAAGTGATAGTGGCAACTAACGCATTAGGCAAAACATGGTAGAAAATAATTTTTAAATCACTCGCTCCAAGCGTTTTAGCTGCTTTAGCGTAGTCCATGTTTCTAGCTCTTAAAAATTCGGTTCGCACCACTTGAGACAATCCCATCCAGCTAAAAAGTAGAACGAGTAACAAAATAATCCAAAAATTAGAATTGAAAGCACTAGAAATTACAATGAGTAAAAATAGCATAGGAATTGCACTCCAAATCTCGCTCAATCTCTGTCCTAATAAATCCACTAAGCCCCCATAATAGCCTTGAAAAGCCCCTAAGCTCACCCCAATCACCACGCTAAAAAAAGTCAGTAAAATCCCAAACGCTAAAGAAACACGATAGCCATATACAAGGCGTGCCAACACATCTCTAGCCTGGTCATCAGTGCCTAAGAGATGTTTTAGGCTTGGGGGGGTGGGAGCGGGTGTGTCTAAATCCATAATAATGGTGTCATAGCCATAAGGCACAAGGGCTTGAATGATAAAGGCATCTTTTAAGAGCGTGTTTTTCACATAGGGGTCATTATAATCAGTGGGGGTAAAAAAATCGCCCCCAAACTCCACTTCTGCATAGTCTTTAAACATCGGAAAATACGCCTTATGGTCTTTATAGATAAACAAGGGGCGTTCATTGACCCATAAAGGTGCAAAAAGAGAGAGCGTTAAAAGACACACAAAAAGACAGAGCGAAAACACCGCACGCCTATTCTTTTTAAAACTAGCTATCCGCATTTTTAAAATAGGACTCAATTTCTAATCCTTACAAAAAACAATGATGTTTCAATTATAAATTATAATGGATTATGGATAACAAAGAAGCACGGACACTATTTGAATAAAGTTAAACACAAAAGGAGCAAAAAATGGTGGAGTGTAGGGGGGTCGAACCCCTGACCTCAACGCTGCCAGCGTTGCGCTCTCCCAACTGAGCTAACACCCCATGGGTTTGAGTGGATAAAGATTATAGCATTTTTGTTTTAAAGTTGTCAATTTGTTGTTTTTTGAAACGCTTAAGAATAAACTAAGAATGATTATCTTAAAATCAAAAGATTTTTTTTGTATTTATTAAGTAAAATCATTCATTAATCACAAGCAGAAAGGATATTTTTGAAAAATTACCCCTTTAAAAAAATGATTGCCCTTTCTTTAATGGCAGGTGCGTGTGTGTGTAATGCTGAAGAAGATGGGGCGTTTTTTGTCATAGATTATCAAACGAGTTTGGCTAGACAGGAATTGAGAAATCCGGGCTTTACACAGGCACAGAGTTTAAGGCGGTTAATGAAAGATGGGGCTGTGAGGTTGCAAACTTCAGCCGCTCCTTTAGCCTACTACTTGGATATTTTAGGGAATAAAACAAAAGGACTCTTGGGTAACAATGGTAGTCAAAGCAGTCAATCAAGCGGGTCATCACAACACAATGAAAAAAATACATTAGATAGCTCTCTTAGGATTTTGGGGGATTTGCTCAATTTGGCTCAAAAATACGCTGCAGAAAATATCATCAAGCCTTTGGTTGTTGAAGCTACATTAGGAAGTCAAAAAACTCAAGTCAACATCACTGAAGCCATGCTTTTAGTCGCTCAAAGCATCACTTCAGCTTTAGGACAAGTGGGCTTGACACAAGGGACGCAACAAGGTCATGAAAGTAGTGGTGGTAGTAGTAGCGACCCAAACCTTTATAGCAATCTTATGAAAGTCATGCTCTTAGGCGTAGGGGGGAGTGATGGCAAATATAATGGGGTGAGTATCGGCGATGTGGCTACTGGCATGCAAAAGTTTGCTTCGCAAGCGACCTTAATAGGCTCAAACTCTACGATTAAAGAAATCAATGCTTTGGTTAAGAGCGGGGTTTCTTTAGCCCTTGAGACTAAGGCGTTAGGGGATTTTATTGAGCGTAGTTTTTGTAGTGGTGGCAATTGTTTTAGTAGTAATACTGAAACTAGCTATCAAGGTGGGTTGGCTAGGTCAAAAAAAATCGTTGGAGAGAGCCTAGCTCAGTTTGAAAGTGCATCTAAATCGTTGTATAAAATCTCGTATATTCCTAATCTCTCTTCGCTCAAAGACGACCAATCAGCGAGTATGAATGGCTTTGGGGCTAAGATGGGCTATAAGCAGTTTTTTACGAATAAGAAAAATATCGGTTTAAGGTATTATGGGTTTTTAGATTATGGTTTTGCAAATTTTGGAGATGCAAATTTAAAAGTTAATGCTAACCTTGTTACTTATGGGGTAGGAACAGATTTTTTATACAATGTGTTTGAACGCTCTAAAAGGAGAGAAAAAACCACGATAGGCTTTTTCTTTGGCACACAACTTGCAGGGCAGACTTGGAGTTCTAATGTAACGAGCCTATTAAGTGGGGAAAAGCCTAGTGTTAATTCCACTTCGTTTCAATTTTTATTTGATTTAGGCGTTCGCACTAACTTTGCAAAGACTAAAATGCGTTCGCACAGGCTAGATCAAGGGATAGAATTTGGGGTAAAAATTCCTGTTATCGCTCATAAGTATTTTACAGCTCAAGGCTCAAGTGCGAGCTATATGCGGAATTTTAGCTTCTATGTGGGCTATTCAGTCGGTTTTTAAGGAAGGCTCTTTATGAAAAATACAAACATAAAAGGTGTAAAAACTTTGAAAAACATCAAAAGTGGTAGTAAAGCATATCAAACACTCAAAAAAGGGTTTTTAAAAACCGCTCTTCTTTGTGGCCTTCCTTTCAGCATAGCCTTAGCTGAAGATAATGGCTTTTATATGGGAGTGGGCTATCAAATTGGTGGTACACAGCAGGAAGTCAATAATAAAGGCAGCACTTTAAGAAAAAATGTTATTGATGGCTTTAGGCAAGTGGGCGTAGGCATTGCTGGGGATAATGGGCTTTTGAGTGTAGCGACAAATACGATGATGGATGCTTTGATGGGGATAGGCGGTAAAATCGTTAGTAGTAGTGCAGGTGGCACCGAAACGAAATTAACTAAATTTAGAGAATTATACCCCCAAATCAAAGCCCGCTTTGAAGCGGATCAAAATGTTTATACCATTCAGGGCTTACAGCAATATTTGAACGATTTATTAGCGAGTTTGGTAGGTGCTACAGCAACTGGGGGAGAGAGTAGTGGTAGTAATAGTCAAGTTGGTAGTTATATGCCCTATAAAAGCACCATTGATACTCTTAAGCAAGCTCAAGGACAACTCAATCTTTTGGTAACTGGGAGTGTGGACCTTTTAAATGCACTTACAAGAGTGAATGTCAATAGCAATTCTCTATTCTTAAAAGGTCTTTTAGCTCATATGCAAAATTTTAACACTACCGCTTTAGCTCGGCTTAATGAAGTTGCAAACAGCCTAGCTAATGGTGGCGATTCAGCTCTCCAACAAGATGTAAAAATCATCAATGATAAAATCGCTACTTACCAGCAAAACTTAAAACAGCTGGGGGGAATGCTAGACAGATATAATGAGCCTTACTTGCCTCAATTTGGGCCAGGCAATAGCTCTCAGCATGGGGTGAGTAATGGCGTGGGCTTTCAAATGGGTTATAAGCAATTCTTTGGGAGCAAGAGAAATGTAGGCTTACGCTACTATGCTTTCTTTGATTATGGCTATACGCAATTAGGCAATCTCAATGATGCCATTAAAGCAAACATTTTTACTTATGGTGCAGGCACGGACTTTTTATGGAACATGTTTAGAAAGGTCTTTAACAACCAGTCCTTGCATGTAGGGTTGTTTGGGGGAATCCAGTTAGCTGGCACTACTTGGGATAGTTCTTTAAAAAATCAAGTTCAAGCGTTGTTTAAAGAAAGCCCCACTTCTACGAATTTTCAATTTTTGTTTAATTTGGGCTTGAGGGCGCATTTTGCTCGTACCATGCACCATAGATTTTTGAGTGCATCTCAAAGCATTCAGCATGGGGTGGAATTTGGTGTGAAAATTCCTACTATCAATCAAAGCTATTTAAAAGCTGATGGGGCTGATGTGAGCTATAGGCGTTTGTATGCGTTCTATTTTAATTATACGATAGGTTTTTAAGCTCTCAAAATAGCTCTTTTGGGGGCTTAAAAGGGCTTTTTTAGTTTTTTATTCTAACAAGCTTTTAAACAATCAAATCTACTTTGTTCTAAGGATAATATTGTTATGGCAGATGTCGTTGTGGGAATTCAATGGGGGGATGAAGGCAAAGGAAAAATTGTAGATAAAATCGCTAAAGATTATGCGTTTGTAGTGCGCTATCAAGGTGGGCATAATGCAGGGCATACTATTGTGCATAATGGAATCAAACATTCATTGCACTTAATGCCTTCTGGAGTGCTATACCCAGAATGTAAAAATATCATCTCTAGTGGAGTGGTAGTAAGTATAAAAGATTTGTGTGAGGAAATGGCGCAATTCAAAGGCTTAGAGGGGCGTTTGTTTATCAGCGATAGAGCGCATGTGATTTTGCCCTATCACATAGAAAAAGACGCTTTTAAAGAAAAATCTCAAAACATTGGCACGACTAAAAAAGGCATTGGCCCCTGCTATGAAGATAAAATGGCACGAAGTGGCTTGAGAATGGGGGATTTGCTAGATGATGAAGTTTTAGAAGAGAAATTAAACGCTCATTTTAAAGCCATTGAACCTTTTAAAAGAATTTATAGTTTGGGTGAAAATTACGAACAGGAATTAAGAGAATATTTTAAAACTTATGTTCCAAAAATCCGCCCTTTTATTAAAGATACTACGAGCATGCTCATAGAAGCGAGAAAAAAGGGTGAAAAAATCCTTTTAGAAGGAGCTCAAGGCACGCTTTTAGACATTGATTTAGGAACTTATCCTTTTGTAACGAGTTCTAACACTATTAGTGCGAGTGCATGTTTAAGCACAGGATTAAACCCTAAGGCTATTGATGAAGTCATAGGCATTACTAAGGCGTATTGCACTCGTGTGGGTAATGGGCCTTTTCCTAGCGAAGACTTAACTTCTATGGGAGAGCATTTGAGAACCAAAGGTGCGGAGTTTGGCACAACGACCAAACGCCCCAGACGCTGTGGCTGGCTGGATTTGGTTGCTTTAAAATATGCAAGTGCTTTGAATGGTTGCACGCAACTAGCCTTGATGAAATTAGATGTGCTAGATGGTATTGATGCAATTAAGGTTTGTGTGGCTTATGAGAGAAATGGGGTGAGATTAGAAACTTTTCCTAGCGATTTAAGGGGCTGTGAGCCTGTTTATAAGCTTTTCAAGGGCTGGAAAAAAAGCGAAAAGGTAAGGGATTTTAAAGATTTAGAGCCAAACGCTCAAGCTTATGTGCGTTTTATTGAAGAAGAAGTGGGGGTAAAGATTAGTCTCATTTCTACAAGCCCTGAAAGAGAAGACACGATTTTTCTATGAAAAAATTTGCTTCTGTTTTAGTTAGTTTAAGAACTCTTGCTTTAGAAAAAATAGAGCAAAAGCTTAATTATAAACGCCTAGAAATAGAGCAAAACACTAAACAGCTTTTAGAGAGACAAATGGATTTGAACGCTTTCAAAAACCCTGAGTTTGGGGGGATAGGCATGTTTTTACAAACACAGCATTTAAAAAGCACCCTAAGAGTAGAGATTAGCTCTATTGAAACAGAAGCTAAGCACTTAAATGATGATTTAAAAGCTTTAGAAAAAGACTATCTTTTTGCTCATCAAGAATTAGAAAAAGCTAAAATGATTTTAGAAAATGAAAAGAAAAAAGAAATAAAAATTTTAGAGAAAAAAGAGCAAGCTCTTTTAGATGAAAATGCAATCATTTTACATTGGCAAAAAGAGAGTTTATATGCGTGAATTAGTTTTAATCAGCCTTTTTTTACAAATACTATTAGCTACAGATAAAACCCAAGAATTGTTGCAATGTAGCGTGATTTTTGAATCCAAAAAAGCGGAATTAAAAGATGAATTGCGGCAATTGAGCGAGAAAGAGCAATCTTTAAGGGTTTTACAAACTGAAAACGCACGCCTTTTGCAAGAAAAGAGCGACTTGTTAGCGCAAAAAGAGCAAGAAGTAGATGAGAAGCTTAAAAGTTTACAGGCTAAAGAAGAAGCCTTTAAAACCTTACAGGCTAAAGAGAAAAAACGCATTGAAAATTTGATAGAAGAAGATGAGCAAATTTTAAGAGAGATTAAGCAAGCTAAGGCGAGTAAAATTGGCGAGACTTATTCTAAGATGAAAGATTCTAAATCCGCTTTGATTTTAGAGAATTTACCCACTCAAAACGCCTTAGAAATTTTAATGGCACTAAAGCCCCAAGAATTAGGCAAGATTCTAGCTAAAATGAACCCCCAAAAAGCGGCTGATTTGACTAAATTATGGCAAAAATCCCCACGAGATACAGAAACTAAAGAGAGCCAGCCAACTCTTACTAAAGAGCCTACGCCCCCAAAAGAGCCAGAGATAAAAGAGCCGCCAACTAAAGGAGAGTGATGTTAGTTGCAGCCATTTTGATGTTAGCGTTTTTAATCTTTGTCCATGAGTTAGGACATTTTGTAATGGCTAGAATTTGTGGGGTGAAGGTAGAAGTTTTTAGTATTGGCTTTGGCAAGAAGCTTTGCTATTTCAAATTCTGTAACACACAATTTGCTTTATCTTTGATTCCGCTTGGGGGCTATGTGAAACTAAAGGGCATGGGGCTTGAAGAAGATAAAGAAAATCTTACTAGCGATAGTTACGCAGAAAAAAGCTCTTTTCAAAAATTATGGATACTTTTTGGAGGAGCGTTTTTTAATTTTCTCTTTGCGATTTTAGTGTATTTTTTTCTAGCTTTAAGTGGGGAAAAAGCCTTACTGCCTGTCATTGGTGATTTAGAAAACAACGCTTTAGAAGCCGGACTATTAAAGGGGGATAAAATCCTTTCTATCAATCATCAAAGAATAGCGAGTTTTAGAGAGATTAGAGAGTTAGTAACGCACTCTCAAGGCGAGTTAGTCCTAGAAATAGAACGCAACAACCAAGTTTTAGAAAAGCGACTAACCCCTAAAATTGTTGTTATTCCTAATGAATCTAATGAAATGATAAGATACAAGATGATTGGCATTAAGCCTGATACTCAAAAAGTAGCTGTTGTCTCTTATGCGGTTTTTCCAGCATTTAGGCATGCTTTAAGTAGGTTTAAAGAAGGCGTTGATTTGATTATAGACTCTTTAAGGCGTTTGATTGTAGGGAGTGCTTCAGCTAAAGAATTAAGTGGGGTAGTAGGCATTGTGGGGGCATTAAGCCATGCAAATAGTTTTAGCACGCTTTTATTATTTGGGGCGTTCTTGTCTATCAATTTAGGGATTTTAAATTTATTGCCTATTCCAGCACTAGATGGGGCACAAATGCTAGGGGTTATTTTTAAAAGCGTGTTTAAAACGACCTTACCTACATCTATGCAAAATATGCTATGGTTAGTAGGGGTAGGTTTTTTGATTTTTATCATGTTCTTAGGGCTGTTTAATGATATTACACGCCTTGTATAAGGAAGTTTTACAATGAGTGTGTTAAGTGTGAGCGAATTAAACGCTCAAATCCAAGCCCTTTTAGAAACGACTTTTTTACAAGTGAGAGTTCAAGGTGAAATCAGTAACCTAACCATTCATAAGGCAAGTGGACATGTGTATTTTTCTTTGAAAGACAGCCACTCTGTGATTAAATGCGTTTTGTTTAAGGGCAATGCTAGTAGGCTCAAATTCGCTTTAAAAGAAGGGCAAGAAGTCATTGTTTTTGGCGCCATTAGTGTGTATGCTCCAAGGGGGGAATACCAAATCAAATGCCTAGAATTAGAGCCTAAAGAGTTAGGCTCATTAGCCTTAGCTTTAGAGCAACTCAAAGAGAAATTACGCCTTAAGGGCTATTTTGATAAAGCTTATAAACTACCTAAACCAAGCTTTCCTAAGCGTGTGGCGTTAATCACTTCAAAAAGTTCTGCCGCCCTACAAGATATGAAAAAAATTGCTTTCAAGCGATGGGGTCTGTGTGAATTAGTCTGTATAGACACTTTAATGCAAGGGGAAGCATGTGTAAAAAGCGTGGTAGAAAATATCGCTTATGCGGATAGCTTTTATAACACTTCAAAGGCTTTTGATGCGATTGTGGTCGCTAGGGGTGGGGGGAGCATGGAAGATTTGTATTCTTTCAATGATGAAAAAATTGCTGATGCGCTATTTTTGGCTAAAACTTTCACTATTTCTGCCATAGGGCATGAAAGCGATTTTTTATTGAGTGATTTAGTGGCTGATTTAAGGGCTTCTACGCCTTCAAATGCGATGGAGATTCTACTTCCTAGTAGTGATGAATGGCTTCAACGCCTTGATGAATTGCACTTAAAATTGCAACGCCATTTTAGAGTGCTACTAAATCAAAAAAAAGCGCATTTAGAGCATTTAGAGACTTCTTTAAAACGATTGAGTTTTGAAAATAAGCACCACTTGCATGCTTTAAAACTTAAGAATCTAAAAATTGCTTTAGAAAGTAAGGTTTTAGAGATGTTACGCCTTAAAAAAATGCTTTTAGAAAATGTTTCTACTCAAATGCTAACAAACCCTTTCTTACAAGCCAAAACAGAGCGTTTGAATGCGTTAGAAAACGCTCTTAAACTCGCTTATGCACATTTGAAATTACCTAAATTTGGAGCGTTTGTCAGTAGGGGTAATAAAGCTATAGAATTAGAGAAATTAAAACCTAGTGATAAAATTGAATTGAGTAATGAAAAAGTCCAAGTGGGTGCGGAAATTTTGAGTGTTGAGAGAGTGTAGGGGGATTAGTATGTATTGGCGAGCTTATCTCTCTAATATCAACATTGTAAGGCTTGAAAAGGTCTCTCTCTTTGGTTCTTTATGTTTTTTTAAATCTATATAGCGTAAGCTCAAAGAAACGAGCGTTTTAGTGTGCTCAAATTTCTAGTCCCCTTTGCTGAAAGGATTTTTTAACTTTTTCAAACCATGCTCTAATCTCCTTTGTAGTTTGTGCATTGTTATCATTGCATGGTTTAAGTGTTTCGCTAAAAGCTGCACAAGGCAAATCTTCATCAATTTCCCAATCTAAAATTTTTATTTTTCTTCTTTGTGTTATCCAATAGGTATCTGCATTGGTATCGTTTGAATTTTCATAGGGTTCGCTTATTGTTTTTACTAAGGCTACAAATCTTGACTGATAAGCATTACCATCTGTTAGCACTCTAGTTTTAATGGCAACAATATCGTTAACGCTCATTTTGTTTGTAAAGTAGTTATAAACGCCTTTCAAAACTGCATCTGAAAACCCCTGTATCAAAACTAAAATGAAAAATAAGCTAGTTAGTGGTGCGGAAGAGAGGACTCGAACCTCCATGCCTTGCGGCGCTAGATCCTAAGTCTAGTGCGTCTACCAGTTTCGCCACTTCCGCACAAAATAATGAAAGAAACGAAATTATAGCTCAACAATTCTTTAAAAAGACTGAAATAACTAAATTTTTTTAAAAAACCAAGTTTTTCATTTACTTTTAAGGGGTTTTAAAAGCTTTTAGGGTATTCTAGTGTGATTAGTTTTTAAGGAAAAGTATGGAAGTTTCACGCAAAAAGATTTATAACCCCAACTCCACAGAAAATGTGAATGAACGAAAGATTTTTGGGGGTAATCCTACAAGCATGTTTGATTTGAATAAAATCAAGTATCAATGGGCTGATGATTTATGGAAAATGATGCTCGCTAACACTTGGTTTGCTGAAGAAGTGAGCATGAATGATGATAAGAGAGATTATCTCAAATTGAGTGCGGAAGAAAAAATCGGCTATGACAGAGCCTTAGCGCAACTTATTTTTATGGATAGTTTACAAACAAATAATCTCATTGATAATGTCAATCCTTTTATCACAAGTCCAGAGATTAATCTATGCTTGGTGCGTCAAGCTTATGAAGAGGCCTTACACAGCCATGCGTATGCTGTTATGGTAGAAAGTATTAGTGCGAATACCGAAGAGATTTATGATATGTGGCGTACGGATATGCAACTAAAGAGCAAAAATGATTATATCGCTGAAGTGTATATGGAGCTAGCCAAAAACCCTACAGAAGAAAACATTGTTAAAGCGATGTTTGCTAATCAGATTTTAGAAGGGATTTATTTCTATAGTGGGTTTAGCTATTTTTACACTCTAGCTAGAAGTGGTAAAATGCTAGGCTCAGCGCAAATGATACGCTTTATCCAAAGAGATGAGGTAACACATTTGATTTTATTTCAAAATATGATAAATGCCTTAAGAAATGAGCGAAAAGATTTATTCACGCCTAAATTGATTGATGAAGTGATAGAAATGTTTAAAAAAGCTGTAGAGATTGAAGCTTCGTGGGGGGATTACATCACACAAGGTAAGATTTTAGGGCTTACTTCAAGCTTGATTGAGCAATACATTCAGTTTTTAGCAGATAGCCGTTTGAGTAAGGTGGGTATTCCTAAGGTTTATGGCGTTCAACACCCCATTAAATGGGTAGAGAGCTTTTCAAGTTTTAATGAGCAACGCTCTAACTTCTTTGAAGCTAGAGTGAGTAATTATGCTAAAGGAAGCGTGAGTTTTGATGATTTTTAAGGTGCTTGTTTGAAGAGTATAAAAAATCGCTTGATGTGTGAAGAAATCAATAAGCGTTTCAGTTTGCATGCAAAAGTAAGAAAAGCTATGGAAAGCATTGAGAGAGAAATCTTTGTGCCAGCCCCTTTCAAACATTTTGCCTATACCTTGAATGCCCTGTCCATGCAAGCACAACAATATATTTCTTCACCCTTGACCGTGGCGAAAATGACACAATATTTGGAAGTGGATAATGTGGATAGTGTGCTAGAAATTGGCTGTGGGAGTGGCTACCAGGCGGCGGTGTTGTCTCAAATTTTTAGGCGCGTATTTAGCATTGAAAGGATTGAAAGCTTGTTTTTAGAAGCACGCTCACGCATTAAAGCTTTAGGTTTAGAGAATATTCATATTAAGCTTGCTGATGGCAATAAGGGCTGGGAGCAATACGCCCCTTATGATAGGATTTTATTTTCCGCTTGCGCTAAAAATATTCCGCAAGCTCTCATTGACCAGCTTGAAGAAGGCGGAATCATCGTTGCCCCCATACAAGAAAATAACGAGCAAGTGATAAAACGCTTTGTAAAAAAAAATAACACCTTGTGCGTTCAAAAAGTGTTAGAAAAATGCTTGTTTGTGCCAGTGCTAGATGGGGTGCAATAAGGGGTTAGAAAAACATGCTTAAACACTATCTTTTTGTAGCGGTTTCGCAGGTCTTTTTTTCATTCTTTTTGGTGCTGTTCTTTATTTCTTCTATCGTGCTTTTAATTGGCATTGCAAGCGTTACGCTAGTGATTAAAGTGAGCTTTTTAGATTTAGTACAACTCTTTTTGTATTCTTTACCCGGAACTATCTTTTTTATTTTACCCATTACTTTTTTTGCAGCTTGTGCTTTGGGGCTTTCAAGGCTTAGTTATGACCATGAGTTATTAGTGTTTTTTTCCTTAGGAATCTCGCCCAAAACAATGACTCAAGTGTTTGTGCCACTAAGTATTTTAGTGAGCGTGATTTTGTTGGTGTTTTCGCTTGTTTTAATCCCTACTTCTAAGAGTGCGTATTATGGATTTTTGCGTCAAAAAAAGGACAAGATTGATATTAACATTAGAGCGGGCGAATTTGGGCAAAAACTAGGCGATTGGCTTGTGTATGTGGATAAAGCTGAAGATAATTCTTATGATAATTTAGTGCTTTTCTCTAGTAAAAGTCTCTCTCAAGAAAGTTTTATTTTGGCTCAAAAGGGCAATATCAATAATAAAGACGGCGTGTTCGAACTAAATTTATATAGTGGTCATGCGTATTTTACTCAAGGCGATAAAATGCGTAAAATTGATTTTAAAGAGTTGCATTTACGCAACAAACTGAAATCTTTTAGCTCTAATGATGCGGCTTATTTGCATGGCACTGATTATATAGGCTATTGGAAAAGAGCTTTTGGTAAAAACGCTAATAAAAGCCAAAGGCGCCGGTTTTCTCAAGCGATTTTAGTTTCATTCTTTCCCTTAGCGAGCGTGTTTTTAATCCCCTTATTTGGTATAGCTAACCCACGATTTAAGACTAATCTTAGCTATGTTTATGTGCTTTTAGCGATTGGCATTTATTTTTTAATGGTGCATATAATTTCTACAGATTTGTTTTTGATGACCTTTTTATTCCCCTTCATTTGGGCATTTATCTCTTATTTATTGTTTAAAAGATTTATTTTAAAGCGTTATTGAAAATGCGAAGTTTCAAGGCAACTATCGCTTATGATGGGGCATATTTTTTAGGCTATGCCAAACAGCCCAATAAGCTTGGCGTTCAAGATAAAATTGAGAGTGCTTTAGCTTCATTAGGTATTAAAAATGCTGTGATAGCGGCTGGACGCACTGATAAAGGTGTGCATGCAAACAATCAAGTTCTATCCTTTCATGCCCCTAAGCATTGGAATGCAACTAATTTATTTCATTATCTAGCCCCTAAACTTGCTCCACACATTGTCTTAAAGAAATTAGAAGAAAAGAATTTTCATGCAAGATTTGACGCTAAAAAAAGGGCGTATCGCTACCTTTTAACCAAACATTTAAAAACGCCCTTTCTCTCTCCCTATATAGCTAACAAAAATTATGGCTCATTAGATTTGTTAAATATAGCTTTGCAGCAATTTGTAGGCAAGCATAATTTTTCTCTATTTAAAAAAGAAGGTGGGGCTAGAACCAATCCTAAGCGCATTATTTTTAAAGCCTTTGCTTATGAAACTTGTATTATGGGGCATAAATGCGTGGTGTTTACAATCATAGGCGATGCGTTTTTACGCTCTAGTGTTAGGCTGATAGTTCAAGCAAGTGTGGCGTATTCATTGCAAAAAATCACCTTAGAAGAGCTTCAAAATCAAATCAATAACATTAAAGCCACCATCCACACGCCCATAATGGCTAATGGCTTGTATTTGCATAGGGTGTATTATTGAAATTTCAAAAGGTGTTCTTCCCATTCTAAAGCGCTCTTTATTATGGTGTCTAGGTCGTTATAAAGGGGCTTAAAATTTGTATTTTTTAAGATTTTAGCATTATTGGCAATTAGGTTTGCTGGGTCGCCTTGTCGTTTGTCTAAAATCTCTACTAAAAAATCGTTGTTTGAGATTTCTTTAACCTTTTGTATCACTTCTTTTACGCTGTAGCCTTGATTGTAGCCGACATTATAGATTTCACTTTGGTTTTTTTCTAAAAGAGCCTGATAGCTTGCTAAATGAGCGTTGGCTAAATCATCTACATGGATATAATCTCTAATACAAGTGCCATCAGTAGTAGGGTAGTTAGTGCCAAAAATCCCCATTTTTTTCCTTTTACCTACCGCGCATTCGCATGCAATTTTGATTAAATGTGTGGCGTTTAAACTGCGTTGACCTAGCGTGTATGGGGTAGAATAATCATTCTTTAAGCATGCCCCAACCACATTGAAATAGCGTAAGATAACGCATTTAAAATCTTCTATTTTAGAAGTGTCTAACAAAATCCTTTCGCTCATCATTTTAGACGCCCCATAAGGATTGATAGGATTTAATGGGTTTTCTTCATTCACGCTTGAGTTTGTTTCGCCATAAACCGCCGCAGTAGAAGAAAAAATAAAATGCTTGATTTTATGCTTTAAGCAAAGTTTGGTAAGCTCTAGAGTGTTAAGCGTGTTGTTTGTATAGTATTCTAAAGGCAAGCGCACAGATTCTTCTACCAAGAGCTTAGCCCCAAAGTGTAAGATTGCACTAATTGGCTCAATGAGTTGTTGCTTACTAAAAAAGGTGTCTAAAGTTTGAGTGTCATTCAAACTAGCTTGAATGAATGTAACCCTATTGGGGTAGTAATGTTCTAGTGCTTTTACATGCTCTAAAAAACCGGTGCTTAGATTATCCAAAATGATAATGTTTTCTTTAGTTTGTTCTAAAAATACTCTTGCTGTATGAGAACCTATATAACCGCATGCCCCTGTAAATAATAACGCCATGAAATCCCTTTTGAAATTAAAAATAATGAGTATTGTAACATCTTTATAAAAACTTGTTGTTTAAGAAAATTTTAAGATAATTTGCTATATAATTCTTTCTTTGTGTAAGGGCTTATAGCTCAGGTGGTTAGAGCGCACCCCTGATAAGGGTGAGGTCGGAGGTTCAACTCCTCCTAAGCCCACCATTTCTTTTACAACTCTTTGTTTGGGGAATTAGCTCAGCTGGGAGAGCGCCTGCTTTGCACGCAGGAGGTCAGCGGTTCGATCCCGCTATTCTCCACCATTTACCATTTGTATTTTCTCTTAGAGCTTCTTTATTTTCATGTTTGTATGGCTCTGTTTTAATTAGGTATTGATAATTAGAAAACTTTATTTACGGCTTGTTCCAATTTCTTTAGCATTCTTTCATTTTTTAAAAAATTGTTTTCAAATTATGCTTTATAGTTCAAATTTTATTTTATTGCAAAATCCATTTTTTTATCAATACCTAGTTGCAATACCCAGTTAATACAGAGCTACTTGTATTGATTTGCGGATAATAGCCCCTTTAGGGCTTTTTAACGCAACACTTCCAAAAGCGCTTCGTAATTAGGTTCTTCTAAAAGGTTTCGCACAATTTCTTTATAGACAATAACTCCGTGTGAATCCACTACAAATACCGCTCTAGCTAGTAAGCCCTGTAATGAGCCCTTACCCAAAAGCACGCCATAACGCTCCCCAAAAGCCCTATACCTAAAATCACTTAAAATTTTTAAATCTTTAATGCCTTGAGTGCTGCAAAATTGCCCTTGTGCGAAAGGCAAATCCATAGAAACAACACTGAAACTTATAAGGGATTGCTTGCTGGCTTGCTCATTGAATTTTTTAGTCTGGAGTGAGCAAACCGGCCCTGCTAGGGTAGGGAGTGTGCTGATTACCTGATAGCGTGCATTTTGATTCAATAAATTGACTTCTTGCAAATCGTTTGTTACTAGCCTCACATCAGGGGCGTTACTACCTACTTGCAGGGCTTGTCCTTCTAATTCGTATGTTTCTTCGTTAAAGATAACTTTTTTCATGTTTAAATCCTTTTGATTATATGATGATTAATTATGCTAGTATGGTAGTCAATTAAAATTAACTCAAATGAAATTTTTGAAGCGTTTAAAATAATTTGTTTTAAAAAGCCGCTTTAATTTCTCAAAAACCCCCCAAAATCTACAAAATTTTCATCGTTATGTGATTTTTAAGAAAAAATTTACCAAAAAGCACTAAAAAATGATTACAATACGCCTATTAACACACAAGGAGAGATTATGTTTTCACTAAGAGAATTACCTTTTGCTAAGGATAGTATGGGAGACTTTTTAAGTCCTGTAGCGTTTGATTTCCACCATGGAAAGCACCATCAAACTTATGTGAATAACTTGAATAATTTAATTAAAGGCACTGAGTTTGAAGAAAGTTGTTTGTTTTCTATTTTGACTAAGTCTAGTGGGGGCGTGTTTAATAACGCTGCTCAAATTTATAACCACGATTTTTATTGGGATTGCTTAAGCCCTAAAGCGAGTGCATTAAGCGATGAGTTAAAGAGTGCTTTAGAAAAAGATTTTAGCTCTCTAGAGAAGTTTAAAGAAGAATTTATTAAGAGTGCGACCACTTTATTTGGCTCTGGTTGGAATTGGGCGGTGTATAATGTAGAAACTCAAAAGATTGAGATTGTCCAAACTAGTAATGCTCAAACCCCAGTAACCGATAAAAAAGTGCCTATTCTAGTCGTAGATGTATGGGAGCATGCTTACTATATTGACCATAAAAACGCACGCCCTGTGTATTTAGAGAAATTCTATGAGCATATCAATTGGGATTTTGTCTCTAAATGCTATGAATGGGCAAAGAAAGAGGGCTTAGGCTCAGTAGAGCATTACATCAACGAATTGGTGCATAAAAAAGCTTAAGTTCTAGCTCACTTCTTGCGGTTAGAAGTTTTTTAACCGCATTTATTTTTTAACTCACTTTGTTTAAGTCTGAAAAAATTTAAGATTAGGTTTGATGAAAGACACTCTGTTTAATGAAGCCCTAAACAAACGCTTTTGTTTTGATGAGAAGGTTGCACATGTTTTTGATGACATGTTGGAGCGTTCTATCCCTTATTATAATGAAATGTTGAATTTGGGGGCGTATTTTATCGCTCAAAATTTAAAAGAGACTACAAATGAAAAGCCCTTGATTTATGATTTGGGTTGTTCTACCGGAAACTTTTTTATCGCTTTAAACAAACAGCTCAAAGAAAATCATAAAATACAATTGATAGGTATTGATAATTCAAAAGCAATGCTTAATAAAGCACAAGAGAAGCTAAGTGCCTGCAAGCAAATTAGTTTTGAATGCATAGATTTTTTAGACTATAAGTTTAAAAACGCTAACGCTTTTTCCTTACTTTTTGTCTTACAATTTATCCGTCCTATGCAGCGAGAAATGCTACTCAAAAAGATTTATCATAGTCTTATGCCTAATGGTGTATTAATCGTAGGTGAAAAGACGATGAGTGAAGATAGGATATTAGACAAGCAAATGATAGAGTTATACTATCTCTACAAGCAAAATCAGGGCTATAGCATGAATGAAATCACTTTCAAAAGAGAAGCTTTAGAAAATGTGCTTGTGCCTTATAGCTTGCAAGAAAATATAGCTCTTTTAGAAAGTGTGGGGTTTAAACATGTAGAAGTGCTGTTTAAATGGGTGAATTTCGCGCTTCTAATAGCTAAGAAAAATTAAAGAGTTAATTGACTTATAGAATTTTAGAGTTAAAAATTGTTTTTATCAAAATCAAAGTTTTTAAAGATTAGAATTTTGCTGGTAGGTTGGCCTAAAGAATATAATATAGTGATAAATAATCATGATACTTATTCTTTTTTCCAAAGAAATAGCAAAGAATAGGAGATAAAGATACTTTGAATCGGACACTATTATTAGCTTTGATTTTTTCTTGTATTTTAGGGGCAAAAAGTTTTGAAGATACTTCTAGCAAAAATAATCTTACGCCCATCAAACGATATGCAGATAAAAATGCGTTTTATATGGGACTTGGTTACCAGTTGGGGAGTGTCAGCAAGAATCAAACTGATTTGGACTTGATACAGCAATTCATTTCAACACCAATAACAGGGACTTCAAGCCCCACTTATCAAAATATTATGAAGCTTTGTTTACAATTTAACCCTGCTTATTGCAAAGGTTCTCAACTAGGTCCCCAGCTTGGAATACAGCCCTTTGTTAAAGCAGAACCACAAGCCCCAAGAAAAAGCATGGCCATTTCTAATGGTTTTGGATTAGCGTTGGGCTATAAGATAGTGGGTAAAAATAAGAGTAATAAATGGCTTGGAGCTAGATTTGGGGTATTTTATGACCAGACTTTCTCTACTTATAGCCAGGGGAGCTATTTTAGTTCTTTAACAAAGCAACAAAATAGCAATATCCAAATTTTTACTTATGGAGTGCATGCGGATTTATTGCTCAATGCAATTAATAATGAGAAGTTTTTTACAGGTTTTAACCTAGGCGTTGCTCTAGCGGGCGTGAGCTATCAAATGCGTGATGAAAAAGTGTATCAGGCTTATTTGAATCGCTATTTTCCTAATAAACTCACAACAAACGCTTTCCAGTTTTTATTTAATGTAGGCATGCGTTTAGGAGATAAGCACAATTCTTTTGAATTTGGGGTTAAAATCCCTGTGATTGAGTCTGTCTATTTGCAAGCAAAAAACACAAATAACTCTCAGACTTTGGACACTTTGGTTTTTAAGGAATTCTATTCAAGCGTGCCTTATAAAATAACCTTTAAGCGTGATTTTGCTTTATACTTCAATTATATTTATAGTTTTTAAAGAATAGAAATACTAGGATTTGAAGTTTGTATCAATTTAAAATTGATACAAAAACTAGATTCACTTAGAAAACTTATGGTAATACTCGCCTTTATTAGTAATGATTTTGATTTCTAATAATTGCGTAGGCTTGCAATCTAGGCGATAAAAAATCTGTTGGGAATATTTTAATTCATGGTCAAAAAGCTTGTCTTTTTTAAACTTATCGCCTAATTTGGGTTCAACTTTTTTAGTTGCTTTGCATGAATTTCCTCTGTTTACAATGAGATTTTTTACTACAACAGGTTCATCGTTCATAGAAGTGATACTCAAAAGGCTAGAATCCGTCATTTTTCCTACGAGCTTGCCCCCAGTTGCTTGATAATCTAGCTTGAAATTTAAATCCTTTGCCCCTAAATGAATACCACTTATCATTAGCAAACTTAAACACGCTTTTTTCAACATTTAAAATCCTTGCAATAAATAATATTTAAGCGTATTATAGTCAAATTCTATATATCAATTCTAAGCGTTTTTAATTGTGATTAGTTTTTGACTGAGCTTAAATTGCATGCTATCCATTCAAACAAATATAAAAAATTGATTTCTGTTTGCTTGCTTATTATATCTTGGTTGTTAAGTGGGTATGGATAATGTTTGTTATTGAGCTTGTGGCTTACGATATAAAGCTTACTCTTAAAAGCTATCGCTAATTCTCTATTTTTATTTTTTAATGAATACTTTTGCTGGTCTTCGTCACTAAACAAATATTCAATTTGTTTGAAATTTTCATTGCATTGTGAGAGTTGTAAAATTTTGATAGGATTACCCCTTTCTGCATTAGCTTTTTTAAATTTTTCACTATTTGCTTTTTGTGGGTCAACACCATTTTTCCTATCGTCATCTATTAAAACAATAGGGTTATTATCTAATTCGCAAAGTTTTTTAATGGTTTCTTTCATTTCTCTTAGCTTATCTTCGTCTTCGTCCTTAATCTCTCGTTTAAGCCCTGAAATCGGCAAGAAAGTGAAAGGGATAGGGTTATCTTTATATTGTGGGTAACGCTCATTGAAATATAATTTAAAGGCACTTAAGTAACAATAATCTGTAATCCCTTCCACAAAGATAATTTGATGTTTTCTAGGGTTATGAAAGATGTGTTGTTCTACTCCTAAAGAGCGTTTGATTTTATCTAAGGCATCGGAGTCTTTTCTCACATCATTTAGGGGATAGTTAAATTCATTATAAATTACTGAGCCGTTTTTTTGCTTTTCTACAATTCTTATTTCATCTAAATGGTTAGTATCCACTAAAAAGGGGTCATGAGTAGCTAGAACAAAGGTAATGCCCCTTTTTTTGCCATATCGTCTCAAACGCTCTCTAAATTCTTGTCTAGCCGGCACGCTTAGATGAGTGGCTGGTTCATCCATAACCACAATACTATTATAATTACGATAAGAGCTATTTTTTCCAAGCTCTCTATTTATTCCATTTTTATGGTATTTGAATGGGTATAAAAAATTAAAAAACAAGTTAAAAAACCATTGAAACCCCGTGCTTTGTTTGGCAAGCTCTAAATACTCGTTGTCTCTTTTAATTCTTATATGTAAAAAATGCTGTTTTTTCAAACGGAATTCAAAAATATATCTGTATTCATCATTGGGGTTAATGCAATAGCTTTCATTAAACTCTTTGCTGATTTTTTCGCCCATTTTTTTTAATTCTTTTTTCAATTCGTATAAAAGGTTCGTTTTTTTATCAAACAAAAAGTTGTCTTCTAAATCATAGAATGTAAAAGTAGTGTTATATTTTTTATCTATTTTTGAAGACATTTGCAACACGTATTCTAAGCCTTGAGTCTTACCTTTAGACTTTTCTAAAATACGTGATGAATTACTTTTTCTTAGTATATCCATCGCATTTTCTGTGATTTCGTTTTTTAATTCTATGAAGAATGGCCAATATTCATCGATTTGTAATTTTTGCTCTTCCTTATCAATCTTAAAGTCATAATTGCTAAAGTTATTATCATTTTTCATATTAATAATTGTATTGGTAAATATCGGTGCTGTCTCACACCATTCAAAACACATAGTCTCCCATATTCTATTACGAAGCGTCTCTTTTTTTATATCCAAGCGCAAATTTTCGTCTTTAAGCTCAAAAGGATTTTCGCAATTAATGATTTGGGGTAGGTGGTTAGCTAGAATCGCCTTTTGCATAGGATTTGCTTTTAAGTTTTTTGGACTAGAAGCGTAGAATTGTTGTTGCAATATTGCTATTTTATTGATCTGTTCTTCAGATTTTTTTCTCATCTTTTCTAATATTTCACAAACTTCAATTTTATCAAAACGCTCTATCAACTTTGACAAGCTATATTCCTTGAAGGTCAAGCAAATATGTAGTAAAAGGGCTTTTTTAAGGTTCTTATACGCTCTTTTTGCTTCCCCTTTGTGGTCGTCAGGCACTATGAACTCTTTCTTTTCAAGTTGTTTTTCATTCAGTTGTAATATATCTTTGTATGCTTTTAAGAAACGACCCCAATTATGTTTGAGTCGTGTGTATTGGCTATTGCTAACGCAAGGCAATAATACTTCTAGGGCTTCTCTAATAGATTGTATAAAATCATTTTCAAAATTTTTTGGCGAATGAGAAGTAAGGTATATTCCCACATCTTTATCGCTTGCTTTATAAATCTCTATATGATTTTCAAACGGATAAAAACTCATTTCAAATGCTTGCTTATTTGCTTGATTTTCTTTGAGTTCTACCCAAGATAGTTTTTCAATCTGTTGCTGGTTATTATCATTGTTATAAACTTCTTTAATAAGACTTAGTGCAGTTCTTTCTTGGGCTTGTTTTTCATAATCTTCTATAGGACATAGAAAATTATTGTCATTATTAAAATATTTCAACCCTTCTAGCACATTGCTTTTACCCACATTATTTTCCCCCACTAAAATCACTAATCCCCCATGCTTAATCCCATCAAAATCTGCATTTAAGAGCAATTCCGTAGGCAAGTCCTTACCCAAATTCCTAAAATGATGCAATCTCAAAATACGCTTATGAAGTTTCATAATTTTATCCCTTAAATCTTTTTATTGCCCAATATAACACAATTTATTAAGCTCATTTTATTGTAAAATTTTCAGTGAAACACCCCTCGCTAAAGCGAGGAGCTTCCTAACTAAAGCACCCTACTGAATGCTAATACGAAAGGCTTTGCTCTTTAAAGTCTGCAAGGCTATTTCCTAACCCAAGAAGACTTAACCCTTTGCTTAAAATATTACTTGCGGCGTTTATATCTCTATGCTCTATATATCCGCAATTTTGACACAGATATTCTCTATGATTTAATTTAAGCTCGTGGTTGATTTGCCCACAACTATGACAAGTTTTACTCGTATATTGTGGGGGAGCTTTCACTAACAATTTGCCATTATGCTGTTGTTTGTAGTCTAAAAAAGAGATGATTTGATAGAATGAAGTATTTAGTATAGACTTATTAAGCCCACTCTTTTGTTTAACATTTTTGAGTTTGGCTCTTTTGGTCATGTTCTTAATTTGTAAGTCTTCAACTACTATCAATTCAAATTGCTTTGAAAGTTCGCTTGTGATTTTATGGTATCTGTCTAGTTTTTGATAGCTTGATTTATCAAAGGCTTTGTTTAATTTTTTTGAGTTTTGTAAAAATTACCTCCTAGTTTGATTTTATTTTGTTTAGATTTTAAAACCCTACGGCTTTGTTTTCTTTGTAGTCTTTTAAATTCTTTAGAGTATTTTTTAAAAGAATGTAGTTTAGAATAAGTAGGAATAAGTCGTTTTAGATTGATATTTTCATCTACTTTTAAACCTAGTTCTTTCATGTCTTTTTGGTATTGTTCTAGGTCGGTTAGTTTTTCATATTCTTTTAAATCAACGCTTAAAGCTATATCATAGATATTTAAGTCCACACCGACACAATTTCTAGGCTCTTTAATAGTGTTAAGCTCTTTTTCGTATTCTATGCTAAAACTAACAAAATATTTTTGATGAGAGCAAGAGACTACGATTTGTTTAATCTTAGCATTAAGGGGTAAGTCTCTATGCATACGCATTTTTAAGGGCATTTTCATTAAGTTAAACATCTTAAAGCGTTCGTTAAAGTCTTTGATAGAAAAGCCTTGATTATTCCAAGTAAAACTTTGTTTAGCAAATTTAGAGTTTTTAAATTTAGGAAAGCCCCTATTTTTGACTTTAAAGGCATCTCTTAAGGCTCTTTCTGCATTCATGCGTGATTGTTGAGCGACTACACTACTAAAACTTAAATTCCTAGCTTTTAAATGGTGCTTAATCGCACTATCTAATTCGCTTGATTTTTGCCATTTTCTTTGTTTAGTGGGTAAATCTTTGTTTTTTTCGTATTGCTCTTGTTGTAGATTTAAGCAAATGTTATAGGCTTGGTTATAGACAAAAAAAGAGTGTTGTAATTTGGTCTGTTGCTCTTTGGTAGGATACAAACGAAATTTAAAGCCCTTATTTACTTTCATAGAAAGATTTTAGCATAATTTAGTTAAACTTGGTCTATGAAACAAATTGATAATATTAGACATGGCAGACATTGTGTTTTTTTAATGCATGTGCATTTAGTATTTGTAACTAAATATAGGCGTAAAGCATTCAACAAAGAAGTTATAGACTTTTTAGGTTCTGTATTTGCTAAGGTATGCAAAGACTTTGAAAGCGAGTTAGTAGAATTTGATGGGGAAAGCGACCATGTGCATTTACTTATCAATTATCCACCAAAAGTTAGTGTTAGTAGGTTAGTTAATTCTTTAAAGGGTGTTAGTAGTCGTTTGGTTAGACAACAAAATTTTAAAAATGTTAAAGCTACTTTGTGGGGCAATCATTTATGGTCGCCTAGTTATTTTGCTGGAAGCTGTGGGGGTGCTCCTTTAGAAATCATTAAGCAATATATCCAAGAGCAAGAAACACCACATTAGATTTGCTAACCTTTTGTTTTTAGGTTAAATGACACTAAAAAATAGCCTAACGGCTATTGACGCTTACATCTCCGCCCTAAAGGACGGAGTTTTTCGCTTTGTTGGGATAAAACATGTTTGAAGAATGAAATTTTGGGAGACCTAAACTCAATCTTTTTAAAAGATAATGAGAAAATTAAACAAATTATGCTATAAAGAAGCTTTGTATATTTTATTATTCTAGGAAAATTTATGCTTACGCAAGAAGACATTTTAAGCGCATTAAAAAAGATTATCTATCCTAATTTTGAAAAGGATATTGTCAGCTTTGGATTTGTTAAAAACATCACTCTACATGAAAATAAATTAGGGCTTTTAGTAGAAATCCCATCAAGTTCTGAAGAAACGAGTGAGATTTTAAGAGAACATATCTCAAAAGCGATGCAAGAAATCGGTATTAAGGAAGTGAATTTAGATATTAAAACCCCACCTAAACCACAAGCCCCAAAGCCCACTACCAAAAATCTAGCTAAAAATATTAAGCATGTAATAATGGTAAGCTCTGGTAAGGGCGGTGTGGGTAAAAGCACGACAAGTGTGAATTTAAGCATTGCTTTGGTGAATTTGGGTAAAAAAGTGGGGTTATTAGACGCTGATGTTTATGGGCCTAATATTCCTAGAATGATGGGCTTACAAAACGCTGATGTTATCACTGACCCAAGCGGTAAAAAACTCATTCCTTTAAAAGCTTTTGGGGTTTCTGTGATGAGTATGGGGCTTTTGTATGATGAAGGGCAGAGTCTCATCTGGCGAGGACCCATGCTTATGCGAGCGATTGAACAAATGCTAAGCGATATTATTTGGGGGGATTTAGATGTGTTAGTAGTGGATATGCCCCCAGGCACAGGCGATGCACAGCTTACTTTAGCTCAAGCAGTGCCACTAAGTGCAGGAATAACCGTTACAACACCCCAAGTGGTGAGTTTAGATGACGCTAAAAGAAGTCTAGATATGTTTAAGAAATTACACATTCCTATTGCCGGTATTGTAGAAAATATGGGAACATTTGTGTGTGAGCATTGCGACAAAGAGAGCGAGATTTTTGGCTCAAATTCTATGAACGAATTACTAGAAACTTATAACACACAAATCTTAGCTAAGCTCCCACTAGAACCTAAAGTGCGTATTGGTGGGGATAAGGGCGAACCGATTATTATCTCTCATCCTAATAGCGTGAGTGCTAAAATCTTTGAGAAAATGGCACAAAATTTAAACACTTTTTTAGACAAAGTAGAGCATGAAAAATTAGCCGATAATAAGGATATTCAGCCTACTTTAGAACATGCTTGCTCGCACTAGTTTTTGAGCTGGTGTGAGTGTTTTTGAGCTTTTTTGAATAATCTTTTCTGATGTTAATTGATAAGAACTTTTATAAAGAATTATGCAAGACTATTGGCACTTCTTAGAGAAAGAGAGTCAGCCCAGAGAGAAGTATAGGCATATTAGGTGAGCGGTGAAATTTAAAGGCTTTTAAAAACCCTTTAAAACTCTTTTGATTAACCGCTTGATTTTTTGTGTGGAATTATAATTTAATCCACGATTTAAATTTTCCTAAACTAAGTTTAAACGCTTATTTAAGCGATACACTAGACAGAGCCTTTAAATCTATTAAAGACTATGAAAGCACAACAGACAGCTTAAAAGCCCTTGCTGATAAACACAGCGCAAGTTCACTAGGTTTTACAGAATATGAAAAAAGCCAGCACAAGAGCGATATAAGCGAAATTTTAGGAGCGGCCTTAGCACGATTTGCTAGACTTGATGACCCAAGCAACGCCTTATTTGAAGCCCTAAGAAGTGATAACATTAAGAAAGGTTTAAGAGAGCATAACATAGCAGATGATACAAAAGACTTATTAGGAAGCGATAGAAAGGTTTTTAATGATATTGATATATACGACTTCACGCATTATCTATTAAAGCACGACAGAAAACCCCACGAAAACAACCAAGCCCTAAACCAGCTAACAAGAAACATTAAGGGCTTACAGAAAGATTATTATAAGAGCTTAGAGAAAGAGAGCAAGGCATTAAAATCGTATAATTCAAGCTCAGAAATTCAAAACAAAGACAACATAATGAAGAAACTCTCTTTTGATGAGATTAAGCAATTGATTGATAACGCCCCCACTAAAGGGAAAGACATGCCTATTTTAGGGTTAGAGAATTTTACGCCTGAAGTGGTTAGATACCTTGAAAAGACAAACAAGAAAATCGCTATAGAGAAGATAGAACCTAAGATAGCCAAAGATTTAGGCTTAGATTATCCAAACGATGCCAAAGCTTTAATTGATAGTGATGCGATTAAGCATATTATGAATAATCATGGAGAATTATCTAATAACGCTAAATTCAGTAAGCAAGAGCCTATAAGTTACGATGAATTAGCTAATTACTTAAAAATCGTTAATAGTGCTGATGAAACTATAGAAATCCTTAGAAACAACTCAAAACGCCTTTTAAGTTTCAAACAAATTAACGGACATTTTGTAGTGATAGAACAATTAAGCAAGAAGCAAAATGGCTTGAGTTTAGTAACGATGTTTAAAGAGAAAGGTAATTATAAGAATGGAAAAACTTACAAATCCGTTATGTTTGAAGCTACGCAAAAAGACCCGCTACCTTTGGGTTATAAGCCCAACGCGCAATCGTTAGAGAGTAGCAAATGAAATGTTTGAAGCTAAAAACTCAAACTAGCCACCACCATAAAAATAAAAATTTTTTTGTGCTTTTGGTTATGAGCCAAACGCTAATTCCTTTTGCTTTTAGCTTGCCATTCAATCCTAGCCAAAAAGAATTAATAAGGCAAGAAAAAGACAAAACACTAAGGACAAAATTAAGGGTTTCAAAAGATTATGTTAAAAGTGAGATTAAGAACGCCGATATAATTCACTCTTTTATCGGCAGTGGCTGGTAAAAACATGATTAAAAATCATGGAGTGAACCGCAAACGGATTATAGCACAAAAAATAACAACATAAAACTTAACCCAAAGGATTAAAATGGTAAAAAACAAAAGCCTTTTAAATGAAAATCCAGCAAGAAATACTTAAATTAACTTTTTTTGAAAGGAATTAACATGGAAGAAAGACAAAAGCAATTAAATGAGATTAAAGAGCCTAACCTATTATCATGCGATTAGTTAGATTTAACGCCCCTAAGGGGGAATTAAAGGGGTTTGACAAATACCACACCGAGATTTTTAAACAAGTCTTATCTGGTGATAGCATAGAATTAAACCTTACTAAAACTAATTACTACACTTATAACGGCGTGAAGTTTTGTGTATGCGATGGGTTAGGGGAGCTAGATTTTAGAGACTATCCTAATAATGTGGACTTTTCACTATTAAAACTAAGGGTTTTAAGCGATTTTTTAATAGAGAGCATAGAGCCTACAAAAGAAAGCGAAAAAACCCTTTTAAACGAGTTTTTACGCATTTATGATTTAAACATTTCTAAGGGCGTTTACTATTTAGACCCCCCTTATTTTAAAGAACTAGAGAAGGAGCTTTGTTTATGCTAGAAGTGAGCGAAATTATTTATAAAGTCCGTAAGCGTCTTAATGATACTAATGCTAATGATTACTTGTTTAGCGATGATGAAATGCTAGACTGCTTGAATGTAGCCTTGCTAGATTTGATTTTAGAATTTAGGCTTAATAGGAAGCTAAAAACTCAAACATTAACGAAAGAAAATCCTAGTATAGAAGTGAGTAACCTTTTAGGGATACTAAGCGTTAAATTTAACCATAATGAACTTAATCATAGGGTAAGCATTGAGAAAGAGAGTGGAGAAACTTCTTTACTGATTTTAGGGGATACTTTGAGCGTTACGCCTTTTAAAGAAGGTGTTTTAGAAGTGGTAATCATTAGTTATGAACCTAAGCATAGCCTTATGGATAGTATTGATTTGCCCGAAATTTCGCTTAATATTCTAGTCTATAGCATGCTTATTTCATTACTAGAGATACCAACCAATGATTTAAATATGAATAAAATCGCTAATTACAAACAGCTCTTACAACAATCTAAAAACAATTTAAAAAATTATCTTAACTGCATGTATTCTAAGAATGGAAGTTTTAAGTGTTCTCTAAGTTTCAAGTTAAATTCAATCAAAAATCATTTGAAATATAACACAAATTTTTTAAACAAAAGCTTAAAGAATAATTTCATTCCTTTAATATTGATTGTGAGTTCTTATTAAAATAGGCTGGTAGTTCTTTACTTCTAGCTAGTAGTTCTTATATGAGTTATCTTATATGAGTTATTAGTAAGTTCTAAGGGTATTTTTGCTCCTAGTTCTTAATCATACAAGCAACCTAGTTCATATTATTAGAGCAGATAAGCTCTTAATCTATTTTCCCCTTAGTTCTTTCTTGGTGTGAGCTATTAGGTTCTAACTTGTGGCTTTTAGTTTTTATCGTGTAGCCCTTAGTTCCCTAATTGTTGCTTACAAGTTCTTACTATTTGCTTGTTAGTTCATAGTATTTAGCTTGCTAATTCTTATTAGTGGGCTGTAAGTTCTTTGCTTGTGCTATAAAGTTTCATTCTATAGGTTACTAAGTTCTCACCATATGGCTATTAGTTCTTAATAATTTTGACTGCAAGTTCTTTTGCAAAAAAATCTCTAAGTTTTTATAGTGTTTCTAATAAGTTCTTGGCTCTTAATTTTTATAGTAAGGGGGTTAAAGCTTTTGAATGAATTTTTTCTCTCTTGCTAGATTAAAAGTTTAGCTTATCTGTCAAAGCACTTTTTAAAAACTTTTTAGGCAAAAAGTTAGCAAAAACCCTTATTTTTTAAAAATCTAGCTCCAAGTCCCTTGAATGCGAAGTTTTAACCATATGTGTGTAGACACTTGGTGTTATCCTGCACCTTTTTTGATTGGTTCTCTTTTTTAATTCTTTGTGCTATGCTACAAAGAATTAAAAAATCGCTAGATTTAAAATCAAAAATCTAGGGTTTAAATTAGCGTTAGCTTGAATAAAATTTTGGCGTTTTAAAACGCCTTTTTAGTAAGGGAATAAAGTCAGCTTGAAAGTGTGCGAATTAGATAAAAATTTAGCGATGTTGTTAAGTCTTAAAGGGCTTGTATGCTAGATAGAGCTATACGAGATGCTAAATTAGATAATCGCCCTATGGATTTGTCTTTTTTAGATGATATTTTAGAGCATATGTTAAAGCCTAGACCTAGTGATAGCGATAAAATTGATAAGAGATTGTTGATTAAATTCAATCAATTTGGCTCTAACTCAGAGTCTATTAAATCTAATCTAGTTGGCACAAAGAATGCTAATCCTGTGCTTATTAAAAACATAGGGCAAATGAAACGCTCCCATTTAGAAAATGCCCTAAGTTATACCTTAGAAAATAGCGAGACAGCCTACAATGAAATGTTTTTAGAGTGTGATAAGCAATTTATTTTAGAGACTTGGCTCAATGACTTTGATTTAACTAAGGATTATAACGAGGCTATGCATTTAGTCTTTTCTATCAAAAATAAGCCAGATGAAGAGACTATGCAAGGGCTTTTATACTCTACTTGGGAGAGCTTAAAAGTAAGATTGCCTGAATATAAATTCGCTCTTGTGCCTCATTCTCATCAAGACCATGCCCATATCCATTGTTTCATCAATAAAACTAACCAGCTCACAAGAAAGAGACTGCGTTTTAAGGGGCGTGAGGATTGCAAAGAATTTTTTAATGAACTAAGAAGTGAGTTTGCTTATAGGTTGAATAACCATTTATTGAGCGAAGAATACTTGTATGTCAATGAGCCTAAGCTCAAGGAATTAGACAATATCAAACTTCAATTACAAGTTTTAGAAAAAGAAGAGAAAGCATTAGAACAAATTAAAACCCCACAAGATGAGTGGGACTTAAACAAGGCTTTACAAAGCGAGTATTTACAAGAACTCAAAGATAAAAACAAAGCCCAAGCCCTAAACATTCAAAACAACCAAAGCCTGCCTTTGAGAAAAAAGATTTCTGAATTTAAAATCGCTCTCTTTAACCACAAAGATATGAGTGATGATGAAAAAGAACAGCTAAACATTGACAGGGTAGATAAGAGAGAGCTAGTAAGCGAACATTTAAAAAACACCAGCAAGCAAGAGCTATACGAACTCTTAAGTTTTTATCAAAAAGAGCTTGATAAAACAGAGAGCCATTCAGCCTTTAAAAATTTTGCTATTCTCAATGATTTAGACAGAAATTTTGAAAGAGAGACTAAGGGCTTTTCTCTTTTAAAGAAAAAAGAAATGCTACTAAGTAAGCTTGAACACCTAGACAAACGCCTTTTAGATAAAAACTCACACTTATTACTGGCTCAACTAAGAAATGAAGTTAAAACCAAGCAAAACACACAATACAACACTCTAACTAATCCTATTCTTTTAGCCAAAGCCTTAGAACTTCCTAAAGATAAACGCCCCACACTTAAAACTTTTAAAAACGCTTATTTTAGTGCTAGAAAATATCAATTCATGCTAGAGAGCTTTAAAACTAAACAAGATGACCCCACTTATAAGCTTAATGATAACACTTATGAGCTAGTGAGTAAGCAACTACAAGATTATCAAAAGACTATGCTTTTATTAGCCAAAGAGAGATTGCTCTTTTTAGAACAAGACTTAAAAACAAAAGAAGAAGAGTTTAAAAGAGCCAAAGAGAGCTATTTTAAAGCCCTAGAGAGCTATAAAGAGACTTTTTCATTGAAAGAAAACCAAGACTTTCTCAAACAAAACAAACAATTTTCTAAACTTTCAAAAGAAATTCTTTATACTTGTAATGAAATCATAGGGGCTAATAGGTTTTTAACCCACTATGACATTTCACAACTTCAAAAAGTCCTAGAACACGCTAAGGATACTAAGCTAGAGCAAAAAGAAATTCAAGTCAAGGTTAAAGAGCAAACCACACCAACCCAAAGCGAGCTGACACAAACCGCTACTGGCTCACAAGCTAATAAGAGTGTGGCTAAAGAAACTCAAGCTAACACAAAAACTACTACACAGCAAGAGTTAATCGCACCACAAAACCATGTTAGCACCATTCAGCAAGAGCCTAGTATTGCATTAAACACTCAAGCCGCCATAACAAACAATACTATCCAACCATTACAAGAGCCACAATCTAATGATAAGCCGACCAAAACATTGCATTCTGATGAGCCGTGGATAGAACATGCTAAAGAGCTTGAAAGAAAAGCCAAAGCTCATCAACAAGCTTGTTTAGAAAGAGAGCGAGCTAAAGAAAATCAAAAAGCTCACGAGAATGCCCTAAATTCAACACAAAACCAAAAACCGACTAACGATATATCTAACAGCCTAAAAAGTGCTGTCAGTCAAAATACAAGCGAAATAGAGCCTAATTCATACGAGTATCTAATACAAAAAAGCAAAGGGCGTGGTAGGTAAAAACTCAAACTAGCTCAATGCTCCCTAACAATCTAATTGACTAGGCAAAATTCAGCATGCCACACACTCTTAAAACGATTGAAACACAAATACGAGCAGAGATAATGAACCGCTTTAATAGGCAGTTTATTTCTCTCTATCAACCTTTAAATTAAATCAATCCACTAAAACCCAAATAAAACACTCTAAAATGCCCTACAATCAAAATAAGGCTATAGGGAAAGAACAAACTATCAACTTAAAATAAAAAACGCTTTAAAATGCCTTTTAGAGCTTAAATTTTTCTTAAACGGCACGCAAAAATTTTAAAACTTAAAGTTTCCTTAAACATAATCATAAAGCAAGTTTAAACCTAACCATTGAACCTACTATCAAATCAAACTTAACCCTTTTAATACTAAGAACTAGAAACAAACCTAACCCTACATACTCTAAACAAAAATCTTTCTAATCCTAGAACACTAAACAACAAACCACTTACAACTTAACAGCACAACCTAATCCTAACCCTCTCTCTACAACTACATACTATGACAGATAATTCTTAATTTTCTTTTCTTTTTGATTTCTATTCTTTCTAAATCCTAATCAACTAAGTCCTACTCCTAAACTAAACCTACTACTTACCATCAACAGCTCCTACAATCAGTTTGCCTCTTTCAATGAGAGTTTTTTCTTTTTTAACTTTTCTTTTTAGCAAATTCTTATTACATGATTTATAGTATTTAAAAAATAAATCCTAATCATGACATGGTATTTACTAATAATATTTTTTAATCAATAGGATTAGAAAGAAAGATAAATCTTTCTTTCCCTTAATATCTTTATAACTATGTGGCACTTAAGTTCCGCTTTTATCTCTAATGCCCATAGATACGCACTTCTTAATCTTATAAAGTGCTTAAAGTTAACTTTCAAAAACTATTTAATTGTTGCTAAATTAAATTTTTGTTTTTAGTGAGTAATGTAAATAACTCTGTATTTGATTATTTGCTTTTTAAGGGGGCGGAATTTTGTTTTTATGCCTTAGTGAATGCGGAACTTTTTAAAAAACTAAGATTTAAAAGCGGAACTTCAAATCTTTTAAGGAGCCATGCAAAATTTTTAAAAATACCGCTTTTAGAACCTAACAAACTAAAAGAGCTTAAAACTCTCATTCTTTAAGATTTCTTTTTATATTTTAATAAGGGAGCAATATGTTAAATAACAAACTCACCAAATCTCAAAGAGAACTCTTTGATAATCTTAAAGCCTTTTTATACACTAAGGTTAAAAATTTCACACCCATTCAAGATGTGAATGATATGGCTTTCATATTAGACACACAAGATAAAATCCTAAAATGCCACAATATAGAGCAATTAAAACAACTCTGTCATATTCTTTACAATCAAGGTATTAAGCACACGATTATGATGCAAGGCTTGTTTTTATTCTTTGAATACTTTAGAGATAATCTCAAACTAAGAAGTTTTAGAACGCTTAGCGAAGAGCAAGTCATTAACTTTCTCTTTGAACTCGCCCAAAATAGAAAGCCCAGCTCTATGGCTAAGTATGTGATGTATTTAAGACAATTCTTTGATTACTTGGATAGGAAAAAGCGTTATAGCTTTGATTTTACGCTTAAAAATTTAGCCTTTGCTAAGATTAAAGAAAGTCTGCCTAGACATTTAAATGATAAAGACTTAAAGAGCTTTTTAAAAACACTTTTAGACTATAAGCCAACCACTAGCTATGAAAAACGCAATAAATGTATTTTACTCATTGTAATACTTGGGGGACTTAGAAAATGCGAAGTGTTAAACATAGAATTAAAACACATTCAAGTAGAAGAGCAAAATTACTCTATTTTAATTCAAGGTAAGGGTAGGAAAGAAAGAAAAGCTTATATAAAAAAGAGTTTGTTAGAACCAAGCTTGAATGCTTGGCTTAGTGATGATTATAGACTAAAATATTTTAATGGGGCATATCTTTTTAAAAAAGACAAACAAAAAGCACAAAATTCTTTAACGCTTTATAACTTTATCCCCTTAATATTCAAACTAGCTCAAATCAAACACTATAAGCAATATGGCACAGGCTTACATCTATTTAGGCATAGTTTTGCAACTCTTATTTATCAAGAAACCCAAGACTTAGTTTTAACTTCAAGGGCGTTAGGGCATAGCTCTTTACTCTCTACTAAGATTTATATCCATACTACCCAAGAGCATAACAAGAAAGTGGCTCTTGTATTTGATAGTTTGATAGAGAATAAAAAGTAAGGGGGTTAAAAATTGATTAAATAGTTTAATGTAATTAATACAAATAATCTCATTAAGACAAATAGCATAACATTAGATAGTTTTTATTGATTATCTAATGTTTTATTAATAATTAAAAATAATTAGATTTTTATAAGGATTGTTAAAATCATTGATATTTTATAGAATTAGCTTAAGCTATAAAACACCTTAAAAATAATGTAATTACTACTTGTTGTTATTTATTAATAAAATACTCAATAAACAATTCAAATAACTAAATTCTATTCAATACTGATAAAATAACTAAATATTATCAAATACCCACTCAATAAGATTACTTATCGCCTACGCTTAGGTGTGGGGGCGTATTCATTAGAATTGTCTAAATCATCGGTGTTGTCATCATAAGAGTTTGAATGAGCTTGTTTGTGTTGTAAGGATAGCTCAATAGCTCTAGTGTGTGCCACATCTATAATCTTTGATTTTCTAACATTAAGCATTGTGTATAAAAATTCTTTGTGTATCTCGCTCATAAAGGGCGTGTTGTTAATAATTGAATGGATTTTATCCATATCTATGCGTGGGTATATCCTAAGCAGTGCATCAAGGCAATCTTTGTCATTTGTTTGAGTTAAGAAATCATAGTAGTTGATTTTTTTATCATTATCATCTTTTAAGATAGATTGGGGGAAATCATAAATCCTTGTATTTAGCTCATCAATATTGTTTAAAACTTTTTGACATACTTCATCATCAGCTTGAGGATATAAACAAGAGCCACAATCAAAAATGGGAGCTATTTTATATTCTTTTGAATTTGAGGCTCTTAAAAAACCCCAATTACCATTATGCCTATCAAAATTACCTAGCAAGGTATCTGCTATAAACATATCCCAAAAGAAACGCTTTAAAACTTGTGGCTCAATAAAATGCTGGTTATCTATAGTATAAAGCACATCGTTTAAATTAGTGTCTTTACCTGATTTTTCTAATTCAATCATAGTATTTTTTAGATTTAGAAAATCTACAAGCTCGTATTGATGAGTGGTAAAATCTTTACAAGCAACTACGATTTTATTTTTATAAGTGCCTAGCAATGTTTCTTGAACCAATAAGTCTAAACTATTGACTATATGACAAGCCACATATTCACTAAAGCAACCATTGGTATAGGACATTTCCTTGTGTGTAGAAGGCTTAGGGGGGAATTTGACCATGTAGAGTTCATTGTTATAAATTAGGCTAATCTTATTTCCATTTGCCCCCCCAAAGCCTTTTTTAGGGTTAATCTCACAAAGGGTAAAATCAATGGTTGGCATGGTTATCCTTTTATTTATTAGTGAATGGATTGTTAAACCAATTATAACACAAACAAAAATAACTATAAAAGATTGTTATTACTCATTAAGAATATATCTAATTAACAATTCAAATAACTAAAAATAATACAATATGGATTAAATAACTAAATAGTTGATTATTTTTGATATTTTTTAAAGTTTTATGTTATAATGATTTAAATTTAAAATGAGATTAAAAGGGTAAGTTATGGTTAAGTTGAGGGGGTTAAACAAAGTTTTAAAAACAGGATTATTAGCTAGAGTGCTGTTGGGTATAGCCCCCCCCCCCCGTATTTAGCGAACCTGTTTATGACAATAAGGCATTTGAGAAACTACTAGAGCGATGGCCAACTCTCCCATCTCAGTATCATAACTTTGCTAGAACTTGTAACCGCAAAATTGATAGGAATAGTATTGATAAGAGTTTAGATAAAAAACAATCCTTTAAAGCCTATATAGAAAAAGTTAAAGATTGTATCGATGATTTAGAAAACCAGCAAAAGATTGCTAAATACAATGGGCGTGTGAAAAGTGCAGAATATTACGCAACCCACGATAAAGAGCGAGAACTTATGACTAAAAAATGCGAACAAATAGATATGAAACTATTTACTAGCCACAAAGAGCCTACACAAGAGCAACAAGCTCATTGCGAACAAGTAGCATTAGGAGAATACCTAATACAAAAAACGCTTGGAAAAGCAAATGGAAAAACAAGTTTTAGAACAGAGAAAAAATATTATTAAAGACTTAGCTCATTGCTACACGGAAATGGCAAGTAGCCTAGAAAAAGGCGAAGATTATTTGAAAAGAGACAAGAAGTGCAAAAAATATCTCTATGGAAGTGCTGGTAGTGGGGCTTTACAATTTTTTGGCACAGGACTTCCTATAATTCCACATCCAGAGAATTTCGCAAAATATATAACTTCAATGGGAGACTCTAGACAATTCAAAGTCAACTCTACTCAATTACAGCAATGTTATAAGACTTTTGCAAATAATCTCTTAAAAAATCAAAGCTATAAACCATTGGAAGAGAATTTTCTCATTGAATGTCGCAATCAAATGGAAGCATATTTTGAACAAAATAAATCCTTTTTTTAAAACTACTAGAGATAAAAAAGATTGCCTTAAGGATAAATACGATTTGTATTAGATTTAGAATGGTCTAAATAGTTCTAAATTTTTACTACTTTATTTATCCCAACAAAGCGAAAAACTCCGTCCTTTAGGGCGGAGATGTAAGCGTCAATAGCCGTTAGGCTATTTTTTAGTGTCATTTAACCTAAAAACAAAAGGTTAGCAAATCTAATGTGGTGTTTCTTGCTCTTGGATATATTGCTTAATGATTTCTAAAGGAGCACCCCCACAGCTTCCAGCAAAATAACTAGGCGACCATAAATGATTGCCCCACAAAGTAGCTTTAACATTTTTAAAATTTTGTTGTCTAACCAAACGACTACTAACACCCTTTAAAGAATTAACTAACCTACTAACACTAACTTTTGGTGGATAATTGATAAGTAAATGCACATGGTCGCTTTCCCCATCAAATTCTACTAACTCGCTTTCAAAGTCTTTGCATACCTTAGCAAATACAGAACCTAAAAAGTCTATAACTTCTTTGTTGAATGCTTTACGCCTATATTTAGTTACAAATACTAAATGCACATGCATTAAAAAAACACAATGTCTGCCATGTCTAATATTATCAATTTGTTTCATAGACCAAGTTTAACTAAATTATGCTAAAATCTTTCTATGAAAGTAAATAAGGGCTTTAAATTTCGTTTGTATCCTACCAAAGAGCAACAGACCAAATTACAACACTCTTTTTTTGTCTATAACCAAGCCTATAACATTTGCTTAAATCTACAACAAGAGCAATACGAAAAAAACAAAGATTTACCCACTAAACAAAGAAAATGGCAAAAATCAAGCGAATTAGATAGTGCGATTAAGCACCATTTAAAAGCTAGGAATTTAAGTTTTAGTAGTGTAGTCGCTCAACAATCACGCATGAATGCAGAAAGAGCCTTAAGAGATGCCTTTAAAGTCAAAAATAGGGGCTTTCCTAAATTTAAAAACTCTAAATTTGCTAAACAAAGTTTTACTTGGAATAATCAAGGCTTTTCTATCAAAGACTTTAACGAACGCTTTAAGATGTTTAACTTAATGAAAATGCCCTTAAAAATGCGTATGCATAGAGACTTACCCCTTAATGCTAAGATTAAACAAATCGTAGTCTCTTGCTCTCATCAAAAATATTTTGTTAGTTTTAGCATAGAATACGAAAAAGAGCTTAACACTATTAAAGAGCCTAGAAATTGTGTCGGTGTGGACTTAAATATCTATGATATAGCTTTAAGCGTTGATTTAAAAGAATATGAAAAACTAACCGACCTAGAACAATACCAAAAAGACATGAAAGAACTAGGTTTAAAAGTAGATGAAAATATCAATCTAAAACGACTTATTCCTACTTATTCTAAACTACATTCTTTTAAAAAATACTCTAAAGAATTTAAAAGACTACAAAGAAAACAAAGCCGTAGGGTTTTAAAATCTAAACAAAATAAAATCAAACTAGGAGGTAATTTTTACAAAACTCAAAAAAAATTAAACAAAGCCTTTGATAAATCAAGCTATCAAAAACTAGACAGATACCATAAAATCACAAGCGAACTTTCAAAGCAATTTGAATTGATAGTAGTTGAAGACTTACAAATTAAGAACATGACCAAAAGAGCCAAACTCAAAAATGTTAAACAAAAGAGTGGGCTTAATAAGTCTATACTAAATACTTCATTCTATCAAATCATCTCTTTTTTAGACTACAAACAACAGCATAATGGCAAATTGTTAGTGAAAGCTCCCCCACAATATACGAGTAAAACTTGTCATAGTTGTGGGCAAATCAACCACGAGCTTAAATTAAATCATAGAGAATATCTGTGTCAAAATTGCGGATATATAGAGCATAGAGATATAAACGCCGCAAGTAATATTTTAAGCAAAGGGTTAAGTCTTCTTGGGTTAGGAAATAGCCTTGCAGACTTTAAAGAGCAAAGCCTTTCGTATTAGCATTCAGTAGGGTGCTTTAGTTAGGAAGCTCCTCGCTTTAGCGAGGGGTGTTTCACAAAAACTAAAAAGCATTTTAAAAACCTTTGAGAGCTTTACAAAGGATAGTTAAAAAGAATTTAAAAGTATCAGCAACTATCAAAGGGCTTTATACTATAATTTTATCTATTTCTATCAATAAGGTATTTGAATTGAGTTTAGCAGACACAATTTTAGAACATTTTAAAGATTTTATTAACTCACATTCTGAACCCTACAAGTCCTTACAAGCTTTTTATACACAAGAAAAAGAACGCTTTTTTAATAGTAAAGTTAGCGATTATGTTAATCAGGGCAAAAGCAAAGAAGAGGCTAGTATTTTGGCTAGACAAGGCTTTGTAAGTGCTATAGGAAGAGCGTTAGAAAAAATCATAGAACTTTTATTACAAGATTTTTGTCTTAAAAACAATGTAAAAATCACAAATGACAAAATTTTAAGGGCTAAGAATATTGATGATGAGCTTGATAAAGTTAAACGAGCCTTGCTTGTGCATTTTGGCGAGTATAGTGTGTTACCGGATGGAGATATTATTCTTTATCAAACAAACAAGGATAATGTAAAAATTTTAGCGATTTTATCGGTTAAAAATTCTTTTAGAGAGCGGTTTACAGAAACGCCTTATTGGAAATTAAAGCTCTTACAATCGCCTATAACTTCTCATATTAAAGTCTTTATGATAACGCCGGATAATGATGATGAAATTAGTTTTAAGGGCAAACCTAAAAAAGCACGGATTGTTATGGAGTATGAACTAGATGGCATCTATTTGGCTAAGAGTGAATTTGATAAAAGCTCTAAAATTAAGGGCATAGAGAATTTATTAGAGGATTTAGAAAAACTTTTATGAAAGCTTATTTTAGTTTAGATAAATTGAATTTATATCATGGTGATGTGAGCGTTTTAGAGACCTTTGAAAAAGGCTTTTATGATTTGTGTGTAACTTCACCGCCTTATAATTTGAGTATTGAATATCAAGGGAGTAATGATTTTAGGGCTTATAATGATTATTTAGAGTGGTGCAAAAACTGGCTTAAAAATTGTTATGTTTGGGGTAAGGAACAAGCAAGACTTTGTTTGAATGTTCCACTAGACACTAATAAACACGGCAAACAGAGTTTAGGGGCAGATATTACGGCAGTGGCAAAAGAATGTGGTTGGAAATATCAAAACACCATTATTTGGAATGAAAGTAATATTTCAAGACGCACCGCTTGGGGGAGTTGGCTACAAGCATCAGCACCTTATGCCATTGCTCCTGTGGAACTGATTATTATTCTTTATAAGAATGAATACAAACGCCAAAAACAAACTTCTACGATTAATAAAGAGGAGTTTTTACTCTATACAAATGGGCTATGGAGTTTTGGTGGCGAATCAAAAAAACGCCTAAAACACCCAGCCCCTTTTCCAAGAGAATTGCCGAGGCGTTGTATTAAATTGTTTTCTTTTTTGGAAGACACGATTTTTGACCCTTTTAGTGGCTCTGGCACAACTATTTTAGAGGCAAATGCTTTGGGGCGTTTTAGTGTGGGCTTAGAAATTGAAAAAGAATATTGCGAGTTGTCTAAAAAGCGTATTTTAGATAGTCTATCATTATTGTAAGCTTTCTTTAAAAACCTTTGAGCGTTATAATAAAATAGTGTAAAATAGTAAAGATTTTAGATTAAAACTCTAAGGGGTTTATGATGAATTTGTTTGAAAAGATGACTAATCAATTACAAGAGAATTTAGATAGTGCGTTAGCTCTAGCCCTACATAATAAAAACGCTGAAATCACGCCCTTGCATATGCTTTTTGCTATGCTTAATAACTCACAAGGCATACTCATTCAAGCCTTACAAAAGATGTCTGTAGATTTGCAAGCCTTAAGGCTTAGCACTCAAAGTGAGCTAGACAAGCTTGCTAAAGTCTCACAAATCAATAAGCAAGATATTCAATTAAGTCAAGCCTTAATACAAAGTTTTGAAAACGCTCAAGGCTTGAGTGCTAAAATGGGCGATTTATTTGTGGCTGTAGATGTTTATCTTTTGGCTAATATGAGTCTTTTTGAGAGCGTTTTAAAACCTTATTTAGACACCAAAGAATTGCAAAAAACTTTAGAGTTTTTAAGAAAAGGTGCGACTATTCAAGATAAGAATGATGATTCTAATTTAGAGAGTTTAGAAAAATTTGGCATTGATTTAACGCAAAAAGCCTTAGAAAATAAACTTGACCCTGTTATTGGAAGAGATGAAGAAATCATTCGCATGATGCAAATATTGATTAGAAAAACTAAGAATAATCCTATTTTACTAGGTGAGCCGGGAGTGGGAAAAACGGCTGTTGTAGAAGGTTTAGCCCAACGCATTGTCAATAAAGAAGTGCCTACAACACTTTTAAATAAGCGTGTCATTGCTTTAGATTTGAGTTTGTTAGTGGCTGGGGCAAAATATAGGGGTGAGTTTGAAGAGCGTTTGAAAAAGGTTATTGAAGAAGTTAAAAAAAGCGCTAATGTGATTTTATTTATTGATGAAATCCACACTATTGTGGGAGCTGGGGCAAGTGAGGGGGGTATGGATGCGGCTAATATTTTAAAACCAGCGTTAGCTAGAGGGGAATTACACACTATTGGAGCAACCACTTTAAAGGAATACCGCAAATATTTTGAAAAAGACATGGCATTACAAAGGCGTTTCCAACCTATCATGCTTAATGAGCCTAGTATTAATGATGCCTTACAGATTTTAAGGGGGCTTAAAGAGACTTTAGAAACACACCATAATATCACAATCAATGACTCTGCTCTTATAGCAAGTGCTAAACTATCTAGCCGTTATATTACGGATAGATTTTTACCCGATAAAGCGATTGATTTGATTGATGAAGGGGCGGCGCAATTAAAAATGCAAATGGAATCTGAGCCGGCAAAACTCTCTCTTATTAAGCGACAAATCCAAAGATTAGAAGTAGAAAAACAAGCCCTTGAAATGGAAAATAAAGAGAGTAATCTCAAACGCACCCAAGAAATCCTTAAAGAATTGAGCGATTTGAAAGAAGAAAAAAGAGAATTAGAAGCGCAATTTGAGAATGAAAAAGAAGTGTTTAAAGAAATTTCACGCTTAAAAGCAGAAACAGAGAGTTTAAAGCGTGAAGCACAAATTGCTGTGCGTGATGGGAATTATCAAAAAGCGGCTGAAATTGAACATGGTAAAATTCCTGAAAATGAAAAGAAAGAAAAAGAATTGCAACATAAATGGGAAGTTATGCAACAAAATGGGGCGTTATTGCAAAACGCTTTAACAGAGAACAATATCGCCGAGATTGTGAGTCAATGGACTCAAATTCCCATTCAAAAAATGCTCCAAAGCGAAAAAGAAAGGATTTTAAACATTGAAAGCGAACTACAAAAAAAGGTTGTAGGACAAGACAAGGCTTTAAAAGCGATTGCTAAAGCGATTAAAAGAAATAAGGCGGGTCTTAGTGATAGCAATAAGCCTATAGGGAGTTTTCTCTTTTTAGGACCTACTGGGGTGGGTAAAACAGAGAGTGCAAAAGCTTTGGCACAATTCTTGTTTGATAGTTCTAAAAATCTCATTAGAATTGATATGAGCGAGTATATGGAAAAGCATGCTATAAGTCGCCTTATAGGGGCAGCTCCTGGGTATGTAGGCTATGAAGAAGGCGGTCAATTAACAGAAGCAGTAAGAAGAAAGCCCTATAGCGTGGTATTATTAGATGAAGTGGAAAAAGCCCATCCTGATGTGTTTAATCTCTTGTTGCAAGTTTTAGATGAAGGGCATTTAACCGATAGTAAGGGTGTGAAAGTGGATTTCAAAAACACGATTGTAATTCTTACAAGTAATGTGGCTAGTGGTGTGCTTTTAGATGAGCATTTAAGCGAAATGGATAAACAAAAGGCTATCAAAGAGAGCTTAAAACAAGTCTTTAAGCCAGAATTTTTGAACCGCTTAGATGAAATTATCTCCTTTAATGCATTAGATAATAACGCCATTACTAATATTGTAGGGATACTCTTTGAAGGCATTCAAAAAAAGGCGTTTGAAAGGGGCATTAGCGTAGAATTAGACCAAGAAGCAAAAGAATTGATAGCTCAAGTGGGTTTTGATAGATTCTATGGGGCAAGACCTTTAAAAAGAGCGTTATATGAAATGATAGAAGATAGGCTCGCTGAACTTATTTTGGAAGATAAAATTAAAGAAAATAGTTGCGTTGAATTTGTAGTAGAAAATAACGAAATTGTGCCTAAGATTAAGTAAGATTTTGTTATTTTAAAATGAAGAAATATCAAAAATTCGCACTTTTTAATCAGGGTTTTTAAATTAATGAGTGGTATTTTGAAAAATAAAAAGGATTAAGAAATGTTTGATAATACTTTAATTAATTTATTTGAGACAACGCCTTTCTTGACTTCACTCTTAGCTGGGGTTTTGACTTTTTTAAGCCCTTGTGTATTGCCTTTAATTCCAGCATATATGTCTTATATCTCTCAAATTTCTTTAGAAGATATTAAAGATGGTAAGGCTAAAAGAGTTTCGGTCTTTTTAAAATCCTTGATGTTTGTGATAGGATTTTCGTTCGTATTTTTGGGTGTGGGCATGTCTATGGCAAAGCTTATTCATAGCTTTGTAGGCGGATGGGTGAATTATATTTCTGGGGGCATTGTCTTGCTCTTTGGTTTGCATTTTTTAGGGCTATTTCGTTTTACATTTTTGTATAAGACTCAAAGCGTGCGTTTTAGTAGTAAATCTAATAGCATGCAACGCTTTTACCCCTTTCTTTTAGGGGTGAGTTTTGCCCTAGGCTGGACTCCATGTATTGGACCTATATTTACTTCTATTGTGATGATGAGTGCGAGCAAGGATAGTTATGGCTTATTGCTTATGATAGTGTATGTTATGGGGTTAGCCATTCCATTCTTATTAGTGGCTTTAATGGTAGAAAGAGCGTTATTGTTTTTAAAATCCTTAAAAAAATACAACCGCATGATTGAGATTGTTTCAGGGTTAGTGCTGGTGTTAATGGGGGTGTTGATTATGACAGACTCTATGAAAAGTTTGACAAATTTTTTGAATTAGGATTTTTATGTTACTAAAGAATGCTTCATTTTATTATGATGATAAATTAAGAGTAGCGGATATTCGCTTAAAAGATTCTCTCATTACAGAGATACAAGAAAACTTAAGCCCTACAGATAACGAAGAAGTGATTGAATGTGCAAATTTATTTGTATTACCAAGCTTAATTGATTTAAGCGTTACTTGTTTAGAGAGTTATGAAAACTTAAGGCAAAAGGCTTTTAAAGGCGGGGTAGGGCTACTTAATATTTTTAATCACGCTCAAAGTAATATTAAAAATATTATGGCAATTAAGGATAATCAACTAGAAGATATTGCTACGCTTAAAAATCAAGGGGGGGAAATTTTAATCGCCCAAAGTGATGTTTTTTTAGAACTCATCAGCCATTATGCGAAATCCTATAACTTGCCCCTTTTGGTGTCTTTAGAAAATGCTTTTCAAAGCTTAAATAGTGGGGAATTAGCCTATGAATTAGGGCAAAGTTTCATAGACAATGCGTTTGAAAACACTTACTTGGTGCGTTTTATGGAAGTTTCTAGGGCTTTAGGTATTCCTATGCTTTTAGATAAAATCAATAGTATAGCCACATTAGAACTTACAAAAACCTTTAATCATTTAGGGGCAAATTTACAAGCTCAAGTGCCATTAAGTCATTTAGTGTTAGATGAAAGCGTAGTTAAAAATTATGAGCCTAGGTTCAAAATTGCCCCCCCCCTAAGGGATAAGAAAAGTCAAAATGCCTTGCAAGTTGCTTTAGGAAATAATGAAATCTCCATGCTAACTAGCCAACATGTTCATAAAAACTCAAACGCACAGCTTTTTGAAGAAAGTGCTTTTGGGTGTGAGAGTATAGAATACGCCTTTAGCGTGGCTTATACCTTTTTGGTTCAAAAAAATATCATGAGTTTGCAACAGCTTATTAAGGTTATGGCATTCAATCAAGCAAAGTTTTTAGGGCTAAACTCAGGTGCAATTAAAGAAAATAAATTAGCTAATCTTATTATCGTGGATTTAGATGCTAAAAAGAAAGTTAGTAATAAAAATTCGCCTTTTTATGATTTAGAATTACAAGGTGTAGTTCAAAGAATGATTTTAGAAGGTCAAACAGCGTTTCTTAAAGGGGGCGTATGCGAGAAATCATAGGGGCGTCTTTAGTTTTTCTTTGTGATGAAAAATGTGAAGTTTTACAAGATTATGGCGTAGTCTTTGATGAAAAGATTATTGAAGTAGGCGATTATAAAAGCTTAGTGCTTAAATACCCTAATTTAAAAGCACAATTTTTTAAACATTCTATTCTTTTGCCAGCCTTTGTTAACCCACACATTCATTTTGAGTTTTCTAACAATAAGGCGAGTTTTAATTACGGAAGTTTTGCTAACTGGTTAGAAAGCGTGATGCAAAATAGGGGGGCGATTTTACAAAATGGCGAGATAGCTATACAAAACGCTATAAACACACAGCTAAAAAGCGGAGTGGGGAGTGTGGGGGCGATTTCTAGCTATCTTAAAGAAGTCAATTTGCTCAAAAGTAGCCCTTTAAACGCTGTGGTATTTATGGAGTTTTTAGGAAGTAGCTATTCCTTGGAAAGACTAGAAATATTTGAGACACAATTTAGGGATTTAAAAGCGTTAGAAAATGAGCGTTTTAAAATCGCTCTAGCCTTGCATGCCCCTTATTCAGTCCAAAAAGATATGGCATTAAGTATCATTAAGTTAGCCAAAAACTCACAAAGCCTACTTTCTACGCATTTTTTAGAGTCTTTTGAAGAATTAGAATGGTTAAAAAACTCTCAAGGGTGGTTTAAGAGTTTCTATCAAAATTTTTTAAACCAAACTAATGCTAAAACGCTTTATAAGAGCGTGAATGATTATATTGAAATGTTTAAAGACACGCATACTTTATTTGTGCATAATCAATTTGCGTCTCTAGAAGTCTTAAAAAGAATTAAGTCTCAAGTCAAAAACGCTTTTTTAATCACATGCCCTGTTTCTAATCGCCTATTGAGTGGGAAAGTTTTAGATTTAGAAAAAGTTAGAAAAGCACATTTGAATGTGAGTATCGCTACAGATGGTTTGAGTTCTAATATTTCGCTCAATTTTTTAGATGAATTAAGGGCGTTTTTATTCACTCAAAAACCCATGCCCCTATTAGAATTAGCCAAAATCGCTCTTCTAGGGGCTACACATTATGGAGCTAAAGCACTAGGATTAAATAATGGTGAGATACAAGAAAATAAAAGAGCGGATTTGAGCGTGTTTAGTTTTGATGAAAGTTTTACTAAAGAACAAGCGATTTTACAATTTTTATTGCATGCTAAAGAAGTGGAGTGTTTGTTTTTAGGGGGCAAAAAAGTAATTTAGGAGAAAATAATTCGTTTTAAAGATAAATGCGTTAAAATTAGAGATTTGAATAGATGAAACAAAAAGGGAAAGTTATGAAATTAGTTTTAGCAAAAAATACGAGAAAATCCGAGCAAAAAAGCGTTGAATTAGAAGATTTGTATAAAAAATTTAGTGAAGAAAGACGCTCTATTTTTTATTTTGCCCCTACAAACGCTCATAAAGACATGCTTAAGGCGGTGGATTTTTTCAAAGAAAAAGGGCATACGGCCTATTTAGATGAAGTGAGAGTAAGCACTGATGAAAAAGACTTTCTTTATGAACTACACATTATTTAAAGGCTTGTATTGAAAGTTTATATTGAAACGATGGGTTGTGCTATGAATTCTAGGGATAGCGAGCATTTGTTAAGCGAGCTATCCAAACTAGATTATAAAGAGACTAATGACCCCAAAGTAGCAGATTTGATTTTAATCAATACTTGTAGCGTGCGTGAAAAACCAGAACGGAAATTATTTTCAGAAATCGGTCAATTTGCTAAGATTAAAAAACCTAGTGCAAAAATTGGCGTTTGTGGATGCACAGCAAGCCACATGGGAGCAGATATACTCAAAAAAGCCCCAAGCGTGAGCTTTGTGTTAGGGGCTAGGAATGTGTCTAAAATCTCTCAAGTCATTCATCAAGAAAAGGCGGTTGAGGTTGCTATTGATTATGATGAAAGTGCGTATGCATTTGAGTTTTTTGAGAAAAAGGCTGAAGTTAGGTCGTTATTAAACATCTCTATAGGTTGTGATAAAAAATGCGCTTATTGTATTGTTCCGCACACTAGGGGTAAAGAGATTTCTATTCCTATGGATTTAATCTTAAAAGAAGCTGAAAAACTTGCTAGTAATGGCACTAAAGAACTGATGCTTTTAGGACAGAATGTGAATAATTATGGCGTGCGTTTTAGTGGCGAGCATGCAAAAGTGAATTTTAGCGATTTGTTGGATAAATTAAGCGAAATTAAAGGCATTGAAAGGATAAGATTCACTTCACCTCATCCCTTGCACATGAATGATGAATTTTTAGAGAGATTTGCAAATAATCCTAAGGTGTGTAAGAGTATCCACATGCCCTTACAAAGTGGCTCTAGTGCAATATTAAAAGCCATGAAAAGGGGCTATACCAAAGAGTGGTTTTTAAATAGGGTAGAGAAATTAAAATCCTTAGTGCCACATGTGGGCATTAGCACTGATATTATCGTAGGCTTTCCTAATGAAAGTGATGAAGATTTCAAAGATACTATAGATGTGCTAGAAAAAGTGCGCTTTGACACGCTCTATAGCTTCATTTACTCACCACGCCCTTTTACTGAAGCGGGAGCTTGGAAAGAGAGAGTGCCTTTAGAAGTTTCATCTTTACGATTGGAAAGATTGCAAAGTAGGCATAAAGAAATTTTAGAAGAAAAAGCAAAGCTTGAAGTGGGTAAAACGCATGTGGTGTTAGTGGAGAATGTGCGTGAAGACAAAAATCAAGTCATAGGTTTTGAAGGGCGTAGTGATACGGGAAAATTTATTGAAGTAATTTGTAAAGAAAAAAGGAATTTGGGCGAACTTATAGAAGTAAAAATTGTCTCTAATGATAAAGGACGCTTAGTTGGGGCAGTCAAAGAGTGATTAAAGGGAAGAGTTGAGCTTAAAATTTTTTAGAAAAAATTTAGTGTTAAAGGTTGTCCCACGCTTGGCTTGGGGAATCCTTTGGTTATTGCATAAAACTTGTAAGAACCGCTATTTTTTATCTCAAAAATTAAGAGACCAACAATTTATTGCAAGTTTTTGGCATGGTGAGATTGGTATGCTGGCTTTTGCTTATTTAAAACTCAAAACCCCCAATTTATATGTGGTTGCAAGCCAGCATTTTGACGGCTCTATTGCGGCAAGTTTGTTTGAAAGCTTTGGCTTTAAAAATATTAGGGGTTCTAGCAAAAAAGGGGGGGTTAGAGTGTTGATAGAAGGGCTTAAACATTTAAAGGAAGGCTATGATGTAGGCATTACTCCAGATGGTCCTAAAGGACCTAGACATAGCATAGCTGATGGCGTCATCGCTTTAGCCCAAAAATCAGGGGTCGGAGTGAGCGTGTGTAGGGTGGTTTGTAAGAATGCATGGCAGTTGAACACTTGGGATAAATTTGAATTGCCCAAACCTTTTAGTGAAGTGCGCTACTACATGTTAGAACCTGTTGTGATTCCTAAGGAGTGGGAGCTTTCAAAAGCTAAAGAGTATTTAAAAAAGCGTATGGATTCTTGTGGGAGCGTTATTGAGCCTAGCCTACAAGAAAATGTATTTGAAAAAGGGGTTTGATGTTTCAGGGATTAGGGAGAATATTTAAGGATAATTTTTGTTCTCAAGTTTATATTTCTTTTAATGTTGACCATAATGTTTCGTCTATCCAAGTGATAAGGATTAAGAACCATAATGTTAAAGAGAATTTTTTAAAAACTTTTGAGACCAAAAATGGCGAAGTTCCTATCCAAATTTTAAAAATCGCTCGAACTTATGGTCAAAAATATCCCTATACTTATTTCAGTGCGATGTCTAAAGCCAAGGAAGTTTTGTGTAACAAAGAAGTTTTTCAACAGCTTAAGCAAGAAAACCCTAAGGAGGAATACCGGGTTTGTGAAGTCAATCAAAAGTATTGTGCTTATGTAGAACCTAAAGATTTTTTAAGGGATTTTAAGCGTTTTAAAATACAAGATATTGATTTTTTGTTTTCGCCCTTTAGTCTTATTTATTGCTTTGTGCGTGATAGCTTAGAGAGTAAGCCTTTATTGTATTTGCTTATGGAGCGTTCAAGATTTTATTTTTTAATTGCGGATAAAAAAGAGATTTTTTTAGCTAAGTCAGTGTTTTTAGAAGAGCAACCTGAAGAATTTGTGCCAAGTCAGGAAGAAGATTCTATGGAAATTAGCAATGAAGCTATGAACATGTTTTTGAGCGAAATCCAAGAAGATATTGATAACCTTGAAGAAGCGATGAACTTAGATAGCGATAAAGAGAGCATGGAAAAGGCTCAAGAAGATGCTTATAGTTTGATTGCAGGCATGACAAATATTCCTATTGTTGCAGATGTTTTGCAAGAAAGTTTGCGGAGTGTCTATAATTCTAGGGATATGGACTTTGTAGAAAAAGTCGTGCTTTTAGATAGTTGTCAAATCCATCAAAAGGCTTTATTGTATTTGCAAGAGTATTTGATGATGGAAGTGAGCAAGCTTAGTTTTTCATTAGTGGAGCAATTAAATATTTTGGCTCGTATGGAGAATGATACTTATGCATTTTAGTTATATTAAACCAAGAGCGAAATATTTTATTAGTAAGCTCTCTAAAATTTGGGTTTTTTATATTATTTTATCTAGTGCAGTAATAGGGGGGCTAGTGTGGTTTATGCAAAATGCTATTAAGCGTACTCAAAATAGTGTATCGGATTTAACTATCCAGGAAATGCTCTACCGCCATGAAATCAGTCGCTTACAACTTAAGACAGATGAAACCTTAAAACTCATCAAAGAAGCCAAGAAACGCTTGAACCATAATGATGATATACGAGATGTCTTACAAGGACTTTTAAATATTGTGCCTGACCTTATCACTATTAATGCGATAGAAATTGACCAACAAAGCGTTGTTATTAGCGGTAAGACCCCTTCTAAAGAAGCCTTTTATTTTTTATTTCAAAACAAGTTAAGTCCCATGTTTGATTATTCTAGGGCAGAATTTTTTCCTTTAAGTGATGGGTGGTTTAATTTTGTTTCTACTAACACTTCAAATTCGGACTTAATAAAAAACCCTTGATTGGAGTCTGTTAAACATGAAACAACTACATTTTTCACATATTGATAGAGAGCAATCAGGTGATGTGGGTTTTATTATTAAAAATCTCGTTTTTTTGGGGATTTTTTCATTGTTTGGTTGGTTGAATACGGAGTATTTTCTATGGCCTAACATGTTAGAATTTAAAAAAAATCTTTTAGAAGAAAATCGTAAAAAAAGCGTTTTGGAATACGCTCAAAGACGCTTTGAGACAGCCCTTACAAATTATCGCAACCAAAGAAACACAAGCGAATCGTTATTAAAGATATTTAGCTATGAAGAGTCTAGAAGGATTTTAGACAAGATTTTAAAGAGTTCTTTTGAGAACTATCAAATCAAGCCCTTACCTTCGCAAAAACCTTCACAAAAAGCACAATTTTTTATTGCGGCTAGAGTAGATGACTTAGATAAGACTTATCACTTTTTTACTTTATTAAATAAGTATTTACCTAGTGCTAGAAGCCAATTGCCTTTTAAAATTTCTAAGGATTCTGAAGGACTTTTAGTGCAATTTAATGTGAGTATTGGTTTCAAGCAATAGGGGCATTTATGGAAAAGTTTGATTTTAGCTTTGATAGTAAGGCATGCGAGAATTGTGGGGCAAAATGCTGTGTAGGAGAGAGCGGATATATTTTTTTGAGTATCCAAGAAATGCAAGAAATTAGTGCCTTTTTGGGATTAGAATTTGAGGAATTTAGTAAAAAATATGTTAAAAAAGTGGGTTATAAGTATTCTTTGATAGAAAAAGATGCTAAAGATTTGGGGTTAGCATGCGTGTTTTTGGATTTAGAGACTAAGAAATGCCAAATTTATCCAAAACGCCCCAAACAATGCCAAGCTTTTCCTTTTTGGGAGAGTGTGAAAAGCTTTTCCAAAGAGCAAAAAGAAGCGTTTTGCAAAAGTTGTCCGGGCATCATGCAGAAAGCCAAAGAGATTAAAGTGTGCTAAAATTCGCTTTAGTTGAAAGGAATATAAAAAGGAAAAAAATAATGAGTATTCAAATGAAGAGAAAATTTTTAGCAAGTTTGTTGTGGGTTAGTCTGTGTTTGTGTCTCAAGGCCGACACCCTTTCAGAAGACCATCAGATTTTATTGAGTTCGGATGCTTTCCACAGGGGAGATTTTGCCACAGCTCAAAAAGGGTATATGAGTCTCTATAAACAGACTAATAAAGTGATTTATGCTAAAGAAGCGGCTATTTCAGCGGCAAGCTTAGGAGATATTAAAACCGCTATGCATCTAGCCATGCTCTATCAAAAAATCACTAATAACCATAATGATATTTCTATCAATAAGATTTTAGTGGATGGTTACGCTCAAATGGGGCAAATTGATAAGGCCATTGAATTACTGCAAAAAATCCGCAAAGAAGAAAAGACAATAGGTACAGATAATGTGTTAGGGACTTTGTATTTAAGCCAAAAGCGTTTGGATAAGGCTTTTCCTTTGTTGAATAAGTTTTATAACCAAGTGCATGATGAAGATAGTTTAGAAAAACTTATTACGATTTATTTTTTACAAAATCGTAAAAAAGAAGCCCTAGATTTATTGCAATCTCATATAGACAAATATGGTTGTTCAGAGCAATTATGTCAAAAGGCACTCAACACTTTCACACAATTTAATGAGCTTGATTTAGCAAAAACCACTTTTGCTCGTTTGTATGAAAAAAACCCTATTGTCCAAAACGCCCAGCTTTACATAGGGGTATTAATCCTATTAAAAGAGTTTGATAAGGCCCAACAAATCGCAGAATTATTTCCGTTTGATAGGCGTTTGTTGCTAGATTTATACACTGCACAAAAGAAATTTGCTCAAGCGTCTAAACAGGCTTCTTTAATCTATCAAGAAAAAAAAGACCCCAAATTCTTAGGATTAGAAGCTATCTATCATTATGAAAGTTTGAGCATGAAGAATAAAAAGGTATCCAAACAAGAAATGATACCTGTAATTCAAAAATTAGAGCAAGCCATTAAAGAACGCCAGCTTGTGCTTCTTAAAAATAAGGACAAAGAAGATGCTCAAGATGCTTTCTTTTATAATTTCTTAGGCTATTCATTGATAGATTATGGAATGGATGTTAAAAAAGGCATCGGTTTGGTTAAAAAAGCCTTAGCGTTAGATTCTAGCTCAGCTCTTTATTTGGACTCTTTAGCATGGGGTTATTACAAGCTTGGCAATTGCTTAGAAGCTAAAAAAATCTTTTCTACCATTTCAAAAGAGCTTATTCAAGCCGAACCAGAATTGAAAGAGCATTATAGAGTCATTCAAGAATGCAAGAAATAAAGATTTTAGAAAATTTACAAAAAAGCTTGACCTTAAAAGAGAGCATGCTCTCTTATGAGATGTTAGGCAAAAGCTTGTCGTATAATCCTTACTTACCTAGAGCCATCTCTAAAACTAAGGACTATGTTTTTTTGACCCCTGGTGAGATTAGAGAAAAGCTTTTAAATGAATCTATAGACACAGAATGTGTCATTGTCAATTTTAAAAAATTGTATGAAGTGGGTGTGCCAAGCGTATTTGATTTAGAAATCTTAGGGTTATTACGCCGTCATGCAAGCTCTTTTATTATCCATGATGATTTTCTAATGAGCCATTACCAGCTTTTAGAATCCGTTATTCAAGGTTCTGATGGGGTTATTTTAGATGAAATGCTTTTAAAAGAAGATTTGAAAGATATGATAGAATTTGCTTTGCGTTTGGGGCTAAGCGTTTTTGTAGAGACTAAAAAGGCTAGTGAAAGCTTAAAAGCGTTAGGGGTTTTAGCTGTGTTAGAAAAAGCTCCAAATTCTCAAAATAAGAAAAAAATAGTCTTTTTAGATTGAATTTTAAGCTAATTTTGAGTAAAAATCGTATTCAAATATTATGACAGAAGGAGTTGATCATGTCGTTATTAGTGAGCGATGAATGTATTGCATGCGATGCTTGTAGAGAAGAGTGTCCTAGCGAGGCGATTGAAGAGGGCGACCCCCTTTATAATATTGACCCAGACAGATGTACAGAGTGCTATGGGTATTATGATGAGCCAAGTTGCGTGAGCGTGTGTCCTGTAGATGCAATTTTACCTGACCCCAATAATACAGAAAGCGTAGAAGAATTAAAATACAAATACGAATCTTTGCAAGAACAAGATTAAGGGCTAGTAATAATGGCTAAAATCACGACTGTGATTGATATAGGCTCTAACTCGGTGCGTTTAGCAATTTTTAAAAAGACAAGTCAATTTGGGTTTTACTTGCTTTTTGAAGCCAAATCTAGGGTGCGAATTTCAGAGGGCTGTTATGCGTTTGAGGGGGTTTTACAAGAAATTCCTATGCAACGCACTATTAAGGCTCTGTGTGAGTTCAAACAAATCGCTCTCAAGTATAAAAGCAAGAAGATTTTATGTGTGGCTACAAGTGCTGTGCGTGATGCCCCTAATAGGTTAGAATTTTTAGCGAGAGTGAAAAAAGCTTGTGGTTTGCAAATTAAGGTCATTGATGGGCAAAAAGAGGCGTTTTATGGTGGGATTGCGTGTGCGAACTTATTGCATAAAAATTCAGGCATTACTATAGATATTGGAGGGGGTAGCACAGAATGCGCTCTAATAGAAAAGGGTAAGATTGTAGAATTAGTTTCATTAGATATTGGCACTATTCGTATTAAAGAATTGTTTTTGGATAAAGCCTTAAATGTTAAACTTGCTAGGGCGTTCATTCAAAAGGAAGTTTCAAAATTACCCTTTAAACATAAAAATGCCTTTGGTGTGGGCGGCACGATTAGGGCGTTGAGTAAGGTGTTGATGAAACGCTTTAATTATCCTATAGATTCTTTGCATGGCTATGAAATAGATGTGAATAAAAACTTAGCCTTCGTTGAAAAAATCATCACTCTCAAAGAAGATAAATTGCGAGCTTTAGGGGTGAATGAAGAGCGTTTGGATAATATTAGAAGTGGGGCATTGATTTTATTGGTCGTGTTAGAGCATTTAAAAACTTCTTTAATGATTAGTAGTGGGGTAGGAGTGAGAGAAGGCGTGTTTTTAAGCGATTTACTCCGCCACCACTATTATAAATTCCCCCCTAATATTAACCCATCTTTAATTTCTTTAAAAGATAGGTTTTTACCCCATGAAAAACACAGCCAAGGGGTGAAAAAAGAATGTGTCAAGTTGTTTGAAGCCTTATTGCCCTTACACAATTTAGATAGCAAGTATCTTTTCCATTTAAAGATTGCTGGCGAATTAGCTAGCATGGGTAAGATTTTAAATTTCTATGTAGCCCACAAGCATAGTGCATACTTTATTTTAAACGCTTTGAATTATGGGTTTAGCCACCAAGATAGAGCGATTATTTGTTTGCTCGCTCAATTTAGCCATAAAAAAATCCCTAAGGATAACACTATCGCTCATATGAGTGAAATCATGCCAAGCCTTTCTACTTTACAATGGCTGAGTTTTATCCTGTCCTTAGCGGAGAATTTGTGTGTTACAAACAGCCACCATTTAAGCTATACGCTAGAAAAAAACAAGCTTATCATTCACTCTAATGATGAGCTTTATTTAGCTAAAGAAATGCTTCCTAAACTCATTAAACCTATCTTTTTTCCTATAGAGTTTGCTTGAAAATAGCCATTGTTAGACTTTCAGCACTGGGCGATATTATTGTTAGTGCTGTGTTTTTGGCTACTATTAAAGAGCATTTTCCTAACGCTCAAATTGAATGGTTTGTAGATGAAAAATTCAGTGCGATTTTAGAGCATTCCCCTTATATTGATAAATTACACCCCATAGCTTTAAAAAGAACTTTAAAATCCCTTAACCCTTTTGAGATTTTCAAACTTTTTAAATCCTTGAGAGCCTATGAATACGACTTAGTGATTGATATGCAAGGCTTAATAAAATCCGCTCTTATTGCTAGGTTTTTAAAAGCCCCTAAAAAAGTCGGCTTTGATTATACTTCAGCAAAAGAAGGTTTGAGTGCGTTATTTTATTCACAAAAAGTTTCCATAGCTTATAGCGAGCATATTTTAAAACGCAATTTCACTCTCATTTGTCAAGCCTTAGATTTGCCTAAAATAGAAATAAGAGAGAGTTTGCTTAATAGGGCTAAGGTGTTTTCTTATCAAAATTCCCTTCAAATCAAGGAATTGAATTTGAATGAGAGTAAGCCAAAAATCCTTTTTGTTTTAGAAACTTCTAAAGTCAATAAAACTTATCCCTTAGAGCGTTTTAAAGAGCTTGCTTTGATGTTAGAAGGCTTTCAAATTTGTTTGTTATGGCATGCTGATGAAAATAAAGCTACTACGCTTTATAACACTCTAAAAAATCAATGCGATATTCTATTGCTTCCTAAACTCACTTTAAACGAAGTCAAGGCATTGCTTGTTAGAATGGATTTAATTATAGGGGGTGATACCGGTATCACGCATTTAGCATGGGCTATGCAAAAACCTAGTATCACGCTTTATGGTAACACACCTATGGAGCGTTTTAGGTTAGAGAGTAGTTTTAATATTTCACTCACTAGCAACGAAAAGGCAAATTATAATAAAGATGATTTTTCCATTCAGGAGATAGAGCCACAGCGTATTAAAGAATGCGTTTTAAAAATTCTAAAGGATACTAAATGACTTTTAAAGAACGCCTAGTGCATGAAAAAATTTTAAATGACAATGATAGGGGTTTAAAAACAGAGTTGCGCATTTTTAGTATTCTTATAGTGGAATTTTTAATCAATTCTTTGGGGTTTGTTTTGGCTAGAATGCCCCACTCTTGGTTTTTAAAATGCATTAAAACCTTAGCAAAGCTTATGGCAGTATTTGATAAACGCCGTTATTATGATGCTAAGGCGAATTTAGACTTTGTTTTTAAAGATACCAAGAGTGAGTGTGAAAAAGAAGCGATTATTCAAAAGGGTTATGAAAATTTTGCTTTTATCATTTTAGAGAGTATCCGTGCAATTTTCATACCTAAGGAAAAATACGATGCACGCTTTAGCCTTGCGAATGAAGAAAACATATGGAAATCCTTAAAGAGTGAGGGGCAAGCGGTTTTTATGTGTATGCATTTTGGCTACTGGGAAGCTATGGGAACGAGTTTGGCACAATATTATGCGTCTTATAGTAGGGGGGCTTTGGGTAAATTGACTAAGTTTGCTTTTATCAACCACATTATTATCAGTAGGCGAGAAGCCTTTGGAGTGCGATTTATCAATAAAATAGGGGCGATGAAAGAACTCATTAAGATGTATAACAAGGGCGATGGCTTGGTGGGTATTTTGATAGACCAAAATATTTCGCTCAAAGAAGGGGTTGTGGTTAAGTTTTTTGGTGAAGATGCCACACACACCACTATTGCTTCTATTCTATCACGCCGTTATCGTGTGGATATTCAGCCCGTATTTATTGATTTTAACGATGATTATTCGCATTATACAGCAACCTATTATCCAAGTATTCGCTCTAATATTACCAAGAATGCTGAAGCGGATATTTTAGAATGCACTCAAGCACAGGCGAGTTTGTGTGAAGTTGTGATTAGAAAGCACCCTGAAAGCTATTTTTGGTTTCATAGGCGTTTTAAAAACACCCATCCTGAGATTTATAAAAAGAAAGCTTAAGAAGAGCGATAATTTTCTAAAAACTCTTTTTTAAAACTCAAAAACCGCTTTTCTAAAATTGCCTTTCTAGCGTTTTTGGTAAGCTCTAAATAAAAATGCAAATTGTGAAGGCTTGCTAAACGAGCATAAGTAAGCTCTTTAGCCTTAAATAAATGGTGTAAATAAGCCTTGGAATAACGCTTGCAAGTGTAACATGAGCAATTTTCTTCAATGGGGGTATTGTCTGTTTTGTATTGAGCATTTTTGATAGAAATTTTGCCAAAGTGTGTAAAGAGTGTGGCATTTCTTGCATTTCTTGTGGGCATCACACAATCAAACATATCTACTCCTAAACTAATGGCTTCTAAAATATTTTCAGGGGTGCCTACGCCCATTAAGTAGCGTGGTTTGTCTTTAGGTAGTAGGGGGGCGGTGTGAGCGATAGTCTCATACATTTCATTTGCGCTTTCGCCCACGGCTAGTCCGCCTATGGCGTAGCCATCAAAATCTTTATGAGTTAATTCCACACTAAGACTTCGCATTTTTAGATTGGTTCCCCCTTGGATAATGGCAAAAAGATGGTTGTTAGGGCGATTTTTTTCTTTGTGGTATTCTAAGCTTAAATTCGCCCATTTGGCACTTCTAATAATAGATTCTTCAATGCGTTTTAGGGGTGCTGGTAAGCCCACTAAATCATCTAAAACCATCATAATATCACTATTTAAGGCGTATTGAATATCTAGGACTTTTGTGGGTGTGAAGTAATGTTTGCTCCCATCAATATGCGATTTAAAAATGATTCCATCTTCTTGTAATTTGACATTAGAATTTAAACTAAAGGCTTGAAACCCCCCGCTATCGGTTAGAAAACTCCCCTGAAATTGACTGAAATGGTGCAAACCCCCTAAATTTTCAACGATTTTTTCACCCGGGCGTAGATACATGTGGTAAGTGTTAGCTAGAATGAGCTTAGCGTTCAAGTGTTCTTGCATATCGTTTGCATCCAAAGACTTAATGCATCCTTGTGTGCCTACAGGCATAAAAATAGGGGTTTCTACGCTAGAATGAGCGAGTTCTAACACTCCGGCTCGTGCGTGGTTATCTGTAGCTTGAAGTTGGTAGTTCAATGAATAGTCCTTAATCTTAGGTATAATGGCGTAACACATTTTTAGGAAGTTTAGAATTGAAAAAAATCGCCCTTATTTTAGATGGCATTGTAGCGAAAAATTTTTTAGACTTGGTGCTAACGCATTATTTCAACCATAATTTTTACATTGTCATTGTGAAAGATGAAAATCTAATTCCTAAAAACTACCCTAGCACTTTTGTCTTTCATTGTTTTGATGCAACTTCAAGTTTTAGGCTTTTACAGGTTTTAGACAATGAAGTGAGTGATTTGTTTTTAATTGTGCAAGATATTGAAGAGCAACGCATTATAACGACCACGATTAAAACGCATTTCAAACGCATGCGTGTAGTGCTAAGCCTAGAAAATGCCCATAAAGAATGCTATGAATTTGATGAAACACATGATGATGAAAGGCTTATTTCTATTGATGTTAATGAAGTTTTGGTGAATAAATTTATCTCCCACTTGCCTAATATTCCTAGCACCCCTAGAGAGTTTGGGCTAGGAAGGGGCGAGATTATGGAGATTGGCGTGCCTTTTGGAAGCATTTTTGCTTACAGGCATATTGGCTCAATAAGACAAAAAGAATTTAGGATTGTAGGGCTTTATCGCAATGATGAATTGTTGCTCTCTAGCAAATCCTTAGTCATTCAGCCACGAGACACTCTCTTAATAGCGGGTAATCCAGAAGTCTTAAATCAAGTGTATTTTCAAGTTAAAAGCAATGTGGGGCAATTTCCAGCTCCCTTTGGTAAAAGCATTTATGTGTATATTGATATGCGATTACAAAGCAAAAGAGCGATGATGCGTGATGTGTATCAAGCCTTGTTTTTACATAAAACTTTAAAGAGTTATAAGCTTTACATTCAAATATTACACCCCACTAACCCTAAGTTTTACCATAAGATTTATGCTTTAGAAAAAGAAAATATAGAAGTGAATTTGGATTTTTATGGCAAAAGTTTCATTCAAAAACTCAATGAAGACCACCAAAAAAAAATCGGTTTGGTAGTGGTGGGTAAAGAGCTTTTTAGTTTCAGAAAGCACCGAAAGGCTTTACAAAAAATCGCTACTCCTGTGTATAAAACTAACGCACTAGGCTTGTCTCAAATCTCTCAAAGTATTGTAGTGTTGAATGAAAACTTAGACATTAATGAAGACATGTCCTCAGCCATTTTTGATATTTCTATGCAAATGGATTTGAAGCTATTACTTTATGATTTTGACCCAAACCACCGCTATAAAAACGAAGTGATTAAACATTATGAAAACCTAGCCCATGCATTTAACCGCAAGATTGAAATCCTTCAAACCCACACAAACAACCCCATTTTATACCTTAATTCTCTCAAACAGCCTTTGTTGCATTTTTTACCTTTTGAAGAGTGTATCACTCAAACACGCTGTAATTGGTTTTTATCCACTAAAGTAGAAAAAATAGCGTTTTTAAATGATTATAACCCCCAGATTTTTATTCCTATAGCGGAGTAAAGAATGCAAGAAGTTTTGATAGATTTGAAAGAGAAAAGCTATAAAGTCTTATTGGGAGCGTTAGAGACGATAAAAACCACACAAAAGGTGTTAGTAGTAAGCGATAGCATTGTGGCAGGATTGCACTTGCCCTATTTACTAGAGCGTTTGAAAGCCCCAAATGTGCGGGTGTGCGTTTTGGAAGCTGGAGAAAAAAATAAGAATCTAGCTTCATTAGAGCGGATTTTAACAAACGCCTTTGAGATGCAACTAGAACGCCATTCTCTAATGATAGCTCTTGGTGGGGGTGTGGTGAGTGATATGGTAGGATTTGCTAGTAGCATTTATTTTAGGGGGATTGATTTTATTAGCGTGCCTACAACCTTGCTCGCTCAAGTAGATGCGAGCGTAGGGGGAAAAACAGGGATTAATACGCCTTATGGTAAGAATTTAATCGGTTCGTTTTACCAGCCTAAGGCTGTTTATATTGACTCGCATTTTTTAAGCACGCTTCCTGCTAGAGAATTGCAAGCTGGCGTGGCTGAAATCATTAAAATGGCTCTGTGTTTTGATGAAAGCTTAATGGAAGTTTTAGAGACACAGGATTTAGAGAAGTGTTTAAAAGAAGTTATTTTAAGAAGCGTTCAGATTAAAGCTCAAGTGGTTAAAGAAGATGAAAAAGAGCAGGGTTTAAGAGCGGGGCTTAATTATGGGCATACTTTTGGGCATGCTATAGAGAATGAAACTCACTATGAGCGTTTTTTGCATGGTGAAGCTGTAGCCATTGGTATGCGTATGGCAAATGATTTAGCTCTTCATTTAGGTATGCTCACTCTCAAAGAGCATGAACGCATAGAGAGATTGCTAAAAAAGTTTCATTTAGATTTGAGTTATAAAATTCTTGATACAGAAAAATTTTATGAGCGTTTTTTTATGGATAAAAAAAGTGTGAATGAAACGCTTAGATTTGTTTTGCTTAAAGGGCTTGGGGCGTTTGAAATAATCTCTGATATTCCTAAAGAAACAATTGATAAGGTGCTAGAAAAATGGCATTAAGAATCTTTTTACTACTCTTTTTATGCATGTTCTTACAAGCTAGTAATAAGAGCGAATTATCAAAAGTCCAAAAACAAGTGGCAGTAATAGATAAGAAACTCGCTTCTAAGGATAATGTGTGGTTGAAAAAGTTTGAAAACTACAAAATTTACAATCAAATTTATACCGAAAAAGAGAGTGTGAAGCAAGAATTAAGGCGTTTGAAATCTCAAAAAAACAAGGATTTATTAAAAATTAGCACCTTAGAGCATACCCTAAAAGCTTTAGAGTCTCAACAAAAAATGCTTGAGAGCTATAGGGTTAATCCTTTTAAGGACTTGATAGAACGCCCTAGTATTCCTAATATTCCTAATATCGCTAATCCTATTGCGATTATTGATGGGATTTCATTCATTAAAAGCATGCGTTTAAAAAATGAAAATCTTAAAAATAACCAACTTTCTTTAGAAGAAGTGTTGAAGCTCTTAAACCAAAAACACCAACTCCTAAATCAATGGCATGCTTTAGAACCCCATGCATTATTGAGTAGTGAAATGTATCAAACTCAAGCTAAACGCTTGGAGTTACAAGGGGCACAAAATATTTTAAAAACAACCATAGGGATTTTTCAAAAAGATAGCGATGAAGCTATTCTTCAAGTGAAATCTCAAATCAAAGACCAGCTTTTCAAACTCGCTTATGTGCTTTTAATCGCCCTTTTAAGTGTCGTTTTAGCATGGACATTGAAAGTCATTTCTAATAAATACATTGAAAATAACGAGCGGGTATATACCGTTAATAAAGCTATCAATTTCATTAACGCTAATGTGGTGATTTTGATTTTCTTGCTCTCGTATTTAGAGAATGTTACTTATTTGGTTACCGTGCTAGGTTTTGCAAGTGCTGGTTTAGCCATTGCGATGAAAGATTTGTTTATGAGTATTTTTGGGTGGTTTGTGATTATTATAGGCGGGAATGTGCATGTGGGTGATAGAGTGAGAATCTCAAAAGATGGAACTACTTTTATTGGCGATGTGTTGGATATTTCTATGTTGCATATTACCATTTTAGAAGATGTAACTCTAACCACTTACCTAGAAAATAGAAGAGCGGGTCGCATTGTGTTTGTGCCTAATAACTATATTTTTACGACCATGTTTTCTAATTACAGCCATTTTGGTATGAAGACCGTTTGGGATGGTTTAGATTTCTGTGTTACTTTTGATTCTAATTTTAAAAAAGCTTCTAAAATCGCTCTGGCTATCGCTACAGAGTGTGCGAAAGAATATACTGAAATCACTTACAAACGCTTGAATAAAATGCGTGATAGATACTCTTTAAGAAGCGTGAGTGTAAAGCCTAGATGCTTTATTATGGCAGAGAATAATGGCATGAAAATTTCGGTGTGGTATCAGACTAATTCGTATGCGACCATGAATTTACGCAGTAAAATTTCATCTGAAATCATAGAAGCGTTTTTAAAAGAAGAAGACATTCATATTGCTTATACGACCACTAAACTGATTAAAGTAGACACTAATGGAGATGGATTTGGAGACAAAAAGGGATAAAAGATGAAAAAAGTGTATTTTAAAACCTTTGGCTGTAGGACTAATCTTTTTGATACGCAAGTGATGGGAGAGAATTTAAAGGATTTTAGCACAACCTTAGAAGAAAAAGAAGCGGATATTATCATCATCAATTCTTGCACGGTTACTAATGGGGCTGATAGTGCTGTAAGAAGTTATGCAAAAAAAATGGCACGATTGAATAAGGAAGTTTTATTTACCGGCTGTGGGGTTAAAACTCAAGGCAAAGAACTCTTTGATAAGGGGTTTTTAAAGGGCGTTTTTGGGCATGACAATAAGGAAAAAATCAATGCTTTATTGCAAACAAAGAAGCGTTTCTTTATAGATGATGATTTAGAAAGCAAGCATTTAGATTCTACTATGGTAAGTGAATTTGTGGGAAAAACTAGAGCGTTTATTAAGATTCAAGAAGGCTGTGATTTTGATTGTAATTATTGCATTATTCCTAGCGTAAGGGGAAGGGCTAGAAGCTTTGAAGAAAGAAAAATATTAGAGCAAGTCAGCCTTTTATGTGCTAAAGGCGTTCAAGAAGTGGTCTTAACGGGCACTAATGTAGGGAGTTATGGGAAAGATAGAGAAAGTAATATCGCAAGACTCATTAAAAAACTAAGCCAAATTCAAGGGTTAAAACGAGTTAGGGTGGGGAGCTTAGAGCCTAATCAAATTAGTGAAGAGTTTTTAGAGCTTTTAGAAGAAGATTTTTTAGAAAAGCATTTGCATATTGCTTTACAACATAGCCATGATATTATGTTAGAGAGAATGAATAGAAGAAATCGTGTTAAAAGCGATAGAGAGCTATTAGAAAAAATCGCTTCAAAAAATTTTGCTATCGGCACGGATTTTATTGTAGGACACCCAGGAGAGAGTGAGAGTATTTTTCAAATGGCGTTTAAAAACCTAGAGAGCTTACCCCTAACGCATATCCACCCTTTTATCTATAGCAAACGCAAAGACACCCCATCTAGTTTGATGACTGATAGCGTTAGTTTAGAAAATTCTAAAAAGCGTTTGAATGCGATTAAAGACTTAATTTACCATAAAAATAAAGCGTTTAGAGAATTACAGCTTCAGCGTAATACCCCCTTAAAAGTGCTGGTTGAGTCTCAAAAAGATGGCACATTTAAAGCCCTAGACCAGTTTTTTAACCCCCTTAAGATTAAAAGCGATAAGCCCTTGAAAGCGAGCTTTTTAGAAATCAGAGATTATGTGGTCAATGAGAGAGAAAATCATGCAAGTCTCTAGTTTTTTAGAAAACATCATAGTTCCTTTTAAACGCATTAAAAACCGCTCGTTGAGTTTAGCCCTAGGGTTCTTAACCATCACTTTTTGCTTGCTTCTATGGTTAGTGCTAAGTGATTCTTCTAGGCTCTTGTCTAGTCAGGACTTTTTTTACATTATCCAGTCTAATCCTAAGCAAACTCTTTTAGAAGATGAAAATTATTTTTATGCAAACCATTACAAGACAAACAAAAAGGCGTTTTTAAGAGATTATAAAGTTCCTACTCACATGCCCATAGAAAAACAAGAAAATTTGAGTAAGGCTTCTAAAAGCGAACTTGCCCTACTTTTTTTTATTTCTATCATGCTTTTTGGGATTTTTTGGCGTTTGCCCAAGCGACAGGTTAGCTTGAAAGAGAGTTTACAAAACGCTTCCAAAAATGAATTAGAAAATGTTTTCCAGCGTTATGATTCTTTAGGAGTGAGCTTTAAGGATATTGCTGGTGTGAATGAAGTTAAAGAAGAATTATTAGAAATCATAGACTATTTAAAAGAACCTAAAAAATACCAAGATTTAGGGATTTTTCTGCCTAAAGGAGTGCTTTTAGTAGGTCCGCCTGGGGTGGGAAAAACTATGATTGCAAAAGCTTTAGCGAGCGAAGCTAAAGTGCCGTTTTTCTATGAAAGCGGGAGTGCTTTTTCACAAATTTATGTGGGTGCTGGGGCTAAAAAGGTGCATGAACTTTTTATGCATGCTAAAAAGCATGCCCCTTCTATGATTTTTATTGATGAAATTGACGCTCTAGGCAAGGCTAGGGGTGGGCATAGAAACGATGAGAGAGAAGCTACGCTTAATCAGCTCTTAACAGAAATGGATGGTTTTTTACAAAACGCTGAAGTGGTTGTTATAGGAGCGACTAATCAAATGGAAGTGATGGATGAAGCGTTATTAAGAAGCGGGCGATTTGACAGACGCATTTTGATTTCTTTACCCGATTTGAATGAGAGACAAAGCATTTTAGAAAAGCTTTTAGAAAACAAAAAACACACGCTAGATTATGCCAAAATCGCTAAAATTTGCGTGGGTTTTAGCGGGGCTATGCTAGCGACCTTGATTAATGAAAGTGCCTTAAACGCTCTAAAACACAAACGAGCAGAAATCACTCCTAGCGATGTCTTAGAAGTTAGAGATAAAATCGCTTATGGTAAGAAAAAGGCACAAACCTTGAATGAAAATGAAAAAGAATTAGTGGCTTTGTATCAGAGTGCGAAAGCTTTGAGTGCGTATTGGCTAGAAATTGAGTTTGATAAAGCCCCCTTGTTAGGGGAATTTATCTCTTTTAATGAAAATAAAATCCATAGCGAAAACGAGATTAAAAACTACATTAAAGTCTATTTGAGTGGGACAATTATCTTAGAATTGCTTTATCAGCAACGCTACAGCCTGTCTAAGCAAGATTTGCAAAAAGCGAGATTCTTAAACGAATTTATGGTAAGCGAGCTGGTTTTAGCCCCTACAAAAGAGTTTTTAAGCGCTCTTTATGAAGAGCAAGTAGAGTTTTTAAAGCCACAAGTGGCTACTTGTAAGCAATTGAGTGTTTTATTGTTAGAGCAAGAATATTTAGAACATGCGAATCTTTATGCTTTGCTTAATGGGTGAAAATGCGTTTTTTTAGTGGTTTTGGGTTTTTTTGTGAGAGCGTTTTATTTGAAGAGTGGCTTTTAAAGGGGGCTTATGATGTATCAGGCTTTTCTATGGGGGCTATTAATGCTATAGAGTATGCTTTTAATGAAGTGTTACAAGAGCGGCGTATCAATTCCTTACTATTGTTTTCGCCCTGTATGTTGAGCCATAAACAAGAGTCTTTTAAGCGTGTGCAACTTTTGGCGTTTAAAAAAGATAAACTAGGCTATATGGAGCGTTTTTACAAAGAAGCAGGGTTTTGTAAGCCATTAGAACAAGTTTATGGGAATATTAAAAGAGAAAGTTCTTTAGAAGAATTAGATTTCTTATTAAACTATAAGTATGATAGTTATAAAATCAAGTTTTTATTAGAAAAAGGCGTAAAGATTGAAGTGTTTGTGGGTTTGAAAGATAGCATTACGGATATTCAAGCTCTTTTAGAATTTTTTATGCCTTTAGTCAAAGTGTGGCAGTTTAAAGAGTGTAACCATTTGTTACAAAAAGAATCAAAAGGGTGGAAATGAAAAAAATCTGTTTGGGGGCGTATTTATTAGTATTAGGCATTTTAGGTGGGTCTTTGGTGGTTTTAGGGGCGGTAGTCGCACCGATAGTTTTCAAAGCTCCAAGCATTTTACCTGAGCTTAACATGACTATCTTTGAAAGCGGGAAGCTTATGACACAAATTTTTGTGCGTTTCAATTTCTTTTTAGAAACCATAGGTTTTATCGTGCTAATGTATGAAATTGTCTCTTTTGTATGGGGGCGAAAGTCCTTAGCTCAGGTGGCTCTTGGCTTGACAATAGGGGGACTATCTTTATTGTTTGTGTTTTATTACACGCCTTATATTTTAAACGCCCAGCAACTAGGCGAAGTGGCTGTGAAAAGCGATGAATTTGCCCGCTTACACTCTCAAAGCGAATGGCTTTTTAAAGAATTGTTTATTTTGGTATGCGTTCTATTCTTTTGGCGTTTGTTTGGCAAAAACTCTATTTGATTTGAAGGGGTTATCTTTGTTATATCACCAAAGAAATTGATTTGTGGGGTTAGCATCTTAAATGAAAAAGAGAATTTTTAAAAAGAAACGCCTTAAGGTTCGTCTAACACGCCAGCATAAAAAGGTGGTTTTAAAGCATTCCTTATACGCTCTACCCTTATTGTTGAGTGGGTTTGTGAAGGGGCTGTATGCGGATAATAATCTATGGGATTTGTTAAACCCACAAGTTGGGGGTGTGTATACCCACTGGGTTAAGGGCAGGCAGTATTGTTCATGGATTGAATTTGCAGGGTGTTTACGCACGGTGTGGGGAGCAAATCATAGGGGTTATGATGCTGGAAACGCTTCAAATTACTTGTCTTCTGAGAATTACAAAGCTATTTCTGTGGGCAATGGGAATGAAGCTGGAATTTATAATTTAAGCGGTTTCACTAATTATGTTGGGGGCAATCTCACTATCAATCTAGGCAATGGTGCAACTTTAAAATTAAGTGGCTCAAATAGTTTCACTTCGTATCAAGGCTCTCAACATGGTAACGGAAAAGATGATGTCAGTTTTAATGTTGGCACGCTAGATTTAAGCGGCACGCTAGAAGTGGGTAATCGTGTAGGCACTGGAGCTGGCACGCATACAGGTATAGCTAACTTAAACATGAACGCAAGCCATATCACTCTTAATGGCACTATTAAAGCCTTTAAAACTTCTGGTGTAACTTTCGGCAAAGATGCAAGCTCCAACATTGCAATAAGCTCAGCCACTTTAGATGGAGATACTTGCAGCTCATTAGCTAGGGTTGGTGTGGGAGCAAATTGTTCTAGCATAGGACCCACTTATATATTCAAAGGAGCTACAAACGCTACAAACACGACTTTTAATAATGGGGGCGGTAGTTTTAACTTTGAGAATAACGCTCATTTTAGTGGGGCGAAATTTAATGGAGGCACTTACACTTTCAAGCAAGATTTTAACGCTGCAAATAATACCGCTTTTAATAGCGGTAGTTTCACTTTTCAAGGCACAAGTTCTTTTGATAATGCCACTTTTAGCAATCTCACATATACTTTTAGTCATCAAGCCACATTTCAAAACAGCACATTCAATGGGGGGACTTTTACTTTCAATAACACAAATACTCAACACCCACAGGCGACTTTTGAAAACAGCTCATTTAGCAACAATAATTCTATCGCTCTCAATGGTCATGTTATTTTTCAGCAAGCCTTTAACAACCAAAACCATAATTTAGCCATTCAAAACGCCACCTTTGAAAATGCCACCTTTGATAATACCGGTAAAATTACCATAAGTCATGGTGTGAGTTTTAACAATACTTCGTTTAACACTTCTATCAATTCTCAAAACACAACTATTAATGGAAATGTAACTTTTAGTGGTAAGAATGAGTTAAAAAATGGTGCGACCCTTAATTTTGGAAACGCACAAGTTACTCTCAATCAAGGGACAAGCTTTAACATTACAAGCTTAGGGAGTGGGAGTAGTGTAACGATTTTAAATTCTAGTGGGGGCATTACTTACAATAACCTTTTAAATAATGCAGTCAGTGGCTTGACAAACGCCTTAAAAGTGAGCGAGCAGGCTACAAAGATTTCCACCCAGAGTTTTACTAAAGGTTTGTGGGATATAATCACTTATAATGGGGTTACAGGGCATCTTTTGACTGAAAATACTCCGCAACAAAAATCAGCCGCTTCTACAACAACACCCACAGAAAGTTCACCACAAGTCTATAATGTGAGTTACAAAATAGGGGATAAAATCTATAAGCTACAAGAAACTTTTAGCCATAACTCTATTACTATTCAAGCCCTAGAGAGTGGCACTTACACCCCACCCCCTGTGGTTAATGGCTCAAAATTTAATTTGTCAAGCTCAACCTATATTAACTCTAATATGCCTTGGTATGACCATAAATTTTACATGCCTAAATCTCAAAATTTTACAGAAAATGGCACTTACTACTTGCCTAGCATTCAAGTATGGGGGAGCTATAACAATACATTTAAGCAAACCTTTAGTGCAAGCAATAGTAATTTAGTTATCGGAAATAGCTCAACATGGACTGGGCATAATGTCAATTCTAGTGATACGGTGTCTTTTGGGGATACTTCAGGGGATGCCCTTAATGGGCATTGTGGGCCTTGGCCTTATTATCAATGCGCTGGCACAACCACTGGCACTTATAGTGCATATAATGTTTATATTACAGCGAATTTACGCTCTGGAAATCGTGTAGGCACTGGTGGGGCAGCGAATCTAATCTTTAATGGGGTTAATAGTATCAATATTGCTAACGCTAAGATTACACAAAATAATGCTGGAGCTTATTCAAGCTCTATGACTTTTTCTACTGATAATATGGATAGCGATGGCAATATCCAACAGAGCTTAAATGATAACGGCAAGCTTTCGGTTTATGGCACAACCTTTACTAACCATGCTAAAAACGGGACATTCACTTTCAATGTAGGGCAAGCTACATTTGAAAACACTAATTTCAATGGGGGGACTTATAACTTTAAGGGTAATAGTCTAAATTTTGAAAGTAACAACCAGTTTAATAGCGGTTCGTTTAATATTAGCACGCAAAACACTTCGTTTAATAACGCTAATTTCAGCAGTAATGCTTCTTTTAATTTTAGTAATCCTAGTGGGACAACCTCGTTCAAAGGGAATTTTACTAACGCTAATCAACACATACAAATGGCTGGGAGTGGGGTTTTTGGAAACACTACAGATAGTAATAAGTCTAGTGCTAAAACCCAAAATGGCACTCAAGCCATTTTTAACAATACCGGTTCTATCAATATTCAAGGAGATGCTTCGTTTAATAATGTTACCTTTGATAGCCCTACAAACATGGGCGTGAAAGGGAAGGTTACCCTAAATAACATCACTCTAAAGAATTTAAACAACCCCTTGTCTTTTGGTAATGGCACGATTACTTTTGGCACAAATTCTACAATCAACATTAATCAAGCAATTTCTAATGGCAACCCTATTACCATTATTAGCTCTTCTAAAAATATTGATTATAACAATGCGTTTGCTAAGAATCTATGGAAAATCATCAATTATCAAGGGCATGGAGCGAGTAGTGAAAAGGTAGTTTCTAGTTCTAGTTTGGGTAATGGCTTAGGGGTTTATGATGTTACTTACACAATTGATAATCAAACCTATAATTTTCAAGAAACTTTTTCACAAAATAGTATTTCTATCAGGCGTTTGGGTGTGGACATGGTGTTTTACCATGAAAATATGGAAGACCCTAAGCATGTAGATTTTCAAAATATCTTAGGTTTTATGACCTATATTCCTAAGAGTTATAACAATAACTTAGGGAATCATCAAAATGATGTAATTTATTATTATGACAAGAGCATTAATTTTTATACTTCTAGTGCGAAGTCCTTTTCTCAAATCTTTACAGGGCAAAATAGTGCTATTGTTTTTGGGGCTAAGCAACTATGGACGAATGCAAGCGATGCGCCACAATCTGATGTGGTGATTCGCTTTGGGGATAATAAGGGAGCAGGGAGTAATGATGCAAGTGGGCATTGTTGGAATTTACAATGTGTAGGCTTTATCACAGGGCATTATGAAGCACAAAAGATTTACATTACCGGTAGTATTGAAAGTGGGAATCGTGTCTCTAGTGGCGGGGGTGCAAATCTCAATTTTAAGGGGCTTCAAGGTATTATCTTAACGAATGCGACTTTATATAACCGCTCCGCTGGAACAGGTCTTTTAGGTGTTTCGCAAATGAATTTTTCTAGCAACGCTAATATTCAAGCTCAAAATTCGCATTTTATAGATAATACCGCACAAAATGGTGGTAAGCCTAATTTTAGCTTCACTTCTTCAAACATGGATTTTTCTAACAGCTCCTTTAGGGGCTATGTGGGGGCTACGCAATCTATCTTTAAATTCAACGCCACTAACACGATTAATTTTACTGACAGCACGAATTTAAGTTCAGGCTTATATCAAATTAACGCTACAAATCAAGTGGTATTTGATAATTCTAATTTAAGCGTTTCGGTAGGGACAAGCACCATTGCGGCTAATCAAATCAATTTCAATCAAAACGCTTCTATTAGTGCGAGTAATCATTCAACCCTTGAAATTAAGGGTAGTTTAAACATGAACGATACCAGCTCATTAGATCTTAATCAAAGCACCATTAATGTATCCAGCAACGCAACGCTCAATGATAAGGCGAGCTTGATTGTCAATAATAGCTCTCATATCAATTTTAATGGAGAAACCACTTTTAATTCGCCTGAACTGAGCGTTAATCTAAACAACAACTCTTCTATCGTGTTTAACAAAGCGGTTTCTTTAGGGGGTCAGTTTAATTTTAGCAATCATTCTTCTTTAGATTTTAAAAATTCTGGCACGATAGCCACTAACACGGCGTTTAATTTCTATGATAATGCGTTTTCAAACTCTCAAAGCCCCATTACCTTTAATCAAGCCCTTAATGTTCATGCACGACTGAGCTTAGGGGGTAATCTCTTAAACGCTAACAATAATCAGAGCGTGTTAAATTTAGGAAATAGCAATCTTACTTTCAATAATCAAGGGAACTTGAATATTGCAAACATTGATTTATTGAGCAATCTCAGTGATAATAAAGAGCGTGTATATAGTATCGTTAAAGCAAATATAAGCAATAACACTTGGTATAACCACATCAATTTCTTTGGCATGCAAATTAGTGATGGGGTTTATGACGCTACAAATCAAACTTATAGTTTTACTAACCCGCTCAATAATGCGTTAAAAATTACTGAGAGTTTTAAAAACAATCAATTGAGCGTTACGCTCTCTCAAATTCCAGGGATTAACAACACACTCTATAACATCGCCCCTGAAATCTTTAACTATCAAAAGACTTACACTAATAAAAATGGTGTGTATTCCTATAGCGATAACGCACAAGGCACATTCTATCTAACCAGCAATATTAAAGGCTATTATTACCCTAGTTCTAACCACGCTTCAGCACCCACTATTCCACAAACCTACAACGCACAAGGCAATCCTATTGAAGCCCTACACATTTTTAATAAGGGCTATGATTTGAATAATCTTAAAGCCTTAGGGAAAATGGCACTTGGCTTATACCCTAAAATAAAAGGGATTTTAGGGGGTAAGCTTTCGCTTTCAAGCCTTAGTGATTCGCAAGGTGAAAAGCTCAATGAGCTTGAAAATCTTATAACTCCTAGTGATTGGAAAAATATTAACGAATTTATCAGTAATGCTAATAATTCTGTCGTGCAAAATTTCAATAATGGCTCTTTGATTGTGGGGGCAACCAAAATAGGACAAACTAATACGAATAGTGCTATTTGGTTTGGGGGATTAGGCTATGAAAAGCCTTGTAACCACACCGATATAGTTTGTCAAAAATTTAGAAATACCTATTTAGGACAGCTTTTAGAGTCTAGCTCAGCCACTTTGGGTTATATCAACACGACTTTCAACGCAAAAGAGATTTATCTTACCGGCACTTTAGGGAGTGGGAATGCGTGGGGGACTGGGGGGAGTGCGAGCGTAACTTTTAATAGTGCGACTTCATTAAGTCTCAATAAGGCTAATATCATAAGCTCTCAAACCGATGGGATTTTTAGCATGCTAGGTCAAGATGGAATCAATAAGGTTTTTAATCAAGCTGGGCTTGCTAATATCTTAGGCGAAGTGGCCAAGCAATCTATGACAAACGCTGGGGGCTTAGGGAATTTAATCGCTGAGATGTTAGGGAGTAGTAGTGTTATCGGTAAAACTCTAAGTGAAAAGGAAAAAGGTGAGAGCCTTAACCAGCTTTTAGGCAAACAAAACTTTGAAAATCTGATGAATCATAGTGGATTAAATCAGGTGATTAAGGATTTAATCAAACAAAAATTGGGTTTTTGGACAGGCTTAGTAGGGGGGTTAGCTGGAATAGGGGGTATAGATTTACAAAACCCTGAGAAAATGATAGGTGGCATGTCCATTAATGAGTTGCTCAGCAAAAAGAATTTGTTTAATCAAATTACAGGTTATATTTCAGCAAATGATATAGGGCAAGTAATTAGTGTGGTATTACAAGATGTTGTCAATCCTAGCAACGCTTTGAAAAACGATGCAATAACTTTGGGCGAAAAAATGATAGGCGAGTTTTTAGGGCAAGACACTCTTAATTCTATAAAAAGCCTGTTACAAAACCAGCAAGTTAAAGGTGTGTTAGATAAAGTCCTTAGTGCTAAGGGCTTGGGTTTGATTTATGAAAAAGGTTTGGGAGATTTAATGCCTAGTTTAGGCAATAAAGGGCTTTTTGCTCCTTATGGTTTAAGTCAAGTGTGGCAAAAAGGAGATTTTAATTTTAACGCTCAAGGTGTGATTTTTGTGCAAAATTCTAGCTTCTCTAATGCAAATGGGGGAACACTAAGCTTTAATGCGGGGAGTTCGCTAGTCTTTGCTGGAAACAATCGCATGGAGTTTAGTAAACACCTAGGCACGCTTAATTTATTGTCTCATCAAGTTTCTAACATTGATATTACCACGCTTAATGCAAGCAATGGGCTTAATATTAACGCTACAAATAACAATGTGTCCGTGTCTCAAGGAAATATTTTCGTGAATGCAAGCTGTGTGAGTGAAACTCCAAAAAACTCTATTACTTCAAATGCATCTAGTCCTACAAATTCTTGTGAGCTTATCAGTCCAACGCATTCTAGCCAAAATGACACTTCTTCAAATCATAACACGCAAATTGTCTTGAATAATAATGATGAGAGTTTGAGCGTTACAGCAAATAATTTTAATTTTTCAGGCAATATTTATGCTAATGGGATGGTTGATTTTTCAAAGATTAAAGGTTCTTCAAGTATCAAAAATTTATATCTCTATAATAACGCTTCCTTTCAAGGCAATCACTTAATTATTTCTCAAAAAGCAAGTTTAAGCGAAAATGCAAGCTTTACAACGAATGATTTGAATATTCAAGGCGAATTTAATAATAACACCACTCATAAAATAGGGGTGCGTAACCATTTAACTATCGCACAAAACGCTTCTTTAAGCACCGGTATTTATGGCATAGAAGTAGGGGGGAGTTTAAACAATTTGGGGGCAATACATTTTAATTTAGCAAATTCTCAAAACCCTACAATGCCACTCATTCAAGTGGGGGGTGTAGTCAATCTCAATACCACTCACGCGCCTTTTATCAACATTACTAATAGTGTGGCTAATGATACAACTTATACTTTATTAAAAAGCAATCGTTACATTAACTACAACATCAACCCAAATAGCTTGCAATCTTATTTAAAACTCTATACTTTAATCAATATTAACGGACACCATATAGAAGAAAAAAATGGTGTGTTGACTTATTTGGGGCAACAAGTTCAATTGCAAGATAAGGGGTTATTATTAAGTGTAGCGTTAGAGCCGGCTCTAAACAAAGATAGCGTAACTCAAGAAACCCCCACAAAAAACACCATAAAGAACAATATTCTAAGTCTTTCTATTTTGTATAACCAAATTAAGATGTCCTATGGGCATAAAATCATGGATTTTATACCCCCTACTCTACAAGATTATATTGTGGGGATTCAAGGTAAAAACGCTTTAACTCAAATTGAAACCATAGGGGGGAGTGGCGTTATTAGGTGGCTTTCAAAATTGATGATAGAGTCTAAAGAAAATCCGCTTTTTGCACCGATTTATTTGCAAAACCATTCTTTGAATGAAGTGTTGAATGTAGCTAGAGACCTTGAAAACACCATGAGTTTAATTTCTAACCCTAGTTTTAGAAATAACGCTACAAGGCTCTTAGAAATTGCAAGCTACACCCAGCAAACCAGTCGTTTGACTAAGCTTTCTAATTTTAGGGCTGAAGTGGAGCCAAACTTGTTTGAGCGTTTGTTAGAGCTTAAAAACAAGCGGTTTAGTGATGCTAATCCTAACGCCTTAGATTTCATTCTTAAATACACAGAGCGAGACAAGCATAAAAACAATGTTTGGGTTCAAGGGGTGGGGGGAGCAAGTTTTGTAGCTGGGGGTAATGGCACGCTTTATGGTTTGAATGTGGGCTATGATAGGTTTATTAAAAATGTGATTCTTGGGGGTTATGTAGCTTATGGATATAGTGGGTTTAATGGGCGTATTATGAGTTCTCTTTCTAATAATGTGAATGTGGGAATGTATGCAAGAGCCTTTGTAAAAAGAAGCGAAATCACTTTGAGTGCGAATGAGACTTATGGAAGCAATACTACAACCATTGATTCTCATAATGCCTTGCTCTCTGTATTAAACCAGCACTACAACTATAACACTTGGACAACCAGTCTTAATGGGAATTATGGCTATGATTTTATTTTTAAACATAAGAGCGTCATCTTAAAACCCCAAGTGGGCTTGAGCTATTATTTCATGGGATTAAGTGGCATAAAAGGTAAAATGAATAATTTAGCCTATCAACAATTCGCTACTGATGCTAACCCTACTAACAAATCCATTTTAACGCTCAATGTGGGTTTAGAAAGCCGTCAATATTTTGGTAAAAATTCCTATTATTTTGTAACAGCTAAGTTAGGTAGGGATATTTTGGTGCATTCTAAAGGCGATAAAGTGGTGCGTTTTATGGGTGAAAACACTTTGTTGTATCGCAAAGGCGGAGCGTTCAACACTTTTGCAAGCTTAGTAACAGGGGGCGAAATGCGTTTATGGCGTTTGGCGTATGTGAATGCTGGGGTTGGGCTTAGATTTGGCTTGCAATACCAAGATATTAATGTAACCGGAAATGTAGGCATGAGAGTGGTATTTTAGCTTTTTTGCTATAGTAACAATGTTCATGTCGGCTCCTTTCTAAATTAAATTTAGAGAGCCAACGCCTAGAGAAGTCCTACTTCTTTAGGTATTTAACTTCCTTAGACTTCAATTATAACTTAAATTTTATTTTTTAAAACACACTTTAAAATTGCCAAGAAAACAAATGCCACTAAAAAGAGCGATTAAATTAGGATAAAATTTAAAGGAGTTTTAATTTTAAAAAGCTTGATTGTTTTTAACCTCACAAGCTAAGGATAAATCTTTTAGAGAAAACCTTTAAAACCTAAAAAGGCTTTAAAGGAAACTTTTGAAAAACTTTACAAGCTATCTCTCTAAAGAAACAACAACTTTAAGCCCTAAAAACTTAATTTCAAGGCATAATGTCTTCTAGGAGTTTTTGCCATGTTTTCTAGCCATAACAAACTCCTTTATTTAAAATTTATCCCCATAAACCTACTTAGGGGGGTGTTTATTCTACAACAATCTTTCTTAAATCTGTTCAAAGAATAGATGACTAGATAATGAGATTTTTAAAAACTACACTCCGCAAAAAGAACGCCACTAATAAATAATACCTACCAATAAATCACACACTAAAATGACTAAATCATACTTAATAAGGCTACAACCACGATGATATTTGAATGCTACTTTCTTAAAAGGAAATTTATACAAAAAACAACCATAGCATTAATTCTAAGCTTATTTTTAACCCCACATTTTGTATTTACTGAATACAATGGCTATTTTATAAGCGTGGGGTATCAACTTGGTCAAGCCACTCAAATTGCTAAAAACACCGGCGAAATCAAACAATTAGCCAATTACTACCAAGAGTTGCAAAATTCTTTGGCCTAACTTACTGAACTTAATTGTGCCGTAAAAAAGGGTTCAGATACTAATCTTATCTTATCAGTAGTGCTATAAGCAATATCTAATCTTTTTCTAACAATAATTATAATTATGCCAACAAAGCAAACTTATCCGCATTCCAAGTGGTCAATGCAAGTATTAAAGCTGTATTAGTGGTGTGGGATTTGTTTTTACGCTACATTAACAATAATGTTCAAATAGATGAAGTTCTGGGGAGTGTAACTAAAAATACATTTGAAAAAATGAGAAAATTAGCCGATGAGCTTAAAGATAGTCAGCCCAACTCTGTGGTCTAAATGGAAAATGTGCTAATGGTCAAAAAGTTTCTGTTCCTGCTGACACAGACACTCCTCAAGTAGCTGTTTCTAGCGTAGCAAGTTCTACGCCTAGCAATCTACAATTCCCACAATCACTTTTAAGGGTTGTGCAGGATTTGATGAATGATTTAGTATGGCATAATCCATGGATTTTTGAGAGTGCTCCAAGTAAATTTGGTCAACCCAACGCTGGTGGTATCAAAGCTTTCTCCTTTTTCTAACAAGTGCAAAAAATGTTTCAAGCAGCACAGCAGCTCGTTACAGATTCTACAAATCTTAATAAGGTTCAACAAAACTCGCAATCCAAGGTTTCAGGCGAGCAAGAAAATTCCACTCAAGCAGTTCAAATATTATGGGAATGAGAGCGTTCAAAATGTCCATCTTGCTAATAATGTGGTGCATCTAGCTTCCAATAAAGTGGCTCTAAGAGACTCTTTTGCCAACACACAGAGCCTAGGTGAATCTATTTAGTCCACTGCTTACTCAACGATTAGCTCCGATGCACCTGTGAATAACAATGTTTTGTATCACATCAACCAAACTCAAGCTTCCAACCTTACTAAGGCTTTAGACACTATGGGGAATAACCCTTTTAGGCATGTAGGGGTGATTAAGTCTCAAGATAACAGCGGAGTGATGAATGGTATTGGCATTATGGCAGGCTATAAACAATTCTTTGGCACTGAGAAACGCTATGGTGCAAGGTATTATGGCTTCTTTGACTATAACCACACTAATATTAAGTCTAGCTTCTTTGATTCTAGCTCTAATGTGCTCACTTATGGTGTGGGTGCAGATGGGCTATATAACTTAATCAATGATAAAGACATGACTGTTTTTGGTAAGGCTGGCAAACTATCTTTGGTTTCTTTGCAGGAATCGCATTGGCTGGCACTTCATGGATTAATAATAATAGAGTGGTTTTAGAAAACGTTAACAGCGTTTATAAAGCTAATATCAGTTCGTCTAATTTCCAATTTTTATTCAATTTTGGCACTAGAGTGAATCTGGCTGAAAGTAAAAATTCTAAAGCCCCACAACATGGCTTAGAATTTGGAATGAAAATCCCCACCATTAACGCTAACTACTATAGCTTTATGGGTGCAAAACTTGAATACAGAAAGATGTATAGCTTCTATCTTAATTATGTCTTTGCTTACTAGAGCTTTTTAGGGTTTAGATCCTATTGTTATTAAAACTCGCTCTTTATTCTTTGTTGTTTTGTGTTTGGTTAGGACTTTCTTTAATAATTTGATATGTCTCATATTTCGGATACTACCTTATTCAGATTATAGTTTTTTACAGCTTTCTAATCTTCTCTGACCCCATTCCCCAACAATTTCCAAAAAACTTTTAAACTTTTTATTTGCTGCTCAATCAAACTCTATTCTAAATAATTCTATTAGTTTAAGCAAACTTTAAGCATTGCGTGTCTATAATTACATTTCGTTTTTAACGACAAGCTTAAAAGTTATTAAATTTAACCAAGAGCTAACAGACTTTAAAAAGCAAAAATATAAAGAGATTTGATTAAAGTCAAACTTTTTAGATTTGGGTTTAAGGTTTGAGAGTTTATGGGTATTTTTAATCAAAACATTTTAGCAAGTTATCACTAAAACGAAGTTATTTGATTTAATATTGTTAATAGCCTATGTAAAAGTAAAGTAAAACTACAATTACTCTGTCTTATATTCAGTAAGGCAGTGGTAGTGTTGAAGAATATTCATGCAATTGTCGTTATTCATTATATAAAAAGGCGGGTTTTAAAGGATATTTTAGAATTTAAAACAAGCTTTTAAGAGCAGATGGCGGATGCCTTGCCAAAGAGAGGCGATGAAGGACGTACTAGACTGCGATAAGCTATGCGGAGCTGTCAAGGAGCATTGATGCGTAGATGTCCGAATGGGGCAACCCAACTAATAGAGATATTAGTTACTCTAATATAGAGAGCGAACCTAGTGAAGTGAAACATCTCAGTAACTAGAGGAAAAGAAATCAACGAGATTCCCTAAGTAGTGGCGAGCGAAAGGGGAAGAGGGCAAACCGAGTGCTTGCATTCGGGGTTGAGGACTGCAATATCCACTAGAACACTTTAGCAGAGTTACCTGGAAAGGTAAGCCATAGAAAGTGATAGCCTTGTATGCGACAAGGTGTTCTTAGGTAGCAGTATCCAGAGTAGGCCGAGACACGTGAAATCTTGGTTGAAGCCGGGGAGACCACTCTCCAACCCTAAATACTACTCTTTGAGCGATAGCGAACAAGTACCGTGAGGGAAAGGTGAAAAGAACCGCAGTGAGCGGAGTGAAATAGAACCTGAAACCATCTGCTTACAATCATTCAGAGCCCTATGATTTATCAGGGTGATGGACTGCCTTTTGCATAATGATCCTGCGAGTTGTGGTATCTGGCAAGGTTAAGCGTATGCGAAGCCGTAGCGAAAGCGAGTCTGAATAGGGCGATTTAGTCAGATGCTGCAGACCCGAAGCTAAGTGATCTATCCATGGCCAAGTTGAAACGCGTGTAATAGCGCGTGGAGGACTGAACTCGTACCCATTGAAACGGGTTGGGATGAGCTGTGGATAGGGGTGAAAGGCCAAACAAACTTAGTGATAGCTGGTTCTCTTCGAAATATATTTAGGTATAGCCTCAAGTGATAATAAAAGGGGGTAGAGCACTGATTGGGCTAGGGCTGCTCGCCGCGGTACCAAACCCTATCAAACTTCGAATACCTTTTATCGTATCTTGGGAGTCAGGCGGTGGGTGATAAAATCAATCGTCAAAAGGGGAACAACCCAGACTACCAAATAAGGTCCCTAAGTTCTATTCTGAGTGGAAAAAGATGTGTGGCTACTCAAACAACCAGGAGGTTGGCTTAGAAGCAGCCATCCTTTAAAGAAAGCGTAACAGCTCACTGGTCTAGTGGTCATGCGCTGAAAATATAACGGGGCTAAGATAGACACCGAATTTGTAGATTGTGCTGATGCACAGTGGTAGAAGAGCGTTCTATACAGTGTTGAAGGTATACCGGTAAGGAGTGCTGGAGCGTATAGAAGTGAGCATGCAGGAATGAGTAACGATAAGATATATGAGAATTGTATCCGCCGTAAATCTAAGGTTTCCTACGCGATGGTCGTCATCGTAGGGTTAGTCGGGTCCTAAGCCGAGTCCGAAAGGGGTAGGCGATGGCAAATGGGTTAATATTCCCATACCGACTATGGAGCGTGATGGGGGGACGCATAGGGTTAAGCGAGCTAGCTGATGGAAGTGCTAGTCGAAAGGCGTAGATTGGAGGGAAGGCAAATCCACCTCTGTATTCGAAACTTGACAGGCTCTTTGAGTTCTTTTAGAACAAAGAGAGAATCGCTGATACCGTCGTGCCAAGAAAAGCCTCTAAGCATATCCATGGTCGTCCGTACCGCAAACCGACACAGGTAGATGAGATGAGTATTCTAAGGCGCGTGAAAGAACTCTGGTTAAGGAACTCTGCAAACTAGCACCGTAAGTTCGCGATAAGGTGTGCCACAGCAATGTGGTCTCAGCAAAGAGTCCCTCCCGACTGTTTACCAAAAACACAGCACTTTGCCAACTCGTAAGAGGAAGTATAAGGTGTGACGCCTGCCCGGTGCTCGAAGGTTAAGAGGATGCGTCAGTCGCAAGATGAAGCGTTGAATTGAAGCCCGAGTAAACGGCGGCCGTAACTATAACGGTCCTAAGGTAGCGAAATTCCTTGTCGGTTAAATACCGACCTGCATGAATGGCGTAACGAGATGGGAGCTGTCTCAACCAGAGATTCAGTGAAATTGTAGTGGAGGTGAAAATTCCTCCTACCCGCGGCAAGACGGAAAGACCCCGTGGACCTTTACTACAGCTTAGCACTGCTAATGGGAATATCATGCGCAGGATAGGTGGGAGGCTTTGAAGTAAGGGCTTTGGCTCTTATGGAGCCATCCTTGAGATACCACCCTTGATGTTTCTGTTAGCTAACTGGCCTGTGTTATCCACAGGCAGGACAATGCTTGGTGGGTAGTTTGACTGGGGCGGTCGCCTCCTAAAAAGTAACGGAGGCTTGCAAAGGTTGGCTCATTGCGGTTGGAAATCGCAAGTTGAGTGTAATGGCACAAGCCAGCCTGACTGTGAGACATACAAGTCAAGCAGAGACGAAAGTCGGTCATAGTGATCCGGTGGTTCTGTGTGGAAGGGCCATCGCTCAAAGGATAAAAGGTACCCCGGGGATAACAGGCTGATCTCCCCCAAGAGCTCACATCGACGGGGAGGTTTGGCACCTCGATGTCGGCTCATCGCATCCTGGGGCTGGAGCAGGTCCCAAGGGTATGGCTGTTCGCCATTTAAAGCGGTACGCGAGCTGGGTTCAGAACGTCGTGAGACAGTTCGGTCCCTATCTGCCGTGGGCGTAGGAAAGTTGAGGAGAGCTGTCCCTAGTACGAGAGGACCGGGATGGACGTGTCACTGGTGCACCAGTTGTTCTGCCAAGAGCATCGCTGGGTAGCTACACACGGATGTGATAACTGCTGAAAGCATCTAAGCAGGAAGCCAACTCCAAGATTAACTTTCCCTGAAGCTCGCACAAAGACTATGTGCTTGATAGGGTAGATGTGTAAGCATAGTAATATGTTTAGCTGACTACTACTAATAGAGCGTTTGGCTTGTTTTTTGCTTTTTTATAAAATAACGACAATTAAGCATGGATAAGTTACCACTGCCTTACTGAGTGTAAGAGAGATTGGGTTTTACGAGAACTTATAGGCGATTAACAATCTTCTTTGTTAAAAATATTTTCCCTAGTAGAAAGGGGAGTTAAGAACAAACAACGATTTTGTTTTTAACTCCCTTTTCCTTGTGTCTTTAGAGAAGAGGAACTACCCAGTTAACCATTCCGAACCTGGAAGTCAAGCTCTTCATCGCTGATAATACTGCTCTTTTCAAGAGTGGGAATGTAAGTCGGTGCAGGGATAGGGAAATGTTTTTAAAGCTTTTCTTGATTTATTTCTTTCTTAGTTTTTTGATGCTTTGTTTATATCGGTTTGTCATGAGCATTTTTTAACTTTCAACCAATTCTAGTTCTGCTAAGCTTTGATAAGAAGTGAGACTTATAGAATCGCAGGTATTTTCTTTTATTCTTACAGGTTCTTATTTTATATAGTTATCGGATTTAATTTTCATAAGCAATTTCTTAATTTTTGAGCCAATTTAACACCCACTCTTTTACAAGATATTCCTTAAATCTAAGTGAAAAATACCTCTAATATCCGATGGTCCTTTAATATCGCCTTTTTCTAAGATAATAACATTTTTTCTACCTAATTTAGCCATAAGCATTCCCATTTCAAGAACAACATTTTGTCTCGCTTGTAAATGGTAATTTTCATTCCCCTTGTCAAAATCCGCTTTGGAAATTGCCCTATCATCTAGAGTCAAAAGAACAATACCAACTGAAATATTATGCAACTTACTTTCCAATGATTCTATGATAGTCATTCCCGAATCATTTGTTACTTTTTCAGCTTCTACATCAAGCATTTTTAAAAAGTTCTCTAGTTGTTTTTCTAGAATCTCATAAATAATGAATATTTTGTGCAAAACATTTGCAACATCTTACACTTCTTTCTTAAAGAGTCACCCATCAATCTCTTGTTTTAAAGTGTCCTTTTCTGCACACTCTTTACCTTGAACTTGAATTTTTCCAGTAGAATAAAGCGTAATGGTAAAACCCTTGTATTTATAAAAATAATTTTTGCTAGTTCCATTTGTTTTTAATTCACAACTTATGCCTAATTTTTCTTCCAAAATGTGCCTATTGTTTTCTAGTGTATCCATCATTATTTTTTCTATCCTTGTTATCTCATTTATTTTTTCTCAAAGGCAGTTTATCGCTACCTTTACTTTCTAAAAATTCTCTAATCTCTTTAGCATAACCTTTTACTAAAACTTGCAACAAGTCAATGTCATAAGAAAATTTATCTTTAAGGACATTTTGAGCGATTTCTATTAAGCATTCATCATAGATTTCTACACTTTCATCAAACACTTCTTCTGCATTACTTTCTTTAACACCATTTAGAAATAAAAAGTAATTAAAGAGCCTGTCTTCTTTTTCTTCATTTGGCCATTCTAAGTTATATTCATATTCTTCTTCATCTAATAGTGCTTTCATAATCAATAGGATTGAATTTACACATCAAGCGTGAAATAAGAATTTTAGGGGCGTTTTCATTGCTTGTTTTAGCAAATACCATATTAGCTAAGACATTAGCTAAGATTAACTTCTCTACCAAACTAGCTTGGCTGATTTCTTGTTCTAGTGTATCCTTAAACTTTAAAGGGGTGTCTTTATAGACTACCTTATGCGTAAAAAATTCATTCAAGTTTATTGTTATCTATTCCTTTGTTTTTTAGTTTTTCAATTTGTTTTAAGAGTTTCTGCTCTTGGGTGTTTTTTCTGTGTTTTAAATGCCTAATAAGCGCTTCTTCAATAAAAGTGCTTCGTGTCTCTTTAAATGAGCCAAATTCTAGCAAAAATTCATCAAGTTCTTTTATAACAGATGGACTAAAAGCAATGTTAAAGCTCTTTTTCTTATCTTCATCTAACAAGCTCTTTTTACGCCCCCTTTTTTTAGGGGTTTTTACTTCCTTTATGCTAGGCTCTTGCTCTAAGGGGGTATCTTGGGCTTGTTGTTCTTCTTGTTCTTCAAACTTTTTTTCTAGCTCATCAATTTGTTGTAAATCCATACTTGTATGCTCCTTGCTGTGTTTGTTTTTATGTTTTTTTACTCTTCTAAACCGCAAAGCATGGTTTTTTGGGTTTCCTTGCTATATTCCCCCTTAGTATCAATAAGGATATTCTCATACTTAGATACCATTTGCTTTAAAGTATCGCTAAAGCCATTACCACGATTAAATAAACTAAAAGTTTTATTATCAATATCTAAAACAACCACTTCTTTATTGTCTTTTAGTAATTGCACGGCTAAGTTTACACAAAGCGTGCTTTTACCACTACCACCCTTTTCATTAGCAATACAAATGGTCATGTTATTTTCCTTAAATTTAGTTGTTTTAAAAGTATGTCATAATGATATAGATTTTGAATTAACTTTAATGAATTATACAGAATTATCTAATAAGTAATTAAGTTAGTAAGAGATAGCTAATAGTAGTATCAATTATTGGGAAGTAATAATTTATCCCAACAAAGCGAAAAACTCCGTCCTTTAGGGCGGAGATGTAAGCGTCAATAGCCGTTAGGCTATTTTTTAGTGTCATTTAACCTAAAAACAAAAGGTTAGCAAATCTAATGTGGTGTTTCTTGCTCTTGGATATATTGCTTAATGATTTCTAAAGGAGCACCCCCACAGCTTCCAGCAAAATAACTAGGCGACCATAAATGATTGCCCCACAAAGTAGCTTTAACATTTTTAAAATTTTGTTGTCTAACCAAACGACTACTAACACCCTTTAAAGAATTAACTAACCTACTAACACTAACTTTTGGTGGATAATTGATAAGTAAATGCACATGGTCGCTTTCCCCATCAAATTCTACTAACTCGCTTTCAAAGTCTTTGCATACCTTAGCAAATACAGAACCTAAAAAGTCTATAACTTCTTTGTTGAATGCTTTACGCCTATATTTAGTTACAAATACTAAATGCACATGCATTAAAAAAACACAATGTCTGCCATGTCTAATATTATCAATTTGTTTCATAGACCAAGTTTAACTAAATTATGCTAAAATCTTTCTATGAAAGTAAATAAGGGCTTTAAATTTCGTTTGTATCCTACCAAAGAGCAACAGACCAAATTACAACACTCTTTTTTTGTCTATAACCAAGCCTATAACATTTGCTTAAATCTACAACAAGAGCAATACGAAAAAAACAAAGATTTACCCACTAAACAAAGAAAATGGCAAAAATCAAGCGAATTAGATAGTGCGATTAAGCACCATTTAAAAGCTAGGAATTTAAGTTTTAGTAGTGTAGTCGCTCAACAATCACGCATGAATGCAGAAAGAGCCTTAAGAGATGCCTTTAAAGTCAAAAATAGGGGCTTTCCTAAATTTAAAAACTCTAAATTTGCTAAACAAAGTTTTACTTGGAATAATCAAGGCTTTTCTATCAAAGACTTTAACGAACGCTTTAAGATGTTTAACTTAATGAAAATGCCCTTAAAAATGCGTATGCATAGAGACTTACCCCTTAATGCTAAGATTAAACAAATCGTAGTCTCTTGCTCTCATCAAAAATATTTTGTTAGTTTTAGCATAGAATACGAAAAAGAGCTTAACACTATTAAAGAGCCTAGAAATTGTGTCGGTGTGGACTTAAATATCTATGATATAGCTTTAAGCGTTGATTTAAAAGAATATGAAAAACTAACCGACCTAGAACAATACCAAAAAGACATGAAAGAACTAGGTTTAAAAGTAGATGAAAATATCAATCTAAAACGACTTATTCCTACTTATTCTAAACTACATTCTTTTAAAAAATACTCTAAAGAATTTAAAAGACTACAAAGAAAACAAAGCCGTAGGGTTTTAAAATCTAAACAAAATAAAATCAAACTAGGAGGTAATTTTTACAAAACTCAAAAAAAATTAAACAAAGCCTTTGATAAATCAAGCTATCAAAAACTAGACAGATACCATAAAATCACAAGCGAACTTTCAAAGCAATTTGAATTGATAGTAGTTGAAGACTTACAAATTAAGAACATGACCAAAAGAGCCAAACTCAAAAATGTTAAACAAAAGAGTGGGCTTAATAAGTCTATACTAAATACTTCATTCTATCAAATCATCTCTTTTTTAGACTACAAACAACAGCATAATGGCAAATTGTTAGTGAAAGCTCCCCCACAATATACGAGTAAAACTTGTCATAGTTGTGGGCAAATCAACCACGAGCTTAAATTAAATCATAGAGAATATCTGTGTCAAAATTGCGGATATATAGAGCATAGAGATATAAACGCCGCAAGTAATATTTTAAGCAAAGGGTTAAGTCTTCTTGGGTTAGGAAATAGCCTTGCAGACTTTAAAGAGCAAAGCCTTTCGTATTAGCATTCAGTAGGGTGCTTTAGTTAGGAAGCTCCTCGCTTTAGCGAGGGGTGTTTCACTAAAATTAGAATAATAAGGTTATAACAAGTGAGGTTGTCATAAAGGGTTTTTAAATATTTTGTATGGCATTTTAAAATCTCATCTTATGTTCTTAGCATACAGCAAAGCAAAAATAAGCATAGTCAAAGCGTTTGCTAGTATTCTCATCTCTCTATCTATATGGTTGATAATTAAAGGCACCATTAGGATTAGCAATCCTAAAACATAGCAAAGGCTTTCGTGTTTGTTAATAAAATCTTTTAGTTTTTGCATTCAAATGTCTTTTTTAAAAAACAATCTCCATTGCTCTTATATCTTAATCATAGTTTTATTTTATCTTGGTCTTTTTGGTTTTGATTTTTTGTAAATATCAGTATAAAAATCAAGAATAGCTCCCACTAGCATTACAAAAGGAGAGACTGTGAAAAAATAATCTTTCTAGGACTTTGAATGCAGTTCAAAGCTGTCTTAAATTCCAAACAGAGACTATCAAAGACTACGACTTCTTTTCTTAAACCTTGCTCTATCCGCTTCCTTTTTGCTATGTTTTTGGATAAATTCTGTTTTAATTTTTTCATCGTATTTAATAACGATGCATAAAGATTTCTTACCATCTCTTTCTTTTAGCTCTATACTCTTAATATCTTCTTTGGTTAAAGACATACCATAGCGGTTGAAAATGACTAGGAATTTTCTAAGGTCGTTGAAAGATTGATTTTTTTCATAAATTAATAGCGATAAATTTTTATCATTGTTTAAACGCTCCAAAATCTCATTTTGATAATGATATACTAAGTAGAGTAAGCAAGTTTCTCGTGTGCTACCTGAAGCATTAAGATTTTCGTTTCTATGCCTATGAGTAATAGTTAGCATTTCTTCATACTTAACTAATGGGGAGCAATAATCTATTAAAATTTTATTCAAATTAGAAACCGAGCAAGTTTGGGGGCATTCTATATAAAGAAAAACTTAACTTAATAAGAGCGTTTTTAAGACCATAACCAAACAACAAAGCCTAACCCCTACAAAACAAAAACCAAAACTCTATAAAAAACAAACCAAAAAGAAAACCAAAAATGTAATGCTTAGCTTCGTGTTAGGGTTGCTAGTCAGTAGAGAGTGTAGGACCTAGAAAAGACTAGACTACAACCAAACCAAATAATAGGTTCTTCCTAGCAAAATCCACTCCGTACGGTTCCAAACCGCGAAAAAGGGGAATTTTTGAATAAAGCTGTTTAAAGGCTCTATTTTGTATTTTGTAAAGAGATAGGTATTTTTACTTTAGATACAATAAGACACTAGAAAAACGGCGTTAAAAGGCTTTTATGGGGGTGTTTTGGAGTTAAAGCGATTTTACAAAAAACGCTATAAAGCCCCTAGCTTTAGCTATGGGGAGTATGGAGCATATAGTGTAAAATGCTGGAGTAGTTACCCACGCTGACTAATCACACATGAAAGGTAATATAATGGAATTTGGGGAAGCAAAAATCTATCTCGCAAAGATTATAGAAGTCAATAAAAGCCTTGTAAGAGTAGTATATAATGGCACACAAAGCGATTTTGTTCCATACACTAAATTACAAAATGGCTTCAAAACGCACTATATACCACCGACCAAAGATGAGGTGGTGCTATATTTGAAAATTCAAGGATTTTCTTTAGTGCTAGGCACTAGCATTATCAATGATGAAAAAGAGCTAGAAAGCGATGCCGAAACCATATTATATAAAGACGGCACAAAAATAACCTACAAAGACAGCGTGCTAAAAGTGGAGAGTTTAAAGGAGCTAATCATAGAATGCTCTAACGCCACGATTAAGGCTAAAGAAAACGCCACAATAACAGCAAATAGTGTCGTTATAGATAGTGGCGATATTATTCTAGGGGGCAAAAGTGCGAGCTTGAATGATGGCGTGGTTACAGGCTCATGTCTATGCCCTTTTACAGGTGGCCCCCACGCTGACTTTAGCTTAAAAGTCAAGGCTCTTAAATGAGATGATAAGATGAGAGCATAGGGTTGTTACTCTAATTATCCGTTAAAGCTTTCGCTTATTTTTTGTTAACACAAAAAACCCACAATAAATTCGTTTTGTTTATTGTTTATAAAATGCCAAATTTATGGCTTGTAAATAGGGGTGAAGCAACTAAATTTCATTAAAATTATTATTGAAGAGTGTTTTTTAGGATAAATTAGAGAGAGCTAGGACTCTCTCTAATTTATTTCTTATGCACGAAAGTGTGTGGGTTGCCTTTAGCTCCGGCGTAAGTGATGCTATCGCCTGAAATATCATAGGCTTGACCAAAGCCTTTTACATAGCGACCCTTGCCAAAATCTAGTGCGATTAAATGGAAATCTTGCATGGTGCGTATGGTTTTAATGCCCCCAGCTCCGCCTGTTTTTTCAATAAAAGCGTCAAATGCTTTGTCAAACTCAGCTCCCCTTTCAATAAAACGCACTTTAGTCTTATAACGCAAGCGTTTTCTCAAAATCGCTGATTTGGCTTTGCTTTCATCTTCTAAGAACATGACTTCTACATTCTCTGGGTTGTGCTTAAGGCTGGCAAAATGCTCTGCCACTTCACTCACATAAATATAGTATTGCTTGCCATCAAACATAAGGCTTGCATAAGAGCATACCACATGCCCATTAGGGTGTAAGGTCGCTAAACAAATAGAATCAAAGCTTTCTCTAAAGGCTTTGATTTCTTCTTCAACACCTTTTAAATCATGGGTTTTTTCTACACTCTGACACAGCTCAATAATGGCATTTTTATAATCTTTGGGGTCTTTAATCTCTTCGCTAAATTCAATTCTTAAGGTTTGATTATCATTGTAGCTAATCACAATGCCTTGAGAATCCACGCTTTGAAACTTCACATTCTCAGCGTTATGGATTTGTCCGAATTTTTTTAACAAGCCCTTCATGTCTTCTACATGATGAGCGTTCATGTGTTCTATAATACGAGTAAGCATAATAAATATTCTCCTTAGTTTTGATAACGAGAGAATATTATAATAAAAGGGTTAATCTCAAACTTAATTTTGAGATAAGGGCTTCTTTTTTATCTCTATACCTAAGAGAGATAGGGCGTTTCTAAGACTTAGGCTAACGACCAAACACACCTTTAAAAGCTCTTTTTCCTTAGGGGTATCTAAAATTTTACAGGCATTATAGAAGCTGTGAAACTCAGAAGCTAAAGTTTTTAGGTATTCGCACATTTTCTGTAAGCCGTATTCTTCAAAAGAAGACTCAATGACTTTAGGTAGGCTTAAGGCACTAAAGAGCAAGTATTTTTCTTCAGCATTCAAATGGTTTAAGGGGGTTTTTAAAATCTCTTCTTGAGAAAAAGCTGATTTATCTAGCATGGTATGAATGCGAGAATGAGCGTAATAGATGTAATAAACAGGGTTTGAGCTGTCCTGCTTATTCAGGCTGTTTACATCAAATTCCAAATGCGTATCAAGGCGTTTGCTTAAGAAAATAAATCTCAAGGCGTCCTTGCCTATATCTTCTACTACATCTTTAACTAAGATAAAATTGCCCGCTCGCTTACTCATCTTATAAGGTTCGCCGTTTTTGAGTAGCCGCACCATTTGAGCGAGTAAAACTTCAAGTTTGTTAGAATCATAGCCCAAGAAATTAAGGCTGGCTTTTACCCTAGCGATATAGCCATGGTGGTCTGCTCCCCAAATGTTGATGAACTTGGTGTAATCTTGCTTAAACTTCTCATTATGATAGACAATATCGCCGGCTAAATAAGTGTAGCTCTTATCTTCTTTGATAAGCACTCTATCGCTTTCGTCTTGGTGTAACGAAGATTTGAGCCAAACTTTAGAATCCTTTTCATAAAGGGTGTTCGCTGCTTCTAGGCGTTCAAACACTTTGTCTTTATTCTTAAAAGTTTCTTTTTCGCTCGCATAGGAATCAAAATGAATGCCCAAAGCATCTAAATTGTCCTTGATTTCTAAAAGCATTAAATCCTTAGCATAGCCGCTTAAGACTTCAATAATCACTTCTTCGTTTTGCTCAAAAAGGCTAGGCTCTAAATCCTTACTAGCAAGCTTTGCGATTTCTATGATGTATTCGCCTTTGTAAAAGACTTCTGGGTAAGTTACACTCTCTTTTAAAACATGCTCTTTATAAGCAAGCCATACTGAAAGCCCTAGCAAGCGAATCTGAGCCCCCATATCATTCACATAGTATTCGCATAGAACTTCATGCCCTAAAAAGCGGGCGATTCTTGCCAAGCTATCGCCAAATACCGCCCCCCTTGCATGCCCTATATGTAAAGGCCCTGTAGGGTTAGCGCTCACATATTCTAAAAAGATTTTTTGAGAATTTTTACTAGGAGTTTTAGAGCCAAATTTTTCTTTTAATTCCAAAGTACTCTGAGTGAAACGCTCCAAAAAGCCCAAAGAAAGGGTGAAATTAATATAACCTTTACAAGCAACTACGCTATCAAAAAATCCTTGAACTTTTGAATGCGAGCTGATTTTAACAACCAGCTCTTCAGCGATAGCTAAAGGCGGTTTTTTAAAGACCTTTGCTAGATTAAAGGCAACGGGCGTGGCATAATGCCCATGCTCTCTGTTTTTAGGGTATTCAATAACGACTTCAGTTTCTAAAATTTCTTCTAAAACGCTCTTAATGAGAGTGTGCATTTCTAACTTTCTTGTTTTTGAGTGCTTTTAATTTCGTTAGTTTCGTTAGCTTTCGCTTGAGCGTCTAGGGTTTTTGGCTCTGTTTTAGCCAAGTCTTCTTCATCATCTTTCACGGCTTTTTTGAAATTTTTAATCCCACTACCTAAGCCTTTAGCTAGCTCTGGAATTTTCTTAGCTCCAAATAATAAAACAATCACTAATAGGACAATGACCCAGTGCCATATGCTTGTAAATCCACCCATAATTTTAACTCCTTGATGTATTCATTGATTTTAATTCCCAAATTATAGCTTGTTTAAAAAATAATTGATAGGCTTTAGTCTAGTCGTTTTTCCAAACTCTTAAGACTTTTTCAAAATTAAACGCTTTTTTGCGATAGGCTAAAGTCTTAGCAATGCTTAATATTGCATCTTTAGATTTTTCTAAATTGTCGTTTATAATGAGATAATCAAAGCTTTCTAAAAACTGCATTTCATTATAGGCATGAACTAATCGCTTTTCTATGGTCTCTTTAGAATCTGTTCCTCTTAAAAGCAAGCGTTCTTTTAAAATCTCTTGATTTTTAGTGTTGATAAACACTGAGCATGCGTTAGGATAGTGCTTTTTGATGTCTCTATGCCCTTGCACATCAATATCAAAAATAACGATTTGCCCTTCTTTTAAGGCTTTTTCTACAGGAAGTTTAGATGTGCCATAGTAATGATTATGCACAATAGCCCATTCCAAAAATTGCCCTTTTTCTATGCCTAGTTTAAACTCTTCTTCGCTGACAAAATGATAGTGTAATCCATTAATCTCGCCTTCTCTTTGTTTGCGAGTGGTTGTAGAAATAGAAAAATAGATTTGAGAGATATTTTCTTGTAAATATTTGGTAAGGGTGCTTTTTCCAGCCCCACTAGGACCTGAAAGAATCAGCAAATTAGTTGCACTATGCATGGGAGTTTTTATCCTCTAAAGTGATTTTAATGTTTAAGGTCTTGCCTTCTAGAAGGCTTTCTAAAGACTTTTGGTTGAGATTTTTAAACAAATCTTGCAAACTCAAGCATAACTCAAGAGAATTAGAAGTGTCATCGCTTGTAGTTTCTTTGGTCGTTTCTAGGGCGTCTGTGTTATTCTCTTCTTTAGTGGGTTCTTTGGTTGGTTCTGTAGTGTATTCATTAGAAAGGGGTAATTCTTCTCCCACAGCTTTAGCCATAACCGGTTCAGGAATATCCTCAATTTTTTCATAACCCTGTGGAGTTGAAAGCTCTTGAGTTTCAGTATTTTCTTCAACTTCTTTCACATCTTGAGTTTCAGTTAACTCTTCAACTTCTTTCACATCTTGAGTTTCAGTTAACTCTTCAACTTCTTTCACATCTTGAGTTTCAGTTAACTCTTCAACTTCTTTCACATCTTGAGTTTCAGTTAACTCTTCAACTTCTTTCACATCTTGAGTCTCAGTATTTTCTTCAACTTCTTTCACATCTTGAGTCTCAGTATTTTCTTCAACTTCTTTCACATCTTGAGTCTCAGTATTTTCTTCAACTTCTTTCACATCTTGAGTCTCAGTATTTTCTTCAACTTCTTTCACATCTTGAGTCTCAGTATTTTCTTCAACTTCTTTCACATCTTGAGTCTCAGTATTTTCTTCAACTTCTTTCACATCTTGAGTCTCAGTATTTTCTTCAACTTCTTTCACATCTTGAGTCTCAGTATTTTCTTCAACTTCTTTCACATCTTGAGTCTCAGTATTTTCTTCAACTTCTTTCACATCTTGAGTCTCAGTATTTTCTTCAACTTCTTTCACATCTTGAGTCTCAGTATTTTCTTCAACTTCTTTCACATCTTGAGTCTCAGTATTTTCTTCAACTTCTTTCACATCTTGAGTCTCAGTATTTTCTTCAACTTCTTTCACATCTTGAGTCTCAGTATTTTCTTCAACTTCTTTCACATCTTGAGTCTCAGTATTTTCTTCAACTTCTTTCTCTTGCTGGTCAGCATTTTCTTGAATTTCTTGAACTAATTCTTTCATCGTTGCGAGTTCTTGGGTCGGTAATTCTTGAGTTTCTTCTGGTGTTTGTGTGGTAGAAAGTAATTGCTCTTCGGTATTAGATTCTTCTTGTGAGAGAGCTTCTAAATCGCCTAAATTTTCCAATTCATCCCAATTAGTTTCTAAAATTTGTGAAGTTTGCTCTAAAATTTCTGTTTCTGAAGCGTTTGAATCAGAATCTTTATTTGATTCATCTGTGTTAAAAGCAAGCTTTTTTTGAATGATTTTTAAAATCTCTGTGGGTAAAAAGGGCTTTTTGATTTTCATATCAAAGCTCTCTAAGAATGTGAGCTGTTGCTCATTACCCTTCTTATACATGCATATGTTTAGGGCATTTTGAGACATTATCTCTTTTAAATCCAGCCAATCAACTTGGTCAAGCTTTTCCAAACACTCATCATCGGCAAAAAAAAGCCATTTTTGATTTTCTTTAAGATGTGAGATGACATCTTGGTAATTTTCAACATTTTCTAGGGGTAATTCCAATTTTTTGGAGACACTTTCAAGCAACTTTTTAATCATGGGGTTTTGGTTGAATAGGATAATTTGCATCATTTTAAGAACTCCTTATTTTCAAGAAACGCTTATTTAAGCCTATCAGTTAGATTGCTTTTATTTTAAATCTTTTATTATAATCAAAAATTCATTTGGTTTGTTGGTTTTTCAATGAGTCGTGTAATTTTAAATCAAGGACAATTCGTGTTTGATAGGTTCAAAAAGATAGTTAGTGTGGGCGTATTTCTAGGTTGTTTGGGGTTTTTGGAAGCTAAAAATAGCGTGTTTTTCTTGCCTTATGAAAAAAGAGAAGCCTTAAACACTCTCATTTCTAGTATTAGTAGTGCTAAAGAGAGTGTGAAAATTGCGATTTATAGCTTTACGCATAAAGATATTGCCCTAGCGATTAAGAGCGTGGCTAGTAGGGGGGTTAAAGTGGAAATTATCTATGATTATGAGAGTAATCACAATAACAAACAATCCACAAGTGGCTATTTAGCTAAATACCCTAACATTAAGGCATGTTTATTAAGGGGGCTTAGGGCTAAAAATAGGAATAATTATTATGGTATTATGCATCAAAAATTAGCCATTATTGATGATAAAATGGTGTTTTTAGGCTCGGCTAACTGGAGCAAAAACGCTTTTGAGAACAATTATGAAGTGCTTTTAAAAACCGATGACACAGACACCGCACTTAAGGCTAGAAGCTATTTCAAAAAGATGTTAGGAAGCTGTGTGGGGTTTTAAAACCCTGTTTAGAAGTGGTAATTATACCCTACATAAAAGGCAAAGACCCGACGCATTTGAGCTTTGATGGCATCGCTTGTATAGTATTTGTTGTTAATAGTAGGAAATTTAAATCCGATTTCAAACTCATGCTCATCTACAAATAGGGCTTTCACCCCGACATTAAAGAGAAATTGAAAAGAAGTGTTGCTAACATTACTGCTATTAGTAGCCCCTAGTAGCGATTGCCCTTTATCACCGATATACCAGCTATTGCCCGCAATGGCAATTCCCCCAAAAACGCCAATATCCACGCTAATATCATCTTGATAAAAGCTTCCTTGAAAGAAATTCCACACTGCATCCACCCCTACGCCATAAGTAATCATGTTGTTTCCGCCATAATAACCCTTAGGGTATCTCATGCCATAACCTTGCCAATCCAAAAAAGCAAAATAGCGTATTCCCAGTATCCGCTCCACATCAAAAAAGTGTTTATAGCCTAGAACTAGCCCAATACCATTAGAACCCATGTTGGTGAGTTTCTTTGTGCCATTGATATTGGTCATTAAATTGATAGAGCCTGTTTGATAACTAACGCCCATATACATGTTAGTCGTCCAAGAAGGCATTGCAACTTCTTCATCAGCCCACAAGGCGTGTGTTAGCAAACTAGCACAAAAAATCGTTCTTATCAATCCTATCGCTCGCAAGGGGTTATCTCCTAAAATAAAGTGGGCTTCTCATTTTAAAGCCCTAAATTTTACAACAACTTGACAAAAATTAAGACACTTATTCTTAATAAGAGTGTATACTTCACAAATTCTATCAAAAACAACATGTAAGGCTTAGTGATGAAGAGAGTGTTTTATATAGGGTTTTCTATGGTGTTTGGCGTAATGTCGGCGAATGAGCCTAGTATTGATTTCAACCCCCCTAGTTATGTAGAAGAGACTCCATCAAAGGAGTTTATTCCTGAACTCAATCAATTAGGAAGTTTGTTTGGACAGGGGGAACGCCCCTTGTTTGCGGATAGAAGAGCGATGAAACCCAATGATTTAATTACGGTCATTGTCTCTGAAAAATCCAGTGCAAATTATTCTAGTTCCAAAGATTATAAAAGCACATCAGGGGGTAATTCTACGCCCCCAAGACTCACTTATAACGGACAAGATGAGAGAAAGAAAAAAGAAGCGGAGTATTTGGACGATAAAAATAATTATAATTTCACTAAGTCTAGTAATAACACGAATTTTAAAGGGGGTGGCTCACAAAAAAAGAGCGAAGATTTGAGTGTGGTATTGAGTGCTAGGATTATTAAAGTGCTAGAAAATGGGAATTATTTCATTTATGGGAATAAGGAAGTCCTAGTAGATGGCGAAAAACAGGTTTTAAGGGTGAGTGGGGTGATTCGCCCTTATGATATTGAAAGAAACAACACCATTCAATCCAAGTTTCTAGCTGATGCTAAAATTGAATACACTAATTTGGGGAACTTAAGCCGTTCTAACAAAAAGAAATTTGCCACAGATGCGATGGAAACTCAAATGCCTTATTAAAGAAAATTGAAATGGAAGCAGTCGCCTTTGTTTTAGCAAGAAGCTCTAGTAAAAGGATTAAGCACAAAAATATTTGTGATTTTTTTAATAAGCCACTCTTAGCTTATCCTATTGAAGTGGCTCTAAATTGCAAGCTATTTGAAGAAGTGTTTATCTCTAGCGATAGCTTAGAGTATGTCAATTTAGCTATAGAATATGGGGCGCGTTTTTTAAATTTACGCCCTAGAAATTTAGCTAATGATACCGCCACGACTTTAGAAGTTATGGCCTATCACATCAAAGAATTAGGTTTAAAAGATAATGCCATAGTGTGTTGCTTGTATGGCACTTCAGTGCTATTGCAAAAGAAGCATTTACAACTAGCTTTTGAGACTTTAAAGCAATATCAAACAGCTGATTATGTCTTTACCTGTTCGCCCTTTAGTGCTTCGCCCTATCGCTCTTTTAGTATTGAAAATGGCGTTCAAATGGCTTTTAAGGAGCATTTAAACACCCGCACGCAAGATTTAAAAAAACTTTATCATGACGCTGGGTTATTGTATATGGGAAGAGCCAAGGCTTTCAAAGAAAAGCGTCCTATTTTTAGCCACAATTCTATCGCCTTAGAATTAGTAGCTTTAGAAGTCCAAGATATTGATACTTTAGAAGATTTGGAATTAGCCAAGCTCAAATACAGCCGACTGAAAAATTTATGCGAGTAAAAATTTTTTGCGATGTGTTTGCTACAAGTGGTTTGGGGCATTTAAGGCGTTGTGAAAAAATCCTTGCCCATATAGAAAAATTGTGCAAAAAGAAGTCAGAGCTTAGTCTCTATCCATACAATGGGAAAAACATGGCTTCTTTTTTAGAGAGCGTTTCTAGTGATGATTTTCTCATTGTGGATAGTTATCTTTTAAATCCACAAGATTTTTATGTTTTAAAAGAAAAAGTTAGAAGCCTTATGGTTATAGAAGATAAAGAGCATTCCTTTTACCCAAAAAATACAACGATTATGAATTTCACGCTTAATGCATTAAAGCACTACCACCATTTATCTAAAGACTATCGGTATTATTTGGGGGTAGAGTTTTACCCCATTGATGTTAATTTTATTTATGAACGCCCCGTGGATTTAGAAAATAAAGAAGTTTTAATCACTCTGGGGGGGAGTGAACATAAAATTTTGGTTAGAATAGTCCAAATTTTAGAAAATAATGGTGTGAATTTGCACATCATTTCGGCTAATGCTCAAAAAAGTAGTCAAAAAAACACGCATTATTACAGCCATTTAAGCCCCTTAGAATTTAGTGCTTTGATGAAATTTTGTGGGTGTGCTATTAGTGCGGCTGGTCAAACTCTGTATGAATTAGCCCTAACCAAGACGCCTTCACTCATATTACCTATTGCTAGTAATCAAATCATTCAAAGTAAAGAATTTGAACAATCAGGCATTTTCAAACAAACTAGTCTTAAGACTTTAGCAAGAGATTTCAAAGAGTTGCAAGAACAAAGGGGTCAAAAATGGATAAAAAACCTAGCATTTGGAAGCAAATTAGAGAGTGCTTTAAAGGAGTTTTTAGAGATTTGAGAAAAAATTATTGCTATGAAAATATCCAAGCGATTGATTTTACTAATTTAGATGACAAGGAAAAGTTGCTTGTTTTAGAGTTTCGTAACCATGAAAATACTTCTTTATGGATGTATAGTGCTTTTGTTTCTTTGAAAACGCATTTGCAATTCATCAAAGAGCTTAAAAACATGCCAAACCACCGCTATTTTTTGTTTAAAGAAGATGAAACTTATTTGGGGGTTGGCTCTATCACTAGAATTAATCTTACCCATAAACATGGGTATTTAGGAATTTATAAAAACCCCTTTTTAAAAACTAAGGGGGGAGCTATTTTAAAAGCCTTAGAATTTATTGCTTTTGAAGAGTTTCAATTAAATTCCTTGCACTTAGAAGTGATGAAAACTAATCTAAGAGCGATTGCTTTTTATGAAAAAAACCATTATGAATTAGAAGGGTGTTTGAAAGAATTTATGTGTAGGGACAAGGAATTTATGGATATTCTTTTGTATTACAAGAATAAGAAAGGATATAATTCTCAATTTTCTCTAAAACCCTAGGACAAATTTCTAGTTTCAAATTCAGCACGCTTAAAGGTAAATCACAATGGCTTAATTTAACCAAGTCTTTGGTGGTAACTAATAATGAAGTCGCCTTATTTTTTTGAAACTCTCTTTCTAAAAGCTTCAAGTCAAAAGTGGCATGGTCTTTAAAATACAACTTTTTAATGACTTCCTTAGGTAAAAAGCTATCTAATCTGCTGGGATTAGCGATAGCTGTTACTAAAAGCATGCATTTGGTGGGATTAGTAATGTGGGTGATTCGCTTGTAGTCTTTATCTTCTGCAAGAACCAAATGGGCTTCTTTATAACTCTTAATGCTTTCTCTATACAACCCACTAGGCAAACAAAAGGGGTAGTAGGGGGGGATTTTAGGTTTTAAAAGCACATTGAATTGATTGAAATTGAACCTAAAGCCATCATCTAAAAACACGATTTTTGCGCCTAATTCAAGGGCTTTTAAAACGCCTAACTCTCTTTTTTCGCTCACAATGATAGTTGCTTGCCTTAAATTCAACGCTAAGAGATAGGCTTCATCACCAGCTACATTTTGAGAGACTAGGATTTGTCCTTTGACACTCACTACAACTAAGCCTTTAGAATGGCGTTGATACCCCCTAGAGATTACAGCCACTCCTTCATATTTTTGAGCGACTTCTAAAATAAAGGGCGTTTTACCGCACCCCCCAGCGATGAGATTACCCACGCTAATAAGGGGGATTTTAAAATCATGTTTTTTAGAGATTCTTCTTTTCAAAGTGGCAATCAGTTTATAGATTAAGGAAAAAGGATAAAGCATAAAAATTAACCCCTTTTGCAAGAGAGTGGGGGTGTAAAAATAGCGTTCTAAAAAGGGTTTGTTGCTCTTCATTTAGGTTTAAATCTTTTGGCAATGGTGGGTAATTCTAATTTAAAAGCGTTTTTTTGAATGCGACTGACTATGTGCTTGACTAAATCATGCTCATAGCCTAAGTTAATGAGCGTTTCTAAATGGATGGGTTTTGTTTTGAATAAAGTTTCAATATCCTTTAACAAAGGGTCAATCACACTATAAGGATACCCTAAATCATCTTCATCGCTCTGTCCTACAAACAAATCTGCGCTAGGGGGCTTATTTAAGATACTCTTAGGAATATTTAAGTTTTGAGCGAGTGCATAGACTTCTGTTTTAAATAACTCTCCAATAGGATTAATTGCACATGCAAAATCCCCATGCAAAGTGCCATAGCCTAGCATTCTTTCGCTTTTATTACTCGTGCCAATAACTAAAGAATTTGTCTTTAAAGAATAATCATATAAAAAAGCCATACGCAACCTAGAACAAAAATTCCCCTTTCTTGTAAGACTTGCATCTTTAAAGCTAGAACAAAATAGGTCGTCATAGGGGGCGATAGAGCATTCTGTATAGGCTATAGAAAAATTTTCACACAAACTAAGAGCGTCTAATTTGCTTTCTCTCATAGAGACTAAAGAAGGCATTAAAAGGGCATGGGCATTTTCTTTAAAAACCTTTTGGCACAGCACCCCAACGACTGCACTATCTAGCCCCCCACTCAGTCCATAAACAACCTTTTTGAAGCCTTTCTTGTGAACTTCTTTTTCTAAAAAATCACATAAATAAGTTATGAGTTCTTGGTAGTATTCTTGCATGCTTTCCATTATAGTAGAAAAAATGCATCGCTTAAGTAAAAAATTAGCTTTTCTTGCTATAATCTCTCTTTGACTTCTCAAAAGTGCTCGTAGCTCAGCTGAATAGAGCAACAGGTTGCGGTCCTGTAGGCCGGGGGTTTGAATCCCTCCGAGCACACCATCTTGCTTTCACACACTTTAATTTTCAGATAGTGTTCTAAATATATTTAAAAAAATATCGCTCTCATTATGGTAGAATACCCACTTACTTAAACACGCTAGGAAATTTCGTTTTGGCATTACCGATTTATTATGATAAAGACATTGATTTGCATTTAATCCAATCTTTGCAAGTAGGCATTGTTGGTTATGGTGCACAAGGAAGAGCTCATGCACTCAATTTAAGAGACTCTGAAGTAAAAGTGCGTATTGGCTTATACAAGGGAAGTTCAAGCATTTTAAGGGCAAAAGATGAAGGCTTTGAAGTCTTAGAAGTCAAAGAATTGGTTCAAAAATCTGATGTGCTTATGGTGCTACTTCCTGATGAATTGCATAAAGAAGTTTTAGAAAAAGAAGTGATTCCTTTTTTAAAAGACGGTCAAATTGTAGCCTTTTCTCATGGCTTTAGCGTGCATTTTAATCAAGTGGTCTTTCCAAAGGGTGTGGGGGCGATTTTAGTTGCTCCAAAAGGGCCTGGGAGTGCTTTAAGAGAAGAATACCTTAAAAATAAAGGTTTATATCATTTAATTGCTGTGGAACAAGAAAGCTCAAAACATGATGCTAAAGCTGTGGCTTTAAGCTATGCTAAAGCAAATGGTGGGGGAAGAATGGGGGTTTTAGAAACGAGCTTTAAAGAAGAATGCGAGAGCGATTTGTTTGGCGAACAAGCGGTTTTATGTGGAGGGTTAGAAGCGATTGTGAGAATGGGGTTTGAGACTTTAATTAAGGCAGGATACCCTGAAGAATTAGCCTATTTTGAATGTGTGCATGAAGTGAAATTAGTGGCGGATTTATTGCATTATAAAGGGATTGAAGGCATGCGAGAGCATATTTCTAATACCGCTGAATTTGGCACTATCAAAGCTAGAGAACCTATGGCAAATTTATTAGAAAAACGCATGCAAAAAATCTTAAATAAGATTCAAAATGGCTCTTTTGCTAAGGATTTCTTACTAGAAAAGAGCTTGAATTATCCTAGATTAAACACAGAAAGAAAAGCCCTTAAAGACACCAAATTAGAACAAATTGGGGAAATTTTACGCACCCCTTTAAACAATAAAGATTAAGGATTAATATGGCAATAGTAATTACTATCACTTCAGGTAAAGGTGGCGTGGGCAAAAGCACTACGACTGCTAATTTAGCCATTGGACTAGCTGAGAGTGGTAAAAAGGTTGTAGCGATTGATTTTGATATAGGTTTAAGAAACTTGGATATGATTTTGGGCTTGGAAAATCGCATTGTTTATGATGTAATAGATGTGATGGAAAAAAATTGCAATCTTACACAGGCTTTAATCACAGACAAACAGACTAAAAATCTCTCTTTTTTAGCCGCCTCTCAGAGCAAGGACAAAAATATTTTAGATAAGGAAAAAGTGGCGATTTTAATCAACGCGTTAAGAGCGGATTTTGATTATATTTTGATTGATTCGCCCGCTGGAATTGAAAGTGGGTTTGAGCATGCGATTTTGCATGCGGATATGGCGTTAGTTGTGGTTACTCCAGAAGTAAGCTCTCTAAGAGATAGCGATAGAGTGATTGGCATTATTGATGCGAAGTCTAATCGGGCTAAAAGGGGCGAAGAGGTGCATAAATACTTGATTATCAATCGCTTAAAACCTGAATTAGTGGAAAATGGTGAGATGATTTCTACAGAAGAAGTGCTTAAGATTTTAGGCTTGCCTTTAATTGGGGTGGTTCCAGAAGATAGTCATATTGTTTCAGCCACTAATAAGGGCGAGCCAGTGATACGCACTGAATGCGAAAGCTCAAAGGCTTATGAGCGTATCACAAGAAGGATTTTAGGCGAAGAAGTGGAGTTTGTAGAATTTAAGACAAAAAAAGGCTTTTTTAAAGCTTTAAAAGGGATATTTTCGTGAGCTTGTTTGACTTTTTCAAACCAAAAAGTAATAGTGCTAACACAGCCTCTGATAGGTTAAAATTGATTTTAGCCAAAGAACGCACTTTGAATTTACCCTATATGGAAGATATGCGTAAGGAAATTATTGCAGTCATTCAAAAATACACTAAATCTTCAGACATTCATTTTAAAACGCTGGATAGCAATCAGAGTGTAGAAACGATTGAAGTAGAAATTGTATTACCCAAATAATTTGAATAACTGATGAAAAGCAACTTTCAATACCATGTTTTAGAGAGCATTCCTAAAGCCTTTGACATTCTCAAAGACCCCCCTAAAAAACTCTATTTTGTAGGCGATACTGAGCTTTTAAACGCACCTTTAAAAGTGGCTATTGTAGGCACAAGAAGACCCACCCCTTATAGCAAACAACACACCATCACTCTAGCTAGAGAGCTTGCTAAAAGTGGTGCAATCATTGTGAGTGGGGGAGCGTTAGGAGTAGATATTATTGCTCAAGAAAATGCCTTGCCTAATACCATTATGCTCTCGCCTTGTAGTTTGGACTTAATCTATCCTGCAAGCAATGCTAAAATCATTCAAAAAATCGCTCAAAATGGCTTGATTTTAAGCGAATATGAAAAAGACTCTATCGCTCATAAAGGCTCATTTTTAGCTAGAAATCGTCTGGTTATTGCATTAAGTGATGCAGTCATTATTCCGCAAGCGGATTTGCTTAGTGGCTCTATGAGCAGTGCAAGATTGGCTCAAAAATATCAAAAGCCTTTGTTTGTTTTACCCCAACGCCTAAATGAAAGCGAAGGCACTAATGAGCTTTTAGAAAAAAATCAAGCTAAAGGCATTTATAACATTCAAAATTTTATTAACACCCTTTTAAAAGATTATCATTTGAAAGAATTAGATATAGCCAAAGATGAATTTTTAGAATATTGTGCGAAAAACCCTAGCTATGAAGAAGCGTATCTAAAATATGGCGACAAGCTTTTAGAATACGAATTATTAGGCAAAATCAAGCGCATAAATCATAGCGTGGTGTTAGCATGATTTTAGCATGCGATGTGGGGCTAAAACGCATTGGTTTAGCCATTCTTTTAGAAGGGGTTATTTTGCCTTTAGAGTCGATTTTACGCAAGAATAGAAATCAAGCCTCTAAGGATTTAAGCCATTTATTGAAAGAAAAGGGCGTTACAACTCTAGTGGTGGGTAAGCCTAGCGAAAGTTATGTGGATACAAACATTCGCATTAAGCATTTTATTACGCTTTTAGACTTTAAGGGCGAAATTGTTTTTATCAATGAAGATAACTCTAGTATAGAAGCCTATGAAGATTTAGGGCATTTAGGCAAGAAAAATAAGCAAATCGCCCAAAAAGATGGGCGTTTGGACTCATTAAGTGCGTGCAGGATTTTAGAACGCTATGTAAAATCTTATTTAATCAAAATTCAATAGCACAATAAATGGTAACGCAAACATCGTTATAACAATGTAAAGTAAAACAATATAAGTTAAAATTTTCATAACTATCCTTTCACATTAAATTCTTCTAAGCAGAGACGGATTTCATTTTGCAATTGAAACCATTGGTGTTTGATAACTTCAATATTTCTTGCAGTCTCTTTCACATCAATTTTTTTCTCTTCTCTTGCGTTTATATAGCGAGCAATGTTTAAGTTATAGTCGTTCTCTCTGATTTTTTCTAAGTTGGCTAAAAACGAGTATTTTTCCTTGGTCTTTTTGTCCTTATGGGTGGATATAATTTCTTCAATGATTTCATCATTGAGCTTAACCCCATTTTTTTGTTTCACATAGCTTTGACTAGCATCAATAAAGAGAATGTCTTTAGTAGATTTCTTTTTGTTAAAGATAATTATACAAACAGAAATATTTGTGGTTGGCAATAAATTAGTGGGCAAGCCTATAATGGTTTCTATGAGATTTTCTTCAACAAGCTGTCTTCTAATTTCTTTTTCATGAGCCTCTCTAAATAATACACCATGAGGAACGACAACCCCCATTTTGCCTTCATCTTTAAGAGAGCTTAACATATGCAATAAAAAAGCGTAGTCGCCGTTATTTTTAGAGAGAAGATTCCAGTGGCATCGTTGGTAGTGATTTTCTTGTAGGGCAGGGGGTTGTATTTTAGAAGCAAAGGGTAAGTGAGAGATAGCATAATCAAATTTGTTTAAGATATTGTTTGTAGAATGCAGTGGTTTAAAAAGAGTGTCTTCACATTCAATATAAAAATCTTTGATATGGTTTAAATGCATGTTGATTTGGCATAATGTTGCAACAAAAAGACTTCTTTCTTGTCCGTATAGTTTTACATGACTATTGGCTTCTCTTTTCATTTGTATGAGTAGAGAGCCTATCCCACAAGCGGGGTCATAAATGCTACTATCTTTTGTTGGTTCAAGGAGTTTGGCTAAGAGAATGCAAATTTCTTTGGGGCTTGTAAAATCCATGTTTTTTTTGTTGAAATTATTAACGATAAAGTCTTTTAAAAGCCCACTATCTGGCAAATGATGTTCTGTGGAAATTCTAGGCTTAGCTTTTATTATTTCTAAAATTTCATTTAAGCTATCAATAGATTCTTTTTCTAAGAAATCTTTTAGTGGTTTTGTAAGGTAATTTTTAGAAAGTTGACTATCATTGATATTAGATAAGAGAATGGGTTTCATTGTTGCTCCTTGTTTAAGGTTTCTAGCAACAAGCCTTGCATTAGATTTTCTTTTTCTGTAAGGAGTTGCAAAAGAAGTGTATTTTCTTGATAGATGAGTGTTTGTAAAGTGGCAATTCTATCTTGGATTTTTTTGGGCGGAAGATTAATCTTAATTTGTCCTAAGTTAGAGATATTAAGCATAGCAATAGTTGAGCCTTGAGAAAATAAGGCTTTATTAGTAAAGGGGGAGTTTAGATACAGACATAAAAAGAGAGGGTTAAAAAGGTCGGTGTATTTTTTTTCAAGTCTAATAACAACAGCGATTGATGAAATAATGGTTTCATAACGAGGTGTTTCTCTGATATACACCGCTGTGTGTGGTTCTCTCATGCTCATTAAAATGTCATTTTGTTTGAGAAAAAACTCTTTGGGTATTTCACAGGTAGCTGTGAAGTCGTCTGTTAAAGACTGATTATAGTATCCATTTTGATTGAAAGATTTTAGAGAAATTACTTGGTAGGTTGTTGTGGAAATATCAAGAGATTTTTTTCTTCCAAGAATGAGACCTGTTTTAATTGTAGCAATTTCATTTAGTGTCATGCTCATCCTTTCTACTTGAAAAATTATAGTTGGACTTAGTATAGTAGAATATGTTTGTTAAGTCAAGATAAAAACCTATTTGTGGTAAAAAATAAAAAGGAATAGATTCATGAATGAATTATTTTATATAATTTTATAAGAGATAATACTATCTATTTTAAACTTAATTGATAAAAAATTTAAAAATAAGCCACACAAATGATTTATTGATGTCTAATTGAAATTGATATAATATATTTTTTGAGCCTTGAATTTATATCAATCAAGCTTAGGTTTTGAATTTCAAAAACAGCCAAATTCACTAGATTGTGGTTAAGGAGTGTTTATTTTGAATCAATAAAGCTTAGATAATTAAAAACTAATTGAATAAGACTTCTTAAGAAAATCGCATAACTATATGTGGAAGCATTTTCAATTTAGGGTATTTTGTTGTTTTAAAAATTGAATAAAGCGTTCAGGCATTTGAGAAATTAGCCTATAGCTCGCCCCTTTAAATTCAAAGTCCAAGCTAGTTGCATGGAGCATGAGTAGTGGGGCATTATTTTCACGCTTTAATCTTAGATATTCTCTGGCATTTTCATCACTCACCCCATAAAGCCCTTCGCCTACAATTCTATGACCCACGCTACTTAAATGCAAGCGGATTTGGTGCGTGCGTCCGGTGAGTGGGGTTACTCTAATTAGGCTCGTATCCAAAAAGGCATTGTAGGTTAATGGTTCAACAAGCGTAATTGAAGGCTTGCCTAAAGGAGAAATGCAAGAGCGGATACGCAAATCTTTTTGAATGTTTTGTGGCACTAAGATAGGCTTATTGATGTGTAATGATTGCGTGATTTTGCCATGCACTAAGGCTAAATAAGTTTTTTTAACAAGTTGTTGCATAAAAAGCGTTTTTAAGGCTTTAGTATTTTGCAAATTCTTGCCTACTAGGACTAACCCGCTGGTTTCATAATCTAGTCTGTGGGCTGGGTGGGCGTTTTTACCAAAATGAGACTGAATGCAATCTAGCAAGCTTTCATGGTAGAAATAGCCCTTAGGGTGGGTATAAACTTGAGCGTTTTTATTAAACACGCCAAAGTCTTTGGTTTCAAAAACAAGCTTTTGAATGTTATTTGTAGGCTTAAAATAGGTTAAGCTCGCTATGCCTTGAATAATTTGAGATTTTTTAACCACTCTATGATTAATTTTCAATCGCTCTTTATCAATATGGCGTTGAGCTTCTTTGAGTGAGCATTTTAAAATATCACGCACAAAAAATAAGGCTTTTGTGGGTTTTAAAATTTCAAATTCTTCTTCAATAAAAGGCACTACAATAAACTTTTAACAAACATCTTAGGCTCGTTAGAATACTCATCTAACTCCACGCTAAAAAGCACACTAACTTTTTCACCCACTTTCAAAAATCGCTCAGCGCAAAAATAAATAGCATCTTTCACACATTCATTATCTCTAAAGCGCAAAATCTGATGGCTTTCTTTAACAATCTTTTCTTCTATGACTTCTAAATTTTGAGCTTTAAATAAAGGTTCTGGGTTTTCTTGTCCGTAGGGTTCGCCTAATTCTATAATTTCTAAAAGCTCTTTATCAATATCCTTAAGGCGTAGTTTTAGGGGGGTTTCTTTTTCATGGGTGGGCAATACTTTGAAATCAAAACTTTCTAAGGTTTCAAAGAGTAACACTAGATTTTCTTTTTCAATGCTCAAACCACAAGCTTGTCTATGCCCCCCATAGCCAAGCAATAAAGAAGAAACCCCACAAAGAGCGTCAATTAAATCAATATTTTGAGAGCTGCGACCACTCCCTTTATACACCCCATCTTTAAAGGTCAAAACCAGGCTAGGTTTTTGAGTGGCTTCTACTAATTTTGACGCCACAATGCCAAGCACCCCTTCATGCCAATTGTCCTTGAAAGCCACGACAATTTTTTTACCAATCATAGCACGCTCATAGGCTTCTTCAAAAACCTGTTGTTGAATGATTTTACGCTCCAAATTGCATGTTTTTAAGCGTTCATACAAAGAGTAGCAATCTTGCATATTATTTGTGTTTAAAAAATCTAGGGCAAGTTTTGGGTCTTGCATACGGCCTGCAGAGTTGATTAAAGGGGCAATATTGAAAGAAATATCGCTAGCTTTCAAAGAGCGTTTTCTAAAAACTTCTTTTTGACGCAAGAACCCCATAGCCCCTAAAGATTCTTTTTGTAAAAAATACAAGGCTTTAGAAACTAAAAAGCGGTTGAAAAAGGTTAGGGGCATCATATCAGCAATTGTAGCCACTCCAGCTAGGCACAATAATTCGCTAGAATGGCTTTTTTCTTTTTCTAAAAGTTTATGAATGCCATAGCATAAATAGAACGCCACTAAGGCGCCGCACACTTCTTTTTGCACAAAAGCACAATCAGGTTGTTGGGGGTTAATCACTGCATAGGCATTAGGCACTTCATTATTATGCAAGCAATGATGGTCTGTAATGATGAGAGTGTAATTTTTTTCTTTACAAAAATCTGCAGCTTCAAAGGCACTAATGCCATTATCCACCGTGATAATCAAGGGGGCGTGGTGTTTTTCTAAGAATTTTTTAGAAATTCCATAGCCATCAATGAAGCGATTAGGAATAGCAAAACGAACATGCCCATAGCCCAAACTCGCAAAAAATTTTGCCATAATCGTAGAGCTAATGATGCCATCTGCATCATAATCGCCCACTACTAAAATCTCTGTATGCGTTTTTATCGCTTCTATGATTTTGAGCGCTCCCTTTTTTAGGTCTTTAAACAAAAAGGGGCTAGGAAACCCTTTATCATAGGCGATAGAAGCCACTTGCTCTTTGATTTGAGCCTTAAGCTTTTGTTTCATCTCTTGACTATAGATTAGGATTTATAAAGAGCGTTCTTAATGAAATCCAAAATAATAGGGTTAGGACTTTGTAACCTAGAAGTAAACTCTGGATGAAATTGCACACCCACAAAGAAAGGGTGCTTTTCTAATTCAATGGCTTCTACTAAATCATTAGCCCCTACGCCCACTACCTTTAAGCCTTGAGACTCCCATTGCTCTTTATACTTGGGATTGACTTCATAGCGGTGGCGGTGGCGTTCTTTAATACTTGGTTTTTTATAGGCTTTTTCTAGTAAGCTATTTGGCATGATTTCGCATTGATATTCGCCTAATCGCATGGTGCCACCCAAAGGCGAATTGTAGGTGCGAACCTGTTTGTGGTTATTTTGGTCAATAAAATCTTCAATCAAATACACCACAGGGGTTTGGCAATTTTTGTCAAACTCTGTAGAATTGGCTTCTTTTAAGCCCAAAACATTTTGGCAAAATTCAATAATGGCTAGTTGCATGCCCAAACAAATTCCTAAGAAAGGCAATTTTTCTAATCTAGCCCTTTTTATCGCGCATATTTTTCCTTCAATGCCCCGTTCTCCAAAGCCTCCAGGAACTAAAATCGCATCAATCTCATCTAAAGGGGTCTCATCATTAAAATCTTCGCTATCTAACCATTTAATCTCTACATGTGTATCTAAATGCGCCCCTGCATGGATTAAGGCTTCTATGAGAGACTTATAAGATTCTTTTAGGCTTAGATACTTACCTACAAAGCCGATTTTCACTTTGTGTTTAGGGGCGATAATCTTTTCTACTAGAGTATTCCATGCTGCCATTTTGGGGTGTAGTTTATTCAAATTAAAGCGTCTAGCAATGGGAGTCAAAATACCTTCTTGTAAAAAATGAATAGGGCATGCATAAATGCTTTTTGCATCGGTGGCGACAATCACGCTGTCTTGTTCTACATCACAACTTAAAGCGATTTTCTTTTTCAATTCTTTATCTAGTGGCTTAGGTGAACGGGCTAAGATAATTTGGGGCGTTACTCCAAGTCGGCGTAATTCTTGGACTGAATGTTGCGTGGGCTTAGTTTTTAATTCATGAGTGGTTTGAATATAAGGAATCAAAGTTACATGCACATTAATCACTCGCTCGCTTCCTAGCTCTAATTTAAGTTGGCGGATAGCTTCTAAGTAGAACATGCCTTCCATATCACCCACGGTTCCGCCCACTTCAACAATTAAAAAATCTAGTCCTTTAGCGGCATGTTTAATACGCCTTTTGATTTCATCGGTTACATGAGGCACTATTTGAATGGTCTTGCCTAAATATTTACCTTTTCTCTCATTTTCTATCACGCTTGAAAAAATTTGTCCGGTAGTGAAATTATTCAAACGGGTGAGATTTTTGTTTAAAAAACGCTCATAATGCCCTATGTCTAAATCCGTTTCAGCCCCATCGCTAGTTACAAACACTTCGCCATGCTCTAAGGGACTCATCGTGCCTGGGTCAATATTAATATAAGGGTCAATTTTTAAAATAGAAACTTGGTAGTTGCAATGTTGCAATAAAGTTGCAATTGATGATGAAGAAATACCCTTTCCTAGAGAGCTTAAAACGCCCCCTGTAACGAATATAAATTTGGCTCTATCCATAAGTTATTGTGTTCCTTTTGATTTTTACTTCTCAAATTGTAGTCTAAAAAGGGTTAAAAAGCTTTAAAAGAGAGCAAAAATTGATGTCTTTTAAAAAAAATAAAAATAACCGATAATAAATCCTTAATTTTTCAGTTTCTTATTAGCTATTTTTTACTAGAATAAAAAGCTCTTATGTGTTTAAATATGATTGTTTAAAATCTTTAAGAGCCATTTTGAATTTCATTGAGTATAAATTTTGATATTAACTAGCTAAAAGGGTTTTAAAATAATGACTGAAAATTCTCTCAAAAATGTGCAATCTAAACCATTTTTATTACTGCAAATTAAGGCTCTTTTTCTTTTAGGGGTTGTTTTTAGCGTGCTTTTTGGACTTATTGCTTACTTGGTTCTTTTTAATCATATGAGTTTGATAGATAATGCGATTTTTAGTTTAGTGCGTTCACACCCTTTTGATTCTAACCCTACTTTAGCTCAAATAGTCAATTACGCTACTTTCTTAGGCTCTTCTAAATTTGTGTTGCCCTTGAGTTTGTTAGTGGGGGTATTTTTAAGTCTCTATCGTAAAAAATTAGTGCTTGGAGTGTGGTTTGTGCTTAGTATTGTGGTAGCTGAAGCTGTTTTAAAGTTTTTAAAGCATCTCATTGCACGCCCTAGACCAAACCCTGATGAGTGGCTTTCAAGTCCGCATGGCTTTAGCTTTCCTAGTGGGCATTCGCTTTCTAGTGCCATTTTTTATGGGCTAATTATCTTATTATTACCCCATTTTATTTCTCATAAAAAAATTAGAAATACTCTCATCTATAGCTTGCTTTTCTTCATTCTCTTAATGGGGTTAGCCCGCATTTATTTAGGGGTGCATTATCCTAGCGATGTTTTAGGAGGTTTTTGTTTAGGGGCTTTAGGGGCTTGTTTTTCTGTAGGGATTTATTTGAGCGTGTTTAAGAGAATTTAAATCATATCATTAGAATGAAAAAGCTAAAAATTTTATCAAGGTTCTAGCATTGGACTTCAAAGTATTGTTGCAACAAATTGTTAATTTTTTTATCAAACTGAATAAGAAGCAAAAGATTGCTCTCATTTCAGCGGGAGTTTTGGTTACAGCGTTGCTTGTTTTTTTGTTGCTCTACCCTTTTAAAGAAAAAGATTATGTTCAAGGGGGCTATGGAGTCTTATTTGAAGGGCTAGACCCTAGCGATAACGCTTTAATCTTGCAACACCTTCAACAAAACCAAATTCCTTACAAAGTGCCTAAAGACACTACCATTCTTATTCCTAAGGATAAAATTTATGAAGAAAGAATCACTTTAGCGTCTCAAGGCATTCCTAAAACGAGTAAAGTAGGTTTTGAAATTTTTGACACTAAGGACTTTGGGGCGACTGATTTTGACCAAAATATCAAGCTCATTCGTGCGATTGAAGGCGAATTATCTCGCACGATTGAAAGCTTAAACCCCATTCTTAAAGCTAATGTTCATATTGCAATTCCAAAAGAGAGCGTGTTTGTCTCTAAAGAAGTGCCACCAAGCGCATCGGTTATGCTAAAGCTTAAGCCGGATATGAAGCTTTTACCCACCCAAATTTTAGGGATTAAAAATCTTATTGCTGCTTCAATTCCTAAGCTCACTATAGAGAATGTGAAAATCGTGAATGAAAATGGCGAGCCACTAGGCGAAGGCGATAGCTTAGATAATTCTAAAGAATTAGCCTTAGAGCAATTACGCTACAAACAGAATTTTGAAAATATTTTAGAGAGTAAAGTGGTCAATATCTTAGCCCCTATTGTAGGGGGTAAAAATAAAGTAGTAGCAAGGGTTAATGCGGAGTTTGATTTTTCACAAAAGAAAAGCACTAAAGAGACTTTTGACCCTAATAATGTGGTGAGAAGCGAGCAAAATTTAGAAGAGAAAAAAACAGGCACGCCTAAAAAAGAAGTTGGGGGAGTGCCAGGAGTGGTGAGTAATATCGGTCCTGTACAAGGGCTAAAGGATAATAAAGAGCAGGAAAAATACGAAAAGTCTCAAAACACGACTAATTATGAAGTGGGTAAAACTATCAGCGAGATTAAGGGCGAGTTTGGCACTTTAATACGATTAAATGCCGCTGTTGTCGTGGATGGTAAGTATAAGGTCGTGCTTAAAGATGGCGTAAGTGCTTTAGAATATGTGCCCTTGAGTGATGAATCGCTTAAAAAAATTAACACTTTAGTGAAGCAAGCCATAGGCTATAGCCAAAATAGAGGCGATGATGTGGCGGTGAGTAATTTTGAGTTTAATCCTATGGTGCCTACTATTAATAATGCTACCTTGACAGAGAAAATTATCCATCAAGCTCAAAAAATCTTAGGGCCTTTCACACCTTTAATCAAGTATGTTTTGGTGTTTGTGGTGCTATTTATTTTCTATAAGAAAGTGATTGTGCCTTTCAGTGAACGCATGCTTGAAGTGGTTCCTGATGAGGATAAAGAAGTGAAGTCTATGTTTGAAGAGATAGACGAAGAAGAAGATGAGCTGAATAAATTTGGCGATTTGAGAAAGAAAGTAGAAGACCAGCTAGGGCTTAATGCAACCTTTAGCGAAGAAGAAGTAAGATACGAAATTATATTAGAAAAAATTAGAGGAACTCTAAAAGAGCGTCCTGATGAAATCGCAACGCTTTTTAGACTCTTAATCAAAGATGAAATTTCTTCAGATGGAACAAGAGGTTAAAAAATGGCAATCAAGCTTACCCCTAAACAAAAGGCTCAATTAGATGAACTTACCATGAGTGAAAAAATTGCCATTTTACTCATTCAAGTAGGTGAAGACACAACAGGTGAGATTTTAAGGCACTTAGACATTGATTCAATTACGGAGATTTCTAAGCAAATCGTGCAACTAAATGGCACAGATAAGCAAATTGGTGCGGCGGTTTTAGAAGAGTTTTTTGCTATTTTTCAGTCTAATCAATACATCAATACCGGTGGCTTAGAATACGCTAGAGAGCTTTTAACTAGGACTTTAGGGAGCGAAGAAGCCCGCAAGGTTATGGATAAGCTTGCTAAGAGCTTGCAAAGTCAGAAAAACTTCGCTTATTTAGGAAAAATTAAGCCCCAGCAACTAGCCGATTTTATTATCAATGAACACCCTCAAACCATTGCATTGATTTTAGCTCATATGGAAGCCCCTAATGCAGCTGAGACCTTGAGCTATTTTCCTGATGAAATGAAAGCAGAGATTTCTATTAGAATGGCAAATTTAGGCGATATATCGCCTCAAGTAGTCAAGCGAGTTTCTACCGTTTTAGAAAACAAATTAGAATCGCTTACCAGCTATAAAATTGAAGTGGGTGGCTTAAGAGCGGTGGCTGAAATCTTTAACCGCCTAGGTCAAAAGAGTGCTAAGACCACTTTGGCTCGTATTGAAAATGTAGATAATAAGCTTGCTAGCGATATTAAAGAAATGATGTTTACTTTTGAAGATATTGTGAAATTAGATAATTTTGCCATTAGAGAGATTTTAAAAGTAGCGGATAAAAAAGACTTGTCTCTTGCTTTAAAAACTTCTACCAAAGATTTAACGGATAAATTCTTAAGCAACATGAGTAGCAGAGCCGCAGAGCAGTTTGTAGAAGAAATGCAATATCTAGGGGCAGTTAAAATCAAAGATGTGGATATTGCTCAAAGAAAGATTATTGAAATCGTGCAGAACTTGCAAGAAAAAGGCATTATTCAAACGAGTGAGGAGGATGATGTAATTGAATAGTCAAGAAAATTTAATTCAAAAAGACAATTTAGATAAGCATGATATTCAAAGATATGAGTTTAAGAGCATGGCAAACTTGCCCCTTAAAGTTAGCACCTCATCTAGTGGTGTTTCTTTGGAGACCCCTACTCAAAAAGAGCTTTTGGAAAAAAAAGTTGTAGAAAATGATTTGATAGATTGTTTGTTGAGAAAGACTGATGAGTTATCAAGCCACTTAGTAAAATTGCAAATGCAATTTGAGAAAGCTCAAGAAGAGAGTAAATCCTTGATTGAAAATGCTAAAAACGATGGCTATAAAATCGGCTTTAAAGAAGGCGAAGAAAAAGCTCGCAACGAGCTAGTTAATAGCGTCAATGATGAAAAAAACCAACTCTTACATGCTATCACTTCCTTGCATGAAAAAATGAAAAGCTCACAGGAGCACTTAAGTGCTTTAGAAAAAGAATTGAGTGCGATTGCAATAGACATTGCTAAAGAAGTGATAGTAAAAGAAGTAGAAGAAAATAGTCAAAAAGTAGCCCTTGCTTTAGCTGAAGAATTATTAAAAAATGTCATTGATGCAACCAATATCCATTTGAGAGTTAACCCCTTAGATTATCCCTACTTAAACGAACACTTGCAAAATGCCTCAAAAATCAAGCTAGAAAGTAATGACGCTATTGCTAAGGGGGGTATTGTGATTGATAGCTCTAATGGGAGCATTGATGGGAATTTAATGAATCGCTATAAAACCCTTAAAGAAAGCGTTTTGGATAATTTTAAGGTATAGCGTTTTGATTAAAAAACAAACTTTTAATTTAAACCTTGATGATATTGAGAATTTGCAAGAAGTGTGTGCAACATTACGAGAGCGTATTTTAGAAGTAGTGAGCGCTAATGGAGGCCATTTAAGCTCATCTTTAGGAGCGGTAGAGCTAATTGTGGGTATGCATGCGATGTTTGATTGCTTGAAAAACCCCTTTATTTTTGATACTTCTCATCAAGCTTACGCCCACAAGCTTTTAACCAATCGTTTTGAAGAATTTAGCACTTTGAGACAATTTCAAGGCTTAAGCGGTTTTACTAAACCCAGTGAAAGCGCATACGATTATTTCATTGCTGGGCATAGTTCTACTTCTGTTTCTTTGGGCGTGGGCGTGGCTAAAGCTTTTCATCTAAAACAAGAAAGCGGCATTCCTATAGCTTTGCTAGGCGATGGAAGCATTAGTGCGGGGCTTTTTTATGAAGCCTTAAACGAACTAGGCGATAGAAAATACCCTATGATAATCATTCTCAATGATAATGAGATGAGTATCAGCACGCCTATTGGAGCCTTATCAAAAGCCCTTAGCCAGCTTATGAAAGGCCCTTTTTATCAATCCTTTCGCTCTAAAGTCAAAAAAATTTTAAACACCTTACCAGAGAGTGTGAATTACTTAGCAAGCCGTTTTGAAGAATCTTTTAAGCTCATAACCCCTGGCGTGTTTTTTGAAGAACTAGGTATCAATTATATAGGACCTATTAATGGGCATGACTTAGAAGCTATCATTGAAACCTTAAAATTAGCCAAAGAGCTTAAAGAGCCTGTTATTATCCATGCCCAAACTATCAAGGGTAAAGGTTATGAAAAAGCTGAAGGTAAATATGAAAAATGGCATGGCGTAGGGCCTTTTGATTTAGATACCGGTTTGTCTAAAAAATCTAAGAGTGCCATTTTATCGCCCACTGAAGTGTATTCTAACACCCTTTTAGAATTAGCTAAAAAAGATGAAAAAATCGTAGGCGTAACTGCTGCAATGCCAAGCGGAACAGGCTTAGACAAGCTTATTCAAGCTTATCCTTCACGCTTTTTTGATGTAGCCATTGCCGAACAACATGCCCTAACTTCTAGCAGCGCTATGGCTAAAGAAGGTTTTAAGCCCTTTGTAACTATCTATTCCACTTTTTTACAACGAGCCTATGACCAAATAGTGCATGATGTTTGTATTTCTAGCCTACCTATTAAACTCGCTATTGATAGAGCGGGCATTGTGGGCGAAGATGGCGAAACGCACCAAGGGCTTTTAGATGTGGCATATTTACGCTCCATTCCTAATATGGTCATTTTTGCTCCACGAGACAATGAGACTTTAAAAAACGCCGTCCTTTTTGCGAACGATTATCAAATAAGCCCTTGTGCGTTCCGCTATCCAAGGGGGGCGTTTGTGCTAAAAGATAATGTTTTTAAACCTAGTGAATTTGTTTTAGGACAAAGTGAATTATTAAAAAAAGAAGGCGAAATTCTACTCATAGGCTATGGCAATGGCGTAGGAAGAGCGCATTTAGTCCAGCTTGCATTAAAAGAGAAAAACATAGAATGCGCTCTTTTAGATTTAAGGTTTCTTAAGCCCTTAGATAAAAATCTAAGTTCAATGATTGCTCCCTATAAAAAGCTTTATATTTTTAGCGATAATTACAAGCTTGGCGGGGTAGCTAGTGCGATTTTAGAATTTTTGAGCGAACAAAATATCTTAAAACCTATCAAAAGCTTTGAAATCTCTGATGAATTTGTCATGCATGGAAACACCGCCTTAGTAGAAAAATCCTTAGGCTTAGACACAGAAAGTTTAACTAACGCTATTTTAAAAGATTTAGGACAATAGAATGAAACAAACCTTGCAAATCCCTATGAAGAATATCCGCAACTTTTCCATTATCGCTCATATTGACCATGGCAAAAGCACCTTAGCGGATTGCTTAATTAGTGAATGCAACGCTATTAGTAATAGAGAAATGACTAGTCAAGTTATGGATACTATGGATATTGAAAAAGAAAGGGGTATTACGATAAAGGCTCAAAGCGTGCGTTTGAATTACACGCTTAATGGAGAAGATTATGTGCTAAATCTCATTGACACCCCAGGGCATGTGGATTTTAGCTATGAAGTGTCTCGCTCTTTGTGTTCATGTGAAGGGGTGCTATTAGTCGTGGACGCTACTCAAGGCGTAGAAGCACAGACTATTGCAAATGTGTATATCGCTTTAGATAATGATTTAGAAATTTTACCCGTGATTAATAAGATTGATTTACCTAATGCAAATGTTTTAGAAGTCAAACAGGATATTGAAGATACGATTGGCATTGATTGTGCTAACGCTAATGAAGTGAGCGCTAAAACTAAGCTTGGCATTAAGGACTTATTAGAAAAAATTATCACTACCATTCCAGCTCCTAGTGGCAATCCTAATGCCCCCTTAAAAGCACTCATTTATGATTCATGGTTTGATAATTATTTGGGAGCGTTAGCTTTGGTGCGCGTAATTGATGGAAATATCAGCACAGAGCAAGAAATTTTAGTAATGGGAACGGGTAAAAAACACGGTGTTTTAGGGCTTTACTACCCAAATCCTTTGAAAAAAATTCCAACTCTTAGTTTAGAGTGTGGGGAAATTGGTATTGTAAGTTTAGGGCTAAAGAGTGTTACTGATATTGCGGTAGGCGATACTTTAACAGACGCTAAAACACCCACAACTCGGCCAGTTGAAGGCTTTATGCCAGCTAAACCCTTTGTCTTTGCAGGGCTTTATCCTATAGAAACTGATAGATTTGAAGATTTAAGAGAAGCGTTACTCAAACTCCAGCTCAATGATTGCGCTCTGAATTTTGAGCCTGAAAGCTCAGTTGCACTAGGCTTTGGCTTTAGGGTAGGGTTTTTGGGCTTACTCCATATGGAAGTGATTAAAGAGAGATTAGAGAGAGAATTTAGCCTTAATCTCATCGCTACCGCTCCTACTGTGGTGTATGAAGTGCATTTAACAGATGGCAGTATCAAATATGTCCAAAACCCTAGCGAATTGCCCCCTGAAAACAATATCGCTTGTATCAAAGAGCCATTTGTTAGAGCGACTATTATTACCCCTAGCGAGTTTTTGGGTAATTTAATGCATTTATTAAATAATAAGCGTGGCATTCAAGAAAAAATGGAATATCTAAACCAGTCTCGTGTCATGCTCACATACTCGTTGCCTAGCAATGAAATTGTTATGGATTTTTATGACAAGCTCAAATCTTGCACTAAAGGGTATGCGAGCTTTGATTATGAGCCTATAGAAAATAGAGAAGGTAATTTAGTCAAGCTTGATGTGAGAGTGGCGGGCGATATTGTGGACGCACTCTCTATTATAGTAGATAAAAACAAGGCGTATGAAAAGGGGCGTGCTTTAGTAGAGGCAATGAAAGAGCTAATCCCACGCCAGCTTTTTGAAGTCGCCATTCAAGCCAGTGTAGGTAATAAAGTTATTGCAAGAGAGACTGTAAAATCAGTCGGTAAGAATGTAACGGCTAAGTGCTATGGGGGTGATATTACACGAAAAAGAAAGCTCTTAGAAAAGCAAAAAGAAGGTAAGAAACGCATGAAAGCTATTGGTAAGGTAGAGCTCCCCCAAGAGGCGTTTTTAGCGATATTAAAGATTGATTAAAACATGAAGGTAGGCTCACTTTTTGCTGGAATTGGGGGGTTTGAATGTGCGTTTAAACAAGTGGGTTTTGAAATCCTTTGGGCTAATGAATTAGATAAAGATGCATGCAATACTTATAGAACTAATTTTAAACACAAACTTTTAGAACAAGACATTAAAAGTTTAAATCCTAATGAGTTAGAAAATGTGGAGCTAATAAGTGCTGGGTTTCCTTGTCAAGCGTTTAGCATTGCAGGGTTACAAAAAGGGCTTAATGATGAAAGGGGGGCGATTGTTATGGAGTTATTTCGCATTATTCAAGCTAAAAAGCCACAAGTTTTATTGTTAGAAAATGTAAAAAATTTAGCTCGTCATAATAAGGGAGAGACCTTAAATCTCATTTTAGAGACTTTGAAAAATTTAGGCTATTTTGTGTATTATAAAATATTGAATACTTATGAATATTCTACAATACCACAAAATAGAGAGCGAATTTATATCGTAGGATTTTTAGATAAAAAACATTACGAACGCTTTAATTTTCCTTTAAAAGTTAGCCATACGCAAAGCATTAAGGACTTACTAGAAGTCAAAGTAGACAATGAATTTTATTATCAGCAATATAATTTTTATGATATTTTAAAGCAAGAAATCACAAAAAGGGATACTTGTTATCAATGGCGTAGGCATTATGTTAGAGAGAATAAAAATAATCTTTGTCCTACTCTCACAGCAAACATGGGGACAGGGGGACATAATGTGCCTTTAATTTTAGACAAGCAAGGTATAAGAAAGCTTACACCTAGAGAGTGTTTAAATTTTCAAGGTTTTACTAAAGATTATGTTTTACCTAATGTTACTAAAAGCAAACTCTACAAGCAAATCGGTAATTCTGTGAGTGTGCCTGTGATTAAAGCTTTAGCATTAGAAATTAAAAAGGTTGTTTATGGATAATAACATGCATAAAACTTGGGTGATTAATTTAACTGGTATTGACAAGGGGATTTTTCGCACCATGAATGGCAACGCTGATGAGATAATTGCTATAGGGCGAGTGATAAAAGCTGGTTTTCCTTGTTCTAGAGTAGATGTTACAAATGCAAAGTATGATGCCATTGTAGATTTAGGGGGTAAGCAAAAATTATTAAGAATACAGATTAAAGGCACAGGGGGAGAGAGCTTGAATTTCACAGGGGGTTATAGAAGTGGGGTTCAAATTGATAGAAACGCTCCTAAACGCACTTATAAATATACTAAAAAAGATTGTGATTTAATTTTAGGGATAGACACAAGAACAAGCGAGTGTTACATTATTCCTATTGAAGACACGCAAGAATGGGGCAATACAAAGAGCTTGTCGCAACTTCAATCTTACAAAGAAAAATTGGCACATTTTGATTGACTTGGCATTAAAGTAACAAAGTGTTTTCTTGTATCAAGGTTGGTATTTGGTATAATAGACAAATTTAACAAAGAAGGGAAGTTTTATATGAGTAAGCACTCAAACAACACAAAAGAAAAAGAAAATAAGGCACAAGTTACCCCCCCCCCCACAAGTAACCATGAAAATGTAACGCCCAAAGAAGTAACCACACGCTTTTTAGAGGTTAAGAATTTTAGGAATATTGGTGTTAAAGACGAGCAAGAAAAATGCGAAAGATTGTATCTTAACAATTCATTTGGCGATAAATTAGGTGGTTTGGTTCTTGTTATAGGTGAGAATAATACCGGTAAGAGCAATTTGTTGAAAGCTTTAGGGTGTTTTAGCGAGCATTTAGATGAGTTTAAGAAACATTGCACCCCTAATTACTTAGGCTTTGAAGATACAATCACACATTTAGGGTTGTGTATAGAAGAAAAGAAAGATAAAAAGAGTGAGAATAAGGCGAGTATAGAAATTGAGCATGATAAAATTTCGTATTCTTTAGCTCCAGAGACCGAACAACTTAAAAGCGTTTGTTTTAAGGTGCTTAATAGTTTAAACTTGGAAACAAGCATTCAAGAAGACTTTACAAACAAACTCAATCGCACTAGCAATGCAGATAATCTGCTACAACTTTTTAATGAAATTTTGCGTTATCGAGATAATGAAAAATCCAATGACATAAAAGAACAATTTGAAAAGAATTTGACTGTTTGTAAGACAAGATTAAAGCAGGAATTAGAAAAAATTACTAATCAATTAGACCGCTATCTCAATTCAACTGAAAAGTTGGAAAAGTTGATAGAAACTATTTGTGATGAAGACACAACATTAAAAGACATGCAGGAGAATTTAGCCAAATTCAAGCAATTTGCAAATGATTATGTCAATCAAATCAATCGTAGTTATACTAGGATAAATCCCCCAACTTTCCCCACAATCAATTTAAAAGAGCCTATTTTAAGTTCACATGTGGATTATGAGAGTATGGAAAAAATTTTAAAAGATTATCCTTTGAATAAAATTGGGTATTTCTTGCATTCTAAACTCGCTCAAGTCATTTATTACAAACCTACAACAAGTTTTAGCTCCAAAGATTTAATGACAACGCCAAATGGTTTGACCGAAAGCAAGTTTTTTAATCTTTTGTTTAACGCTGTCAATAAAAATGCTTTTGAAGAAATAAAGAACGCTTATATCAAGGCTAAGGATAAATCAGAAGGTTATCTAAATCAAGCAGGAAGAAAGTATGAAAAGCTTATCAATGAAAAAATTTCTAAGCATTTCAATCAAATGTATTTTCAAAATAAAAATGAAGATTTGTATTATGAATTTGATTTTAAGTTAGATAGCCAAAAAGTCTCACTCTCACTATTTAAGCGAAACAAGAAAGGTGGAGAGGAAGTTTTAGAATTAGACCACCAAAGCGAAGGGTTTAGGTGGTATTTTGATTTGTTTTTCAACCTTTTATGCAGTTCTAGTTTAAAACCTAATTCTATTGTTTTAATGGATGAGGTAGGCTCTAATCTCTCTGTGCCATCTCGCATAGAGTATCGCAATTTTTTAAAAAAGTTGGGGCAAGAAAAAGGGATTACCTTTGTTATCAGCACGCATGACCCCTTTTTGGTAGATGCAGACCATTTAGATGAATTAAGGATTTTAAGCCTAGATAGAGATTTGCGTAATGTGAATATCAATCATTTTTCATCTGTCAGTCCAAATGATAGCGACTCCTTAAAGCGTATCAAAAAGGCTTTGGGAGTGGAAAAACGCCATTTAATTGGCTCAAAATGCGTGTTTGTAGAAGGCATTAGCGATTACAATTATCTAAGTGTGTTTAAATTGCTCTATGAAAAAGAAAAAGAGAAACCTTTAAACATGGTGTTTTTACCCATTAATGGCTTGGGCAAAGATGACGCACAGACTGAGGTAATATTGCAAGCTCTAAGTCAAGATGAAACCCATGCAATCTTATTGGTAGACAGCGATGAGAGAGGAAAGCTTGTGAAAAAATCAAAAACGATTTACAAAACCATGACAAGTTAAAAAACCCTATTGATGTCTTTAAGCTAAGTGCATGCGAGCCAAATTTCAAAAATATTGAAGATTTATTTAGCCAAAAGGACAAAATCAAATTTGATTTGGAAAATAAACACTCTGGCTCACACATCGCCTATACGAGTGCTTTGAAAAATGACTTGCTTTCAAATCCTGATTTGGTAGAAAAAGAGAGCAAAGAAAATTTTTACAAGCTTTTAGAATGGTTGCAAGATTTAATCACTCCTAATGAGCATGCAAAAAAGTAGAAAATCATGCAAAGGCTCAAAATTGTGAGTTCGTTGCAAAATAAGATAGCTTGAATAGAAATTTCTATGGTCTTTGAGTGGCTTTAAAATCTTTAAGCGTTAGCAAACGATAAAACGATATAAGATAATTAGATATAGTAGCCATTGCATTAAAACACAGATTTTTCATCTAAACGCTTGAATAGATTAATCCTATAAAATCCTAGCGAGCATGTTTAGGGCATGCTCTACGCTTTTATTTTGGATTGTTTCTCTGTTACCCTCAAAAAAGCAACGCTCAATTAAGGCTTTAGCCCCTAATTTTTGAACGCCGATATAAACAGTGCCTACAGGATTAGCGCTATTCCCTCCATTAGGGCCAGCGACCCCACTTATTGCAAGAGCACAATGAACTTTAAAATTCAAAAACACACCCATTAGCATTTCCTTCACGCATTCTTCACTATAAACCCCAAAGGCTTTTAAAGTCGTGGCATTGACCTTTAATAATTGGTGTTTGACTTCTTCGTTATAGCATACAATTCCCCCCATAAACACGCTTGAAGCCCCACTAATAGAAGTGAATGCATGCGATAATAACCCCCCAGAGCAACTTTCAGCTACAGCAACTTTTAAGCCTGAATGTTTTAGGCGTTCTACTAGGGCGTTTGCACTTTTATTGTGAGCGTCTAGTTCTACAACATTAGAGCCAAAAAGCGTCTGAATATAGTCTCTAGCTTGAGATAAATTTTCGCCTTTTAATTCAATATAATCTTCTTTGACTTGAGCCTGAATATTTAATTGCTTCAATGTATTTTCAATCAGAATAAAACCGCTCTCATTATCCATATTTAAAAATTTAAATTTCATTTTTAACCTTTTTTAAAATCCTAAATTAAGCGTGCGCCACAATTCTTCTACTTCTTCTGTTTCTAAATAAATAGTGCTTTGAGTGTGGAAAAAATCTTGGATTTTTTCTAAATTAATGCTTTTAGTTTTAAGGCATTTTGGGTGTGCTAGAACAAACCCTTGAGCTAAGGATACAGAATGTTCTAATTTTTCATTGCATAAAAAACAGGTGCCTTCAAATTGCAAACGCCCTTCAAAATGCAAAAGCGTTGCATACATTTCTAAAACCACCCTTAAGGGATGTTGCTTAGAGAGTTTTTTAGCCCCATTATCCAAAGTATCAAAATAGATACTATCTAAAGAATGCACCCCTTCTAAATGCTTGGATAGTAGCACACAGAAGCGTTGCCAAAAAAACAAGCGTTCTAATTCTCTCTCCCACACATAACCTAAATGCAAAATATTTCTTAGTTTGGGTAAAAATTTTTCATCATTTTCTTCTTCAAAATCAATTTTACGCCCCACATTTAGCACGCTGTGGCGTTTGCCATAGAAGCGATAGAGTGTTTTTAGTTCACTATTAGTTAAAATATACACGATTAAATCTTCATCTCTTATGCCTCTAATCTGTAAAATAAATCCTTGCATTTTTACTCTTAGGCTAATTTTATTTTTATTATAAGCAAAACTTAGATACAATCTCAATAAAACTGCAAAATTAAGGAAAAGTATGGGATTTGCAGATTTCTTTAAAAATTTTAAGATAGATAAATTGCGAACAGCACCAAGTAAGAACGAACAGCCGAGTCATTGGGTTAAATGCCCTAAATGTTATGCGTTAATGTATTATAAAGAAGTGTTTAACAAGCATTATGTGTGTTTGAAATGCCATTATCATTTCCGCATGAGTGCCACAGAAAGGATTGAATTTTTATGCGATGCAGGGAGCTTTGAAGAGTTTGACAAGCACTTACGCCCTAACGACCCTTTGAATTTTGTAGATAAAGAGAGCTATAAGCAACGCATTAAAAAATATGAGAAAAAGACTAACCGCCCTAGTTCTGTGATTAGCGGTGAGGCTAAAATCAATCGCATATCCATTCAGATAGTGGTGTTTGATTTTAGTTTTATGGGGGGGAGTTTAGGCTCAGTTGAGGGTGAAAAGATTGTAAGGGCTATTAATCGTGCCATAGCTAAAAAAGAAGCGTTATTGATTGTTTCAGCGAGTGGGGGGGCTAGAATGCAAGAATCCACTTATTCGCTTATGCAAATGGCAAAAACTAGTGCCGCTTTGAATAAGTTGAGTGATGCTAAGCTGCCTTTCATTTCATTGTTGAGCGACCCTACTTTTGGGGGGGTTAGTGCATCTTTTGCTTTTTTAGGGGATTTGATTATTGCAGAACCAGGAGCTATGATAGGCTTTGCAGGGGCTAGAGTGATTAAGCAAACGATAGGGGCTGATTTACCCGAAGGCTTTCAAACGGCGGAGTTTTTGCTAGAGCATGGCTTGATTGATATGATTGTGCATAGAAAAGATTTGAAAAAGACTTTGAGCGATTTAATTGCTATGACTACGCACACGACTTCAAAGGTTTTTTAAAAAAGAGTTTTATAATAATTATGCGTTGTGTGGTGTATTCTATCGCTAAAAATTCGCCCCTAGAACTTGTGAGCGTTTATCAAAAGCAATGCAAACAATTTGCTTGCGAATTAGAATTAGTGGATTTGTTTCCTAAAGCTATAGCAAACGCTCAAAAAGTCTCTAAAGAACTCGCTCAAAAGTCCTACTCTCTAGCCTTTGAGCCGTATTTAAACCCTAAGGCTCAAAATATCGCCCTACACCCTAAGGGTAGGAGTGGGGATAGCTTTGTGTTTAGTGAAATGTTACAAGATAATCTTAATATTAATTTTTTCATCGCTGGGGCGTTTGGGTTTGAAGAGGGTTTTTTAAAAGCTTGTAAAACATGGAGTTTGAGTGAAATGACCTTTAGCCATGAAGTGGCTAAAATTGTGTTGTGCGAGCAAGTCTATAGGGCTTTAAGCATTATTTTTAAGCATCCATACCATAAATAGGAGGCGTGCATGCGTTATTACATTGTCTTTGCGTTTTTGTTTATTGTCGGTTTTGGAGTGTTTGTTTATAGCATAGATTCGCACTCTTATGCTCTAGGTCTAGGGGGCTATAGCCTTAACTTACCTATAGCTTTATGGCTTATGGGGGTTTTAGGGGTGTTTGCATTTTTTTCATGGATTTTTTTATTCAAGCATCATATCAGCAATAAAATCCGCCTACACCATGAAAAAAGGGATTTTGATAAATTGCTCAATCAAATTCTAGCCCAAGACACTCAAAAAACCTTTCTAAAAACCAAGTTTAAGAACATGCATGCACAAAATCTCTCACAAATTTTAGCCCGCTATGATTTGCAAGCAGATTTAAACACACCAAGTAGTGGGTGCGAAAAAGTGGATAATCTCTTTTTGCATTATCAAAATATTGAAAACAATACCCTTGAAGCTAAAGAGCATGCCAAGCACTCTCTAACTTATGAGCATGCTTATTTTTCTAAACGCTTCAAAGCTTTTATTCATAACGATTTGAAAAACGCCTTTGAAGCTTTAAAAAACGCTCAAATTCCTTTAGAACTACGCCGCTACGCCTTTATAGAAATCACACAAAAAGCCCAAGAGAAAGAGATTTTAAAGGCTTTAAATATCTTGCAAGGTTTTTTAGACAAAGAATGTGTTATGCATTTTTTGAAAGCCTTTTTTGAAAAATCCTTAAACCTAGACACTCTAAAGATTTCACAGCTTTGCAAAGAAGCGCATTACACTAAAAACGATTATTTGCAATTAGCTCAAAAATCACAGGGTTTTCTCATTCCTGATAAATGGTTTAAATTTTTTGAAATTTTAAGTCAAGAAGATGAAGAAGCTCAAAAAGCCTTTTTATTTGTGCTATTAGAATTAGAGATGAATGACCTGGCTAAAGAGCGTTTAGCGGCCTTACCTTTTGAAGAATACACGCTTTTAAACGCCTATATGGATTTGAAAAAAGAGCGTAAAGCATATAAATTAGAAGCGTTTTTGTAGTTTGGAATAATCATTGTATTGTTTCATCTTATTGGTAATTCGTTAAGGAAGCAACAAAAAGAGAAGTTTAGTTGTTAAGATTTTTTACATCTGGTTAAAATTAGGGCGTTCTTTTTAAAAGTGGTGTTATCTTTTTAAAAATTAATAAAATTTTAAGGTGAGTTTGAGTTAAATTCATAAAGTCTTTAGTTTTTAAACTAGACAAACGCCATATTTAAGGAAGGACAATGGGGTTAGGAAGCTATTAATTTTAGGGATTTGGCTAAGCGTTTTGAGTAGCGGCGAAATCAAGTTGTTTTCTTCACGCCCTTGGGTCTCTTCAGTTAGTGATGGAATTATTGAAGTAGCTATTCGTAAGCGTGTGTTTGCTTCTACAATGAAGTCGTTATTTGGAGAGAGCATGTTTATCAAACAAAGTAGCTCTGCGTTGAGTAAGAGCATGGTAGCACCCCTAGAGCATCACCAACATTCTTTCGCTAAGAAGTATGAAAATGCACTCAATGGGTGTCAAAAACACATCAAAATCCATGTGCCTACGGGTAGCTCTAAGAACCTTGAGCATGGGGCTTATACGGCCACTTTGTTATTCTCTTTTTAAAGGTCTTAAAAAAGGCTAAGACCTTTGGTTTTTGGCTTGTAAAATTTCAGTCAGTTCTAGGGATTGTCGTTTAAAAAGTGTGTGGCAGTCTTGCAATCAAGCTAAGATTTGATATTGAAGGATTTTAAATCCATTTCCACACGCCCCTGTTTAATTTCTGGTTTTATTTGCATCCTATAAGCCGTATTCAAGTAAGAGCTATCAAATTTAATTTTACAGACATTTTCTATTCAAGCAAAAATTATTGATTTCAATTTCAAAAAGGTTATTTTAAAAGAAGCTATTATAAAATTACTTGCGCCCCATAAGTTACAATTATGGGGCAAATTCTGAGAAAAGGAGCATATCATGTCTATGATACATGATAAACAAAGCTCTTGGCGTTCATTATATCTTAAATTCTCGTTTCTGGGGTTTAATTTAGAAATTAAAGTAGAACGCTGAGTGGCTTTCCTACCTTTTATCTAAAAGGTAGGGTTTCCTTTTAAAGATTTGTCCTTTACTTTAGGGGCGTGCTTAACTTCTCAAATAAAACCGCATGCATTGTTAAATTCTCGTTTTATTTGGTTTTGTTTAACACAAAGTATTAGTGTGCTTAAATATCTTTAAGCCTTGAAACAATAAAAATCTTAACTTCTTATCAAACTGAATTTCAAAAAGGTTATTTTAAAAGAAGCTATTATAAAATTACTTGCGTCCCATAAGTTGCAATTATGGGGCAAATCTCATTATGAAGGAGTTTGCCATGAGAGAGAGAAGTGGCAAGAACTCTTACAAGGGATTATACATCAAATTGTCTTTTTCTAAGATGAAAATGGTGTTAATTTTATTTCTGTAAGAGTTTCCTACCTTTTATCTAAAAGGTAGGGTTTCCTTTTAAAGATTTGTCCTTTACTTTAGGGGCGTGCTTTTTCAATCTTTTCTCCAATATTTTTGGGCTATTATAATGGCAGTGTGTTATAAAGAATAGCAACGATAAACAGCGTTCATTCTCTCTTAGCTCTCTAGCAACTCAAAAAACAGCTTATCAAAATCAACAAACAACCTGCAAAAAGCAATGAAAAACGAGCGAAAAACAGAGGGTAAAAAATGAGATTTTTAAGCCAAAACGCTTAAGCTAAACTTGTGAATGGTAAGGTTAAAAAATAGGCTTACAAAAAGAGTAAGCCCAAAACAAGTCAAGGAATAAGGCTAGAGTAAAAACTAAAAACGCCTAAGCCTAAAGGCTTAGAACGCATAGCCATAAACCCAATACACGCTATAAGGGCGGTAGTATTTCACTTCAGCACCGCCAGATTTATAGTAGGTATTATAGATAGTAGGAATTTGAACACCGATTTCTATAGAATGCTGGTGGTGTTTCTTCAAATCTTTTTTCAAAATACCAAAATTCATGCGCATCCCTAAATCAAACAAGAACTGGAATTTCGTAGTTGTGGGCTTATTCACTAGCTGTGGGCTGTTTCTTAAAGTGGTGATGTAAGTGTCGCCTGCAAATTGAAGCCCACCAAAAAAGCCCGCATCAATACTTCTAGAACCAAATGAGCGCGAGAACACATTATAGAGTGCATCCACGCCTACGCCATAAGTGAGTAGATTCACTTGGTTGTAAGTAGGGCCATTACCTACGCCAGCGCCATTATAAGAGAAGAAACCATAATAGCGCACACCGATATTCTTATCTTCGCCAAAGAACTTCTTATAACCGATTTTGGTGTAAATCCCGTTGAACGAATTGACCTGTGAGCTATTGCCCGCAGCAAAGTTCCCAAGCCATGGGTGGGCTTTCAAATCGTTATTCAATCTGGTGATTTTATCCAAAGTGTTTTGAGTGTTATCTAAATACTCTACAGAGCCTCTTCTGCCTTGACCTTGAGACCAAGAGGGTTCATAGCCTGTTTTGGTGCTGATGTCAGCGTTTACACCTTTTTGAAGCGCGTTAGCAGAAGTGTTGATGATGTTTTGGACTAAGCTAGTAAAGCGTTTTGCGCTCAAATCATTCCCTGCGTTAGCTGAGTTGAAGAGCTGTTGGGCAAGGGTTGCGTTTAAGAAAGCTTCTATAACCCCACTATCCCCATCAGGACCAGTGAATTGCAGTGCTTGCTGGATGATATAGCTGACTTCTTGGGTCTGTGTAATGTTAAAACTTTTAAGGCCATCCGGGGTATTATTAGCTTTTAAGAAAGAGTTCATATAGAGCATGTAGGTGTTGAGCGTGTTGATATTACCGAGTTGTGCAGCCAGTAGTTTTGGAGTGGTAACGCCTAGCTGTGTGTCTGCTTTAATGGTTGATTCAAGGTTTTTAACAGAACTAACCATGCTTTCATACAACGCAAAGTCTCCTTTGAAGCAAAGATGACCACTGGAACCGGATGAGCCACTAGCACCATTGCAACCCTGTTCACTACTACTACTTTGTATTTGGTTGCTGTTAAGAGTTGGATAGAGATTGATAAGGTTTTGGAGCTCGTTCATGAAGAGATTTCCTAAATTCCCTACCACATTGCCGCCTATGCTTTGGAAACTATTATTGATGGTTTTGGTGGCGTTAAGCTCTCTGGCTAATTCTTCAGCCTTAATCTTACCCGGATTTTTTACGCTCTGAACGATTTGCCCTAGTTCATAACCAAAGGTCATAAACCCACCATCTTCTTCAGCCGACAAAGGGCTGAGAGAGAGGATTGCGGCTAGGCTTAAAGGCGCCAAAAGAGATTGTTTAAGAGTTTTCACTAAAAATTCCTTATTTGTTGTGCTGTTTTCTTTAAAATTCTTATTTGTCATGCGAGTCCTTTTAGAATGAATATCCATAAGACCAATACACGCTATAAGGACGGAAATACTTCACTGTGGTTCCAGCGGATTTATAATAAGTGTTATAAATCGTAGGCACTTGAACGCCGATTTCCACGGTGTGCTGGTTGTGGCGCTTGGTCTTTTCGCCTAACTTACCAAAATTCATACGCATCCCAAAGTCAAACAAGAATTGAAAATGCGTGCTTTCCAATTTCCCATGCAATTTCACATTCGGGTCGTTTTTGAGCGTAGAGTTAAAGGTCTCGCCAGCGAGTTGCATACCGCTAAAAAAGCCCATATCTACGGAGCGGTTTTGATACGAACGGCTGAAAATGTTATAGAGTGCATCCGCACCGACCCCATAGGTGAATAAGCTTACATCATTAGAAGTCGCTCTGAAGCCCACTTGCGCGCCGTTGTAAGAGAAGAAGCCATAATAGCGCACGCCTAAGTTTCTGCGCTTCCCAAAAAATTGCTTGAAGCCAAATTTAGTGTAAAAGCCGTTCATGATGTTTGTCGCACGGCTATTTCCGGCTCTGAATTGCGGTAAATAAGGCATGCTTTTGACTTCGGCGTTTAGGGCGCTGATTTTTTGCAAGGTTCTTTGAGCGTTCAAAAGAGCGCTTGGCAAGCCCATAGCACGGCTACTTACATTATTAGTTGCTTGTGGGTTGAAAGAAGTAATGCCAGCGTTTACAACAGCGCTAGCGTTAACGGTGTTCTTTGTGAGCTTTTCTAAAACGCCCTGAGATTGCGTGATAACAGCTTGGACTAAATCAGTAAATTGCGCGGAGTTCAAGCTCTGGCCTGCAATTGTAGAGTTGAAAGCTTGCAGCATATTAGAGTCCGCTTTTAAAAGGTTAGCGGCCTCATTGAGAAGGGTTTGCTGCTCTTTTAGGTAGGTTATAGCAGTTTGAGGGATAGTGCTACCGCTACTACCACTGCCTTGATGATTACTTGTAGACCCACCAGTTGTCTTTGCATTGCTTAAAGCCCCGTTTACTGCATTAAAAAAGATATTAGCCGAATCCAAATAGGTGATTTGCTTTTGCATGTTGGGGAAAGTGGTGTTTGTGCCGTAGCTTACATTTGCACCTATTGTTTGTAGGATCTTCTCACTCAAGCTAGGAAGCCAAAAATACCCTGCACTTGTACAAGAGTGATTGTTGGTGAGTTCTTGATGTGTCCCAGCGCTCGCGCAAGTTCCTTGACCGACGGTTCCTTGTAAAAGAGCGTTTGCGGCAACATCGTTGGTGTTACCGCCTTGCTGATGATCACCGCTTTGATTACCACCAAAAGTTAATTTATTTGGTGGGTAGGCGGCTAAGAAGGTGTAGAGATACTGAGAGAAAGCGTTACTCAAGCTTCCTACGATATTACCCCCTGTGTTGTTCCCTAAGATATTATTCGTAGTGGTGGCGTTAAGTTCTCTAGCTAATTCATCACGCTTAGAACCCCCTGGGTTTTTCACATCTTGCATAACCTGTCCTAGTTCGTAGCCGACGGTGAAAAAGCCCCCATCGTCTTCTGCATGACTGAGACTAGCGCAAGCGACTAGACTAAGAAACAGCGCTTTAGATTTTTTTATCAATGGATACTCCTTGACTTGATTTTAAAATATGCTTGTGGTTACATCAGAGTTCGTATGATGGTGTTGTAATACAAAGTAGATGTAATTGCGTTAATTATTTCATAATATGATTTAAGTTAAACTTAAATATACGGAGTTAAAGCCTGTATAGTTGAGAAATAATGGGGTATAGGGGTATTAAGGTTACAAATAGTCTGGGCTTTTTGCTTAAAGATATATATATATATATATATATTGTTTGGTTATCCTCTTTTGGCGCTTTCTTGTTTTTGTATCTTTAGCGGTTGTTTTTGAAAACTTGTCTTGTGTGGTATCTTGTTGTGCTATAATAAAAGTCTAGGGAAGTTAAAACCATCTAGGAAGGTAGCAACTTCTCTAGATGGTTTGCTCTCTAAATTTAATTTAAGGAGCAAACAATGAATTACATTGTTATTATAGCATTATTATGCATGATTTTAGTAACTTATTGTTATTAAAATCATTGAGAAGTTGCAAAACTTCTCTTTTAATACAATGTTTTCATTCTTTAAAAATCAAAACACTAATTTAAGATTTTTTCTACACGCCTTTGAATTACGCCTAAGACTAAGCAAAAAAGCCAATAAATCAAAGCGGCTTCTAAATAAATAGGCAAAAAATCATAGCTTGTATTAGCCTTTTGCTGGGCGATTCTAAAAATCTCTGCTATGGTTACAACAGATGCTAAGGAAGTGTCTTTAAAGAGGCTAATAAAAGTGTTGCTTAAAGATGGGGTTGCGACTTTGAGCGCTTGAAAAAAGATGATGTGCCAAAAAGTTTGTAAGTAGCTCAAGCCTAAGCTAAGGCTTGACTCCCACTGGTCTTTGGGTATAGAAAGAAAGCTCGCTCTTAAAGTTTCTGAAGCGTATGCCCCTACGCTGAGCGAAAAGGCGATAATGCCCGCTGGAATGGGGTCTATATAAACTCCAAGAGCGGGTAAGCCATAAAAGACTACGACAATTTGGACTAATAAAGGCGTGCCTCGCATGAGCGATACATAGAAATTCAAGCCTAGCAATAGGATTTTATGGATAAGATGTTTAGGGGGTGAAATCTTTACTAAAGCGACAAAAATCGCTAGGGATAAGCCTAAAATAAAAGAAATGATAGCTAAGGGCATAGAGATACAAAAAGCGGCTTTTAGCATGGGGTAAAACGCTTCTAATAATAGCTCTAGGCGTTCTTTATTGATATTAAAAGGCTCTAAAAAGAAAAGCAGATTATTGTTTGCTAACATCTTTTCCAAAAAATTGCTCGCCTAAGCGTTTTAAAACCCCTTTATCCACAAGCCTTTGCATGGCTTTGTTGATGAGTTCTAGGGCTTTTTCTTGGTTTTTATTAATAATGAAAGCGGCACGCTTTTTTTCTTTGGATTCCCATGCGATTTTAAAAGGGCTGTTTTTATGGCTATTAAGATAGTCTAAAATGGCTAGAGAGTTGTTTAGGGTCAAGTCGGCTCGCTTTTGTGCGACTAATAGCAAAGCCTGTGCCATAGTGTCTACTGCAAGGACTTTCGCATCGTATTTTAGGGCTAATTCTCCATAAATGGAGCTTAGGGTGTTAGCGGCCTTTAAGCCTTTAATGTCTTTAATATCCTTGATACGCTCTTCATTTTTACGCACCAGTAGAATTGTGCCTGAATAGCTATAGGGCAGGCTCTCATCAAAGGTCGCTTGACGCTTTTTAGTGGTTAAACCTATTTGATTAGCGGCCATATCAAAGCGCCCTGCCTTTAAGCCTGTAAGCATGATATCCCATGCGGTTTCGTGGAATTTGATGTTTATGCCAAGCTCTTTAGCTAACTCTCTAGCCACTTCTACATCATAGCCGGTGAGCTTACCTTCTTTATTGTGGTAAGTGAATGGGGGGTAGGTGCCTTCAGTCGCAACGCTTATGGTCTCTTTGTTTAAAAGGCGTTCATACAAGCTAGAGGCACTCAAAAGGTTTAAAAAAAGGCTTGTTATAAGCAATAGGTATGAAACTTTTTTCATTTTGTGTTAATCCTAATTTTTGATTTTCAAGCATTCTAACACAAAATAAAAGCTTTGATGATTTTATTTCAAACCAAAAAGCCTAATACCTTTTTTAAATATACACACGCTCTAAGCGTTTGGATAAAGTGCTAATGATTTCATAAGAAATGGTGTCTAAAAGCATGGCTATGTCGTGTGCATCATTAGCCTTAGTGCTTTTATCCCCAAATAGAATGACTTCATCGCCTTCTTTAGCCTGAAGGTTAGTTAATTCAATAAAGCATTGGTCCATACACACTTTACCGATAAGGGGGGCTAATTGATGGTTGATAGCTACTTGAATGCGATTCCCTAAAGTGCGTGCTAATCCATCCGCATAGCCTAGGGCTAAAGTGCCTATTAAGGTCTCTTCATTAGTATAAAAATGCTCGCCATAGCCTATAAACTCGCCTTTTTTAACGCTTTTAATTTGCACGATTCTAGCTTTTAGGCTGATAACATTTTGCAAAAAAATCTCTTGAGTTTGAGAGGCGATTTGCACTTCATTAGATGGGTAGAAGCCATAGAGCATAATTCCTGGGCGATAGAGGTTTAACAAACGATTTTCCATACCATTACACAAAGAAAGAATGCCCGCTGAATTGTAGGCATGGCGGTATTTAAACTCTATTTGTTTGTCTAAAAGTTGCTCTAAAAAAGCGTTAAAGGCGTGCATTTGGTTTTTGGCATGGGTTTTAATCTTGGAATCAGCGTTGCTTAAATGGGTGAAGATGCCTTCTACTTCTAAGCCTTCTAAAGCGCGTATTTTTTCTATGGTTTCTATGCTTTTAAAAGTGGGTTCTAGACCTAAGCGATGCATTCCGGTATCAATTTTGAGATGCACTTTTAGGCGTTTCTTGGCTTTAAGGGCCGTTTGAGAAAAGAACTCTGCTTGAGAGTAGTCAAAAATGGTTGCACTCAAATCGTTTTCAACTAGGATAGAAGCGTTAGAATTAGGGCTATAGCCTAGAATCAAAATAGGGGTTTTAGAAAAATGCGAGCGTAACTCTAAGGCTTCATCTAGAGTAGCCACGCCTAAATAATTTGCCCCCTCTTCTAAAAAGATTTGACTCGCTCTTATGGCTCCAGCTCCATAGGCGTTTGCTTTAACCACCGCCATAATGTGAGCGTCTTTAGGAATGGTTGTTTTAACAAGGTTGAAATTATGCCTTAAACTAGCTGTATTAACTTCTACAAAACTCGCTCTATGTAGCATGCTCACTCACTTACTATGATGCTTATTAAAATACCAGCGCGTTTCTGAAGAAACCACTTTGTGGAGTAAAATCAGAGCGATGAGATTAGGAATAGCCATAAGCCCATTAGACAAATCCGCTAAATTCCACACAAAATCAATTTTAGCTAAAGCACCTACCATAACACTCGCTAAAAAGACTAGGCGATAATATTTAATCTTTTTTTCTCCAAAGGCGTATTCAGCGCATTTTTCTCCATAATAAGCCCAGCCGATAATGGTGGAGTAGGCAAAAAATATCATGGTTGTAAAAATCACAACCGCCCCTAATGAGCCTAGAAAATACTCTGTGCTTTTTAGGGTCAATAGATTTGCACTTAATCTCTCGCCATTAGGGAGTAAAGTGTTCCATTCTGGTGCCATTAAAATCACGGTTGCTGTTGCAGAACACACCACTAAAGTTACGATGAAAGTTTGAAGCATAGAGACTAGAGCTTGACGCACTGGGTGGTGGGTTTGAGCACTTGCTGCAATAATGGCTGAACTGCCTAATCCTGCTTCATTAGAATATAGCCCCCTAGCTACGCCTGTTTTTATCATGGTAGCTACTAATGCCCCTGTTGCTCCGCCTACAACAGGCTTTGGATTGAACGCTTCTTCAAAAATGAGTTTCACGGCTTGAATGGCTAAATCAAAATGTTTAAAAATGATAAAAATAATGGTAAGCAAGTATAAAAGCACCATAACCGGCGCCAAATAAGAAGTGAATTTACCAATGGATTTAATCCCACCTACAACAATGATAGCAGTTAAAAGAGTGAGTAGTAGGCCAGAAACCCAAGCAGGTAAGTTCGCTTGTTCGCTCAAAATGGAAGAGACTGCATTAGATTGGGTCATATTGCCTGTGCCAATGCTTGCAATAATGGTAAAAATCGCAAACGCCATGGCAAGTTTAGGCATGTTAAGACCATTTTTGATGTAATACATAGGCCCCCCCTTGTATCCAAAAGCCCCTTCTTCTCTGTATTTCACCGCTAAGATACCTTCAGAATACTTAGTCGCCATGCCAACTAATCCTGTAACCCACATCCAAAATACAGCGCCTGGCCCTGCAATGCTAATGGCGGTTGCCACGCCTACGATACTTCCAATGCCTACGGTCGCTCCTAAAGAGAGCATGAGAGCTGAGAATTGTGAAATATCGCCTTTAGATTGAGATTCTTTGTCAAAAAGGATTTTAATGGCGTAAAAAATTTTGCTAAATTGTAAGCCCTTGAGATAGAAAGTTAAGAATAGGCCAGTGCCTACTAAGAGGATTTGCATAGGAACGCCCCACACAAAATTAGATAAAGAACGCACTACTAAGTCAATAGTTTCCATAAATAAACTCCTTTTAAGGAACTAATTAAAGATAAATAAAAACCTTGTAGGGGGGTTAATCCCTAAAAAATGCAGAAAAGAGCATGATGTCGGCATTCTTTTCATTCGCCCCATCTTTACTTAAATCAGCAATGAGCTTGCCTATAGCAGGACCAAAAGTAATGCCAAGCCATCCAAGTCCTGTGGCGTGGATTAAGTTTTTATATTGCTTGTCAAAACCTAAATAAGGAATATCATTAGGGGTTAGGGGTCTAAAACCACACCACTCTATCGCATCTTGCATTTCAAAAGGCCGTGTGAAAGTGGCTAAGTTTCTTTTCATGTTTTCTATTTGCTCTCTATCAATGAGAGTGTTGTTGGTGTTAAGCTCTAGCTTAGAGGTAATTCTCACGGTGTCTCTTCGTGGAGTCATTGCCATAAAAATATCTGCAAATAAAGAAGAGGTCTTAGGTTTCAATTCTTCAGGCATTTTAAAAGTGATACTATAGCCCTTAGCCCCCATCATCAAAAAGTCGTTTTTAGTCTTTTTAATGGTTGTGGGGTTAGCCCCAGTGGCTAAAATGATTTTTTCTGCTTGAATCTTTTCCTTGTTAGTGATAATGCCATCTATGAGATTGTTTTTAAACTCAAAGTCTAGAACTTCTTCATTGTAAAGAAACTCCACGCCCACCTCTTTAAGGTATTTTTGTAAAGAGAGCATGACTTCGCCCGGATCTACATGGGCATTTTCTGTTAAAAGCACACTCCCACAGATATTGTCATTAGCAATGGGCATGTAATCTTGAGTTTCTTTAGCATTAAGAATCTTGTAAGCCCCACTATCATCGCAAGTTTTAATCTTTTTTTCAAAATTTTCTTGCAGAGTGTAAATCATTAAAAGCCCATCTTCTTTATACCAAAAATCCATGCCATCTTCTAGCATTTGGTGATACATCTCTATACTAAGCCACCCGTAGCGTTCAAATAACGCCATGGTGCGGTGCGTTGATTTCTCATTTGCACTTCTCATAAACTTTAAAATCCATTTGAAAAGCTTTGGGTTAAGCCCAAAGTGGAACTTTAAGGGGGCTTGATTTTTAAGCATGAGTTTTAGAGTGTCTAGCACTACACCTGGGCTTGAAAGCGGGGCTTTCTTAAATGCAGAAATCAGTCCTGCATTTCCAAAAGAAGTGCCATTAGTGCCATCATTTTTTTCAATCACACAGACTTTATGGCCTAATTTATGCATAGAATACGCACAAGAAAGCCCTACAATCCCACCACCTACTACCACTACATCTTTTTTCATGCTGCTATCCCTAATTGAGTGAGTTGCTATTTAATGGCGATAGCTTCAATTTCTACTAGAGCGTCTTTAGGAAGTTTAGCCACTTGAAAGGTCGCTCTAGCTGGATAGGGTTCTTTAAAATAGCTCCCATAGATTTCATTAACGATTGCAAAATCATCTAGACTCTTCAATAAAATGGTGGTTTTTACCACACTTTCCATGCCTAAGTTGGCTTCTTTTAAAATCGCTTTGATATTTTCCATAGATTGCGTGGTTTGAGCGTGAATATCCGCACCTTTAAACTCGCCTGTGGCTACATCAATGCCTAATTGCCCAGAGACAAATACAAGATTACTGGTGCTAATGGCTTGAGAATAAGGACCTATAGCCTTTGGGGCTAATTCTGAATGAATGACTTGTTTCATGGTTATTAAAACTCCTTTAAAATGTGTTATGAAAGCTATTATTATTTAATCAAGTTAAAAAATAGGAAAGAATGAAGGCAAAAGACTATAAATTTTAGTGTTGCTAGGGGCTATTGTATATTTTTTACTCAATAAAACATCCATTAGATTTATTTTGAGTTTATTTTGAGACAAAAAGTTAGCTTGGATTTTTGGGGTGCGAAGAATTTAGGAATTTAAGAACATAGTGTTGTATTGAATGAAATTTTGTTGAAATATTTGAATGAATCCTTGATTTTTAATTTTAGTTTGGATAGAATAGCGTTTGTGTTTTTTGATTGAAAGTGCGGGAATAGCTCAGTGGTAGAGCACGACCTTGCCAAGGTCGGGGCCGCGGGTTCGATCCCCGTTTCCCGCTCCATTTTTAATCATGTTTATTTTATAATACTTCTAGAGCATGGTTTCTATTTAAGTTTGCCCAGGTGGTGGAATTGGTAGACACAAGGGACTTAAAATCCCTCGGTAGCAATACCGTGCCGGTTCAAGTCCGGCTTTGGGCACCATTTTAGCGTGGTATTGAGTTAATATTCAGTGATACTTGGATATTGTGTTTATTTGATTTAGATTGATTGTGTATTGTTTTTGAATACGAGACACTTAAAGAAGGCGACATAGCCAAGTGGTAAGGCATGGGTCTGCAAAACCTTGATTCCCCGGTTCAAATCCGGGTGTCGCCTCCATTTTGTTTTTTTTAGGGTTTTTGTAAGAGAATAGCGGGAGATGGCTGAGTGGTTGAAAGCGGCGGTCTTGAAAACCGTTGAGGGTAATACCTCCGGGGGTTCGAATCCCTCTCTCCCGGCCACTTGATTGAAATCCTTTAAGCGGTTTGTTTTTACAAATCCATTCTCTCTTTACACCAATAGATTTTTTCTGTTGTCTCTTTTAATTGAAGTTTAATCATTTTATATTAAAGGATTTTGTCTGTGGAATTATCAGCTTTGAGCCTTGTGGTTCCTATGAGTGTTATTCTAATGGTCATTGCTACTAAGCGTGTAGCACTCTCTTTGTTTGTAGGTATTTTAGTCAGTGCGTTTTTATTGCACTCTTTCAATGTATCTGGTGTCATAGATTATATTTATCATAGAATTACATCCGTTTTTTACACTTATGAGTCCGCTTTTGTTATCAATTTATCTAATCTTTATGTGTTTGGTTTTTTAATCCTTTTAGGCATTTTAAGTCAAATTATTTTTAAATCCGGTAGTGTGCAAAACTTTGTCAAAAAAGCTAAAAAATACACTAAAAATGCTAAAACCCCTGAATTTATCGCTTTTTTTGTGGGGATTATTATCTTTGTTGATGATTATTTTAACGCCCTAACCGTGGGGCAAATCTCAAAATCTCTAAATGATGCACACAATTCAACACGAGAGCGACTAGCCTATATTATAGACTCCACTTCAGCGCCAGTGTGCCTACTTGTGCCAATTTCAAGTTGGGGGGCTTATATTATGGGGATTATGAATAATGATAAATCTCCTTTGTTAGAAGATAGTTTTTCAGTGCTTTTATCAAGTTTGAGTAGCAATTATTATGCGATTTTTGCACTTATTGCGGTGTTTCTTACCATTTTTTGGCAAATCAATCTTCCTAGTATGAAAAAGTATCAAAATGTAGGCGTTAAGGATTTTTATAATGAGAACGAGCAAGAAGAAAGCCCTTCAAAACTAGCCCCCTTGAGTTTATTGCCTATTTCTATTTTAATATTGATTGTATCCATTTCATCATTGATTTTTTACACCGGGTATGTTTTGAAAAACACTGATGCGAGTTTGTCGCTCTTTTATGGGGGGTTGTTTTCGCTTGTTATCACTTATTTTTTGGCTTACAGGTTTTTAGAAAAAGGGAGTTTTTTTAAAATTATTTTTGAAGGGTTTAAGAGCATGGGTTCAGCGATTTTAATCTTAACGCTTGCTTGGGCTATTGGACCTGTGATTAGAGATGATATGCAAACGGGGTTGTATCTGGCTCAAATTAGCAAGGAATTTTTAAGTAGTGGGGGGAGTGTGTATATGCCTTTAATCTTTTTTTTAATCTCTGGGTTTATCGCATTTTCTACCGGCACAAGTTGGGGAGCGTTTGCTATCATGCTGCCTATTGGAGCGAGCATGGCAAGTGAAAGCGATATTATTTTGATTGTTTCAGCCATTCTCTCTGGGGCGGTTTATGGAGACCATACTAGCCCCATTTCTGATACCACCATTTTATCAGCTACAGGGGCAGGATGCTCAGTGCAAAGCCATTTTATCACGCAACTTCCTTATGCAACTATTACGATGCTTTGTAGCATGGTGAGTTTAATGATTGCAAGTTTTACGCATTCTAATACACTCGCCCTTGTAGTAGGCTTAGCTTTGCTTGTGGGGGTGTTTTATGTTTTGAAGGTGGTTTATAGGAAAAAAGAATTAGTAGCTCAAAATTAGATTTTAATGTTGTGAATTAATTAAAGGATAACTTTTGAATTTACTCTCGTTATTTGCTGGGGCTGGAGGACTAGATTTAGGGTTTGAAAAAGCGGGGTTTAAAATAGTAGTTGCAAATGAATATGACAAAAGCATTACGCCCACTTATAGATTAAACCATAAAAATACCCAACTATTAGAAAAAGATATTAAAAACTTACAAATAAATGAAATTAATTTTTCTGTTGATGGGATTATTGGTGGACCGCCATGCCAGAGTTGGTCAGAGGCTGGGAATTTAAAAGGCATTGATGATGCTAGGGGGCAGCTATTTTATGAATACTTGCGCCTTTTAAAAGAGCTTAAACCTAAATTTTTCTTGTGCGAAAATGTGAAAGGCATGCTGGCTAAACGCCACGAAAAAAGCGTAAAAAATATCCTTAATGCTTTTAAAGAGTGCAATTATGAAGTAAGCATACATTTAGTGAATGCTAAAGATTATGGAGTAGCACAAGAGAGACTTAGAGTTTTTTATATTGGATTTAGAAAAGATTTAAAAATCAATTACACTATTCCTAAAGGTTCAACGCATTTAAAAAAATTAACTCTAAAAGATATTATTTGGGATTTAAAAGATAGCGTAGTGAGTGCATTAGAAAAAAACAAGCATAACCCTAAAGCAATCAATAATCATGAGTATTTTATCCCAACAAAGCGAAAAACTCCGTCCTTTAGGGCGGAGATGTAAGCGTCAATAGCCGTTAGGCTATTTTTTAGTGTCATTTAACCTAAAAACAAAAGGTTAGCAAATCTAATGTGGTGTTTCTTGCTCTTGGATATATTGCTTAATGATTTCTAAAGGAGCACCCCCACAGCTTCCAGCAAAATAACTAGGCGACCATAAATGATTGCCCCACAAAGTAGCTTTAACATTTTTAAAATTTTGTTGTCTAACCAAACGACTACTAACACCCTTTAAAGAATTAACTAACCTACTAACACTAACTTTTGGTGGATAATTGATAAGTAAATGCACATGGTCGCTTTCCCCATCAAATTCTACTAACTCGCTTTCAAAGTCTTTGCATACCTTAGCAAATACAGAACCTAAAAAGTCTATAACTTCTTTGTTGAATGCTTTACGCCTATATTTAGTTACAAATACTAAATGCACATGCATTAAAAAAACACAATGTCTGCCATGTCTAATATTATCAATTTGTTTCATAGACCAAGTTTAACTAAATTATGCTAAAATCTTTCTATGAAAGTAAATAAGGGCTTTAAATTTCGTTTGTATCCTACCAAAGAGCAACAGACCAAATTACAACACTCTTTTTTTGTCTATAACCAAGCCTATAACATTTGCTTAAATCTACAACAAGAGCAATACGAAAAAAACAAAGATTTACCCACTAAACAAAGAAAATGGCAAAAATCAAGCGAATTAGATAGTGCGATTAAGCACCATTTAAAAGCTAGGAATTTAAGTTTTAGTAGTGTAGTCGCTCAACAATCACGCATGAATGCAGAAAGAGCCTTAAGAGATGCCTTTAAAGTCAAAAATAGGGGCTTTCCTAAATTTAAAAACTCTAAATTTGCTAAACAAAGTTTTACTTGGAATAATCAAGGCTTTTCTATCAAAGACTTTAACGAACGCTTTAAGATGTTTAACTTAATGAAAATGCCCTTAAAAATGCGTATGCATAGAGACTTACCCCTTAATGCTAAGATTAAACAAATCGTAGTCTCTTGCTCTCATCAAAAATATTTTGTTAGTTTTAGCATAGAATACGAAAAAGAGCTTAACACTATTAAAGAGCCTAGAAATTGTGTCGGTGTGGACTTAAATATCTATGATATAGCTTTAAGCGTTGATTTAAAAGAATATGAAAAACTAACCGACCTAGAACAATACCAAAAAGACATGAAAGAACTAGGTTTAAAAGTAGATGAAAATATCAATCTAAAACGACTTATTCCTACTTATTCTAAACTACATTCTTTTAAAAAATACTCTAAAGAATTTAAAAGACTACAAAGAAAACAAAGCCGTAGGGTTTTAAAATCTAAACAAAATAAAATCAAACTAGGAGGTAATTTTTACAAAACTCAAAAAAAATTAAACAAAGCCTTTGATAAATCAAGCTATCAAAAACTAGACAGATACCATAAAATCACAAGCGAACTTTCAAAGCAATTTGAATTGATAGTAGTTGAAGACTTACAAATTAAGAACATGACCAAAAGAGCCAAACTCAAAAATGTTAAACAAAAGAGTGGGCTTAATAAGTCTATACTAAATACTTCATTCTATCAAATCATCTCTTTTTTAGACTACAAACAACAGCATAATGGCAAATTGTTAGTGAAAGCTCCCCCACAATATACGAGTAAAACTTGTCATAGTTGTGGGCAAATCAACCACGAGCTTAAATTAAATCATAGAGAATATCTGTGTCAAAATTGCGGATATATAGAGCATAGAGATATAAACGCCGCAAGTAATATTTTAAGCAAAGGGTTAAGTCTTCTTGGGTTAGGAAATAGCCTTGCAGACTTTAAAGAGCAAAGCCTTTCGTATTAGCATTCAGTAGGGTGCTTTAGTTAGGAAGCTCCTCGCTTTAGCGAGGGGTGTTTCACTGGTTCTTATTCGCCCATTTTTATGAGCAGAAATCGTGTGAAAAACTGGGACGAACAAGCCTTTACCATACAAGCATCAGGAAGACAATGTCAACTACACCCACAAGCCCCTAAAATGGCTAAATTTGGCAAAAATGATTGCAGGTTTATAGAAGATTATAGGCATTTGTATCGGCGTTTGAGTGTGCGAGAATGTGCGAGAATTCAAGGCTTTGATGATGATTTTTATTTTGTTTATGAAAATCTTAATGACGCTTATAAAATGATAGGTAATGCTGTGCCTGTGAGTTTAGCTAAAGAAATTGCTACAAGTATTTATAAGGTGTTACATTGAGTGCTAAGAGTAATAATCAAGGTAGAGCCTATGAATTTGCATGGCTTTTAGTGTTAGAGCAAAAATTGAGTGTTTTTAAAAAAGTCATAGTAGATAAACAAGGTGGATATAATGCAAGTTGCAGAGCTTATGAAAGTTTAGAAAAATCCTTACAAGAGCATTATTTAGCGAGTGCTAAAAGTGGGGTATTGCTTTTATTAGATTGTGAGCCATTATTAAGCGAAATATTAGATAGCTCGCACAATGAAATCAAGCTATCACTACAAACAGATAAGCTTGGAGAAATAGCCGATGTGCGAGATATTTTAATTCATTTTGATACATTTTGCATAGGATTAAGCATTAACATAATCATGAGGCTGTAAAACATTCTAGGCTTTCTAAAGACTTGGATTTCGGGCAAAAATGGTTAGGCGTTAGCGTATCTCAAAATTATAAAAACGCTATAAAACCACTTTTTGAAACTTTAGAAAAAGCTAAAAAAGAGGGAATGTTATGGAGAAATTTTTCTAACAAAGAGCAAGAAATTTATGCCCCATTGTTGCAAGCTTTTAAAGATGAAGTTTTAAGAATTGATGAAAATAAGAAAAATAAAGTCCCACAAAAATAGTGGAATATTTACTGGGTAAATATGATTTTTACAAAGCTATTTTATTAGAAAGAGAGCAAAAAACTAAATTAGAGGCATATCATTTTAATAACACTCTTAATCGCAGTGTGAAAAATAAGCCTAAAAGAATTATTCCTTTAAGTAAATTACCTACTAGGATTATTCATTTTGATTTTAAGCCTAAGAGCTTTAACACTTTGGAACTAATTTTAGATGAGGGGTGGTCGTTTTCTTTACGCATTCATAATGCAAGCTCTGAGGTAGAACCAAGTTTAAAATTTGATATTAAATTGCTTTCAGTGCCTGTGAGTGTAGCAGTGTTTGTAGTAGAGTTTTGAAGTTTAACTTTTTCTTAAAAGTCCTGCTTCATACAAGAACATAGACGGCTCGTATTCTTTGTTCTTAGCGTTGTCTCTCAATTCGCTTTTAGCATAAGAGAGCCATAGATTTTCCTTAGCCCTTGTAACAGCGACATAAAAAAGCCTTCTTTCTTCTTCCACTCCGCCTCCGGTATTCATCAGCTTGTGGTTAGGAAAACGCCCTTCCATTAAATCTATAATATAGACATCTTTAAATTCTAAGCCCTTAGATGCATGCACGCTCAATAAATTCACGCCCGCACCTTGTGTGGCTTCATTAGAGCCAAGCAACATGCCATTTAAAAAACGCCCTAAATCGTGGTAATTTTTAGCTAAAGAGCCTAATAGTTCAATTTTTTCATTAAAGCGTTTTAAACTTTGTGTGTATTTAAACTCGTTGTTAGAGCCGTCCTTATTTTTGGAGCGTTCTTTCAAAAGGCGTGCTTTACACACTTTAAAAAACTCGCTAGTGGTAATATTATGGATTAGAGAAGTTGGGGATTGATGAGAGATGTTAGCATAGAGAGTGAAAAAATCGCTCAGCATTTTAGCCCCATTCATAGAGATTTTAGGGTGCATAAAAACAGGGTGTGAGTGAAATGCCTTAGAGATAACACTATTAAACCTTGAGCTATTTTCTAGGGCAAAGATTTCTTCAAAAAGCCCCATAGAAGTGATTTCTTTTTTCTTGGAATAGATTTTGGCTTCTTTATTAGGGCTAATTAATCCTAGTTTTAAATCCCCATTACCTAGTAGTATTAAGGCTTCATAAATATCTTTAGCGGTATTAGCCCCCACATCGCTCACATAACTCAGAATATGAATGGCTACCATAATATCTTTAGGGTTAAAAATAAGTGTGCAAATATCTAAAACTAATGCGATTTCTTTGGATTCAAAAAAGCTTGTGCTACCCTTTCTCTTGCTTGGCACGCCCTGGGCTCTTAGGGCTGCTTCTACTTGGTCTGCACTTGCATTATTCCTAAAAATCACTGCCACTTCTTTAAAATTTTTTCTCACTACAATGCGTTTGGCTATATCTTGGCATTGCGTGATATTGTCGTTATAGTTTAAAAGCGTGGGCTTACTGAAATTCCCTGATTTTACCACTTCTAAATTCTTAGGATAAATGCGTTCGTTATGTTGTATCACTTTATTAGCTAAGTCTAGGATTTCTTTAGAGGAGCGGTAGTTTTTGGTTAGGGTAAAAACTTGGGCGTTCTTGTATTTTTGAGTGAAATTAGAAATAATAGAAATATCAGCTCCATTAAAAGCATAAATGCTTTGGTCATAATCGCCCACACAAAACAGACTTGGGGCATTTATAGCGTCTAAAATGGATTCTTGTAAAGGATTTGTGTCTTGAAATTCATCGCAAAGCACTTCTTTATAAGGACTACCCTTTTCTAACATAGCCTTTTTGAATAAAAGCAACAAGTCGTTATAGTCTATATAATTATGCTTTTTTTTGGTGTTTTCAAACTCTTCTAAAATATTTTCATAAAAAATGCTGTGCTTGGCGTGTTCGGGGTTTTTATTTGTAAGCCATGCACTAAAATCTTCTTCTTTTAAAGCGTTAGTATAAAGAGAATAGAGGGCATATAAATGTTGCGTGGTATAGGGCTTTTGCTCATCATCAATAAAATTTTTAGTATCCACAATGCTTTCTAAGAGTTTTCTTAATTCTCGTGGTTGTTTGAGACTTAAATTAGGGTAATGCTCTTTTAAATAGCGATAGGCGACTGCATGAAAAGTGCCCGCTTCAATTTTAGAGCTTAGTTTGGAATATTTGGCTACCCTTTCAACCATCTCATTACTCGCTTTATTGGTGAAAGTTAAGAGCAAGATTTCTTCAGGCTTTATGCCATTATCTAATAAATGTAAAATCCGCCCCACAATCGTAGAAGTCTTACCTGTGCCAGCGCTTGCAATGATTAAGTTATGCCCCATTGTTGCCGTAGCGGCTTTATTTTGTTCGGGGTTTAGATTCAAAGTTTCTAGCAATATTTATCCTATTTTTAAAAAATCTTTAGGCAAAAGAGCGTTTTCTAAAGAGCGTTGCGAAAATAAAAAGCGCCCATCACACACAAAGCCTAATTCCTGCCAATTGATTGCGTTGAGTTTATCACAGAGTATTTCTAAATCCAAGCTTTGATTATGGGGGAATAGGGCGAGAATTGAGCCATCATAATTAGGGCATTTGTGGATAAAAAAGGGATTTTTTTGGCGTGTTTTGGTGTTTACATAAAGGCGTTTTTCTTTAGAGATGTGGTGTTTTCTGCCCCATTCAAACCAGTTGTTTTCATTGAATTTTCTAATTTTTCTCTTCATCAAACTTTCTTTATGTTGCAATAAATACGCATTAGGTTTATTGATAAAAACCATTTTTTCTAAGGCATTTGTTTTTTTAGTGATAGAAGTAACAAACTCCATATTGCCATGTTCTTTATTTTTAAAAATTTTATCGCACCCACTCACGGCTCCCACCTTGATTTTAAAAATCTCGCTTAATTTTTGTGTGTAGGATTGATTTAGAAAATACAAAATGCCTTTTTCACACATAAATTGCAAATGATTGTTTGTGATTCTACTGAAATCATTCTTACAAAAACGAAAAATCACACAATTGGGCATGGCGTTTTGAAAAATCTTTTTATCGCCTAGTTCAAAAAAATGCGTTATCGTGCCTTCTTTATAGATAAATTCGTTTAATTTCACACTAGAGGTGGATTTTAAAAAATCTCTTGGAGTGATGAAAATCAGTTCGCCTTTAGGCTTTAAATGTTTAATCGCTTTTTCTATGAAAAACAAGTATAAATTACTGCGTTCATCAAAAAGAGTGTAATCTAGTTTTTCTTTGGTGCTTTTTAAAATATCATTATGCTTGACATAGGGCGGATTACCGATAATAGTGTCAAATTGATTGTCTAAAGAATAGTCAAAAAAGTCCATACACAGGGCGTTTTTAGGACAAACTTTAGAATCTATTTCAATGCCTAGGGCATTTTTTAGGCGCTTAAAAAAACTCCCATCACCCACGCTTGGCTCTAAAACACTCCCTTGATTTTGTCTCAAACTAAGCATAAAATCCACAATGTTTGTAGGGGTGAAAACTTGCCCTAAGGTTTTAATGTCTAAATTATTCAAAAAACTCTCCAAATATATCCTTTTAAAAGGATAAGCTTTTATTTGTAAAAACTATTGATTTAATAAGATTTAATTCCATCGTATAATTTGTCATAATCTTGGTTTTCTATATCTTATTGATAAAAATTATCTAATATTACGAAAAGATTTTTGTAAGTAATATTTTTACTTAAAATCACACCTAAAATATCTGTATCTAAAGATAAGATTTTCATACCACTAATGCTTTTCTTGTCCTTTTGATAAGGCATAATTTTCCTAAATCTAAAATCATTCACTATGTTAGGGTCTAAATAAGTGCCAATAACAATGGCATAATCATTCAAGTTCTTTGTTTTAATAAGATGATTACCTAAATGCCTACTGACAGGTTCTAATTCCATACGCCTTTGATTGTCCTTAGTTGTTAGTATAACTTCTAATAACAGACAATGCTTGGGATAAAAAGGCAATTTAGGAGCATATTCAAAAATAATATCAGCCTCTCCCCCTTTTGTATGGGTCTTTGGTAATAAATTAGGTTGTAAAGAGAGTTTTAAAAACACAGATAAATCGCCCTCAAATTGAGAGATTTTATACCAAATAATGCCTACAATGTATTCAAAAATAGTAGGAATATTAGCCTCATCGGTAACCAACTCAAAAATGACTTTATCTGCCTTAGAATTATTTATCCTATCTTTAAATAATTGAAGAAGTTTTAATAAGACTTCGTTACTAAATTTATTTTCAATTAGTGTAATAAATTGCTGTTTTTTATAATGATTAGTATTATAGATAATGTCTTGTTGATTTTTTATGGGAGCGTTAAGAACTAGACTTAAATCCTTATAAAGCCTATCAAGGTTTGGGGCATTTCCTATAATCTCTTCTAAAGAAATAGCTTGTTCTAGTTGATGATTTGGTTTAAAAATTTGTAAAGACAACGAGTCTATAACTTGCTTAAAATAGTGTTTAGGAAGTATGTCTAGCTTGATTAAGCCATTTTCAAATACGATAATATCACTCAAATTAAAATATCTGCAATTCAAGTCAAAGTAGTCTTCTAGGGTAGCTTTTGCTTTGAATACATGCAAATATTTAAAAAAGGTTTCTTTAAAACTTCTTTCATCTTTACAATTTAAAAAAGGGTTAGTTAAAGATAAACAAGTAGAAATTTGATTGTTTTTAAGTAGTTTTTCTGTAGGATTTTTAGCAAAAATAAGAGATAGCCATAAATCATAGATTTTATTGTTAGTTATCTTTTTTAAAGCTTTTAAAAATTTCTGCAAAAAAAATTCTTGCTTATTTTTTTGATAGAAGAGAGCATTGCTAAGTGCAATAAATACATCATAATATCGCACATCATAAGTTTTGCTCTTTCTATTCATGCCAACTTTACAGATTAAGCCTATATTAATTTCTTTTTCTAAGAATATTTTTAAAGCATCTTTGTAATTTTGCATTTGTATCAAACATTCATAAATCATATCATTAACAAATTGATTTTTTATGCTCTCATCACAAAATCTATAATCCTTAATCTTTTGAATAAGAAATTGCATAGTTGTTGCATCTTTCATTAAAGGCACAAAATACTTGAACTCATCAAAACTTAAATATTCCAATTCGTCTAATACCTTTAGAACGAGCATAAAGGGAGCAACTTTGTTACTCCCTACACTCAAACTTGTTTTTAAAAGCTGTTTTAAAAATACTAAGCTAGTTGCATGGGTTAAAAAAGGTTCTGTTTTTATATCATTAGAACTAGCCTGTAATAGTTCTTTGCCTACTTCACTTAATTGTCTGTCTTTAGTTAATAGTCCAATATCTACAAGTCCTGAAGTCTTTTGTCTGGCGTCTTTATCTTTCCTACTTGCATCCCTACTCAAAAAACCTTTTTCTTTTAAAAAATCATAGCATTGACTTTGCACATTATCCCATTGCCAAAAACCATAATTAGCTAAAATTTTCTTTTGAAATTCTTGCAATAACTGACATTGCCAAATAATTTTATAAGACAACTCTTTAACCCTAAAGCTCGTTGTCCCTATAACCCAACAAAAACTTTGATACGATAACTCTGCCACGCTTTTTTCCTAATAATTTGTGATTAACACTTCTATGCTTGGAGCTTGTTTGTTTTTTCTTTGATAATTGCTATTAGCATAGCTCTTTTTTAAATAGTGGCAATGGTATTTTTTAGCCCACTCTTTTAAAAGAAAGTTTTCTTGGTTTTTACTCGCTAACACATTAGAAAGGGCAAATTTTAATCCTTTTTTATCTATGTTATCCAAAAAGTTTAACAAATCTCTTTCTTCTTGTATAGTCCAAGCATTTGATTCATTATAAGGGGCATTAGTGATTAAATAAGGGGGATCGCAATAAATGAGCGTATTTTTAGGTAATGAACTTGTTTCAAACTCTCTAAAATCTTTATCGCTAAAAATAGAGTTTTTTTGTGCTAAAGATTTAGAAAAGGCTATGAATTTATTTTGTAAATTTGCATTAAAATCTCTTTTGCCTACCGGAAGATTAAAAAGCCCTTGCTGATTAAAACGAATTTGATTGTTAAAAGCAAAAACAATTAAAGTATAGAACATAAAAACATTATCTTGCTTATTTTTTAAAAGCGTGTTGTAGTCTTCTCTTAATTTTAAAAAAGCCATTTTATTGATATTGGCTAAGCCCTTAGAGCTATTACTTTGATAAAATTCATACCCATACATATCGCTTTTAGAAAAGTTATAAGTTGCAATAAGTTGCTTGACTTCTTGCATAAAAAGTTCATAAGGAATGTTTTTAATACTCTCTAAAAGCTTGATGAGTTTAGTGTTGCTATCATTAAAAGTAATTTGTTTAGCCTTAGCGTTTAATCCCACACTACAACCCCCACAAAACAAATCCACAAAGACTTCTAAATTTTTAGGGAAATGCTTTAAAATTTGGGGGAGTAATTGTGTCTTACCCCCTATATAATTAAAACAACTAGGAATTATTACACTTGGCATAAAAACAATCTTTCTTTATGATTAGTTATTTTAGATTTGCCTGTGCTAAAATATTTATAAGGGGTTTCAAAGATTTCTACTTTGCCTTTTTGTTTTAAAATACTTAAAATATCACTATCGCTTATTTTAGCATTGGAACGGCTATTACCTTTATCGCCCATATTATTATAAGAGAGTAAAATATATTTAGCCCTAGCTTTAGAAATTAAATCTTTAAAAACTAAGGGGGCGTTCTTAGTGCAATACTCGCTCTTTAAATGTTCTAAGGGGATTTTTTTAGCCACACCTTGTGGGATTTGTTTCTTAAAACAAGCGATATTTTCTAAAAGATGATAGGCGCTACTATATTGCCTAGAATTGTAAGGGGGGTCTAAATACAATAAATCACACTCTATTTTTTCTATTAAAAGATTAGCGTCCAAGTTGTAACAAACATTGTTTTTTAGTATCTTAGGTGGTATTAGGGGGATTAGCTTTAAAATCTTTTTATCTAAATCTTTAATATTTTTCCTATACGCATCATAATGCCCTACGGTGTTAGCAATTCTATCGCTTGCAAATAATAACGCACTAAGTAATAGGGCATATTCTTTAAAATTAATTTCTTTTTTTAAATATTGTTGCTCTATATCTTTTCTAATTTCACCGATTAACAAACAATTTTTAGCACTAAAATAAGTGTCGCTAAAATATTCACTCATATAATTAGAGCTTTCTTTATTGCTTAAAAATAAGGGGTCATTATAAAAATCTAGCTTTTCACAAATTTTATTTTTATCATACTCTAAGGGTAAAAAATAAGCGCAATGTGTAATATAATTACTATATAAAATATCGTTTGTAATAATTGTTTTATCTATAAAAGATGCACTAAACGCTCCTGTGCCACTAAAAATATCAGCCACTATTTCAATGGGTTCTAGTGTGTTAATAATCTCTTTAATAAAAGGACAAATAGATTGCTTATTGCCTAAATAACGCCGATTAGCTAAAATTAAAGATTTATCTTGTTCTTTTATCATAAGAAATCATTTTTTATGTTATTGATAGGCATTTTCTTTTAGAAATCTCTAAACTCAAACTAACACACTCATTATTTTGTATATACTCAAACAAAATCACTTCCTTATAGCTCTCTTTAGCAAAATTCACAAAGTTATGATAAACAAGATAATTATCCAAGTATTTAGTCGCTACACCTTTAATTTTATGCTTAATCATATCCTTTAAATGACTATGATAGCTATTGATAGTTTGGATATTAAAAGAACCTAGTTTATGTTTTTTCTTTGGTATTCTAATATGGCTTAACTCCATGTTATTTGCTAGTTTTAAATAAGCTCTAAAACTATCGGTTACAAAAATACTATCTCTAGAAACTTTATTACTTAAGACTTTTATTAAGTCTTTGATTTTAGGCTTACCTAAATCAGAAACTTTAGCAATAGATTTGCCATTTAAATTCACTCCACTTGTTACACAAGCTTGCTCTTTAGATAATCCACGCTTTAATGCTTGTGTGTCTCTATGTTTAGATAAGCGTGGCAGCTTAAAATTTTTATGATGACCTTTAAAAGAAAGGGGGAAGTAGGTCTCATCAGCCTCTACTACGCCATTTAGCTCTACTTCGTTTTGTATATTCTGTAAAGCATCTAGTATTTTATGCCGCCAAGCAAAAGCGGTAGGTAAGCTAATCTTACAAATTTCAGCTGTCTTTCTAAGCGAATATTTTTCTATCATACAATGAATGAATTTTTTCCAAACCTTAATATCTGTCTTGGTGCTAAAAAGAATAGTGTTATTAGTTAGTGTAAAAGTCTTTTTGCAATCTTTACACATAAATCTTTGTTTATTATCTTTTTTGCCATTTTTTACAAATTGATTAGACTTACAATGTGGACACTCTTTGATTTCTTTTTGAATAGGTGTTTTAGTTATAGATTTTTCTTTATCTTTAATAGTCTTTAAAAAAGCCTTTTTATCAGTTTCTGTTAAGTTATTAAAGAGCTGTTTGATAATCTCTAATTCATTTGTATGATTAGGCATTTTAAAGTCCTTATTTGAAAGGGGTTTTATAGAAATAGTATAGCAAAATAACAAGAATAAATCAATACTTTGTTTTAACAGAGCCAAAATATTTTATCAATGTTTTATTAAAACAAAGCCTAAAGGAATATGTATTGCAGATACTACAGAGCATGTGAATAAAACCCCATGCAAAAAACACAAATTTCTCTTAAAAACTAAGTCTGCTAAAAGTCTTGGAATAACACCTTACTCCAAGACTCTAATCTCACCGACTCAAAAACCCTATCTCATTTCTAAATTTGAAGTGATACTTTACTTAAAGACTTAAAAACTCTATTTTATTCCTAAATCTAAAATGTAAAAGACTCAAAAACCCTATCTCATTTCTAAATTTGAAGTGATACTTTACTTAAAGACTTAAAAACTCTATTTTATTCCTAAATCTAAAATGTAAAAGACTCAAAAACCCTATCTCATTTCTAAATTTGAAGTGATACTTTACTTAAAGACTTAAAAACTCTATTTTATTCCTAAATCTAAAATGTAAAAGACTCAAAAACCCTATCTCATTTCTAAATTTGAAGTGATACTTTACTTAAAGACTTAAAAACTCTATTTTATTCCTAAATCTAAAATGTAAAAGACTCAAAAACCCTATCTCATTTCTAAATTTGAAGTGATACTTTACTTAAAGACTTAAAAACTCTATTTTATTCCTAAATCTAAAATGTAAAAGACTCAAAAACCCTATCTCATTTCTAAATTTGAAGTGATACTTTACTTAAAGACTTAAAAACTCTATTTCATTCCTAAATCTAAAATGATACTTTTTAAATTTGATAATGATATCCCCCTCCATTGTTGGAATGTAAAAGATTTAGAAACTATATCTCATCCCTAAATTTGAAGCGATATTACCTATCATAGTGTTGAGATTATGAGCATAAATCACACCCAAATTCAAATACACTTCTTTAGCTAATTGCAATTCCCCACCTATCATCACTCTAGCATGGGTATTTAAAGGATTGTGAGTAGCGTTCACTTTAAAGCTATTTAAAGCCATAGCGTTATTGAATCCAAAGTTAGCCAATTCTTGTAAAATTCCAGCATTCATATAGAAGAATGAAGTGTCTCCATAATAATAGCGGGCTTCTACATTAGCATTTGCACTCAATAGATGACGGCTACTTGCACCATTACTCAAAGCCACTTGATTGCTATTGCTTTTCATGTTAGTAGAACCTAAATGATTATAGCTTACACCTACACTAGGTTTAAACACTAAAGCATTGTTTAAGAAAGCAAAGTCATAGCCATAATTAGCATTAGCCATAGCGCTATAAGCTAAGTAACTATAGCCTTGATTAAGACCTTGTAATAAAGCCCCTTTAAACATTAAGTTTTCATTATTGCTTCCTACAGCTCCTTGAGCTTCAAAATCAAATTCATGTTTATTAGCAAACACACGAGAATACAAACCAAAGTTGGTGTTATTAGCTCCAGAGTTAAGATTGCTTGCTTGGTTATTGAATGAGCTATAGCCATAGCTTCCAAAACCACCAACAATAGCTTCTACATTTTCCCCTTCAATATAAGTATCCATTCCAGCACTTGTGCCATATAAAGAAGTGTTACCTCCATTACTCAAACTAGCTCCCCCAATGGCATTAGCCCAAACATTAGCAGGTTTTTCATACTTAGGGGCAAATTGATACAACACTTCTGCCATAGTCCCCACTGAAGCAAATCTCTTGTCTTGTAAAGCTTGTAAGCGTTTAGCAAACGAATCAATATTGTTAGTGTGCTTTCTAGAAAGATTGACTAAGCGAGTGTTTACTACCATTTTATTGCTTAAGCTTAAAGTTTGTAAACTATTAGTCTTATGCTCTAAACTAGCTATATTATTTAAAGTCTCAGTGGCAACATTCAACTGCTTAGTGATTTCACCTGTGCTAGTTGCATCAATCATTTGACGCGCATAACCAGCATTATGAGAATCAATCAATAAAGTTTGTAATAAATCTCTTCCCTGTGTGCCTGAAGTAGCATTGATAACATTGATAGCATCAGAACGATTAGCTAATTCAAACACGCTTTCAATAGTGCCGAAGTTATGCTTGTTGATGGCGACGAGATTTGGGGTGGTGTTAGAATGAGTGGTAGCGTTAGGGCGTATGAGAGCATAATGGGCAAAACGAGCAAGCTTTACATTGTTGTGGTTTGTTGGTAAGCTAATGAGGTTTTTATCTTTTTTTGCTTCTTCAGTGCTTTCATGAGCTTTAGGCGCCGCATGGCCATCTTTCACATTCACAGCGATTTCTTTATGCGTGGCGGTTTTACCAATATCAGTGTTTTTCCATGCCCTACCTTCAAGATACTTATAGTTATCTGGGTGGCTAACCATATCTGTATTACCGATAGCCATTCCACATGCCTTAACATCGCTTTCAAAAGAGTCTTTTCGCACCACACAAATATCCATGCGGTTATGATTGTTATAGAGAGCTAGCCGCTCTTTAAATTGTTCTTGTTGATTAATATCAGTGTTTGTAGAAATATTATCATAATCAATACTCTGTGCTTTCACTAAAACATGTTCCACATTTTTAGTGAGATTTTGAGCATCATTAATCTTGATGAGTGGTTTATAAAATCCTGTAGCACTATCTATCATATTATTAAATTTCATAGTCGCTGTTTGACCTACATTTAAGGTTGCAAAACGCCCATCTTGGACTAGAATATTCATGGTGCCTTGATTGTTGGTGAAATTTCCCTGAATAGTCAAATCTAAATCTTTACCATAATCCATGTTAGCACCCTTAGCTAGGGTTAGGTTATTAAACATAAGCCCTGTCATGCCTACAATACTTCCTGGGGCTGCAAAAAGAAGTTTTTTAGTGATTTCAACATCTGTAATATTTCTAGCATCAAAATAATTCCAAGGGGCATGATAAAACTCATCTATGACAAGTTTTTTACCGCTTTTGAATTTGATACCCCCAGAATAGAGCGGGCTATAACCGGTTTCTAAACGCACGGTTTCAATATGTGATTTGTCGCCTATATCTTGGGTAAAATCAGTGTATTGTCCCACACTCAAACCACGGCTTGTAGTAACATCTAATTCCTTAATGTTGAAGTTTTTAGCAGCAACATTAGTAGAAGCCGTAGTGAGTTTGTTAATGTGGATATTTTCCGTAACGCCACTAAAATCCAAAGTGGTAGCATTGAGACTATTATTGCCTTTGCTGGCGTCAATATCTCTAAAATTGGCTGTTTTGGCATCCACCTTTAAATTCACAGAATTTCCTAAATAAATATTGCTATTAAAAGTGGCATTTCCCTTATGGGTGTCAGTCCCTGCCTTAAAAATGAAATTTACACCTGAACCCACAAAACCATAGCTACCTATTTGATTATTAACCATTAATGTTCCATCAACGGTAATGTTTCCGGTTTGATTTTCTACCAAAAGAGTACGCCCACTTGCTTGGTTATACAGATTAATATTCCCTATGTTTAAGTTTTCTGCATTGGTGATAAGGGTAGCTTTGTATCCACCTACTTTAACTGCAGTATCAGAATTTACATTAATGTGGTCTATAGTAACAAGCGAGTCTTTACTGCCGGCAAAAGTGCCATTTATGACTTGCACAGGTTGAACTTCTGTTTCTTGCGAGTCGCTTGGGTTGATAACTTGCGTGTTGTTATCTTTATCATTTTTGGCTGTGTTTTCTGTGTTGTGCTGATTTTTTTGCGTGCTAGAACCTTTATGTTTTTTATCTTTATCCTTATAGCCACCTTCTGGTGGAGCGATGACATGCAACTCTGCACTCTGCCATAAGTCTAAAGTGCCGATTTTGGTTTTGTTGCTAGCTATGATACCAGCTTGAGCGGCGTTGTGATCACCTACGGTGAGATGATGAAAAATCACATCTCCTTTTACTTGTGAAGTGTCTATCATGCTCCATGAAGGTGCATAATACGCCCCTACATATTGTAAGCGACCCATCCATACATTGCCTTTAAGCTCAACACCACGCACTGCTTGCCAAGGATTTGCCTTTAAATCTCTATCCCAGCTTGAAATCAAATTGAGTGTTGCACCATCATAAAGAGAGATTTCAGCGTTTTCACTGCTAGTAATCCCCTCAGAACTTTGTAAGGTTAAAACCGTGGAACTTGCCTTTCTTCCAGCCCCTGAACCCACACGATTATTAATTTCTATAAAATTATCAATTAGGATATTTTTAGCATTGAAATTCACTCTAGTGGTGCGGTTATTGTCATCTTTAAAACTTGTAAAAGAATTACCATTAAATTGACCTAAGCGCAAAGTAGCTCGTTGCATATCAACATCTAAATCCCCACCAGTATAATTAATAAGACCTGAGAGATTGTAGATACCCCTTGCGTTTTTCATATCCACTTCAAGCTTATTCCATTGCCCATCTTTTACCCAAAAATGATTGCTAGCATTTCCCCAGTCCCAACCTGATTGAATATCAGTTGATAAAAGAGATTGATACAAGTCATATTGCTTGTCAGGGAAAGCATCAAAGCCATTCCCTGCTTTAATGCGCCAAATTTTATGGGGTTTATCAGGGTTTTTATTAGCTTGTTCGGCTTGCTTGGTTACCCAACCTATAATGCCCCCAACGGTTCCTGCGGCAATTCCTGAAGCAATTCCACTGATAATGGCTGGAATAATTATGCCTGATAAAAGGGCGTAATTATTATGATGTATTGGAGCATGCTGTAAATATGGGGGCGGTGTAGTTGTAGATATTTGAAAATTGTTTGGTGTGTTAGCCCCTAATTTAGCACTAACTAACGCTCCTACTAACGCAAGTGAAACAATAGGGCGATTCATCTTGCGGTGCTTTTTTTGTGATTTCATTTTTTTCCTTTCTTCTTGTAAAACGATTTTACTGACACAATTGTGCAACTTCAAACTCGGCAATTTTCATTGCATCTCTAATTAAATGTTATAAATACATTGATTTATAACCGAGATTAATCTTTTCAAAATATAGTAAACAAACATAAACTTAAAAAAGAAAAAAATGTAATACCATTGAAAGCTAATGTGGGAGTGTGTATTTTTTAAATGTTTAAAAAAGCTTTTCCCAAATAGTGCCTTGTGGGGTATCTAATAAAGCGATTTTTTGCTTTATTAACTCTTCTCTTATGTTATCAGCTTTACTAAAATCTTTTTGTTGCTTGGCTAAGTTTCTTTCTGCTATCTTTTTTTCAATTTCTCTTTTTTCATTCTCGCTTACCCCTAATTGAAAGTAATCTAGCGGGTTTTTAAAACCAATGCCTAGTAATTCTTCTACAAAATTTAAATTTGCTAAAATTTCGCCCTTTTTAGCCTTATCTTTAGGCTTTTGATTAAGCTCTTCATTAGCAACAGAGAGCATGTTTTCTAAAACGCTTAAAGCTTTAGAGATGTTTAAATCATCTTGCATGCATTCTAAAATTTCTTTTTTAAAGTCAGTATTAATAATGCCAAAAGAACCAAAAACTCGCTGTTTTAGGCGATAGATTTTATCTAAGCGTTTTTTACTCATCAATAAATCTTCTTCATTAAAATTTAGAGTTGAGCGATAATGCACTCCTAGTAGGTAGTTACGCAAAATCTCGCCATCATAGGTTTTTAAAGCATCTTTGATAAAAAAGCTGTTTCCCAAGCTTTTAGACATTTTTTCATTATTGATATTCACAAAGCCATTATGCATCCAGTATTTAGAAAGCTCCACTTCAAATGCACAACGAGTTTGAGAGGCTTCATTTTCATGGTGGGGGAATAACAAATCCGCACCCCCTGCATGAATATCAATTTGATAAGGGGTGTTAGCTTGAGCAAGAGTTTTAAAAATCATGCTAGAGCATTCTATATGCCAACCGGGTCGCCCCTTGCCTAAAGGGCTATCAAAGCCCACATCATTAGCCCCCTTGTAAGCTTTCCATAAAACAAAATCTTGCTCAGAGCGTTTTTCTTCTCTTAAACCTATGCGACTAAACTCCACGCTACTATTATGCGAACTCAACGAGCCATAATGCTTGTCCTTGCTAGTATCTAAGTAAATATCACCATTAGATACCTTGTAAGCGATATTTTTTTCTAAAAGCGTTTCAATCATTTGAGTCATAGCGTCTAAATATTCACTCGCTTTTGGTTCTAAGCTTGGCTTTTTGACATTCAAAGCGTTTAAATCGTTCGTATAAGAGTCAATATAAATCGCACTCAATTCTTTAATGCTCTTATTTTCTTTCAAGGCCTTGTTGATAATCTTATCATCAATATCTGTGAAGTTTCTAACCATAGTAACTTCATAATTACTTAATTCAAGCGTGCGTCTTAATAAATCAAAAGCAATCGCACTTCTAGCATGCCCTAAATGAGCGTCATCATACACCGTAGGCCCGCACACATAAATACTGGCCTTGTTTTTTACTAAAGGCTCAAAAGGGACTTTTTGCTTTAATTTGGTATCATAAATAAACATTTAAAAACCTTGAAAATAATAAATTAAATATAAATGCGTAATTAACGATTTGAACGCTAAAAGCAACAATATTTCTACACAAGCGAGAAAAATAATCATAAGCCATAATTTCAAACGCTTGATTATACCTAAGAATAATCTAAAGCCAAACGCTTTTATAGTTAGAGTGAATAAAATAAATCCGCTCAAACTATTAGAAAGAGCCAGTCCTAAAACCCCTAAAAAGGGCATTAAGCTTAGAGAGCAAACTAAGCCTAAAAGAAGTGTGATTAAAGAGATTTTAGCCGCTTTTGCTTGCTCTAGTTTAGCATAGAGCCATAAAGAAAAGAGCTTAGATAGCCCAAAGGGGAGTAAGCCCAAAAGATAGAGTGAAAAGACTTGTGAAGTTATAAGAGTGTCTTTAGGGCTAAAATGCCCCCTTTCAAATAAAGCTTGCGTGATTTCCTTACTGAGCATAATGCCTCCGATACTACAAAAGAGTAAGACACTCACTAAGAAAAACCACGCATTTTGCAAGCGTTGCAAGATTAAATGTTGCTCGTTGTTTTTAATCGCAATCGCAATACTAGGAAAAAGGGCTGTGGATATGGCAATGGCAAATAGGGCTAAGGGTAGTTGGAACACTCTATTAGCATAATATAAATAAGACACACTCCCACTTGCTAGAAATGAGGCTATCGTAGTGTCTAAAAAGGAGGCGATTTGTGCGGTGGAGTTGCCTAATACGCTAGGAAAAAATTGTTTGAAAAAACTTTTTAAATCCTTTTTAGCATGATTTAAGCGATATTCTTTTTTTGTCGCATTTGTGCTTTTAAAGCTCAAAAATCCTTTCAATAATAAAGTGAATAAGCCTAGTTTGACTAAAGGATAAAAGTGTAAGAGAATTTGAGCCACGCCCCCTAAAAGCACACCATAGCTCAGATAATATAAGGCTTCTAAATGCGATTTGTCTTTAGAGATAACAAGGGCTAAAATCATGCATAAATTCAATAAGCTTGTGCTATACGCACTTGCAAAAAAGCTGTGCTTGTATTGCAAAAGTGTGCCTAAAAAGGTTGTGATAAACACTAATAAAAGATACCAAAAATTAATCGCTACAATAGGGGTGCATAATTTTAGAGTTTCTTCATCAAAGCCATAAGCGAGCAATTTAGTCAGCCACAAGGGGTTTAAGGCTACAAATAAGCACCATAAAAATAAGATACCACTAAAAAGTAGCCCCACAAAACTGGCAAAACTTCCTTTAACAGAACTTCGTATAAAGCTCGGTAGAAAGCTTTGTGAAAATGAGCCTTCAGCAAAAATACGCCTAAATAGATTAGGCATTTTGAAAGCCACAAAGAAAATATCGCTATACACCCCAGCCCCTAGAATGCTAGCCATCATCAAATCTCGTAAAAAGCCTAAAATTCTAGAGCATAAAATCCCTAAGCTGTTGGTTAAAAATAATCTTTTTATCATATCAGATTTAACTATTACCTAATTTTTAGCTAATTTTTGTTAGGATACTCCCTTACTTTTTCGCATTTTTGTAGTATACCATTTAAGAGTTGAATTCTTAATGCGTGTTTGATAGTTGAAAAGCTGTAGAAGGAGTTTAGAAAAATGAGTGTGGAGCATTTTGCCCCTATAAAGATTGAGCAATGCAAAGATATTAAAAAAGAATTGCAAAGAGTTGCTGCTGAGCATAAATTAGAAGTTGAAGAGCTGTGGTTTGAAATTTTAAAGACTTCTATTTTTATCAAACCCAGTGCCAAAGATGATTTTAGTGAAGCACTCGCTGGGGAATTGCAACAGCTAGAAGAAGATGGGTATTATGAAAAAAAAGAGCTAGTTCTCTATCAAGCCCATGATGTTAAGGTTAAACTCAACGCTTATAAACGCTTTTTTAAGGTGGAAGTCAATGATGAAGCGAGCCAAGTAGAAATTATCTTAGATGATTGCTTTATTGTATTAGATACTGAAGAGCATTACCAAGAGATGTTTGGGTATATTAGAGAGTGTTTAGCCCTTGAAGGCGTAGTGTTACGCCATCTTTCAAAGATGTATGAGAATTTGAAAACAGAATTAAGAGCCTACAAAAAAGAAGCTAAATCTAATCGGTTCATTTTATACACTTCTTCAACCTTTATGCCTAATACAGAGGAAAAGCCTAGCTTTTTATTAGAAGAAGAATACACACCCACCCATACAATTCCTTTAGCCAGCCAAGAAGAATCTTTTGTCAAAGAGAATTATTATATCGCTAAAGAAAATCAAATCGTGGCTTGTGTGAGCTACCCCAAACAGGGTAAAGATGGGCGTAATCTCAAAGGTTTTTATGTTGAAGTGCCTAAAGCTCCTAGCTCGCCCACACCCCTAGGGCATGATAAGAACGCTTTTGAAGAAAGAGATGAAAATAACGCCCTAGTATATTACTCCAAAGCCCTACAAGGGGTCAAAATGGAAAAAGGGCGTTTGCACTTCAGACAAAATTTTGCGTTTGAAAGTGGCATTAAATCCATTGAAACGCCTAATCTTTTGGGGGGGTTGGAGAGTGGAATCGTTTTTGAAATTCAAGCTAGTGGTGAGCTAAATGATGCGATTGATTGTAATTTCATCTTAGAAGCGACTACGATTAATATTAAGGGTAATGTGGGTAAAAATGTCATCTTGGTGGCTAAAGAGATTGCAATAGAGGGGCAAATCCATCCTGAAAGTTATGTGTATGCCGATAAAGTGCGTATCACTAATCATAAGGGTGTGTGCTATGCCAAAGAGTTTGAGTGCAAGTATTTAGAGCGTGGCAAGGTGTATGCTGATAGTGCTAAGGTAGAAGCGAGTGCAGGAAGCGTGGTCTATGCTAAGGAAATCACTTTTGAAAAGCTTAAATCAGATAACAAGCTGTATTTTTCTAAGCAATGCGTTATTGATGAGGTGGATGGCAATGGTAATCGCTTCATTTTCTATGCCTTTGGGGGGCGTGAAAACCAAGAAGAGCTGAAAATCGCCAAGAAAAAGCTCAATCAATTTGGGTTGAAATCTAAGAAAATTATCGCTCAGCACCAGTCCTTAAACCACCTAGTCCAAAACAATCAGGCTGTTATGGAAAAGCTTAAAAACGCTACCGAAGAAATCAGGCGTTCGTTGATGCAACAAGAAAGCGTGAAAGATGCCTACAATGAATTTATGTTTGCCTTGAAGCGTTTGAGAATTTTAAAAGCTCAAATGCTAGAGTTACAAAGGCTCAATAATGAATGCCACTCTAAGCTCATTAGTATAGAAAACAGCATGCAACAGGCAAGTATTACCACTAAAAATCCGTTCAAGCAAGAAAATATTGTGATTTATCACCGCAATTATCCTAAGGTAAGCAACCTAACCGCTACGCTAAGCCATAATGAAAATGTGAATGTCATTTATGAGCCTAAAGAAAATAAGATTAAAAAGGTCTTTAAGGGTGCGATAGCCAAAAAGCCCTAGAAAATAAGAAAGAGATAAAATGATTGTAGGCTTAATAGGGGTTGTAGAAAGAATTTCAGCTTTAGAAGTGCATTTGGAAGTGCATGGGGTTGTTTATAGGGTTCAAGTTTCTATGCGAAGTTCTGCATCATTGCAAGTGGGTAAAGAAGTGCGTTTAAAAATCTTACAAGTGATTAAAGAAGACGCCCATCTTTTATACGGATTTTTAGAAGAGAGTGAAAAAATCCTGTTTGAAAGACTTTTAAAAATCAATGGGGTAGGGGGGCGAATCGCACTAGCCATTCTTTCAAGCTTTTCGCCTAATGAGTTTGAAAATATTATCGCTACTAAAGAAGTTAAGGCACTTCAGCAAGTGCCAGGAATCGGAAAAAAACTCGCCGATAAGATTATGGTAGATTTAATCGGCTTTTTCATTCAAGATGAGATGAAACCCGCACAAAATGAAGTCTTTTTAGCCCTTGAAAGTTTGGGCTTTAAAAACACAGAAATTAGTAAAGTTCTAAAAACTCTCAAACCAAATCTTAGCACCGAAATGGCGATTAAAGAAGCGTTGCAGCAATTGCATTCTTAAGTTTGGAGTGGTTTTATTTTATTGAATGTATATGTAAATCATTACGAGTAAAAATCAAACCCACAAAAATTAAATTTGTTTCAAGGGATTTCTGAAATTAGCTTATCAACTCTTATTTATCTTTTGAGATTTAAACCACCAAGACTTTTACAAGAGAAAGTTCTTTAGGATTTGTTTTAAGGATATTTTTAATGAATGTGTTTTTAGGATTTGTTTTTCAAAGAATTATAAAGAATCAAAAGGGTTCTCAAAGGGTTCTTTTCCAAACCCCACCCTACTTAAACTTATAAAGACTCAAAAACCCTATCTCATTCCTAAATCTAAAATAATATTCTCTAAAACTGAAAAATCTGAAATACTATCCCCCCCATTCCGATAATGATATCCCCTGAATTTGAAAAAATTGAAATAAGACTTTCTGAATTTAAAAAATCTGAAACACCACTCCTTATTGTTGAAAGGAGATTATGGGTATGAATCACGCCCATAATCAAAGATACTTTTTAAAACACAAATTTCTCTTAAAAACTAAGTCTGCTAAAAGTCTTGGAATAACACCTTACTCCAAGACTCTAATCTCACCGACTCAAAAACCCTATCTCATTTCTAAATTTGAAGTGATACTTTACTTAAAGACTTAAAAACTCTATTTCATTCCTAAATCTAAAATGATACTTTTTAAATTTGATAATGATATCCCCCTCCATTGTTGGAATGTAAAAGATTTAGAAACTATATCTCATCCCTAAATTTGAAGCGATATTACCTATCATAGTGTTGAGATTATGAGCATAAATCACACCCAAATTCAAATACACTTCTTTAGCTAATTGCAATTCCCCACCTATCATCACTCTAGCATGGGTATTTAAGGGATTGTGAGTAGCATTTACTTTAAAGCTATTTAAAGCCATAGCGTTATTGAATCCAAAGTTAGCCAATTCTTGTAAAATCCCAGCATTCATATAGAAGAATGAAGTGTCCCCATAATAATAGCGGGCTTCTACATTAGCATTCGCACTGAATAAATGACGGCTACTTGCACCATTACTCAAAGCCACTTGATTACTATTGCTTTTCATGTTAGTAGAACCTAAATGATTATAGCTTACACCTACACTAGGTTTAAACACTAAAGCATTGTTTAAGAAAGCAAAGTCATAGCCATAATTAGCATTAGCCATAGCGCTATAAGCTAAGTAACTATAGCCTTGATTAAGACCTTGTAATAAAGCCCCTTTAAACATTAAGTTTTCATTATTGCTTCCTACAGCTCCTTGAGCTTCAAAATCAAATTCATGTTTATTAGCAAACACACGAGAATACAAACCAAAGTTGGTGTTATTAGCTCCAGAGTTAAGATTGCTTGCTTGGTTATTGAATGAGCTATAGCCATAGCTTCCAAAACCACCAACAATAGCTTCTACATTTTCCCCTTCAATATAAGTATCCATTCCAGCACTTGTGCCATATAAAGAAGTGTTACCTCCATTACTCAAACTAGCTCCCCCAATGGCATTAGCCCAAACATTAGCAGGTTTTTCATACTTAGGGGCAAATTGATACAACACTTCTGCCATAGTCCCCACTGAAGCAAATCTCTTGTCTTGTAAAGCTTGTAAGCGTTTAGCAAACGAATCAATATTGTTAGTGTGCTTTCTAGAAAGATTGACTAAGCGAGTGTTTACTACCATCTTATTGCTTAAGCTTAAAGTTTGTAAACTATTAGTCTTATGCTCTAAACTAGCTATATTATTTAAAGTCTCAGTGGCAACATTCAACTGCTTAGTGATTTCACCTGTGCTAGTTGCATCAATCATTTGACGCGCATAACCAGCATTATGAGAATCAATCAATAAAGTTTGTAATAAATCTCTTCCCTGTGTGCCTGAAGTAGCATTGATAACATTGATAGCATCAGAACGATTAGCTAATTCAAACACGCTTTCAATAGTGCCGAAGTTATGCTTGTTGATGGCGACGAGATTTGGGGTGGTGTTAGAATGAGTGGTAGCGTTAGGGCGTATGAGAGCATAATGGCTATGAGCATAATGATTTTTTGGGAGTTCTATCTTAGTTCCATTAGAGATAGCACTTGATAAATGCGAATTATTGCTCACTCGCACAGACACTTCTTTGTTGTTAGCCCCTTTACCCACTTCAGTGTTACGCCATGCTTTTCCGGTTAATTTTTTATATTTGTCAGGGTGATTTACCATATCGCTATTATTAATCGCACGTCCACAAGCTTGAATATCAGCATTATTTCTAATCACACAAATATCCATGCGGTCATTGCCATTATAAAGTGCTACGCGGTCTTTGAAACCTTGCGTAGCGTCTGCTGGGTTAGTATGGCTATCTTTATTGGCATATTCATAGGAAATATTTTGTGCCCTTAAAATAACATGGTCTTTATTTTTAATCAAAGTTTGAGCGTCATTGATTCTAACAATGGGTTTATAAAATCCTGTAGCACTATCTATCATATTATCAAATTTCATAGTTGCTGTTTGACCTACATTTAAGGTTGCAAAACGCCCATCTTGGGTGTTGATATTCATCAGACCTTGATTGTTAGTGAAATTACCAGCAATGCTTAAGGACAAATCTTTACCATAGTTCATGTGTGCGTCTTTATCTAGGGTTAGGTTATTAAACATCAATCCTTGTAAAGTGCCAGAACCCCCAGGACTTCCAAAGGTTAAAAGCTTTGTGATAACGACTTCATCAATATTCCTAGCGTCAAAATAGTTCCAAGGGGTGTGATAGAAATTATCAATCGTAAGTTTATTGCCTTTTTCAAATCTTACGCCTGCTTGCCAAGGTCCCTGGCCTTCTTGGAAACGCACAGTTCCAATGTGAGAAGTGCCAATATTGCCCGCAAAATTAGTGTAATAGCCATTGATGGTTGTGCCATTGCCCACTACTTGCTCAAATTCTTTGAAGTTGAAATTAGAAGCGATAATATTGCTAGAACCACCTGTAACTTTACCAACATTAATGGTTTTGACTTGAGAGAAATTTAAGCTTGGAGCTGTAGCACCATAGCGTGCTTTACTAATATCAATATCTTTTGCATCTAGTTTGTTAGCTACAACACTCAAATGAACATACTGTCCTAAAGCGATATTACTCTCAAAAGTTACATTACCTTTTGAAACAAAGAGAAAGTTTGCAGGTGAACCGGCACGAACCCATCCACCCCCAATATCGCCACTAACTTTCAAGGCATTTTTCACTACAATGTTACCGGTATTATTCACGACAATTCCACGCCCACCCGCATAGTTATTAAGATTGACTTCGCCTAAAGTAAGCTGGTTGGTATCTGTAACCAAGTAAGCAAACATTTTTCTGATTGCAGCATCTGTATTGGTGTTAACACGATTAATAGTGAGATTACCCCCTTTATAATTCAATCTCGCATCCTGCCAAATATCCAAATTGCCAATGGTATTATTTTTTTGCGAACCGGTAATTGTGGCTCTAGCTGGGTTTTGCTGGCCTATGCGTAAATGCCTGATGTATAAATCATTGGTTACACCACTTGCATTCAAGGCTGTGGCGCTTTGAACTTCATAGGCTAAAGGAAATTGTAAAGCTCCCATAAAAACTTCGCCATTTAATTCTACAGCTTTAGGTGATTTTAAATTTAAAGTTGCACCATTATAAAGAGTGATGCGTCCGTTATTATCGCTATAAATCGTTCCTGCATCTAGAGTCATTTCTGTTTTATAAGGGTTGCGACCCACTCCAGAACCGACACGATTATTCAATTCTAAGAAATTCTTTACAAGAATGCTATTGCCCTTCAAATTAATATGAGTGGTGTTTTTGTTAAAACTTGTGAAAGAATTACCATTCCAACCACCAAGCTCAAAATTAGCATGGGGAGCTGAAATATTCATATCGCCACCGGTATAATTGATAAAGCCCGAAAGGCGATAACTAGCATAATCATCATCACTTGAATAAGAGATACTATTTTGCTGTCCGCCAACGGCATAAATATGATTAGAAGCGTTCCAAGCGTCCCAGCTTTGCTCCCATTTGCCTTTTAAAATGGTGTTATCCATGTTCCAAACTTGAGCATGTAAAAGACCAGCCAAGCTAATTGCTAAAGCACCTACGAATTGTTTTTTATTAATACTAATATTTGTTAAAGAATGATTTTTCCTCATTACATCTCCGTTTAAATTAAAAATGAATCAAGGATTTCATTCTAACTCATTTTGATAATGAAATAAAATTTTGGTTTTAATTGTTGTTTGTTTTTGATTTACTGCGTGTAAATTTTGCCAGTTGTAAAATAAGGACTTTTAAGATTTGAAAGAAGAGCTTAAAAGAGTTCTTGAAGAACCCTTTTAGAGACTTTAGAAACTATATCTTACCCCAAGATTTGAAGCTAAATCATGGCGTTTGACAAACAGATTAGAGGAGTAGATTAAGCCAAGGTTAATAAAGAACTCCTTAGAAACTTGAAGCTCCCCACCCATCATCACTCTTGCATAAGTGTTGAGATGTTGGTTGTTAGAAGCAAAATGAGTGTTACCCACTTTTAAGCCACCTGTTTGAGCAACATTCAAAAGCTCATGATGTATTCCAGCATTCATATACCAGTAAGAAGTGTCGCCATAATAATAGCGGGTTTCAATTCCAGCACTCGCACTAAGAGTGTGTCTGTTATTAGCGTTACCTTGTAAGCTAAGATTAGATTCTTGTGCGCTTTGAGTGTTTGTGGCGCCCAAGCTTTGATATGCCACACCAATAGTGGGTTTAAACACCAAAGCGTTCTTTAAGAAAGTGAAATCATAACCATAGCTTGCATTCGTATTTGCTGCATACACTAAGTAATCATAGCGTTGGTTCAATCCTTGCAACAAGTTTCCTTGAAGGTTGATACTTTCTGAATTAGCTCCAAAAGCCCCTTGAGCGTTAATATCAAATTCATGTTTGCCACTGAATAAACGGCTATAAATTCCCCAGTTAGTGTTATTAGCACCCGCATTTAAAGTGCTAGTGGTGTTGTCTAATGAGCTATAGCCATAACTTCCAAACCCACCCACAATCGCTTCTACATTATCACCGATTAAGTGTGCATCCACACCAGAAGTGGTTCCGTATAAAGAAGTGCTATTGCCATTACTTAAGCTTGCCCCACCGATAGCATTCGCCCAGATATTGCTCGCATTAGTGTATTTAGGTGCATGCTGATAAACAATTTGAGCTGCACTCTCTAAAGAAGCTAAGCGTTCATTTTTTAACTGCTTAAGGCGTTTAGCTAAACTCAAATTATCTGTATATCTTCTAGATAATCCCACTAAGCGCGCATTTTGTGCCATTTGGTTAGCTAATTGTAAGGTTTGTAACCCACTGGTTTGTCTCTCTAAGCTAGCCACTTGATTAAGAGTGTTTTGAGCGTTAGAAAGTTCTTTAGTGATTTCATTTGTGCTTGTAGCATCAATCATTTGGCGGGCATAACCAGCATTATGAGAATCAATCAATAAAGTTTGTAAGAGATTAAACCCATTACTACCCACTTGATTTTTAATGGTGTCAATATCACTAGCACGATTAGCTAATTCAAAGACAGATTCCATAGTGCCAAAATCATGTTTATTGATAGCAACTAGGTTGCTTGCACTAGCATTGCTATTCATATAACTTGGCATAATGGCGTAATTAGAGCGAGCATAACGAACATGTTTTGTGGCTTTTTCTGCTTTGTTGTCAGCAAGAGTGATAGTGTCGCTATTAGCATCTTTTGGTTTTGCATTATCGCCTAAACGCACGGTAATTTTTTTACTATCAGCTTTCTTGGTAATGCCTGTATTTCTCCAAGCCTTGCCTGCAAGATACTTGTATTTTTCAGGGTTACTAACCATTTCATTATTGCCGATAGCTTGACCGCAGGCTTTAATATCATTAATCATAGTGTCGCCTTGTCTGACCATACAAATATCCATGCGATTTTGTCCGTTATAAAGAGCCATTCTATCTTTAAATTGTTGTTCGTTGTTGGTATAAGTCATACCTCCAGAAGTAACTGGAGCTTTGCCTATGCTTTCATACTTAATGCTACCACCTTTAGCTTCAGCTACGAGGAAATCGTGGTTTTTCATCAACTTTTCAGCATTATTGATTTTAATCAAAGGATTGTAAAAGCCTGTGTCTTTATCCACATCATAGTTAAACTTCATTACAATATCTTTAGCATTTAAGGTAGCAAATCTCCAGCCACTTGGAATATTCTGTCTGGCTACTCTTAGAGCAAACTCACCTCCTTGGGCATTGATAATCATTGTGCCTTGATTGTTAGTGAAAGTGCCATTGATGTGTAAATCTAAATCCTTACCATAAGCCATAGTGGCCCCCTTGCCTAGAGTTAGATTATTAACCATAATTCCGCTAAGGCCTGCAACCCCACCGGGAGCTGAAAAAGTGAGCTTTTTGGTAATTTCTACTTCTTTAACTCTTCTTGCGTCAAAGAAGTTCCAAGGTGCATGGTAAAACTCACCGATAGTTAGCTTGTTTCCGCCTTCAAATTTCATCCCACCTTGGAAGTTGCCATTACTGCCAGATTGCAAGACTACTTTATCAATGCTTGAATTACCAATATCAGTATGGAAGTGGGTGTAGTGTCCATTCACGCCTCCAGCAGTTCCAGCCTTGACTACCCATTCTTTAGCATGGAAATTCTTACCTTTAAAGTTTGTGGCTGAAGTGGTAACCTTATTCATGCTAATTTCGCCCTTTACTCCACTAAAATCTAAAGTGGTGGCGTTAAGACCGTTATTGCCCCAGCCAGCATCTACATCTTTCATAGTTAATTTACCATCTGTATCTACCTTAAAACCTGTATAAGCTGGTAAAGTGATATTTTGTTCAAAGCTCACATCATCCTTAGCCTTAAACTTCATTGTGGCATAAGAATCGATAAGCCTAGCCCCACTAAAATTAGAATTAGCAGGCTGGCCATTGAAGGTCAAATGTCCGATGCGCAAATTGCCGCCTGTATTTTGAGCAAAGATACTGCGTCCACCGGTATAGTTATTGAGATTGACATAATCTAGGATTAAGGATTTCGTATTAACATTAAAATTAGCTTGTGAACCTTGAGCCACAAAACCACCTTCTCCCAAGTTTGTCAAAAGATTAACCCTTACATAAGGAGCTTGTTGAGCGTTGTAAGTTAAGGTTGCATTTTGCCAAATACTCAAGCGTTTAACAAGATTCGCTCCTTGAGCCCCTTCAATCGTTGCTTGAGTGGCATTCTCATTCCCAATGAGTAGGTTATTCATGGTCATGTCACCACGCACATCTTTGGCATCTAAGGTCATCTTAGCAGGGTGTGCAAATTCAAAGTTGTATTGCAATTTACCCATAAACACATCGCCCTTGAACTCAGCGTCTCTAGCGATAAGTTTTAAATGGCTTCTGTCATAAAGAATGATACGACCATTTTCATTACTAAAAATTGAGCGCTTAGCTTGTAGGGTTACATTCGTATACCAAGGCTTAGAGCCAAGCCCTGAACCAATGCGATTGTTAATTTCTAAGAAATTGTTAATAGCGATTTGGTTGCCAGCAATCTTAACATTGCTTGTTCTCTCGTAGTTGGTGAAAGAGTTTCCATTATAGCCACCTAATTGAAAATTTGCTGTAGGAGAATCAAGGTCCATATCGCTCACATAATTTCTAAAACCTGATAGACGATAAGTGTTGTAAGAATACCAGTCTGGGCTTTTATAAGTGATTTTCCCATTTTTAGCAACAATGTAATTGCTTGCATTACCCCAATCGTATTTGGTTTCCCATTGCCCCCCAATCATGGTCTTATCTAAATTCCAAACTTTGCTAGAACCACCTTCCCATGGGGATACAGGACCATAGTATACATTGCCCCCATTTGCAGCAGTAATAGCAGCATGTTTATCGCCATAAGGGTCGTCATTAAAGTTCTCAGTTGGCTTTGTGTTATCGCCCAAACGCACAGAAATTTGCTGGCTATTAGCCGTTTTGCCAACGCCTAAGTTTCTCCAAGCCTTGCCTGCGAGATATTGGTAATTGTTAGGATTATTGACCATATCATTATCGCCAATAGCTTGACCGCAGGCTTTAATATCACTAATCATAGTGTCGCCCTTTCTAACCATACAAATATCCATACGATTTTGTCCGTTATAAAGGGCCATTCTATCTTTGAATTGCTGTTCAATGGTTGCACTATTAGGGGTAAGGTCGTTATTTGTAGCTTTAGAACCTACTAATTCATAATTGATTTTATTAGCCTTTAATACTACAAAGTCATGGTTTTTTGCTAACTTTTCAGCATTATTGATTCTAACTAAGGGGTTATAAAAACCTGTAGTGGGGTCAATATCAGTATTGAAACGCATGGTAGCTTCTTTGGCATTCAAGGTTGCAAAATTCCAACCGCTTGGAATGTTGGCTTGAGCTGCATGTGTAATGGGGTCTTGTCCTTGGGCGTTGATAATCATTGTGCCTTGGTCATTAGTAAAAGTGCCATCGATGTGTAAATCTAAATCTTTACCATAAATCATGGTAGCACCCTTAGCTAGAGTAAGGTTATTAAACATCAAACCACTAAGATTTCCAATCCCACCTGGTGCTCCAAAGAGAAGTTTTTTAGTAATTTCTACATCTTTGACTTTTCTGGCGTCAAAATAATTCCAAGGGGCGTGGTAAAATTCATCAATAGTGAGTTTAGTCCCACCTACAAATCTCACACCACCTTGATAATTGGCATTACGACCATAATCCAAGCGCACAACACCAACTTTTGAATTGCCAATATCTTCACCCACATTAGTATAGTGTCCATTGACAACGGGGGAATCGCCGGTTTTAATTCTCCATTCTTTAATGGTAAAGTTATGTGCAAGCAAATTTGTAGAAGATGTGGTTAAATTTTCAATTGTGGTCGTACCCTTTACGCCACTAAAATCTAAAGTGGAAGCACTTAAGCTGTTATTACCCCAGCCAGCATCTACATTTTTCATAATTAACTTACCATCTGTATCTACCTTAAGCCCTGTGTAAGCAGGGAAGGTAATATTCTGGTGGAAAGTAACATCATTTTTAGCCTTAAAATGCATGTTTGCGCTAGAACCAATGAGCCTAGGTCCGCTGTAATTGGAATTAGCAGGTTGACCATTGAAGGTTAAATGCCCAATATGTAAATCACCGCCTATATTTTGAGCAAAAATCCTACGGCCACCGGTGTAATTGTTGAGATTGACAAAATCTAAAATGAGGGTTTTCACATCTGCATTAAGGGTGGCTTGAGCATTATACCCGCCTATATAACTTTCGCCTAGATTAGACAAAGACCATACGCGAAGCTCTTGGCTTGGGGCTTTAAAATTCAAGGTTGCATCTTGCCAAATATTTAAATAGTCAATTTTATTATTGCCCCTAGAAGAACCAATCATTTCAGCTTGAGTTGCGTTCTGATCACCTATAATGAGTTTTTTCATATGAAGTGAACCTGTATTAGAAGCATCAAGTTTTACTTGTGCTTGGCGAGCAAATTCAAAGTTATATTGCAATTTACCTAAATACACATCGCCTTTTAAGTCCACATCTCTAGCAACAAGATTTAAATGGCCACCATCATAGACATAGATACGACCATCTTCGTTGCTAAAAAGTGAGCGCTCGGATTTTAGGGTTACATTCGTATACCAGGGCTTAGAGCCAAGCCCTGAACCAATACGATTGTTAATTTCTAAGAAATTGTTAATGGCGATTTGGTTGCCAGCAATTTTAACATTACTCGTTCTTCCATAATTCGTAAAAGAGTTTCCATTATAGCCACCTAACTGAAAGTTTGATGTGGGAGAATAGATATCCATATCGCCCACATAATTTCTAAAACCTGATAAACGATAGGTATTATAAGTATCCCACCATGAACCTTGATAAGTGATTTTATTTCCGTTTCTACCAACAATATAGTTGCTTGCATTCCCCCAATCATACCTGGTTTCCCATTGCCCTTGAAGCATAGTGCTATCCATGTTCCAAGTCCTAGCATCCAGTATCCCTATGAGTGCTAAAGCAACCATGGAATACCTTTTTCCGATTGACAATAACGACGTTGTTTGCATTTTATAGCTACTCCTAAAAAAGATGTTCATTTGTGTTGATACTTAACAAAAATATTAGAATATAACAAATGATTGTCTTTGATACTACCAAAAGATTTTAGAGACAGCAAATATATCTTATATATTTTTTAAAAAATACATCTTAAGTGTGTAAAAATTAAAAGCTTGAAAAAGTCCTTCATATGCTGTAGTGTCTTGTGGAGTATACATTAACTTTTGCTCCTTAGAAGCCATTTGGCATGCCAACAAGCTTGTGGTGTGTGTGCTATAGATTCACAGAGCATGTGAATAAAACCCCATGCAAAAAACACAAATTTCTCTTAAAAACTAAGTCTGCTAAAAGTCTTGGAATAACACCTTACTCCAAGACTCTAATCTCACCGACTCAAAAACCCTATCTCATTTCTAAATTTGAAGTGATACTTTACTTAAAGACTTAAAAACTCTATTTCATTCCTAAATCTAAAATGATACTTTTTAAATTTGATAATGATATCCCCCTCCATTGTTGGAATGTAAAAGATTTAGAAACTATATCTCATCCCTAAATTTGAAGCGATATTACCTATCATAGTGTTGAGATTATGAGCATAAATCACACCCAAATTCAAATACACTTCTTTAGCTAATTGCAATTCCCCACCTATCATCACTCTAGCATGGGTATTTAAAGGATTGTGAGTAGCGTTCACTTTAAAGCTATTTAAAGCCATAGCGTTATTGAATCCAAAGTTAGCCAATTCTTGTAAAATTCCAGCATTCATATAGAAGAATGAAGTGTCTCCATAATAATAGCGGGCTTCTACATTAGCATTTGCACTCAATAGATGACGGCTACTTGCACCATTACTCAAAGCCACTTGATTGCTATTGCTTTTCATGTTAGTAGAACCTAAATGATTATAGCTTACACCTACACTAGGTTTAAACACTAAAGCATTGTTTAAGAAAGCAAAGTCATAGCCATAATTAGCATTAGCCATAGCGCTATAAGCTAAGTAACTATAGCCTTGATTAAGACCTTGTAATAAAGCCCCTTTAAACATTAAGTTTTCATTATTGCTTCCTACAGCTCCTTGAGCTTCAAAATCAAATTCATGTTTATTAGCAAACACACGAGAATACAAACCAAAGTTGGTGTTATTAGCTCCAGAGTTAAGATTGCTTGCTTGGTTATTGAATGAGCTATAGCCATAGCTTCCAAAACCACCAACAATAGCTTCTACATTTTCCCCTTCAATATAAGTATCCATTCCAGCACTTGTGCCATATAAAGAAGTGTTACCTCCATTACTCAAACTAGCTCCCCCAATGGCATTAGCCCAAACATTAGCAGGTTTTTCATACTTAGGGGCAAATTGATACAACACTTCTGCCATAGTCCCCACTGAAGCAAATCTCTTGTCTTGTAAAGCTTGTAAGCGTTTAGCAAACGAATCAATATTGTTAGTGTGCTTTCTAGAAAGATTGACTAAGCGAGTGTTTACTACCATTTTATTGCTTAAGCTTAAAGTTTGTAAACTATTAGTCTTATGCTCTAAACTAGCTATATTATTTAAAGTCTCAGTGGCAACATTCAACTGCTTAGTGATTTCACCTGTGCTAGTTGCATCAATCATTTGACGCGCATAACCAGCATTATGAGAATCAATCAATAAAGTTTGTAATAAATCTCTTCCCTGTGTGCCTGAAGTAGCATTGATAACATTGATAGCATCAGAACGATTAGCTAATTCAAACACGCTTTCAATAGTGCCGAAGTTATGCTTGTTGATGGCGATGAGATTTGGGGTTAGGGCGTAGCGAGAATGGGCTACAACCACACCCTTATTGCCAACTACAGGAAGGTTAGTAGTGTGGCTTTCTTCAGCTTTTAGATTATTTTTACACTTACTTGTAGCAGGTGTATTAACATTGGCATCAGTGCTAGTGCAACGCTCCGGCTGATGACCGCTATTTTTTATGTTCACAGCTATACGTGTTGAATCTGCTGTTTTTACTACTGCATTATACCGCCATGCTTTACCGGCAAGATATTTATAATCTTCAGGGGTAGTTTGCATTTGTGAATCACCAATAGCCCTTCCACAAGATTTAATATCATCAATCGTATGATTATCCCCTCTAATCACACAGATATCCATGCGGTCATTGCTATTATAAAGTGCCAAACGGTCTTTGAAGGCTTGGTGATTGTGACTGTTATTGGTGTAAGTTATAGTGGTATTAGCATTTTGACTCACACTTACATAATCAATGTGTTTTGCCGTTAGAATAACATGGTCTTTATTTTTGGTCAAAGTTTGAGCACTATTAATTTTAATAATGGGTTTATAAAAGCCAGTATCTGGGTTAACAAGGTTGTTAAATTTCATAGTTGCATTACCGCCTACAGCAAGTGTGGCAAAATGATTGTCTTGGGTGTTAATAACCATTGCACCTTGATTGTTAGTGAAATTACCAGCAATGCTTAAGGACAAATCTTTACCATATTCCATGGTTGCATTTTTACCTAAAGTTAAGTTATTAAATATTAACCCTTGCCCGCCAGGAGATGCAAAAACCAGTCGTTTGGTGATTTCTGTTTCGTTGACTTTTCTAGCGTCAAAGAAATTCCAAGGTTGATGATAAAGTTCATCAATGGTAAGTTTGGTGCCACCATTAAAAAGCACACCGCCTTGATAATACGAACTAGTGCCTTTTTCTAAACGCACAATGCCGATGTGCGAGATGCCTATATTGTTATGAAAATGCGTGTAGTACCCATTAGCACTTCCAGAATGACCAACTTTAACGGACAGTTCTCCAATATTGAAAGTCTTTCCCATAATATTCGTAGCAGAGGTAATTAATTTATGGATTTTTGTTTCCCCATTTATCCAACGAAAATATAAAGAAGTTGCATTTGAACCATTGCTTCCACGGCTAGCATCAATACTCTTTTTGGCTTCAAAACTACCTCCATCTACCCTAAGAGTGGCATAAGCTCCAAGAGCGATATCTTGTTCAAAGGTTGTTTTACCTTTAGCTCTAAAGTGGAATAGTGGCTTGGCATCTGAGTATCCATCGCCTCCCACTCTACCATCTAATGCGAGACTACCATTTAATGTGATATTACCGTTCTCTTTTCTGTTTTCAATGTAGATTGCACGTCCATACATACTATTTTTAAGATTAACCTTATCAAAACTAATGTCCTTTGCATCAGCAATCACATTAGCTTGGAAATAGCGTAGATTACCATCTGAACGTGTATTGAGATTAGCAATATGTATTGTGCTACCGCTAAAATTCAAGGTTGCATCTTGCCATAAAAATAAATTGCGCACAGAATTGGCTGATTTGTAACTTGAACTATTTTGAGCATCCTTATAATCTGCTTGAGAACCCTTAATGGTAGCTTGTGTAGCATTTTGATCACCCACACGCAAAGTGTTGATATGCAATTCTTTAACCTTACTTGCATCCAAACTCATTGTGGCACGAGTGGAGTAAGCGGTAGGATATTGCAACTTGCCCATATAGACTTCACCATTTTTAAAGTCTACTTTTCCTTTACCATCTTTAGACGATAAGGTTAAGCTTGAGCCATCATAGAGATAGATAATGCCATTGGAATTGTTGGTGATATAGTCTGCTTCCAAATTTACATTGGTTCTATAAGGGGCTTTAGCCAAACCTGTGCCTATACGGTTATTGATTTCTAAAAAATTGTTAATAGAAATTTCTTTGGCTTTAAAGTTAATATTGGTAGTAGACCAATTGACGCTAGTAAAAGAATTTCCATCATAGCCACCCAACTCAAACTTGGTTTGTGGTGCATCGATTTTTATGGGTCCGCCGATATAATTCCTAAAACCTGAAAGACGATAGGTGTTATTGTCTGTTTGATTGTTGTAGTTAATGCCATTCCCCCTGCCCCATCTAGCTTGGATATACCATGCTACATCGCCTGAGTCATAACGCCATTCCCATTGGTCTTTGATAATGGTGCTATCCATATTCTTAACTTCAGCATGTAAAAAACTAGCTAAGCTAATTGCCAAAGCGCTTACGAATCGCTTTTTATTAATACTGATATTGGTCAAAAAACACTTTCCATTCATTACTTATCCCTTTAAATTAAAAGTTTAGCTAGGATTTCACTCTAACATATTTTGATGATGAACATTGTTTTTAGGTTTGATTGCTATTGTTTTTTTGTGATACATGAAAAATTGTAACATATATTTTTAGTTGACATACCTTAGAGATTTGAAATTTGCGTATAATCTTAATATAAGTCAAACATAGGATTACTAGGAAGGGCAAAAATGTATATTTTAGGAATAGACCCGGGTAGTAAAAGGTGTGGGTATGCTATCATTAGTGCCACTTCTAACAAGCTTTCGTTAATTGCGGCTGGATTTGTGAATATTAAGAGCATGCATTTACAAGAACAAATTTTAGATTTGATAGAAGCGCTCAATCATTTGTTAGATATTTATGAAGTCAATGAAGTGGCTATTGAAGACATTTTCTTTGGATATAACCCCAAAAGCGTGATTAAGCTCGCACAATTTAGGGGGGCGTTATCTTTAAAAATTCTAGAGAGAATTGGTAATTTTAGTGAATACACACCCCTACAAGTCAAAAAAGCTCTTACCGGTAATGGAAAAGCCAGCAAGGAGCAAGTGGCGTTTATGGTGAAACGCCTGCTAAATATCACTAACGAGATTAAACCTTTGGATATTAGCGATGCGATGGCAGTTGCTATTACGCACGCACAACGACTAAGGCTCAATCTCAAATAGGCTTACCATTTGTAAGCGACTTCAAGGCGTGCGTTAAAGCCTGGTTCTGCAATCGCTCTTTTGAGCGCATCAGTGCCTGGCATATCTGGGCTCATCACATAGGGGCTTGTTTGGTCTACATAAATTTTGTTGAAGACATTGTTAAACACCGCTGAAAGCAGTAAGCCATTCCAACGGCTTTTGGTTTTAGGGCTCCAGTTGACATAAAAATTGCTCACGCCATAGCCGGGTTTATGCATATGCACTAGCCCTAATTGGGGGCCGCATTTGGCTAAATCTGTAGGGGTTTTTGGTTTTTCTACTGTTCCATAATCAGGCAGGTAAATATCAATCCCACAATAATCTAAGCCGGTAACAAAACGGCTCAGCCACGCAAGATTGATGCCAGTTCTAGGAATGGTGTAATCAAGCTTGATGATAAAGACATTGCCTGTGCTTGCAGCTAACTCATAGCTATCTGCCATTAAATGCCTTTTAGCTGTAGGCCATGTGCGTGAAATCCCTATATTTAAGCTCACTCCCTTATACCTGAATGTCCCACCCACTTCATAGCCATAAATACGGATAGGAAAATCCAAATTAGTTACGATGAGGCGTTGGGCGTATTGAGAAATGAAATTATCCAAAGCTTGATAAAATGCAGCAGCCCTTCCGCTAAAATACTTTCCTTCCCAGTCAATATTAAATTCAGCGTTCGAACCCACTTCAGGCTTAATATTTTTAGCGTATCGCAAATCGCTTTGACGCATATACACCCCATCCCCTGGCATAACCCCCCTTGTAACTTGAGAGTAAGTGAGTTTGAGAGATAAAGGCTCAATGGGGTTAATCACAAGGGCTGCACTAGGGCTAAAGCCTTGCGTGAAGCGGTGGTTCCAGTCTTTATCATAAAGGGTATAAGCATCCCATCTCACTCCTGCTCCAAAAGTAACCATTTTGTGCGGTGTGTAATTAGCTTGCACATAGCCCCCATAGATATTCCCGCTGGCTTTTCCCCTTTGACACAGCGTTGGGTCTTTGGCATCAATATTTTCTACAAAACTACAAGCCACTTGTTTTTCCCCTGCATCATCAGTATAGATTTGATTAGGTCTGTATAAATCTGATTTGGGAATGCGTGCGTCAAAAATGGTTAAATTTTGATAGTTAAACCCGTATTCAAAAAGGCTGTCTGTGGCTTCATCAATGACATGAGCGACTTTGAGATTTAACCCGGTGTTATTTAAAAATAAATTTCTGGGTTGTGAGCTTGGGCCATCAATATCTGAAAAGCTTGGGGTGCAATCCCCGCCTTTTACACATGGATAATTGTCTTTTTCCCATTGTGTAGCTTTGCTGTAAGGAAATCGTGCATACACGCTATTAGGATTGAATAGGGGGTCAAACTTGCCGTTTCTAATGCTTGAATAAAGGGTGAAATCTAGTCTTGGGTCGCCAAAAGAATTGCCCGCTTCTCTTTTGTATTGCAACGAAAGGTTATTAGCAACATTAACAGAATGATACATGTATTTCGTGAAGTTATCTAACACATTAGGGCATCCTTGAGCACTATCAGGACTAAAGGGGGTTTCACAAGGATAGGCTAGTCCTATGGCGTTACTTCTTAAAGGGCGTGTGGCACTATCTCGTGTCATGTTCCAACTAAAAGTGAGCGTGTCTCTATCGCTCAAGTAACCATTCATTTTAATAAGGGCGTTGTTTTGCTCGCTTGGGGTGCCTCTGGCTCTTTATCCGCTGGCGTGGGTTTGAAGAGATTTTTCATCGCTGTAGCACCGCTTCTATAATAGAATTGATTTTGATGGGTGTAATAAGCGATAATATCAAAATGCGTGCCTTGATAAGCCGCTGTAAAAGTTTCTCTATCCCCAAAGTTTGTATAAAAGCTTACGGCTCCACTGGCTGCATAACTGCGTCCTTTAGGAATAAAATCAGCCGCGCCTTTAGTTTCCATTTTAATCACTCCAGCAATGGCCCCTGGTCCTGCACTAGCATTAGCTGAACCTTTGGTAACTTCTACGCTTTTTAGCATGCCAGGGTCAATGACGGTATTACCTTGATGGTGATAAATATTACCATTTTGTGCGGCACCATCTACGGTAACTCTCAAAAGCCTATCTTCAACGCCCCTAACATAGATTTTCTGCCCCATAATAGAACCCCCACCCACATTCACATCGGGGTTGGTCCTAAACAAGTCTTTCACTTCATTGCTTTGGCGTTGTTCTAGCTCTTTAGAGGTTACTTTAAACTCATTGTTGTAAGTAAAAATTCTTTTGGCTTGAGTGGTAACTTTACCTAAAGTATGTTCGGCACTATAAAGACTATCCACTAATAATGGAAACAACAAGGCGTGCTTAAGCTTTGGATATGGTTTTGAAAACATCAACGATTCTCCTTAAATCTAAATTAAATGCTCTAATGCGTGCTGATAAAAGGCAACATAAGGCATGAGTGAAAGACAAAAATCAACGAACAAATACCTTGAAAGTCAAATATTATAATAACTATTATTAAAACTAGATTAAAAATAAAATTTCATTAATAATTTTCACCATTCCTATTTATTGTTACAAATAGAAATATTTAAGGTTGTTTTTTCTTTTAAAGAGAGCTACTTTAAAAAAAGTTGATAATTGTTAGTCTTTAGATAACAAAACATGTAATAATCATGGCAAGTAAGTTGGCTGGTGTCAAATTACGAAAATTTGAAATCACAAGGATATTAAGATGATTAATAAGGATTTAAAACAAACTAGTCCTTTTGGTGCTCCAATTGGCGATGATAACAATGTGTTTACGGCCGGTCCTAGGGGTCCTGTTCTTTTACAAAGCACTTGGTTTTTGGAGAAGCTAGCAGCATTTGATAGAGAAAGAATTCCTGAAAGAGTGGTGCATGCTAAGGGGAGTGGAGCTTATGGCACTTTCACCGTAACTAAGGATATTACTAAATACACTAAAGCAAAAATTTTCTCTAAAGTAGGCAAGAAGACAGAATGCTTTTTTAGATTTTCTACTGTGGCTGGTGAGAGAGGTAGTGCGGATGCGGTGAGAGACCCAAGAGGCTTTGCGATGAAGTATTACACCGAGGAGGGCAATTGGGATTTGGTAGGAAATAACACACCTATTTTCTTTATTCGTGATGCGATTAAATTTCCTGATTTTATTCACACTCAAAAAAGAGATCCTCAAACTAACTTACCTAATGCTACTATGGTATGGGATTTTTGGAGCAATGTTCCTGAGAGTTTGCACCAAGTAACATGGCTTATGGGTGATAGAGGTATTCCTAAATCTTTCCGTCATATGGATGGTTTTGGTAGCCACACATTTAGTCTTATTAATGCCAAAAATGAGCGTTTTTGGGTGAAGTTCCACTTCAAGTGTATGCAAGGCATTAAGAATTTGACAAGTGAAGAAGCTGCAGAGCTTAGAAAACACGATATGGATTCACATCAACGAGACCTATTTGAAGCGATTGCTAGAAAGGATTTTCCAAAGTGGCGTATGAGTATTCAAATTATGCCAGAAGCAGATGCTAAGAAATACAAATTCCATCCGTTTGATGTAACTAAGGTTTGGAGTCAGAAAGATTACCCATTAATGGAAGTAGGTATTGTAGAGTTGAATAGAAACCCTGAGAACTATTTTGCAGAAGTAGAGCAGGCGGCGTTCAACCCTGCTAATGTAGTTCCTGGAATTGGTTATAGTCCTGATAGGATGTTGCAAGGTCGCCTATTCTCTTATGGTGATACACAACGCTATCGCTTAGGCATTAATCACTCTCAGTTGCCGGTCAACAAGCCAAGATGTCCATTCCATTCCACTACTAGAGATGGCTTTATGCAAAATGGACACTATGGTGCTTTACAAAACTATACCCCCAGTTCATTACCAGGCTACAAAGAAGATAAGAATGCTAGAGAGCCTAAGCTCAATTTAACTTATCTTGAGAAAGAGTATGAAGTGTGGAATTGGGATTATAGGGCTGAAGATAGCGATTATTATACTCAAGCAGGTGATTTGTATCGCTTAATGAAAGCTGATGAAAAAGAGAGATTGTATGACAATATCGCAGGTTCTATGGTGCATGTTCCTAAGGAAATTGTTGATAAGCAGATGGAACATTTCAAGAAGGCTGACCCAAAATATGCTGAAGGCGTTAAAAAAGCCCTTGAAAAACACATGAAGATGATGAAAGATATGAAAATGAAGGGCATGAAGAAATAAAGAAAATGAGACTATTTTCTTTAGGCATTCTTGATTTTTACTCAAGAATGCCTTGTCTTTTGAAATTTAAGTATTTTTGAATGGATTACTAGTCTTTTGAGATTGGTAATGTGTCATACTTTTTTATAAATTCAATAATAAGTTTAAAAATTACAATAAAGAGTATTTTATGAGACGAAGGGATTTTATTAAGACAACTGCTTTGAGTACTACAGGCGTTGTGCTAGGGACACAGCTTCTGAAAGCTGATGGAAGCAAGCAAGGTGTTACAAAGTATAAAATAGATGCAAATTATAGCATTGATTTTGACTCTGCTGAGCATACTTCGCTATTCATTCCCATGCCAAGCGTTGTAGCAAGCAATGTGAATTTGGAAGGCAATCATGCAGATTACAAAAGCATGCTTGTTGATGGAATGCCTTATTTGCAACTTAGTTTTGCAAAAAGTGCTAAGAAAAAACATGTGCATCTCTCTTATGAAGTGTCTAATTACCGATTGAATGAGCGTTTGTTTGATAAAAAAGGTTTTGCAACAATAGGGCGTTATGAGAGAGAAGATGCGAGTATAAAAAACATCGCAAACCAGCTCAAAGGGATGACTTCAAAAGAAACTGCAAATAATTTTTATGCGTTTGTCAAACATGAGATGCCTAAGAGACAAAAGACTTTGGAGGGTAAAGTCAATTTATCTAGGCGTGAGAGTTTGCCTTGGTTTGCAGAGATTTCTCAAGAAAGCATGTTTGTGTCTTTGTGCCATGCATGTGGGATTGAGAGTGCTGAAGTGCAGGGTTTAAAATTAGGTAAGAACAAGGTTGCTAGAAGTTCTTCTATGGTAGAAGTGTATCTCAAAGATTCATTTTTGGCGTTTGATTTCAAAGGCGGTCATAAAGAGGTCTTTATTCCGCTCAATCGCCATAAAGATGTGCAACTAGATTCTGCGTTATTGCCTACTTTTGGAGATGCGTTTGCACTTGTAGATGGCAGGAATTTAAATAATTATGAAAGTAGTTTATTTGAGAAGAGAGTGTCTTATACTACTATCTAAGGATATTTAAATTCTTAAAGTAGAGCTTCCTTAAAGGGGGGCTTATAAGAGCGTTCTAAAGGATTGTCTTATGCAGGGATTTTTCAAAAAACTTGGCGAAGAATACAAGTCTAAGCTCTTTTTAGTGTATTGGCTTAGATGGATGTTGAGTGCAGTGGTGATGTTGCCTTTCATGGAGGTTTTTCATTATTTCAATTTTCCGCTGTGGCTTAATCTTTTCTTAGGACAAACCATTGGAGCGTTGATTTTTTTTAAGCTCGATAAACTGATTTTTTCTAAGAAATAGGTGTTTTTATAGGCTTAGAAATATTCTAAGCCTTCTTAAGAAATTCGGATTTTAAAGATAGGCTTTGTCCTTCAACTTTACAATCTACATTATGGTTATCATCAACTAATTTAATATTTTTAATTTTTGTGCCTTTTTTAAGCACCAAAGACGAACCTTTAACTTTCAAGTCTTTGATGAGAATGACCGAATCTCCGTTTTGCAAGATATTATCATTGCTATCTTTAACGACAAATTCTTCATTATCGGTTTCATTTTCACTCCATTCATGCGAGCAACTCGGACAAACTAATTGCACGCCATCGTGGTAGGTGTATTCATCTTGGCATTTGGGGCATGGGGGTAGATTTTGCATAACATCGTCCTTGCGTGTATTTATTTTGACTATGTTATCTAAAGTAAAGTTAGAAAATGCTTATTGGTGCAGATTATCAAGCTCTCTTAGTTTTAGCAAAAAATTTAAAGAATTTATTGAAATATAAAGTTGGCATGGGTTGATTAATTGTTTTTAAGAAATTAAGTGGTGAAAAATGATTTGTTTGAAGGTTATTTTGGAACAACTTTTGCTTTATTTTTGTGCAATGAATTTATTTTTTAAAGGATAGCCATGCTTAGGTCTTTATGGTCTGGTGTTAATGGAATGCAAGCCCATCAAATTGCTTTAGATATTGAGAGTAATAATATCGCTAATGTAAACACTACCGGTTTTAAATATTCTAGAGCTTCTTTTGTGGATATGCTCTCTCAAGTCAAACTCATTGCTACCGCACCCTATAAAAATGGTTTAGCAGGACAGAATGACTTTTCTATAGGACTTGGGGTAGGTGTGGATGCAACGACAAAAATCTTTTCACAGGGCAATATCCAAAACACTGATGTAAAAACTGATTTAGCTATTCAAGGCGATGGCTTTTTTATTATTAGCCCTGATAGGGGGGTTACTCGTAATTTTACTAGAGATGGGGAGTTTCTCTTTGATGCACAAGGGAGTTTGGTTACAACCGGCGGACTTGTGGTGCAAGGGTGGGTTAGAAATGGAACTGATACAGGAAATAAGGGGAGTGATACGGACGCCTTAAAAGTAGATAATACAGGTCCTTTAGAAAATATTAGAATTGACCCTGGCATGGTTATGCCAGCAAGAGCGAGCAATCGTATTTCTATGCGAGCGAATTTAAACGCTGGAAGGCACGCAGACCAAACGGCAGCTATATTTGCTTTAGATTCTTCTGCTAAAACCCCCTCAGATGGTATTAACCCCATGTATGATTCTAGCACGAACTTAACTCAAGTGGCAGAAGATATGGGTTCTTTATATAATGAAGATGGCGACGCCTTTTTATTGAATGAAAATCAAGGGATTTGGGTCAGCTATAAGAGTTCAAAAATGATAAAAGATATTATTCCTTCTGCAGAGAATAATACCCTTGAGTTAAATGGGGTTAAAATTTCTTTCACTAATGATTCAGCCGTGAGTAGGACTTCAAGCTTAGTGGCGGCTAAAAATGCTATCAATGCGGTCAAAAGCCAAACGGGCATCGAAGCCTATTTAGATGGGACACAATTGCGTTTGGAAAATAAAAATGAACTAGATGGTGATGAGAAACTTAAAAATATTGTGGTAACTCAGGCAGGAACAGGAGCGTTTGCTAACTTTATGGAAGGCGATAAAGATGTAACCGCATTTAGATATAGCTATACAAATTCTATCAGTCCTAATGCAGAGAACGGACAATTCAGAACTACTGATGAATTGCGTGCATTAATCCAGCATGATGCTAATATTGTTAAAGACCCTAGTTTAGCAGACAATTACCAAGACTCAGCGGCTTCTGTGGGAGTTACTATCAATCAATATGGCATGTTTGAAATTGATAATAGAGACAATAAAAATACCACTAAAGAAAATCTTAATGTGTTTGTCAGTGGGTATTCTTCAGATAATGTAACGAATAATGTCTTGTTTAAAAACGCTATGAAAGGGCTTAACACCGCTTCTTTAATTGAAGGGGGAGCACCAGCAAGTAGCTCTAAATTCACACATGCAATCCATGCTACAAGTATTGATATTGTGGATAGTTTAGGCACCAAACACACCATGCGTATTGAGTTTTATAGAAGTGGGGGGGCAGAATGGAATTTTAGAGCGATTGTGCCAGAACCTGCGGAATTAGTAGGGGGGTCAGCGGCTCGTCCTAATGTGTTTGAAGGGGGTCGTTTGCGTTTTAATAATGATGGCTCACTAGCTGGCATGAATCCGCCCCTTTTACAATTTGACCCTAAAAATGGTGCTGATGCCCCACAACGCATCAATTTAGCCTTTGGTTCATCAGGAAGTTTTGATGGGTTAACAAGCGTGGATAAGATTTCTGAAACTTATGCGATTGAGCAAAATGGCTATCAAGCGGGCGATTTAATGGATGTGCGTTTTGATTCTGATGGCGTGCTTTTAGGAGCGTTTAGTAATGGCAGAACTTTGGCTTTAGCTCAAGTGGCTTTAGCGAATTTTGCTAATGATGCAGGCTTACAAGCCTTAGGGGGAAATGTCTTTTCTCAAACAGGTAACTCAGGACAGGCCTTAATAGGTGCGGCAAATACAGGGCGTAGGGGTTCTGTTTCTGGTTCTAAGCTAGAATCTAGTAATGTGGATTTAAGCCGTAGTTTAACGAATTTGATTGTGGTTCAAAGGGGCTTTCAAGCTAACTCTAAAGCGGTAACCACATCAGATCAAATCCTTAACACCCTATTAAATCTTAAGCAATAGGGTAAAAAATTACTCTAATACAATATAATAGGGGCTTATTTTAAAAGTTAAGGTTTTTAGTATGCATGAATACTCAGTCGTTTCTTCTTTAATCACGCTCTGCGAAGAGCATGCTAAGAAAAATCAAGCCCATAGGATTGAAAGAGTCGTGGTAGGCATTGGCGAAAGAAGCGGAATGGATAAGAGCTTGTTTGTGAGTGCGTTTGAGACTTTTAGAGAAGAATCTTTGGTGTGTAAAGATGCCATTTTAGATATTGTAGATGAGAAGATTGAGCTAGAATGTAAGGATTGTTCGCATGTTTTTAAACCTAATACTTTGGATTATGGGGTTTGTGAGCAATGTCAAGGAAAGAATATAAGCGTTATTCAAGGTAATGAAATGCGTTTGTTATCTTTAGAAATGTTGGCGGAATAATTTTCTCAATGCTTGCCAACGAAGAAATTATCACAGAATCAGACGCTTATAAAGAAGAGGTTACAGACACGAGAGAGACTTTAAAGGAAGTTCGCTCAGAATTGAAGCAAGTTCAAGAAGCGTTGCGGAAGAAAAAAATCGCCCTAAAAAACTTGAAACAAGAAATCCATAAAGAAAGATTCCAGCAAGAGAGCTTACGCTTGGATAAAAAACTACCCAGCATAGAAGAAGACTTGATTTTTCCTAAAGCCCTTGAAGAAGTAGAGATTTACACTAAGGATAATAAGGTCGCAATGGCTAAGCCATGCAAGCGTTTGTTTGATGAAGAGCTTTATTTGCAATATCGCAGTTTGTTGCGTGAGAATAAGCTTCTCAAAAGTCGCTTGTCTAGAAAAGATTTTGAAATTTCAGTGCTAAAAATTGAGTTAAGAGACATGCATAAAGAAGCTAAACTTTATCAAGATCATAACCTTTTGAAGGATAAATAATGCCTACTATTTTGGTGAGTGCTTTAGAAGCAAGCTCTAATGTGCATTTAGAAGAGTTGCGTAAAATGTTGCCTAAAGATTACCGCTTTATTGGGGTGTTTGAAGGCAAAGGTGCACTCTATAGTCCTAGAGAATTTTCTATTATGGGCTTTAGAGATGTTATAGGGCGTTTAGGGTTTTTATTGAAAGCCCATAGAGAAATGGCAGAATTAGCCAAAAGTGCGGATATGGTGCTTTTAATGGATGCATCTTCTTTTAATATTCCCTTAGCAAAAAAGATAAAAAAACGAGACCCTAGCAAAAAAATCATGTATTATATCCTACCGCAAGTTTGGGCATGGAAAAAATGGCGTGCTAAGAGCATTGAAAAAAATTGTGATTTTTTGGGAGCGATTTTGCCTTTTGAAACGAGCTATTACCAAAAAAAGGCTCAGTATGTAGGACACCCCTTATTAGATGAAATCAAATGCTATAAAAAAGATATAAAAGGTAATAGTGTAGTATTTATGCCAGGCAGTAGGAAGAGTGAAATCGCTAAGATGTTTCCTTTGTTTGTGGAAGTGGCTAAAATTTTAGAGCGAAACGAAGGGTTAAAAAGGCGTGTGCTAGTTGTGCCGAGTTTTTTTAAAGGTTTGGATTTAAAAGCTCTTTATGGAAAAGAAATTGAATGCTTTGAAATTTCTTATGATGCCCATAAGAGTTTGTATGAAGCGGAGTTTGCATTCATTTGTAGTGGCACAGCGACTTTAGAAGCAACTCTCATTGGCACCCCTTTTGTGTTAGCCTATAGGGCTAAGACAATTGATTTTTTGATTGCTAGAATGTTTGTAAAATTGCATTACATAGGATTAGCTAATATCTTTTATAACGCCTTAAATAATGAGACACCAGGGCTTGGAGAGAGTCAATTGCACCCAGAGTTAATCCAGCATTTTTTGAGCGTAGAGAGTTTATTGAGAGCTTATAAAGATATGGATAGAGAGCGGTATTTTAAAGAAAGTTTGAGATTGAGAGAATATTTAGTCAGTGGGAGCGCTAGAAAAGTCGCCAAAGAGATAGCTTTCATGCTAAATTAACCTAATTTTTACTATAATCTCTACTTCGTAAGCTTAGGAGATTAAATGAATAAAGAACCTATGAGTATGCATGGATACAATAAGATTTGTGCGGAATTAAAACAATTAAAAGAAGTTGAACGCCCTAATATTGTGAAAGAAATAGATATTGCTAGGGGGCATGGAGATTTGAAGGAGAATGCTGAATACCATGCCGCTAAAGAAAAACAACGCTTCATTGAAGCAAGAATTGTTGATTTAAGTGAGATTATCGCTAACGCTCAAGTGATTGACCCAGGCACCTTAACCCACCACAAAGTGAGTTTTGGAAGCACGGTTAAAATTCTTAATTTAGATAATGATAAAGAGTTTTCTTATACCATAGTAGGGAGCGTGGAGAGTAATCCAGCTAAAGGGTTAATTTCTTTTGGTTCGCCTATTGCTAAGAGCTTGATAGGTAAGAGCAAAGGTGATGAAGTGAGTATTCAATTGCCCAGTGGGGAAAGCGATTTTGAAATTTTAGATATTTATTATAAAGAGATTTGTTTTGATGAAAATTAAAATTCAAAAAATCCATCCAAATGCCATTATTCCTAAGTATCAAACAGAAGGTTCTTCAGGGTTTGATTTGCATGCTGTAGAAGATGTGGTGATTAAATCTCATAGTGTGGGGTTAGTGAGCATAGGGATTTGTTTGGCTTTGGAAGTTGGGTATGAATTGCAGGTGCGAACTCGTAGTGGCTTAGCCTTAAAAAATCAAGTGATGGTGTTAAATTCTCCTGGCACTGTGGATAATGATTATAGGGGTGAGATTAAGGTTATTTTAGCGAATTTTAGCGAGCAAGATTTCAAAGTTCAAGTGGGTGATAGGATTGCTCAGGGTGTGGTTCAAAAGACTTATAAAGCGGAATTTTTAGAATGCGAAGAACTAGATACCACTTCAAGGGGCAGTGGGGGATTTGGTAGCACAGGAGTGAGCAAGGCATGAATATCAAAGAAAATTTAGAGCAAGTTAAGAGCGAATTTAGAAGCGATGAAAAGCTTTTAGAAGGAGCGTTTAGAATTGAGAAATTCTATAAGCGTTACAAGTGGGTGTTGCTATTTGTTATTTTGGTGCTTGTAGCGTTCGTTGGATTTCAAAAATTTCGGTATTATCAGCAAGAGCAAAAGAGTGAGCGTATCACACAAGTTTATAATGAAGTGTTGCAAAGTCCTGACAATTTAGCCCTACAAGAGAAATTAAAAGAAGTAGCCCCCAAATTGTATGATTTGTATCAATTTGCTAGAGCGAGTGAGCGAAACGACATGAACATGTTTAAAAAACTTTCGCAATCTTCTAATGAAATAGTCAAAACTTTTGCAGAGTATTCTTACGCATCGCTTTCTAAAGATAAAAATTTGCTTGCAAATAGCTCCATTCTTAAAGAAATTGGTGCTTTACAGGAAGTGAGCTTGTTGTATGAAGAGAACTCTAAAGATGCTATTATGAAGGCTCATAAGAGCTTAATGGCTATGCCTTTAAACTCTACACTATATGCCATGATTTCTGTTTTAAAGCATTATGGGGTGTTAGAAGATGTTAGACAAAATGCTTCAAAACCAACTGATTTGAAGAAAGAAACCACTCAGGGAACGCATTAACTTTATGAATAAACAATTTTTAATCTTACTTGTAGCCCTTGTTATCTTTAGTGGCTGTAATACTAGAAAATATTTTAAGCCGGCGAAATACTTGATTAAGGGCGAAGTGCGTTTTGCTCATGCTTTACAAGATAGTATCGTATCATCAAATCGCTACGGAGCGGTCTTAAAGAATGGAGCCGTTATTGATGCAAACGGCTTGACACAGCTAAGAATCGGTAAGAATTTTAACTATGAAAGTAGTTTTTTGAATGAAAGTCAAGGATTCTTTATACTTGCTCAAGATTGCCTGAATAAAACTAGCAAAAAAATAGAAGAAAATAAGGTCGCTGAAGAGACTAACTTAAAGGTAGAAGGCGTTAAAGAAAAAGTTCAAGATAAGGCATGCCATCAAGTGGAGTTGATTAGCTCTAATCCTAATGCTAGTCAAAAATCCATTGTTATTCCTTTAGAGACTTTTGCTTTAAGTGCAAGTATCAAGGGGGATACCTTAGCGGTGGTCTTAGCGGACAATTCGGCTAATCTCTACAGCATAGCTTCTCAAAAATTGCTTTTTAGTGAAAAAGGAACGCCAAGCACAGCTATTAATTCTTTAATGGCTGTTCCTATTTTTATGGATACGGTGGTGGTGTTTCCTATGCTAGATGGGCGTTTGTTGGTGGTAGATTATGTGCATGGGAATCCTACGCCTATCAGAAATATTGTTATTCATAGCGAAAAGTTTTTTAATAATGTAACTTATCTCATGGTGGATGGCAATAACATGATAGCTTCTACAGGTAAGCGGATTTTATCTGTAGTGAGCGGTCAGGAGTTTAACTATGATGGAGACATTGTAGATTTACTTTATGATAAGGGTCGTTTGTATGTGTTGACTTTAGATGGGCAAATTTTACAAATGGATAAGAGTTTGAGAGAGTTAAATAGCGTGAAATTACCTTTTGCTTCACTCAACACTATTGTGTTAAATAATAACAAGCTCTATGCCTTAGAAAAGCGTGGGTATGTGGTAGAAGTTGATTTGAGTCATTATAACGAGTATAAGATTTATAAGATTGTCCCTTCAAGGCGCTTGAATAAAGGGGTCTTTTATAACAAGAATCGTGTGTATTATGACCGCTATTATTTAGACTATAATGAGTTTAAGCCAAGGCTCTATCCTCCTGTTGCAAAACCTATTCCTAAAAAATCAAAAAAAGAAGAGTAGAATGACCTTATGTGATATAGGCAACACGCACATTCATTTTGCTCAAGGGTATAAGCTGTTTTCAAGCTCAAAAGAAGATTTAAGGCATTTAAAACTTCAAGATGAGATTTTTTACATTAGCGTGAATAATGAGAATGAGAAAGCTCTTTTGAGTGCTTATCCTAAGGCTCAAAATATCGCTCAATATTTTTTTTTAGAAACGGACTATGTAGGGCTTGGAATAGACAGACAAATGGCGTGTTTGGCTGTGAGTCATGGGGTTGTGGTAGATGCTGGAAGTGCGATTACAATTGATGTTATGCAAAATGGCAAGCATTTGGGGGGGTGTATTCTACCCGGTTTAACACAATATATTCATGCCTACAAGGCGAGTGCGAGCGTTTTAGAGCAACCTTTCAAGGCTTTGGCTACGCTAGAGACTCTACCTAAAGATACCAAAGACGCTGTGAGCTATGGCATTATTTCTAGCGTAATAGCCTGTATTCAAAGAGTAGCACAAAATCAAAAAATCTATCTTTGTGGGGGCGATGCGAAATTTTTGAGCCGTTTTTTAGCGCATTCCATTTGTAATGAGCGACTGGTTTTTGATGGCATGGAAATCGCTCTTAAAAAAATAGGGGTTTTATGACAAATCCGCTAGAGCATTTGAGCTTTTTGGCTATGTTTTTAGGGGCTTTAAGCATGTCTATAGGGCATTGTGTGGGCATGTGTGGGGGAATTGTGAGTGCGTTTAGTCAAATGAGATTTTCTAAAGCTACAAGCTTTTCGTATCAATTAACTTGTCATGCTCTTTATAATCTAGGAAGAATTAGCTCGTATATGTTGCTAGGGGCTATTGTGGCAGGTTTAGGGAATGCATTGAGCATAAGCATGTTTTTTAAGGGCGTTTTATTTATAAGCATGGGGGTGCTTTTAATCCTTTTAGCTCTATTAGGGGCAAAGATAGAAAAACTAGGATTTCAAGTTCCTTTTATTTCTACTTTGATTAAAAAAACTTTACGCTCACAAAGTGTGTTAGCCCTATATGTCTTAGGCGTGTTGAATGGTTTTCTACCTTGCATGATGGTATATTCGTTTTTAGCGAGTGTAGCCCTTAGTCATAGCGTGTTTATGGGGGCTATGTTAGGCCTTGCTTTTGGGCTTGGCACTAGCATGCCCTTATTTTTAATGGGAATGCTTTTAGGTAGGCTTTCATATAGGAAGTTTTTTAATATCGTGTCTAAAATTTTAGTGTTTGTTTTTGGGGTTTATGTTCTTTATATGGGAGTTATGCTTATCAATCATAAAATGCCCCATTCTAATCATCAATACGACCATTCTAATGAGTTTCACCAACATGAACACCACTAATAAGGCTCTTTTTTTAGATAGAGATGGCATTATTAATATTGATAAGGGCTATGTGTATAAAAGAGAAGATTTTGAATTTCAAAAGGGCATTTTTGAGCTATTAAGCCATGCTAAACATTTAGGTTATAAACTTCTTTTAATCACTAATCAATCCGGCATTAATCGTGGCTATTATACGCTCAAAGATTTTGAAAAGCTCACAGAGTATCTTCAGGAGAACCTATTAAAAAAATTAGGTTTTTCTTTAGATGGCATTTATTTTTGCCCACATACACCACAAGAAAATTGTTATTGCAGAAAACCAAAGCCACTTTTAATCTTGCAAGCTACTAAAGAACACAACATTAATTTAGAACAATCTTTTATGATAGGCGATAAAGAGAGTGATATTATGGCAGGCTTGAATGCGAAAGTCAAAAACAATATTTTACTCACAACAAACCCTTTAAAAACTTCTCATTCTTGGATACAATGTAAGGATTTTAAAGAGATAGTTGATTTAATCAATTAAGGATAAAAAATGCGTTATATTGATGATGAACTAGAAAATAAAACCATTTTAATTACCGGTGGAGCAGGCTTTATAGGCAGTAATTTAGCCTTTTATTTTCAAAATAACCACCCTAAAGCTAAAGTAATTGTTTTAGATAAATTTCGTAACAACACGCTTTTAAGCAACAAGCGTCCAAGCTCTTTGGGGCATTTTAAGAATTTAATCGGTTTTAAGGGTGAAATTATCACAGCAGATATTAATAACCCTTTGGATTTAAGGCGTTTAGAAAATTTGCATTTTGATTATTTATTCCACCAAGCTGCTATTTCTGATACTACGGTATTAGACCAAGAATTAGTGATGCGAACTAATTATCAAGCTTTTTTAAGGCTTTTAGAAATTGCCAATAAAAAAAAGGCTAAGGTAGTTTATGCTTCTTCAGCAGGCACTTATGGTAACACTAAAGCCCCTAATAGAGTAGGATTTGGTGAAAACCCAGAAAATGTCTATGGGTTTTCTAAACTTTGCATGGATGAATATATTCGCTCTAATAGTGATAGCAACATTCAAGTGGGCTTACGCTATTTTAATGTCTATGGGGCTAGAGAATTTTATAAAGAAAAAACCGCTTCTATGATTTTACAACTAGCTTTACAAGCTATGGAATTTAAAGAAGTTAAGCTTTTTGAATTTGGCGAGCAATTAAGGGATTTTGTCTATATTGAAGATGTCATTCAAGCCAATGTGAAAGCGATGAAAACTCAAAAAAGTGGTGTCTATAATGTGGGCTATTCAGAATCAAGAAGTTATAATGATATTGTTAAAATTTTAAAAGAGCATTTAGGGGATTTCAAAGTTACTTACATTAAAAATCCTTATAGCTTTTTCCAAGAGCATACACAAGCTGATATTGAATCCACTTCACTAGATTTAGACTATACGCCTTTATATGATTTAGAAAGTGGTATCAAAGATTATTTGCCCCATATTCATATGATTTTTAAAGAACAACACACATGAAACAAATTTTAGTCATAGGGGATTTAATCGCAGATTATTATTTGTGGGGGAAGAGTGAACGCCTTTCGCCTGAAGCCCCTGTGCCTGTTTTAGAAGTCAAAAAAGAGAGCAAGAATTTAGGCGGAGCGGCTAATGTAGCTAACAATCTTATCTCTTTGGGGGCAAAAGTCTTTTTATGTGGGGTAGTGGGAGATGATTTAGAAGGCAAGCATTTTATTAACGCTTTAAGAGTAAGAAAGATTGATACAACAGGTGTTTTAACAGATAGCACTCGTTGCACCACGCTAAAAACTCGCATTATCGCACAAAATCAGCAAATTGTGCGTGTGGATAAGGAAATCAAAGACCCTTTAAATACTACTTTAAAAAAACGCCTTTTAGACTTTATCACAGAAAAAATCAAAGAAATTGATGGCATTATCCTTTCAGATTATAATAAAGGTGTGCTAAATTTTGAGCTAACTCAAGAAATTATTACTCTAGCTAACAAGCACCATAAACTTATTTTATGCGACCCTAAGGGGAAAGATTATAGTAAATATTCTTATGCAAGTTTGATTACGCCTAATCGTGCTGAGTTAGAGCAAGCTCTTAATTTGAATTTGGATAGCCATACGAATTTATCAAAAGCTCTTAAAATCTTACAAGAAACTTACCACATTGCTATTCCTTTGGTAACTTTAAGCGAACAAGGCATTGCTTTTTTAGAAAAAGATACGCTTATTAATTGCCCTACGATTGCTAAGGAAGTTTATGATGTAACCGGCGCTGGCGATACAGTGATTGCATCTTTAATGCTCTCTTTATTAGAGACAAAGAATATTAAAGAAGCTTGTGAGTTTGCCAATGCTGCTGCTGCTGTAGTGGTAGGTAAAGTGGGGAGCGCGTTAGCAAGCTTAGAAGAAATCGCTTTAGTTTTAAATCAAACCCACCCTAAAATCATTTCTTTAGAAAAGCTTTTAAAAATCTTAGAACACACCAAGCAAAAAATTGTTTTCACCAATGGCTGTTTTGATATTCTCCATAAAGGGCATGCGAGTTATTTGCAAAAAGCCAAAGCTTTAGGAGATATTCTTGTTGTGGGTTTAAATAGTGATGATTCCATTAAAAGACTTAAAGGAGATAATCGCCCAATAATTGCCCAAGACGATAGAGCGTTTCTTTTAGCTAGCCTATCATGTGTGGATTATATCGTGGTGTTTAAAGAAGATACGCCAAAAGATTTGATAAAAGCCATAAAGCCTGATATTTTAGTTAAGGGGGCGGATTATCTCAATCAAGAAGTAGTGGGGAGTGAATTTGCCAAAGAAGTGCGTTTGATTGAGTTTGAAGAAGGGCGTTCTACAAGCAAAATTATAGAAAAAATTACAAGGACATACAATGATTAATTTAATAGAGCAAGAATTTTTAGCCCACAAAGAAGCGTTAGAAAAAAGCTTACAAAGTTTGCAAGTAACTTTAACTCAAAGTGTGCATCTTTTGATAGAAACCTTAGAAAATCAAGGGAAAATCCTTATTTGTGGTAATGGGGGGAGTGCGAGTGATGCACAGCATTTTGCCGCAGAATTAACAGGGCGTTACAAATTAGAGAGAAAGGGCTTGAGTGCCATAAGCCTTAATACGGATACTTCAGCACTCACTGCTATTGCGAATGATTATGGCTATGAAGAAGTGTTTTCTAGACAATTAGAAGCAATAGGAACGCAAAAAGATGTTTTAATAGGGATTTCTACGAGCGGAAATTCCAAAAATATCTTAAAGGCTTATGAAAAAGCAAAAGATTTGGGGATTAAAACTCTTAGCTTGGTGGGGCGTGATGGCGGGAAGATGAAAGCCTTGAGTGATATAGCCCTTATTGTTCCTAGTAATGATACACCAAGAATCCAAGAAATCCATATTCTTATTATTCACATTTTGTGCGATTGTATTGAAAGGCATTTTGCGGTTAAGAGTTAACCCTATTTTATATATCTTTCAGACATGTGAGTAGGCGTAGTAAGTTTATGGGTTTTTGGTAGAATATCTGTAATCTTTTAGGAAAGCTTAGGAATGCATGTAATTATAAAGAATTATGTTAATAGCTTCGCTAAAACATTTGGCTTGGAATGTGATGTGAGTAGTATGGAGGAGCTGTTTAAGAATTTTAGTGCATTTTGTTTGGTCTCAAGCAGGCTTGCGAATAATGATAGTATTAATGATTATGAAAGAATTGCCACTGTTAATACTGGAACATATAAGGGTGTGGATAGTATAGTTTTTATAATCAATGGTAGTATGGTAACAGACTTACAGGAGTTGGAGGATTATTTTAAAAAGGGTTACATAGATGTGTTGATGATGGCAATACAAGCAAAAACTTCAGAGAAATTTAGTAGCGATGCGGTTTCTAATTTGGCAGATACACTATTGGACTTCTTGTCTGAAGATCCTAAGTATCCGTTGGTAAGTGATGAGGTTCGTAATGCCCATACTATTTTTCGTTGTCTACAATCCAAGTATAACGAAAGTAAATAAATTTGATATTTTTTTATATTATGCTACAACCGGCATTAATCATAACGATAGCATAATTGAAACTACAAGAAACAAGAAAATACAGCAAATACGAGATGAAGCACTATTAAGACCAGATGATATTGCAAGGTTTGAATTAGTTGATAGAAATAGCTTGATAAAACTATACGATAAAATCAACAGACCTTCAAAAGCCGAATTTATTTTTAGGGATAAAACAAGTATATCATTTGAAAATGAAAAAATTAATGGAGCATATTTTGGGTTGTTGCCCTTTAAGGAGTATAGAAAAATTTTAATTGATGAGAACGATAATATCAGAAACTTATTTGATGATAATGTTCGAGATAACTTGGGCGATAATGATGTGAATAAGAAGATTAGGGAACTCTAACGGGTAGGGATTTTGATGATTTTCCTCTGCTAAATAATGGAATAACTCTCATTGCTGAGAAAAACTTGGGTTCTGGAGATAAGTTTATTTTGGAAAATTTTCAGGTTGTTAATGGTTGTCAAACATCTCACAAACTGTATGAGAATAGGAACTTAGATGGAATTGATGAACTTTATGTGCCAATTAAGCTTGTTATTACAAGTGATGATGCTTTAAAAAATAAAATCACTGTTGCTACCAATAATCAAACAGCTATTAATGGGGAACAATTGAATGCTCTTACGGAGTTTCAAAAGGGACTAGAAGAATTTTATAAGGTGATGTCGGACAAAAAACCAGAAGAATTCAAACTATTTTATGAAAGAAGGACAAATCAGTATGATGGGGCAATGAATATTATGTGAAAAAATATTATTGGTTTGCGAGAGCAAATTAAAAGTTTTGCGGCTGTCTTTTATGAAACTCCGCATAATTCATCGGGTCGTTATGGAATAATATATGAGACTTTCAAAGACAAACTTTTTGTAGATACGCATGATTATCATCCATACTATTCTGTGTGGGTTGATGCAGTATGTTTTTAGTAATTTTCTAAATAGAAAACAAATTGATAGAAAGTATAACATAGCTAGATACCATTTGTTTATGGTTTATAGAAAGATTACAGAGCCAAAGGAGTTTAATGAAAGAATGCTAAGTAATAAAAAAATTGAAGATTATTCAAATAAAATTATTGAGACATTGGTATCTCCAGAAAAGGCATTGAAGAACTTTAAAAAAGCTATTGATTTGTTGGATAGGGTAGCCGCTAGTTTGAATGGTGGGAGAGAAATATGTGAAACACCCCTCGCTAAAGCGAGGAGCTTCCTAACTAAAGCACCCTACTGAATGCTAATACGAAAGGCTTTGCTCTTTAAAGTCTGCAAGGCTATTTCCTAACCCAAGAAGACTTAACCCTTTGCTTAAAATATTACTTGCGGCGTTTATATCTCTATGCTCTATATATCCGCAATTTTGACACAGATATTCTCTATGATTTAATTTAAGCTCGTGGTTGATTTGCCCACAACTATGACAAGTTTTACTCGTATATTGTGGGGGAGCTTTCACTAACAATTTGCCATTATGCTGTTGTTTGTAGTCTAAAAAAGAGATGATTTGATAGAATGAAGTATTTAGTATAGACTTATTAAGCCCACTCTTTTGTTTAACATTTTTGAGTTTGGCTCTTTTGGTCATGTTCTTAATTTGTAAGTCTTCAACTACTATCAATTCAAATTGCTTTGAAAGTTCGCTTGTGATTTTATGGTATCTGTCTAGTTTTTGATAGCTTGATTTATCAAAGGCTTTGTTTAATTTTTTTGAGTTTTGTAAAAATTACCTCCTAGTTTGATTTTATTTTGTTTAGATTTTAAAACCCTACGGCTTTGTTTTCTTTGTAGTCTTTTAAATTCTTTAGAGTATTTTTTAAAAGAATGTAGTTTAGAATAAGTAGGAATAAGTCGTTTTAGATTGATATTTTCATCTACTTTTAAACCTAGTTCTTTCATGTCTTTTTGGTATTGTTCTAGGTCGGTTAGTTTTTCATATTCTTTTAAATCAACGCTTAAAGCTATATCATAGATATTTAAGTCCACACCGACACAATTTCTAGGCTCTTTAATAGTGTTAAGCTCTTTTTCGTATTCTATGCTAAAACTAACAAAATATTTTTGATGAGAGCAAGAGACTACGATTTGTTTAATCTTAGCATTAAGGGGTAAGTCTCTATGCATACGCATTTTTAAGGGCATTTTCATTAAGTTAAACATCTTAAAGCGTTCGTTAAAGTCTTTGATAGAAAAGCCTTGATTATTCCAAGTAAAACTTTGTTTAGCAAATTTAGAGTTTTTAAATTTAGGAAAGCCCCTATTTTTGACTTTAAAGGCATCTCTTAAGGCTCTTTCTGCATTCATGCGTGATTGTTGAGCGACTACACTACTAAAACTTAAATTCCTAGCTTTTAAATGGTGCTTAATCGCACTATCTAATTCGCTTGATTTTTGCCATTTTCTTTGTTTAGTGGGTAAATCTTTGTTTTTTTCGTATTGCTCTTGTTGTAGATTTAAGCAAATGTTATAGGCTTGGTTATAGACAAAAAAAGAGTGTTGTAATTTGGTCTGTTGCTCTTTGGTAGGATACAAACGAAATTTAAAGCCCTTATTTACTTTCATAGAAAGATTTTAGCATAATTTAGTTAAACTTGGTCTATGAAACAAATTGATAATATTAGACATGGCAGACATTGTGTTTTTTTAATGCATGTGCATTTAGTATTTGTAACTAAATATAGGCGTAAAGCATTCAACAAAGAAGTTATAGACTTTTTAGGTTCTGTATTTGCTAAGGTATGCAAAGACTTTGAAAGCGAGTTAGTAGAATTTGATGGGGAAAGCGACCATGTGCATTTACTTATCAATTATCCACCAAAAGTTAGTGTTAGTAGGTTAGTTAATTCTTTAAAGGGTGTTAGTAGTCGTTTGGTTAGACAACAAAATTTTAAAAATGTTAAAGCTACTTTGTGGGGCAATCATTTATGGTCGCCTAGTTATTTTGCTGGAAGCTGTGGGGGTGCTCCTTTAGAAATCATTAAGCAATATATCCAAGAGCAAGAAACACCACATTAGATTTGCTAACCTTTTGTTTTTAGGTTAAATGACACTAAAAAATAGCCTAACGGCTATTGACGCTTACATCTCCGCCCTAAAGGACGGAGTTTTTCGCTTTGTTGGGATAAAGCAAATAGGTTAACAGAGAAATTGCTAGAAATTTGCAAAGTATCCAAACTGTAGTGTGGTCATGAAAAAATAAAGTTTTTCATGCAAGCTTGCGAGATTTGTAAGACAAAAAACCAAAAAGACAAAGATAAATAGGGGAGTGTTAAACAACAAAGCACGACCTTAAAAATGAGAGATGACTAGCAAGATTATATCAAAAAATACAGGCTGTGCTACAATAACCTTTCTATTTAAAATGTAATAAAATGAAAACGACAAGGAAATGGCAAAATGCTACAAACCATAAATTTAACGCAACGCTATGCGACTAAAAAATTGTTTGAAAATGTGAATATCAAGCTAGATAGAAATAAACGCTACGGACTTATTGGGGCTAATGGGGCAGGAAAATCCACTTTTTTAAAAATTTTAAGTAAAAGCATTGATTGTAGCAGTGGGGAAGTAATCATTACAAGTGGCATGAAAATGGGGGTTTTAGGACAAGACCAATACGCTTTTGAAGAACTAAGCCTTAAAGATGCGGTAATGATTGGCAATAAGCGTTTGTATGATGCTATCAAAGAAAAAGAGCGTTTATATACAGAGGGGGATTTGAGTGATGATAAAGTGAATATGAGACTAGGGGAGTTAGAGACCATTTGTGTAGAAGAAGACCCTATGTATGAATGCGAAGTGGTGATTGAAAAAATCTTAGAAGATTTAGGCATTCCTAGCTCTAAGCACAATGATTTAATGAGAACTTTGCCAAGTAGCGATAAATTTAAAATCCTTTTAGCTCAAGTGCTATTTCCAAAACCAGATATTTTGCTCTTAGATGAGCCTACTAACAACCTAGATTTAAACGCTATTGATTGGTTAGAAGAAAATCTCAAACGTCATGACGGCACCATGGTGGTTATTAGCCATGACAGGCATTTTTTGAATGCGGTATGCACGCATATTTTAGACTTGGATTTCCACACGGTGCGTGAGTTTAGTGGGAATTATGATGATTGGTATATCGCATCTACTTTGATTGCTAAACAGCAAGAGGCTGAACGCAATAAAAAACTCAAAGAAAAAGAAGAATTAGAAAAATTTATCGCTCGATTTAGCGCTAATGCTTCTAAAGCTAAGCAAGCCACAAGCCGCCAAAAACAATTAGATAAATTAGATATTCAAAGCTTAGCAGTATCAAGTAGAAGAGACCCTAGCATTATTTTTAAGCCTAAACGCACCATTGGTAATGAAGCTTTAGAATGTGAAAATATTTCTAAAAGTTATGATGGGCAAATCATTTTAGATAAAGTCAGTTTAAAAATCATGCCCAAAGATAAAATCGCTTTAATAGGGCCAAATGGCGTGGGTAAATCAACGCTTTGTAAAATTCTAGTAGAAGAATTAAAGCCCGATAATGGTGTGGTGAAATGGGGGGCAACCGTTCAAAAGGGCTACTTCCCACAAAATGTGAGCGAAGAAATCAGCGGAGAAGAAACCTTGTATCAATGGCTCTTTAATTTCAACAAAAAAATTGAAAGCTCTGAGGTAAGAAACGCATTAGGAAGAATGCTCTTTAATGGCGAAGAACAAGAAAAATGCGTGAATGCTTTAAGTGGGGGGGAAAAGCACAGAATGGTATTAAGTAAGCTCATGCTAGAAGGGGGGAATTTTTTAATCTTAGATGAGCCAACCAATCACTTAGATTTAGAAGCTATTATTGCCTTGGGTGAAGCACTCTTTAAATTTGATGGGGCAGTGATTTGTGTCAGCCATGACAGAGAACTCATTGATGCGTATGCGAATAGAATTATTGAATTAGTGCCTAGTGAAAAGGGAGCAAAAATCATTGATTTCAAAGGGAGTTATGAAGAGTATCTAGCGAGCAAAAAATAAAGATGAAAAAGCTAGATATTGAAATTATTCAAAGCGTTTTAGAGATTATCAAAGAACCAATTAGCCCTAATCACATTTATTTTAAAGCTAAAGAACTTTTTAAAGAAGGCAAGATTGAAAGCATGTTTGATTGTGGGGGTAGAACTCCATGGGCGAGTATTAGTGCGTATATTTATGAAGCCCTAAAAAAGGGCGATGATTTGCCTTTTGTTAAAGTGCAAGACAAGCCAAAAATTTTAATCGCCTTAAAACAAACTAAAACTAAGGAACAGGCTTCAAACAAGAATTTTAATGAACCCACAAAAACCATTAAACACGAAAGGGATTTACACCCCTTTTTAACCTATATGGCTTATCATAATGAAAATTTGAAATGCTATACTAAAACTATCTTTCATGAAGAGAGTTTAAAATCTGCTAAAGGTGTGGATAGGTGGCTTTATCCGGATATGGTAGGGGTTAGATTTTTGTATGCAGAACTATCTAATGAAAATTTAATCGCTTTTTCTAAGAAATTTGATACTTTACCTATAAAATTAGTGAGTTTTGAGTTAAAAAGAGAAATTAGTGTGAGTAATTGTAGGGAGTGCTATTTTCAGGCGATTTCTAATAGTTCTTGGGCAAATGAAGGGTATTTAGTTAGCTGTGAAATTGATACGCAAAATTCAGAGCTTATGAGCTTATTGAAACGATTGCATGCAAGTTTTGGGATTGGCGTGATTAATTTAAGGATTGATAACATAGAAAATAGCAGTATTTTATTGAATGCTAAATATAAAGAACAGATTGATTATAATGTTGCTTTAGAACTTAGCAAGAAAAATGCTAATTTCAGTGGTTTCTTAAAGAGTATTGTAGATTTTGACCCAAATAATCAACACCGCTTTAAACAGGAGTTTGACCCTATTAAGGAGAAAAATGGACTGCACTCAAATTAAGGAAAAATCATGTTAAAGGAATTACGCCAAAAACGCCCCTTAGTGCATAATATCACTAATTATGTGGCGGCACCATTTGTGGCTAATGGTTTGTTAGCCTTAGGGGCATCGCCTTTAATGAGTGATGCTATTGTTGAAATGCAAGATTTAGCCCAAATTTCTGATGCACTCGCTATCAATATTGGCACTCTTAATGAACGCACTATTTTGTGTAGTAAGGAGGCTATTAAACATTACAAGGCTTTGAATAAACCCATTGTGCTAGACCCTGTGGGGTGTTTGGCAAGCGCTTTGCGTTATAACACAAGCTTAGAGCTTTTAGAAAGTGGGGGAATTAGTGTGCTTAGGGGTAATGTTGCAGAGCTTGGCTCTTTGGTGGATATTTCTTGTGAAAGCAAAGGCTTAGATGCGTATTATTCCACGAAGTCTATTGAAATAGTCAAGCTAGTGGCTCAAAAATATTCTGTGATAGCTGTAATGACTGGCAAGGTGGATTATGTGAGCGATGGAAAAAAAGTGTTTAGTATCAGTGGGGGGAGTGAGTATTTAGCCTTAATTACAGGGGCTGGGTGCTTACACACAGCAGTGTGTGCGAGTTTTTTAAGTTTAAAAAAAGACCCCCTACATTCTATGACACAACTTTGTGCACTCTACAAACAAGCCGCTTTTAACGCACAAAAAAAGGCGCTTGAAAATAAGGGCTCAAATGGCTCGTTCTTATTTTATTTTTTAGATGCTCTAAGCTTGTTACAAAGTGTAGAGAATAGTGTTATTAAGGAAGTGTTGTGAAGGTTTATCCACAAGTTTTAAGTATTGCTGGTAGTGATAGTGGTGGGGGTGCTGGGATACAGGCGGATTTGAAGGTGTTCCAAACTTTGGGCGTGTTTGGGACAAGTGTGATTACTGCTATAACCGCACAAAACACACAGGGTGTGCATAGGGTTTATCCCTTAAGTATAGAGAGTGTGAAAGCACAAATCTTAGCTATTAGAGATGACTTTTCTATAAAAGCGTTCAAAATCGGGGCGTTATGCAATGTTGAAATCATTGAGTGTGTAGCAAGCACCCTAGAAACTTGTAATTTTGGAGTCTGTGTTTTAGACCCGGTTATGGTGGCAAAGAATGGGGCGTTGCTTTTAGAAGAAAATGCGATTTCAAGCTTAAAAAAACACCTTTTACCTAAAACAAATTTACTAACCCCTAATCTCCCTGAAGTTTATGCCCTTACAGGGATAAAAGTGTGCGATGACAAAAGCGCTTTAAAAGCGATGTGTGTTTTAAGAGATTTAGGTGTTAAAAATGCTGTTATTAAAGGGGGGCATACCAAACATTTTCAAGGGGAATTTAGCAACGATTGGGTGTTTTTAGAAAAGGAAGAATTTATCCTAAATGCCAAGCGCTTTAATACGCCAAATACGCATGGCACGGGTTGTGTTTTGTCTAGTTTGATTGTAGGTTTACTCGCCCAAGGGTTAGATTTAAAAAATGCCATTATAAAGGCTAAGGAGTATTTAAATATTATCATTCAAAACCCCTTAAATATTGGGCATGGGCATGGGCCTTTGAATTTGTGGAGTATTAAAGAATATGTTTGATGTGAATTGTTTAAAGCTCATGTTTGTGGCTGGTTCGCAAGATTTCTACCACATAAAAGGCGATAGAGTCAAATCGCTTTTGTATACTTTGGAATTAGCTTTACAATCTAAAATCACAGCGTTTCAATTCCGCCAGAAAGGTGATTTAGATTTACAAGACAATACTGAAATCAAAAAGTTGGCTATAGAGTGTCAAAGATTGTGTGAAAAATACGGCGTGCCTTTCATCATCAATGATGATGTGCATTTGGCGTTAGAATTAAAGGCTTGTGGTGTGCATATAGGACAAGAAGATATGGCCTTAGAAAAAGCCATAACTTTATGTAAAAACCGCCTTTTTATAGGCTTGAGTGTGAACACTTTAGAACAAGCTCTAAAGGTGTATAAAATGGATGGTGTGGCATATCTAGGAATAGGTTCCATTTTTCCTACACAATCTAAAAAAGATGTCAAACAAGTTGTAGGCGCAGATTTTTTGAAACAATTGCAAGCTTTTAAAATCCAAAAGCCCCTTGTAGCCATTGGGGGGATTACCACAGATAATGTTTCAGAACTGCGAATGTGCGGGGCTAGTGGGGTTGCTGTGATTAGTGCGATTACACAAGCAAGAGACATTAGCACAGCTATTAGAGAAATTTTGTTGAATTTTTGAGAGTGTTTGAAATAAAGATATTTTTAGTTGAAATTATCAATAAGTATTTAAGCTTTAAATCCATTATTTTGGCTATGATTTGAGATAAATATTAGCAAAATGAGAGCTTGAAATGAGTTTTAGCTTAGGCAGTAGAAAAATAGGCGCTAACGAGCCACCCTTAGTGGTTGCAGAAATTGGGATTAATCATAATGGTAGTTTAGAGATTGCCAAACTTATGGTAGATGCAGCTAAAAATGCTGGCATTGAAGTCATTAAACACCAAACACATATTATTGAAGATGAAATGAGCTTAAGTGCTTTAAAAGTAATTCCAGGAAATAGTAAAAGAAGTATTTATGAGATTATGAAAAAATGTGCTTTAAGTAAGAGTGATGAAAGAGAGTTAAAAGAATATATAGAAAAACAAGGACTCATCTTTCTTTCCACGCCTTTTAGCAGAGCTGCAGCGAATTTTTTAGAGGATTTGGGTGTTGTTGGGTATAAGATTGGCTCTGGCGAAATGAATAATATTCCTTTATTAAAACATATCGCTCATTTTAAAAAGCCTATGATAATTTCTACTGGAATGCATGATTTAGAGAGCGTGAAAGAGTGTATCAGCCCTATTATAGATAAAGTGCCTTTAGCACTTTTACACACCACTAATCTCTACCCTACGCCTTTTGAACTCGTGCGATTAAATGCTATGCTGGATTTAAAAAATGCCTTTGATGTGCCGGTAGGTTTGAGTGATCATACTCTAAATAATAATGCCTGTAAATGTGCCATAGCTTTAGGGGCAAGCATAGTGGAGCGGCATTTTACAGATACTAAAGACAGAGAGGGACCTGATATTATTTGTTCTATGGACAAAAATGAGGCTAAAGATTTAGTAATAAGTGCTGAAGAAATTTTTTTAATGCGTGGTGGCGCTAAAACTAAAATTGATGAAGAGCAAGTTACACGAGACTTTGCTTTTGCGACCATGGTAGCTATAAAACCTATTAAAAAGGGTGAGAAAATCAGCACAAGTAACGCATGGGTAAAACGACCAGGGGTTAAAGGGATTCTAGCTAAAGATTATGAAAAAACTTTAGGTAGAGTGGCTAAAATTGACATCAGCATAGATGAGCATATCTGTGATGATATGCTAGAAAATGAGAAATAGGACATAAAAATGGTTTTTGATAATAACTCTCTATTTTCTCCTTTTTCTGGGGGGGGGGGGCATTAGAAAGCCCATAAACGACGTGAAAAAAATCGTTTTTGTAACTAATAGCCGAGCGGATTATGGTAAGCTCAAGCCTTTAATTAAGGCTATAAGAGATTTAAAACACTCTAAACACCCCTTAAATAATCAAATTACTTATCGTATTTTTGTGTGTGGCATGCACTTGTTAGAAAAATATGGCAACACTTATGTAGAAATTTTAAAAGATGGTTTTGAAAATGTCTTTTTAAGCAAGCCTTATGAAGATGAAATTGCTATGGATTTAGCCTTAGCTACTACTATCACGCAATTTTCATCATTCATAGCCCAAGAAAAGCCTAGTTTAATCGTGGTGCATGGGGATAGAGTAGAGAGCTTGGCATGTGCGATTGTAGCGAGTTTCAATAATATTTTATGCGCGCATGTTGAAGGAGGAGAAGTATCAGGAACCATAGATGAAAGTATCCGCCATAGTGTGTCAAAACTCGCCCATATTCATTATGTTTGTAATGAAGATGCTAAATCAAATCTTATTCAGCTAGGGGAGAAAAAAGAGCGTATTTTTAATATCGGCTCTAGCGATATTGATGTGATGTTAGGGGATTTACCTAGCTTAGAAGAAGTTTTAGAATATTATTATCAAATAGAGCGTTTTAAAAATAATTATGCGATTTTGATTTATCACCCTGTGGTGAGCGAAGTGCTTAGCTTGCCTAAACACATTTTTGAAGTGTTAGAGGCTATCAAGATGAGTGGGAAAAATTTTATTACGATTTATCCTAATAATGATCTAGGTTCAAACATTATTTTAAAAGCTTTAGAGACTTTAAAAGGGCATAAAAATTTCGTTAGTTTTCCTAGCATGCGTTTTGAATATTTTTTAACGCTTTTAAAAAACGCAGAGTTTATTATTGGCAATTCAAGTTGCGGGATACGAGAGGCTGGGGTTTATGGTGTGCCTTGTATCAATCTTGGCACAAGACAAAATAATAGAAGCAAAGCTAGTCATATCATTAACGCTAAAGAAGATAAAAACGAGATTTTATTAGCTATAGACAAGGCTTTAAATTTAAAAAATATCTTAGAAAAGAACTCTCATTTTGGCAAAGGCGATAGCGTTAAGCAATTTTTGGCGAGTTTAAGTTTGGAATTGTTTGACACGCCTACGCAAAAAAGCTTTGTAGTAAGAAAGGTGAGCGAATGATTTTAGCTTATATTCCTGCTAGAAGTGGTTCTAAGGGCGTGAAAGATAAGAATATTAAGGCATTTAGAGGTTTGCCCTTAATGGCACATACGATACTGAGTGCGTTAGATTCAAAGCTTTTTGATGAGGTTATGGTAAGCACAGATAGCGAGACTTATAAAGAAATTGCCTTAAAATATGGGGCTAGTGTGCCGTTTTTAAGAAGTCAAGAAAATTCAAGCGACACCGCCCCTACGATTTTAGGTTTGTTAGAAACTTTAGAAAATTATTCTAAAATAAACATGCACTTTAATCATGTGATGATTTTACAACCCACTTCGCCCTTAAGAGATACTAAGGATATTCTAGGTGCGTGGGAATGCTATACTAAAAATCATTTTCAAAGTCTAGCAAGCGTGCATAAAGTAGAGGTTAACCCCTTTTTGTTACGCACTCTTAAAGATGACCAACTTTCTTCGTTGCTAGGGACTAATAGCACCATTAGGCGTCAAGATATTCCTAACTTTTATCAAGTCAATGGGGCGATTTATCTTTCTCAAACAAGTGAGTTAGACAAAAAAACGAGCTTAAATGATAGCTTGATAGGTTATGAAATAGAAATTTCGCATGCCTTAGATATAGATAATTTAAAGGATTTTGATGTGTGAAAAAAATCAAAAGAAACCCCTTATCATCGCTGGCAATGGCCCTAGTATCAAAGATTTAGATTATTCGCTTTTTCCTAAAGATTTTGATGTCTTTAGATGCAATCAATTTTATTTTGAAGACAAGTATTATTTGGGTAGAGAAGTTAAGGGGGTGTTTTTTAATGCATGTGTGTTTGATTTGCAAATGAAAGTGGCTCAAGCTATGGTTAATAGTTCTGAATATGATTTAGAACAAATTTATTGTGTACATGTGGGATTATATAGTTATTTTGGTGGTTGCCAACAATTAGCACAAGAATACTTGGATAGGCATTATGTGGGGGTTCGTTCTACTTATTCGTATTTAAAGGATTTAGAGCCATTTTTTGCCTTGCATGCAAAATACCGCAATTTTTATGGTCAACATTTCACCAGTGGGATTATGATGTTACTTGTTGCGATTGCTCTAGGCTATAAAGAAATCTATTTGTGTGGGATAGATTTTTATGAAAATGGTTTTGGGCATTTTTATGAAAATAAAGGGGATTATTTTGAAGAGCGTTTTGACTCTGCCCATAATAAAAATATTGATATACAAGCCCTTGAATTAGCCAAAAACTACGCACAAATCTATGCTTTAGTGCCAAGTAGTGCTTTAGCACAAATTTTGCCCTTGTCTTTGCAAAAGGGTGTTTCTAGCGAAGTTAAAGAGTGTATTAAATTAGGAGTGCTTAAAAGTGAAAATTTCGGACAAAAAGAATTAGAAAGACAAAAAGAATTAGAAAGACAAAAAGAATTAGAAAGACAAAAAGAATTAGAAAGACAAAAAGAATTAGAAAGACAAAAAGAATTAGAAAGACAAAAAGAATTAGAAAGACAAAAAGAATTAGAAAGACAAAAAGAATTAGAAAGACAAAGTTTAAAAGTAAGATTAAAAACCGTTTTAGCTAGTAAGGGGATTGTGGGGAATAATATTATTCTTGTAGGTTTGAAAGATTGTTATTGTCTGTTTAAGGGGAGTATCGCTCTTTTGTGCGATGCGAAAGCGGTTAAATCAGTGATAGAGATAATTTTTAAGCGTTAGAGGGGTCCATTAAAAATTCTGTGTCAATCCACTAAAATAACAAAAAGGATTGATTATGACAGAACAAGAACAAAATTTTGATTTTAATAACGCAGTGCAACAAATTTTAGCAGGTAAAAAAATTAGTGGTAAAGATGGTGTTTTAGCTCCATTAGTTAAACAACTTATAGAAGCAGCACTAAAAGTTGCAATAAAAACCCATATTGCACTAAGGTTTTTAGGGGGCAATAAAAATCGTAAGAATGGTAAATCTTCTAAGACTATTAAAAGCACCGATGGAGCTTTTATACTGAATACTAAGAAGAGATAGAGCAGGAACTTTTGAACCCCAAATTGTAAAGAAAAATCAAACTAGTATCTCTAATGAAATAGAAAGATTGGATACTCTCTATGTATGGCTTAGGATTGAACTATAAGGATATTGTAAAACATATTTGAAGAAATTTATAGGATAGAGTTAAGTATAGCCACTATGAGTGCCATTACAGATAAAATCATAGACAAGCTAAGAGAATGTCCAAATTAGACTCCTTAAAGCTATCTATCCTTTTGTGTGATTTAGATGCAATCCACTATAAGATTAAAGAAGATGGTAGGTATGTTACTAAGGCGGTTTATACCATTCTAGCACTAGATTTAGAGGGTAAGAAAGAAGTTTTAGGATTATATTTAAAGTGAAAGTAAAGGGAGCTAATTTTTGGCTTAGTGTTCTTACTGATTTAAAAAAATAGCTTAGAGGATATTCTTATAGCCTTAGTTGATGGATTAAAAGGATTTCTTGAAGCTATCAATAGCATTTTTCCTAAGACTGAGGTGCAACTTTGTATAGTCCATCAGATTAGAAATTCTATTAAGTATGTTGCTAGCAAAAATCAAAAAGAGTTTTTAAAAGATTTAAAGCTAGTCTATCAAGCCTCTACTAAAGAGATAGCTGAAAGTGAGCTTATTAGACTTAATGAAAAATGGGGTAGTAAGTATCTCTTAGTGCTTAAATCTTGGCAAAATAAATGGGATAATCTCTCTTTATTTTTTAAGTATCCCCCTGCTTAGAAAGATTATCTATACGACTAACATTATTGAGCTAGTCCATAGACAATTTGAAAAAATTAACTAAAACTATAAGGGGGTTTTTCTAATGAAAATTCTTTATTAAAATTACTCTATATGGGTATTTTAAACGCTACTTCTAAATAGGGTATGCCTATTTCATAATTCTAGTCTAACCTTATCTCAATTAGCTATTTTCTTTGAGAATAGATTAAAGAGAAGTATTTAGAGATTCAAAAGGTTATAAATATGTTACTTGACACAGAATTTGGAATGGTCTCCGTTAGAGAGATTTCTAACCCAGCGTGTCTAATAGTCTCTCTTCAAATTTAAAAAGCATACTCACTTTTTCGCACACAATTTCAACACTAGCAAAGCCAAAAAGCGAATGGATTTGTTCTTCTAAAACTTCTTTGGTTCTTTGATGTGTGGCTTTTAAAAAAAGTTGCTTTTCTTTTTCTTTGAGATAAATATTGCCATTTATTTCGCCTAAGTTGGGGTAAAGGGCGTAAAAATCAACGCTCTGTTTTTTAGCTTTCATTTGTAAAAAGGCTTTTTTATGTTCATTTTGAATGACAAAACTTAAGACTTGTGATTGCAAGCTTAAAAGCATGTTAGCTAGGTTCAAAAATTCTTGAGAGCTTTTAGCATGGATTAGTTTTTCGCTCAAAAGCTCTTTGTATTCTTTCAAAGGGGTGCTTGAATCTTTAGTCAATATTTCTTTTAAATGCTTAATTTCAAGGGCTGGCAAGTCATCTAGTTCGTTTAAAATTTTGGGGGCTATGACTAGGTTTTTAAGCACAATATCGCCAAGCTGATTTCTTTGCATGGTCGCAAAATAAGGCTGATTGATTTGTAATTCTTGCTCGCTCTTAGTAGGTATGATTCTATTACCCACTTGTAAAAGAAAAAGATTTTTATCTTGTTTTTCTAGCACTTTTAAAAGAATGGGTAAAGTGGCGTTGAAATTATGCGTAGCGTTTTTAGCACTAAGGGCATTAAGCTGATTAAGGGCGTTTAGGGCTTCTAACATTTAAAGGGCATTGTCCTTGATAAAGTCAAGGATTTTAAAGCTGGCTTCTAGCTTGTTTGTAGAAGAAATGTTTTGAGTTTTATGGTGGGTAAAGAGTATTAGCTCATTTTCTAATGAACCAAAGGGGCGCTTATCTTTAATGAGATTTAAAGCGACCATTGAGCAATCTTTACCATGATTTTGAGATGGTTTTAAAAGATTTTTAGCGTTTTCTATAGCCCTTTCTTTGTTATCTTCAGCTTTAAAGCCAATTTTGACAAATTTTTTAGAATCTATAGAGGCGAGTAAATCAGTATTTTGAACGCATTCAATGTTTAGGGTTTTGCCTAGCTCGCTTTTTTTAAGCTTATGATTAAAGGTTGTTTTTGGCACATAATCGCTAATGGCAGCTAGATTAAAAAGTAGGGGCTTTTGACAATAAGGGTGTAAGCTAACATTATTCAAAGCGTTTTCATAGGATTTGGTATTACTAACTTGAATGCTTGTGATTTCTTTGGGTAGGGGGGTAGGAAAACTTGATGAAATAAAAGTTACTTTTGCCCCCTTAAAATACAAAGCCAAAGCAAGAGCGCTTGCTTGAATGCCACTAGAAAGGTTACTGATAGTGCGAACGCTATCAATCTTTTCTACACTCGCTCCGCCTATGACTATAACTTCTCTATTTTCAAAATAAGTGTCTTTTAAGAGTGTTTGGGTGGCTTTAAAAAGGATTTCTAAAACTTCAGCCATTGCCCCATTGCCTTTAGTATCGCAGGCTAAAAGGGCGTTTTGGGTTTCTAAAAGGGTGTAACCAAACTCTTTTAAGCGTTTTAAGTTGCTTTGCGTGCTAGGGGCATTAAGCATGTTGGTATTCATACTAGGAGCTAGAATCTTGGGGGTATTACAAGCTAAAAAGGTTGCGCTCACTACATTATCAGCTATTCCATAAGCAATTTTTGCCAAGCTATTAGCGCTTAAGGGAGCAAAGATGAGTAAATCAGAGTTTGTAGCACAAGCGATATGGTTATGATATAAAGCATGGTTATGATTGTAATACCATTTTTCATTATTTGCGTGCAAGACTTCGTGATGACTTAGGGCTTCAAAGCTTAAGGGGGTTACAAACTTTTTGGCATCTTCGCTCATTGCTACTTGAATATTTGCCCCACTTTTAAACAATAATCGCACTAATTCTAGGGACTTATACACCGCAATAGAGCCACTTACTAACAATAAAATGCGTTTGTTTTCTAATAATCTTAAGGGGTAAAATAAATCATCTAAAAAATTCATAATAATCTTAATAAATCCTTAGGCTCTAGCCATATGTTATTGTTATTACTACTATATTCAAAGTCAGTGGCGACTATTTGGGCTTTCTCATTAAGTTTGGTAAGGGCGTAATTTTTGGGCGTTTGAAAGCTAATGGTTGGTTGAATGATAAAAAAGCTTTCAAACTCTAGGGCTAAATGGCTTTCATCTTTAGGAATCATCACTTCGTGGAGTTTTTCGCCTGGGCGAATGCCTATGATTTTAGTGGGAATGTTTGGGGCTAGGGCTTTGGCTAAATCGGTCATTTTCATGCTAGGAATTTTTGGCACAAAAATTTCACCCCCATGCATGCGCTCTAAATTTTTTAGCACAAAATTAACCCCTTCATCTAAGGTTATCCAAAATCTTGTCATGCGAATATCAGTAATAGGAATTTCACTCGCTTTATTTTGAACTAATTTTTTAAAAAACGGCACCACGCTCCCCCGACTTCCTACCACATTACCATAACGCACCACGCTAAATTGCGTTTTTGAAGTGCCTTTAAAATTATTCGCACTCACAAAGAGCTTATCGCTACACAATTTAGTCGCCCCGTAGAGATTAATAGGGTTAGCGGCCTTATCGGTGCTTAGGGCAATGACTTGGCTAACTTCATTTTTTAAGCATGCATTAATCACATTGCTTGCCCCTATGATGTTAGTTTTGATACACTCCAAAGGATTGTATTCAGCGATAGGCACATGTTTTAAAGCAGCGGCATGGATACAAATATCCACGCCTTCTAAAGCACATTCTAAGCGCTCTAAATCTCTCACATCGCCGATAAAAAAGCGCATTCTATTGTCATTAAATTCCATTGCCATTTCGCTTTGCTTTAGCTCATCTCGGCTATAAACAATGATTTTCTTAGCTTTGGTTGTATCTAAAACTTTACGCACAAAGCATTTGCCAAAACTTCCTGTGCCACCTGTGATTAATATGGTTTTATTATCCAACATGGTTTTTCCTTACCAGCGATAACCTAATGAAGCGCTAAAAATTCTTAATTGTCCGATGGTAGGGGATTGATACAAGCTAGAGCGATTGCTCTTAAAAGTGAAACTTCCCCCTAAGCCCAAATCAAAGCCCCTAAAGTTGTATTTGGTTCCAAAAGCTATGGTGTAGCCATTAGAATCTGGAATACCTATCGCATCTTGGGGGCTTGGGGCTTGGTCGTAATTGATAGCCCCCATTAAACGCAAGCTTCTACCCATATAAGTTACGCCTAATCTAAAGGTATTGGTGTCTCTCCAGCCAGCCCCCATATTCATCACGGATTTAAAATTCGCTAGAGCGACCATTTTTTTAAGTGTCTCAGCGTTTAAAGAAGCGACCGTCCCGCTCAAGCCCCTGTAAGTAGCATTAGCAAAGTCAGGGGTTACTAAAAATTTATTTCCTTGACTCCAAAAGGTGCGTTCAAACACCCCTTCTACCCTTAAATGGTCTTTGAAAAATTGATGAGCGTATGCTAAACTCAAAGTTTGTGGTAATGAGACATTAATATTTAAATTCCCTTTAGTTAGCACATTCCCTAGAGAAGGACCAAGCTGTGTGATAGCGACCAAACCGCCTTTCATATTAAAAGTTACAGAAGAATTATACACTACAGAAAACATGCCATTTTCAAACACCCGCAAACTTCCAGCTAGTCTATACCCCCCCGACATGCCTTTTCCATTAGATTGTTGCACGACTTTGGTGGTGCCATAAAGACTCGCACTCGCTTTCACTAATCCGCTATAACTCATGATTTGTTTCAAACCACTATAAAACTCTTGACAGCTTTGAGTGTTTATATCTCCGCCAGCTTTTTGGCAATTAAGGGCAGGTTGGTAACCGATGCCCCCTAGTAATGACATCATGTTTTTTGGCACTTGATTTGCAAAAACATCATTCGGTAGGCTTAGGATTTGCTCGGCCGTAAGAACGGAATCGCCTTCTAAAGGCACATAAACGGTGTTATTAAAGCTCCCAGTCGCATAAAGTCCCCTTAGACCTAAGCCTACAGAAAAACGATTGTTAATCGTATAGCTCATGCTAGGGGCAAGCTCTACCATCATAATGAAGACATCACGCAAAAATTCTCCCCCCTTGCCATTCCATTTCATGCCTAAGCCACTAGGAGCAGTGAAACTCCCCCCAAAAGTAAAGCCATTATGCGTGCGGGTCTTGTAAAAGAATTTGGGTAGGACAAAATTAGTCGTGTTTGTCCAGCCATTGACAATTTGAGTGTCCGGCACAGAAGAGAGCGTTACCACTTTTTGATTCGTTAAGTTCATTAGTCCTTGAATGCGGTTTATGGCTGCTGATAAGCCGTCCTTACCTGCGGCACTACCGAGTGCTTTAATAATATTGCCTAATCCGATAGTGTTTATAATACCCATGATATTTTGTTGCTTTTTATCTATTTCTAGGCTAGTAACCGAATACAAACCCTGATTAGTCGTAGGAACCTTGAATGAAAAGGCTGGAATGTTAATCACAGTGGTTGTCATTTCAAATTCGCTCTTATTCTCGCCCCAGTCGTTCATAAAACCCATATTAGCCGGATTATAAAAGGTTGCATCAGCACCCCTAGCACCAGCTACATACGCAGAACCTAAAGCGGTGCCATTTAAACTTTGCTCTTGAACCTTAAAGCCATTTGCATAAGAAAGTAAGGGTAAGCCTAAGGCGATTAAATGGCGTTTTTTAAGTTTTTTAATACAGCAGAGTGGAAAAAAAGAAGTCAAAAGCTTTTTCATGGAAGTTCTTTGTCGGCATTTTCATTGTCTTCTAAATCTTGTAAAGAAGGCTCGTATTGCTCAATTCTAATGGCGATACGCTGGGTTAAATTTTGAAACGAAATCAGTCCTTTTTTGCGTTCGTATAAAATAATATCCCCACTTTTTTGAAACCTTTGAATCACATATTCAGGGGTTAAATGGCGTTTGCCTAAACCCTTAAAAATATCTCTTCCTAAAACAATATCATCAAATAAGTCAGCATAACTCACCTTGCCAAACAAATCTCTTGCAACGAGCCACTTAGCGGAGCATTTGCGAGTGAAACAAATCGTGCGTTTGGTCATAAAAATATCACCCACCTTTTGACTGAGTTTGTAAAGCGTTATTTCAATATTATGGCTTTTATCGGTTTTAATTGTGCCGTAGTCATAGAAGCGAAAAACAGGCGTGTTAATATAAATAAGTTTGAATTGCCGTAGGGCGTTTAAGGTCTCTTGCCTTTTTTTGTGTTCTTCATTAGCTTTGATTTGTGCTCTTGTTTTTGGGGTTTGCTTAGAAAAGGGGTGTTTGGAGCAAGAGACAAAAAAGAGTGCTAGGAAAAACAATAAAAAAGCACTTTTTAAATATTGCATGCGATATTTTATGAAGCGTATTGAAGTCTATCCTCTAGCTCCGCTTAAAATACGATACCAAATCCTACCATCTAATTTAAGCTCCATGCTCACTTGACACAAGCCGTCTTTATAGATGGTCTCAGTGATTTCAGCGTTACGAATAAGGGCGTTCACCTTAGTTTTAATCACAGAATTTTGTAAAATCATATCCTTCACGGTGTCTTGAGCGTTCACTCTAATGCCATACATTTTTTCACCTAACTGACGATAGCCATCCACGATAGCCGCTCGCTTGGCTAGAGCCAGAGCTTGTGAAGGCGAAATAGTAGACTCTGGAGCGACACCCATACCCACAGCACTCAACTCAATAACATTATTAGGCGTAAGAATAGGGGTGTTAGGAATGGCATTAGTAGGATTAGAACTAATGATTGGCTGGTTATTGTTTTCAAGACGAGAGCTTGGAAAGGGCTGAACGCTCTTTCTAGGGGTAAAATTAGTCGGAGGATAAATGGGGGCTTGCAATCCATTAGCTGAAGGGGGAATAAGTTGAGCGTTGCCAGAGTTGCGTTTTTTAAAAAGACTGCAACCACTCATCAAAAGAGTTACCACAAGCAATGAATTAATACCGAGAAAGGCAGAATGTAAACGCATGAATGTTGTCCTTAATGTGAGTTCATTGGGGATATTATATCATTTTTGGATTGATTTGTCATGTTTAATTAAGTTGTAAAAGTTAGAAAATGACAAGTTTGATTTGTGTTTCAAAGGAATGGGGGAAAAATAGGATTGGGGAAATATAAATCCGCCTAATCAAATGGTCTATCTAGGGTAAAAAATTTATTGAGAAAAGAACTGAACTCTTCAAGGTGGTGTCCTTGGCGGGATTCGAACCCACGACCTTACGATTAGGAATCGTACGCTCTATCCAGCTGAGCTACAAGGACATTCAGTATTACAGAAAAAAATAAGCGGGCTAAAAAAGGCTTACTTGCCCTCTTCAACCTTTTGTTTAAGAATCTTGCCAGGCTTGAATTTAGGCACCCGCTTATCTTCTGTCTTATAAGTTTTACCAGTTCCAGGAACTTTACCTTCTTTACCTTTTTGTTCTGCGGTCTCAAACTTTCCAAAACCGATTAATTCTACGCTCTCACCCTTGCTTAAGGCTGTCTCTACCGCTAATGTAAAGGCGTTTATTGCATTTTCTGCTTCTTTTTTACTGCCAAACTCACCTGATTCCTTAACTAAATCAATAAACTCTGATTTATTCATTTTGAATAACCCCTTTTTAATAAATGTTCAAAACACAAGCGATTTACCACTTTGCTTGACTTACTATGAGTCGCAATTATAATCAAATCCTAAAGATAAATCAAGCAAGGTAACGCTATTTAATGGGGGGCTGGTCTTAATATCAAGAATTAGTCTTCTCGCTCTTTTTATCCTTGGCATTGATGATTAAGGGTGTGCCTAGAAAATTAAATTCTTTTCTTAGGGTGTTAATTAAATAGCGTTTGTAGCTGAAGTGCAAGGCTTTGGGGCGATTCATCACTAGTGAGAATTGTGGGGGTTTAGTGTCAAATTGCGTGGCATAATAAATTTTAACGAGTTTGCCACCATCACTTGGTAGGGGGTGCTTTTGAGTGGCTTGAGTAATCACACTATTAAGCAAGCTTGTAGGAATACGTTTAGAAAAATATTGATAGACTTCTATAATTTTATGCTTGATTTCATCAATGTGGCGTGTTTTTAAGCAACTTGTTGTGATAATGGGGGCGTATTCTAAAAAGCGGAATTTTCGCTTCAAAGTAGCCATAATCTCTTCATAAGGGGCGTAGCGAATATCCCATTTATTTAAAATAAGAATGATACCTAAGGAGTGTTTATCAGCTAAAGAGCTAATCTTTTCATCTAATTCTACAAAAGGAGCACTCACATCTAAAACTAACAGCACGATATGAGATTTTTCTAAGGCTTTTTTGGTGCGTTCTAGGGCGTATTTTTCAATGCCTAAAATTTTGCCCCTATGTCTAATACCAGCAGTATCTACAAAGCAAATTTTTTGATTTTCTACTAGAATGGTTTCATCTATAGGGTCAATGGTTGTGCCAGCGAGATTAGAGACAATGCTTCTTTCTTTTTGTGTGAGCGCGTTTAGTAGCGAGCTTTTGCCTACATTCACCCGTCCGATAATACCTACCTGAATGATTTCTTCTTCATTTTCGCTTTCTAATTCTTTGTTTTCAATGATAGGGGCTTCTAAGCTTTCTAAAATATCTAAATCATCATCTTCTTTTAAATTTGGCAAGAGATTTAATTCATTCAATATGGCATTAATCAATGTGTTTATGCCCCTGTTGTGTGAGACTGAGATATTGAAGCTTCTGTGGCTTGAAACACCAAAAGAAGCAAACGCATATGCACGCTCTTTTTCTCTGTCATTATCAATTTTGTTGATAACTAAAAAGCAATTAGGATTGATTTTAAAAATTTCTCTAAAAAGCTTAATATCATCATCATCTGGGATAGATTTACCATCTACGACATACAAAATCAAATCGCTCATTTGAGCGGCTTTTAAATTAAAGGTTTTGATTTCTTTAGATAGAACAACATTTTTATCCATTCCGCCTGTGTCTAGCAACTCCACTTCGCTTTCATTTAGGAAAATCTTTCGCCTATTAATATCTCGTGTGGTGCCGGCAAAATCAGAAGTGATAGCGATTCTTTCTTTAGCTAGGCGGTTAAATAAAGAGCTTTTGCCTACATTAGGTTGCCCTAAAATGGCAATGGTTTTTAAAGTTTTATGATTTGTTTTCATCTGTTTTGTAGTTTCACTTTAATCAAAATTAGATTAAAATTATAGTGATTAAAGCTTAAATAAGGGTCTAGCATTGTTTTTGGTGAAAAAAATGGGCGTAGTCATGATTGTTGTAGGGTGTTTTCTAGCTTGCTCACAAGAGAGTTTTATAAAGATGCAAAAACGAGTTCATCAGCATGAAAATGATGGTTCTAGACGCCCTAGTTATGTGGACTCTGATTATAAAGTCATCAGCGAATCACTTTTGAAAGATGAGAGCTATAGAACTACAGATGAGACTAATGCTCAATCAGTCTATAACCAAGAAGACTTTTTAAACGAAGAAACTTCCTTGTATTTATTGAATGAACAAAACACTAGAGATAAGGAAAAAAGTCCGTTTTTATACCAACCTAGAAAGGGGATAAAATGGATTGAATACTCACAACAGAGCTTTTACCCTTTAAAGGACAGAGATGTTATGGTTAGTAAAAATGGCAGTAAGTTTTTTATAGAAGTGAAATCTAAGGCTTTGAAGCGTTTTTTGAATCAACAAAACAAACACAATAAAGAGCGACAAATCCAAACTTTTGCCTTTGATAACACTAAAACTCAAATCATGCAACTTAAGGGCAAAATCTTTTCGTATGTTTACACCAAGAATAAAAGTAATCTTAGCTTAAGACCCTTTTATGAAGCGTTTCAGTTAGAAAAAAAGAGCGATAATGTTTATTTGATACTAGGGGATAGAGATGTGAGTGCGATAAACATTCAAAAGTGTCAAATGGTGTTAAAAAAGCGTTCTGTGGATAAACTAGATAGTCAACACAGAGCTATTAGCATTAATTTAGATTTTAAAAAAGGGCGTTTTAAGAGCTATACGGAATTGTTTTTAGAATGTCTTAAGTGAAAATGGGGTCTGTATGGTAATGGTTTAGATATTTTGGGTAGTATGTTATTATTTGTAAAAATACATCACAAATCAAATAATCTAATATTATTAAAGGAATATTCATGTGGATAACCCAAGAAATCACGCCGTATTTGCGTAAAGAATACACTATAGAAGCTAAATTATTAGATGTAAGAAGCGAACAAAACATTTTGGAGATTTTTAAGTCTAAGGATTTTGGCGAAATCGCTATGTTAAACCATCAGTTGTTATTTAAAAATTTCTTACACATTGAAAGTGAATTACTCGCTCATATGGGGGGTTGCACCAAGAGAGAACTCCACCAAGTTTTAATCATAGGGGGCTTTGATTTAGAATTAGCCCACCAGCTTTTTAAATACGAAACACATATAGATTTTGTGCAAGCTGATGAAAAAATTTTAGATAGTTTTATTAGTTTTTTCCCCCATTTTCATGAAGTCAAAAACGATAAGAATTTTACGCATGCTAAACAGCTCCTAGACTTAGAGATTAAAAAGTATGATTTGATTTTTTGTTTAGAAGAACCCAACACACACCAAATAGATGCCCTTAAAAGAATGCTTCAAAAAGATGGCGTGTTGATTTCTGTAGCTAAACACCCCCTATTAGAGCATGTTAGCATGCAAAATGCTCTCAAAAACATGGGCGAGTTTTTTCCTATTGTTATGCCTTTTGTAGCTCCTTTAAGGATATTGAGTAATAAGGGTTATATTTATGCTTCTAAAGAAATCCACCCTTTGAAAGATTTAAGCACGCAGAAAATAGAGACTTTAGAAAATGTAAGATACTACAACGAAGATATTCATAGGGCTTCGTTTGCTCTACCTAAGAATTTACAAGAAGTTTTTAAAGGTATTATCAAATCTTAAAATGATTTTAAAAAACGCTATCGCCCTAACAGGGGGTATTGGCACAGGTAAAAGCACAACGGCTAGTTTGCTAGAATCGCAAGGTTATAAAGTCCTAGATGCAGATAAAATCGCTCATCAATTGTTGCAAGAGCAGCGCCTAGTAATTGCTAAACATTTTGGATTAGATATTTTAGAAAATGATATTCTTGATAGAAAAAAGCTTGGGGCTATTGTTTTTAGCGATAAGACAAAATTAGAGTGGTTAGAGAAATTCTTGCACCCTTTAATTCGTGAGATGATGTTAAAAGAGGCGCTTTTGTTAGATACGCTTAATAAACCATATTTTTTGGATATTCCCTTATTTTTTGAAGTGGGGGGCAAAGAACACTATCCTGTCAGTAAGGTAGTCTTAATCTATACGCCTAGAGCTTTGCAAATTAAACGCATTTTAGAGCGAGACAAACTCAAAGAAGTTAAAATATTACAACGCCTTGAATGCCAAATGGATATAGAGCAAAAACGCTTGATGAGTGATTATGTCATAGATAATAGCTCTAGTTTAAAAGATTTACAACACCACTTGGAATGTTTTTTAAAAACGCTTCTATAAGCTCGTTTTGACTTTAAGCATGTTACACTACGCATTAAATTTTTTGTAAGGCTAAGCAATATGATTACTTTAAAACAAGCCCTTTCTTTATCACAACAAGAATTAGAAACGCTTAAAAATGAGATTGATACCAAGGTTAAGGCTTCAGACTTGAACGCTTATATTAAAGCTCCTAGCATTAATGGTGCTAGTGCTAGTGGTGTGCCTATTCTTATTAAAGACAATATTAATGTTAAGGGGTGGGAGATAACTTGCTCAAGCAGGATTTTACAAGGTTATATCGCCCCTTATAACGCTAGTGTAATTGAGAGATTGCACCAAAATAATATGGCAGGATTTGGGCTTTCTAATATGGACGAATTTGCTATGGGAAGCACCACTGAATCTAGTTGCTATGGGATTACCAAAAACCCACGAGATAAAAATAGAGTGCCAGGCGGTAGTAGTGGGGGGAGTGCTGCTGCAGTTGCAGGTGGCTTAGCTATTGCAGCCTTAGGGAGCGATACGGGGGGATCTATTAGACAGCCAGCAAGCTATTGTGGGTGTGTGGGATTAAAACCTACTTATGGAAGAGTGAGCCGTTATGGACTTGTGGCGTATTGCTCTAGTTTTGACCAAATCGGGCCTATCACACAAACCGTAGAAGATGCTTCTATTTTATTTGACGCTATTAGTGGGCATGACCATAAGGATTCTACGAGTGCTTCTTTAGAACCCACTCAAACCTTTAAAAATCTCAGTAGAGAGAAGCGTTTTAAAATCGCTGTGTTAAAAGACCATATTAGAGATGCAAGTAAGGAAGTGCAACTTGCTTATGAAAACACGATTAAAGCTCTAAAAGAAATGGGGCATGAGATTATAGAAAAAGACATGCTAGATTCTCATTATCAAATCTCTATTTATTACATCATTAGCACAGCTGAAGCGAGTTCAAATTTAGCCAGATTTGATGGGGTGCGTTATGGGAGAAGGGCTGAAAATGTGAAAGATTTAAAAGAGCTTTATCTTAAGAGTCGTAGCGAGGGTTTTGGCGATGAAGTGAAACGCCGTATCATGCTAGGAAATTTTGTATTAAGTAGTGGCTATTATGATGCCTATTACTTGAAGGCTCAACAGGTGCGTTTGATGATAAAAGAGCAATACAATAAGATTTTTGAAGAAGTGGATTTGATTTTTACACCCGTTGCCCCAACGACTGCTCCCTTATTTAACCATCATGCAAGCCCATTAGACATGTATTTAAGCGACATTTATACTATAGGGGCAAATCTTAGTGGCTTACCCGCTCTTTCTTTACCTGTAGCTAAAGACTCTTTAGGCTTACCCATAGGAATGCAATTTATTTCTAAGGCTTTTGATGAGCAAAGTCTCTTAGATGTTTCCTATGCCCTAGAGCAAGAATTAAATCTAAAATTTGATTGAATAAGGATAAAAAATGAGAATTTTACAAAAGGCTTTGACTTTTGAAGATGTGTTAATGGTGCCTAGAAAATCTAGTATATTACCTAAAGATGTGAGTTTAAAATCTCGCTTAACTAAAAATATTAGTTTGAATATTCCCTTTATTAGTGCAGCTATGGATACGGTTACTGAGCATAAAACAGCCATTGCTATGGCAAGGCTTGGGGGTATTGGTATTGTGCATAAGAACATGGATATTGAAACACAAACAAAAGAAATTGCTAAGGTTAAAAAAAGTGAGAGTGGGGTGATTAATGACCCTATTTTTATCCAAGCACACAGAACTCTAGCGGACGCTAAAGCCATAACGGATAATTACAAGATTTCAGGTGTGCCTGTAGTAGATGAAAATGGTTTGCTAATTGGAATCTTAACCAATAGAGATGTGCGCTTTGAAAACGATTTGAGTAAAAAAGTAGGCGATGTGATGACAAAAATGCCTTTAGTTACCGCTCATGTAGGCATTAGTTTAGAAGAGGCAAGAATTTTAATGCACCAACACAAGATTGAAAAATTGCCTATCGTGGATAAAAATGATGTTTTAAAAGGCTTAATCACGATTAAAGACATTCATAAACGCATTGAATACCCTGATGCCAATAAAGATGATTTTGGAAGATTAAGAGTAGGGGCTGCTATTGGTGCGGGGCAATTAGATAGAGCTGAAATGCTTGTTAAAGCTGGGGTTGATGTGCTTGTTTTAGATAGTGCACATGGACATTCAATGAATATTTTACACACCTTAGAAGAGATTAAAAAAAGTTTGGTTGTAGATGTTATTGTAGGTAATGTGGTAACCAAAGATGCAACAAGTGATTTAATCAGTGCAGGGGCAGATGCAGTGAAAGTGGGTATAGGACCAGGAAGCATTTGCACTACTAGGATTGTGGCGGGAGTGGGAATGCCACAAGTGAGTGCGATTGATAATTGTGTTGAGGTAGCGTCTAAATTTGATGTTCCTATCATTGCAGATGGGGGGATTCGCTATTCAGGTGATGTGGCTAAGGCTCTAGCTTTAGGGGCTTCAAGTGTGATGATAGGCTCTTTACTAGCTGGCACAGAAGAATCTCCAGGCGATTTTATGATTTATCAAGGCCGACAATATAAAAGCTATAGGGGTATGGGTAGTATTGGGGCTATGACTAAGGGGAGCAGTGATAGGTATTTTCAAGAGGGCGTTGCGAGCGAAAAATTAGTGCCAGAAGGCATTGAAGGGCGTGTGCCTTATCGTGGCAAAGTTTCTGATATGATTTTTCAATTGGTTGGAGGTGTGCGTTCTTCTATGGGGTATCAGGGTGCGAAAAATATTTTGGAGTTGTATCAAAACGCTGAATTTGTGGAAATCACAAGTGCTGGTTTGAAAGAAAGCCATGTGCATGATGTGGATATTACCAAAGAAGCCCCTAATTATTATGGGTGAATTTTGAGAAAAAACAAGACAGATCATTAAAAAACTCGTTAAAAAGCCTAGTTTAATGAGTTTTTAAAACTTAGTTGCTACAATTAAGAAATTTCATTTTCAATAAGGCTTAAGAAACTTTTTCATGGAACATAGATTATTTACTTTTGCTAACTTCTTTAGCTCTAATCATGATTTTATTACCGGATTTTATGTTGTTTTGACAGCGGTTTTAACGCTTTTTATCTCTCTTGGTGCATCACGCAAGATGCAAATGGTGCCTATGGGCTTACAGAATGTATATGAAACGATTATTAGTGCCATTTTGGGTGTAGCTAAGGATATTATAGGCGAAGAATTGGCTCGCAAATATTTTCCCCTAGCTGGCACGATTGCTTTGTATGTCTTCTTTTCTAATATGATAGGCATCATTCCTGGTTTTGAATCGCCTACAGCTAGTTGGAGCTTCACGCTGGTTTTGGCACTTATTGTGTTTTTTTATTATCATTTTGAAGGCATTAGGGTGCATGGATTTTTTAGGTATTTCGCTCATTTTGCAGGACCCGTGAAGTGGCTCGCTCCTTTTATGTTTCCTATTGAGATTATCTCGCATCTCTCTAGGATTGTGTCCTTATCCTTCCGTTTGTTTGGAAATATCAAGGGCGATGACATGTTTTTACTTATCATGCTCTTGCTTGTGCCTTGGGCAGTTCCTGTAGCACCTTTTATGGTTCTTTTTTTCATGGGTATTTTACAAGCTTTCGTTTTTATGATTCTCACTTATGTGTATTTGGCAGGGGCTGTTTTAGTAGATGAGGGGCATTAAATTATAGCCCTGTTTGTCTCTTCAATAAATCGGAGCTGTTAGTCTCGGAAGTCTTTGTCATTCAAAAGTTATTTTAGCTTTTTTTAAAATTTAGTATAGATTGTAATCTCAAGATGAGTTAAGTCATGTCCATGAAGGGTCTTTGTGCAATTTTAAGCTTGAACTTTTATTTCTGGTGGTGGGGGTTTTCAATAGCGTGTTATTCCAATTGGTTAGTGGTAGCTTTTGAAAAAAATAAAATGATTAAAAATATTTAAAATTCCCAGGTAAAATTTTATGATTTTTTAAGCAAGCGGTAGATAGAATTTGACATACTTCTAGTTCTAGATGTGTTGGGTTTTTAAGAGTGTTACTTTTTTATAACTTTATCATGTTCTTGTGAGTAGTTGTTATTTTTAGTCTAGCGGAGAATTTCATTTTGAAAAATATTTATGTGGGGAATTTAGTTTATAGTGCGACCAATGAGGAAGTTAAGGAACTTTTTAGTCAGTTTGGCGAGGTTTTTAGCGTCAAGCTCATTTCTGATAGAGAAACCAAAAGACCTAAGGGTTTTGGTTTTGTGGAAATGCAAAAAGAGAATGCGAATGAAGCCATTGCCAAGTTAGATAATACTGACTTTATGGGTAGAATCATTAGGGTAACCGAAGCTAATCCTAAGAAATCTTAGTTTTTGTTGTATTGGGAATTTCCCAACACACTTTTGGTTGTTTTTTGTCTCTCATTGCACCTTGTTTGAGTGAGAGTTTTTTGTTTGTCTTATATTCTCTAGTGATTTTTATATTATCACACAAGCCTTAGGATAAAAGTTCTTGCTTGCATCAAAAAGGGTTTATGTAAAAGTCACAATGAGACATAATCCACTTCTTTGGGCTTTTGTCTACTAGCAATGAGTTGCTTGCAGGCTTTGACCCCTTCTGAAGTGCCAATCATCAGTAATTTTGATTCGCTTGCGATGATGGTGTCTCCATCTGGCATAGGGATGTATTTGCCATCCTTTTGGATAATGCCAATCACAAATGCTTTTGCAATATCCCTAAAATGGGCTTCTCTCAATTTCCTTAGCACTAGCCAGCTGTATTTTGGGACAATCACTTCTTCTAAATCTAAGAGTGTGTCTTTTTTGTTGATAAAACGCTCTAAAATATTCTCCATATCTGGACGCACCGCCATCGCACTCACTCTTTGTGCCATAAGTTTTGTGGGTGAAACCACCATATCAGCCCCTAATTTTTTTAATTTTTCTAAGCCTTCATCACTATGGGCACTCGCAATAATGTAGTAAGGCTTGCGTTTCAATTCTTTTTCAAATAAACGCACACTCACCATTAATGCCACATTCACAAGTAAAGTTTTAGACAGGGCTACTACCCCCCTAGCGCTGCTTAAATGGGTTTTGAGCATGGTTATGTTGGTGTGCGGGTCGCCTATGATATAGTAGGGGTATTTGTGTTTGATAGCTTCTTCTTCAAAATTAGGGTCATTATCCACTACTACAAAAGGAATTTGAGCCGAGCGGAACTGCTTGCTTAACTCAATCGTGTATTCATTGTGGTAGCAAATCACATAGTGGTCTTTAAGGCGTGCGATTTTATAAACCATACCTTTCTCCTTAATCAATCTTGTAAGCGTGCCCTTATTCACAACGCTAATTAAAATAGCCACACTAAAAGCAATAATCCCCGCCCCACAAAACATCAAAATAGAAGTGAAGAAAATGCTTATGGTTCCAAACTTATTTTCATCTAACGCTCCAAAGCCTGTAGCAGTCATGGTGTAAGTGGTTTGAAAAAACGCTTGCATGAGCGTGTAGTCCTCTAAGGCGTAGTATCCCAAAGTGCCTATAAGCACGAGTATTTGAATGAGAACTAGCGGAAGCCTAAAAACTTTAAATTGTTTATAAATTTCTGAATTTAAATTGATTTCTGGCTGATTTTTCTTGCGTTTCCTGACTTTTAAAAACTTTAATTTCTTAAACAAAACAAATTCCTAGACCAAAATAAATTCTTGAAAAATATCTTTCATCTTGGCTAAACCCTAAATATAATGAAGTCTAGCTCATGCAAGCTAATTGTCTTATTCTTAATTAAAGAAGCTTCGTATGGACATGGGCAACTTTTAAAAAAATAACAAGAGCATTAAACATGCCCTTATCATTAAGCAACAAATCTAAAGCCTAGATTGACTAAGCCCCTTTACGCATGGTTCTTAAAGTGGAAGCCGCTACTTTAATGCGTCTGGTGGTGCCATCATCTAATTGAATTTTAATAGAACGCAAGTTAGGGAGTAAACGACGCTTATTTTTATTATTTGCATGACTTACATGATTGCCTACCATGGGTCCTTTAAAGGTTAAAGCACATCTTCTTGCCATTGTATATCCTTTATCTTTGAAATGAATTTGATATTATACTTAAATCAGCCTTAAAAAGATTTTAAAACGCATTTCGCACCCCTTTAATTAAGGGCTATCTCTTTGGTATAGGTTTTTTAAAGCCTTTCATTTTGTCAATAGCGTTTCTGTATTTAGAAATATTGTCTTCTGTAAGTTCTGCAATCACTCGCTTCATAACCACAGCATACATTCTATTTAGGATTTTATGGATAGCGTCTTTTTTATTTTTCTCTAAGCTTGTTTGCTCCACACTATCTACCGAATTGAAACCGCCTGAGTTATTATCCTTATAGGTAATGGTGTGTGTAATTGCCTGAAAAGTCCCTACTTCTACTCCAAAATCATGGATGACTCGGTTGCTTTCTGGCTCATAAAAGTTAAACCACACAGAGCCTGAGCTTTGGTCTACTAGTGTGTCTAAATTAGGCTTATTAGGGTCTTTTAAATTCATTTTTAAATCTTCTAAAATTCCGACCCACCCTTTCAAATCCAAAACGGAAAAAATCTTCTTTTTATCTTGCAAACTTAAGGCGTTTTTATCTTGAAAACGCAACACTTGATAACCCCTTTTTTCAAAAATACTCTGAATTTGATTCACTAAAGCGTCTTGAAATTGATTGATATAGGGTTTTAAATTATCACTCACTTGAATGTGTGGCACTAAAATGCCTACAAAGTGGTTGTTTGATGGAGCTTGGGCGATATGCACTGGATAATTAAAGTTGAGTGGTGTAACATGCTCTGAACTTGTTTGTAATTGTTCATGGGTTTGAACCTGCTTGTGGCTCTCTTGAGATAATGGTGTTTGGGTGTTGCTAACTGATTTCATTGCACACCCAAATAGCACGCTTGAAAGCCCCAAGGCGACTAATGCCTTAAAACAAACCTTAATATTTTTAGAAAGAAACGAATTTTTCATAAACAGATACTCCAAAGGATAAGATAAATACGATTTTGATTATACTCCACTTGCGCAATTTTTAAGTAAATTAATTTGTGTTACAATAGGAGTTTCAAATGCCATAGTCTATAGTTTGTTTGCATGCCTTATAGCCATTAACCATTTCATTACAAGGGGTTTTATGCTCTATTATTTATATAGCTATTTTAATATTAATCTTTTTCAATACCTAACCTTTAGAGCGGGGCTAGGGTTTTTTATCGGATTTTTTTTAACACTTTTTTTAATGCCCAAATTCATTTTATGGGCAAAAAAGAAAAAGGCTAATCAGCCTATTTCTAGCTATATTTTAAACCATAAGAATAAAAAGGACACCCCTACTATGGGGGGCATTGTTTTTGTCTTTTCCACTATTATTGCAAGTTTATTGTGTGCGTCTTTAGGTAATCTTTATGTGTTGCTAGGAATCATTGTGTTAGTGGGCTTTAGTTTTGTAGGTTTTAGAGATGACTACACCAAAATTAGTCAAAAAAGTAATGCCGGAATAAGTGCGAAAACAAAATTTGGCATGCTTTTTGTGATTTCGGTTATTGTATCTATCCTATTGAGTTTTAAGGGACTAGATACTTTCTTGTATTTGCCTTTTTTGAAAAACCCTTTGTTTGAAATGCCTATAATCTTAGCGATTAGCTTTTGGGTATTAATCTTTTTATCCACAAGTAATGCCGTGAATTTAACCGATGGATTAGATGGTCTAGCCACTGTGCCTAGCATTTTTACCTTACTCAGTCTTTCAGTCTTTGTGTATGTGGCTGGAAATGCGGAATTTTCCAAATACTTGCTTTATCCAAAAGTGGTTGATGCAGGGGAATTGTTTGTGGTCTCTTTGGCTCTCATAGGCTCACTCTTTGGCTTTTTATGGTATAACTGCAATCCTGCAAGCGTGTTTATGGGAGATAGTGGGAGCTTAGCCTTAGGGGGGTTTATCGCTTATAATGCCATTGTTTCGCATAATGAAATCTTGCTTGTTTTAATGGGGTCTATTTTTGTTGTAGAAACTTTGTCAGTGATTTTACAAGTAGGAAGTTATAAAACCCGTAAAAAACGCCTTTTTTTAATGGCACCCATTCATCATCATTTTGAGCAAAAGGGTTGGGCAGAAAATAAAGTGATTGTGCGTTTTTGGATAATTTCTATGTTAAGTAATTTAATCGCTCTTTTAAGCTTGAAGGTGCGTTGAAAATGAAAATTTCACTTTTTGGGCATGCAAAAACCACTTTAGCCTTGGCAAGATTTTTTAAAGAACAACATCATGAAGTGCAATTTTTTGATGACAAATTCACTGCATCTTGCAAGGATAATGAAAATTTTCTTTGTTATCCTAGCAGTGAATTTAATCCTAATGCTTCAGAGCTAGAAATAGTAAGCCCGGGAATTAGCTTTATGCATGCTTTAGTTAAAAAAGCTAAGCATTTAGTGAGTGAATATGATTTTGTCTATAGCTTATTTAATCATCATTTCACCCCTACTACTATAAGTATCAGTGGCACGAATGGTAAGACCACCACCACTGAAATGCTTACCATGCTTTTAGAAGATTTTAAGGCAATGAGTGGGGGAAATATCGGAGTGCCTTTAATGGAGCTTTTTAAACAACAAGTGCCTTTATGGGTTTTAGAAACAAGCTCTTTTTCTTTGCACTACACTAACAAGGCTTACCCCTTAATTTATTTGCTTATCAATGTAGAATCAGACCATTTAACTTGGCATCAAAATTTTGAAAATTACTTGAACGCTAAACTCAAGCCTCTAACTTTTATGCCTAAAACTTCACTCGCCATACTGCCTTCAAAATTTAAAGAGCAAACAATCGTTCAAAAATCCCAAGTTCAAAAAATCTTTTTTAATACGAGCAAAGATATTTTAGAAAATTTAGAAATTCCTTTTAATGCTTTGCCTTTTAAGGGGGCATTTTTATTAGACGCTTCTTTAGCCCTTTTAGCCTATGAGCAATTTTTAAAAATGAAAAATCTAAAATGGCAAGATTATAAAGACAACGCCCTTAAAAGATTAAGCACTTTTAAAATCGGCTTGCATAAAATGGAAGAATTTAGAGATAAAGAAGGGCGTTTGTGGGTAGATGATAGCAAGGCTACTAATATTGATGCAACTTTGCAAGCTCTAAAAACTTTTAAAAACCAAAAAATTCATTTGATTGTAGGAGGCGATACTAAAGGCGTTGATTTAATACCCCTTTTTAAAGAACTTCAAAATTATGAAGTAAGCCTTTATGCCATAGGCTCAAGCACAATCAACATGCAATCCTTAGCCTTAGATTTTAATATTATTTGCAAAACTTGTTTTGAGCTAGAAAAAGCAGTAGAAGAGATTAAAAGCGTTTTAAAAATGGGCGAAGTTGGCTTGCTCTCACCTAGTAGTGCAAGCTTAGACCAGTTTTCATCCTATAAAGAAAGGGGCGAAAAATTTAAAAAGTATGTCTTAGAAGACTAAAGCACTTGAATAACATACCTTTCATGAGAAATTTTTTGAAAAATTTCGTTACGCTCTAGTTCGCTTGAAACTTCAATAGACACATTAAAGCTATAGAATTTACCTGTTTTAGAAGTGTTTTTTAGCTCTAATTTGAAAGGGCGTTTATAAGTTTCTATAAGCTTTCTTAACAAGCTCTCATCATTAGTGGTTGCAATCACTCTATAATCCCATGTGCATGGATAGATAATAGTGGGTTTTTTAGATAGCACCTAATAACTCTTTAAACACTACAGGAATAGCGATAGGACTATGTTTAATACGATGCACAAAGCCAAATTTAATCTCTAAGGTAAAGATTTTACAAGGTTCTATAGGCTCTAAAGAAGTGTTTTGAACGCAATAAATCTCTTGAAATGCCACCAAAGAGACTTTTTTAAGCTCTCTGATTTGAGTTTTTACCTCTAAAACTTGTCCCAAACTGGCTGGGGTAAAGAAATCTGCTTTCAAAGAACGAATGATAAAGACCCCATCTTGGTTCTCTGGCAACATCGTTTCTTTAAAAAAAATCTCGCTTCTTGCCCGTTCACAATACTTCAAATAATTTGCATGATATACCACGCCCTCAGCATCAGTGTCCTCATAATACACTCTAAAACGCATAAATCCTCTTAAGATAGTCAAATTTTAAGCTGAAATTATACAACATAACACCTTAACATAGTATAATATGAGCTGTCTTTATTAAAATTTTTGTTTATGCTTTAGTTGATGTCATATGGATTTTTAATCGTTGCAAGATTTTAAAGGCTAAATCATAAACTAAAATAAATACAATTCTTGTTTTTAAACTTAAAATAAAAGTATATTTGATTTAGGGAGTTAGCTACTTAAGAATATGCATAATCATTTTTCAAAAATAGGGTTTGTTTTAGCAGCTTTAGGGAGTGCGATAGGTTTGGGACACATTTGGCGTTTTCCTTATATGACAGGTGTGAGTGGTGGGGGTGCTTTTGTATTATTGTTTTTATTCTTGTCTTTAAGTATCGGTGCGGTCATGTTTATTGCCGAAATGTTGTTAGGGCAAAGCACTCAAAAAAATGTTGCACAGGCTTTTAACGAGCTTGATATTAGTTCTAAAAAACGCTGGAGATATGCAGGCTTTATGCTCATCTCTGGACCTTTAATTTTAACCTTTTACAGCACGATTTTGGGATGGGTTTTTTATTACCTAGTAGATATTAGCTTCAATTTACCCACTAGCGTTCAAGAATCTGAACAGATTTTTAGCCATACCTTACAATCCATAGGGTTACAAACTATAGGGCTTTTTAGCGTTTTGTTTTTAACCGGATTCATTGTTTCTAGGGGGATTAAAGAAGGCATTGAAAAACTTAATTTATTTTTAATGCCCTTACTCTTTGCCACTTTTTTTGGTCTGCTCTTTTATGCGATGACTTTAGATTCTTTTTCTAAGGCTTTTCATTTTATGTTTGATTTTAAGCCACAAGATTTGACTTCTCAGGTATTCACTTCTTCTTTGGGGCAGGTTTTCTTTTCTTTAAGCATAGGATTAGGGATAAATATTACCTATGCAGCCGCGCTACAGATAAAACTCAAAATTTATTAAAAAGCACTCTTTGGGTGGTTTTATCAGGAATTTTGATTTCTCTTGTGGCAGGACTTATGATTTTTACCTTTGTGTTTGAGCATGGGGCTAATGTCTCACAAGGCACAGGTTTAATCTTTACTTCTTTACCGGTTGTTTTTTCTAACATGGGAACTATAGGCATGGTTATCTCAGTGCTTTTCTTGCTCGCACTCGCTTTTGCTGGGATTACTTCTACGGTGGCTTTATTAGAACCCAGCGTGATGTATTTTACGGAAAAGTATCAATACTCTCGCTTTAAGGTTACTTGGGGTCTTGTGGCATTGATTTTTATCGTGGGTGTGGTGCTTATTTTTTCACTTCATAATGATTATAAAGACACGCTCAGTTTTTTTGGAAAGAGTCTTTTTGATTGGTTAGATTTTGCATCAAGCACTATTATCATGCCTTTAGGGGGCATGGCAACCTTTATTTTTATGGGATGGGTTTTAGATAAAGAAAAGGTGCGTCTCTCTAGCTCACATTTTCTAAGCCCTAGTCTCTTTAGGGTATGGTATTTTTTACTCAAATATGTTACGCCCTTAATCGTGTTTTCTATTTGGGTTAGCAAAATTTCTTAAAAATATGAAAAATAGTATGGGAAAGTTTTCTAAATTAGGTTTTATTTTAGCCACTTTGGGTAGCTCCATAGGTTTGGGACATATTTGGCGTTTTCCTTACATGGTAGGCACTAATGGGGGGAGTGCGTTCGTGCTTTTATACTTAGCTTTAACTCTAACCTTAGGTATCGCTATGCTTTTAGTAGATATGGTTATTGGAAGTTTGGGTAAAAAAGATGTGGTTTCTAATTATGAAAATTTAGATTTAAAGCATAAAAAGTATTATAAATTCACTTCTATCTTTCTCTTAGGTGGTCCGCTTATTTTGTCTTTTTATGCAGTGGTTTTAGGCTGGGTGCTTTACTATCTTTTTGTCATCACCTTTGATTTGCCTAAGGACTTAGAGCAAGCTAAAATGCAATTTAGCTTGCTTCAAAATGGTAGTTTAACTTGGCAAGTTGTGGGCTTTAGTGCATGCTTGTTTCCTACAATATGGTTTGTTTCTAAGGGCATTAAAGAAGGGATTGAAAAATTAAGCGTAGTGCTTATGCCTTTATTATTTGTTATTTTTATAGGACTTTTAATCTATGCTATGACTTTAGAGAGTCTGCCTAAAGCCCTACGCTATTTATTTAGTTTTGAAATTCAAAAAATTGATTTTAAGGTTTTTATGGACGCTTTAGGGCAGATGTTCTTTTCTTTGAGCTTGGGCGTTGGCACTATTATTACTTATTCAGCTTTCACGCCTGAAAAAGAAAATTTACTTAAAAGCTCTTTGTATATTGTCTTACCCGGTATTTTAATCTCGCTCATTGCTGGGGTGATGATTTTTACCTTTGTGTTTGAATACCATGTAGATGTGGCTCAAGGACCTGGGCTAGTTTTTGTATCCTTACCTTTGATTTTTGCTGAAATGGGAATGAGCGGACAGATTATTTCGCTCTTTTTCTTTCTAGCTCTCGCTTTTGCTGGGATTACCTCTACGGTTTCTCTTCTAGAGCCTTTGGTGCTTTATCTAATCAATCGCTTTGGTTTTTCGCGCATTAAAGCATCGCTATTGATAGGAATAATCGTGTATATCTTAGGGATTTTGGTTATTCTATCTATAGATGAACGCTACACTCAGATTCTTTCATTGGCTAATAAGAATTTTTTTGCATGGATAGACTTTATCACTTCTTCATTATTAATGCCCTTAGGGGGTTTATTTTCAGTATTGTTTTTTGGGTGGGTTTTATCCAAACAGCGTATTTTTCTAGCCACTAAACATTTCTTTAATGAAAATACTTTTAAAATGTGGCACTTTAGCGTTCGCTTTATTGCACCTGTAGTGATTCTAGCTATCTTTATTTTACAATTTAAGTGAGAATGTGATGCGTAGCAAGTTCTTGTCTTTCATTCTTGTAGCTTGTCAGTTAGAAAGCAAAAACTCCCCACAAGATAAAAGTCTAAATTATAATTATTATTTGCGTAAGCAAGATTTGCATGTCGTTCAAACCCAAAACAATTTATCCAACGCTTGGCACATCGCCCCTAAAAAAGCTCCCAAAGAGCATTCTTGGGCAAAATTTGCAAAAAAATATTTAGATATTGTTGATTATCAAGGCACTTATTTCTTACCTTTTTATCATAGTTTTACTCCCATTTATGAATGGTATTACCCTAACTTGAATGAATACCAACGCAATGAATTTAAATTCCAAATTAGTTTTAAAATGCCTGTTTTTAGCCACTTTCTCTGGACTAAAGGCACGCTCTATCTTGCCTATACTCAGACAAATTGGTTTCAAATTTATAATAACCCCCAATCTGCACCCATGCGTATGGTCAATTATATGCCAGAACTCATTTATGTTTATCCTATCAATTTTGAACCCTTTGGGGGTAAGATAGGAAATTTTTCTGAAGTTTGGATAGGTTGGCAACATATTTCTAATGGAGTGGGGGGTGCAGAATGTTACCAACCTTTCAACAAACAGGGAAACCCAGAAAATCAATTTCCCAGCCAGCCTGTAGTGGTAAAAAATTATAATGGGCAAAGAAATGTGCGTTGGGGAGGATGCCGCTCTGTGAGTGCTGGGCAACGCCCGGTATTTCGCTTGGTGTGGCAAAAATGGGGCTTGAAAGTCATGGTTGCGTATTGGCCTTATGTTCCATACGACCAATCTAACCCTAAGTTAGTTGATTATATGGGCTATGGTAATGCCAAGATAGATTATAGAAGGGGGCGTCATCATTTTGAATTACAACTCTATGATATTTTTACACCTTATTGGCGTTTCAAGCGATGGAATGGAGCGATTCGTTTGGGTTACACCTATCGTGTTAATCCTTTTGTGGGGATTTATATGCAATGGTTTAATGGCTATGGCGATGGCTTATATGAATACAATGTTTTTTCTAATCGTATAGGCGTAGGTATCCGCTTAAACCCCTAAAGAAATCCTTTTATGCTATAATAAAACACAAAAACTCAAGGGAACTGCTTATTATGAAAATTAGTGTCAGTAAAAATGATTTAGAAAACGCTTTGCGCTATTTGCAAGCTTTTTGCGATAAAAAAGATGCCTCTTCCATTGCCTCACATGTCTATTTAGAAGTCATAGGAGATAAACTCTTTTTAAAAGCGAGCGATTCAGATATTGGGTTAAAAAGCCATATTCTCACGCAGTCTACAGAAGAAGAAGGTATAGGAACCATCAATGGAAAAAAGTTTTTAGACATTATCTCACGCCTAAAAGATGCGAGTCTCATTTTAGAAACCAAAGAAGATGTTTTAATTATCAAGCAAAATAAAAGTTCTTTTAAGCTCCCTATGTTTGATGCAAACGAGTTTCCCGAGTTTCCTACTATAGAATCAAAAGTCAGCTTGGAAATCAACACCCCTTTTTTAATGGATGCTTTTAAAAAGATTACTCCTGTTATTGAACAAAATAGCCATAAAAGAGAGCTAACGGGCATTTTAATGCAGTTTGACAAGGCTCATCAAACCCTTGCTTTAGTTGGAACGGATACAAGACGCTTATCTTATACGCAATTAGAAAATATTTCTATAGACTCAACAGAAGAAACTATTTCTTGCATTTTACCTAAGCGTGCCTTATTGGAAAGCCTTAAGCTCTTTTATGAAAATTTTACTTTTAAAAGCGATGGTATATTAGCTGTCATTGAAAATGAAACGCACACTTTTTTCACTAAGCTTATTGATGGAAATTACCCCGATTATCAAAAGATTTTGCCTAAAGAATATGCATCTTGTTTCACTTTAGAAAAGGAAGAGTTTAAAGAGAGCATTAAATTATCAAGTTCTTTAAGCACGAATATCAAATTTACTTTAGAAAAAAATAATGTTCTCTTTGAATCTCTTGATGCGGAGCATAGTGAGACAGCTAAGACTTCTATTGAGCTTGAGAAAGACCTAGATTTACAGGATTCGTTCAGCTTGGGCGTGAATGCGAAATTCTTCCTTGAAGCGTTAAATACGCTAGGAACAGCACAATTTTGTTTGCAATGCAATGAGTCTTTAGCTCCGTTTTTATTACAAGAATCTTTGGAAGAAAAATCAAATCATTTGAGTGCTAAAATTTCTACTTTAATGATGCCAATCACTTTTTAAGGGTTTTTAATGCAAGATTACCAAAGCCATAGTATTAAGGTTTTAAAAGGCTTAGAAGGGGTTAGAAAACGCCCTGGAATGTATATTGGTGATACCAATGTAGGCGGATTACACCACATGGTGTATGAAGTCGTGGATAACGCTGTAGATGAAAGCATGGCGGGCTTTTGTAACACTATCAATATTACTTTGACTGATGAAGGCTCATGCATTGTAGAAGATAATGGGCGAGGAATCCCAGTTGATATACACCCTACTGAAAAAATCCCTGCTTGCACCGTGGTTTTAACGGTTTTGCATGCTGGGGGTAAATTTGATAATGATACTTATAAAGTCTCAGGTGGTTTGCATGGCGTGGGTGTTTCTGTCGTAAATGCTCTAAGCAAACGCTTAATAATGACGATTAAAAAAGAGGGTCAAATCTATCGCCAAGAGTTTGAAAAGGGAATCCCTATTAGTGAGCTTGAAATCATTGGCAAGACTAGAAGTGCTAAAGAAAGTGGCACTACCATTGAGTTTTTCCCCGATGAAAGTGTTATGGAAGTGATTGAATTTCAAGCGAGCATTTTACAAAAACGCTTTAAAGAAATGGCGTATCTTAATGATGGTCTAAAAATTTCTTTTAAAGAAGAAAAGACCCAACTTCAAGAGACTTATTTCTACGAAGATGGCTTGAAACAATTTGTCAAAGATAGCGCTAAAAAAGAGTTGCTTACCCCTATTATTTCGTTTAAAAGCATGGACGAAGAAACACACACTTCTATAGAAGTTGCCCTAGCGTATGCTGATGATTACAATGAAAACACCTTGAGCTTTGTGAATAATATTAAAACTTCTGAAGGTGGAACACATGAGGCGGGCTTTAAAATGGGCTTGTCTAAGGCGATTTTACAATATATTGACAATAATATTAAAACTAAGGAATCTCGCCCTGTTTCTGAAGACATTAAAGAAGGCTTAGTGGCTATTGTAAGCTTGAAAATGAGCGAGCCTTTATTTGAGGGACAGACTAAATCAAAGCTTGGTAGCTCGTATGTGCGTCCGCTAGTTTCAAAACTAGTCTATGATAAAATCCATCAATTTTTAGAAGAAAATCCTAACGAGGCTAAAATTATCGCTAATAAAGCCTTATTAGCTGCTAAAGCTAGAGAGGCAAGCAAGAAAGCAAGAGAGCTTACAAGGAAAAAAGATAATCTAAGTGTGGGCACCTTGCCCGGAAAATTAGCCGATTGCCAAAGCAAAGACCCCATGGAGAGTGAAATCTTTTTGGTAGAGGGTGATAGTGCGGGCGGAAGTGCAAAACAAGGGCGAGATAGGGTTTTTCAAGCGATTTTACCCTTAAAAGGTAAGATTTTAAATGTGGAAAAAAGCCATTTGTCAAAGATTCTAAAGTCCGAAGAAATCAAAAACATGATTACGGCTTTTGGGTGTGGCATTCAAGAGAGTTTTGATTTAGAGAAATTGCGTTATCATAAAATCATTATTATGACTGATGCTGATGTAGATGGAAGCCATATCCAAACTTTGCTTATGACCTTTTTCTATCGTTATTTACGCCCACTGATTGAAAATGGGCATGTTTATATCGCTCAAGCCCCCCTTTATAAATACAAGAAAGGCAAGACAGAAATTTATCTTAAAGACAGCGTAGCTTTAGATTATTTTTTAATTGAGCATGGCATCAATTCCGTGAGTGTTGAAGGGATTGGCAAGAATGATTTGATGAGCTTATTAAAAGTCGTGCGTCATTATCGCTATGTGCTTTTAGAATTAGAGAAACGCTACAATTTGCTAGAACTTTTACGCTTTTTGATTGAAACTAAGGACGCTCTAGCTCTTGATACTAAAGTTTTAGAAAAAAGTATTTTAGAAAAATTAGAGAGTTTGAATTATCAGGTTTTACGCTCTTTTGCTACAGAAGAGAGTTTGCATTTGCATGTGCAAACCCCTAAGGGCTTAGTGGAATTTAACATGGATGACAATCTCTTTAAAGAAGTGCTATTTGAAGAGGCAAGTTATACTTATCAAAAACTTATGGCATATAATTTGGATTTCTTAGAAGATAAGGATATTTTGGCGTTTTTAGAGGAAGTGGAAAATCACGCTAAAAAGGGAGCGAGTATCCAACGCTATAAGGGATTAGGCGAGATGAATCCTAATGATTTATGGGAAACGACTATGCATAAAGAAAATCGTAGTTTGGTAAAACTAAAAATACAAGATTTAGAAAAAACTGATGCGATGTTCTCGCTGTGCATGGGCGATGAAGTAGAGCCTAGAAGAGCCTTTATCCAAGCTCATGCTAAAGATGTGAAACAACTAGATGTGTGAATAATGTTTTGTACCGGCAATTTTAGTTCGGTATGGCTATCTATATTCTTGTTTTGGAGACTAGAGCTATCAATGATAGATTAATAGAATTACAAAACTGCTGTGCTAACTTAAAAAAAGAGATTAGAGAGTTGAACATGTAATGGAAAGTATTAAGCCCTAGAGTGAGCTATTTTTTATTATTACTAAGGAGTTTTGTATCACAACCCCTAAACATTTAACTAAACAAGAAAGCGTGAATTTTGGGGCTTACTACACACCCCCTTATCTAGTAGATTGTGCTTACAAACTTTTAAAAAAATACGCAGATATTGAAAAATATACACTGCTAGACACCGCATGTGGTGGTATGGAGTTTTTATGCCTTAATCATTCTAAAAAGATAGGGGCGGATATTGACCCTAATTGCAACGCTCTGACTCTCAATGCCCTAGCTAATCCTAAGAGAGAAAATTATGGCATTAGTGAAAACGAGCCTTTAATTATTGTGGGTAATCCTCCCTATAATGATAAAACTTCTTTCATCAAACATAGACTAAAAAGCAAGAATTTTAATTTTGAAATAGACAACGATTTAAAAGCAAGGGATTTAGGGGTAAGTTTTTTAAAATCTTTTGTGGCTTTAAGGCCAGCTTTTATTTGTGTGCTACACCCTTTATCCTATCTCATTAAAGAGACTAATTTTAAGGCATTAAAGCAATTTAAGGATAATTACACGCTTTTAGATGCTTTTGTTATTTCTTCTAAGCACTTCACTAAAAGTAATGAGTTTCCTATTGTGATAGCCTTGTATCAACAAGGGCAAATGGATTATGCAGATATTAGGCGTTTTATGTTTAAAACCGACCATAATACCACGCTATGTTTAAACGATTTTGATTATATAGCGAATTATGTGGATAAATACCCTAACGCTAAAAAAGTTAGTGAATGTGTAGGCTATTTTTTTCCTATGCGAGATATTAACGCACTTAAGCGCAACAAAACTTTTTTAAAAGCACCAAGTAGTAATGCGGTATGTATCAGTCAAGATAAATTGATTTATTATCAATATATCCATCATTTTAAAGAAATCGCCCCTAAAATCCCCTATTATTTTGGTAATTTAGATATTGTGATTGATAATTTTGCTTTTTTAAAGATTAAAGACACTTTCTTAAAAGATAAAGGAGTGCGTTTGGAATATTTTAAAAAATTGTTTCAAGGACATACTTGTGAGTTTGATTAAAGTTGATACTACTAAAAAGTGATTGAAATACCCCTTCCTTTAACTTCCATTTCAGGCAAAGTGCGTGTGAAAATTAGGGATGCTTTTAGTGATTATGGTATTTCTACAGCGACTAGAAAAATCCCTTTTAGCTTAAAGCATTATATAGAATGGCAAATCGGTTATGATGTTCCTATTAAGGATAAAGAGAAATTTGAACTCACCACTTTAAAAGCTGAAAAATTTCATTTTTTAGGGGCTAATGGTAAAATGAAAACTCTTTATGAGTTGAGTGAGATTATTTACTATGCCAAACAAATGGGTTTAATTATGTATGGAGAGCTTCGGCTTATTTATGACTTCTTACAAAACTATAAAGCACCTTTTCTTGAAAAACAATATTTTCCGAGTAGAAAGCCACATATTCGTATCCAACAATCACCCTACAATGATTATAATCATAGACCCTTTTACTATATAGATTTTAATAATAGAGTTCAAAATAGTGTCCCCCATATGGATTTACACAACCAACTCCCATTTAATGATTCAAGACTTTATTATGATATTTATGCTGATACTTACCCAACTTTAATTTACCCATTTAGTGATAACCATTGCATTGAAGTAACCATGAAACCCCAACAATACGGTTCTAAAATTCAACCCATGCTTTATTATTGCTTTCCTATTACAGACCTAATGCCTGAATATTATTCGCCACAATATATTATAGAAAATGGTATTTCAAAACATTATCTCTTAGACAGACAAGCAGATGAAAAAGAACATGCCCTTTTGACTATCAATAATATCTCAATATTCCTAGAAATGCTTAAAATTTTTGGACTATTAAGCCAAGCTCATCATCAAGATGTGTTGCATATTTTGGAAAAAATACTTGAAAATTAGCTATTTATACGAACTGATTAAAGGGACATAAGATTAGTGGGTGGAAACCAAGCCTTTCTTATAGGGCTTAGTATATTTTTATAAGACCATTTAAAAGGTCAAATAATACGACACATTGAATGAGTAAAGGCGTTTAAAGGTTTCTTTATAACTACTATCACCATCAACCATGTTAAGATAGGGAGTTTTAGCCATAGGAATTTTGAAGCCCAGTTCTAAACCGGTATGTTTATAAATTACTGAACGCACGCCAAAGTTAAAGAACCACTGAAACACAGTGTTTCTCAGCTCAACATTGGCGTTGTGGTCTCCATTAAATAGGCGTTTTCCTTGCTCTTCATTCAAGGTGGTTGTCCACACTAAATCCCTATTTTTTGCTTGCGGTTTCCAAGTGGTTCCACCCACACCCATTCCACCATAAAGCCCCATGCTAAAATGCTCTAAATTGACAAAATTCACTAATAAATCAATTCCTGCACCATAAGTGTTGATATTCATATTAGAATTAAGTCCACCATTAGCTTGTAGGTGGCTACCTGGTGCAAAATGTTGTATGCCAAAATTCACTTCTGCCCAATCATAAAACCCATAGTAGCGTAAGCCCGCCCAACCTTTTTGACCAAAAAGCTGTTTGTAGCCTATGCCCACCCCAAAGCCTTGAGTAGCCTGCTTTTGGTGGCGGTTAAAGTCGGGTTGCTTGTCTATCACTAGCTTGTCATTGTAGTAGGCTTGACCGACTTCATAAGAACCACTGACAAAAAATCCGCTTTGCTCGGCATAAACAAAGCTTAGAACTAGGGCTAATTGGCATGAGATTTTGAGAAATTTTTTCATATTTTTATCCTTAAAAACATTTATAAATATAAGATAGATTCCGTTGTTAAATATTAACAAATCGGTAGTGTATCAAATTTTTTAGGAGAGGCTTGTATTTTTTTTGGGAATTGAATACTAAGCATTTACTATTAGGCACTATATTTCTAAATATTAGTTTATTTTGAGAACTTGAGAGAAGCTAAGTTGCTTTCTAAACTAAGGTAAGAGCAATAGGACATTTTAATGTAAAAGAAAAAGTTTATTAAAATGCTAAGTTATAGTAAAGAAGGAAGGAATATAGTTTGTCTATTACTCTTACCTAGGGCGAGAGTATACCACAAAAAAAAAAATGTTATTTTATACTCTCTTTTTAACATTCTATTTCGTTTTTTATGTTAACAATAATGATAAATATTACAAAATTACACTCTTTTTGGCATGTTTTGATTAGGGCTTGATATTTAAAATTAAGACTTGCTATAATTCTAAAAATAATTTGAAACAAAATATAGTTATTTGCTTAGTAAAAGGTTTTTGGTTGAAAATTTTTCTTGCTTGTAAATCTTTGTTGCGTCAAAAGAGTTTAGAATTTTACTTAAGCGATTGTCTTTCTTCTATGGAGACTTGCGACTTTGTCTTAACTGATGATGAAGCCCTAGAAACAAACAAGCCTGTATGCTCCATAGAAGAGTGTTTAAGAAAACCTTTTAATAAGCAAGGTGTTAGAGAAGATGTGAAAAGCTTTTATGAAGCCTTAGAAGAGATGCATAAATCTTACAAAGAAAATCAACTTACCAAAGAGCAAGAAATTTATCAATTGCTAGAAGAATACACTAAGAAATTATGTCAAATTATCAACTAGCGAAAAGTTTTAAGATTATCGGGGGAGTTTGTAAGGGCTTAAGCTTGAATTTGCCAAAAATTTCTAGCACACGCCCGACTAAAGCAATTGTAAGAGAATCGTTTTTTAATACTTTGCAAACAGAAATTCGTGGGACTCATTTTGTAGAAGTGTTTTCAGGTAGTGCTTCTATGGGCTTAGAAGCTCTGAGTAGGGGGGCAAAAAGTGCTGTATTTTTTGAGCAACATAAGAGCGCCTACACTACGCTTTTAGAAAATATTTCTTTGGTTAAAAACCGCCTAAAAGATACAATTCGCATTCAAACATTTTGTGATGATGCTTTCAAGCATTTACCCTTACTGCCCTTAAAAGATGATGTTTTAAACATTATTTATTTAGACCCACCTTTTGAAACAAGCGGATTTTTGGGGATTTATGAAAAATGTTTTCAAGCTTTAGAATGTTTGCTTAAACACAACAATAACAAAAATCTTTTAGTTGTCTTTGAGCATGAGAGTGTGTATAAAATGCCTAAAAATCTTGTAACTTTAGCTATAATCAAGCAAAAAAAGTTTGGAAAAACTACTTTAACTTACTTTCAAAAAGGATAGGTATGACAGAGGAACAAGAAAATACAGCACAGCAACCCCCAAAAAAAAGCAAGGCACTTTTATTTGTAGTGATTGGAAGTGTGGTGGTCATGCTTTTATTGGTGGGGGTGATTATCATGTTGCTTATGGGGAATAAGGAAGAAGCTAAGGAAAATACCCCTAAAGCTACCCAAGAAGTTCAAGCTAATCCTATGGCAAATAAGAGTCAAGAAGCCAAAGAAGGCTCTAATATCCAGCAATATTTGGTGCTTGGACCATTATATGCCATTGACACACCTTTTGCGGTGAATTTAGTCTCTCAAAATGGCAGACGCTATCTTAAAACTTCTATTTCGCTAGAAATGAATAATGAAAAACTTTTGAATGAAGTCAAGGTAAAAGACACAGCAATTAAAGACACGATTATAGAAATTTTGTCTTCTAAAAGCGTGGAAGAAGTCGTAACGAATAAAGGTAAGAACAAACTTAAAGATGAGATTAAAAGCCATTTGAATTCGTTTTTGATTGATGGCTTTATTAAGAATGTCTTTTTCACTGATTTTATCATTCAATAATTTTTACTCTTATAATGATTGGTGTGGATATTGTTTCTATCGCTCGGATAGAGAAGAGTTTAAAACGCTTTAATACGAAGTTTTTGGAGCGTTTTTTATCAGAAAATGAGATTGCCCTATGTATTAATAAGCCTAGCACTATTGCTGGATTTTTTGCTCTCAAAGAAGCTTGTTCTAAATCCCTTAAAGTAGGCATTGGTAAGGAATTGAACTTCTTAGATATTTATATCTCTAAAAGCCCTAAAAACGCCCCTCTAGTAACTCTCTCTAAAGAAAAAATGGACTATTTTAAAATCCAAAGTTTAAGTGCAAGCATAAGCCATGACAATGGCTTTGCGATAGCGGTTGTTATTGCTTTGTATGATTAGAATTTATGGATAAAGCGCACGCTAAAAACGATATGGCGTTGGTATTTTAGTGTAGCATTTTCTAAAGCGGTTGTATAAAGGCGTTTTGAATGCTTCAAAAAAGGAAATTTCACATCAAGTTCAATAGCGTTTTGATTGAAAGCAAATCTTAATCCTGTATTAGCAAAGGCATTGAAATAGGTTGCGGAAGTATCGGCATTCATAAAAGTTCTTAATAATGCGTTATATGATGCAAAATTGAGCAGATACGAATTTCCTGCTACTCCACCCCCCCCATAAATATCCATACCAAAAGTAGACTTTTTCTTAAATTTTTTCTTTGTGCTAAACATATGCCATACTAACTCACTGCCTATTCCGTAGCCTAAAAAAACCATGCGGTTTTGTTCTTTATTGAAAGGAATGAGTGAATAATTAAAGTCTAAAAATATATAATAATCCCATGAAAAAATCCGCTTGTTTTTAAAGGCAATATTAAAAAGCCAAAAAGGATGCATAATACCTAATTTAAAGCTTGCACCATTACCTATAACAGAGAGATTTTGGGTTTTTTGTATGGGTTTTTCAAACATGATGGGGGAAAAACTCAAAGGCTTTACGCCATTAGGGTCTTTTTGAGCTTCTTTTAGAGCGTTGGTTTCTGTTAATAAAACTTGGGTTACTTGTTTAGCAACTTCGCTTTGCTTGATTAAATTTTGAGAAAGCAAGTTAATTTGCTCTGAAGAATAGTTTTTTGTTTGAGGTGGAGTGGCGGTGCCTAAAAACGAACTATGACTTATAAGGTTATGCAAGCCATTAGAAAGGGCATTTAGTTTATTTATAATTGTGTTAAGATTGTTATTAACTAGATTTAAATCTGTATGGCTTTTACTCAAAAGGGAGCTGTTTTTCTTAGCTAAAAAAATCGCTCCAAAAAGATTGCTATTGACTGTTTGTAAGGCTTCTAGAAAGAGTTTAGGGGGATTACAAACACTCTCTTCTGCACTTGCATAGTTGTTAGGTTGTCTTTTGTTTTTACCACCGCATGAGGATCGAGAATTATGTAAAAGCTGACTCATCTTAGCGTAATCAGGTTTTAACATAGCATTAAGATAAGCTGGTTGGACACTCATGGGTAAAAGCTGGCCATTAACTCTGTTGCATATAGCTTGGCGTTGTTGACACATTGAAGCAATACTAGTAGCCTTAAGTCCGCCTATAGATTGACGCAAAATGTGTTTTTGAGCATCAGGTAAGTTAGGGTCAAAGGGAGGGATATTCAAAATGGAGAGTTCTTTAGAAGGGTGAATATCTCTAATGACACTTACTTTAGAATGTGAAAATTGATAGCCGACACCGATAAAAAATTCGCTTGTGATAGCTTGGCACAATAAGGGTGTTGATAAGAATAGAAGATATTTATGCAATTTTAACATTTTAGTTCCTTAAAATATATTAAAATAAATTTTATTATTGTTTTAAAAAATATTCTACTTGGTCTTTGTCTTGGTCTTGGTTATATAACAAATTATCAATGAATTATGTCGCTTATTATATCGCTTAATTTGGGTATATGCAAAATTAAGTTTTCAAATTTAAGCTAATTGTAATAATTGTTTTTATAATATGTAACAACTTAAACTCAGTTGACGAAAGGTTATCACAATGAATAATTATCTGAAGGTAAAAGCCCCTTCCTTTTTGGCATTGGGTGCGCTTACCTTTTTTTCTTTTGGCTCTTTTGTTGATGCAAAATATAAGCATCACACTTTACAAAAAGTTACGACAACTGAGCAAAAATTTAGCTCAACCGCTCCACTTTCTTGGCAAAGTGAAGAAGTGCGTGATTCCACAAACTCTCGCACCGTGATTTCAAACAAACAACTTAAAAAAACCGGTAATTTGAATATTGAGAGTGCTTTACAGAATGTTCCGGGACTTCAAATTAGAGATGCAACAGGCACTGGGGTGTTACCTAAAATCTCCGTGCGTGGTTTTGGTGGGGGCGGTAATGGGCATAGTAATACGGGCATGATTTTGGTTAATGGTATTCCTATTTATGGAGCTCCGTATTCTAATATTGAATTGGCTATTTTTCCTGTAACCTTTCAATCAGTGGATAGGATTGATGTGATTAAGGGTGGCACAAGCGTTCAATATGGGCCTAACACTTTTGGGGGTGTGGTGAATATCATCACTAAAGAAATTCCTAAAGAGTGGGAGAATCAGGCGGCTGAACGCATTACTTTTTGGGGGCGTTCATCTAATGGGAACTTTATTGACCCCAAAGAAAAGGGTAAGCCACTAGCTCAAACTCTAGGTAATCAAATGCTCTATAACACTTATGTGCGAACCGCTGGTATGTTGGGTAAGCATGTAGGAATTAGTGCACAAGCTAACTGGATTAATGGGCAAGGATTCAGACAAAATAGTCCTACGGGGGTGCAAAACTACATGTTTGATGCTGTGTATAAGATTAATGCCACAAACACTCTTAAGGCGTATTATCAATATTATAAATACTATTCTTATCATCCAGGAACCTTGAGTGCACAAGATTATGACTATAACCGCTTCACGAATAATCGCCCCTATAATCAAGATGGGGGACGAGCCAAACGCTTTGGAGCTGTGTATCAAAACTACTTTGGAGACCCAGATAATGGGGTGGGGGGCGATTTTAAATTCACTTATTTTACGCATGATATGAGTAGGGATTTTGGTTTCTCCAATCAATATAAAAGTGTGTATATGAGCAGCCAAAACAAGCTTCTACCCTTCAAGGGCAAGGGGAAAATCAGTGCAACTAACCCCAATTGCGGCTTGTATTCTTATAGCGACACAAGCAGTCCTTGTTGGGAATATTATGACAATATCCGCCGCTTTGTGGTGAATGCTTTTGAACCAAAGCTTAATTTGGTGGTTAATACAGGAAAGGTGAGACAAACTTTCAATATGGGTATGCGATTTCTCACTGAGGATTTATACCGCCGCTCCACTACAAGAAAAAAACCTAATGAGCCTAGCAATGGATTTGATAAAGGAAATTCGCTGAATAATTTCAATAATTATACTTCAGTCTATGTTAGCGATGAAATTAATATTAACAATGGCATGTTTACGATTACGCCGGGATTGAGATACACTTTCTTAAATTATGAAAAAAAAGATGTTCCGCCTTTTAAAGCAGGTCAAGTTCCAAAAACGATTAAAGAGCGTTACAATCAATGGAATCCTGCTGTGAATGTCGGCTATAAACCCATTAAGGAGCTGTTGCTCTATTTCAACTATCAAAGAAGTTATATTCCGCCACAATATAGCAATGTGGGTAATTTTGTCGGCACAAGCACAGATTATTTTCAAATCTTTAATGTCATGGAGGGTGGCGGACGCTACTATTTTAATGACAAAGTGAGTTTTAATGGGAATTACTTTGTCATTTTTGCTAACCACTACTTTACCGGACGCTATGGAGATAATAGAGAGCCAGTTAATGCTCGCTCACAAGGTGTGGAGTTGGAGCTATATTACACACCCATTAGGGGACTAAACCTTCATGCGGCTTACACTTTTATAGATGCTAATATCACAAGCCATACTATGGTAACTAATCCTGCTCAACCTAAGGGGGCTAAAAAGGATATTTTTGGTAAAAAACTTCCTTTTGTAAGTCCACACCAATTTGTCTTAGACGCCAGCTATACTTATGCTAAAACAACCATTGGGTTAAGTTCTTTCTTTTACAGCCGAGCTTATACTGATGTGTTAAATACCGTCCATTTTACTGAATATGCACCCACCATTAAAAATGGAGCTATTACGACTAGGACAGCTGGTATGATGCCATGGTATTGGGTGTGGAATTTACAAATTTCTAGCACTCTGTGGGAACACAAACGCCAAAGCATTAGTGCAAGCTTGCAAATCAATAATATTTTTAACATGAAATATTGGTTTGGTGGGGTAGGCACTAGTCCTAATGGTAAAGAAGCTGCTCCTCCTAGAAGTATTACAGCGTATGTGAATTATAATTTTTAAAGGATTTTATTTTGTTGGATATGGGGGGGGAATATTATTTTTATGCTTAAACTGAGATAAACTCATTGGCAGCTCATAATCAACTCCCATTTTTCTTTCAAAGCTTTTTTACGCCCATTTATTTTCGTGGTTTTCAAAATTTAGGGGAGCTAAAAATCAGGCATTTTTTTCAAGAATTTTTTCCTAAAGAAAGGCTTGTTTTAGTGTCAATTTCTAAAATAGTCTCATCATTTTTGAATCATTCTCTTTTAAGCATAGCTTAATCTTAGAACTCTAGAAATAACTTTGTCTTTGTAGGTAAAATCAATAGGTCAATGGGGTAACGGCTTATTTATATTTGAGCGGAGTGTCTATGAAAGAACTTGGCGTAGTTTCCATGAAATCTCTGAGTAAATATTGCTTCTAAGATTTCAAAACATCTTAATTTTATTTTGGTTTTGAGTTAGGTCTTAGAATTGGTTAGTCCTTATCGTAGTATCAAAATACCATCTAAATCTTATACAGAATATTAAAAAAACCTAAGAAACGAAATTTTATCCAACCGAATGGTTTCACAAGTCTTTAACTTTTGAAAACAAGAGATAGAATCAATATGAAGCGTTTCTAAACATCTACGCTTTTCTAATGTATTTTTATTCTGTAAACGAACCAAAAGACATTAGCTTTTGATAGCGTTTTTCAAGGAATTGAGAGTCTTGCTGAATGGTTTGTAAGCTATCCAAAAAATACTCCTTAATGGTATTAGCGGCTAAAAGCTTGTCTCTATGGGCTCCCTTGCTAGGTTCTAGGATAATATCATCAATAAGTCCTGCTTCTTTCAGGTCTGTTGGTGTGATTTTCATGGCTTTTATAGCCACTTCAGTTTTGCTAGGGTCGTTCCAAAGAATTGCCGCACAGCCTTCTGGCGATATAACGCTAAAAATTGAATACTGCATCATGGCTAATCTATCAGCTACCGCAATCGCTAATGCTCCCCCGCTACCCCCCTCGCCAATAATGACAGAAATAGTAGGGACTTTTAAAGAAGCAAATTCTTGTAAGTTTTTAGCAATTGCTTCGCTTTGTCCCCTCTCTTCTGCACCGATTCCGGGGTATGCTCCAGCGGTATCTACAAGCATTAGGATAGGTAAGTTAAACTTTTCAGCAAATTTTGCCATTTTCAAAGCCTTACGATAACCTTCGGGATTTGGCATGCCAAAATTTCTTAAAAGCTTATTTTTAGTTCCTCGCCCCTTTTCTTCGCCAATAACTACAGCTGGAATATTACCAATCTTACCTATGAAACATACAATAGACTTATCATCAGTAAAATGCCTATCACCAAAGACTTCATACTTATCTTTTAGGATTAAATCAATGTAATCCATAGCGTAAGGTCTGTCAGGGTGTCTTGCTAGTTGGAGTTTTTGAAAATCGCTTAGATTAGAATAAATGGATTTAACTTCTTTATCTAATCTTTTTTCTAAAATTTCTTTAGCATCCTCATCACCCCTAATGAGAGCTAATTCAATTTCATTTTGAATTTCCTTAATATGATTTTCAAAATCTAAGTATATCGCCATTTAAAATCCTAATTTATAGTATTTATAATACTAGGCTTTCTTAAAAATCACGACACCATTAGTGCCACCAAAACCAAATGAATTACTCATAACAGCATTCACTTGTTTTTCTCTAGCTACATTAGGAATATAATCTAAGTCGCACTCGGGGTCAGCTGTTTCTTGATTGATGGTTGGGGGTAAGATTCCTTTATTCATAGCCATAATGGAAATAACCGCTTCTAAAGCACCCGCTGCCCCCAAGCAATGTCCGATTTGCCCTTTGGTAGAGCTAACGGGTGGAACTTTTTCTTTAGAGCCAAACACATTGCGTAGGGCGATAGTTTCATATAAGTCATTGTAATGGGTGCTAGTCCCATGAGCATTAACATAACCCACTTCTACTTTAGCCATTTCTAAAGCCATTTTCATAGCTCTAAAAGCCCCTTCACCTTCAGGTGCTGGGGCTGTGATATGATTAGCATCACCACTTTCGCCATATCCGGCAAACTCGGCATAGATTTTAGCCCCTCTTTTTTTAGCACTCTCATATTCTTCAAGCACTAAAGCCCCTGAACCCTCTCCCATAACAAAGCCATTGCGGTCTTTATCAAAAGGTCTTGAAGCCTTTGTAGGCTCATCATTTCTTGTAGAAAGAGCTTTAATACTTGCAAAACCACCAATTCCTACGGGACAAATAGTAGATTCTGCACCTACAACCAGCATTCTATCAGCCCCACCAAGCAGAATGGTTTTGACTGCTTCAATAATGGCATGAGTGCCAGCCGCACAAGCAGTTACACTAGATAGATTAGGTCCTTTAATACCAAACTCAATAGAAGTAAAGCCCCCAATCATATTAACGAGAGCGGAAGTAATGAAAAATGGGTTCACCTTTCTAGGACCCTTTTCAAAGCAATAAATAGAGTTAGCTTCAATATTTCCTAATCCTCCGATTCCAGAACCAGAGCTTACACCCATGTGATTAGCTAGTTCTTCAGGACATTTGTTTTGAGCGTCTAAAATCCCGCTATCTTTCATGGCTTCTCTTGTAGCTTTTAAGGCCAATTGAATAAAACGACCTGCTTTCTTAACATCTTTAGGGTTCATCACCTCTGTAGGGTCAAAATCAGTGATTTCTCCAGCAATACGCACAGGAAAAGCACTAGCATCAAAGCTCTCTATCGTTTTAATGCCACATTCTCCCTTGGCTATCGCCAAAAACGAATCCTCTTTATTTAAACCTAGCGAATTGATCATTCCCATTCCAGTTACTACAATCCGACGCACAAATAGCTCCTCACTTTAAAACTTTATGATATAAAACTAGACTCTATTAGCTGAGCTTTGGAGATAAATCTCCAAAGCTAAAAACACTATGCTAGTTTATGGTCCTCAATATACTTCACTACATCGCCTACATTGACAATCTTTTCTGCTTGCTCATCAGGAATCTCAATGCCAAACTTCTCTTCTAATGCCATAATTAATTCTACAACATCTAAAGAATCTGCACCCAAATCCTTCACAAACTCTGCCTCTTCGGTAACTTGTGCTACATCCACATTCAACTGCTCAGTGATTACTGCTTGAATATCTTCAAATAAAGCCATTTAAAACTCCTTAATCTAAAAATAAAATACTAAACATGGTCTTGCTCGGACTAACCCTTAGCATGCCCTGTAATTATATGAAACACTTATTTGTGTTCCAAAACATCTAAAATCCTATACAACAAATAAATTACGATGAGAAGCAATATTGTATAAATAATCCCCATTTGATAATAACCTCTTTGTTTTAGAATAACTTCGTAATGGTAGCATGATTTTTGCTACCTACAAACTTTTATCGCTAAAAAACCCTTTATTTAGGACTACATGTAAAGTCCGCCATTGACTTTGAGAGTCTCCCCAGTGATATAACTAGAATGATTGCTCAAAAGAAACGCTACCGCTTCTGCCACTTCTTTAGCAGACCCTAGTCTATTTAAGGGAATATTTTTGATATAGTCCGCTTTAAGCTCATCTTTTAAAGTGGCGTTCATGTCGGTTTCTATAAAGCCGGGCGTTACACAGTTAAAACGGATATTCCTTAAAGCTCCCTCATAAGCAAAAGATTTACTCATCGCAATCATCCCACCCTTACTTGCTGAATAGTTTGTTTGCCCCATGTTGCCTCGCTCACCGATAATAGAAGCAATATTTACTACGCTTCCAAAACGATTTTTGCTCATAACTTTTAGGGCTTCTCTACAACCTATAAAAGCCGAAGTAAGATTATTATCTATTACATGATGAAAATCTTCTGTCTTCATCTTAATAGCTAACTTATCACGCACAATACCCGCATTGTTCACCAAGTAGGACAAAGCCCCATCGCTTTCAACAATGGTTTGTATTGCTTCAGTGAAATCGGTTTCAGAAGTCGCATCAAATTTGATTATAGCTGCTTTGTAACCTTGGGTTTCAAGCTCGTTTTTCAAAGCATCAGCAACCTCAACATTGCTACGATAATTTATCCATACTTTCAACCCCATAGAAGCAAGAGTTTTTGCAATTTCTGCCCCAATGCCTTTAGAAGCTCCAGTAATTAGAACATTTTTCCCTGTGAATTGCATTATCTAATAATCCTTAATTTTTAAATCCCTAACCTTTGGTTTGAAGCAAAAGTTATTATAGTCTTGACTCATAGCGCCTTAGCATGTAAAGACGCTTTAAGATTTTCTTTTTCGCACTGATTTTTTGCTTTTTGCGTTTTTCGGTCTTAGATTCAAAGAACCTTCTTGCACGACACTCTGTTACTACTAAATTACGGTCGGTTTGTTTTTTGAATCTTCTATAAGCCTCATCAAACGCATCGCTCTCTCTAACCTTAATCCCTGGCATACCTATCATCACCTCTTTTCTGTAGCTTAAAATCATCGTTTTACAATGGCTACAAATGAAGCAATATTATATAAGACGAATTAACTTGTTGTCAAGAATTTTTATTTTTTTCTAGCGATTTTATTGATAAGGTTATAAGGGTCAAAAGAAACCGTCATATACACTTGATAAGATTGCATCCAAGGTGAATTATTTTTAAAGCTCTCATGCATAGAGTTAAGCACAAAATTAATCCTAACTGATGCGAAGTCGTTTTTCCAGTTGTAATACAAGTCAAAACGATTATACATGTTGGCTTGAAAGAATGGCACGCCACGATAAATAGGTGTAGGGCAATAAGAAGCTGTGCAATACATTCCAATGTATTGATAGCGATTATAAAAGGGCATTTCTCCAGTTTTTGCAAAATAAAATAAATTGTGTATACCAAAGCCTTTATATTGGAGTTCTATGTCAAGTTGCCCTCCTATGCTGTTAATGAATGGCACATCTTTTTCTCTATTTCTTAATCTACTTGCTTCAGAGACCATACCGAATTTAGCGTTAAGCTTTTCCATAAAGGGGGCAAGGTCTAAGAGACTTGTTCCTATATAGGTGTTATAATAAAGGCGGTCTAGGAGATAAATAGCACTATTATCAATAGCTCTTTTCTCATTAAAATGCATGCCATCAGCACCATTTAAAAGGTATTTGTCTTCGTTATGAAACAGGACAAAATTCCCTCCTACGCCTAATAAACCCTTAAAAAAATGATAGGAAGTAGAGCCACTCATTTGAAATCTGTCCATAGCGTTTCCATAGGGGTTTTTGCCAAATTTGCAAGTGTTATAACAATTGCCCCCAAACCAATCTAGCATAAATTCTGCATGCCCATAATAGGTTTTTAAGGGTGAATATCTGTTTTGGTATTGAAATAAAAACCCTCTAGCATTTGGGTCCCTAAACCAATAATAGGGTGAAAAGATATTTAAACCATATTTCCCTAAAAGATTTTTTCTAGGAAAAATCCCCCCATAAAAAGTAAAATGCTCTCCCTTAGCCTTGTAATACATTGTAGGTCCCCAAGCATAAGGAAATTTTGTGCTGTAGTTATGGAAATTTTGAAAAAAATATGCCCCTACAATAAGGCTTTGCTCTACATGTTTTGCATTGAATTGTATTCCAAACTCTGGAGTCAAACGGCTTTTAAGATTTGTATTAGTATTAACCCAATAAGGCGTCATGCCTTCATGGTCCATAATAAACATGTTAAAACCCAAATTGTATTTGAAAATATTCCAATCAAAAGCATACATATTGATTGCTAAGAGACAAGCCAAAGAAGAATGTTTGAAAAAGGTGTTTATTGCCACTTGTGTTACCACCATACTATAAGTTACTAAAATAAAAAGTTTATTTTGTAGTGAGTGAGAGTATTTTACCACATCTTAGGTTGCTGTGTCATAAAAAAATATTTTACTTGATGTTTAATGTAAAATAGTGTTTATTTCATGTTAGAATAGTTGCTACAATATTAATTTTTTAAATAAAAGGAGATTTTAATGGATTTGACAAACAGGAATGTAAAACCGGGTCGTAAGCGTGTTTCCGTAGATGAATTGAAAAGAAACTTTTCAGTTACTTTTTACTTGTCTAAAGAAGAGCATGATATTTTAAAGAACTTGGCTGCTGAAGAAGTGGAAAGTGTTAATTCATTTGTGAAGCGTCATATTCTAAAGACTATCATTTATAAGAAAGGCAATTAATTTTTTCAATTCTTTTTGGTAGGCTCTAAGCCTATTAAGGCTTTTGTTAGGAGCAGCACCCGCTAGAGCAATTTTTAGCTTTAATCCCTACAGATGAGCGATTCATTAAACAAAATCCTTTTCCTTCTAAGTAGCGTTTAGCATCAGAACCAGCAATAAGAAGCCCACCTGCAAACAAAGCCAAATCTTTAATGACTAACCTTCCAGCCCCAGATAACCATGGAAAATGTTGATTGACAAACACTTCTGGCGTTGTGAATAAAAAGGATAGGGTGGTGATAGTCATTCCCGCTACAAGTAAGCCCCCAACCACTCCAAGTAGTGGCATCCAAAGTCCTAATAGCACTAAAATACCTAAGGTCATAATCGTAATTCCTAACGCTTCAGACACTAAGTAAGTGCGATTTTCTTTATGCCATTCTTTGTTTTCAATAATCTTGGGGTCATCTTGCATTTCTTCGTTCATAGATTGTGCTTCAGACATTTTATGTTGTTTGTATTCAGGTTTTTCAAATTTATACATGAAAGAAAAGAAAGGCGAGTTCGCTACAAAAGGGGCGATTCCTTCGGCTTCATACGCTACGAATTTAAGTCCCCCAATCCAAACGAAAATAATAAAGATAGCTATATGCATCAGATAGCTACCCACATTCTGAAGTTTCACAATGACTTCAAGTAATGATTTTAATGCTTGCATGATTTTATTCCTTTAGGATATTTTTTGTGTTGCTAAAAAATAGCTTTTTAAATGATAGCATATCCCATGTCAAATTAAAATAAAATCATTTTGATAGAATTATGAGAAATTAGGCTCAAAAATACCCATTCCAATGTAGTGCACCCCCCCCTTATAAAAGATTTCATTATTTTTGAGAGAAAGCTCTAAATATTCGTTGCTTTTAGGAATGAGGGTGGCTTTTGTGAGTGTGTTATAAAATGTGTGCGCTGCAATAAAAGTCGCCGCCATACCTGTTCCACAAGCTAGAGTAAAATCTTCAACCCCCCTTTCATAAGTTTGTAAAAAAATATTTTTTTCATCTTGTATGTAAGCGATATTGACATTAGCGTTAAATTTAAAACGCAAAGCTCTTAGCTCTAACGGATTTAAAGAAGATAGGAGTTGTTTGCTTTTGACAAACCCTACTAAATGTGGCACACCGGTATCTATGAGATAGAAAGTAAGAATATCTTCTAAAATAGCGGAGTTTGAAAAAGATTTTTCACATTTTAGGGCGGATATTTTTTCTAAAATTTGATAGTTGCCTAAATTGCTCTCTACAATATTTGGCTCTTCTATGTGGATAGAAATTTCTCTCTTGTTAGCTAAAAAAGTGTGGTGTTTGGGGGCTATTTTGTGCTTGTAGGCATGCAATCCGACACAACGGCTCGCATTCCCACACATAAGAGCTTTAGAGCCATCTGAATTATAAAAATCCCAAGCGTATTCATAATGATTATGGGGCAATATAACCACAAGCCCATCAGCTCCAAAGCCTTCATGTCTATGACACACCAGCTTGGCTAAATGTGAAAAATCTTGCTTTTTTAAACTTTGTGTGATTAAAAAATCATTCCCACTCCCAGAGTATTTGTAAAATACCATAAATACCAACCTTTTTTATTAATTATAGGCTAAAAGAAATTTTTTATCCTTAAAAATAGTGTTTTTTAGCTAACATTTTATGGTTTTAGTTTAGTGTCAATAAGGGTAGGTTTGAATGAAAGCTCAGTATTTTTTTTGGCTTCTTTTTGGAATTGGTTTTTATTGGATGCTCTATCTGTATCAAGATTTTTTGATGGATGCACTGATTGCTGGGCTTTTATGTGTGGGGCTTTTTCAAGTAAAACTTTTTCTCAATGAGCGGTTTTCTAATGTTTTGAGTTCGTTTTTATGTGTTTTGGCTTTAGCGAGCGTTCTGATTGTGCCATTATACTTTATCGCTTACAAGGGGTCTAACATTATCTTTGAAATCAACTTTGAAAAACTTTCCGCTTTAATAGGGTGGCTTAAAAAGACAATAACAGAAAATTTATCTCATTTTCCTACCATAAGCGATGGGGTTAGCAAGCTTTTAGAAAATTTTAGTGCAACTTCTATTACCGGTTATTTACTAAAAATAAGCAGCTACATTGGCAAATACAGCTTGAAATTAATTACAGATACGGTGTTTGTATTAGGATTATTATTTTTCTTTTTTTATTATAGCGAGCGGTTCTATCATTATCTGTTGGGAGTTTTGCCTTTTGAAATCAAGCAAAGTAAGGGGATTTTTGAAGAAGTAGCGGGGATTTTACGCATTGTGTTACTCACTTCTATGATTACAATTATTTTAGAAGGTTTGGCATTTGGCGTGATGATTGTATGGTTTGGGCATGATGGATTGTTTTTAGGAATTTTATATGGGTTGGCTAGTTTGGTGCCTATTGTAGGGGGGGCTTTGATTTGGGTTCCTGTAGTGGTTTATGAACTCCATTATGGCCATGTGAATGGGGCTATTTTTATCGCTCTATACTCTATTTTACTGATTGGTGTGCTGATTGATAGCGTTATCAAACCGATTTTGATTGTTTTTATCAAACAAAGAATGTTTAAAACAACCCTTAAAATCAATGAAATGTTAATATTCTTTTCTATGATTGCAGGCATTTCGCAATTTGGTTTTTGGGGGATTGCAGTAGGTCCTACGATTACAGCGTTTTTCATTGCCTTACTACGCCTATATGAAAATTATTTTTCTAAAAACAGAGTCTGAGTGTTAGGAATGATTTTTATGGCGAGTTATAGGGTAGGTGCAATTTTTACACAATAATTCTAATGCTTCACCCCTTAAAAAGTGGGTTTTGATTGCTACAGCTTTTTGGCTATTTAAAACATCTTTTAAAGACATATCGTTTAAATTACCAAGATTGATACTAGCTTGTGTATCCATACAACACGGCACTACAACGCCATTAGAAAGAATAGCAATTTGTTTGAGTAATCCGTAGCAGTAAGGGATTTTTGGTTGCTTATAAACAGGGTTTTTTGTGTTCAAACTAGGCCATTTGAAAGTTTTTTGAATGTTTAGAAAACTTTTTTTAAACAGACGCACACGGCTTTGTGTTTTTAAAGTTTCTAAAGAAGTAGGCTCAAACGCTTCTAAAAAAGGTTTGATGAAATTTTGGTGTTCTTTTAAGGTGCTGTCTTGAATGCGTAAATTGAGAAACACTTCACTATTTTTTTCAAATTTGTAATGGCAAAAATCTAAGATTTGTTTGATGTAGCGGTTTTTATCTAGTTTGTTATTTGTATTTAGTCCTGCATCTAAAGAGAGTGAGACTTGCCAAAGCACATCTTGTAGCAACAAAGAAAAGTCATGCAAATACACCCCGCTTGTAACCAAATCCACTTTTAAATTAAAGCGTTGAGCAGTGTTTAGATAGAGATTTAAGTCTTTGAGCTTACAGGGGTCGCCTAGGACATGCAAGGTGATGATGTGAGTTAGGGGGGCAACTTCTTTACAAACTTTTTCAAAAAGCCTTAAATCCATTACTCCCCTTTCATTCTTGGGGTTAGGGCAGAAGCTACACTTCAACCCACAAATATCGCTCAGCTCAACATAGATTTTTTTAAAAAGTTTCTTATCGCTCATCAATTATCTTAGAGAGAAAAGCTAGCGATTTCATAAGGAACACTTCGTAACTCCTTGTGAAATAGTGCCTAACCTATGCTTTAAAATAAATTAGCATTAAACATTAAAGCGGAAGTGTAAGATATCGCCATCTTGAACAATATAGTCCTTGCCTTCAATACGCAACGCCCCTTTTTCTTTTGCTCCCATCTCGCCCTTATAGGTTATAAAATCATCATAACTGATTGTTTCAGCTCTAATAAAGCCCTTTTCAAAATCTTTATGAATAACCCCAGCAGCCACAGGGGCACTAGAACCTTTTTTAATAGTCCATGAACGCACTTCTTTAACACCAGCGGTAAAATAACTAATCAGACCTAATTCTTTAAAGCTCAAACGAATGGTCTTTTCTAGTCCGCTTTCTTCTACGCCTAAGCTTTGCAAAAATTCTTTGACTTCATTTTCATCCATAGAAACCATTTCCTCTTCTAGCTTGGCACATAATGCAACAAACTCACAATTTTGAGCCTTTGCATGATTTTCTACTTTTTTTGCATGCTCATTGAGAGTGCTTAAATCTTCTTCGCCCACATTAGCCACATAAATCATTTTTTTGTGCGACAAAAAACGCAATTCTTTATCTAGTTCTAAAAAAGCATCGCTTGTATTTAGGGCGAAAGTTTTAGCGGGTTTTAATTCTTCTAAGTGCGTTTTTAAACTCAAGGCACATTCTAAAAGGCTCTTAGCATCTTTAGAACTTTTTAGGGCTTTTTGTAGGCGTTCGATTCTTTTGTCTAAAGTGGCAATATCTGCTAAAATCAATTCCAATTCAATGGTCTCTATATCATTCAGGGGGTCAATTTTGTCATTCACATGTGTGATGTTGCCATCTTCAAAACAACGCACCACTTGCAAAATCACTTCGCATTCCTTGATGTTAGCTAAAAACTGATTGCCTAAGCCTTCGCCTTTACTAGCTCCTTTAATCAGTCCTGCAATATCTACAAATTCTACTACAGAATATAAAATGCGTTCAGGTTTTACAATTTTGGCTAACTCATCAAGCCGTTTATCAGGCACATTTACAATGGCTTTATTTGGCTCAATGGTGCAAAAGGGGTAGTTTGCACTCTGAGCGTTTTGAGTTTTAGTGAGTGCGTTAAAGGTGCTGGATTTACCCACATTAGGTAAACCCACAATGCCTACAGATAAGCCCATTTTAAGCCTTTTTCAAAAACTCTTCTACAAAGGCTGTGCATGCTCTAATACCCGCCCCACTAGCTCCAAAACTATTCACATCCCATTCTTTCTCTACATAAGCAGGACCTGCAATATCAATGTGTAGCCATTTGTCCTTAAATTCATCTCTGATAAATTCACTTAGAAACAAGCCCGCTGTAATCGCGCCACCATAGCGTGAAGTAGAAATATTGCACACATCAGCAATCTTAGACTCAATCAATTTCTTTAAATGGCGGTTAAAGGGGAGTTTAGCTAGTAACTCGCCTGATTCTAGACCTGAAGTTTCAAAGAGATTTTTCAACTCTTCATTATGTCCCATAATCGCTGAAGTAAATTCACCTAAGCCTACAACGCATGCCCCAGTGAGCGTAGCAAAATCCACTAATACATCAGGGTTTAAGTCCTGGGCGTAACTCAAGCAATCTGCTAAAACCAAACGCCCTTCAGCATCGGTATTACGCACTTCTATACTCTTACCTTCTTTAGAGATTAAAATATCATCAGGCTTATAGGCATCTTTACCTATCATATTTTCTGTAGCTCCAATAATGCCATGCACTTCAGCTTCTACTTCTAATTTAGCAAGCGCGTTTAAAAGACCAATAACTGCACAGCCACCGCCCTTATCAGCTTTCATAGTAACCATGTAATCGGCTGGTTTTAAGCTCAAACCCCCACAATCATAAGTCAAGCCCTTACCCACTAACACGATTTTTTTCTTAGCATTTTTAGGCTTATAGACTAGATGGATTAGGCGTGGGGGATTAGTAGAAAGAGATGCTTTATTAACGGCCAAAAAGGCATTCATCTTCTTTTCTTCTAAGAATTTTTCATCATAAGCATGAAATTCTAAAGCATTTTCTTTAGCCACTTTTTGCGCCACTTCAGCCATATAGATTGGGGTAGCAATCATAGGAGGAGTATTGATTAAATCTTTAGCGATAGTTAAGCTTTCTGTCATAATGTTAGCGTATTTTAGAGCTTCTTTAGCGTTTTTTTCTAAAGAGTTAGCACAGGTTTTTTCACAAGGTTTATGCAACTCTAAAGTAATGATTGCCTCTTTTAAAACACTCTCTTTTTTGTTAGATTTATAAGTATCATATTCATACATGCCTAATTTCAAGCCCAAAAAGAGTGCTTTCAAACTTTCTAAAAGCGCCTTATCTTTTGAATGAGTGTCGCAAGCATAGACACCTACCTTAACGCTTTTAAAAGAAAGTTTTTTAAGAGTGCGTATAGCCAAACAAGCACCTTCTCGTAGCAAATGCACATCATTCTCTTTAATACCTACATACAGAATTTTATTCTCTTGGTCTAAGAATGAGCCTTCGCCTTCGTATTTAAAGGTTTCTAGCAACTCTTTATTTTTTATCCAAGTGTGATTAAAATCCTTATTGATAACAAAAACCAAGCTGCTTTCAGCTTGTGTGTTTTCAAAGGCTGTGTTTTCTAATTTGATTTCTAACATGAGAATTCCTTTCTTAATTTTGGTTAAAACTTAATATAGTTATGGAATTTTATTATATTCTATCGGCTTTTCTTACTATAGTATTGAAAATACCATACGACTAAGGTCAAGAAAGATACCAGCAGTAATATTAGCACATAGGGGTGTTTTTTGAGCCATCCTAATGAATGCAATAATTCTTCTCCCAAATACCACGCCAAAATAATGGTAATACTTGCCCACACTACAGCACTAATGAGATTAATGAGGGCAAATTTCAAAGCACTATAGCGAGTCAAACCAATGCTGATAGGAATAATAGTTCGCATGCCATACATGTAACGCTGAATAAAAATGATAAACCAGCCGTATTTTTGTAACAATAAGTGAGCTAGAGCTAGTTTTCGGCGTTGTTTTTCTAGCTTTTTTTGAATATAAGTTTTATTAGTGCGACCGATGTAAAAATAAAATTGATCGCCCATAAATCCCCCAAGTCCCGCAACTAAAATCGCTAATCCCAAATGCATATGACCGGTATAGCTTGCAATTCCTGCTAAGATTAATCCAATCTCACCTTCTAAAATGCTCCATCCAAATAAGATGAGATACCCCCAAGTGGGTGCGTGCTGATTCCATAAGCTAATGATGTATTCTTCCATACTATTTGCCCTTATTCTAGCACTCTAACACACAAAAAGTCTTCACTTGCTCTTCTAAGAGTTGAATGCCAGATAGTTCTTTAAGACCCAGCAAAAAGCATGCTTCTATACATTCAGCTTGTAGGAGTTTTATGAGTTGTAGGCTTGCTAGGGCTGTGCCTCCGGTTGCTAATAAATCATCAATTAGAACGACCCTTACCCCCTTAACCCCCCTAAATGCATCCGAATGGATTTCTATACTATCATTTCCATATTCTAGGCTATAGCTCTGAGAAATAGTGTGAGCTGGGAGTTTGCCCTTTTTCCTAATAGGCACAAAGCCTACACCAAGTGCGTAAGCCAAAGCAGAGCCTAAAATAAATCCCCTAGCTTCAATACCCACAATGAAATCTATGTTAAGAGCCATATAGCGTTTTCTAAGTGTATCAATGAGTTTGTTAAACAGCATAGGATAATTGAGTAAAGTTGTAATATCTTTGAATAAAATGCCCTTTCTAGGATAGTCTTTGATTTCTCTAATATGTGCTAAAAGTTCTTTTTTAAATGCTTCATTCATTCTAATATCCTTAAATATAGCTTATTTATTATAGCGTTTTTAGAGAAGGGCTTCTATCTTTTGCTCTAATTCTTTGATGCGATTTTTATACTTATCTGATTCGCCTTTATATTCAGAGTTTCGTTGCTTAAGGGCTTTTAGTTCTGTTTTTAAAGAACTCATCTCTTGGGTAAGAATATCAATATTGCCCAAGGCTCTTTGGAGTTGTAATTGATGTTTTTGGATTAGAATTTCAGCTTCTTGTAAGGTAAGCTTCATGGAAGCACTCGTGCGTTCTTGACGCTTGGCAACGGTTTTAAAAAAGAAAGTGCGAACGCCCATATAAAAAACAAAAACAATAACAATAGTGATGATAAACCATTGTGTGAACATGCCTACAAATATCCTTTTGATGAAGAATAGAGAGAAATTGTAGCACAATTTATGCTGTATTCTATCGGTTTAAGTGTCTAATTTTTGAATGCGTTGTATGTGGCGTTCGCCTTCAAATTCCGTAGAAAAAAACGCTTCTAAAATGCTTTCTACTACGCCTACGCCACTGATTTTTTCTCCCAAGCATAAGATGTTGGCGTTATTGTGTAAGCGAGTCATTTTAGCCATGTGAGAATTAACGCATAAGGCGGCTCTAATGCCTTTAAAACGATTAGCACACATGCTCATGCCTATTCCTGTAGCACACACTAAAATACCATAGCTTTGCTTATTTTCCAAGACCTTTTCACACACTAATTTAGCATAATCAGGATAGTCAACTCTAGTGGTAGGTAAAAAAGCTTGAGTTTTAAAGCCTTTTTCTTCTAAGAAGCGTTGGACAAATTGTGCGAGCTTATGCCCCGCATGGTCGCTAGCAATAAAAATCGTTGAAGAAGTCGCCATTATAATCCTTATTTGAATATCACTTGATTAAGAGAGTAGCAAAGAGAATAAAAATCTTGTAGGTGCATGGATAAAAAACTCTGATAAGGGTGGAATGAACAAGAATACAAACACAATCAATAAGCCATAGCGTTCCATTTTAGAAAACCATTCTAATAAAAGCGTGCTTTTAAAATATAAAGCCAAAAAGCCCAGTGCTTTTGAGCCATCTAAGGGTGGAATAGGAAGGCTATTAAAAATGCCTAAAACAAGATTATAGAGTATGCCCTGAATCAAAAAGGTCATTAATGCAAGCTGGTAAAGATTTAAGTGGTTGAAATCTAGAGCGTTGATTTCAAAATGATGAAAGCTAAAATGGGTGATTAAGGCTAATATAAGTGCTAAACTGAAATTATAAAAGACTCCGGCTAAACTCACTATTACGCATGCTAGAGAGCCTTTTTGAGAAACAATGTAACGCATATCTATTGGCACTGGTTTTGCCCATCCAAATAAAAAGGGAGCTTGAAAAATTAAAAGAATGGCTGGTAAAAGCACTGAACCCATCATGTCTAAATGTCTGATAGGATTTAAGCTCAAACGATGAGTGTCTTTTGCACTTCTATCGCCAAATAAAAATGCACTATAGCCATGCATAATCTCATGCCCTATAATCGCTACTAAAAGGGCAAGGATTTTCATTGAAGCTGCAACAAAGCCTTCTAATGAAACATCAAAAAATTGCACAAAAAACCTTAATACGGTGCTTTTTCTTGTTTGTCTTTAATGATTTTTTCTAAGCCTTCAACGCTTTTAAACATACGCTTCCATCGTACCAAATAGCGTTTTTTTGGGTTATTTTCTGCATCAGATTCTACGCTGTTTTTCAGGCTGAGACTAAAATAAACAAACCATGGCGAACCCACAATGTTTTTATAAGCTACACTTCCCCAAAAGCGTGAGTCACTAGAATTATCTCTGTTATCGCCTACCATAAAAAATTCATCAGCATTGATTTTCTTATAGAACACACTTTCGCCTTCCATTTGAATAAGTTGCATGCTAATGTTAGGGCTTGTGCTTTGAGTGGCTAGTTGTTCCATTAAATGAAAGGTTTCATTATCTTTTTGGTAGTGGATACCTAGATGCTCACCCATATAAGGGTTTAAGACAAAAATTTTACCCATAAATTCTTTAGTAGTAGCATTAGGATAATGCTTGGCAATATAATTTTCATCAGTATCGCTCTCAAAGGGGTGTAAGTAAAACCCTTCATTAGTGAATAATACTTCATCACCCCCAACAGCAAAATTCCTTTTGACATAGTAAGACTTTTTTTCATGGGGGGGAACAAAGACAACCACTTCGCCACGCTTAGGGCGAGTGCCTTCTATTAAATGCCCATTGTTCTTAAAATCCGGCATAATAGGAAGCTCAATCCATGGGATTTTAGGAATGGGTATGCCATAAGAAAACTTTTTGACAAAGAGCATATCGCCTTCATAGAGCGTGCCAACCATAGAGCGAGATGGAATGATAAAAGCTTGTGCGACAAAAAAGATTGCCAAAAGCACAATAATAATCGTTCCCACCCAACTAGAGCAAAATGCATAAACAGAGCGTAAAAATTTCATGTAAGTTTCATTCCTTTTATGGTTTATTGTTTTCAAAAGCGAGCAAAGTATTCTCTAAAAGCGAGACAATAGTCATAGGGCCTACACCCCTAGGAACAGGGGTAATAAAACCAGCCACTTTTTGAGCGTTTTCAAAATCCACATCACCCACAATGCGTCCATCATTCAAGCGGTTGATACCGATATCTACTACTACAGCCCCTTTTTTAAGCATGCTTGCTTTAATCAAATTAGGTTTACCCACGCCTACGCATACAATATCAGCATTTTGAGTGTAAAAACTAATATCTTTGGTTAGGATATGGCACACGCTAACACTAGCTCCAGCGTTTAACATAAGCATGCTTAAGGGTTTTCCAATGATATTGCTTGCCCCGATAATGGCTACATCTTTACCCTTGACTTCAATATGATAATGCTCTAAAAGACGCATAACTCCCATAGGAGTGGCTGGCAGAAATGACTCTTTTTGGGTGCAAAGTTTACCGATATTAAGGGGGTGGAAACCATCTACATCTTTTTTTGGGTCAATGGCTTCTAAAATCATTTTAGTATCAATGTGTCTGGGTAAAGGAAGCTGGACTAAGATTCCTGAAATATTTTCATCAGCATTGTAGTCTCTAATCAAGGATAACAATTCAGCTTCAGTAATAGTCTCTTTAAGGGTTTTTAAATCAAAATCCATGCCGACCCTTTCGCATGCCTTAACTTTCATATTGACATAAGTAACGCTTGCAGGGTCTTTTCCAACTAAAATCACGGCTAGTTTGGGGCGTTTATGAGTGTGTGTACTCATAGCTTGGATTTTATTTTTTAAATCTTCTTCTAGACTACAAGCTAACGCTTGCCCATCTAGTAAAACAACGCCCCTATTTGGCATGCCTATTGTCCTTTGTGGAATTGAAATCGCCTTATTGTAGCAAAAATTATGTGTTTAAACAAAAAACTCTTATTCTAAGTGCTTTTTTAAAACACTTTCTCTAAAATCCATAATCATTTCAGCACATTGCTCTAGGGTATTGAAGCAAATAGTGTGTGAGTGAGAAGACTTTTTATAAACTAAATCATAGTATTTGGTGGTTAAAATTTCAGCGATTTTTTCTAAATCTCTGTGCTCATAAAGGCGTTCTAACTCTTTGATGATAGTTCTTGTGGTATAGGGCTTAATGGTATGCAAAGCTTCTTTAAAAACGCTTTCTTTAAGGTTAGAATATATATCCACTAATCGTTTGATACGATGTTCTAAGGGGGCAACAATCAAAATGCTGTAGGGTGAGTTTTGATAGGCATTAAAGAGTGGGTTTGGAATAATTAAACCCCCAAGAGATTTTGGCTCTTTTTCTATGAGTAAAAGTGGCTCGCTATTTTTCTTTTTTAATGCATCAAAAAGCAAGTTTTCAAACATTTTTTGTGTGGGGCGTTTAGCGTTTGTGGGGTTACCAAAGCTAGAGCCATAGTGTTTGGCTAAATTTTCTAAATCAATGCTCCAAGAAGAGAAATGCTTAATCAATTCTGTTTTGCCACAACCTGTCAGTCCATCTAAAACGATTAAGGGCTTATTGAAAGGTTCTTTTAATGCGTTTAAAACCATGTTGCGATAGGCTTTGAAACCCCCTTCAAGCTTTTGAACTTGAAAGCCCACTTCTTCTAAAATAATGCCTAAGCTAGAGCTTCTTTTGCCCCCCCTAGCACAATAGACTAATAGTTTGTTTTTGGGGTGTAAGGGGGTTGTTTTATCCTTTAAACTTTTTTCTAAAAAAGAAGCGATGTTTTTGCACGCTAGACTTGAGCCTAAAATTTTTGCTTTAAAAGGGGATTCTTGTTTGTAGGTGGTGCCTACTAGAGCGTGTTCTTCATCATTAAAAACTGCAAAATTCAATGCGTTAGGGATATGGGCTTCTTCAAATTCTTTAGGCGTTCGGGCATCTAATATGGCATCAAAAGGCTCTAGCTTGTTTGTAAGTTTCATTACTTAAGATTAGCCCCATGATAGAGCAAGTAGTAACTAAGGGCTTTTAAAGACTCTAATTGCTTGTAAAGTTTAAAGGCGGTTGTTTTGCTTGCTTCTTGTTCTTTGTGGTCTTCATTAAGATAGCAAAAACCTACGCTTGGGTTATAGAAGTAATCTTTTGTAGCAATGGCTTCATAGCCCAAAGCGTAATTAGGGTGGCTTCTTGGGGGGTTTGTAGTGTTATTAGAAAATAAAGGCTTTCCAAAACTCACAAACTTAAAATCTTTAGGGGCGACTAATTCTATAATGGTAGGGGCGATGTCTAAATGTGAGCCAACTTCACTAATCCTTTTGGGTTTTAGGGTGGGGGCATACAGAATGAGTGGCACAGACCTTGTGGTGTATAAATTGTTTTTAGCGTATTCATAGCTTCTATCAAAGTGGTCTCCTGTAATGATAAAAAGCGAATTAGGGAATTTTTGACTAGCTTTTTTGATAAAACTTACCACTACTTTGTCATACCAGTAAATATGCCCCAAAAAATTAGCGTTAGGTAAATTTTCTGATTTAGGGGTTTTTTCTACAAAATTTTGTATTTTTTCTAAAGGCACATTAAAGGCTTTGAGATTCACATTTCTTGTCGGATGATTACTTAAGGTCATTACCATGCTGAAAGTTTTTTCATTAGGGTTTGTGTTTTCTAAAATATAGTCAAACAAAATATTATCATGCACGCCCCAGTTGCTCTCTATGGGCTTTGGGTAGGGCTTGTTTTTGGCAAATTCTAAGACATGGCTGTTAAAATAGAGCGTGTCAAAGCCTTGTTTTTTAGTGAAGCTATCTAGTTTATTCCAAATGCCACTGCCAGCATAATAAAAGTTGTTCTTATAGCCTAGAGTTTTCATGATATTAGCGATTGCCATAGGAAAGCTAGGTAGAATCACTCCAGAATTGACTAGGTTAGTGTCATTGATATAGGGTAAGCCTGTGATTTGGACATCTAGGCTTTTAACGGTTCGTGGGGCGTTTTCAATAAAAACAGGGAGCTGTTGAGCATGCTCTTCTTTGGCGAGATTTTGTAAGGCACTTGTTAAACCCAGACTATCAAATTTTTTATCAAAATGCCACGAGCTTAGAGATTCTGAAATGATGTAAAAAACATGCTCAATTTTTTGATTAGAATTATTATGGCTTGTCTGAGTTAGCAACTCATAGAGATTGTGTGTGGGAACTTCTTTAAGATTGAAATAGTTTTGGGCTACTTCTAAGGGCGATTCTTTAGCAAAATCGCTGAATTTGAGATTGTGGCTATGCCTATAATTACGCACTACAAGGTAGAGATTACGCAATGCCCCTGGAGTGATTTTTCTTAAAAAAGGGTCTTTGGATGGCTCTAAATGCAAATCCAAAGATGCGCCGATAAAACTAAATTGTGCGTTAACATACAACATCTGTGTGAGTGAAAAAAGAATGAAGAGAGTGAAAGTTTTAAGGGGATTGGCGTAAGTGGTTTGATAAATATTTTGGGGTTTAAAAAGGGTGTTTTGAAGCTTAAAATAGATAAAGGAAACAAAAATGCTAAGCATTAAAAAGAGTAGAAAACTAGAAATAATAGGGTATTCTCCAAATAAACCCATGTGTAAAATAGTGAGTTTGTCTTCGTATAAAAATTCCAGCAAATTTTCATCAAATACATTTCCATAAATGCCATAATAAACGATGTTAGCAATGTTAAAAAATAAGGCAATAGCGATAGACAAATACGCCACAGCATTAAGCATTTTTATTTGGCGTTTAGGAGCAGACAACCCTAATAACCCTGTGGTGATAAAAAGAATTGCCATAGCAAAGACAACACGATTATCGTATTTTGCCCCATCTAGCAAGGCTTTGACAATATTATTTAAGCTAGCATTTTCTAAGGCATGCTTATAATAGCCTGTGTAAAGAATAAAGCCAATACGATTGATTACAAACAATAAACTCATAAAAAAGGTAAAATAAAAACCTTTTAAAAAGAGTGAAAATAAGGCATAAGATAACGATTTCATAGGTGGTATTATAACCTTTTTTTAATAAGATTTAAGGTCTTAAAAAAGACAAAAAGAAGTAGGGGAACATCAAATAAAGAATCCAAAATTTGAAAGTTAGAGTTGATTAAGAGCGAACTCGCTAAAGAAATAAGTGCGATTACGCCTAGTAAAGGGCTACTAAAAAATAAGCTACTACAAAAAATCGCACTAAAAATAATAGATGCAACAAAATGATGATAAATTGAAAAAGGTAAAAACCCTAGAATATCTATAAGGAGTAACAGATTAAAAAATAGCATTATAAAATAGGATAGCAAGGTTTCTAAGGGGGGCTTTTTGAGTATTTTACAAGAAAAACCTGCATACGCAAGGATTAAAAGACAGCTAAAGGGGCTTAAGGGGGCTATAAAGCTCATTAAAAATTCGTTGAGCGATAAAGAGTTTTTAAAAGCTACATTGCTTAAAATCACGCTCACAAAGGAGAGTGAAAATCTAAAGCTCAAGGCTTTGTGTTTGAAGAAAAAGAAAATTAAAAAAAGCCATAAAAAGCTAAGCGTATAAGAAGACACAATCATTATGTTACTTGAGAAGAGATTTTAAATAAGCCATATTAAAACGGATATGTTTGATGTTTGAGCGGTTATAGGTATAGACAATATCTATAAAATCTGAGCTAACACTAGAGCTTGGATAACTCACTTCATTAGCTTTGTCTAAAACTTTTAAGATTTGAAAGGTGTTTGAATCTTCTAGTTTAGAAAGCAAGAGTTCTTTTCGGCGTAACAATAAATCGCTAGGATTATGGACTAAATACAACGCTTCATTTAAATTGAGTAAATTCAAAGAATCATTCAGATTTTTTAAATTCGTTGCAATGGGTTTTTGCCAAGCGGTGGGGGTTTTACAAGTTTGTAGCATGAGATTATCTTTTAAAGAATAATTTCTAAACGCCATTATGGCACAATCTTTAAAGGGTGTAAGGCTTGGCTGGAGCTGATGATTCAATAAATTAGGTCTTAAGAGTTCTCTAGGGTTATTATTTGCATCAAATTTTAGCAACAAGGGGTATTGGGTGGCTAATTCGTGATAGAGTGGTAGCATAAATCCGCCATCAGTAGTGTTTAAGGGCTTAGTCCTTACTAAATGGCTTAGGTTTAAGAAAGGGCTTAAAGAAAGTTTACGCACAAACTTAAAATCAATAGGCGTTAAAGGGCTTTCAAACTGATAGATTTTAGAAGTTGCCCATCCGCCCATGCTAACTCCCACTACAAACAACAAAATTTTATCTTTATGTAAAAAAAGTAGGGGATTGCCTAGTTTTTTGATAAATTCATGCGAGTTTTTGAAAAGATTTTCTTTGGTTAAAAGAATAAAAGCTTCACTCCAACGATTAGTTTTGCTGTCAAAAAGATTAGCACTAATTTTCACATCTCTTGCCCCTTCTTTGCTACCGCTAAAATAAGCACTCAAGAGATTGCCATTAGGCAGGCTAATTAAAGAGCTTGCATGCACGCTTAAGGCGTTACTTGGCTTAGGAATATTTAGCTGTGTGAAGTAGGGGGGGCTTTCATTTGAAAGGGTATTATTATGAGTGAAGGCATAGGGGGGAGATTTATGCGTTATAAGAATTAAAAATAACACAAAAGCAAGCCCTACAAAAAAGGCGGTATTTTTTAGGCGATTTCTTGAATGTTCCAAGATAGTGTTTCGCCCCCTTTTAAGATAGTAATTTTTTCATCAGCACAAAGCGTGTGTGTAGGGACTATAAAGGGTTTTTTAGACAAACGAACTTTCTTGCTAGGTAAGTTGTCTAATGCATAGATTTTTTTAGCGTTATCGCTCACAAAGGCTTGCAAATTTTCTAAAGCATTATGTTTTTCAAAGAGTTCGCATAATGCAGGTAGTAAGATAGGGGCAGAAAATATTCCTGCTGGAATGTTATCGCTATGCTTTTTAGAGATAAAATGCGGAGCACTATCAGAGCCAAAAGAAACTTTTGGATGGGCTTTTAAGGCAATGGATAAAAGCCTTTCTTGGTCTTCTTGTGTTTTGATTAGGGGCTTACAAAAACAATGCGGATTTAAACTACCCCCTAACAAGTCATCTAAGGTCATGCTAATATGGTGTAAGGTCAAAGTAGCATAGAGATTTGCATGCTTTTCAAGTAAAGCAATACTACGCCAATCGCTCAAATGCTCTATAATGATTTTCAGTTTAGGAAATAAAAGGGCAAAAGTTTCTATAACGCTATGGCATAAAAATTCTTTATCCAAACAAAAACCCTCTTGTTCTGCATGAACACATAAAATAAAGCCTAAATTTTGAGCGTTTTCTAAAATCTCTAAGGTCTTTTCGCTTAATAAATCAGAAGTGCCATTTTGTGCGTTTGTTGTCATGCCCTTGGGGTAGAGTTTCAAAAGTTTAATGCCTTTGTGTTTGGCTAGTTGCAATTCTTCTAAGGTTAAATTATCATTAAAATACAAACTCATTAGGGGCTTGAAATTTGAAGAATTTTTTAAAATTTCTTCTTCATACTCCAGCACGATTTGTGTGTTAATAAGGGGCTTACTAAGATTGGGCATAACTACTGCCGCACTAAAAGGCTCGCTAGAATAATTCAATACCGCTTTTAAAAGCTCATTCTCTCGCACATGCAAATGTGTGTCTATAGGGTCAAAAAGAGTGATTTCCATAAGCTTGCCTTTAGTTTCCACCTAAGAAATAACGCACTCTAATACGAATCAAAGTTTTGGTTTGTGGGCGTGGATAATCCTTATAGGCAATTTGAATGGTCTTTAAGGTGTTATCATCTAACATTTTGTATTCAGAGCCAATAATGATTTTAAGGTCTGTAATATCGCCATTAGGGTGTAAGTAAAATTCTACCGCATTGGTTCCATCTTGTCCTAGATAAGCAGCGGCTTGAGGGTATTCTAAATACTTTTGCGTGATGCGTCCAATATTTCTTAAATTACTCTTAATGAAATCCTTTTCAGCTGTGCCTAAATCTCCAAATTCTTCGCCGTATAATTCATCAATATCTTTTCTAGTTTGGTTATCCAAACCTTTATTATTTTCTGTCCTAGGAGGCGTTGGAGGTGTAACTTCTTGAGGTAAGAAAGAAAGCTGGTTAGGGTCAAATTTCTCTTTTTCTTTGACAGGTTTCTTCTCTTCTACCTTCTCCACCTTTTTAAGGGCTTTATGCTTATGGTCTGGTTTTTTCTTTGGCTTTGGTTTGGGTTTAGGCTTTGGCTTAGGTTTTTCTTTGGGTTTTGGTGGGGTAGGGGGCGTGGGTGGAGTGGGGGGTTGTTTGGGGCCAGCTAGTGTGGGTTTTGGGGCACCGGGTTGATTTTTGCTAGGGTCTTGTGAATGCCCCCTTTTTAAAATCAATAAATTGCTAGGGTCAACTTTGACAAGCTTTGGTTTTGAAGGAAAAAAGTCTTCTCTATGCTCAAATAAAAAATAAATTAATAGATGCAATAATATGGATAAAATGAGAGAAAAGAAAAAATTCCTATTAGAATAGTCAATAGGGTCAAAATTGCGTCCTAATTTAGTTGGTTGTAGCTTAGAAGTTTCTGGCATATAAATTTCCTAATTTTGAATTCTTAATATTATTTTCGGCTTCTTTAATAAGGTCTTCTTTAGACGCTTTTAAGCTGACTTTTTCCAAAAGCAAGCTGTGTTTGTCGTTGAGTAAAACCAAGTAACGCTCCTTTTGCGTTTCTATTGAGATAATTTTATAGTGTGTGTCAATATGGCTTAAGATATTAATATCTAGTTTAAAACCTTTTTTAGAAAAAGCCCTTTGTTTGGGGGCAAATTTTTTTTTGACTATATATAAAATGAGAAGTAAAACAGCAATAACACCTAATACTTTGTAAGCATGACTTAAATCCAGTGGAGATTTTAGTTCTAAAGCGTTCAAGGGGTTTTCTGTATGGTTTTTTGCATTTTGAGTCTCAATATTAGCATGTTGAGACTCAGATAAATCATTGGTGGAAGTCAAATGAAATCCCTTAGGTAAAAAAACGAAACGAAGTGTCTTTTTGTCTTTACTTCTTGAAACTCTAATTTCTAAATTTGTTTGAGCTTTTTTAGACAAGAGATACAAATCATTTTGGTAGGAAAAAACTTCTAAAGAATTTAAAGAAGCTTCTTTAAAATCCATTGTTTTTTTAGAATCCATGGAAGCATTTTTCAGCACAAACGCCCTTTGCCCTTCAATTTCAATAGCCCTAGGCATTGACTCAAAGGGGGCTTCAAAAGTGAGTGTGGTTTGCACCGCTTTTAAGGGATTTTCTTGCAAAGTGGTGTTTGAATCAGGCTGAATCTCTAAGAGCATGTTATGCCAACGAGTGAGCTTAATGGGGGCATTACTATTACTTGGAAGCACTACATCATTAGCAAATAATATCAAAAAAGCATTCATTAGAAAGAATAATAATCTCATGAATTTTTAGCAAGATAATATACAATGGCGTTAGAATCAAGGACTTCATTCAAGCGAATGGCTAAATTCCTTTCAAAAACCATGACTTCGCCCTTACCGATAACTCGCCCATTCACAAAGGTATCCACGCTCTCTCCAGCTGGTTTTTGCAAATCAATCACAGAGCCTTTTTCAAAACGCAAAATTTGTAGCAAGGGAATTTGCGTAGAGCCAAGTTCTGCACTAAAAACCACTTCCATGTCTAAAAGATTTTTATAATCGCAAATAAGTTCTTCTAAATAAGTAGAAAGCTCCAGTTCTCTTTCTTTATTGCTTTTTTCTTTTTCTGTTGTTTTTAGTTTATTAGACTCTAATATTTCTAACATGGAACTTTGCTCTTTCAAGAAAATATGGTTTTGATTTGGACTCTAAAACCCTAATATTACTATAATTTTTATAATAAATAAAGCCACTACGCCTTAAAACTAGCCTTAGAAACACAAAATTCTTTTAAAAAACATGCATCACATAGGGGGTTTTTAGCCTTGCAGGTATAACGCCCAAATAAAATTAATGCATGGTGGAGTTCAGATAGATTAGTTTCAAAAAGCTCGCTTAACTCATTTTCAGTTTTTATGGGGGTGTTAGCATTGCTTAATCCTAAGCGATGTGTTGTGCGAAATACATGGGTATCTACTGCCATATAGTTGGCATTAAAACACACCGATAGCACCACATTAGCGGTTTTTTGCCCCACGCCATCTAGGCTCATCAATTCTTTTTGCGTAGATGGAATAATGCCCTTAAAATCTCTCACCACTTTTTGTGCCATATTAATTAAATGTTTGCTTTTATTGTTGAAATAAGAAATAGATTGAATGATTTCTTTGACTTCTTCTAAAGGAGCAAGAGCTAAATCATAAACGCTAGGGTATTTTTCAAACAACTTAGGCGTTACGCTATTGACCCTAGCGTCTGTGCATTGTGCACTTAAAATGGTAGCCACTAGCAGTTCATAGGGGTTTTTATGGTGTAATTCTGTAGTGAGATTAGGATAATGCCCTAGAAGTAATTCTTTGATTTTTAAGGCTTTTTGGTAGTGTTTAGTGCGTTTCAAACTCATTTCTTACAAGCTTTCTAAGGGTTTTACAACAAGATATTGAGCTTCATGGGTTCTTAAAGCCACTTGAATGTGATTAATTCTAATTGAAAGTGTAGCCTTTTTTATAGAGTGGTGTAAAAGAGTGCATTGAACCCCTTGATGAATGCCAAAGGATAAAAAGCGTTTTTTAAGGGCTTCATCACAACGAGTAATATCTATAATTTCATAATTGTGGTTTTTAACAGCTTCATTAAGTGTCATTTTACTTCCTTTTTGATTCAATATTTTTTTTGATTTCATCTACTATAATATCAATGGGTGTGAAAATGCGGCGTAAAATTTTAAAAGGTGCTTGGATAATATCAGCCGCTAAAGTTACTTGAGTTTTAGGTTTATCAAGCGTGCCTTTCACATTCACATTAGTGGTGATTTTACCTTCTTTTCCTAAGATAAGATAGCCTACGATAGGAATTTTATTCAAAACATTACTCAAGGCTTTGATAGTAGACACTTCTAAATTCAAATCTATTTTATTAGTATCTAATTCTATAATGCCATTACCAGCAATGTCTAGCGTTTTACCGATAAGATTGATTTGTTCTAGCCCTAAATATTGTTTGGTCATACCAAATACCACAGAACCCTTTTTGATTTGATAGCCATTAGCCCCTAAATGGGGGTTTCTAAAAACGATAAGAGAAGGGATGGTGTTGATGAGATTAACCATATTTTGCATGAGGGCAAAATTCTTCAAGCTTGTATTTTGGAGTTTTAATTCGCCATTAAAGACTTGGTCTTTAAAAGCCCCAACAAGTGTGTATAAACCCCCTTCTACAAAATCTTTTTGTAGCATAGTGTTGATATAATCGCCACTAAAATTATGAGCCTTAAAATACAAAGCCCCATGCACTAAATCCGCAAAAATCATGCCATTTTTGTAATTGCCATCTATTTTTACTCTATTATCTTGAGCGATTACATCAAGATTTTCTAAAGGAATAGGCATTTTCTTATACACTAATACCATATCTTTTGCATGGATATGTGTGGCTATGGGAGTGATTTTATGGGCTTTTTCATAGCGTTGTTTAGCGTTGATAAAAATGTCTTCATCATGGATTTCTTTGGGGGTAGGTTTTTTGGTGTTTTCTTTTGAGAGCAGTTTAACAATGGCTGGCATTTTACTATCCAAAAAAGCGTCAATATCTAAATCAATATTATTAAGGATAATATCTTTCTTGTCTCCTTTAATGCTTATGGAAACATTTTTGCTAGGGGTATAGACAAAAATCTCATCTTTGTTGATAGAGCCAAGCAAGGAAAGGGAATTAAAATGTGTGCCATCGCTACGATAGGCTGGTAAATTGACTTTCAAATCCTTTGCCAAAAAGTCAATATTTAAAAAATCGCTTGTAGAGACTTCTAAAGAGCCATCTTCTAAAGTGAAATAATTCATAATGGGGGAGTAAGGTTTAATCTTTTTTAAATCCTTGAGTCTAAAAACATAAGCATCGTCTTTAAGCTCGCCTTCTAATGACAATTTAGGAACACTCCATTGCATATGTTTGGGGTCAGAAAAATCAAAATTCAAAGAAAGGCTTTTGAGAGAATCTTCTGTAGCATAGAAGACATTCTTACTGAACTTATCTTCGTTTTGAGCTTTAATGGTGTCTATAATTTTTCTTCTAAAAATTTCAGAATTTTCGCCTGCTTGAATAATGGGGCGTAAGCTTTTCAAATCCAAAGCAAAGCTAGGTTGTGGGTTATTTTCTGTATTATCCAAACCATAAGAACGCATATTGATATTGCTATTAGTGTTGAGCTGTATTTTATGGACTTGAGAATCTAAGGAAAGATTTTTTTTGTGTAAATCTAAAGTCATTTTAGTGTCTAAATCCAGCATGTTTTCATAGCGAGTGTGGATAGTGTCTATATAAATATATTGATATTCTGGGGTAATGTCTAGGTTTACATTAGCACTTTGGGTGTAAAGGGGAATATCATAGAGTAAAAGAGTGCCTTCTTGTAAATCCACATTGCCTTGAATACTAAATAGGGGGGCTGTGTTTTTCAAAAATTGTAAAGTGAGTTTTAGGTTAGCACTAGCTGGCGTGCTGATTTTATCCAAAGGTAGAGTAACTTTGTAGGCACTTAATAAATCCTTAATGCTATCGCCATAATAATTAGGGGCAGTTTTTAAAAAGATTTCTAATTTGGGGGCTTCTAGTAGGTTAGATAATAGGGCGTTTGTGCCTTCTAAATTCATGGTTTCATAAATGATTTTTTCAGGGTTGATAGAGAGTTGTTGGTTTTTGAGAGTGATTTCTGTTTTGTCCATTTTAATGGGCGATAACCCACTATTAAAAAGCACTGATGGGTTTATTAAAGTTGCTCTGATAACGGATTTTTCTAGCAAGGAAGGAAGGAATTTACTAGGGGTAAAATTAGCCTTAATCAAGGCGTTGTCAATTTTAAGGCTAGAAAATTGAATGTTATCAAAAACCCATGTTTTTAGGGCTTTTTGTGATTGTTGCTGGAAAAGGGGTTTCAAAAAAGCAATGCTTTTTATTTTAGAAGTGGTAGCTCTTAATTCTATGGTTTTTAAATCTGTTAAACCCTGTAAATAGAGTGTGGCACTTGGTTCTTGTAGGGGTTTAACGATTAGATTAAACACCATTTTTCTAGCTTTTGGCGAGTAGTGAGCGTCGCCATCTACTTGAACCTTAATATCCTTAAAAAGCAAATTGATAATTTTTAGTTTGATATTTTTACTATCTTCTAACGAAAATTCTCCTTTAACGCCCGGAAATTCTAGCTCATAAGTGTTGCCATCAAAGAAGATATGAGCCTTATTCTTAGCGTCTAAAATAATTTCTTTAACTTTCAGCTTCTCAAAATAAGAGATTGCCCAAATGCCATAACGGATATTTTTGATCAGATCAGAAACTTCTAAATGCCCTTTGGTTTGTTTTTGATGGAATAGAGAAGATAGGTTAATGCGTTCAATATTTAAGGAGAGCTTGTTATCAAGTTTTAAGTATAATTCAGAGATATTAAGTTTGCCGATATTCAAACTTCGTATGTGAATGCCATTAGAGAGAGTTTTGTGTATGACAAAAAAAAGAGTGAACACCGCTACAAAAAAAATAATGACATTAAATACTTTCTTAGATGCGTGCTTTCTTTTCTTCATTTGCGTTCTTTTTTACCTAAGTATACCAATTTATCCTAATAAAGTGGTGATTGTTCCGCAAGGTTCGCTCAAAAAAGTGTTCTTAGCCTTAAAAGAACAGGGCGTAGATATTAATTCTTTTGACATGCTTTTTTTACGCCTTATAGGTATGCCTAAAAAAGGCTATATTGATATGGGCGATGGAGCTTTGAGAAAGGGGGATTTTTTAGTGCGTTTAATCAAGGGAAAAACCGCTAGTAGAAGTGCCACTTTGATTCCAGGAGAAACCCGTTATTTTTTCACTCAAATTTTGAGTGAGACCTATCAATTAGAAGTAAACGCTTTAAATCAGGCTTATGAAAGCATTGCCCCACGATTAAATGGCTCTGTGATAGAAGATGGCGTGATACTACCAGACACTTATCATTTGCCCTTAGGAGAGAGTGCTTTTAAAATCATGCAAGTTTTAATCAATCAATCCTTGAAAAAGCACGAAGCCTTAAGCAAACAATGGCTTGGATACTATCATAAAGAAGAGTGGTTTGAAAAGATTATTTTAGCTTCCATTGTGCAAAAAGAAGCCGCTAATATTGAAGAAATGCCTATTGTTGCGAGCGTCATTCTTAATCGCTTGAAAAAAAATATGCCTTTACAAATGGATGGGTCTTTGAATTATCAAGAGTTTTCGCACACCAAAATCACTAAAGAGCGTATTAGAACAGATAACACTCCATACAATACTTATAAATTTAAGGGATTGCCTAAAAATCCTGTAGGAAGCGTGAGTGTAGAAGCTATCAAAGCCGTTGTTTTTCCTAAAAAGACTAATTTTTTGTATTTTGTAAAAATGCCTAGCAAAAAGCATGCTTTTAGTACGACTTACAAAGAACATTTGAGTAATATTAAGATTTCTAATAATCATTTTTGATTTTGAAATTAAGGTTAAAAAATGCTTTATATGTTGGGTTTTAGTGAAAAAGTGTTAAGTATTTTCTCACTTTAATTTTCTGTTCTTATTATTGAATAATTTTAGAATTTATTTAACAAGCCTTGCTACAATTTTAAGCAAATTTTGATTGCTAAGGCTTTATAAAACATAGACTTTTAGCATAAAGGGAGAATACATGGCTAAAATGAACGCTCCAGATGGGATTCCTGTTTGGGTAAATGAAGATAGATGTAAGGGTTGTGATATTTGCGTCTCTGTGTGTCCTGCTGGGGTTCTTGGCATGGGAGTTGAGAAGGAAAGGGTGCTTGGAAAAGTGGCAAAAGTAGCTCACCCAGAGAGCTGTATAGGTTGCACGCAATGCGAGTTACACTGCCCTGATTTTGCGATTTATGTAGCCGATAGGAAAGACTTTAAATTCGCTAAGGTTTCAAAAGAAGCTAAAGAGCGTAGTGAGAGAGTTAAGGCGAATAACTACATGCTCTTAGAAGAAACTATTTAAAAGAGAGGCAATTCATGCGTGAGATTATTTCTGATGGAAATGAGTTAGTAGCTAAGGCTGCTATTGAAGTGGGGTGTAGATTTTTTGGGGGTTATCCTATTACGCCAAGTTCGGATATTATGCATGCGATGAGCACAGCTTTACCTAAACATGGGGGGCATTTTATCCAAATGGAAGATGAAATTAGTGGGATTAGCGTGTCTTTAGGGGCAAGCATGAGCGGAACTAAGTCTATGACAGCAAGTAGCGGTCCTGGTATTTCATTAAAGGTAGAGCAAATCGGCTATGGTTTTATGGCAGAAATTCCTTTAGTCATCGTTGATGTAATGCGTTCAGGTCCATCAACTGGAATGCCTACTCGTGTTGCACAAGGTGATGTGAATTTCTTAAAGCACCCAATCCATGGAGATTTTAAATCAGTTGCACTCGCTCCTGCTAGTTTACAAGAGGCTTATACAGAGACGATTCGTGCGTTTAATTTAGCTGAAATGCTTATGACTCCGGTATTCTTGCTTATGGATGAAACCGTGGGACATATGTATGGTAAGGTGCAAATTCCTACTTTAGAAGAAGTGCAAAAAATGACTATCAATCGCAAGGAATTTATGGGCGATAGAAAAGACTATAAGCCTTATGGAGTAGCACAAGATGAGCCAGCCGTTTTAAATCCTTTCTTTAAGGGCTATCGCTACCATGTTTCTGGGCTTCATCACGGACCTATTGGTTTCCCTACTGAAGATGCCAAAATCGGTGGGGATTTGATGGATAGGTTATTTAATAAGATTGAGTCTAAACAAGACATTATCAACGAAAATGAAGAAATGGATTTAGAAGGTGCTGAAATTGTGATTATTGCCTATGGTTCTGTTTCTTTAGCGGTCAAAGAAGCTTTAAAAGATTATCAAAAAGAAAGCCATCAAAAAATCGGATTTTTTAGACCTAAGACCTTATGGCCAAGCCCAGACAAACGCTTGAAAGAAATAGGGGATAAATACGAGAAAATCCTTGTGATTGAATTGAATAAAGGGCAATATTTAGAAGAAATTGAAAGAGTTATGCAAAGAAAAGTGCATTTCTTTGGTCAAGCAAATGGGCGCACGATTTCGCCTAAACAAATCATCGCAAAGTTGAAGGAGCTTTAAAATGGCGTTTAATTATGATGAATATTTGCGTGTGGATAAAATGCCCACTTTATGGTGCTGGGGCTGTGGCGATGGCGTGATTTTAAAATCCATTATTCGCACTATTGATGCACTAGGCTGGAAAATGGATGATGTGTGCTTGGTGAGTGGGATTGGTTGTAGTGGTCGTATGAGCTCGTATGTGAATTGCAACACTGTTCATACTACGCATGGTAGAGCCGTAGCGTATGCAACAGGAATTAAGCTAGCCAATCCAGATAAGCATGTGATTGTGGTTTCTGGCGATGGTGATGGCTTTGCTATTGGGGGTAATCACACCATGCATGCATGCAGAAGAAACATTGATTTGAACTTTATTTTAGTAGATAATTTTATTTATGGTTTGACTAACTCTCAAACTTCGCCCACCACTCCAAATGGCATGTGGACAGTTACGGCTCAATGGGGAAATATTGATAATCAATTTGACCCATGTGCTTTAACCACAGCTGCAGGGGCTAGTTTTGTAGCTAGAGAGAGTGTTTTAGACCCTCAGAAATTAGAAAAGGTGCTTAAAGAAGGCTTTTCACACAAGGGCTTTAGCTTCTTTGATATTCATAGTAATTGCCATATTAACTTAGGGCGTAAGAATAAAATGGGCGAAGCGTCTCAAATGTTGAAATGGATTGAAAGCCGATTAGTTAGCAAACGCCAATTTGAAGAAATGAGTCCTGAAGAAAGGGTTGATAAGTTTCCTACTGGTATTTTAAAGCATGACACTAATAGAAAAGAATATTGCGAAGCCTATCAAGAAATCATTGAAAAAGCACAAGGAAAACAATAATGGAAGCACAATTACGATTTACAGGCGTTGGGGGGCAAGGTGTTTTGTTAGCTGGAGAGATTTTAGCTGAAGCTAAGATTGTGAGTGGGGGCTATGGCACTAAGACTTCCACTTACACTTCGCAAGTGCGTGGGGGGCCTACTAAGGTAGATATTTTGTTAGATAGAGACGAAATTATTTTTCCTTATGCTAAAGAAGGCGAGATTGATTTTATGCTTTCAGTCGCTCAAACAAGCTACAATCAATTTAAAAGTGATATTAAAGAAGGCGGTATCGTTGTTATTGACCCTAATTTGGTAACGCCTACCAAAGAAGATGAAGAAAAATACCAAATTTATAAAATCCCCATTATTAGTATCGCTAAAGATGAAGTGGGTAATATCATCACGCAATCTGTAGTGGCATTGGCTATTACGGTGGAGCTTACTAAATGTGTAGAAGAAAATATTGTGCTAGATACCATGCTCAAAAAAGTTCCCGCAAAAGTCGCTGAGACAAATAAAAAAGCCTTTGAAATTGGCAAAAAGCATGCTTTAGAAGCCCTAAAAGTAAGGAGATAATGAGTGTTTTCCTTGTTGGATTTTTTGGGGAGGGGGGGGTTCAGTATTTTGCTGTTTTATCCTCTAGGGATTTAAAAATCTTAATTCTCAATACGCTTCATTTTCTTTCTAGGCTAATTGTTGCATTGTCAATCAAGCCGTGTTTCTTGCTGATATTAAATTCAAGTATGACTATCAAAATTATTAAATAAAAGGAATCAAATCTAATGAAAAATTATTCAAAATATTTGCCATTAATTATTTTAAGCTTAGATGCACACCCTAAGGATGGGTTTTTCTTAGAAGCTGGTTTTGAAGCCGGCGTAATTAATGCAACTAAAGAGCCTATTTCTCAAAATATCACGCCCACTTCAATGGATTATAATGGAATAGCTTATCAAGGCGTTAAACAAAACCCTAATGTTTTAAAAAGCAATCATTCTAAGAGTCCTAAGTTAGAAAAACCATCTGTTGAAAAACCATCTGCTGTTGTTTCTAGTAGTTCCCCAAAACACCCCAAAAATTCACAAGAATCCACTCAAACCCAAGAGCCTGTAACCCCCCCCCAAGCACATTCCGTTGACTCCCAATCTAATTTGCCAAGTTCTACTAAATCCCAAGAGCAACATGCAAGCCCTAGTGAGTCGCATAATTCTAAGACTATTATAGTTGATTCTTCTAATCCTTGTCCTTATAGTGCCAGTCCGGATATTGCATGTCTAGACTCTACTGATGCTTCTGCCCCTAAGACTAATGTTGTCAATGGTAAAACTTTAAATACAACCCCCTTACCTAATGTGAATGTCTATGGCAGACCGCAAAAACCGATTGATTATCCCATATTGAAACACTCTATTGAGACAAATATGCTTGATAAAATTACTAAAAGTGAAATTAAAAATCAGCACCCTGTTTTTGAGCAAGGTAAAATTAATGGTATCCATTTTTCTACGACCAATCCTATTGCAACAACTATTAAAGATAGTCAAATTGATATGAAAAACTTCTTACCCTATGATTTACATCAGGTTGATGTGTATGTAAGGGTCAATGATAATGGTAAGCTCAAAGAAGTCCATATAGCCCATATGGAAGATATTCCTAAGAGTGCAGACATTACTATAGATAAAAATCTGTTTAAAAATTTAGAGCATTTTCAATCTCAAAGTATCCCTACAGAAAGCTTTGTATTTAAAGCATCAAGTAGCTCTGATGAAGTAACCAAGCGTGTTTTAGATAATGTGGATAAAATTACGACTAACATTCATGGTGTCTTTTATCAGCACAAAGATTACTATGGAAGAGACCCTAAATACTACACTTCTTTTACCCCAGAGACTGCACAACTTTTTGTGAATGATTTATTGGATTTGGCGGCTGTGTTTGATTCCAAAGAATGGGCAGACAAAATTATGGATGCGGGCAAGTATTTTAAATTTCAAGGCAATATTAGTCAGACTCAATATGATAACATTCCTGCTGAAGAGGTGATTAAGCAATTTCGTGCACCTAGCAATGAGTTAAATATAGGTTTGGTTAGAGAGCGAACAAATGCATATGGGTGGTCAACCCCTCGTAGCCTAGATGTTAACCCAGCCTTTTTAAACCCTGATTTTAGCCCTATTCTAAAAGAAGGGCTAGTCAATAAGCCAGGTGGTTTGAATAATAATGATGCAAGCCGCAGAATGTTTAACACCTTGGTGCATGAATACGCTCATACTAAGGGGTATAGTCATTGGGGCAACTTTACCAAATACGACCCACAGAGCTTTGGTGGGGTTGTGGCAACCGTGTGGGGAGACTTGGTATTAAAGCGAGCCTTGCCTGTGCTTTATAATAATGGCAAGGTGGATAATGGTTTGCCTGACCCTAAAGTGCCTTTTACTCAACCACAATTTCCATCTTATTGGAATGATAACGACCGAGATGGCGGTTGGATGAAAGGAGACATATGGCAACCTTTAGAGGGTAATGCTACAAGTGGTCCTTACACTAATCCTAATGCTAATTTACAAGGTAACCCTTATGGCGTTAATCCTTATCAAGGTGGTTCATCTTATGGACCTCAAGGTGCTAACTGCCATTTAGTGTCGCGTCAATATACTTGTCACTATGATGATGGGAGTGTAACGGTAAGTAGCTATGCGTTGCTTATACAAAACCTAAATTATGTTTTAACTAATATTTCAAACGCTCATTCTTCTTATCAAAATTCTTCTTCCAACCGCTCTCATTATGCTAATTCTCAAGTAGGTATGGATATGAAAGTGGGGTATCAAAAATATTTTAATGATTATGTGGGTTTAGCCTATTATGGACTCTTGAAATATGACTACGCTTCAAATTCATACGCTTCATTAAATAATATAAAACACATGGGCTTAGGTATGGGTATAGATGCGTTGTTTGATTTTATAACAACTTATAGCAGTAAGAAAAGTTTTGTTTCTAGTTTTGGGATTTTTGGTTCAGTTAGGGGGATTTATAGCCATTTTTATGTCTATCATCAAGGGTTTAATCGGACTAATTTAAATGTTGCAACAGGTTTGAACTACCGCTACAAACATTCTAAATATTCTATTGGGATTTCTTTGCCCCTTATCAAGCAAAATTTAAGGGTTCAAAATACAAGTTATGAAACTATTCTCACAATAGGCATGGGGCATTTTAATGTGTTTATGAATTATGGGTGGGTGTTTTGAAAGCTAGATAAATTTTTTGGTTTTGTTTATTAATGGTCTGTTTTTAAGTATAATCCTACGAAAATTTTAAGGAATAGCATGGAGTTTTTAGGATTACTCTTAAGTCTAATCGCTATTTTTATAGCGTTTAAAAAGCCTGAAAAAGAGAATTTGGCGTTTGGGATTTTGATTGTGGTATGGTTAGTAGAGTTGGTTATTTTTATAGCCCACAGCTCTAGTGTTTTACCTAATATCAATCTATAGGGGGATAACATGAATAAAGAAAACCATAAGTTTTATACCCTTTTTTCTTTAGCCATTTTAGGGATTTTGATTTTTCCTGTTGGCTTAGCGAATTTCTATTTTGGCTATGTTTTGAAAGATTCGCCCTGTATTTTTTGCTGGGCACAACGCATGAACATGATTTTTGTAGGAGCGGTAGCGCTTTTAGTGGTGCGTTTTGGTTTTAAGCCTAGATATATTGCCTTGCTATTATTGATTGCTAGTAGTGGGTTATATGAGAGTTTTTATCATACCGGTAGTCATGCCTTAGAAGATGTGGGTCAGGGCTTTGCGTTAGCCATTTTAGGTTTACACACGCAATTTTGGGCGTTTTTTGTTTTTTTTAGCGTGGTGGTACTTTTGAGCCTTATGCTCTTTTTTGCCCCTAGCATTCAAAATTTTAAAGAACGCTCACTAAATACGCTCAATAAAAGCGCTTTTTGGGTTTTCTTTGTGGTAGTAGGCTCTAATGTGGTGCAAGCATTTTTTTCTACAGGACCTTTTCCTTATATAGGGCAAAGTGACCCAGTGCGTTTTTCTTGGAATTTAAAAGAGGCTGTTTGGTCTATGGAAAATTGGGGCGATTTGAAATTCCCAAGAAGTGTTTTAGGCAGAAGAGATGTGGGCGAGCCTATTAAATTAAGCACCCTACCTAAGGATAATGATTATCAACATTCGCCTTTAGAAATCACCAAAACTTTAGAGATTGAAAAAAAAGAAGCGCTTTCTTTAAAACTTAATGGAGCGATTACGGATTTAAGTTTTAACGAAGAAAATGCGATTCTTACCACAGAAAACCAAGGTCTCTATCTTGTGAGTAACGATTTGAAAACCATTCATAGCCATATGGTTTTGGATAGCTATTATAGTGCTACGGTAGGTTCGTTTGTGGGAGCGGATTTTAACGAAGATGAAAATATTGTGATTATGGGTAATAATAAAACTAGCGTAGAAATTACTCCTAATAAAAACGCTAACGCCCTTAAAAATTACCCTTATTTTTTAGAGGGGGCTAACTCTTTTGATGAAGTAGAGCGTAACCGCTTAAAAACTTCTAGGGCAAAAAACTATTATATTAGTGGTGCAAGAAGAGATTCAAAATACACTTATCTTGTTACGGCTCCAAATAAGCGTTATAATGATTTGATTATCGTATCTATGCTTAATAGCGATAAGCAAGTGCATGCGGAGTATATTCTTGGACTTGGTGGTATAAAACTTAAAGAAAAGAGAAAATTAGGCGAGTTGCATATAAGTGCGTTAGCTTTAAAAGACGATAAGCTTTATGCTATCAGTAAAGAATTTAACACTCTTTTAGTATTAGACCCCAAAAAAGAAGAGATTGTTAAAGTTTATGGCCTGCCTAAAGAAATTAAAAATATTAGTGCTGGTGGGTTTAGAGATAAACAGCTTGTAGTTATTAGCTATGAAGGGGATAAAAATATTCTTTATACCCTTTCATTTTAAACTCTTTTAAAGCTATTTTTTTCTAATATGCTGAAGCATTAGAAGATGGTCGCTATTTTTAACAATAGAGGAAAGTCCGGGCTACATTAGACAAAATTCCATCTAACAGATGGCTAGCGTGAGCTAAGGGAGAGTGCCACAGAAAGCAAACCGCCTTTTTAAGGTAAGGGTGAAAGGGTGGGGTAAGAGCCCACCAAAGCTAGAGCGATTTAGCTTGTTTGGGTAAACCCAATTTGTAGCAAGAAGTGCATGGTAAGTCTAAATTAATACACGCTTCGCTTGAGAAATATTGTAAAATATTTCCTAGATAAATGACCATCCGTTGACAGAACCCGGCTTATTCTAATGCTTGTTCACTAAGTGTTAATTTTTTTAACAAATATTTAATCATTTTATTTTTCTTGTATTTTTATCTAATCATTACTTAAAACTTTAAAGATTTGTGTTACACTTCGTAAAATTAAAGATAAAGGGGATTTAAAATGTTGAAACAAACTTTCTCTAAAGGGAAGCAATTGGCTTTGTGTGGACTAGGTGTTTTAATATTGCAGGCTTGCACTTGTGTAAACACTTCGCAAAAAAATTCCTTTTTGCAAGATGTGCCATATTGGATGTTGCAAAATCGTAGCCAGTATGTTACACAAGGGGTGGATAGTTCACATATTGTGGACGGCAAGAAAACTGAAGAGGTAGAAAAAACCGCCACACAGCGAGCTACGATTAGAGTGGCTCAAAACATTGTGCATAAGCTCAAAGAGTCTTATCTCTCAAAGCATAACAATATTAAACAGAAGCTTACTAATGAAATGTTTATCCAAATGACACAAGCTATTTATGATAGTTTAAGCAATGTCAATCGTTTGGGAATTTATATTAATCCTAATAATGAGGAAGTGTTTGCATTAGTGCGTGCACGCTCCTTTGATAAAGATGTGTTGGTTCAAGGGTTGCATAAGTTATCTCTAGATAATCAGACGATTAAAAGCCTTGTGGCTAAGGTTGATGAGATTTTTAAAGATTCTGTGAATTATGGAGACATCAAAGTTCCTGTGGGAATGTAGTTTGGGTAAGAACAAGTAGGGGGGAGAGATAAGTTTTCTTGCTTTAAAAGATATTTAAAACAATAAGTTCTCTTCGGTGTCATTCCCCTTTTTGGGAGCTGGCATAACAGAATTTGGGCTAGAGTAGTAGGGGATTTTATCTACGATTTCTTTATGCATGTTTTTTGGGACATCAAACTTTCTTTTCAAAGAAGGTTCAATGGCTAGAATATTGCGCATAAAGTGAGAATATACAGGTGCACTCACAACGCCTCCAGTCGCTTTTTTGCCAATAGGTGTGTTATCATCTCGTCCAAACCAAATCACACTTTGTAAAGTGGGGGTAAAGCCGATAAACCAAGCATCAACATTATTATTGGAAGTTCCTGTTTTGCCTGCAATTTCTAAACCACTGATGCGTGCTGGACGGCCTGTGCCATTTTCTACGGCATTCATTAGCACCGAAAGGGTTAAAAAAGCTTGTTCTTTAGAAGTAATCTGTCTGGTTTCAATAGGGGTGAAAGTCTTAACTTCATTTTGCTGGTTGGTGATACTTTCAATGAGCATGGGCTTAAGCATTGAGCCATAGTTGGAGAATAGAGAATACTTTTCAGCCGCCTCAATAGGTGAAATAGCAAAACTTCCTAGCACAATAGACAAGTCCTTAGGGAGATTTTTAAAACCCATATCGTTTAAAGAATGATAAACTTTTTCAAAGCCAAGCTGGTCGCTTAAGTTAATGATAGCTAGATTTAAAGAATGGCTTAAGGCATCTTGTAAGGTTACAAGCCCTAAAAATTTGCGAGAATAGTTGCTAGGATGCCAAGCATGGTTTTGTTCATGATTTTTATTGTAGTTGCTATTTTCAAAATTCCGTGCAGTATCAGGGATTTTAGAAGTGGTGGAATAGCCATTGTCAAAGGCAATTTGATACACAAAAGGTTTGATAGCACTTCCAAATTGTCGTTTAGTTTGTGTGGCACGATTAAAAGCACTTTTTTTATAATCAACTCCGCCCACTAGAGCAAGGATTTTACCTGTTTTAGTGTCTGTAACTACCATGCTAGCATTCAAATTATCCTCGTTTTCATTAGGTGGTGTATCTTTATCAATTACGACTTGCTCTTTAGCAATTTTTTCTAAGATTTTTTGACGCCCAAAACGCAAAGACTCCAAGGCCAAGCGTTGATAGTCTAAATCCAAAGTCAATTTAATGGTGTAGCCTTTAGTTTTTAAGCCATCTAAGTGGTCTAGTTGTTTAAGGACTTCATCTACGACATAAGGAGCGATGTTTTGAGTAGAAGTCTGGTTATAAACAATAGGCACTTCATTCAGAGCGGGTTTTAGCTCACTAGAAGAAATCCACCCTAAAGAATATAATCGCCTTAGAATGTCATTAGCCCTAGAAAGCGAAAATTCTAAATTCTTTGTAGGGTCATAAAAACTTGGAGCTCTAGGTAGAGCAACTAGCATGGCAATTTCTTTAAGGCTGAGTTTATCAAGGGGTTTTTTAAAATACCCTAGGCTTGCAGTTTTGACACCATAATACCCATGCCCAAAAAAAGTTTGGTTTAAATAACGCTCTAAGATTTCTTCTTTGCTTAAGACTTTTTCAATGCGTAAAGAAATGATGGCTTCTTTGAGCTTTCTTATAAGGGTTTTTTCTCGTGTAAGCACCATGTTCTTAACAAGCTGTTGTGTGAGTGTGCTACCCCCTTCGGTGTAACGCCCATTTTTAGCGTTTTTAATGATGGCACGCATAATGGCATCTAGGTTGATTCCTCCATGCTCAAAAAAGAGTGTGTCTTCTACAGCTAGCAAGCTTTCAATGATTTTGGGGGGAATTTCTTCAAAATGGGCATAAAAACGAAATTCTTTATCATAGATATTAGCAATCAAACGCCCCTTTCTATCTAAAATCTGTGAAGCAATGCTGGGGCGATAATCCTTGATTTTTGCAACATCTTTGTCGGTATTAACCCAAACTTGAACAATAAGCACCGCACAAACTCCTACAACAATCAAAACAAAAATGCCAAAACCATAAAAAATCTTTTTTGTCATCAATAACTCTTGGTAGAAAAATCTTTAGAAACTTTATTGTAGGATAAATTGCGAATAATTGTGGCAAGTTCTTTGGTGTCTTCTAAGCTATTTTTGAGAGACAAAGAAATGCGTAAAAGGGGTTTAGAAACCGTAGGAGGGCGAATAGCTCCCACTAAAAATCCTTTTTCTTTCAAAAAATGATGGGTGTTTAGAAGAGTGGAATTATTTTCAAACTCTAAGGTAAAAAATCCTGTAGGGGTAGAAATACCTAAGCTTTCAAAAATGATTTGCTGGTGTTCTTTAAGCTTCTTTTTCAACTCTTTTTTTTGTGCAATAAAGTATTCTAGATGGGCTAAACTTAATGCTGTGTCTAGTAGGCTTAAGGCGGTGGTATAAATCACGCTTTTTGCACGATTGACTAAAAAATCTATTATTTTTGAAGAAGCCAAAATACAAGCCCCATAGCTTGCAAGTGCCTTAGAAAAAGTGCTGAGTTTAATAATACGCTCTTTTTCTTGGATATGGTAGTATTCTAAAAAGCCTAGCAAATTATCTCCGATAGTGCCAAAACTATGGGCTTCATCAACAATCAAAAAGGTGTTAGGACTTTCCTTAGTGCTTTCGTAAATGGCATAAGGAGCAATGCTTGCATCCATTGAATAGACCCCTTCAATAGCCACAAATTTGAGCTTGTCTTTAGGGGCTTTTAAGAGCTTTTGTCTTAAATCCTTAGCATTATTGTGTGAGAAAAAAATAACTTGATTAGGTTTAATTTTAGTGCTAAAAACACCACTTGCATGGTAATGCTCATCTATAAATAACAGAGCGTTTTTAACTAAGAGAGTGTCTATTAAAGCTAAATTACCCAAAAAGCCACTTCCTACTAAAAGGGCGTTTTCAAAACCTAGCAAACGGGCTAGTTGCTCTTCTAATTCAGCATGCAAGGGGTGGTAGCCATTAACTAGCATAGAAGCTTTTGGAGCATGAGTATCATAAGATTGAAGTTTTTTAAAGGCTTTTTCAAGCAAGTCTTTTTTAACACTCAAACCCAAATAGTCATTAGAAGCATAGTCTTTTAATAAAGGGCTAAACAACTCCCTCTTGCGGTAGCGTTTAGTGCGGCGTAAAGCTTCTAATTGCTTAGAGAACATGGGAGTTTGACCTTTTGTTTGAGATACAAAAAATCAGTTACCTTTTTGAACTTCTTCAATAATCTTATGTAATTCGTCTCGTTTTTCAACAAACATTTTATCAATGTTTTCCTTAACATGCTTAGCACTATCTTCTATTAAATGCACTTTATGCTCTAGATATTTCAAATCTGTAGTATGCTCTTCTTGAACCGCTTTAACCAGCTCGTTAGCTTCAGTATGCACGCTTGCATGGTGGCTCTCAAGAGCTCTATAGCCTGAGGTATTAGCAAAATTCTCTTTGCCAGCACCTTCATAATACCACTTGCCTAAGCGACAGCTTTTATGGCTGGTGGTATTGAATGAGTTGAGACCAAAGACCATGCCATAAAGATTGTTTTTAAAGACTACATGGTCAAGTTTAGCTAGACCACAAAATACTCGGTTATTAATGTTGTAGATTGTATATTTTGCTGCCTTGGCGACAATTCTGTTATTTTCTACACCCGCCTGAAGTTCTTCTACATCGCCCTTAATGGAGCCTACAATAGAGTTGACATCATGAGTATTAGTTTGAATATCATTAGCTTCTTGTTGCATGCTTTTAACTACGACAGCGATTTCTTTAGTGGCTTTTTGGGTTTTTTCAGCTAGTTTTCTAACCTCATCAGCTACCACTGCAAAGCCTCTGCCATGCTCACCTGCTCGTGCGGCTTCAATGGCGGCATTTAGGGCTAAGAGATTGGTTTGTTCTGCAATATCATCAATAAGAGAAATTACCTGAGTGATTTCATTGCTGCGTTGATTGAGTGAGTCAGCTAATGAAGTGGCATTTTGCATTTTTTCATAAAGAGATTCAATGTTTTGGCTTGCTTTATTAACGGTTTTTAGCCCTTCAATAGAATGCTCTTCGCCGTTCTTACTCGCACTTAGAAGTTCGCCAGTCTCTTGATGGAGATGTTGCATGCTTTCTTGAGCCCCTTCCAAACCTTCCTTAAGGCTCGCATAAAAAGTTCTAAACAAATCATTTTTATGGTATTCCCCCACACAACTTGTTTTTTTAGCGAGTGAAAAATACTGCACGCCATCAATATTTTGGCTTTTTGAAGAATAAGAAACACCTTGCAAATCAATGCTCTCTGCATTTTCTTTAAAATGAATGCTTTGCTCTTCTAGATTATTTAAGTCTGCAAGATTCCCACTTTTAAAGACTATTTTATTGTTTTTGATACCTATAAAACCTTCATGCAAGCACAAATCCAAAAGGTTATGGTAGAGATTGACTTCTTTTTTTAGTGCCATAATCTCAGAATTTTTCTGATTGATTTGAAGCTGTAGCTGTTTATTTCCAAACATTATAGTATTCCTTAAAATTAAGTTAAATATGCAAAAATTTCCTTCAATTCTTATGATATACAATAATTAAAGGTCTCTAGGGGTAAGCCTATCCTTTGTGATTATACCTAAAAATAATAAAACATTCCTTTGAAGTTCTTTGGAAGTATCGTTTGTTATGAGATGTTTAAAAGCGTATCTAATAACAGAGATGAGCGTTACTTGGTTTGGATGCTAAATCCAAAAATAAAATATTCACTTTGCTCTTTAAAATTTTAAATTCTAACCGATTGTAGCTTTAACCAAAAGCAAGGATGCCTTTGGGTTTAACAACAAGGAGTTCAACAATGGCTTTTCAGGTCAATACAAATATTAATGCGTTAAATGCGCATGTGCAATCTACTCTTACTCAAAACGCGCTTAAGACTTCATTAGAGCGATTGAGTTCAGGTTTGAGAATCAACAAGGCGGCTGATGACGCATCAGGCATGACTATTGCAGATTCTTTGCGTTCGCAAGCGAGTAGCTTAGGTCAAGCGATTGCTAACACTAATGATGGCATGGGGATTATCCAAATTGCAGATAAGGCTATGGATGAGCAGTTAAAAATTCTAGATACCGTTAAGGTTAAAGCCACTCAAGCGGCTCAAGATGGGCAAACTACAGAATCTCGTAAAGCGATTCAGTCTGATATTGTTCGTTTGATTCAAGGTTTGGATAATATTGGTAATACGACTACTTATAATGGGCAAGCGTTGTTGTCTGGTCAATTTACTAACAAAGAGTTCCAAGTGGGCGCTTATTCTAACCAAAGCATCAAGGCTTCTATTGGTTCTACCACTTCAGATAAAATCGGTCAAGTAAGAATCGCTACAGGTTCGTTGATTACAGCTTCTGGAGACATTAGTTTGACTTTCAGACAAGTGGATGGCGTGAATGATGTAACCTTAGAGAGTGTGAAAATTTCTAGTTCAGCAGGCACTGGAATTGGCGTATTAGCGGAAGTGATTAACAAAAACTCTAACCGAACCGGTATTAGGGCGACTGCTAATGTTATTACTACCAGTGATACTTCTGTGCAATCAGGTAATGTGAGTAATTTGACTTTAAATGGAATCCATTTAGGCAACATTGTAGCCGTTAAGAAAAACGACACTGATGGAAGGTTGGTTGCAGCGATTAATGCAGTTACCAGTGAAACGGGCGTAGAAGCTTACACTGACCAAGACGGTCGCTTGAATTTGCGTAGCATTGATGGGCGTGGGATTGATTTAAAAGCCGATAAAGCTGATGGTGTGCCTAGTGCTTTAACCACCGTTAATGGCGGACAGGATTTAACGCAAGGTTCTACTAACTATGGAAGACTCTCTCTCTCACGATTAGACGCTAAGAGCATTAATGTGGTATCAGCTTCTGATTCACAAAATATGGGCTTTAGTGCGATTGGTTTTGGAGACTCTCAAGTAGCAGAAACCACCGTGAATTTGCGTGATGTTACAGGAAATTTTAACGCCGATGTCAAATCAGCAAGCGGTGCAAACTATAACGCTGTTATTGCTAGTGGTAATCATAGCTTGGGAGCTGGGGTTACAACCTTAAGGGGTGCAATGGTCGTTATGGATATTGCTGAATCTGCTATGAAAATGCTAGATAAGGTGCGTTCTGATTTAGGCTCTGTGCAAAATCAAATGGTTAGCACCGTGAATAATATCAGTATCACTCAGGTGAATGTGAAAGCCGCTGAATCTCAAATTAGAGATGTAGATTTTGCTGAAGAGAGTGCTAACTTCAACAAGAATAACATTTTGGCACAATCAGGTAGCTATGCAATGAGTCAGGCTAATACCGTTCAGCAAAATATCTTAAGGCTTTTGACATAGTTTAGAGGATATTTGTATGGAGCTAGTGCTTTTTAAGGCATTAGCTTTTATGCTAGTCAGGGAGCTTTGATTTAACATCATGGTAGCTAGATTTAACTTCTTTTTCTAAAATATTCTTTTAATTTCTTTAATTTGCAAGGTTTTTGATGTTAGATAGTTTAGAGATTCTAAAGGCTTTAAGGAGCTTGGACTTATTAAAAAATGCCCCCGCTTGGTGGTGGCCTGAAGCGTTTCGTTTTGAAGCTTTATTAGGAGCGATTTTGACGCAGAATACAAAATTTGAAGCCGTTTTGAAGTCTTTAGAAAATTTAAAAAACGCTCTTTTCTTAGAGAGTGATGATGAAATTAATCTTAAGAAATTCGCTAATATTGAGCCTATAGTGCTTATAGAATGCATTCGTCCTAGCGGGTTTTATAACCAAAAAGCAAAACGACTCATTAGTTTGAGTGGAAATATTTTAAACGACTTTGGAAGTTTTGAAAATTTTAAAAATGAAGCAACTAGAGAGTGGCTTTTAAAACAAAAGGGTATTGGTAAAGAAAGTGCGGATGCAATTTTATGCTATGTGTGTGCTAAAGAAGTGATGGTAGTGGATAAATACAGCTATCTTTTTTTAAAAAAATTAGGCATAGAAATAGAAGATTATGACACATTGCAAAGCTTTTTTGAAAAAGGCATTAAAGAGAATTTAAGCCATGCTTTAGCGCTTTATGAAAATCCTATTTCTTTGGCACAACTTTATGCGAGATTTCATGGAAAAATTGTAGAATTTTCTAAGCAAAAATTGGAGTTAAAGCTTGTGTTTGCTTCTTAGATTTTTTAGATTCCTTGCATCTCTTATGCTTCTTGTATCTCTTTTTGGCTTGGCACTAGGTCTTTTTGGAAGGGGTTTGTGTGCTAAGAATCATTTCTTTAAGCCTTTAGAGCCGACAAAAAAATATTTCGGCTCCTTTAAAATCGGCTATCTTTACCAGCACATGCAAACGACCAAAAAATCTCCCATTCGCCCCAAGAATCGTCCCCCTATTTTAATCAATAAAAAATACCATGACGCCATTTTAGCTCTTGAAGCGGGTAAAATAGTGAAAGATAAGTTTTTATTAGGGGGCTACTTGGATGGTGCAATGGGTAGGTCTTATTTTATGAGTGCGGGGTTTATGGCGGGTGTGAGACTTTTTAGGGGGTGGGTAGTTCCTAAAATCTCATTAGGGTATCAACTCCAAATCTTAGGGGCTAAGATAGATAAATATCAATTCAATATTCAATCTGCTGTGGGTAGTATAGGAATATTCTTTAATGTGGCTAAAAATTTTGGTTTGAGCGTAGAAGCAAGGGGTGGCATTCCTTTTTATTTTATTGAAAGCAAGTTTTCCAAAGCTTTTGGCACGCCACGATTAAACATTTATTCTATTGGTATCACTTTTACATTTTATGATTTTACTAAATTTTTAGGATAAAATACTTATTGTAGAATTTAGAATTAACCAAAAATAAATAATAGATAAATATTTAAGGATTTACAATGATTTTTATTGATGCATGTTTTAAAAAAGAAACACCCTACACACCTATTTGGATGATGCGTCAAGCTGGGCGTTATCTCAGTGAATATCAAGAGACGCGCAAAAAGGCTGGAAGTTTCCTAGAATTGTGTAAAAACAGCGATTTAGCTACAGAAGTTACTTTACAGCCTGTAGAGATTTTAGATGTGGATGCGGCTATTTTATTCAGTGATATTTTGGTCGTGCCTTTAGAAATGGGCTTGGATTTGGAATTTATTCCCACAAAGGGGCCGCATTTTTTACAAACCATTACGGATTTAAAAAGTGTAGAAAGCTTGAAGAGTGGGGCGGCTAAAAATTTAGAATATGTCTATGCTACGATTTCTCAAACTCGTAAGAAACTAGCAAAGGATAAGGCGTTAATAGGCTTTTGTGGTTCGCCTTGGACTTTAGCCACTTATATGATAGAAGGTGAAGGGAGCAAGACTTATGCTAAAAGCAAGAAAATGCTCTATAGCGAGCCTAAGATTTTGCATGCCTTATTAGAAAAGCTTACTATAGAGCTTATAGAGTATTTGAGTCTCCAAATTCAAGCAGGGGTTAATGCGGTTATGGTTTTTGACTCATGGGCGAATGCGTTAGAAAAAGAAGCTTATTTAGATTTTAGCTGGCATTATATGAAAATGATTTCTAAAGAGATTAAAAAGCGTTATTCACATGTTCCTATAATTTTATTTCCTAAAGGAATTGGTGGCTTTTTAGATAGCATAGATGGGGAGTTTGATGTGCTAGGGATTGATTGGAGTGTTCCTTTAGAAAATGCAAAGAAGGTTTTTCAAGATAAATATGTTTTACAAGGAAATTTAGAGCCTGCTCGCCTTTATAGTAAAAAGGCCTTAGAAGAAGGTGTTGAAAGGATTTTAAAAGTTATGGGTAATAAAGGGCATATTTTTAACCTAGGGCATGGAATGCTACCTGATTTACCTAGAGAGAACGCTAAGTATTTAGTGCAATTGGTGCGTAGCAGGTCTAAGCGATAGGGGGGCTTTATGAATACTATTATGCGGTATGTTAGTTTGTGGGGGCTGTGTGGGGTATTAGCTTTAGCAGAAAATTTTTCTAAAACTCCGACAGAAATTAAGCAAATTCTCAATCAATACAACCATAAAGACCTAAAACTTCTCAAACCTTTAACAAATTCGTTAGAAGTTACCCCTAGTTTTATCGCTTCAGAGTCTGCTCAAACGGACTTTAGCATTACTAAGGAAATTTCTAAATACCATGAAAAAAGCGATAAAGCTGCTCTAGGACTTTATGAATTGCTAAAAGGTGCAACGACTAATCTTAGCCTACAAGCTCAAGAACTGAATGTCAAGCAAGCGATGAAAAACCATACCATTTCAAAAGCGATGTTTTTACCTACTTTTGATATGCATTATAATTTTAAAAATGAAAACAGAGACACGCCAGCGTTTAAACGCTATAACACACAACAATTGACAGCGCAAGTCAAATTAAATGTGTTTAATGGGTTTAGCAGTGTGAATAATGTTAAAGAAAAATCTGCAACCTATCGCTCTAGCGTAGCAAACTTAGAATATGCTAAGCAAAGTGTATATCTACAAGTGGTGCAACAATATTACCAGTATTTTAATAATCTTGCTCGCTTGATTGCTTATCAAAAAAAATTAGAGCAAATCAAAATAGATATTAAAAGAGTTTCTAAACTTTATGACGAAGGGTTAACGACCATTGATGATTTGCAAAGCTTGAAAGCGCAAGGGAGCTTGAGCGAATACGATATTTTAGATATTCAGTTTGCACTAGAACAAAACCGCTTGACTTTGGAATATTTAACGAATTTAAATGTGGAAAATCTAAAAAAGACAGCCATTGATGTGCCTAATTTACAGCTAAGAGAACGCCAAGATTTAGTTTCTTTAAGGGAGAAAATTGTCGCACTCAAATACCAAAACAAGCAACTTAACTATTACCCTAGTGTAGATGTGTTTGACTCATGGCAATATTGGATTCAAAAGCCTGCTTATGCACAAGGTTTTGCAGGAAATTTCTATCCAGGTCAGCAAAATACTGCTGGAGTTACCGTGAGCATGAAAGTTTTTGATGGTATAGGTTTGAGCTTACAAAAACAATCTATTGTATTAGGTAAATTAGCGAGCGAAAAGAATTTAGCTTACAAGAAGTTAGAACAAGCTAAAGATGAACAACTTTATAGAAAATCGCTAGAAATTGCTAAGGCTAAGATTCAATCTTCTAAGGCAAGTTTAGAATCAGCTAATCTTTCTTTTATGAGTATTAAGAAGAAATACGATGCAAATTTAGTGGATTTTACCACTTATTTAAGGGGGTTAAGCACTCGTTTTGATGCGGAAGTGGCTTATAACCTAGCGTTAAATAATTATGAAATGCAAAAAGCTAATTATATTTTTTATAGCGGGCATAAAATACAAGATTATGTGCATTAAGGGGAATCAAAATGATACAAAAAATTTTAATGGGATTATGTTTTAGTTTTTTGAGCATAGAAGCGAGTGAAAGAGTATATGCTATTTTTAATGTGAAAGCCACACAAGATTCTAAGCTCACTTTAGATAGCTATGGTATTGTAGATAGCATTAAAGTTACTGAAGGGAGTGTGGTAAAAAAGGGCGATGTTTTGTTGCTCTTATATAATCAAGATAAACAAGCTCAAAGCAATTCTATTGAGCAACAACTCATTTTTGCTAAAAAACAATACGAACGCTACAATAAAATAGGTAGTGCTGTGGATAAAAACACCTTAGAGCGTTATAAAACTGATTACAAACGCTTAGAATCTGATTATGCCTACTCTATTTCTGTATTGAATAAAACGATTCTAAGAGCCCCTTTTGATGGCATAGTGGCAAGCAAGAATATTCAAGTGGGCGAAGGGGTGAATGCGAATAACACCGTGCTTTTAAGACTGATTAGTCATTCAAAAAAATTAGTGTTAGAATTTGATTCCAAATACATTGATTCAGTGAAAGTGGGGGACATTTACACTTATTCTGTAGATGGAGATTCTCATAAACACGAAGCTAAAATCACTAAGATTTATCCAGCTATTGATGAAAATACCAGAAAGGTGAGTGCTGAAGCCTTGGTGTCTAATCACATGGCTGTGGGACTTTTTGGCGATGGATTTATCCAAACGCTTGAGTAGTAGGGAATTAGTATGTATAAAGTAGCGATTAGTCGTCCTATTACAACCTTGATGTTTGCTCTTGCGATTGTATTTTTTGGGACAATGGGATTTAAGAAGCTTAGTGTGGCACTTTTTCCTAATATTGATATTCCTATTGTGGTGGTTAATACTATCTATCCGGGGGCTAGTGCTGAGATTATAGAAAGCAAAGTAACCGATAAAATTGAAGAAGCGGTTATGGGAATTGATGGGATTAAGAAGGTTACTTCTAATAGTGCTAGGAATGTGAGTTCTGTTGCGATTGAGTTTGAGCTAGAAAAACCTAATGATGAAGCCCTAAATGATGTGGTGAATAAAATTTCTTCCGTGCGTTTTGATGACCCTAACATTCAAAAACCATCTATTGATAAATTTGATACCAGCGGTCAAGCCATTATTTCGTTATTTGTAAGTAGTTCAAGCGTGCCTATTGCGACCATTAATGACTACGCTAAAAATACCATTAAGCCCATGCTCCAAAAAATCAGTGGGGTAGGGGGTGTGCAACTCAATGGTTTTAGGGAAAAGCAAATCAGGATTTATGCTGACCCTACTTTGATGAATAAATACAATATCACTTATGCAGACCTTTTTAACGCCCTTAAAACAGAGAATGTAGAAATTGATGGGGGGCGTATTGTTAATAGCCAAAAAGAGCTAGATATTTTAGTGAATGCTAATAGTTATAGCGTTTTAGATGTGGAAAATATTCAGGTGGCTAATCATGTGCGTCTGAGTGATATTGCTAAAGTTAAAATAGGCTTAGAAGAAAACAATACTTTTGCGAGTTTCAAAGAGAAACCCGGTGTGATTTTGGAGATTCAAAAGATTGCTGGGGCGAATGAAATTGAAATTGTAGATAGGGTGTATCGTGAATTAAAACACATTCAAGAAATCAGCTCTAATTATGAAATCAGACCTTTTATGGACTCTACCACTTATATTCGTGCTTCTATTGAAGATGTGAAATTTGACTTAATCTTGGGGGGAATTTTAGCGGTTTTAGTCGTGTTTGTATTCTTGCGTAGTGGCACGATTACTTTAGTTTCAGCGATTTCTATTCCTATTTCTATTATGGGAACTTTTGCTCTCATTCAATGGATGGGATTTTCTCTAAATATGCTCACTATGGTGGCCTTAACTCTAGCGATAGGCATTATTATTGATGATGCAATTGTGGTGATTGAAAATATCCATAAAAAGCTGGAAATGGGTATGGATAAACGCACAGCAAGTTATGAAGGGGTGAGAGAAATCGGCTTTGCTTTGGTGGCAATTTCTGCGATGTTGCTCTCAGTTTTTGTGCCTATAGGGAATATGAAGGGCATTATCGGACGCTTTTTTGAGAGTTTTGGGATTACAGTGGCTTTAGCGATTGCATTATCGTATGTGGTGGTCGTTACCATTATTCCTATGGTAAGTTCCATTGTGGTAAGCCCCAAACATTCACGCTTCTATGTGTGGAGCGAGCCTTTTTTTAGAGCCTTAGAGTCTCGTTATGTAAGCTTACTCAAATGGGTTTTAGAGCATAAACTCATTGTGTTTTTAGCAGTGGTTTTGGTGTTTTTTAGTTCGCTTTTTGTAGCTTCTAGGCTTGGTATGGATTTTATGCTTAAAGAAGATAGGGGGAAGTTTCAAGTATGGCTTAAGGCAAGCCCTGGTGTGAGTATAGACTACATGACACAAAAGACTAAGAATTTTCAAAAAGCCATTGAAAAACATAGTGAAGTGGAGTTTACAACCTTACAAGTAGGCTATGGAAGCATCAAAAGCCCTTTTAAGGCTAGGATTTTTGTGCAACTCAAACCTTTAAAAGAACGGAAATTAGGGCAATTTGCTCTTATGCGGGCTTTGAAGAAGGAACTAGATGGCATGCCTGAAGCTAAAGATTTAGAGAGTATCAATTTTTCTGAAGTCGCTCTTTTAGGTGGTGGGGATAGTTCGCCTTTTCAAGCTTTTGTTTTTGCACATTCTCAAGAAGTGGTGGATAAGAGCGTGGCAAATTTGAAGAAATTCTTATTAGAGAGCAACGAACTCAAAGGCAAGGTTGAGAGCTATCACACCAGCACTAGCGAATCGCAACCGCAATTGCAACTAAAAATTTTAAGACAAAATGCTAATAAATACGGCGTTAGCGCTCAAGCAATCGGTATGGTGGTAAGTTCCGCATTTTCTGGGACTTCTCAAGCAAGCGTATTCAAACAAGATGGAAAAGAATATGATATGGTCATTAGAGTGCCTAGTAATAAGCGGGTGTCTATAGAAGACATCAAACGCTTACAAGTGCGTAATAAATACGACAAATTGATGTTTTTAGATGCTTTGGTAGAAATCAAAGAAACTAAGAGTGCGTCTAATATCACTCGTTATAATCGTGAGCGCAGCGTTACGGTGTTTGCTGAGCCTAATAAGAGTGCGGGCGTTTCCTTAGGTGAGATTTTAAAGCAAGTGAGCAAACACTCCAAAGAATGGCTTGTTGAAGGGGCGAATTACAGCTTCACAGGTGAAGCTAATAACACTAAAGAAACCGGTGCGGAGTTTATGATTGCTCTAGCTACAGCGTTTGTGTTGATTTATATGATTTTAGCGGCATTGTATGAATCCATTTTAGAGCCCTTAATCATTATGGTTACCATGCCTTTAAGCTTCTCTGGAGCGTTTTTTGCTTTAGCCTTAGCACACCAGCCTTTGAGCATGTTTTCTATGATGGGGTTGATTTTGCTCATAGGTATGGTGGGTAAAAATGCCACGCTTTTGATTGATGTGGCTAATGAAGAGCGTAAAAAAGGTTGTAGTATTCAAGAAGCTATTTTATTTGCTGGGGAAACTCGTTTGAGACCGATTTTAATGACTACCATTGCTATGGTTTGTGGCATGTTGCCTTTGGCACTAGCGAGTGGGGATGGAGCGGCAATGAAATCTCCTATAGGAATTGCAATGAGTGGGGGCTTGATGATTTCTATGGTGTTGAGCTTACTCATTGTGCCGGTTTTTTATCGTTTGCTGGCTCCTATAGATGACAAGATTAAGCGGTTCTATCAAAGTCAAAAAACCTTAAAATGAAAAAGATTTGCTTAATTCTTTGTTTGCTCTTTAGTTTGTTAGGGGCGTTTGAGTCTAAAAGAAGCCATTTGTTCTTGGGGGCTATGGTGGGTTTAGCCCCTATTCAAACACAACAAAAAACTTTTAACACCGATTATACGGCGTTTTTATGGGGGGTCAAAGGGGGGTATCAGTTCGCTTTTTTGAAATTTTTAGCCTTAAGAACTGATTTTTCTTATTTAATGGTGCTAAAACCCACAGCACTAAACACCATTGTAACTTCTTTATTGAGCGTGAATGTTGATGTATTGAGTAATTTTTACACCTATAAAAAATTCAGTTTGGGAGTGTATGGGGGGCTTGGAATAGGAAATTTCTATCAAAATATCCGCTTAGGCATAGAAAATAGCTTGTTTATGGGTTATAATGGATTGTTTAATGTAGGGGTTGGTAGCACGATTGCAAACCATCATCGCATAGAGTTTGGAGCAAAAATACCCTTTTCAAAAATAAGAAATTCTTTTGAGCATTCTAGTTTTTTGAATGGTATTTTTGTTCAGGCAAGTTATAGCTATTTGTTTTGATTAAAGAGTTTAAAATCATTCTAATTTTGCTTTGAGAATGAATTAAAAAATTAATTGGTCTATAAATACCGCCATAATTGATTGTGGGCATGAAAAAATCTTTTGAATTAGTTAGGCATTACTAAAATTAGAGATAAAAACACCAAGAGGGGGGCATTATCAGCTCGCTTGAGAAAGTGGTTAGGCTCAATCTTTTGCTATATGAAATAGCTGATTGAACCTTACTTAATCAAGAAGTGGACTATGAGAATGAGCTATAACCAAATCTTTTAATAAGGTCAAAAAATTAACGAGTGAAAAAATCGTATAATCAAGGTTTTGATAAAAACCCTAAAGACTACATGATGGAAAAACTCTCTCTTGATGAAATTAAAAAATGTATTAACACAAGCCCAAGCAAAGGAAGAGACATGCTTATTTTAGGCGAACAGAATTTCACGCCTGAAGTGGTTGAATACATTGAAAAGAGTAATAAGAAAGTCGCTGTTGAAATACTAGAACCAAAACTATCTGAAGAGCTAGGATTGAAGTATCCAAACGATGCTAAAGCTATGATAGATTTTAGTGCGATAAGGCACTCACTAAACAGGCATGGGGAAGATTCAAAGCTTGTTAAAAGCAATTCACAACTCCCTATAACCTACAATGACTTAGCAAATTATAGAAACATCGTTAAAGCTGCTGATGAAACTATAATAATTGCATAGGATAATGGTTTAAAAAAGATAACAAGCTATAAACAAGTTGACGGCTATTTTGTAGTTGTAGAGCAAGTGAGCAAGAAGCACAATGGCTTAAGTCTTGTAACGATGTTTAAAGAAAAAGGTGATTATAAGAATGGAAATAGCTATAAAAGAACAATAAAGCATAAACGCAAATAACCTTCGCTCTGGGTTACAAGCCCAGCGTCATTCTGTTGTTTATGCCACCTTTTGAAATGTGCATAGTGTTGGGCTAAAACCCAGCACTATGCCTACATAGTAGCTAAAATTTGTTAATATGGATAATTAAAATTAGAAATAAAGCATGTAAATTTGCTGCTTCTAAAAAAATGAAAGCAATTGCTTTGTAAGATAGAGCAGCTTGATTTGGCACAGGCAGAGCTGGTTAAAAAGACTTAAATAAGTTAGCGGGGGGTAAATTGAGATAATTGCAAAGTTGGAGAAATAATTCGGATTGGGTTTGTTTTCTTCACTAGTCATATTTGCTTCAAACCATTAGTAGTCATTTCAAACTAGATTTTCAAATAGAGTGCTGTGTTAGCTTGTTTTTGAGGTATTGTTGAGTGTTATTAAAAAAGGCTTAATAATATTCTCTTTCCTAAGATGTTTTTCTTATTTTATACCCCTTTTTGCTTACCTTATTATGTTACGATAGTGAAACTTTTTGTTAAGGAGCGACTATGTTCTCTAATAAGCACGATGAAAAGAAAACCTATCAAAAGATTGAAGAACGCCTTGGTATCATCAGTTCGTTTAACGCTCACAACGAGCATAAAAACTTACAAGATGAGTTTAAACAGGCTGGTATTTCTAGGCGTGATTTGCTCAAATGGGCTGGCATGATGAGTGCCACTTTAGCTTTACCAGCTAGTTTTACCCCCTTGACTTTAAAGGCTGTAGAAGTAGCTAATAGATTGCCTGTTATTTGGCTACACATGGCAGAATGCACTGGCTGTTCTGAAAGCTTATTAAGAAGTGCTGACCCAACCATTGATAGCATTATCTTTGATTATATCAGCTTAGAATACCACGAGACCATTATGGTAGCAAGTGGCTTTCAAGCTGAAAAAAGCTTGCATGAAGCCATAGAAAAGCACAAAAATAATTATATTTTGATGGTAGAAGGTGGTATCCCACAAGGCACGGAATACTTTCTTACTCAAGGCTCAAACGCTAGCACGGGGGCTGAGGAGTGCAGAAAGGCAGCTAAATATGCCGCCGCCATTTTTGCCATAGGCACATGCTCAAGCTTTGGGGGCGTGCAAGCGGCCTATCCTAACCCCTCTAACGCACAACCTTTGCATAAAATCATTGATAAGCCCGTTATTAATGTGCCAGGTTGCCCACCTAGTGAAAAAAATATCGTGGGTAATGTGCTTTACTACTTGATGTTTGGCACTCTTCCTAAACTTGATGCGTATAATCGCCCTGCTTGGGCTTATGGAAATAGAATCCATGATTTATGCGAAAGAAGAGGGCATTTTGATGCAGGCGAGTTTGTAGAGCATTTTGGCGATGCGAATGCTGAGAAGGGCTTTTGTTTGTATAAAGTGGGGTGTAAAGGGCCTTATACTTTCAATAATTGCTCCAAACTGCGCTTTAACTCGCACACTTCTTGGCCTATAGGGGCAGGGCATGGTTGTATAGGGTGTTCTGAACCAAATTTTTGGGATACGATGAGTCCTTTTGAAGAGCCTTTAGCTAATCGCTCTATAAAAACCGCTTTTAATGGTTCTGGGGCTGATAAGGTTGCTGATAAAGTTGGCACGACCTTACTTAGTGCAACCGCTATTGGCATTGCTGCACATGCACTTCTATCTAAAGCTATCAAAAATAAAGAGCAATAAAGGATTGGTATGTCAAAAAGAATTGTAGTAGACCCTATCACTAGGATTGAGGGGCATTTAAGAATTGAAGTTATCGTAGATGATAATAATGTAATTACTGATGCATTTTCTTCTTCTACACTTTTTAGGGGGCTAGAAACTATCATTAAGGGTAGAGACCCACGAGATGCAGGCTTTATCGCTCAAAGGATTTGTGGGGTATGCACCTATTCGCACTATAAAGCTGGTATTACTGCAGTAGAAAACGCTTTAGGCATTACACCTCCTTTAAATGCACAACTAGTGCGTTCTTTAATGAATATGGCGCTTCTTTTACACGACCATGTAGTGCATTTCTACACATTGCATGGGCTTGATTGGTGCGATATTTTAAGCGCTTTGAAAGCTGACCCAGCTAAAGCTTCAAAACTTGCTTTTAAATACACCCCTTATCCTATCAATACCGGCGAAGGCGAATTAAAGGCGGTTCAAAAACGCTTGAGTGATTTTGCCAAAAGTGGCTCTTTAGGGCCTTTTAATAATGGCTATTATGGGCATAAAACTTATCATTTAAGCCCAGAGCAAAACTTAATTGTATTAAGCCACTATCTCAAACTTTTAGAAATCCAACGAGAGGCGGCTAAAATGACCGCTATTTTTGGAGCTAAACAACCCCACCCACAAAGCCTAACGGTTGGGGGCGTAACAAGTGTTATGGATATACTAGACCCTACAAGACTTGCTGAATGGAAGAGTAAGTTTGAGATAGTAGCGCATTTTGTCAATCATGCCTATTATCCTGATTTAGTTATGGCCGGTGAAATGTTTGCAAAAGAGCCATCTGTTTTAAAGGGTTGTGGCTTGAAAGATTTCATCGCTTATGAAGAAGTGCTACTTGGAAGAGATAAATATCTTTTGAGTAGTGGGATTGTGCGTGATGGCGATATTTCTAAATTGCACCCTATTGATGAAAATTTGATTAAAGAAGAAGTTACGCATTCTTGGTATCAATATGAAAACACTAAAGAGGCACAGCTCCACCCCTATGATGGTCAAACTAATCCGCATTATACCGGCTTCAAAGACGGAGAGAGTATTGGTATTGAAAATAAATTAATCCCTACTAAAGTGCTTGACACTAAGGACAAATATTCTTGGATAAAATCGCCTAGATATGATAGTAAGCCTATGGAAGTGGGTCCTTTGAGTGCGGTGGTGGTAGGTTTAGCGGCAAAAAATCCTTATATTAGTGAAGTAGCAACCAAATTTTTAAAAGACACCAAATTACCTTTGGAGGCGTTGTTTTCTACACTTGGCAGAACTGCGGCAAGATGTATTGAGGCTAAAACAATTGCTGATAATGGCCTCTTGGCCTTTAAGGCTTTAGTAGAAAATCTAAAGAGTGATAAAAGCACTTGTGCTCCTTATAAAATTGGTGAAACACCCCTCGCTAAAGCGAGGAGCTTCCTAACTAAAGCACCCTACTGAATGCTAATACGAAAGGCTTTGCTCTTTAAAGTCTGCAAGGCTATTTCCTAACCCAAGAAGACTTAACCCTTTGCTTAAAATATTACTTGCGGCGTTTATATCTCTATGCTCTATATATCCGCAATTTTGACACAGATATTCTCTATGATTTAATTTAAGCTCGTGGTTGATTTGCCCACAACTATGACAAGTTTTACTCGTATATTGTGGGGGAGCTTTCACTAACAATTTGCCATTATGCTGTTGTTTGTAGTCTAAAAAAGAGATGATTTGATAGAATGAAGTATTTAGTATAGACTTATTAAGCCCACTCTTTTGTTTAACATTTTTGAGTTTGGCTCTTTTGGTCATGTTCTTAATTTGTAAGTCTTCAACTACTATCAATTCAAATTGCTTTGAAAGTTCGCTTGTGATTTTATGGTATCTGTCTAGTTTTTGATAGCTTGATTTATCAAAGGCTTTGTTTAATTTTTTTTGAGTTTTGTAAAAATTACCTCCTAGTTTGATTTTATTTTGTTTAGATTTTAAAACCCTACGGCTTTGTTTTCTTTGTAGTCTTTTAAATTCTTTAGAGTATTTTTTAAAAGAATGTAGTTTAGAATAAGTAGGAATAAGTCGTTTTAGATTGATATTTTCATCTACTTTTAAACCTAGTTCTTTCATGTCTTTTTGGTATTGTTCTAGGTCGGTTAGTTTTTCATATTCTTTTAAATCAACGCTTAAAGCTATATCATAGATATTTAAGTCCACACCGACACAATTTCTAGGCTCTTTAATAGTGTTAAGCTCTTTTTCGTATTCTATGCTAAAACTAACAAAATATTTTTGATGAGAGCAAGAGACTACGATTTGTTTAATCTTAGCATTAAGGGGTAAGTCTCTATGCATACGCATTTTTAAGGGCATTTTCATTAAGTTAAACATCTTAAAGCGTTCGTTAAAGTCTTTGATAGAAAAGCCTTGATTATTCCAAGTAAAACTTTGTTTAGCAAATTTAGAGTTTTTAAATTTAGGAAAGCCCCTATTTTTGACTTTAAAGGCATCTCTTAAGGCTCTTTCTGCATTCATGCGTGATTGTTGAGCGACTACACTACTAAAACTTAAATTCCTAGCTTTTAAATGGTGCTTAATCGCACTATCTAATTCGCTTGATTTTTGCCATTTTCTTTGTTTAGTGGGTAAATCTTTGTTTTTTTCGTATTGCTCTTGTTGTAGATTTAAGCAAATGTTATAGGCTTGGTTATAGACAAAAAAAGAGTGTTGTAATTTGGTCTGTTGCTCTTTGGTAGGATACAAACGAAATTTAAAGCCCTTATTTACTTTCATAGAAAGATTTTAGCATAATTTAGTTAAACTTGGTCTATGAAACAAATTGATAATATTAGACATGGCAGACATTGTGTTTTTTTAATGCATGTGCATTTAGTATTTGTAACTAAATATAGGCGTAAAGCATTCAACAAAGAAGTTATAGACTTTTTAGGTTCTGTATTTGCTAAGGTATGCAAAGACTTTGAAAGCGAGTTAGTAGAATTTGATGGGGAAAGCGACCATGTGCATTTACTTATCAATTATCCACCAAAAGTTAGTGTTAGTAGGTTAGTTAATTCTTTAAAGGGTGTTAGTAGTCGTTTGGTTAGACAACAAAATTTTAAAAATGTTAAAGCTACTTTGTGGGGCAATCATTTATGGTCGCCTAGTTATTTTGCTGGAAGCTGTGGGGGTGCTCCTTTAGAAATCATTAAGCAATATATCCAAGAGCAAGAAACACCACATTAGATTTGCTAACCTTTTGTTTTTAGGTTAAATGACACTAAAAAATAGCCTAACGGCTATTGACGCTTACATCTCCGCCCTAAAGGACGGAGTTTTTCGCTTTGTTGGGATAAAAATAAAGAGTATAAAGGGCGTTATATCGGTCAAGTGCCACGGGGCATGCTGAGTCATTGGGTGCGTATTAAAAATGGTGTAGTAGAAAATTATCAAGCGGTTGTGCCTTCTACTTGGAATGCGGGGCCTAGAGATTCTAAAGGTCAAAGGGGAGCTTATGAAATGAGCTTGATTGGCACTAAAATTGCTGATTTAACTCAGCCTTTAGAAATCATTAGAACCATCCATTCTTTTGACCCATGTATTGCATGCTCAGTGCATGTTATGGATTTCAAGGGGCAGTCTTTAAATGAATTTAAAGTAGAGCCTAATTTTGCTAAATTCTAAAAAGGAATACGCATGGATAAGGTCGTTTTACACAAAGAGTTTTCGGGTTTTGTGCGGTTTTTTCATTGGGTTAGGGCAATAAGTATTTTTATTTTGATTGCTACGGGGTTTTACATCGCTTACCCTTTTTTACAACCTAAATCTAGCTTTTATAAAGAGATGTATTTTTTACAAGCCTATATCCGCTCTTTTCATGTTATGTTTGGATTTTTACTCATTAGTGCGTTGTTTTTTAGAATCTATCTTTTTTTCAGCAAAGAAAGCTCCATAGAACGCAAAAGTTTTAGCCAAGTTTTGAGCTTAAAAGCTTGGATAAATCAAATGAAGGCGTATTTTCTTATTAGTGATAGACCTACCGCTAAGGGGGCTTATAACCCTATTCAATTTGTAGCTTATTTTACATTGATTGCCTTAATGGTATTGATGAGTTTGAGCGGAGTGGTGCTGTATTATAATGTCTATCACGCTGGGCTTGGAGCGTTTTTAGAAAGTGCGTTCAAGTGGTTTGAAGTGTTTTGTGGGGGATTAGCTAATGTGCGTTTTATCCACCACTTAGCGACTTGGGGATTTATCTTATTTGTTCCAGTGCATATTTATATGGTATTTTTCCATTCCATTAGGTATAAAAGCACAGGAGCAGACGCAATGATTAATGGCTACACTTATACCAAAGAATGAACCAAAAAATCTTAATTTTAGGCATTGGCAATATCCTTTTTGGTGATGAGGGTATTGGGGTGCATTTAGCCCACTATCTCAAAAGAAATTTTTCTTTTTCGCCTTCTATAGATATTGTAGATGGGGGAACTATGGCCCAACAACTCATTCCTTTAATCACTTCGTATGAAAAGGTTTTGATTTTAGATTGTGTGAGTGCAAAAGATGTTGAAGTTGGCTCAGTCTATGCCTTTGATTTTAATCACGCTCCTAGAGAAATCACATGGGCTGGGAGTGCACATGAAGTAGAAATGCTACACACTCTAAGACTTACAGAGTTTTTAGGGGATTTGCCTAAGACTTTTATTGTGGGGCTTGTGCCTTTTGTAATAGGAAGTGAAACGACTTTCAAGCTTTCAAAAGAAATTTTAAACGCTTTAAACACAGTCTTAAAAGCCATAGAAACACAATTAAAAACATGGGGGGTAACAATGCAACGCATTGATAATATTGCCCTAGAGGATATTGCTGAACTTTCTTACAAGGGTTTTTGAATGGGTTTTGTCTTTCTTTTTAAATGTGTTGATGAAACAACGAACTTAATTTTTACGCCCCTTTTAGAGCAAATGGCATTGAGTTTACAAGCGAGTTTTTATAGCGCTTACAGGGATAAAATAACTTCTTTTTATATTCAAGCAAGTGCTGAGACTACCTTAGAATTTGCTCAAAAACTAAGTGAAGTCTTGCCCTTTTCTTTAGATTTTAGCTTTTTATCTTTAAATGAAGTTACAGAAACCTTAGATGAGAATCTTTTTAAAAATACTAGCCCTTCAAAGCCCTTATTTATGAACGCTAAAGAGCATAAAGATTTTTTAGATAAGAACTCATCTTTTTATGCCGATACTTTAGGCTTAGTTGAAAGCATCACTTTTAATCAAAATGCCATTCATAATCCTAAAGAGCTTGTAGAAGGTTTGACACAATTAAAAGAAGAGCTTAAAACACAAGATTTTATCCCCATTCACACTTCTAGGGGAGAGTTATGCCTTTCTTTAAAAAAGCCATCTCAAAAGGTAGTTTTTAATTCTCTCTCTAGCGTTTTAACCTACACCAAATTAATTTTAGAAAATGCTAAATATTTAGCAAGCTTAGAAAAGCCTTGTATCAAAGCCTCTCTAAAAAGCGTGTTTAAAGATACTTTTAAAAATAATGAGGTGATGATTCAACTACCCTATGACCCTATATTAAATTTGTTGTGTCAAATTTTACAAGATGAGGGTATAGAATTTGTCTTTGTGCATAAATGTCATTATAAAGAAGTGCTTTTAGATTACAAAGTGCTTTTTAACACCCCTAATCGCTTAATCACTCCCGCTAAAAATTTTGTGCTAGAAAATAAAACCGCAACCCTTCATTTTAAAGATGAGCTGGAGTTTTTAGGCACGACTTCAAATTCTATTGTTATCTATCTTAGTTTCAAGCACCCTACAAGATTATTATTACACGCTAATGATTCTTTAAAAACACTTTTAAATGTTAGATTTGATTTAAATGAAATTTTTAATACTCTCAAAGAAGATGAAAAAGCGTCTAAAATGCTACAAAACTACGCCATGAAATTCCCTAATCTTTACAAACGATTGCTAGAGCTTTCTAATCATCAGCTAGTGGGCGCAAACTTATTAGATTTTTTCCAAATCTTGGGGTTTGTTTTAGGCTATAGCGATAGTTTAGACTCGCATAGTATTGTGTCTTTGGCTAAAGAGTTTTTACGCCCCAAAGGTCCTAGGATTGATTATAAAATCATTAACGATAACTCTTTCAAAATGGCTTTAAACTTTTCAAAGATTATTCATAGTGCAATGAGTTTTAGATTAGCTGGCGTGGATAATGAAACCTTGAGCTTTGGTATTTTAGATTCTTTGGCGGAGTTTTTAGGGAATTTCATTTGGGATAGTTCGCAGAATTTTAGTATAGAAGAAGTAACTATTGTAGGAGATTTCTTTGGTGAAAAAGTGTTTTTAGATTTGTTTATGCAATACTTTCCTAAAACCCTTACGCTCAAAAACTCCGTCTACTTAGATTTTGAAGGCGAACGAATTTGAGCTTAGAAACGAATACGCATCATCAGTCCGCCATCCACACGCCCTAAAAAATGGCTTCTTGTGGTTTTAGGCATTTCAATATAAGACCCAAAAGACAAGGCGTTGTTAAACTTGATGATGGGTATACTCACCCTTTCTAAACCACGATTTTTAGTGAGTTTATAAAGTTTTTTATTGCTTTTAAGATTAGAACCTATCTCTAAGCTTACTGCAAAGAGATTGCTACAAACAAGCGATATAAAAAGTAGAATTTTAATAAATCCCATTACCTTGTCCCCTATTTTGATAGCCTACAGTCTAGCATATTAAATACAATATTCAGCAAACAAAAATCTTTTAATAACTATTTCACGCTATTCTAAAACATCAATAGAAAGCATAAGGAAAATATCCAGGCATCATGCCATAACCATAAGGCATGAGACCATAGGGCATGTAATAGCCCCCATACATTCCATTTTGCATAGGGGAATTAAGATTGTCTTGCGAATTGTAAAAGCCATTTAAAGAGCCATAGTTATTGAAATGATTAATGGTAGGGGTGGTGTGTGCATCAATAGTAGCATTTTCTTGTTCTATTGCCTTTTCTTCTCTAGCGACTTCTTGAGCTTTAGTTTCTTTAGGGTCTTTGACAACCACTTCTTCTACAGGCACATTCGCCCCACAAGCACTTAATAGGTAGGCTAAAAAGCAAGTGTTTAAAAATAGAATGGTTTTAGAGAGATTAGTGAGTTTGCTTGATAAAAAATGCTTATAAGAAAGGTTTTTATACATTGTATTTCCTAATCAAAAGTTAAGCCTAAAGACTAACATATTTTTAATTTAATTTTAATTAAAGCGGATTGTTTTTAAAATGATTTTTCTTAAAACTTAAGATAAACAAAATATAATAGTGGGCTAGAAATATTCAAATCTTTTTGTAAGTAGGAACATAAAAAGATGGTTTATGCACTCTATAATTTTTCACAATTAACTAAAGAGCAATCAAAAATCTACAATGATTTTTTATTGAAATTAAGCTCTAATTCAACGCCTTTAAATCAGCAAGGGAGTGAAAATGACTTAGCTCATATCTTTGAAAATGAATTAAACACCCTTTTAAGAGAGTTAGGTTTTATTGATTCAAGCTATGAAAACTTTAGGCATGAAAATAAAAATGCCTATGGTCGCACGGATTTTCAATATGGAAATACCATTATTGAATACAAGAAATATAACCGCTTAAAAAATGATAGAGAAACAGATAAAGCATTAGAACAAATTCAAAACTACCTAAAAGACGAACGATTTAATGGTTTTAAAATGTTTGGGTTTTTATTTGATGGGGCCAGTGTTTATGCCTATACCAAAGAAATAAATAATGAAATTGTCTATAAAGAAGAATATAGTGGGGTTATCAATGCTAAAAACTTAGATTTTCTCATTAAAAGTCTTTTTAATAGCGGTTTAATTAGTATTAGCCCTACAAATTTTAAAAAAGATTTTGGGATAGTTGATGCTTTTAATAACAAGCTTTTAGACAACGATGAAGTGAGAAATTTAGCTAAGATTTTTTTTAACACTTTGCAAAATGAGAGGAAGTTAAATGCTAGAACTTTGCTTTTATTTAAGGAGTGGGAAAAGTTATTCAGATTAGCTGAAAATGATAATGGAAAGCATCAAGATATAAAAGATAGGCGAGAAGTTTTTTCTTTAATCTTTGATACCCTAATTACCAAAGACAATGAATACAAAGCGTTTTTTGCTTTGCATTCTGCACTAAGCATTATCATTAAACTTCTTTTAGCGCGTTTTATCAATGACAAAGTTACTCTAATGCATCATTATATTGATTTAGATAATCTCTATAAAACAGATAAATTATTAGAAGTAAAAAACTTTTTTGAAAAGTTAGAATTAGGGGAATTTTTTAAAAAAATTGGCATTATCAATCTAACCGATAATGATTTTTTTGCATGGTATATCAAAGAAGAGTTTAACACTCCTTTAAAAAATGCCCTACAAAAACTACTCTTTAAAGTTTGCGCTTATGAGAATATAGAATTATTAGAAAATCAAGCTATGCTAGATTTGTTTAAAGAACTCTACCTTAATTTTATTCCTAAAGTAGTTAGGCATAGTTTTGGGGAGTATTATACGCCTTATTATTTGGCTGAACGCACTCTAATGTGTGCCATTAAGGATAAAGATAATTTAAAAGACAAAAGCTTTATTGACCCTAATTGTGGGAGCGGGACTTTTTTATGTGCTTTTATCAATTATAAACACAAGATTTTAGAACAAAAAATAGATTTTAAGGCTATGACACAAGGCATTGTAGGGGTTGATATTAACCCTATAGCTGTTTTAATGGCTAGAGCTAACATGCTGATTTATGGCTTAAAACATTGTATATTTGACTTAAACACCAAGTATGAAATTCCTATTTATCTAGCTGATAGCTTGTATGTCCCTAAGATGATAATAATTGATAATATAGAATGCTTAGACTATAAGCTTTACACAGTGGGGCTTCAACAAGCTTTTGATACAAATTTTATACAAATTAGCCTACCTAAAGAGCTTGTCTTAAAACCTAATTTTTTAGAAATAATTAATGAAGTAGAAAAAGCGATTATTAAATTAGACAAACAAAAGGCTTTAGAGATTTTAGAAAAACAGAATGCTGATATTAAAAATAGCATTGCCTTAAAAGAGAGAATTTTACAAAGCATTGATAATTTAATAGAATTTGAAAAAAAGCAACTCAACTCTATATGGCTTAAGATTTTTTCTAATTATTTTAAAGTCGCCATCTATGACAAATTTGATTTTATAGTGGGCAATCCTGCATGGGTGCAATGGAGTGTTCTACCTGAGACCTATAGAGAAAATGTTAAAGAAAATATAAGCACTTGTGGACTTTTTTCTAATGATAAAAATGTAGGGGGAAATAATCTTAATATCTGTGCTTTAATTGCTAATAAAAGCATAGAAAGATGGCTTAAAGATGATGGGGCATTTTGTTTTCTAATGCCTAAATCTATTTTATTTAACAAATCTTTTGAGGGCTTTAGGAATTTAAAAATCAACACTAATGAACAAATTTACTTTAATGAGATTATAGATTTTTCTAAAGGGGGCGAGATATTTGAGGGCGTAGGGTTAGATTTTTGTGCGTTTAAAATCACTAAAAAGCCTTTAAAAGATAAAAATATAGTGCCGCTATTAGAATATATTCGCTTGCCTAATCAAAGTCTTAATGCTAATTTAGAGTGGGATAAAGTCAAAGAAAGTTTTAAATGTAATGAAAATTATGCTGTAGCTTTAAAAACAGAACTCAACAACAATTTCTTAGTAACTAAGAATTTAGATAGGGCTAAAGACTTAAAAGCCAAGTTAGGCGTGTGTGAATATGCCTTTAGAAAAGGCGTGAATGTCAATTATCTTATGCGTTTAGAATTTATAGAAATTTCTAAAGATAACCCAAATTGTGGGGTGTTTTACCCTTATGCTAAAGTCAATAATCGTTTAAAGGTAGATAAAACCAAACAAATTACTTTAGAATTAGATTTTATCAAGCCCTTTATCACAGCTCCTATGCTTAGAAGTGCAGGATTAGAATGGGCTAATTCTTATGCCATTTTTCCTTATCTTAATGGGGCTAAAAAACCATTAGAAAAAGAAAAACTTAAAGTTCTAGCTCCTTTTGTTTATAAATATTTAGATGATATAGATGAGTTTCTTAATAAGGGGAGTAACTTTAATTCAAGAGTGCAAAATTTTAAAGAAAATTATGGGATTTTACGCATAGGTTCTTATGTGTATGCTAATCATTTTGTGTGTATTAGAGACAATACCAAACTGGCTCCAAATTACATTAGCACCATAAAAACGCACTGGGATACAGAGATAACGCCCTTATTTGACAATCATATCAGTTACATTAGCGAACGCCCCATGAAAAACACAACTAAAAAGCAAGAATTTAGCCCCATCACTAAAAAGGAAGCCCTTTACATATTAGGGAAGTTATTAGACAAAGATAACCAAGAAATCATCTTAAATAGTCAAGATGCTCGCAGCATTTCTTCAAGATTACCCATTGAAATTCCTTTGTTTTAAGAAATAATCAAAGAATCATTTGCGACTGAAACTCTTCATAACCTTTTTTTCTTAATTGGCATGCAGGGCATTCATTACAGCCATAACCATAAGCATGCAAAGTCTTTCGCTCGCCATGATAGCAAGTGTGCGTTTCTTTAATGATTAAATCTAAGATTCCTAAATCTTTAGCCATTTGAAATTCTTGTGCTTTAGTCAAAAACATTAGGGGGGTATGAATAGTGATATGGGTATTTGAGCCTAGATTAAGTGAATTTTCTATACTTTTAATAAAATCTTCTTTACAATCAGGGTAGCCACTAAAATCCGCTTGTGAAACCCCTAAGGCAAGGTTACTAGCTCCTAGTTTTTGGGCATAAGAATGTAAAAGCGTGATAAAAATTGCATTACGATTAGGCACAAAAGAGCTGGGTAAATTTTTATGCTGTGTGTGTGAATTTTTTATTAAATCCTTAGAGTTTTTAAAAAGGGCGGAGTTTGTAATGCTTTCTAAAAAATCTAATTTGATGATTTCATAGGGAAGTTGTAAAAGAGAAGCGATTTTTGTAGCGCATTCTAATTCTATAGAGTGTTTTTGAGCGTAATCAAATCCTACTAAATAGACTTTTTTAAAGTGTTTTGTTGCCCATACAGCTAGGGTAGTGCTATCTTGTCCACCACTAAAACTTAAAACGCAAATTTCTTGTTTCATAAAAATTCCTTAAAAAAACTAAAAAGATATAATAACACAAAGAAAATTGAAGAGTTAAGCGTGTTTGAGTTAGACAAAGAATTAAAAGAGCTGTTTAATCTTTATGAAAAATCCCCTTATGAGCTTTATTTGGTAGGGGGGTGTGTGCGTGATAATTTAATGGGCTTTATACCTAAAGATTATGATTTAACGACAAATGCCAAGCCTGGTGAGAGTAAAGAAATCTTATTAAAACACCATTTTAAAGTGCTAGAAACCGGTATCAAGCACGGCACACTTACAGCCCTTAAAAACAATAAAAGCTATGAGATTACGACTTTTAGGATTGAAAAGGGGCATATCAAACACAGAAAGCCTAAGGAATTAATTTTTAGCACGAGTTTAATAGAAGATTTAAAACGGCGTGATTTTAGTATGAATGCCATAGCATATAGCCCTACAAAAGGGTTTATTGACCCTTTTAAAGGACAAGTTGCGATTAAAAATCAAGTGATTGAATGTGTGGGTAAGCCTGAGTTAAGGTTTTTTGAAGATGCTTTAAGGATTTTAAGGGCGTTGAGATTTAGTGCGAGCTTAGGATTTAAAATAGAGAAAAACACTCAAATAGCGATTTTTAAATGCAAAGATTTGTTAAAATACCTTTCAAAAGAACGCTTGCAAAGCGAATTAAACAAACTTCTTATAGGGAAAAATGCTTATGGAGTTACAAAAGAATTTAAAGAGATTTTTGAATTAGTGATTGAAGAGAAAATAAAAAATTTAGAGTTTTTAAAAATAGCCCCCAAAAATTTAAAATTATGGAGTTTAGAACTAAGATTATTAGGGTTTTTTAAACACCAACAAAGTTTGGAAAATTTACGCTACCCTAAGAAAACCTGCATTTTATTTGCTAAAGCTAAAGAATGCCATAAAGCCTTTTTGAGTATTAGCAATAAAACAGAGTTAAAACTCTTATTAAAGGATTATGATTTAGAGCCTTTCAATCTAGCCTTAGAATTTTATACGCTAGAAACCCCAAAACATGCTTTAAAAATCAAAAGTTTATTCAATGAAGTGCTAACATATAACGAGCCTTTTAAAAAAGAACACCTAGCCCTTAAGGGCGATACGCTTAAAAGCTTAGGTTATTGCCACAGAGAAATAGGCGAAATTTTAGAAAAATGCTTAGACCTAGTGATAATTAGCCCTAAAAATAATTCTTTGGAATGGCTTATTGAGTGGGTTAAAATTAGGTATTAATTTAAAATAAAAATAAATTTATACTATAATTAGTCTTAACTCGATATGTAAAGTAGAGTGGATAGTTGTAGATGGAGAGTTTTGTTCGTGTTGTGGAAATACGCAGTGCGATGGCGTATCAAATGATTGAAAGTCGCATCAATAGTATAGTAAGACAAGAGCAACAGCGTGGTTACCACCTTAGAGATATAAAATTTATCAGCCATGAATTTGCGTTTCTTTTTTTTGATAAAAAAGTTTCTTCAAAATAACTTATCGCTTTGAATTGTTGTTTTAAAGTGGGTTAAAGCCCACAAGCTCATCTTTCTTTGTAAGCAATGCTTTTAAAATGGTTGTAATTTTTAAAGCACTTTTTAACCTTAATTGTGTCAATATAACGAAAAACTTTTATACGAGAATTTATGGACTTTAAGAATAATCCTAAAAAATGGCTTTTTTTAGCCCCCTTGGCTGGTTATACAGACTTGCCTTTTAGAAGTGTGGTGAAAAAGTTTGGCGTCGATGTTACCACAAGTGAAATGGTTAGTTCGCATTCGCTAGTGTATGCGTTTGATAAAACTTCTAAGATGTTAGAAAAATCTAGCTTAGAAGACAACTTTATGGCACAAATCTCAGGCTCTAAAGAAAGTGTTGTTAAAGAAGCGGTTGAAAAAATCAATGCCTTAGAACATGTAAGTGGGATTGATTTTAATTGCGGTTGTCCTGCTCCTAAGGTGGCTAATCATGGTAATGGTAGCGGGTTATTAAAAGATTTAAATCATCTGGTGAAATTGCTCAAAGTGATTAGAGAAAACACGACTAAAAAAATCACAAGCGTGAAAGTGCGTTTAGGCTTTGATAAAAAAATTCCTACAGAAATCGCTCAGGCTTTAAATGACGCTCCGATTGATTATGTAGTCGTGCATGGAAGAACGCGAAGTGATAGGTATCAAAAAGATAAGATTGATTATGAAAGCATTGCTTTAATGAAAGAAATTTTAAAAGTGCCTGTTATGGCAAATGGCGAAATTGACAGCGTTAAAAAAGCTTTTGAAGTTTTAGAAAAGACCAACGCTAATGGGCTTATGATAGGGCGAGCGGCCTTAAGAGCCCCATGGATATTTTGGCAGATTAGAAACAACACCACCGAGTTGCCCGCTGTGGTGAAAAAGGACTTGGTTTTAGAGCATTTTGATAAAATGGTGGAGTTTTATGGGGCAAGGGGGGTTATAATGTTTAGGAAGAATTTGCATGCTTATGCTAAGGGCGAAATGGGGGCGAGTGCTTTTCGTAATTGCGTCAATACCCTTACAGAGATAAAAAGCATGCGAGAGAGTATAGAAGAATTTTTTAGTCAAGAGATGTTACAAAGTGAAGTGCCATTATGGGTAGAATTGAATCAAAAAAGCGTTTAAAAGCGGTTATTTTTTTAGCTAGTTTGGGGGTGTTAGGGGTTAATGCTGCTGAAAAAACCCCTTTTTTTAAAACTAAAAATCATATTTATTTAGGCTTTAGACTAGGCACAGGAGCTGGCACACATACCACAATGACCCAACAAGCCTACAAAGATAACCCTACTTGTCCTAATAGCGTGTGTTATGAAGAGAAACTACAAGCCCATTATAAGGGGGGTAAGAACTTATCTTATACAGGTCAAATAGGTGATGAAATATCCATAGACAAATACCACATTTTGGGTTTAAGGGTGTGGGGGGGCGTAGAATACGCTAAGGCTCAATTAGGTCAAAAAGTGGGGTCTAATACCCTTTTAGAAAAACAGAATTATGACCCAAACACGATTAAAACCTATGACCCTAAATCGCAACAACAAGGCTCTTTAATTTTACAAAAAACCCCAAGCCCCCAAAACTTCCTTTTTAATAACGCTCATTTTATGGCGTTTAGTTTAAACATGAATGTGTTTGTTAATTTGCCTATAGACACACTCTTAAAACATGCTTTGAAAACAAAAAAAATGCTGTTTTTAAAGATAGGTATATTTGCTGGGGGTGGGGTGGAATACGCAATATTATGGAGTCCTCAGTGGAAAAATCAAAACACACAGCAAAATGATAAATTTTTTGCGGCTGGTGGGGGGTTTTTTGTGAATTTTGGGGGTTCTTTGTATGTGGGTAAGCACAACCGCCTGAATGTGGGGCTAAAGATACCCTATTATAGTTTGAACGCTCAAAGCTGGAAGAATTTTGGCTCTAGCAACGCATGGCAGCAACAAACTATTCGGCAAAATTTCAGCGTTTTTAGGAATAAAGAACTCTTTGTAAGCTATGCGTTTTTGTTTTAGATTTTACTTAGCGTAGCTAAGAAAGCTCTGAATAAAGTAACGCTGAGAGTTCCCATAATGGCTGTTACTAAGAGATTCACACCCATAAAGATTTTTTGATTGTTTAAGAGTATAGAGCCATAGCGTAAGGATAGGGTGCATAATAATGAAAGCCAAAATAAAGCTGCTGATAATGTGCCTATTAAAAAGACAAATTTTTGAGTGAAATTAAAAGACAAGGCACTTGCTCCGATTAAAAACACCATTTCTAAATACACTTGCGGATTGAGCAAGGTAACGCCTAAAGTAAATAACAAGGTCTTTTTTAAGGATAGTTTTCTTGGGGTTTGAACTTGCTTGTTTTTGAAAGTTTGAAAAAGGGTTTTAAAAGCTAAAAAAGCATAAAATCCTGTAAAAGCCGCTCCAAATAAGTTTAAAAACAAGCTTAAATAAAGGTTTTTAGCAAAATAAGCCCCTACACCAAACACCCCCATACTCATAAGCAAAATATCACACATAAAACACAAAGCACAAATTAAAAACACATAATTTCTAGCCATGCCTTGCTCTATAATGAATAAGGATTGTGCCCCTACAGCTGCACATAAAGAGATAGCTAGACTAAACCCTTTTATAAAAATCACCCACATTTTATACAAGTCCTTTCACTAAAAATAACCCCCCTATAACTAACCCTATAAACAAAATGAAAGCTAACAAAAATGCCTTGCTACCATTAGAGAGAAAATTCTTTACATCTACTTGAAGCCCTAAAGCACTCATAGCCATGATGAGACAAATTTCTGAAATTTGGCGTAAAGTTTCAAAAGTTTTTTCTAAAATTTGGGGGTTTATAACGCCCTTTGTGAATAAAGGTAAATAAGAATGAAGAATGACCATGCCTAAAAACATGAATGCAAACCACGGGATTTGTATTTTTGTTTTTTCTGTGTTTTGGTTGCTTTTAGCTAAATAAAGAGAAATGCCAAGCAATAGAGGAATAAGTAAAATCACACGCACCATTTTAATCGTAATGGCTATTTTTTCAGCTTCTAATGAAACAGAACTAGCTGCCCCCACAACATTTGCCACTTCATGTAAAGTCGCACCGATATACACGCCTTCTTGCATGGGGTTTAAAGGAATAATGCCTAGATGATAAACAAAAGGGTATAAAAACATAGAGAATAATCCAAAGACAATCACCGTGCCTACAGCTACAATGCTTTTAAAAGGTTTGGATTTTAACACCCCTTCTAACGCAAGCACAGCCGCTGCCCCACAAATTGCACTACCTATAGAAACAAGCATGGAAGTTTCTTTATCAAGCCCTAGTTTATTACCCAACAAGACCCCCATAAAAAAGATTGCAACCACTACAAAAAGAGCGATAAATAGGGGCGAAAAACCATAGCTTAAAATCTCTGTTACACTCACTTTAAAACCATAAAGAATGACCCCCAAACGCAAGAGTTTTTTCGCACTTAATTGCACCCCATTATTCATATGATGAGAATACTTAGGGTAAATGAAAGAGCCTATTAACCCTAATAAAACCCCTATTAAAAGAGCGGAAATATGATTTGTTTTTAAAAAAGAAAATTGTGCGATATAAAGAGCTAGGGCGGTAATGACACCGACAATTAACAAGCCTAGGCCATAGTTTCTTATTTTATGGTAATCCATAATAATCTCCAAATGATTCGCTTCAAATTGTTAGTTTATCGTTTGTTATAATCCAATAAAACTTCTTAAAAACAAATAAATAAGTTTTTTAAAAAGGGCTAAAAAATTTCAAATCCTACTTGTTTCTAGGGCTTTTTGAGAGCGGATTAAAATTAACATGCTAAAATGCGAGCGATTTGCTTATTATGGGCAAAAATTTTAACAGCATAAGGATTTGGCATGAAAAAGGGCTTGATTTTTTGCATAGCCATTTTGGGGTTACAAGTCTTAGGGGCTAGAGATTTTTCAACTCTCAAGGACAAAGAGCTTTTGAAATTAGCTGGAACTCTCCCTTCTAGTGAAGCGATTGATTATCGTATGGAGGTATCTAAACGCCTTAAGGTCTTGAACGCTGAAGATGCTAAGAAATTTCGGGCGAGTTTCAGTAGAATGGCTAAAAAAAATCTTTCAAAAATGAGTGAAGAAGATTTTAAAAAAATGCGTGAAGAAGTGCGTAAAGAACTAGAAGAAAAAACCAAAGCTTTAAGTACTGAAGAAATTAAGGAAAAAGGGCTTAATGTGAGCGTTTGTAGTGGTGATGTGAGAAAAGTTTGGTGTAAAGCCAAAAAGAAAGAAAAGCACTGCTCTCCCAAGTAAGTGAGTTTTAAAAATTTTAAAATAAGGATACAAGAATGAAAATGTTAAGAACCCTTTCGGTTTGTGCTTTGTTATTTGTAGCTTTAAATGCGACAGATTTTAGTAAGACTAGCGATGTAGATTTAGCAAAAATGGCTGGAATTGTCGCTCCAAAGGATATTGTAGATTACAAAAAAGAATTGAGAATGCGTATGAAAAAGATGTCTAAAGAAAAGCGTGCAGAATTTCATAAGCAATTGCATGAATATGCAATTAAAAACACCGATAATATGACCGTGGCAGAGTTTGAAGCACATAAAAAGGCGGTTCAAGAAGAGCTTGATAAGCATGGTATGAAAAGCATGGATAAAGAGCTTGGACTCAAATCATGTGGTTGCAAGAACAAACACAAACATCACGAGCATAAGCACCACACCCACGATAAACATGAAAAACATGATGAGCATGAAAAACACAAGCACCATGAACATGACAATCAAACTGCAGACAAACACGAAGAACATGCCACAAAAAAGCATGACGAGTCAAAAGACAAAGCTTCTAAATGAGAGAGTTAAGGCTTTGATACTCTCATTTGTTTGAAGTAAGTTAGTATTCTTCAAACATCTCTTGGATTTTTTCCTTATTCTTTGTTTTGCTTAAGGCTAGTTGTAAAAGCACTCTAGCTTTTTGTGGGTTGAGATTATCGCTTGTGATGAAGCCATAAGCTTTGTCATCAATTTCGCCTGATGTAGTCTCGCCACTTCCCACCCTGCTTGAACGCACTATGACCACTCCAAGTTTGCTTGCTTGTCGCATCATTTTTAAAAACTCAACACTCACATTTCCATTGCCCACCCCAGCAATAACTATGCCTTGAGCATGCGAATTGATACTTGCTTGAAGCAAATCTGAAGTCATGCCAGCATGCGTGTAGATAATATCCACTCTAGGTAGGGGTTTTTTCAATTCGTGAATAGAAAATTCACTCTTGATAGTGTGTTTTCTTAAAGGTTGCATGTAATAACGCACTTTGGCGTAATACACGCTTCCTATAGCACCGCTATTTAGGGCTTTAAAAGTGGAAGTGTGTGTGGTATGTGTTTTAGCAACTTCTCTAGCACTAAAAATGGTGTCATCCATTACCACTAGAACGCCTTTATTCGCACTCTGTTTATGAATAGCCACACTCACAGCGTTGTATAAATTAAGAGCGCCATCAGCGCTCAAAGAAGTAGAATTACGCATCGCTCCCACTAATACAACGGGTTTTGTGGAGTGTAAAACCAAGTTCAAAAAATATGCACTCTCTTCTAAGGTATCTGTGCCATGCGTAATGACTACGCCTTGAATACGGCTATCTTCTAATAGCTCTTGAATGCGTCTGGCTAGCTTGAACCATATGGCTTCATTCATATCTTGTGAACCGATATTTGAAATTTGCTCCCCCTTAATATGAGCGAGTTTATTGAGATTAGGAATGGCACTAATAAGCTCCTTAACGCTTAATTCACCACTCTTATAGCTATTCGCACTCGCACTTATACCACTCCCAGCAATAGTTCCCCCTGTCGCTAGTAAAGCAATTGTAGGTAGATTTTGAGCCATAAGTTGCCCCTTAAAACAAAGTAAAAGAATTAGAAATTTCAAAAACCTTCTCATTATAGACCACCTTTTGAAATTTAAAGATTTTTGTAGTATAGTAGATTGTTGCTAAAATAAATTTAAAAAGGGTTAACTCATGGATACCTTTTTTCAAATTGTAGTGTTACTTTTTTCACTTTTTTTAGGGGCTAGGCTTGGGGGCTTAGGGGTAGGCTATGCGGGGGGCTTGGGCGTGCTTGTGCTTTGCTTATTTTTAGGACTAAATCCTGGCAGGATTCCTTTTGATGTGATTTTAGTGATTATGGCAGTCATTAGTGCTATAAGTGCGATGCAAAGTGCTGGGGGCTTAGATTACTTAGTCAAAATCGCTGAAAAATTTTTAAAAAAACACCCCAAGCAAATCAATTATTTTGCTCCAAGCGTGGCGTATTTTTTAACCCTTCTAGCTGGTACAGGGCATACAGCATTTTGCTTGATGCCTGTAATTGTTGAAGTGAGCCAAAGTCAAAATATCAAACCCAAAGTGCCTTTAAGTTTAGCGGTAGTGTCTAGTCAAGTAGCCATTACAGCAAGCCCTGTAAGTGCGGCTGTGGTGTTTATGAGTGGCATTTTAGAGCCTTTAGGGGCAAGCTATCTCACGCTTTTAATGATTTGGATTTCTACGACTTTTTTAGCATGCATACTCACCGCCTTTATGATGAGTTTTACGAATTTGAGATTAGATAGCGACCCCATTTATTTGAAGCGTCTAAAACAGGGTAAAATTTCGCCCCCCACTATTCAAGCAGAAAAAGAAGTGTCTAAGAGTGCCAAATTGTCGGTATGGATTTTTATAGGTGGGGTTGTGGCGATTGTTTGTTATGCGAGTGCGATTTCTAAAAATATCGCTCTAATTGAGCCAGTGATTTTAGGTAGAGATTATGCGATTGTGTGTTTCATGTTGAGTGTGGCTACTTTAATGGTGTTATTATGCAAGCTAAACCCTAATGATATTTCACAAACAAGTGTGTTTAAATCCGGTATGCAAGCATGCGTATGCGTGCTAGGAGTTGCATGGCTAGGCGATACTTTTGTGAGTAATCATATAGATGAAATCAAGCATTACGCTTCTTTTTTGATTGCGGATTATCCGTTTTTGCTTGCAGTGGCACTCTTTTTTGCTTCCATGCTTTTATATTCACAAGCCGCTACTTCTAAAGCACTCATTCCAAGCGTGATTATGGCTTTGGGTATTAGTGCAAATAATACAGAACATTTGTATATTATTGTGGCTTCTTTTGCAAGCGTCTCGGCATTATTTGTGTTACCTACTTACCCCACCTTGCTAGGAGCGATTGCTATGGATAATACCGGCACCACGAAAATGGGGCGTTATGTGTTTGACCATTCGTTTTTGATTCCTGGGGTTTTAATCGTGTCTTTGAGTGTGGCACTAGGTTTTATTACTGCACCGTTAGTTTTATAGTTTTTATCCTTATTTGCTTTCACATTATGCTTTCATGGTTTTGCTTTGGGGGGGGGCTTTGTGAGTTTTAAGTCATTTTGCATTACAATATCTCTAAATGAGTTCTAAGTTAAGGATGATAATAGACATGCGAGTCTTAGCGTTAAAATACCGCCCCAAACATTTTAGCGAGCTAGTAGGACAAGATAGTGTAGCCAAAACGCTTTCTTTAGCCCTAGATAATAAGCGTTTGGCTAACGCTTATTTATTTAGTGGGTTAAGAGGTTCTGGTAAAACAAGCTCTTCTAGGATTTTTGCCAGAGCGTTGATGTGTGAAGTGGGACCAAAAGCTGTGCCTTGTGATACTTGCATTCAGTGTGAGAGTGCTTTAAACAACCATCATATTGATATTATAGAGATGGATGGGGCTTCTAATAGGGGGATTGATGATGTGCGTAATCTCATAGAGCAAACCCGCTACAAACCAAGCTTTGGGCGTTATAAAATCTTTATCATTGATGAAGTGCATATGTTTACCACAGAAGCGTTTAACGCTCTTTTAAAGACTTTAGAAGAACCCCCTAGTCATGTGAAATTTCTTCTAGCGACTACTGATGCTTTGAAATTACCCGCTACCATACTCAGTCGCACCCAGCATTTTAGGTTTAAAAAAATCCCTGAAAATTCTGTAATAGCCCATTTAAAAACCATTTTAGAAAAAGAAAAAGTGGGTTATGAAGAGAGTGCGTTAGAAAAACTAGCTCACAGTGGACAAGGAAGCTTGAGAGATACGCTCACTCTTTTAGAACAAGCCATAAATTATTGTGATAATTCTATTACAGAGAGCAAAGTGGCTGAAATGTTAGGGGCGATTGATAGAAGCGTATTAGAAGACTTTTTTCAAAGTTTAATCAATCAAGATGAAGCCTTATTGCAAGAGCGTTATGAAATTTTAGAAAATTATGAAACAGAAGGCGTTTTAGAAGAAATGATGCTTTTTTTGAAAGCAAAGTTATTAAGTCCTAGCTCCTATTCGTTAATTTTGATAGAGCGGTTTTTTAAAATCATTATGAGTAGCTTGAGTCTTTTAAAAGAAGGGGCAAATTCTAGCTTTGTGCTGTTATTATTAAAAATGAAATTTAAAGAAGCCTTGAAGCTTAAAGCCTTAGATGATGCGATTTTAGAATTAGAACAAACTAAAGAAAAAATCTCTCAATCCCCCTTAAATCAAAACCCTACAATAAACCATAACGCCCCTAAAAAGGAAACTCCAAGAATAGAAAAAGAAAGCTTAGAAACCAAAATTTTAGAAACTTCACAAGAAAAAACCCTACAAGCTTCTACGCTATCAGCCAAAGAACAAATTTTTCAGAATTTATTCAAGCAAGTTCAAAAATTAGTTTATGAGCGAAACTATGAATTAGGGGCTGTGTTTGAAAAAAATATTTGTTTTGTGGATTTTGATAGTAATACTAAAACACTCACTTGGGAGTCTCTAGCAACTGGTAAAGACAAAGAGCTTTTAAAACAGCATTTTGTGGTTGTAAAAAATATTGTTGATGAAATCTATGCTAAGGGTAGTAAGGTTAAAGTCGCTCTAAAAACTCAAAAAGAGAGTGTAGAAAATGAAATTCAAAAAAATCAAAGTGCTAGACCCCCCTTAATGGAGCCACAAAATAAAGTTAAAGAGAAACTACAAGCTACTGAACGACAAGCCACTGAGAATAAGGAAGTTGAAGCACAAACGATAGAAAAAGAAACCCCCCTTACAGAATTACAAGAATTTGTTACTCATCATTCGCAACTCATTGAAGAGATTAAGAGTGAGTTTGGGGTTAAAAGCGTGGAGCTACTATGAGAGCGAATTTAGATGAGCTAGATAAGATTGCTTCTGAAATTTTGAAAGATAATTTTATGGGGGTGGTTTTTTTAAAAGGCGTTGTAGGAAGCGGTAAAACGACCTTAGTTCAAGCTTGCTTAAAATATTTGGGTTTAGACAAGCAGGCTACTTCGCCGACCTTTAGTTTAATGCACGCTTATAGTGAAAGCGTGTTTCATTATGATTTTTATATGCGTGATTTAGAAACTTGTTTGAGACTTGGCATGCTAGAGTGCTTGTTAGAAAAAGGGATTCATTTTGTAGAATGGGGCGATGAAAAATTAGAAAAAATTTTAAAAAAATACGATTTAGCTATTAAGGTTGTAGAAATCAAAACAGAGCTAACAAACCGCTTTTATACAATAAGGGTCGCTTGAATGGATATTTTAAAAGCAGAGCATTTAAACAAACAAATCAAAAAAACTAAGATTGTTTCAGATGTTTCTTTGGAAGTCAAAAGTGGCGAAGTAGTGGGGCTTCTAGGACCTAATGGAGCGGGTAAAACAACCACATTTTACATGATATGCGGACTTTTAGAGCCTAGTGGGGGGAATGTTTTTTTAAACGATGTAAATCTCGCTAAATACCCTTTACACAAGCGTTCTAACTTAGGCATAGGCTACTTACCCCAAGAATCAAGTATTTTTAAAGAATTAAGCGTAGAAGAGAATTTAGCCCTAGCAGGGGAGACCACCTTTAAGAGTTCCAAAGAAAGCGAAGAAAAGATGGAGCAAATGCTTGATGCTTTTAATATCCAAGCCATTAGAAAACGCAAAGGCATGAGCTTGAGTGGGGGAGAAAGAAGGCGTGTAGAAATCGCAAGGGCTTTGATGAAAAACCCTAAGTTTGTGTTGCTAGATGAGCCATTTGCTGGGGTAGACCCCATTGCGGTGATTGATATTCAAAAAATTATTGAAAGCTTAGTGGAATTAAACATCGGCGTGTTAATCACAGATCATAATGTGCGAGAGACCTTGAGCGTGTGCCATAGAGCGTATGTGATTAAAAGTGGCACGCTTCTAGCGAGCGGAAATGCTAGTGAAATTTATGAGAATGCGTTGGTGCGTAAGTATTACTTAGGGGAGCATTTTAAGGCATAAGTCAATGGCAATTTTACGCACAAACCTTACTCCTAAAAGCAAATTAAACGCTACTTTGAAAAGCTGGCTTCCTATTTTACAAAGCGAGCTTGAAGACTTAGAAGAAGTTTTAAAAGAAAACGCACTCACTAACCCCTTAATCAAAATTGAAAACAAGCGGGTTAAAAGCTTTAGCGAGCAATTTAGTTTGCGGAGTTCAAGCGATAATTTAGAGAATTTTAGTATCGCACCAAAAAGCCTTTTTGAGACCTTGCAAGCTCAAATTATCGCCCCCCTATTTCCTACCGAAATCTCTCAGAAAATCGCAATGGATATTATCGGTGGGCTAAATAGCGAAGGGTATTTTGAAGAGAGCGTTGGAGAAAGGGCTAGGATTTTAGGCGTTGAGAGTGGAATGTATGAGAAAGTGCGTAAGCGTTTTAGCTATCTTACCCCAGCTGGCGTTGGGGCAAAGAGTGTCAAAGAAAGTTTTTTATTCCAGTTAGAGAGTAGGGAGCTAGAGAATAACGAGCTTTATGAAGAAGTTCAAAAGATTATTTTGCATTTAGAAAAGCACCATGAATTTTCTAAAGATTTTTATTATGAAAAAGCTTTAAAAATTTTAAAATCCTTTAAAAACCCCCCAGCTATTGAGTTTTTAGAAAGAGAAAAAGAAGTCATTCCTGAGCTTTTTATTATGGAAGTGGATAATGAAATAGTGGTGCGGTTGAATGATGAGAGCTACCCTGTGATTAGCTTAGAAGAAACGCATTTCAAAGACACAAATTATTTGAAAGAAAAATTAAAAGAAGCCAAGGATTTGATTGATGCCTTGAATTTGAGAAAAGCCACCATCTATAAAATCGGGCTCATGCTTTTAGAGTATCAATACGATTTTTTTAAGGGTAAAGAGCTACGCCCCTTAAGACTACTGGATTTAGCCAATGAATTTAACCATTCTGTAAGCACGATTTCAAGGGCTATTTCTAATAAATATTTAGCATGTGAAAGGGGGGTTTTTCCTATTAAGAGTTTCTTTAGCATTGCATTAGACAATAGTGAGACTTCAAACGCTGTGATTAAAGACTATCTTTTGGAATTGATTAATAATGAAAATAAGAAAAAGCCTTTGAGCGATGCTAAGATTTTAGAACTCATTGAAGAAAAATTCCATCTAAAAATGGTGAGAAGAACCATTACAAAATACCGCCAATTGCTCAATATTGCTTCTTCAAGCGAGAGAAAAAAGCTCTATTTAATGCGTGCTTAATCTATTCAAAATCCCTAAACAACGCCCCTAAATCTAAGCCACAAATTTGTGTGTCTTTACGGAGTTTATAAACATTCCTAAAACCATTGATTAAGTCGGCGCTAGAAATGCCATGAGAAAGAGAGATTTTAGCTTCTAAAAAAGCACTCAAATGGTCGCACACTTTTAAAAGCTCCCCACAAACCCCTTCATATTCATCTTGATTATAAAGTGCAAATAATTCCTTAGCGTCTTTAGTAAAAACAATTTGATGAGATTTGTCTTTGTAGCGGTTTTTAAATTCATTTTCGGTGAAATACCTTAAATCTTCTTGCACGCTTTGTGAGACAAGCGAATAGACCTTTTCTTGCATTTCTTCTTTTTCAATTTCTTTAATGCAATCATCAAGCCCTACAACGCTTCGCTTAATGGGGGTAATGATGTCTCGTGTTAAAATTTCAGGTAAATCATGAAAAAGCCCGCCCAAAAAATGATTGATTCGCATGCTTTTACAAGTATTTAAATCAAAGCTCAGTAAATAGGCTATCAGAGCTACACAGAGTGTATGCCCTAACACACTCGTTTCTGGCACTCTTGGGGTTTGACTCCAACGCTTCTGAAAACGCAATTGCCCAAACATGCTCACCATTTTTTTTAAATCTTCTTTTTCGCCAAAAAGCCCTTCAAATAAATGTTCGTTGCTTTTGAGTTGTTTATCAATTTTTTCTTTTATTTCTTTCACACCATACATGTTAGGGTTGAAATGATAGATAATATCAAACTCCCACTTAGAAGCGTAAAAATGTGCACTTTGTAAAATCTGGGCTTCTAAATGGTTAGGGGTCTCTCTCAAATAATTTTGCAATTCTTCTAAACAAAAATAGTCTTTAATCTCATCTTTCAAGCTTTCTGCAACATAATGAGCCAATTCTTTATTGTGGGTTTTTTGAAGCCTGTAAAAAATAGGGGGTTTAATATCAGTAAGCACCACCCGAGCTAAAAATTCAAAGCAAAAATATTTAATCAAAATATCTAAATCTATTTTTTTACCCCTATGGATTAAATCCTTAGCGAGCAAATACATAATCATGGCTTTGTGGGCTTGCTTGTCTAATTCTACAAACTCTAAAGGGCATGATTGGTCATTCCAACGCCTAATAGAAGCGCTTACAAACATGCGCCTTAAGAATTTAGCTTGGAGTTTAGGGGTTTTTAAGGGGGTAAAAGGACTAAAAAGATTGGTTTTTATAGGATAAGCTCCATACATAATTTCCCTTTTTGTATTGTTTTGAATATTTAAGGTTATTGGTTTTATTAAGAATAGTTGATTTTATCACACCATTAAGATTAATAAATTTTTAGTGTATGGTCATCAACACTAACTTAAAATTTTATTATACGAAAATAAAATAAAAATAACGCTTTTATTTAAAAAATATTATTTTTATCAATTTATTCCGCACTAAAACACCCACCCATAATTAAAAAACACCTTAAAATGGCTTGAACCTTCTTTTAAAGTGATTTCTTTTACTCCTACACTATCATTTAAAGATAGTTTTAAATTTTGTTGTACCAAAGGAATGGCTATGCCTACAGAATATTTAGATTTTTTGTAGCGATAGTTTAATCCACTTACCACATCTAGATTTCCTGTATTAAACACATTTTTAAGCAAACTATAGCCATTATATAACCCCCTTAAACCGCCAAATACACCTAATGTGCTTTTAATACTCTTACCACTAAACTTGGTATGAAAATCTAATAGCAAATCTATCCCACCCCCAGCACCCACTTGTTGAATCACTCCAGCATAACCAGAACTTTTAGAGTAATTGTATTTTATGATGGTATAGTAGGCAAAGCCCACATAATTATTGAGATATTTTTGATACCCCATTTTAGCGTTAAAGCCTAGCATTACATTTGAGTAGGTTTGGTTTTGAATGGGATTGTTTCTGTTGCTAAAACTAGATATGGCACTCATAAATTGGTTTAAATTAGTGTCTAGGGTTGAGAGTAGAGCAAATTGGTTTTGGATAGCTCCATACTTGCCTATTCTTTCTCCCCTTGCTTGTAAGCCTTTATAATCTATGGGTAATTTATTGCTTTCATTAAGGGCTGTCCACACATTAGTCGAAATGCCAGCAAAACTATTGGCACCATAGCCTGTCATACTAGCACTATGCCCGAAGTAGCCTTTGGTGTGCGAATATTCATGCAAAAGCACATGGAATTTAAAGCGTTCACTTAGCGTGCCATAGCTTGCATAGGGGTCATTATGAGCTAATTTGGGGTCAACATGAATGCTGGTATAAGTGGGGTCTAAAACTTTTTCTGTAACAGAAAGCATTGTGGGTGTAGCTAATCCCCAAAGCGTTGTGGTTTCTGTGTCATTACGCAAGGCCTTAAATCTAAAAAAGTTGCTATCTTTTCTAAAGCTATCTACTACTTCTTGATGTTCTACTAAATGTCCCCTATGAATAAAGCTAAAGGTAGCATTGTCAATGGCATTTTTCCATTCAGGTGAGTCAATCACATACGCCATATTCAGCAGGGCATTTACATAGTGTTGTGCGCTCGTTTGATTGATTTTAGTATAGCAGTTATCACCGCAATAGCGTTGGTAACCATAGACCATTGGGTCGTCATTAAAACGCCCTTGAATATTGGTTTTAATGCCTTCAAGGGCTGTAAAAATACGCTTAGTCTCTTCGTTTGAATTAGTGGTGGTTTTAAATTTAAAGTCATAAATATCTACACTTCCGTTTAAATGCTCTAAATTTTTAAGCATGCTTGCATCAATTTTAATTTCCGTGTTTTTAGAAATGCTATCAAAATTAGCTAGGGGTATTTCTTTAATATTGCCTTGATTGTCTTTGGCTTGAATGACTAATACAACATTATTCACATCATAAGGCAAGAAATTTTGTATCACAATATCTTGATTAACCAAATTGTCTTTATTTAATGCAGTGGTATTATCTAAGGAATTAGCGTTAGTAGACCATGTGGTTTCTTGGGGTAAGTTTGTTTTGGCACTTTTATCAAGCAACATCGTTTTTATAGGTCGTAATGTAGTGAAAGCATTGTAGTAATCAGTAACATTGCTATCCGTGAGTAGCTGCGTGGTTTTTTGGCTTAAGTCTGGGCTTGTGAAATGACTTGTATGATTTAGAGTATTACTATTTGAATTGTTTAAAGTAGGATAAGTATCCTTGCTCGCCCCTTCACTCGCACTTTGAGTAGGTGAATCATTAGGAACATCATTTTGCGTCATGTCCCCCCCATTTACTTCCACCACATTAGGAGCGATTTTCTCAGCTTGCATTTCTTTGCCATCAATATCAATTTTAGTATTTGTTTTAATCTTGCCATCATTACTTGGAACTTCAATAATGCTTTCGCCATTAGGATTGTTTTTAGTAGGGGCTTCATCTATAATAACGCTATCTTTAGGAACATCAATAATGGTTTCGGTGTTTTCATTACCTTGTTTTTCATTCTTTTGAGTATTTGTTTGCGTGGCTTTAATCGGTTTTTCTTTATTGTTTTCTTGTTTCTTTTCGTTTTTTCCAATCCCATTCAAGCGGTGTGCGTTAGAATCAAAAGGGTTGTTAGGTTTTTGGATTAATCTTTCTTTAGTTTGCAACAACCCTGTTTCAAACCCTGCTTCTATAAAAAAGCCATCTTTAGGATGACTAAAGACTTCAATAGGTGCAATAAAATTGACTAAATACAAAGAAATAAAGGTTTTTTTCATCAATATTCCTTAAAAAGTGCATTATTTTAAATATTTTTAGTTTTTAAGAGTTATTATAACAAGCAAAAAAATCGTTTTTTTTTTTTGTTAATTTCAAGGTTTTAAAAGAGGGTTAATGGGGTTAAAACACCCACCCATAATTAAAAAATACCTTAAAATGGCTGGAGCCTTCATTAAAAAGGATGGTGTTTGTTGTTGTATTGTCATTAGAAACGATACTAACCTTTCTCTCTATTAAAGGTACACTAATACCCACAGAATACTTAGAATGCTTGTAGCGATAATTCAATCCAGTAACTGCATCTAAATTAGCGTTTCTTTTGACTTGATTAAATGCGTGATAGCCATTATATAACCCCCTTAACCCACCAAACACTCCAAAAGATGAAGAAAAGCTTTTATTCATCTTAGTAGTTTTTGAAGTTTTAGTATAAGTAGTGATAAAATCTAGTAATAAATCTATTCCCCCACCATAGCTTAATTGTTCTATTTTTTTGCTAGTTGCTTTGGCATAGTTGTATTTCACAATGCCATAATAAGCTAACCCTATAAAGTTATTGAAGTAGTGTTGGTAGCCTATTTTTAAATTAGCCCCTAGTATAGGGGCGTTAAAATTTTTTGAAGTGGTTGCATTTTCTAAAATATAAGATTTTTGGGTGGCAGTGGAACTAGAAATTAAAAAACTTTGCTTGAGTGTGCTAAGCATAGAGTTTGCTAAACTTGTGGTATCAAGGGTCGCATTTAAGTTATAGCTTTTTTGACTGCTTAAATTAGCGTAATCTATCGGCAGAGCGTTTTTATCCATGAGTTGTTGCCACACAGCCGTGGTGATGCCTAAAAATCCGGCTGGGACATGGTGGCAGTCAGGATAAACTGAATCAGGAAAATTGCCTGGATATGTAGGCTTACCTTCGCCATTAAAACGAGAGCAAACATCATAAGGAATGCCATCAGAATCGCCTTTGCCATCAGGTTTTGGGACTCGCTGATAAGTCATGTTTCCGTTATGGCTGTAGTGTTTGGTGTGGCTAAATTCATGTAAAATGGTTGTTATGCCGTTAAGATTGAGCGTTTTCAAATCGTTACCAAAAAGTGTGGTAGGATTAATAGCATAAGCTTCTACTCCTAAACTACCCTGAGTAATACTACCACTTCCTAAGCCTTGCACACTAGAGTTTTTTAAGATGATGATTTTAAGTAGCATGTGGCTCGTAAAATCGCTTATGACTTTATTGGGGGAAACTATATCATTTTTAAATTTAGGATTAACCAAACCATCTTTATGGGGAGCCACGCATTTTTCATGCCCAAACCAACAATCTCCAGGACTCCAACTATTCACAAAATCAAAGGGAGCGTTTTTTATATTTTCTTGCCATGATTTTGAATCAAATACTGCAAACATGTTTAGGAGTAAGTTTGTAAATTCTTCAGCGGTCTTTGGGGTAAAGCCTTGCCAACAATCATTTTTTCTGGGTTGGTAATAGCAAGTGTGAAGTGGGGGCGAATTCATATACTGCACCATTAAATTTGTCGTCATGGTATCTAAAGCCCTAAACAATCTCTGTGTATTTTCATCAGAAAACTTTGTGCTAGAGACTTCAAAATCAGAATAAGTGGCACTAGGGCTAATCTGCTTGAAATTATCAAATAATCTTTCAGGTAAAACGATTTTGGCTTGCTTAGGAATGGTCTCTATCATGCCCAAATCAATGAGTTTGCCTTGAGAGTCTTTAAACGAAAGCTTAACATTATTCAAATTATAAGGCAGAAAATTTTCTATTGTGAGTTCATTATTTTTCATACTCACTTTAATAGGGTGTAAAGCTGAAAATTGTAATTGTGATATGGCGTTAGCATCGCCAAATAAATTAGTCGCCCCCTTTAAAATCGTGTTTAGAGGCAAATAGTCGGCATAGGTATTGTGTGTAACCGCATCAATATATTCTCTCTTAACTTGATTCTCTTGCTGTTTGGTGCCTTGTAAAAGCCCAGTTTCAAAACCCCCCTCTATGAAAAAGCCGCTTTTTTGGTGGGCTTGTAAGGTAGCAAACAATAAAAGCGAAGTGTATAATTTTTTCATTGTTATCCTTGTTAGTCCGTAGAGTTCTCATTATACAATACAAAGAAATTGTTTTTTTTTTTTGAAATTAGAGTTTTAAAAGGGATTAAAAAGGCTTGATATTTCATAATTGAAACAAAATTTTAAAGACAAGCCTTTGTTTTTAGGAGATGTTTGCTATCAATTAAAATGCAATATCGCCAATATTCTCACTATTTTCTATGTAGTATTTAAAACGCTCTTTTTCTAATTTATTTTTTATAATTTGTTGTTCCTCTAAAAGCAAGCGTTTTTGGTCTTCTAAGGCATTAATTTTACGGCTTGTATAATAAATATTGTTGCTTAAATAGACTTTAGGCACTAATAGAGCTAAAAAGATTCCCCCCACAACTAATACTCCTATTAAAACCATTAATGAGAGTCCATGTGAATTTTCATTTGTAGTTTCGGCAAATAATTCTTTCTTTTCGTAATCTTCTATACGCACAAAGTGTTCTTGAGATTTTAAGGGTTCTTCTAAAGGATTCAAGACTTAAACCTAAAAATTCTCATTTTGGCACTTCTTGAACGCCTATTTTCTGCAATTTCTTTTGCACTTGGAACAATGGGCTTTTTAGTGAGTATTTCACCAAGTGCGTTATTGTTAGAGCAAGTGCATCTAAAACTTGAAACATCACAGATGCAATTTTTCGCATAGTTTTTGAAGGCGTTTTTTACCAACACATCTTCTAAGGAATGGAACGATATAACGCACAAAATCGCTCCCTTAAGATTTTTCGCACTTTCTAAAAACCCTTTTAATTCTTCTAGTTCATTATTCACTTCTATACGAATCGCTTGGAAAATCAAAGTAGCTGGGTGGATTTTCTTATTCTTAGAGAGAGAGCTAATAAAAGAGCTTAAATCCTTAGCATCTTCAAAAGGCTTTTTAGCTCGGCGTTCTACAATGTGGTGAGCGATTTTTTTATAGTCTCTCACTTCGCCATAATCTCTAAAGATTTTTTCTAAAGCCACCACAGAATAAGAGTTGATAACTTTTTTAGCATTCAGCTCACTCTCTAAATCCATACGCATATCCAAAGTGTGCGAATGGAAACCAAAACCCCTATTTTCATCATCAAGCTGTAAGGAACTCACCCCCAAATCCACCAAAACACCCTTAATTTGCTCACCATAAAATTCTAGGGCTTTTTTAAAGCATTGCAAAAACCCCCCACTCATAATACTATAGCGGTTTTCAAATTCTTTCAAACGCTCTTTGGCTAATTCTCTAGCAAATTTATCTTTATCAATGCCTACAAGTTTAAGGTGTGGGTTTTGAGATAAAATAGATTTAGAATGCCCCCCTAATCCTAAAGTGCAGTCTATAAACACCCCACTTTCTAACGGCTTAAAGGCTTGTAAAACTTCTTGTAATAAAACGCTTTGGTGTAGATTCTCTATCGTTTGCAAAAAATCCCCCCAACAGACTTAACTGAATTTATCAAATTCCTTACCCCAAAGAATGGTATTATCTTGCAATTGTTTGATATTGTTATCCAAACGCTCACGAGTTTCTTTAACTACATTGAATGTATCTAACACAGATGCACTCAAGTCTTTAATGCCATTAATCTTGCTAGAAACTTCATTGTTTTCTTCAATACCACCTACAATCTTACTGCGACTTTCTTCTAAAATACGAATAACCTCATGGCTTTTTTGAACCACTTCTTTTGCTTTTTCATTTGCCTGATTACTCTCCTCGGCAATCTCGTTTACACTCGCTCCATTAGAACCTATGCTTTCATTGAGTGTGCCTACTAAAACATTGATTTCACCTAGCGATTTTTTAATTTGCTCGCTGAGTTTTCGCACCTCATCAGCCACGACTGCAAATCCCCTACCATGCTCACCCGCTCGTGCAGCTTCAATAGCGGCATTTAAGGCCAAGAGATTAGTCCTGTCCGCAATATCATTAATAATCGCACCGATATTTTTAATCTCATTAGCTTGAGTTTGTAGATGACTAAAGCTTTCTCTAACCATATTTTGTCTCTCATTCATGCTCGTATTTGTATTGACAATAGCTTCTAATTCAGTTTGAAACTCTTGTAAAACACTAAAGGAATTATTTAGATTTTCCGTGCTTTCATTGAGATTATTTTGTGCATGAGAAAGCAACTCGTTACTATTAACAATCGCTTCATTCATGTTATTCATATGTTCTACTTGGGTTTGACCCATGCCGACTAATTCGTTGCTTACTTTTCCTAAATCGCTATAAAGAATTTTATCCTTTTCAAAAATTTTTCCACTCTCTACAATCACTTCTTGGATTTTATCCAAAAAGCCATCAATATTTTGTGCAGCAATTCCGATTTCATCTCTAGTTTTTATGCCTAAGCGTTTGCTTAAATCTACTTTAGCAGTATTGACAAAACCATTACTCAACTCAATAAGCTTATTCAAGGGGTTAAATAAGTCTCTTTTAACCATAAAGAGTAAAACAAACAGCAATGCTACCACTACAGCAATAATGGTAATAATAGTGCTATACTGGTGATGAGATATAGAGGTATAAATATTGTTTAAATTTAATTTAAGCTCCATAACCCCTAGCATTTCGTTTTCTTTATTGTTGACATGACAAACCATACAAGACTTAGCATTCGCTAAAGGTTGTAAAAGCCATACATAGCCCTCTTCTTCATTAACAACATTATATTGAGGTTTGGTAACATCTTTGAAATACTCTAAAACTTCTTTGGGGTAATTTTCGCCAAACTTTACATTATACTTAAAAAGCCTAATATCGCCTTCGCCCGGAAAGAATTTTAGCTTGACGCCTTCAATTTTGTTGCTGTCTTCAACTGCCTGATGAATAGCCTCTTTGGTGCCAATGTTAATGGCTTGAACGATGGTGTTAAGAATACTTTGGTTTAGCATTTGAGTTACATGTAAACCTTGCTCATGGGCGACACTTCTATAATCTTTTTTTAGAAAAAACCAAACTGCAATTAGGAGAACCGAAAAGCTTGCGATTAAACCGATAACAATCTTGCTTTTTAAGGTGTGTAAATTCAAACTAAAATCCTTTTTTAAAGATTAAAAAACAATACTTACTTCATAAAATTAACACTAAAAAGCATTTAAAGACACCCTTTAAAGGGTTAAAAGGTGTAGTTATAGCCTAAATAAAGTGAAAAATCTCGTTTCAAATGGTAGTAAAGATTAGAGTAAGAAGGCCCAGCACTCAAAAACTTGTTAATCAGCATAGGCACCCTCACGCCAAACTCCACGCCATTATGCTTGTAGATATTAGTCCTTACGCCAAAATTAAACCACACTTGAAAATCCACGGTTGAAGTGTTGGTGCTATAAGGGGCGTTAGGGTTACAATAATTAGGATTATTCGTCGGATGGCAGACATTAGGACCTTTTGCCTGAATGATTTGGCTTTTCCAATAATTCGCTGCCGAACTTTTCCAAGTATTACCCCCAATGGCTACCCCACCAAAGACACCAAAAGAAGCGTTATCCTTATCAATAAAATTCGCTAACAAATCAGCCCCCACACCCCAAGAAGCCATGTCTAATTGAATTTTATTAGGTGCATACACTTGCTTACCCAAAGTGGCATGCCCATAATCAAAAAGCCCATGCACTCTAAAGCCAAACCACTTGCTTTGCATACCTAAAGATTTAAATTGAAAGAATTTCTTATAGCCTAAGCTCAGTCCAAAGCCATTTAACGCTCCGTTAGCGTATTTAGCATGCCAATTGATATTAGTGCCTTCTGGGTTTGTTCTATTAGCAGTCAAACCAGGCGGACAACCCACCACGCTTCCGCTACAACTCCCAGTATTATAAATATTGCTATTCAAACGAGCTTGACCAAGCTGGTAATTCGCCCCAATATAAACGCCATCGCCTTCTGCTAACAAAGGCGAGCTTAAGACTGAAGATAAAAGCCCTACAGCTACAAACTTTTTCATTAATTCCATTCCTTTACATTTCCTATCTTTAAAATTATCTCACAAAATAATAGCATGTTTTATCTTTAATCAAGCAAACAATTTTAACTCTTAATAAAGACAAATTATAATAAAACCAAACCTTTTTTGAAGTATAATAGCCCCTTTTAATCCACTCTGTTTAAGGAAACTCTTGCAAGATAAAATCATTATTCAAGGGGCTAAGGAAAATAATCTTAAAAATATTTTTTTAGAAATCCCTAAAAATCAGTTTGTTGTTTTTACAGGACTAAGTGGCTCGGGTAAATCCACTCTAGCGTTTGATACCTTATACGCTGAGGGACAAAGGCGGTATTTAGAGAGTTTGTCTAGTTATGCGAGACAATTTTTAGACAAAGTAGGCAAGCCTAATGTGGATAAAATTGATGGGCTAACCCCTGCCATTGCTATTGAGCAAAAAACCACTTCTAAAAACCCTCGCTCAACTGTTGGCACTATCACTGAAATTTATGATTATTTAAGGTTATTATTTGCAAGAATAGGAGAGCAATTTTGCCCTACATGTTTAGAGCCTATTAGCTCTATGAGTGCGACAGATATTATTTCTCAAATTTGCAACTTAGAAGAAAACTCTAAAATCATTATTCTAGCCCCTATTATTAAGGATAAAAAAGGCACTTTTAATGACAAATTAGAGAGCTTACGCTTAAAGGGGTATGTAAGAGCCTTCATTGATGGGGTGATGGTGCGTTTAGATGAAGAAATCAATCTACACAAAACCAAAAAACACACCATTAAGGTTGTAGTGGATAGAGTTGTAGTCAATAATGAAAATCATTCACGAATCGCTAGTGCTGTAGAAAAAGCCCTTAAAGAAAGCTATGGCGAATTAGAAGTAGAAATCTTACAAGAAAACGCTCCTAGTATCAAAAAGCATTATAGTGAGCATAAGGCATGCTTTAAATGCAAGATTAGTTTTGAAGAATTAGAGCCACTCAGTTTTTCATTCAATTCGCCTAAGGGGGCGTGTGAGAGTTGCTTAGGCTTAGGGACGAAATTTAGCCTAGATGTAGGTAAGATTTTAGAGCCTAACACCCCTTTAAATAATGGGGCTATCAAGGTGATTTTTGGGTATAACCGCAATTATTACGCTCAAATGTTTGAAGGCTTTTGTGAGAGTAATGGCATTGATATGACGCTTTCTTTTAACGAACTAAACAAAGAACAACAAGACGCTCTTTTATACGGGAATGGCACTGAAATTAGCTTTAATTTTAAAAATAGCCCCTTAAAACGCCCTTGGAAAGGCATTATCCAAATCGCCTATGATATGTTTAAAGAGCAAAAGGATTTAAGCGATTATATGAGCGAGAAAACTTGTTCTACTTGTAAGGGACATCGCTTAAAAGCATCAAGTTTGAGCGTTCAGGTAGCTGGTTTGAAAATGGCAGATTTTTTAACTAAGCCCATTGAAGAAGTCTATCACTTTTTCAAAGAACCTAACCATTTTAACTATCTTAAGAAGCAAGAAAAGCAAATCGCTGAACCGATTTTAAAAGAAATTTTAGAAAGGGTGTTTTTCTTATATGATGTGGGGCTAGGGTATTTAACTTTAGGGCGAGATGCAAGAACCATTAGTGGGGGGGAGAGCCAAAGAATAAGAATCGCTAGTCAAATCGGGAGTGGCTTGACAGGGGTTTTATATGTTTTAGATGAGCCTAGTATTGGTCTGCATGAAAAAGATACGCTCAAACTTATTAATACCCTTAGGAATTTACAAAAAAAAGGCAACACACTCATTGTAGTAGAGCATGACAAAGAGACCATTAAGCATGCGGATTTTATTGTAGATATAGGACCAAAGGCTGGAAGGCATGGGGGCGAAGTCATCTTTAGTGGGAGCGTGAAAGAATTATTACAAAACAAGCATTCTACTGCCTTGTATCTCAATGGCACTAAAAAGATTGAACGCCCTAAATTTGAACTGCCTAAAGAAAAACATTTTTTAGAAATTAAAAATGTGAATATTAATAACATTAAAAACCTAAGCACCATTATTCCTTTAAAGCAATTAGTGTGTATTACAGGGGTAAGTGGGAGCGGTAAAAGCTCTTTAATGTTACAAACTCTTTTACCTACCGCTCAAACTCTCTTAAACCATGCTAAAAAAGCTAAGAGCTTAAATGGGGTAGAAATCTTAGGTTTGGAGCATTTGGATAAAGTGATTTATCTAGACCAAGCCCCTATAGGAAAAACCCCACGAAGTAATCCTGCAACTTACACAGGCATTATGGACGAAATTAGGATTTTATTTGCCGAGCAAAAAGAAGCTAAGGTTTTAGGCTATAGTGCGAGTCGCTTTAGCTTTAATGTTAAGGGGGGGCGGTGTGAAAAATGCCAAGGCGATGGGGATATTAAAATAGAAATGCATTTTTTACCTGATGTGTTAGTGCAATGTGATAGCTGTAAAGGCACTAAATACAACCCCCAAACCTTAGAAATCAAAATTAAGGGAAAATCCATTGCTGATGTATTAAGCATGAGCGTAGAAGAAGCTTATGAGTTTTTTGCTAAATTTCCTAAAATCGCTGTGAAATTAAAAACGCTTATAGATGTGGGCTTAGGCTATATCACTTTAGGACAAAACGCTACCACTCTAAGTGGGGGCGAAGCCCAAAGGATTAAATTAGCTAAAGAATTGAGTAGAAAAGACACCGGAAAAACGCTCTATGTTTTAGATGAGCCAACCACCGGCTTACATTTTGAAGATGTGAATAATCTCTTACAAGTTTTACACTCCTTAGTGGCGTTAGGAAATTCTATGCTAGTGATTGAGCATAATTTAGACATTATAAAAAACGCTGATTATATTATAGACATGGGACCTGATGGGGGGGATAAAGGCGGACAAGTCATTGCAAGTGGCACGCCCCTAGAAGTCGCACAAAATTATAAACTCACTAAAAGCTATACAGCAAAATTCTTAGCCAAAGAATTTGACTTAGAATAGCCCCTATAATCAAAAATCTAATCTTTATCATTTAATATATATATATATATATATATATATATTATCAATTAAGTGTTTTTTTAATAAAGAATTGCTAACATGTTGCATCTTTTTAGGAAGGGAATATTATATGGAACGCTTTGTTGATGAAGAAGGGTTTTTGGTTTCTAAAACAACCACTAGGGGTGTGATTACTTATGCGAATGAGTCCTTTGTTAAAATTGTAGGGGCTAAAAGCATGCAGGATTTACTCGGTAAACCCCACAATATTATCCGTCATGCAGATATGCCAAAAATTGCCTTTAAATATCTTTGGGATACCATTCAGGCTAAAAATGAAGCGAATGTTTTTGTAAAAAATGTGAGTTTGGATAAAAAGGATTTTTACTGGGTGTTTGCAAATATTACCCCTTCACTAGACATGCAAGGTAATATTGTGGGTTATTATTCTGTTAGGCGTAAGCCTAATCCTAAAGGTGTGAGTGAAATTTCTAAGATTTATCAAAGACTTTTAGAATGCGAGCATCAAGCAAATGGGGTGGCGCTTGCCCAAAAGACTTTAGAAGGACTTTTAAAAGAAAATAACACTACTCTTGATGCATTAATGAATGCGTTACAAAACTCTTAAAGGCTCTTTAAAATGTTTAATTTCAATCAAAAACCGCATTTAAAAGAACTAAAAGCTATAGAGAAAGTAGTCAATCTTGCTTCTAAGGGGGAATTAGAAGCACGCATTGTAGGTATTAGTGAAAATAGCATGTGTTATACCTTATCCTTAGGCATTAATGACTTGCTAGACCAGGTAGAAGCTTTCCAAAGAGAAGTGTCTACTTGCACGAGTTTAGCCCAAAAGGGTGTGGCATACCGCCATGTGTTTACTTCAGGATTTCGTAAGTCTTTTCGTCAAAATATAGAAGCGATTAAAAAAGGTGTGAGTGGAATTTTAAATGCTAGACAGGCGTTAGTAATGCATGAGTTAAATAATGAATTTGAAAAACTTGGTATGGGTGCTAATGGCTTGCAAAATATTTTAGCTGGACTTCGCAGTAGCTGTAGCTTGCTCACTCAATCTGATGCGTTATGTGCTGAGGTGGCTCAAAATAGCCAACAAGCTTTAAAAGATTTTACACTTATGCAAAAATATATGAATACTCTAGATGAGACCAACAAGCACTCTAGCAACACTCTAAACACTTTAAATCAAGAGCTCCAAGAAGCTTCAAAAGTAGTCTCTAGTATTGATGAAATCGCTAGTCAAACCAATCTCTTAGCCCTAAATGCCGCTATTGAAGCCGCACGAGCGGGTGAGCATGGTAGGGGCTTTGCAGTTGTAGCTGATGAAGTGAGAAAATTAAGCGAAAAAACTTCGCAATCAGTAGAGAGTGTACAGAAAACCTTTAGAATTTTCAATGAGCAAACAAACCTACTCTTAAAAGCCTTTAACGAATCTAGTGAGCTTCTACAAAGTGCTTTAGAAACGATTCAGGCATTCTCTCAAACGCTCCATTCTTTTAATACCCAAAGCCAGCAAGGTTCACAATTAGCTGCTCAAGCTAACACACAATTAACTAAAATTGTAGCTACTTGTCAGTTCATGGCGTTTAAAGTGCGTCTTTATAGAGAGACTATCCATTCCAGTTTAAACAAAGAGCAAGTTGAAACTGATTTGGAGCATATCAATGAAGTTTTGAAAAATCACCATGTGGAAACCCTTCTAAATTATTTAAAAACTTTCATTGCTCGTTGTTTAGACGGCTATACACAAGATAACATGCATGAGCTTGTAGAAGGCTTTAAACAATTAGAAAAAGAAAGCCAAACGCTTTTAGATTCCATTAATTGAGTTGGTTTTAAAGTGAAAATGATTGGTTTTTGATTTAAAAAAGCTTTAAGCCCCTTAGAAAGCAAACCCATAAACCCAATACACAGAGTAGGGGCGGTAGTATTTCGCTTCGGTGCCACCATTACTATAATAGGTGTTATAGATAGTAGGGATTTGAATGCCAATCTCAATAGAGATGTTAGTTGTGCTTTTTCAAATCTTTCTTCAAGATTCCAAAGCTCATACGCATGTCCACATCAAAGAGAAATTGAAAATGCGTGTTTTGGACTTTAGCCACTAAATTAGGGTCTTTTTAAGCGTTGAGCTAAAGAGCTCTCTTGCTAGTTTGATACCGCTAAAAAGCCCTAGATTCAAGGACTTGTTGGTATAAGAACGCTCAAAAATGTTATAGAGCAAATCCGCTCTCACCCTATAAGTGAATAAGTCTATGGTGCTGCAGATGTTTTTAAAGCCCACATTCGCTCCATTATAAGAAAAGAAGCCATAATAACGCATGCCGATATTATGCTTAAGAATTGTTTGTAATATCTAAACCATTCAAGACACTAGAAACATTACTTGTTCTTGAAATTCCTGTTGTCAAACTAGAAATTGCTACTCAAAATACTTAAAGCTTGTCGGCTCACATCAATGACACTATTAGCTAAAGAAGCCACTTCTTGATTGGTGAATCTTGCTGTATTATTGGTATTATTTTTCGCCTAAAGTTTGAATGGCATTTATAAGTATCTTTAGCAACGGTATTAAGATTTGTGGTTTGTTTTTTTAAGAAACTCCACATATTGAGTGTTAAATACTGAATTGGTTTGAGCAGTTTGAGTGCTTGAACCACCGCTATTAGTAAAGGTTGTAGTTGGTAAGCGACTGCGACTTTATCATTTTGTTGACTCGTCTTATGATTTTTTTATCACCAAGATAGTATTCATCGCTTGTAAAAATACTCTACACTACTAGGATAGCTCATTATTCAAACATATAGTAGTAGGAAGTATTGTGAAGATTTAACCCTTGATTAGAGCTGATATTATTAGTATAGCTGGCGTTCATTTCATTGGTAAGTGTGCCTGCGTTTACACATACACTAAGTTGGTGTATGTGTATGGTAACAATAACTATGTGTCGCTTGGTCCTAGCAAAATAGCGATTAAAACTAGCTGAAATTTTTTAGTTTTATTTTCATTTCTCTTGTTTAAAATATGGTTTGAAATAGTGGTTCTATTCTTGTGGGCTTGGTTCATAAAAATATTAAAGAGCTTTAAAATAAGATATGGTTTTGTTAAAAAACGCATGGTTAAAAAACGAAGCAATTGGTTTGTAATATAAGGGTGTTTAAGTTTTATCACTGTGCTATTTCATTTTTTGTGTAAAACTTATTTTCAATGAGATTTTTCTAAGCTTTCGTAGTAATAGGATTGAATGACACCTTTAATTAAGGTTTGCTTATTGAAAATATCATTGCTTAAGTTGGCTTTTAAAAGTGTTTTGATTTCTAGGTCATTTACAGGGCTTCTTTTTATTACACTTAGGTAAGCATGTTTATCCCAACAAAGCGAAAAACTCCGTCCTTTAGGGCGGAGATGTAAGCGTCAATAGCCGTTAGGCTATTTTTTAGTGTCATTTAACCTAAAAACAAAAGGTTAGCAAATCTAATGTGGTGTTTCTTGCTCTTGGATATATTGCTTAATGATTTCTAAAGGAGCACCCCCACAGCTTCCAGCAAAATAACTAGGCGACCATAAATGATTGCCCCACAAAGTAGCTTTAACATTTTTAAAATTTTGTTGTCTAACCAAACGACTACTAACACCCTTTAAAGAATTAACTAACCTACTAACACTAACTTTTGGTGGATAATTGATAAGTAAATGCACATGGTCGCTTTCCCCATCAAATTCTACTAACTCGCTTTCAAAGTCTTTGCATACCTTAGCAAATACAGAACCTAAAAAGTCTATAACTTCTTTGTTGAATGCTTTACGCCTATATTTAGTTACAAATACTAAATGCACATGCATTAAAAAAACACAATGTCTGCCATGTCTAATATTATCAATTTGTTTCATAGACCAAGTTTAACTAAATTATGCTAAAATCTTTCTATGAAAGTAAATAAGGGCTTTAAATTTCGTTTGTATCCTACCAAAGAGCAACAGACCAAATTACAACACTCTTTTTTTGTCTATAACCAAGCCTATAACATTTGCTTAAATCTACAACAAGAGCAATACGAAAAAAACAAAGATTTACCCACTAAACAAAGAAAATGGCAAAAATCAAGCGAATTAGATAGTGCGATTAAGCACCATTTAAAAGCTAGGAATTTAAGTTTTAGTAGTGTAGTCGCTCAACAATCACGCATGAATGCAGAAAGAGCCTTAAGAGATGCCTTTAAAGTCAAAAATAGGGGCTTTCCTAAATTTAAAAACTCTAAATTTGCTAAACAAAGTTTTACTTGGAATAATCAAGGCTTTTCTATCAAAGACTTTAACGAACGCTTTAAGATGTTTAACTTAATGAAAATGCCCTTAAAAATGCGTATGCATAGAGACTTACCCCTTAATGCTAAGATTAAACAAATCGTAGTCTCTTGCTCTCATCAAAAATATTTTGTTAGTTTTAGCATAGAATACGAAAAAGAGCTTAACACTATTAAAGAGCCTAGAAATTGTGTCGGTGTGGACTTAAATATCTATGATATAGCTTTAAGCGTTGATTTAAAAGAATATGAAAAACTAACCGACCTAGAACAATACCAAAAAGACATGAAAGAACTAGGTTTAAAAGTAGATGAAAATATCAATCTAAAACGACTTATTCCTACTTATTCTAAACTACATTCTTTTAAAAAATACTCTAAAGAATTTAAAAGACTACAAAGAAAACAAAGCCGTAGGGTTTTAAAATCTAAACAAAATAAAATCAAACTAGGAGGTAATTTTTACAAAACTCAAAAAAAATTAAACAAAGCCTTTGATAAATCAAGCTATCAAAAACTAGACAGATACCATAAAATCACAAGCGAACTTTCAAAGCAATTTGAATTGATAGTAGTTGAAGACTTACAAATTAAGAACATGACCAAAAGAGCCAAACTCAAAAATGTTAAACAAAAGAGTGGGCTTAATAAGTCTATACTAAATACTTCATTCTATCAAATCATCTCTTTTTTAGACTACAAACAACAGCATAATGGCAAATTGTTAGTGAAAGCTCCCCCACAATATACGAGTAAAACTTGTCATAGTTGTGGGCAAATCAACCACGAGCTTAAATTAAATCATAGAGAATATCTGTGTCAAAATTGCGGATATATAGAGCATAGAGATATAAACGCCGCAAGTAATATTTTAAGCAAAGGGTTAAGTCTTCTTGGGTTAGGAAATAGCCTTGCAGACTTTAAAGAGCAAAGCCTTTCGTATTAGCATTCAGTAGGGTGCTTTAGTTAGGAAGCTCCTCGCTTTAGCGAGGGGTGTTTCACTTTTCAACCGATAAGAATGCCCTAGATTCAAGGCGGTTTCACAAAATAATGCATATTACAGAACAGGAGGCTAAAACTTTTTTTAATGATAGCGCGATTTTGTATTCTACAAGTAACGCCTATTTTAGCGCCCAAGAAAAAACCGCCCTTATTATAGAAACATGGATTAAAGAAGAGATAGAGGGCGAAATGGTGTGGAATAGATACCTGTGGAATGATAAAGCCGGTATCTATAAGATAGAATTTAAGCCTTTTAAGAATGGTTTATGCCCCTTTGTAGTCTCTAAGCTATACATTGATGAATATAACAATTATTATGGAATTTTTAGAGACATGAAACCCCTACAAGACTATATTAACTACGCAGAAAACCGCATGGGGAACATGATGGGAAGTTTCAAAGCGATGTTTGAAGAGGATGCCGTGGCTAATATAGATGAATTTGTAGAGACCATGAGCTTAGACAATGCTATTGTAAAAGTCAGGCCAAACGCCTTAAGCCAGAAAAAAATAGAATTTATGAATAATCAAGCCGATTTAAGCGCCTTAAGCCAAAAAGCAGAGCAGAAACGCCAGCTTTTAAGGATATTAGCAGGCGTGAATGATGAAAGCATGGGCATGGCAATTAACCGCCAAAGCGGTGTGGCTATCGCACAAAGACAAGAGAGTGGGCTAATGGGCCTACAAACCTTTTTAAAAGCAAGCGATGATATGGATAAACTCATTTACCATTTAGCGATTGATTTCATTTGCTATTATTTCACTAAGCCAGAAATTTACCGCATAGTAGATAAGAAAGTGGGCGACCGGTATTTTGAAGCTAACACAAATGAAACAAATAAAATCCGACCCTTACAATTTGACTTAATCTACAAAACGCAGTTAAAAACCGAATCTAAAGACCAAAAGTGGGGCAATTGGAATGAACTCTTAAAAATCCTTGCACAAATTAGACCAGATATTGTGCCGCAATTAGTGCCTTTAATCTTACAAGACATGGACAGCCCAATAACCGCCGATGTATTAGAGGTTATACAAAATAGCGACGCCTTAGTAGCTAAAAATCAAGAAGCACAAGCCAGCAGACAACAAGAATTACAAGCCCTAGAAATTGAAAAGCTAAAAGCCCAAATTTTAGAGCTAGAATCTAAAGCTAATAAATACAATGCACAAGGTGATTTGTCAAAAACTACATTACAAAGCGAACAAATTAACCAAGCTTTAACTATTGATAGCATTCAGCAAGGCAAAGTGCCAGAGACTAATCTAAAAACAAGCGACCAAACTACATGGCGAAAATACCCAAGCAGCATGAACTTAGATTATTAACTAAACTCTTACCACCTTTGAATAAGTAATGCTTTTTGAATACATACAATTTAAATAATTTGTTAAATTGTTTTTAGCTTGATTTTGAAGTTGCTTATAATTAGATATTTTTTGAAAATTCATTTCATTTGTGGGAACTTCTAAAAGATTAATAAGCATGCCATACATTAAAATGTTAAGACACATGGGCGGCAAGTCTAGTGAAGTATCAAGGCTTGTTACAGGAGCATAGCTAATCGTTAAGACTTCTAAAACGCCACTTTTAAAGGGCGTAACGCTTAAAGAATTACCTAAAATTAACAAACTAGTTTCGCCATGCGTTTTTTCATAGCTAACTCTCTTGTCTAATTCAATGTTATTAAATTTTGCTTTTAAAACGCCCAAGAGATTTGGTATTTCTAAATTTTTAAAATCTTGTTTTAATTCTTGTTTTTTAAGGACAGGATTAAGCCTAAATTCTAGTATTAAATCAATTAAGGATGCATTTAAGCATCTAATAACTCAGAATCATTAAACATTAAGAAATCGGTATCGCTATCGTTTAAACGCTTTCTAACCTTTAAAATAATATCGCTAACTTCTAGCATAATATAAGCTCCTTTTCTAATTGTTTAAAGTATGGTGGGTTTAAGTAGTAACAGCCTTTTGATATGTTTAAATCATAAAGGCGTAAAAACTCATTTAAGAGTTTTAATTGATAGGGGTTTTTTGTAGTTTTATTTTCAAAAAGATGCTCTTTTAAAGTGATTAATTCTAAGTCTATTAAATTAAGATTTTTTGTGTAGTCTTTAAAATTTAGAGTGCCTTCGCCATCGCAGACATAGAACTTAAAGTCATTGTAAGTGTAAAAATTTTTGTAACTCACATTTAAAGAGCATGTATTAGTTTCTAGTATTTTCTCATTTAAAAGGTTTTTGAAACTATCAAAAGATTTTAAAACGCCCAAAGGCGCATCAAATTCTACTAACCTAAATGCCATTTAAAATCCTTTTATTGACATATTAAGCATTTTTTGATTAAATGCTTTTGAGTTTAAAGAAATTTGAGGCACAACACATGACAACAAGAACCTTTTACAATTACCACCATTAATGCATAAAAATTCATTAGTTACGATTGAACGCCTAGAATATGAAAAGAGAGACAAAGCCATGGAAACCCTAGCAAAAAATAACCCTGAAATGTTTGTAGACTTAGTTTTAAAACAAGAAGATAAAAAATTCAATGATAGGAATAAAAACCGCTCACTAATAAGACAAATTATCTTATTTTTTATTATAGCTATTTTAGCAGCATTATATATTTTAAAACATTGATTAAGCATTTTTTAAAGCCTTTTTTCTAAGAGTTTAATAGCTAGAGTTGAGATACTCTCAGCGCCCAAATATCCTATACCACCAGCGATGGCAACGCTTAGTGAAGTGGGTAAATGAAAGAAATATGTAACAATTTCATAGCTAATCCAAGTAGAGAGCATGCTAGAGCCTACCGCTTGAATAATGTAAAAAAATTTTTCTTTTTTAGATTTAAATTTTTCAATTCTTATACTTCTAAGCATATACAAAACCCCCACATAAACGCCCACAACGCCGAGTAAAATATAAGGGGCAATTTTTGAAACTTCAAACCCAGTTACAATTGCATCTTTCATTTTTTTTTTTTTTACTTCTCTCTTGTTTGTAACTCTTTTTTAATTTCAGTTTTCATGGCTTGTAATTCTTTTGAGTGTTGCTTTAATTCTTCAGTATGTTTTACGGCCATTTGAGTGTCTTTCCTCATACTTGCTAAATGCTCTTGACTCTTCAATAGTGATATTTCAAGCTCATTTAAATTCTCTTTGAACGCATACTCTAGAGTCTCTAACCTGTAGCTATGATAAATGCTTAAACATAACTCTAAAATGTTAATAATAGTAAATAGAACAACACTCATAAAAAACGCATATTTGCATCGTGGTTTGATTATGGTTTCTTTATCCATTTAAAATCCTTTTATTGACATATTAAGCATTTTTTGATTAAATGCTTTTGAGTTTAAAGAAATTTGAGGCACAACACATGACAACAAGAACCTTTTACAATTACCACCATTAATGCATAAAAATTCATTAGTTACGATTGAACGCCTAGAATATGAAAAGAGAGACAAAGCCATGGAAACCCTAGCAAAGAATAACCCCGAAATGTTTGTAGACTTAGTTTTAAAACAAGAAGCAAACAAACAAAAAAACGCCGACAAAAATCGCCTATTAACATTGTTTGTTATAGTATTAGTTGCTATTTTAGCAGCTTTATATATGCTAACACACTGAAGCATAAACTCCACCTTTACTTGTCTATAATGTAAAGGGTAAAATTTTCTACACCTTTATCGCTTAAAAAATCAAAAAAGCGTTTTATAGCCTCTTTGCTTTTATAAATCATTTTGTCGTCATGCTGTGTGCCTAACAGGATGCATCCTAAAGTATCATGCGCCGTGTTACCTACATGAATAAGTATCTTTCTATCTCTAAAACTTGCATCGTTTGGATTAGATAGCAAAATGCCCTTATTTCTACCATTTAAACATTTTTCATATTCACTAGGCATGGTGCAACTTGTTTCGCACCACTCTAATTTATAAGAGCCACTTAATATGGGCTTGTCTTTGTTTCTTTCACTAGTGGGAGTGCCGCTATTTTCTAAAGAAAAGCAAGCGAACAAGGGGTCTATTTTCTCATAAGCTTGTAAAACTTCGTTTAAAGAGCTTTGAGAGTCATGTATGGTTTCAAACACTCTAAAAGAGCCAAGCATGCCAGCCTCTTTTTTATTGTCTTTTGTAACTTCTTCTAAGTCCTTCTCTCTTTTTAAAAAAATGCTATACATTCAAACGCCTTTTAATCATTTTTGAATATTAAAGCAAAAAAACCTTTTTTAATAAATGGTTATATTGAAAAAATTACAATGTAACCATTTTAAAAAAATCAAAAATAGGTTAAATTTATGCAATATTTTTTAAGAGGTATATCTAATGGCAACTTTAGATTTTGAGAGATTAAGCAAGGACAATATATCCCCAAATAGCGTGTTAAATTTTGTAAAAAATAATGATAGTAATTTCAACTACAACGAGCTAGAAAGCTACTATAAGCAGCAAGGGCTAAAAGATGATGCATTAACTAATGCTTTATACACAGACTTAAAAAATACAAAAGGCTTACAAATTTCTATAAAACCTAAAACGCCCACAAACGATGCCCCCCTAAATTTACAGAGCATGCCAATAAATGAATTTGAGCTTAAGAAAGAAAGAGTTTTAAACACTTTAGAAAACAAATCAAAGGAATTAAAAGAACAGGGCTTTTTTGAGAGATTAGCAGAAAAAACCGCCAATACATTAGAGGGCGTATTATTAAAAAAACCACAATTTGAGAGCTACAAAGAGAATGCTAACAAATTACAAGAGCTTAAAACACTAGCTAAAGAGAATGATATAGACTTCAAAGACCTACCCAAACAAATGCAAGAGAGCCTAAAACAAGAGAGAAACGATGATGGGCTATTAAGTGGAGCCATTAACGCCATACAAGAAAGCGTTACAAATAACGCCACAGAAAAAGCCTACAACGATGAAAAGAATCTCTACCAAATCGCAAAAAATAATAAACCCTTTGAGAGCTTAAGCGATAAAGAGCAAGAATTAGTTAAGCGTGATTTAGGTTTTTTTGATAACTTCAATGAGAAAAACTACAACGAGTGGAAAGAAAACACAAGAGCCAAAGATATTACAAAAGAATTTCAAAAGCAAAAGGCATTCTTAGACAATATCCATGAGGCCAAGTCTATTGCTAACTTATTAAACACAGCGAGCGAAACAGAGAAACAAGACTATTTAAAAAGCCTTAACACATTAGCAAGGCTACAAGGATTTGACAACGCCACAACCAACGAGAAGGGCGATGTATTTGTTTCTAAAGATAACAAGAGCTACAAAGTAAACGATGGCTTTTTTAATAATTTTTTAGATAGCTTGAAAGCGAACGCCTTTAGCATAAGCGGTGGCATAATAGGAAGTGTTGAAGGCGCTAAAAATGCGATTAAGAAAGGCAAGATTAACCCCTTAAGCGTTGCTATAGGAGCAGGAGTGGGAGGAGCGATAGGAAGTGGGTTAGGGGGCATTACAGATGCAGTCATAACCAACCACTATCTAAACAGAGAGCAAAACCTAAAAGAGACTTTAAAACATGGCATACAAGAGGGGTTATTAAGTTTAGCCGGCGATGTTGCTATAGGAGCAGCGGCAAAATTAGCAAAGCCAGCCATAAAAGCCCCCTTAAAACTAGCCAGCATGAGCATGCCCTATCAATTTACAAGAAACTTTTTTACAGGCAATGCTAAAAGAGCGAGCGAAATCATAGAGAACACTTTAAGCAAGGAGCAACAAGAGAGCTTAAAAGAGTTTGCAGATAGTTTCGGAGGCAATGTTAAACCAAACCAAGAGGGTAGCGACTTTTTGAGAGAAAAAATCGCCAAAGCTTTTAATAATGATAGCAATAAATTAAAAGCTTACGACACCCTAAAAGACATTATAATCCTAGACAATAACAAGGAGCAACAACAAGCCTTTTTAAGAGCTATACGAGCCGATGATACAGGAAACACTATCGCATTCTTAAGTGAAGCCGCTAATATCAGCCCAAGAGCTAACAACAACCTAAAAAACATTTTAAGACAAACTAGCGAAAATTTAAGAAACTCTTTAAAAGAATACGATTTAAAAGATTATGAGGTTAAGAGCGTGTTTGACAAGCTAGAAGCAGGCACAAAAGACAGCTATAATCAAGCCCTAGATGGCGTTATAACTAAACTATATGATAACAGCTACAAGACTAATTTAAACGACAATTTAAGCAATATAACCGCCTTTGAGAGTTTTAAGAATGATTTAAAAGCCCAGGGCAAGATTGACCCAAGCGCTAAAAGCTTTTTAAACCAAGTTGAAAGAAATATCTACAACAAGAATGGCGTAACTTACGAGCAACTAAGAAATGCAAGGCAAATGGTAAATGCTTATGAACGAAATGTAAAAGACCCCTCTACTTTAGGATATATCCAAAAAGCCAGCGCTAAGTTTTTAAAGAACGACATAGACAACGGCATTGACAATATATTGAAGCAAAATAAGAGTGCTTATGAAAAAATCAAAGAGCTACACCATACGGCTATAAACGATTACAGAAACATGAAAGCCACCATGGACTTAATAGACACCGCTAAAATAAGAGACAGAAACATTAAAGAACAAGACGCTATTAAATCCTTAATGAAAGTTATACAAGGACAAGGCGAGAAAGATTTAAGCAATTACGAAGTATTAACTAAAGGCTTAAACACACAAGACAGAGAACGCCTTGAATTAAGCATGCTAAATCGCATAATGCAAGATAGCACACAAGGCGATTTAAAAGTTTTTGATAGTCATAACTTTTTTAACAAGTTAAATGAATTTAAGGGCGGCGTTTTTAACACCCCAAAGGCTAAGGAATACATAGACATAGCAAACGGATTTCATAAGCTTTTTAAAAACGATTCTGAAATAGCTAACAACCTAAAGGCCGCTACTACCAAAAACATTAACCAAGGACTAGCTACAACCCTAAGCGGGGCGGCTAAGTTTTTATGGACTAAGTTTGCTTTAGGGACACTCTATAGAAATGCCCCCGATAGATTTCTAGGTTTAAAGCTACCCAAAGCCCTAAACGAAAGCACCGCAGGAGCTGCTTTAAAATACCACATTAAGCGAGCGTTAGAGAGAAGCACAAGCGTTGATGAGTTTAGTAAAAACCTTGAATTAAGCGCTAAAAATTCTAAATTTTCAAATGATACCCTTAAGATTATAGATGAATTACAAGGCGGTTTAAATCAAGCTAAACAAGATTTTAAACAAGCCAGCGAGCCAGCCACACAAGAGAGATTAAAAGAAGCCACACAAGAGCCATTAAAAGCACCCACAAACGATGCCCATCTACCACAAGCCACCCAAGAAGCCCCCCTAAATACAAAAGAGCCAGCCACACAAGAGCCAGCGAAAGAAATCACAGATAAAGCCACAAGAGAGTGGGGAACAAATTACGGCGAGTTTAAAGGGAATGGTTTAGGAGCAATTGAGAAGCTACTAGAAACTAAAGAAGGCTATGTTACGGGGGCATTTCACAAGGAAGGTTTAGGGGATATTGATTTAGTCTATGGTAATTCTAAGTACGGACTAGAACACATTTTACAACGAAGGGAGCAACAAGCACTTAATAACGGACTAAGCGAGCAAGAAGCTAAAACCTACGCTTTAGAAATAGTCAAAAAAATACCAGAAGTGATTGAGAAAGGAAAAGTTTTAAAAGATGACTTAAACCGCTTGTCTGTAGTGTATGAAAATCAAAGAGTGGGGTTGAAAGATAACTGGCAAGGCGAAAAACTAGCTAACAAGTGGATAGTAACAAGCTATGAATTAGAGAATAGCGGAAGTTTATACACATCTCCACTAATTACAAAGAGCGAGATTCAGCCCTTAAACTCTAACGGAGCTAATCCTACCCAAAAAGAACTAATAAAACAAGAAAAAGCCCTAACACCCCTACAATTAGCAGAGCAAGAAAAACTACAAAAGCAAGCCCTAGAAAAAGAAAAAGCCTTACAAGATTATGAGAGCTACAAAGAAGATGCCCTTAAAAGAGAAGAAGCCCTAAAACAAAAACTAGCATTTGAGAGGGGTAATGCCGGCAATTTAGAGAGCGAGACTAAAATTGAAGTGGGGCAAGATATACCCTTAAAAAAACTAGATTTAGCTAAGAGCAGAGTTAGGTTAAATGACGGCGAGATTTTTGACCTAGATTATGCGATAGTTAAGGCTAAAGACTTAAAACCCAGTTTTACCACAGGCGGAACGCAAAAACGCACGCATATGAATGAAGAACAGATTAAAAACATTGCAGAGAACTTTGACCCACAAAAGATTTTTGGGAGCGGGGGCTTTGAAGATTTGCCGATTATTTTACAAGACGGGCAAGTGATAAGCGGTAATCATAGAATACAAGGCATGCTAAATTTTACGAATAAGAGCCGAGCCGCCTACGATAAAGCGATACAAGACTATTATAATATCACACTAAAGCCAGATGAACTCCTAATTAGAGTGCCACACAAAAACCTTAATAATACAGAGGTTAACAACTTAGCAGCAGGAAGCAATGCGGGGCGATTTAATAGTGAGAGCGACAAGGCGTTGAGCGTTTTAAGCCACTATACACCTAAATTAAAAGAGCTTGATAAAAAGCTAAACGCAGACACCATCCACTCCTTAAAGCGTTTAGTTGCTAGAGATTTAAACTTTGACAAAGCCACAAGCCCAAATGTTAGCGATAGTAATTTAGCTTTGCTAATGTATAACATGCCACGGAGTGAAACCCAAGGCATAGAATTATTAAACAAGTGGCACAAAGAATTTAAAGATGACCCCAAGAGCTATGAAAAAGTTAAAAAAATGTTTATAGATAATGCAGGGAGTTTTCACAATCTAATCCACGATTTAAATTTTCCTAAACTGAGTTTAAACGCTTATTTAAGCGATACACTAGACAGAGCCTTTAAATCTATCAAAGACTATGAAAGCACAACAGAGAGCTTAAAAGCCCTTGCTGATAAACACAGCGCAAGTTCACTAGGTTTTACAGAATATGAAAAAAGCCAGCACAAGAGCGATATAAGCGAAATTTTAGGAGCGGCCTTAGCGCGATTTGCTAGACTTGATGACCCAAGCAACGCCTTATTTGAAGCCCTAAGAAGTGATAACATTAAGAAAGGTTTAAGAGAGCATAACATAGCAGATGATACAAAAGACTTGTTAGGAAGCGATAGAAAGGTTTTTAATGATATTGATATATACGACTTCACGCATTATCTCTTAAAGCACGATAGAAAACCCAACGAAAACAACCAAGCCCTAAACCAGCTAACAAGAAACATTAAGGGCTTACAGAAAGATTATTATAAGAGCTTAGAGAAACAAGCCACAAACGATGCTAATCTACCACAAGCCACAAAAGAAGCCCACCTAAATACACAAGAGCCAGCGAGAGAAGTTACAGAGCAAGCCACAAACGATGCCCCACTAAATGCACAAGAGCCAGCGAGAGAAATAACAGAGCAAGCCACAAGCCCCTATGAAGTAATAAAAGACAAAGAAAATTTTTTAAATGGTTTAGATAAAAATTTAAAGGAATATGCCGTGCGTATTCCTAAAGAATTAAACGAACAAGAATTTTTAAAATCCTTTAACAATGCGATTAACAAAGAGAATTTTTTAAAACATTTAGGAACTAGAACGGATGGTAATGTTAGGCTTGCTAATTTGCATCTTATAGAGCCGACACTCAAAGAGCCTTTAATCGTTACTTATGAGACCATTAATGGAGCATTAAGAAAGCATTATTTTAAACCATTCATTAAAGAAAATTCTAAAACCATGAATTTTATGGTGGTAACACAAGACAAAGATAATAAATTCATTACAGGAACAATTATAAGAGATGGGAGCATTAAAAACAAGATTAAAAAGTCCGCCGTAATCCACTCTTTTATGCGGACAGAGCAGGCAAAACATGATTAAAAATCATGGAGTGAACCGCAAACGGATTATAGCACAAAAAACAACAACATAAAACTTAACCCAAAGGATTAAAAATGTTAAAAAACAAAAGCCTTTTAAATGAAAATCAAACACAGCAAGAAATACTTAATCAATATCTTTTAATGGTAGAAGAAGCAAGACACATAAGCGACAGACGCACTAATACTAATTTTTGTTTTATAGCTTTTCATTTGATTTGTTTAAGCGTAGCTTTAATTTTAGGGGGGTTTAAGGCATGCGTGTTTATAAGCGTGGGCTTAATTTTGTGTATCGTATGGTTAGAGATATTAAAAAAATCAAAAGCCGTTAATAGCATTAAATTTGAGATTATTACGCAGTTAGAGAATAGTTTAAGCGTTAATCTATTTAGTTATGAGTGGTATTTAATGCAAGAAAAAAATAAAAATTTTAAACTATTTTTTACTATTGAAAGCAAGATGCCCATCTGTTTTTTTGTGGCATATTTGTTTAGTTTTTTAGTATTAACTTTTTTTGAAAGGAATTAACATGGAAGAAAGACAAAAGCAATTAAACGAGATTAAAAGCATAATTAACGGCACACAAGGGGACTTAAGCAATTATTTAATAGATAGCACAGGCGCATTAAATAATAGCACCATAAAAGAGCCACAAGCCACAAACGATGCCCCCCTACCACAAGCCACCCAAGATGCCCCCCTAAATACACAAGAGCCATTAACAAAGCCTTTAAATATCCTAAACAATCAAAACCAAGCCACCACAAACGATGCCACCCTACCTAAGACAGGAATCGCAAGGCTAGACCAAAAAATCGCACAAAATAAGCTCGATGCATTAGATTATTTAGTGGCTAAGAAGTATTTAGGAATAGATTTAAATGTTACACTAAACGGCAATTTAAACCTAAAAAACGACATGACCCTAAAGAACCCCTCTAAACCTATTGAAGCCATTAACGCCAACGCAGACAGCATAGATGGTGCGATTAGATTTTTAAAGACCGCAGACAATCAAGCGGGCATCTTATATGGGGCTAACAAGTTTTTAAATAAGATTAGCTACGGCTTATTAGGCATGACGCATGGCAACTCTAAGCTACAACAAAGCGAAAATAATATGGTTGCATTAGTCGCAAAGTCTAACGCAGGCGGAAAACCGCCCAGCGAGTATGACAAAAGAGATGCAAAGGATAGCATCGCCTTATGGTTTAGGGGGCAAAAAGAGTTAGGAAGCAAAACCGCCCAATTATTACAAGCCCTAGTGGATAAAAATAAAAACGCCGATACAAGGCTATTAGCGCTAAATGGTATTAACCCAAAAGAGTTTCAAGCTAAAAACTACGCAGCCCTTAAAATTGTAGAAATGCTAAACAAGAATGAAGGCAACTATAACACCAAAGAGCTAGAAAATACTTATAACAACGCATACTCTAACTACATGAAAGGCAACTAAATGAATACAACAAGATTTATAAGAAACTTTTTAACCTTCAAAGAAGCTTTACAAACGCAAAACTTCAATAACAAGGAATTAAATACGATTTGCTTACAGGCCGCTATTCAAGGCGAACAAATCGCTTTACAAGAGAGCCAAAACAAATTTGCAAAAGAGCAAGCCAAGGCTAGAATGGAATTAGAGTTTTTAAGCATGCAAATGCAACTACAAAGCCAAAAAGCCCAAACATTAAACGCATTGATACAATGTCAAAGCATGCTTAAATCTCTCAAAGACAACGCCGCTATAAACAGAGCCAACGCTTATGTAAGCTTGTTACAAGTAGCAGGAAGCGTGGGGGCGAATAATTTCGCTAATGTAGTTGAAACTATCAATCAAATCGGCATAGAATACACCCACTCAAGCGTGAATAATAATGGCATACAATACAACGGCACAGCAGAAGAAAACGAGCTTAATACAATTCTTAATAAGCTTAGTAATGAACTAGACAAATTAAACGCATTAGGGGATAAAGAGAGCATTCAGTTATTCAGTAATGAATTAGAAGTGCTAGTGAATGAACCCACAGAAATCTGGGGCTTTTCTACTTTAAACAATGCGACTGAAGGCTTTTATAATGCGAATAATGAATTACTAGCAAGCGGTAACTCCTTTTTGTTTAGTAGCAACATAGCAGGACAGCATACAATAACCTTCAAAGCAAGCATAGGCCAAGCGAATGTATCAAAATCTATCACAATAAGCGTTATACAAGACAAGTTAAGGCAAAAACAATGAATATCATTAACCCCCCAACTATTGAATTAAGCCCCCAAGATTTGACTAATAAGGAAGTTTTAGACAACACCATTGACCCCCTATTAGAGAGAATGAAAAAAGCCTTAAATAATTCCACAGACTGGAAAGAACAAGTCTATTTAAGCCTTGATGGAATGAATAGAATCTTAACCACCATAGACATTGCATTTAATTTTGATAAAGAGATACGCCTAAATAATGAAAATTTTAAGGCTAAACAGCAGTGGGTATTAGATACCTTTAAGCAGCTACAAAATGCTTTTAATGAATATAAAAGCTATTTTGAAAGCTTTAACCAAACACAACAAGAAAACGCCACACAAGGCGTGCAAGAGTTACAAAATAAAATAAATGAATTTGAGGGCGTTTTAACGCAAAAAAAACAAGAATTTGAGGGCGTTTTAACGCAAGCTCAAAACAATGTTAAAGCCACACTAACCCAAGAATTAACGCAAGAATTAACCCAAGCAAAGACGCAAGCTATACAAGAAGTAACAAGCGCCTCAAGCTTTAAACGCTAAAATTGAAGTCAACACGAATAAAAGCACTCAAAACTTTTTATGAAATACATGGGGGCGGGCAAGGCTTAAACGCTATGATACCAGAGAATGGTGGCATAAAAGCGCATGTGGAAAGTTTAGAAAATTTAAACGCACAGCAAGTCAAAGAGATACAAGCATTAAAACAACAGAATATAACCCTACAAAGCGAACTCAATACTTTAAAAAATTATCGTTCTATAGTTTATTATGTTTTAGGACAATTCTATGTAAGCACAGGGGGGCAGAATTTTATCACTAAATTATCCAGCACTAGCAGTGGTAACTTTGTAATGAATAGCACGAAGTCCTATGAAATAGAAGTCTTTTTTCAATACAACAACGCCGATAGTAATGTAAATCCTCAAAGCTCCTTAGCTTTAAGATGCGACCAAGGCTTTATTATGCCAAGTTTTACCACCACCACCGCCCCCCAACAAACCCAAATCTATCATGTGAAATTTTTAGCTACAGGAATAAGCGGGGACTTAGAATTATGGGGTAAGTATTTTAAGGGCTATATCAATGTATGGTATGGGGTTAGTTATGGGAGTAGTGCGAGTTTTAGCACTAAAAGAATAACCACCATTATAAGAGAAATACCGCCTATTACAGACTATGTATTCGTTATGCCAGCAAATAATGGGACTTTCTTTCCACATTCCTATAACATAACACAAGCAGATTTTACATGGTATTTAAGTTAAAAACAAAAGGACAAAAAAATGATTTTAGAAAACATGGCTAAGTATCAAAAGTATTTAATCTTAGTTTTAGAGGAGTTGCATCTTTTAGGCTCTTTTAGAGTTGAAGAAAACAATATTAACCTAGAACTAAATACCACCACCTACGATGAAACTAAAAAGCAAGAAGTAACGCTTGAACTACCCACTAAAGATGCCTTAATGGCTAAATTTAAAGAAGTGGCTTTAAAAACTAAAAAGCAAGAAATAGAAAACGAGATTAACGCTATTTGTAAGCACAATTTATTGAAAGGTTGCTCTAGTAATGCGTTAGGGAGTTACCACAACTACGATGCCACCTTAGAAGACCAAAGCAACCTAATTGCCCTAGTGAGTGCAAATATTGATGCACCTTATAGATGTGCAGAGCTTAATGCTAAAGGCGAAGTGGGCATTAAAATGTATAAACCACACACCAAAGAGCAACTAAAACAAGTCTTTAACGATGGCTTAAGATACAAGCAAGGCATACTAAGTTTTTATGGAGCAGAGAAACTACGACTAGCAGAGATTAACGACTTAACAACATTAGAAAGCTTTAAAATAAGCGAACTTGTGATTTAAAAGGAGTTAGAGAGAGTAAGGAGTAAATCTCTCTAATGAGTTTTGTATGTAGGGGAGGATTAGTATTATACTAAAAAGAGATAAAAATAAACATAAAAGATTAAGGAATAAGCATGGGATTTTTAGAAAATTTATGGAGTGGCATTTTAGATATTTTCGGAAGCAACAAAACTAACAACAACACCACAGGCTACCACCCTCAAACCATAAACCCTAATCAAAGCACAAGACCACCTGATGCAGACACACCAAACATCACACCAAACATCACACCAAACTATAACCCAAATTCTATTAACCCAGATAGCATTCACTTAACGCCACAACAACAACAAGAGTCTAAACAACAATTAATTAATGATATTTTTAACAATAACCCTAATTTAAGAAATGAAATCATAGACATTAAAAGGAGCTTGAAAAGACTAGAAGAATTAAAGCAACAAAACAAAAGGACTAAAGAGCATTTTAAAAAAGAATTTAAAGTCCTAGGGCTTAATCTTACCAAGCAAGAAAAAGCCCCTAACATGCCTTTTAAGAATTTGTTTAACCATAACAACATAAGAGTGAGCGATGTATTTCTAGCAAACCCCTATGCGATATACCCAAAGGGGGTTATATATGAATACTTTAACCCAGGGGGCAACAATTATGACCCCTTAAACGCTTACAACCCTATGAAAGGTATTAACAACGATTTTAAATTTAACTATTTTAATGAAATGCTAAACAATACCTTCCACAAGAGACTCGCCGGTAATGATAGTTTCAACTATTTTAATAACATAAGCTTTAATAAAGCGTTAAAGCCCTATGAAGTCGTGTTTCAATTTAAAAGCGATATGCAAGCAAGAAGCAAATTTTTATTTTTAAAGCAACAGAGCTATTATGCTAATGGCTTAAAATTAAAGATATTCAAAGACCCTTATAAAATCTCACAAGGCATTGAAAATAGCCAAACTAATGAAATAAACCGCATGCAAAATAGCATAAACCAACAAAACCAAAATATAACAAAAGAGATTAACCAAGAAGTAGACAAGCTTATTGACCCATTCCAAAAAGATCTAAACCAGCAAAAAATAAACGCCACACAACAAGCAATTAAATCATGGGTTTTTGACTCTGTAAATTAAAAAAGCAATATAACCATTTTTTTAAAATGGTTTTTTTGCTTTAATAAGAAATATTTTTTTAAAGGCAGGATAATGGATAAAGAGCTACAAAAAAAGAAATAGAACTAGAAGCCCTAGAGAAAGAAATAGAACAGGTTGCTAATAGCTATGAGAACGATTTTGCAGAGTATATGGCAGAACATACCGATGAAAAGCTAGAGAACCTATTTTTTGAAAGTAAGGTGGATTTTTATAAATATGTTTTGACAAGCCAAAACAATTACTTAAAAGAACGCCTAACAGACAAAGTGGATAAAGCCAAAAGCCTAAGCGAAGAAATACACACTTCAAAGAAAAAGCAAGAAGTAGAAACCGCTAAAGCCGAGTTTTTAAAAAAACATCCGGACGCAGACATGGAGGATTTAATAGAATTTTATAACAATGAAATCCCACCTAAATATAAGAAAGAAATTGACACCTTAGAAGGCGAGGCGTTTTTTGAAGCGATTTTAACCCTCTTTGAAGCTACACAAGAGCCAGCGCAACAAGACAAACAGCCACAAAAAGAACAGCCCCTTCCTAAAGAGCTACAAGGAAACGGCGTAGCCAGCACAAACAGCGCATTAAATAGTAGCGTTGTTAATAGATATTAAGAAAGGATAAAACATGTTAAATTTAAATCAAGTAGATTTTAATAACATTTCAAGTAACCCACAAATCGGTAGAGAAGTTGCATTACAAATTGAAAATGCGAGTTGGAAAAAATCATTATTTGAAAGCATTACAGGAAAGGGCGAAGACAGAGCGATTCGAACCTATACCACAAAAACGCAGAACCCCTTTGTGCCTAGATTAAAAACACCGCTAATGGGTAGGGGCGTGGTAGGTAATACTGATTTTATAGCTAATTTAGATAATTTAGAGATACTAAGTCAAACCATTTACCCCGAAGCGTTTGGAAATAGTGCGAAGTCAAAAATTAAGGCTTATGAAGATTTAGAGAATACTGACTTTATCAAAGAAACATGCGACAGCTTGTCAAACTGGATGGGGCTTGAAAGAGATAAACGAATCATCGCAGCCATGACTAATGATTTCTCAAATGTGCTTTACACGCCTCAAATGAATGTGGCAACGATTAGAAAGGCGATTTTTAACGCAAGGAACGGACTAAAAGCAGACGGCACAAAGACCTTCCCTATTAAGCCGATTATGGCAAGCATGGAAGATGCAGGTAAGGGGGTTATAGCACAAAATAGCTCCTATATCGTGCTACTAGATAGCTATCAAGCCTCACAGCTAAAAGCCGACCCAGAGTTTAAAGACATTCAAAAGATTTACGCCTATGCAGGGCTAGACAGAGGGCTATTATATAAGGGCTTTTGTGGCGTGATAGATAATTGCGTGATAATTGATGCAGGCATTTGGACCTCTTTAAATAGTGGCATGCCCAATTCTACTATTGATGCGAAAGAGTTTAGCTCTTATATCAATAAGGCTAATGTAGAAAGCATTGTAACGCCATCTGATTTGAAAGCGACATTAAAAACAAAGAATGCAACAGAGATGGGCGAGAGTGAAATATCTATCGGTTGCTTAATCGGAGCTAGTAGTGTGCTAATGGCACACAGCCCAGAGATTACTTTTTACATAGATGAAAATCAAGATGCAGGGCGTAAGTCATTAGTTGGAATTGATTGTATTATGGGCGTTAGTAAGGCAAGGTTTGTAGGAAATGGCAATGCGGCTAATAACCTTTACAATAACCAAGACTTCAGCGTTATCGGTTTAGTAACTAATATGCAAGAGCCAAGCAAAGCAGCGGCTAAAAAATAAAGGAGCAAGACATGAAGCAATTAGTAAGAAATGTTAGCTATATGGTAGAAAGTAGATTTTTTTTAAATAAGCCAACAATTGAATTAGCAGCTATACCGCAAGGGGCGGTTATAGTTAAGTGTAATGTAGAAATAATTACGCCTTTAGAGAGTGGCACAACGACATTAAGCGTGGGTATTAAAGGAAGCGATGCGTTATTTTTAAACGGCATTAAGGTTTTAAAAACAGACCCAAAATACTCACAATTTAATGAAAGTAATGTTCTATATGAGATGCCTACCACGCAGACCATAAACGCAAACATTACAAATCCAGATGCAACTAACAAAGCCGAGGCTATTTTAAGGGTTTGTTATTTCTTACCTTCAAAAATTCAAGTGGAGTATGATTAAAAAGACTTAAACGGCTTTGAATAAGAAAGGAAAGAGAGATGGATAATCAAGTCATTATTCTTGCACTTTGCTTTTTTATGGCATGTTTAACATGGCATTTATATTTTTAAAGGGTTTTAAATGGAATTTGATATTAAAAGCATTTACACACAGCCAACTCTCTATAATACAAGCGACTTTTTTAACAAACCTTTATTACAACAGCAAACGCCCCTTACAACTCAAATAAAAAACCAGCCCATGCTAACTAGCATGAACGCCCCACAATTAGAGACCCCTAATCAAGAGGGCGGTTTTAAAGGCTTTATGAATAGCATCGGCGGTTATGGCGGGGCGGGCATGCTTTTAGGTGGTGTAACAGGGCTTGTCGGTTTAGGAGTGGATTTAGCTAATTTTTTTGAGAACAGAAAGCAAGCTAAAAAAAGCATGCAGATGGCAGAACAGCAATACCAAAAAGAGAACGAACGCTATGAAAAGCGAGAAGCCGAAAGGCTAAAAAACCAGCAAGACATAGAAGTAGCAGCTAAAAAATACATCCCATTTACTAGCCCAGTAAACAGACAATAAAAGGAAAAAGCAATGGCTAACTATTACCCAGATATAACAGCAGGCAGAGGGGGTCTAGCGCTTTATAATGAAAGTTTAAATCATTTTAGAAACTTAAACGCTAATTTAAGCAACTCTATCGCTAATCTAAGTCAAAGCATAAGCAATTCGGGCGCTTTTATTGATAACGCTAAACTAAAACAAGATGCCCTAAATTATCAAAAACAACAAGACGCATTAAAAGCCTTCAAAGAAGAAAGGGCTTATAACGATGCCTTGAATTTACAAAATAAGCAGATGGAGTTTGCTAAAAATAGACAAGCCTTTGACAATTTAAAAACCCAAGCTCTAGTGAATAACTACAACGCCAGCACACAAGCATCTAATCTACAAAACAGAGTTAATCAATTAGAGGTCAAGCGTTATGAGGAACTACTTAAACCATTAGCTAAAGTAAGCCCCACTAATAAAGACACAAAGCCTTCGCTATTGATACCTACTAATAGAATGTAAATGGCTATTTATTTAAACGCTTTTAAATTTTTAGCGCCTTATATTGTAGCTCTTGTTTTGTTTTTTATGGTTTTACATTTAAAAACGCACAACGCTATTTTAAAAGAAAAGCTATCGCAAACTAATGCCACAATAAAACTCCAAAATGACAGCATAGAAAAATTAAAACAATCAAGGCAAGAATACCTAAAAACAAAACAAAAAACCATTATTAAAATACAAGATAAATATATTAAAATACCTATAAATAACAGCACATGCGAAAAAGAGTTAAAAAGCTTCAAGGATATTTTAGGGGCGTTTTAATTTTCAACATTAGCATTTGCTAGTGCCATGAGTTCGTTCATGTTTAGCTTAGTAAAATCTTTTTGTTGGCTATTTTCCTCTCTCACTTGTATTTGCTCTTTACCGAATAAAGACACGCCGGCATCAATAAATAGCTTTGATACTTTTTCTGCGGCGACAATTATGGCCGCCATGTCTTTTGGCTCATAGCTTCCTAGCTTTAACATCTTAATTAGCTCCCCCCTTGCTACAATGGCACAAAATAGAATCTGCTTTTTTATGTAAGCGGTATTCATAGCTTTTAGTAGCAATTCATCACTACTTGTTTCTACAATACACTCTAACACGATGGGGTCTAAATCTAAGCCTTCTAAACTCTCTCTTAAACTTTGTTTTACTTCATCTTTTTTTGTGTCTAAAAACAAACCGATATTTTTTTCAGTGATTTTATCTTTTAGGACTTCTTGCTCTACTTTGTCAAAGACTTTAGCCTCCTGCCAGTTGCCCTCTTTCGCCCACTTTTTAATAGTAGCTTCAGTTACATTAAACATGCCGCTTAATTCTCTAAAAGATATGTGGTGCGTTTCATAATAAGCACGCACACTATCCTTGTTGTTTTTAGCTTTCCATTCGCCTGCTTGTATCCATTTAATAAGAGTGTAACGGCTTATGTTAAATTTTTGCGCCACTTGTGCCTGTGATAAGCAATGGCTCTCATAAAATACTTGCACCTTTTTTCTAAAATCGCTTGTGTATTCTTTGCTTTTTTTGTATTCCATCTTATGCTCTCTAATGGTTTAAATAAATATGTTGAATCGGATTTTCTTTCAAAAGCTTTGCCTGCTCTTTTTCATAATTGATTAAATTTTGTAATTTAAGGGCGTTTAATTCTTCACATTGACATTGCATGAATACATTTTGAAGGGTTTTAATTTTGTTGATTTCTAGCAATGCCTGCAGATATAACTCAGCTTTTAATTCGGTTTGTTTTATTTTAGTTGTGTTTAGCTCTTGCTCTATTTGTGATTGTATTTTTTCCTCAGTCTTTTGTAAAAGCTCAGTTTCTATAGTAGAAATTTTAAGGGGGATTTGCTTAAATTCATCTTGTAGTTGGTTTTGCTGGTAGAGGGTAATCTCTTTTTTTAAAGCTTGACATTGTTTGTCTAGCTCTTGTTTTAAGAAGTCTTTTAAATTGTCTTGTGCGTTGTTAACGGCTTTTTGTTGTGTTGTTTGTAAGGTTTCATAAGTGCTTAAAAATTCTTGTATCTTGTTATACAAATTCATTAAAAACGCCTTTTTGTTTAGTATAGCATGTTTATTTGTTTATCACACTACACTAATACTAAACGCCCAAACGCTTTGCCCCCCCTTTTTTACCCCTATGATAATGCCCCCCTTTTTTTAAAGAGATAGATTAAAATTGTTGATAGTTTTATTTTGTGTTTTAATTTAGCTAAAAATCAAAAACATTTTTTAGAGTGATTAGAATTGTGTAAAAACGCTTGCATGCCGCACATATGCAAGCGCGAGTAATCTCTGTCGGCTGTGTTTTTTAGGTGTAGTATATGGTGCTAGAATGCCCTTGTATGCGTTGCTAGAGTGGTATTAAAAAATTTTAAAAGGACTTGACAAAATAAGCAAAAAAAAGCTAAAATTCAAGCGTTCTTTTTAAAAGTGTTGTTAAGTGAGACAAGCAAACAAAACTAAAAACGCCTTATTTAGGCATCTTTTGTGGGTTTGTATGGGTGAGTAAATTTATCAACCTTGGTTGCAAATGGTTTTGCTTATAAACAATATTGGCATTCAAACATGATTAAAAGAATATTATTAGATTCAATCTTTTTTGAATTTTGTTTTTCTTCAAAATCAAGTTATTTTACTTGTCATATAAGTGGGGCTTAAAAAATTAAGCTCCACTTTTTTATAAAAACTAGGGGCTATTTTCTAAATAAAGCTTTAGCGTATCTTTTGCATCTTCTATAAATTTTGACGAATAATTTTTCTAAGCGTCCCAAGTTATCTAGGCGTATCAAACGATTTTCCAAATCAAGATTACGATTTTCCAAATCAAGATTACGATTTTCCAAATCAAGATTACGATTTTCCAAATCAAGATTACGATTTTCCAAATCAAGATTACGATTTTCCAAATCAAGATTACGATTTTCCAAATCAAGATTACGATTTTCCAAATCAAGATTACGATTTGCTAGCTCATCATTTGATTTTAATCTAAGGCATAAATGTTGCAAAAAATCTACTAAAAAAGGCGATGGATGTTTGAAAAGCCCAGCTAACGCATTATAATACAGAGCGAATTTTTTAGGTTCAAAAGATAGCCATGGCTTTTCATTGGAGCTATAATGAATCATGCTGGGTTTTAATGCTGCTTCTTTAATTTCTTTGGCGCTATACACATGGGGTTTTAAATTCTCTAATTCTTTACCATATAGGTCATGGTAATAAAAGCACACCATGTGTTTTAGGGGTAAAGGGTAAATGCTATTTGTTTTAGCGTTGTCTAGGCAAATATTTAAAACATCTAATTCACACATTTGCAATTTGGAAATGTTTTCGCTCATAAATTTTAAGCATTTTTCTTCAAATTTTGTCTCACGCATGCGTTTTAAATTAGCGACATAGAACCCTGCATCAAATCCGGCGTGTAGGGCTTCTCTTTCGCTTTCGCTAAATTTTTTATAGCCCTCCCAACCAAAATAGCGTTCATAATCAATAATTCTAACACCTGCTAAAAGATAAGAACTCTCACAATCAAAATTGATGAAGCACTCTCTTACATCTTGGCAGAATAGCACATCTACATCAGTAACAATCGCTTTATCGTATTCTTTAAACAAATTAGGGATAAGCAATTTATAAAAGACTTCTTTTTTAAAGTGATGCTTGCTTGTAATCAGCTCCCATTCGTTCAAAAATCTATCGTTTAAATCTATAAATTTCAAAGAAAACGAGAGATTGAATGGAGCGAGACTGAAGGGGGCTAGAGTTTGGCGTAATTTATCTTGTGAATTTTGAGAAATGCCATTGTGTAAGACAATAAATTGAATCAAACACTCGGAATTATGGGGAATATCAGATGGATGGCTTAAATGCATGCAGTGCAAAAAAGAGCTAAACGCTACGCTTGCAGGCAATACATAATTGTTGTCAAAAGTAGTAATTACGGGAATAACCATTGAATTAAACCTCAATTATTAGATTTCTAGTAAGTGTAGCATAAAAGATTAAGTCATAAACATTTTGATTAAAGTCTATGTGTTATACTCTCTTGTTGGGGGAAATTAAATCTAAAGGATTACTATGTTAGAAATTATTAATGGAAATAATTATGAAGAGAAAATCGCTCAAGGAGCGGTGGTAGTTAATATTGGAGCGAGCTGGTGTCCGGATTGTAGGAAGATTGAGCCGATTATGGATAATCTAGCCAAGGCTTATGAAGGGAAAGTGCAATTTTTTAAGGTTTCTTTTGATGAAAGCGAAGATTTGAAAGAGAGCTTAGGTATTCGTAAAATTCCTACTTTGATTTTTTACAAAGATGCCAAAGAAGTGGGCGAAAGACTTGTAGAACCCGGTTCTCAAAAACCTATTGAAGACGCTATAAAGGCGTTGTTGTAGTTAAAATTACTTCTTAAGCATGATAAACCCCCTTTTGTTGTAGGGGGTGTTGCAATAGGGTTTTTCTTTTTGACTTGTTTTTGGTATAGCTAGTTACATTTAAATATCAATTTCTGTAATAAAAAATCGTTTTTTGAACTCTGTATCAATCAAGTAAGAATGAAGATTCCAAAAGAAACTGATTGGAGCCGATAAGATTTTAGCTACTTTTTAGGGATTTATTACATAGCGTGAATGCTTATCAGTAATCTATCCTAAGCTTTTAGCGTGCTGTGAAAGTTTTGATAACAAATTCTAAGGAAAAGGCGACTACAGATAGAAAGATTTTGACTTCTATGCCTTGGTGATAAAAAATATTCTTCAATCAGACCGCTGGGAATGTCTTGCTAAACGATGATAAATCTGAATAAAAGGCTATTTATTTAAAAGTGTTTGTAACGAGCTTTCTAGTTGCGAAAAATTTTAGAAAGCGTGAAAAAGCAAGAGATACTCACCATATTTGGATAAAAGCTTGTTTTTTGCGATGCTGTAGGGTTGTTAGTGTTAGGGTTAAAACTTTTTGGTAAGGCTATGAAATGGTTCTAAGCGTGTTTGAAAATTTATACTGCCAAACTAAAAGCAAGTGAATCTAGGATTTTATGTTGATGGGGCTAAATTTGTGGAATCAAATTCTACAAAATGTGAAAAACAGACGCACAAAATGGTAAAATCTATAGCGATACAAAAACCTTGTGTTTATTAGGACTTTACAAACAGGAATGAATATACCTGAATTAAGCTTAAGTAGGGAGTTATGCTATGGCATTCTTAACAAAGTTAAAAATCATAGGTTCAGTGGCTTTGAGTGCTTTATTGTGGGTTGGTTGCTCAGGTGGGGTAGCGACCTATCAAAATGTCAATGATATGACTAAGAACACGACTTCAAGTCTTAATAGCACAGATTTATTGCTAACAGCTAATGCGATGATAGAATCCATGCTAAATGACCCTAATTTTGTGCAACTTAAAGGCAAACGACTTATTGAAGTGTCTGATATTATCAATGACACCACTCAGCCTAATTTGGATATGAACTTGCTTAGCACCAAAATCACACAGCAATTGAGATTACGCTCTCAAGGAAAATTTAATGTAACTAGGGCAAGCGGTGGGAGTGGCATTGCGGCAGATAGTAGGATTATAGAACAGCGTCAAAAAGAAAGAGAGAGCGAAGAATATAACCAAGACACCACTATGGAAAAAGGCACTTTAAAAGCTGCTGATTTATCTTTAAGTGGTAAAGTGTCTAGCAATGCAGCTTCTATTGATAAGGCTAGGCAGCGATTAGACTATAATTTTACGCTTAGCTTGACTGATAGAAAAACAGGCGTGGAAGTGTGGAGCGATGTTAAGCCCATTGTAAAAAACGCCAGCAACAAACATGTGGCGTTTTAATCTTATATTTTTGAAAGGATAAGCAATGAAAAATCAAGTCAAAAAGCTTTTAGGATTGAGTGTTGTAGCGACAATGATGGTTGTGGGTTGTAACCATGCCCCAAAATCAGGCGTTAGCAAGAGTAATAAAGAGTATAAAGAAGCGATTAAAGGAGCTCCTGACTGGGTTATGGGGGATTTGGAAAAAGTAGCAGGGTATGAAAAATATTCAAGTGTATTTTTAGGCAGGGCTGAAGACATTATCACAAGTAATGATGTAGATTATTCTACTAACCAAGCTACAGCAAAGGCTAGGGCTAATTTAGCGGCAAATTTAAAGGCCACTTTGCAAAGAGATTTGCAAAACGAAAAAACTAGAACTATGGATTCCGAAGGTAAAAGGTCTATGAGTGGCACTGATAGTGAAAAAATTTCTCAATTAGTGGATAAGGAATTAGTCGCTTCTAAAATGCTTGCTCGTTATATAGGTAAGGATAGAGTTTTTGTTTTAGTGGGCTTAGACAAAGAAATCGTAGAAAAGGTGCGTGCTGAACTAGGTATGGTTAAAAAGAAAAAATAATTAGCCTATGAAACGCCTTGTTTGTGGGTTTGCTTGTATCTTAATGCTACAAATTGCATGGGGGAGGGCGTTGCCTAAATGGGTAAGAAATTGCTCTCAAAAGATACAGGTTGAAGAAGCACAGATTAAAAAAGGAAAAATCCTAGCATGTGGGGTGAGTGAGGCGTTATCATCAGATATGGATTATAGTTTGTCTTTAGCTAAGCATAACGCTTTAGAAAAGATTATGAACGCTCTTAATAGCGATAGATTAGAGATTAAAGCAAGCAAAATCAAAGCCACCTTTATCGGTGCTAGTCAAGTTTATGTGCTTGTGGAAGTAACCCAGTTGAATTGATAGAATAAATAATGGCTTCAAGGAACAATTTTGACCTTTTAGAATAGGAACAACAATGAAAAAGATTATTCTTATATGCCTAGCGACTTGTTTGAGTGCCGAGCCTAAATGGTATAGCAAGGCATACAACTCATCGGCTATCCAAAAAGGCTACCTTTATGGAAATGGTTCGGCCAAATCTAAGGAAGCTTCTAAGCAAAAAGCATTAGCAGATTTAGTGGCTTCAATTAGTGTGAATATCAATTCGCAAATCCATATTCAAAAAAGCCGTGTGGATAACAAGCTAAAATCTAGCGATTCAGAAGCGATTAATTTAAGAACTAATGATTTAGAGTTGAATAATGTAGAAATAGTCAAACAAGAAGCACAAAAGGGGATTTACTACACGAGATTAAGGATTAATAAAGATTTGTTTTTGCAAGGCTTGAGAGATAAATACCACACCCTTTACAAGCAGTTTGCAACCTTAATGCCTAAGGCTTGTAAGGGCATTTTCTTGCAACAAGCCAAAAGCATGAGCGAATTACTAGCACAAATCACGCCTATTGAAAGGATTTTAAAAGCGTATTCTATCCCTATTAGTTCTTTACAGCCCTATGAAAACACCTATTACCAAAACGCCCTTAAACCTAAGGCACAAATTATTTTTGAGAATAGCAATGATACAGAGATTGAAGACGCTTTAATGAGTGCATACGCCAGAGTGCTAACCCCTAGCAACGAACAAGGACTCTACCAAGTAAAAAATAAGATTTTTACAGAAAAAGAGAATGATAACGAACGCATTAGAGTTAGCATAGATGTGAGCGATTGTCAAGGCACACCTTTATTGAGTAGAATTATTGAAGTGCATGAAAAAAATAGGAATTTTGCTCTCATTCGCCTACAATCTCTACTCTACAAGCAATTAAAAGATTATGCCAATAAGGAAGGGCAGGGCAACACAGGGTTATAAAATCTTGCGGTAGTTAAGATTTATCAGTCTTATAAGCCCCTACAAGTCGGCATGCATTTAATGTGTTAAGCTAGGTTTTTAAATATCTTATCTCTTTCACAAATCCTTAAGCCCTTTTGAAATCTTGTAAAAAGCTTGACGCTCTTATAGCCAAAAGAATTAAAACAATGCCCTTTAAAACACCACCGTTTTATTTTCATACACAAACACCCTGTCTTCTAAAACAAGCTTTAAAGCCCTAGCCAGAACCAGCTTTTCTATATCCTTACCCACCAAACGCATTTTTTCTACGCTGTAATTGTGGTTGATAGGCAAGGTATCTTGTAAAATAATAGGCCCCGCATCTAAGCTCTCATTCACAAAATGAGCCGTAGCTCCGATAACTTTTACCCCCCTTTCAAAAGCTTGTTGATAAGGGTTAGCCCCAATGAATGCTGGCAAAAAACTATGATGGATATTTAAAATTTGATTTTCATAACGCTTCGTAAAGTCGTGGCTCAAAATCCGCATGTATTTGGCTAAAACGAGCAAATCTATGCTTGTTTTATGCTCTAGCTCTAGGCGTTTGATAACCTCTAAAACTTCTTTTTCATGCGAAGCTTTATCTATGCAAGGCACATGAAAATAAGGCACATCAAATTTCTCTACCAAGGGGGCTAAAGTCTCATGGTTTGCGATAACGCCTAAAATTTGAGCATCTAATTCTTTGCCATACACCCTTAAAAGCAAATCCCCTAAACAATGACTCTCTTTAGTGGCTAGTAAAACAATGTTTTTTTTACGCACTAAGATAACTTCAACAAGTAGCTCTTCAAAGTTTTCTAAAGCCTTAAAAAGAGCGTTTTTTAAATCTCGCTCCTCTTGTTCCTTAATCTCAGCATTCAAGGGGGTGATTTCTTTTTGGATTTTTAAGCGCATAAAAAAGCGTTGCTTCAACGGCTCTACAAATTCATCATTTTTGACAATGTTATAGCCCTTGTTAGCTATAGTGGTGCTAATGGCACTCACCAAACCTCTAGCGTCTTTAGCTTGAACTTTTAAAATAAATTCTAACATTTTCATCTCATTAATAATTGGTAGCTAAACGCTTGAGTGAGTATGCTTGTAACAGATTGTGTGGCTTTTTCAATAAAACGCTCCATAGAGCTTTTTTCCAACCAATGGACTTCTTTAACTTTGCTTAACTCCATTAAACGAGCTTGAGCTTCTTTGATAGTGCTGATTCTATCAATGAGCCTTAAATCCAAAGCCCTTTGAGCGTTAAAGACCTTCCCTTCAGCAAAATTCTTATAGTTGTTAGCGTTGAGATTTCTCGCTTTAGCGACATCATTCACAAACATTTGGTATTGCTCATTCACTAAATTTTGTAAAAAATCTTTTTCGTTAGGTTTCCAAGCCCTAGTAAAAGTGCCGATTTCTTTATACTCACCCGCATGCACGCCTTGCGTTCCTAAGCCTATTTTATTAAGCAAGTTTTCCGCATTCGCACCAGAGAAAATCACACCAATTGAGCCAATTAAGCTTGCTTTAGAAGCATAGACTTCATTCGCTTGCATACCCACATAATAGCTCCCACTTGCCATAATCCCCCTAGCATATGCTAGAACAGGTATTTTTTGCCTTAACTCAAAGATTTTTTCACTCAATTCCACACTCGCAGAAACCGCTCCACCTGGCGAATCAATCAAGAGTAAAACGCCCTTAATACTAGGGGTTTTTAAAATCTTATTGACTTCTTTTTCAAAATTCTCTGTGCTAAAAATCGCTCCGTTTAAATAGAGTCTGGCTAAATTAGGCGGCGTCTTTGGGGTGCTTTCTTTAGTGCTAAAAACGAGTAGCACCACAAACAAAAACACAAACGACTTAAAATACTTCGTAATAAAATCCAAAGGCATAACCACTAGAGCCTTAAAGATTTTTTGAATGAAACTCAACATGCAGTTTTTCCACGATTCAAGGTTTTTACAATAAGAGTGTATTATACTTTAAATGTTTCAAGGATTAAGTGATGGCATGCAAATTTTGCCCTAAGGTTAGAAAAACGGACTGGATATTTATCTTTATCGCTGCTGTGGCGTTTTATATTGCAAGCAAGTTAGAAGACACTTCCCCCAAGAAAACGAGCCTTGCCATTCATAATGAAACAGACAAAGAAAGAAAAGAGCGTTTTGAAGCGTTGCAAAGAGCATGTTTATTGAATAAAGACAAAAGGGCATGCGAAAAAGTATTTAGCCATTAAGGGGTATTTAGAAATTAAGGAAGCGTTTTAAGAAGGAGTGTTCTAAGAAATTAGAACACCCACCCATAATTAAAAAACACATTAAAATGGTTGGGGTCTTCTAAAAACACTAAATGAGAATCATTATATGAAAGGCTGATACGATTTCTAAGTAGCGGCACAGAAACGCCTACAGAGTATTTAGAATGCTTGTAGCGATAACTAAATCCTCCCACCGCATGGACATTAAGAGTGTTTTTTAAAGGCTTTTTGAAGGTTTTAGAAGGGCTGTAGTTGCTATAAATTCCCCTAGCTCCAAAAAACACGCCAAAAGAAGAAGCGAAGCGTTTCTTAGAGCTGTTTTTGGATTTAGCATAAGTGGTAACAAAATCTAACAATACATCTAGCCCCCCACCATAGCCGATTTGTTGGACTTCTTTAGCGTTGATTTTAGAATAATTATACTTAGCAACGCCATAGAAAGACAAGCCGATGAGATTATTGAAATAATGCTGGTAGCCTATTTTAGCGTTAGCCCCTAGAATGGGGGCTTTGAATTTTTGTAAAACGCTTGAAACGCCGCTAGTTGTAGCACTAGAAATGAGCAAGCTTTCTTTAACAGCCCCAAAAAGGGTGTTAGGAAATTCAAGGGGATTTAAATAATTCTTTTGATTGTTTAAATCCAAAAAATTAATAGGCAATTTATCTTGATTGATGAGTTGCTTCCACACTTCATAAGTGATGCCTACAAATCCAGCTGGCACATTGCTACAAGTAGGGTAGACGGAGTTTGTAAACTTTGGAAAATTATCTTTATGAGATGAGCAGACATCATAAGGAATACCATCGCTTCGTAGAGTGGTGTTATTTTTGGGTTGATAAGGGCTTGGCACATGCTGGTCAGCCATATTGCCCCCATTAGCATAGCCCTTAGCCGTTGCATAGGCTTTGAGAAGGGGGGATATACCAAGACTTAGACTATAAGCGTTAGGGCTGTGTGGTTCAGGTTTCTTATTTCTGTTATTACTTTTATTGTTTCTGTCAACAAAAGTGTTAGGATTGATACCCTTTTCATTAACAGCCATTTTAGCGTTAGCGTTTGGGGGAGAGCCAGCTTGTGCGATAGCTTTAGCCCCAGCCCAGTGAGAGAAGCCACTATTACTTGTTAAAACCGAAATATCTAACCCCATATCTTTTCTTAGTTTTTCTATGATGTCTTGTGGCGAGATAGTCTTACTTCCTGTAGGGACTTTTCCATTCCTATCTGGCATGGCTTTATCAGAAAAATCAAAAGGAGCGTTGATAATATTGTCATGCCATGATTTGGAGTCAATCACAGATGCAAGATTTAAGAGCAAATTAGTAAATTCTTTGGCGGTTGTTTCAGTGAAAGGCGTGAATGAGCAATTTTTATCTTTGCAAAACTCACTTTGAAAATCAGTGGGCTGATTGACATAGCTCACTTCTAAATTTGTTGTGGTATTTTGTAGTTTTTCAAGTAAGTTTTGCGTGCTTGTATCTGATTTTTGTGTGCTAGTGGCTTGAAAATCTAGGTAAGACGCATTAGGGTTGATTAAACTTATATTTTGAAAATAGCTTTGGTCTAAAAGGATTTTAGCGTGTTTGGGGATAGTCTCTAAAATACCTAAACTCACTAAATTGCCCAAAGCGTCTTTAAATGAAAGCCGCACATTATTTAGGTTGTAGGGCAGGTAGTTTTCTACAACGACTTGCTTTTTATGGTTGTCTAAAGTAACTTTAATAGGGCGTGAAGTAGAAAACTTTAGCTTTGAAATTTCTTGAGAATCTGTGAATAGATTTGAAGAATTTCTTGCAATCGTGCTTGTAGGAAAATAATCTTCATAGGTGTTATGGACTTTTTTAATGGGAATTTCTTTATTTTCTGTGCCTTGTAGTAAGCCTGTTTCAAAACCCCCTTCTATGAAAAAGCCGCTTTTTTGGTGGGCAAACGCTTCTATAGGAGCGATAGCATAAAGCAAACAAAGAGATATAAAGGTTTTTTTCATACGGAGTTATCCTTTTACACTTGATTTTACAGCCTTATTATACAGGGCAAAAAATCGTTTTTTTTTTTTTCTAAATTTAGGGGGGGTAAAAGGCAAAAAAAGTCTGTTTTTACTCCTTAAAACACCCACCCATAATTAAAAAACACCTTAAAATCATTCGCTTTTTCATTCAAACTAATAGCAGCGTTATAAACACTACTATTAGAAACGATACTAACCTTTCTCTCTATTAAAGGCACACTAATACCTACAGAATACTTAGAATGCTTGTAACGATAATTCAATCCTGTAGTCGCATCTACATTCTTAGCTCTTTGAACTTGATTGAACACATGATAACCATTATACAAACCCCTTACACCAACAAACATGCCAAAAGAAGAAGAAAAGCTTTTCTTCTTGCTATCCTTTGAAGCTTTAGTATAAGTAGTAACAAAATCTAATAATAAATCTGTGCCTATTCCTAAACTCAATTGCTGGATTTTTTCATTATTAGCTTTAGCATAATTGTATTTGACAATACCATAATAAGCTAACCCTATAAAATTATTAAAGTAATGCTGATAACCCATTTTAAAGTTAAACCCTAGCATAGGGGTTTTAAAGTTTTTTGAAACATCATTAGTTATTGTTTGAGCTGAAGCAACCAGAAAACTTTGTTTGAGTGTGCTAAGCATAGAATTGGCTAAATCTGAAGTGTTTAAACTAGCATGGAGTTTATAATCCTTTTGACTACCCAAATCAGCATAATCTATTGGCAGAGCGTTTTGATTGATGAGTTGTTGCCACACAGCCATAGTCAATCCGGTAAAGCCTGCTGGGACATTAGCACAATTAGGATAGACTGAACCTTGAAAATCACCTGGATATGTGGGCTGACCCTTATGACCAAACCTAGAACACACATCATAAGGAATACCATCAGAATCGCCTGTGCCATCAGGTTTTGGCACTCTTTGATAAGTCATGTTTCCATTATGGCTGTAGTGTTTGGTGTGGCTAAATTCGTGCAAAATGGTTCTCAAAGCGGTTAAATTAATATGTTTATAACCAGCACCAAAAAGTGTTTTAGGGTCTAATGCCCAAGCAACAACGCCCAATTTTCCCCAAGTAACTTGCCCTAATCCTATGCCATCTACCCCAGCATTATTTAAGACTGAAACTTCAAGGTGCATAGTACTTCTAAAATCGGCTATAACTTTTTCAGGGGAAACCACATCTTTTTGAAACTTGGATTCAACTTGTCCATTCTTGCCAGGAGCCACACAATCTGATGCTTTAAAATGGCAATCTCCAGGATGCCAACTATTCACGAAATCAAAGGGAGCGTTTTTTATATTTTCTTGCCATGATTTTGAATCTAAAACCGCATACATATTTAGAAGTAAATTAGTAAATTCCTCAGCGGTTTTTGCATTAAAGGGTGAATAACATGTATTATGACCTGCTTGCGTATGGTATTGACAAGAATCAAAAGTAGGCGGAGACTTATATTCTACCACCAAATCCGTCGTCATGGTATCTAACACTTTAAACAATCTCTGTGTATTAACATCTGAAAACTTTGTGCTAGAAACTTCAAAACTTTGATAAGTAGCATTAGGAGTAATATCTTTGAAATTATCAAATAGTTTTTCGGGGATAACGATTTTGGCTTGCTTAGGAATGGTCTCTATCATGCCCAAATCAATGAGTTTGCCTTGACTATCTTTAAACGAAAGCTTAACATTGTTTAAATTATAAGGCAGAAAATTTTCTACAACCAAATTAGCACCACTCACGCTCACCTTAACCGGATGCAAAGATGAAAATTGTAATTGTGATATAGCTTGGGCGTTACCAAATAAATTAGTTGCTCCTTTTAAAATCGTGTTTAAAGGCAAGTAATCTTCATAGACATTCTTACCGGTCGTTACTTTTTCTTCTCTAATTTCTGTGCCTTGTAAAAGCCCGGTTTCAAAACCCCCTTCTATGAAAAAGCCGCTTTTATCATGGGCTTCTAAGAGTTGGAATAATAAAAGTGGAGCGAATAATTTTTTCATCAAATATCCTTGTTGGTTTGTGCATGCATTCATTATATACAATAGAAATTTTTTTTGAAATTTAGAGTTTTAAAAAGAGATTAAAACGGCTTGATATTTCATAATTGAAACAAAATTTTAAAAACAAAATAATCAAATACATAATCAGAAAGAAATACTAATAGAGAGAAAACTCTCTACTAAGAAAAAGAAGCAAAAATCTCTAGAAATTAGACCCAAGAAACCATAAAATCTCTAGGAACAAAGACCCTAGAAATTAATCATGTAGTTAAAATACATAGAAAAGTTTCTCTTATAGAACACATCTATGGCTGCATTCTCACTTCTTTCTTTATAGAATTGATTCACAAATAAAGGCAACTTAAAGCCTAACTCAATGCCACTATGTTTAGCAAAATTAGTTCTAAAGCCTACTTGAACAGGCATTTGGAAATAAGTAGTATTCATAGAAGCAGAACAATTGGTGCTGCTATTACAAGTTTGCATTTGAGCTTTATAGTAACTCTCCCCTTGAACCATCCATGTTTCTCCCCCTACTCCAAATCCAAAGAACATACCAGCAGTATTATAGCCCTCTTTGCTTTCATAGAAGTTGTAAAGAGCGTCAAAGCCCACGCCATAAGTGTGGTCATTCACTTGAGAGGCTCCACTTAAGATACCTAGCTTACTCCCTACAAAGCTTAGGTTAGCATGATTATAGCTATAGTATCCATAAGCTCTTACACCCCATCGCTTGGCTTTACCAAAGAACTGCTTATAACCTGCCATCACATTCACCCCATACATTTGTCCGTAGTTGTTGGTGTTGGTAACGCTTGGCTTGTGGGTTTGTTTGGCTTGATTGATAGCGGTTTTGATGTTCTTATTCACGCTTAGTAAGGCTTGTTTTTGTTTTTGTAGAGTGCCTTGAATGGTTGCAAGTAGGGCTTGTGTGGGGCTAGTATTTGTTGCAGCGAGTTTTTGTGTAACAATTACGAGTTTTTTCTCACTTTCTACTTTCGCTTCTGGTTTCTTTGCTGCTTCTGGTGTGGCAACAGGTGTGAGATTAACTAAAGCCGCACTGACTTCACTCAAGGCTTTATTAATAGTGTCTATGACCGCACTAGAGCTAGTATTTAATTGCCCCACTGTTGCACTTGCAGAGTTTAAAAGAGTGCTTAAAGCCCCTTGAGTGGTAGCTAGGGTGCTAAGAGTAGAACTTAAGGAACTGAGATTGCCATAAGCCCCTAGAGTATTAAGCGTGCTTATAGCACTGCTTAGAGTTAAAGTTTGGGTTTTCATATTAGACATACCACTTGCTGTAGCACTCATGCTATTGATATTAAGGCTTGAAGCTTCTTTTTCTATGGCTTGGGCTAAATTTTGGCTAGCGGCTTGGACTTTAGCGATAGCGCCTGTGAGTTTTGTGGCTGGGTTACCATTCAAATCTTGTTGGAGGGTTTGATAGGTGGTTTGTAAATCTTTTGTTGTTGTGGAGTGTTCTGGTTTTGTACCTTGTTTGATAGCACCGGTATTATCCGTAACAATGGCATGCACCTCTTGTGTTGTTGCGGCTTTTCCTTCAGCTTCTGGAATAGTTGCTGTAACACCAAGTAGGGCATCTGCTGCTTTTTCATACGCGCTAATAGCCGCATCAAAGAGACCTGCTACGCTATCTTTAGCCGGAACGACTTGACCATCACTATTAACGGTTGTGTTACCATAGAGTTGTCGCATCGCTGCTTGGTATTGACCCATAAGGCTGTCTGGAGCTGGTTTTTCTAGGGTGCCTGGAGTTTGACCTTTTTTAGGTTTACCAGAGCCTTGAACGAGAGCTTTTCTAGTAGAAGTTAAATTCGTAGTGATTGCCCCTGTAGCTTGAGTGCTTAAGGTGTTTATTTGGTTTGCTAAACCTGTTAAAGTGGTTTTTGCGGCGCTTTCTTTTCCTGTAGCCCAAGAGGTGCTACCATCTTTAGTCTGAATCAAGCTTTGCAAAGTAGTAACTATATTACCCACGACACTAGATACAGCTGTGTTGATACTAGTAACGCTAGTTTTAACAATATTATTTGCCATGGCCGTTGATAGAGCTGATTGTAAGGCCTTAGCGCTATCTAAGACAATTGAGATGCCAAGTGGGGTTGCACTACTAGCTCCTGTGCTAGTTAAAGATTTCAAGCTATCTATTGCAGCTTTGTTGCTATCTGTAACTGGATTTCCTCCGTTATCCCCATAGAGTAAGGTATAAATATCATCATAAAGTTTTTGTGCGGTTTCGTATTTTTGATGGGCTTCATTGTATCTTTGTGCTAGTGAGCCTTGAACTGGAGTAACATTGCCATCACTACTTGGAGTATAGGTTCTACCATCAGCACTATATAGCTTTCCCATAAGGGCATCATACTGAGAGCTTAAGCTGTTAGTTCCTTGCTTGTAGCCTTGTGTTGCATCATAACCTGGTGTCCCTTGTTGAGAACTTACTGCTGGACTGATAGTGGTTTTACCATCTTTTGTTGTTCTAGCCCCATATAAGGTGTTGGCTAATTCTGTTAAAGAATTAATAGCGCTATTATAATTATAATACACGCTCCCATTACTAGCCGTTTCTGGTGAATTTCCTGTGCCATACATTTGCCGGTTAAACTCTTGAAGGCCTTCGCTGGCTGTTTGAAAATTTTGCCATAAGTCTTTTAAGGTGGGCTGTGGCTTAGGGGCTGTTGGTGTGCTTTCTTGTTTTGCTTGCTTAACTTCGTTACCTTTACTTTCACTTTCTTGTTGAGCTTGAGCGTTTAAAACGCTCAATAGCGCACCACTAAGTGCTAATGACACTAATTTTAAAGATATTTGTTTCATAGACTATTCCTTTTACTTTGCTTGTGTTTCTGCTTGTGGAGCTTGTGCTGGAGCTTGTGCTACAGGAGCTTGTGGGGCTGCAGGGTTATTAAAAACAGACATGCTTAAGGGGGTGTCGTTAGTCAAACCTGGAGTGCGAGTGGTGTTTTGGTTTTCTAAATTAGAATATTGAAACCCACCTCCTAAAAACACGCCATTACTTTCTGCCATAAGACTTGCAACGCTAAGGCAAGCAAGTATTACAATTTTTCTCATATTTTTCCTTTTGTTAGTGATTTCTCTTTGCCAAACTTTCTTATTGTTTGCCAAACTTGAAACTTAGTTTATTCAAACAAATTTTAGAAAAACCTTAAAATTACGGGGGGGGGGGGGTAGTAATCCAAGTTGAAACGCCCTTAACCTCTCAAAGAACTCCCTTGAATACAGAGATAGAAAGACTTGAAAAATGTTGATGATTTTTTCATTTTAGGTTTAATCTTTGTGTGTTTTATCTATGAATGAATGCTAATAAATTGTGTTTAATCTTTTATTTAGTCTGTTTTTTAATTGTTGTTATGCTACTGGAAAAAGAGTGTTAAAAAGATTTTGTTAAACACTGATTTACTAATAGTATAAAATGATTTTTAGCTATTTTTTAAAGTTTTGTTTTTTGGTGGTATTTTTTGCTTGCTATTTGTGGGTTTGTTAGTTAAGCTCGCAAGCGAGATAAATGATGGCTTATCTATTTACCTAAACAAAATTCACTAAACATGCTATCTAGCATTTGGCTGGTTTCATAAGGGCGAGTGAGTGCATTCAAATTTTCTATGGCGCTTAGGATATGGTAGGAAAAGAGTTCTAAGGTTTCTAAGTGTTCTCTAGCATTCTGTAATTCGTTAATAGCGTTTTCTAGGGCGTTTTTTTGGGCTGTGGAAGTGAGTAAGAGCTTGTTTTGTGTGTCTAGTTTAGGAAAAAATTCGCTGATTTTTTGGCTCAAATCTTTTAAACAAGTTCTTGTATCAAGAGTGTTTGTCTCTAGTAAGGAATAAGAAATTTTAAGATGAGATTTTAATGTTTCAAGTTCTAACTTGGGCGATAAATCGTTTTTATTGAGGATAATGATGCAGGGCTTATTGGTGCGATTTAGGGTGTCAATAAGGTTAAAATCTTCCTTTTCTAGGGGTTTAGAAATATCAAATACGCTTAATATGATGTCGCAATTTTCTAAACTTTTAAGGCTTTTTTCAACCCCTAATCGCTCTATTTTATCTGTAGTCTCCCTAATGCCGGCGGTGTCAATCAAACGCACCTTATGCCCTTCTAATTCTATGACTTCTTCTATGGTATCTCTAGTGGTGCCTTGAATATCACTCACCAAAGCCCTTTCTTCTAAAAGCATGGCGTTTAATAATGAGCTTTTGCCAGCATTAGGTTTGCCAATAATACTTAAGGCATGCCCTTTGCTTCTTTCTCTTTGTGCGTTAGAAAAGTCCAGTAAGTCCTTAAAACACGCGATTTGGGCTTCTAGACTTATAGACACTTCGTCTAAAAAATCGCTAGGAATGTCTTCTTCGCTGTAATCAATTAAGACTTCTGAACTTGCTAGAAGTTTTAAAAGGGTATTTCTAGCGTCTTCTATGAAAATTTTTAATTCGCCTTTGAGTTGTCTGGCTAGGGCGTTTAGAGAGCTTTGCTCTTCGCAGAGGATAAGCTGGACACTTGCTTCAACTTCGCTCAAATCCATTTTATGGTTTAAAAAGGCTCTTTTGCTAAATTCGCCAGGTTTGGCAAGCCTAGCCCCATAATTCAAACAGACCTGAAGAATGTTTTGAGTTAAAAGGGGGTTTCCATGGCATTGGATTTCACACACATCTTCGCCTGTGAAACTATAGGGAGCTTTGAAATAGAGTGCTAGGGCTTTGTCTAGCAAAATATCGTTAGAAAAAATATCGCACACATAGGCGTATCTAGGGGTAAAGTCCTGTTTTTTTGTGAGTTGCTTGAGAATGCTTAGGGCGTTGTTGCCACTGATTTTAACAATGCTAATCGCCCCTTTACCTAAGGGGGTGGCGATAGCTACAATGGTTTCATTCATTATTAAAGTCGTTGATAACGATGTATTTTTCATCGTTTAGGTTGGTTTTGAGCGAGACATATTTATTAGGAAAAGTTTTTCGTAATTTCTTTAAGGCGATATAGGTTAAAACGCCATCAAGGGCTTTCATTTGGGCTTTTCCTACTTCATGCACGCTCATAATCACGCTTTGTAAATGGGCATCCATAACCTTTTCTTGATTTTGTAAAAAAGTGGAGATTTCTAAGCGGATATTATAGCCATAAGCGGGGTGAATCCAGTTGAATAGCAAGTAAGAAAGAGCTTTATAGCGATAACCCTTTTCGCCGATTAGAAGGGCGGAGTCTTCGCCATCTATATCAATCAATAAAACCCCTGGTTCATAAAGGCTGACTTCCACTTTGTCAATTTTATAGGGGAGATGAGAGAATAGGTCTTTTAATTCTTGTCTGATCTGGCTGAGTTCATCTTCGCTATGGGTGTAGGCTTGAATGGGCTTTTGGGCTACTTCTTTGGGAAATTTGTTTAATTCATCAAGCAAAAGGTTTTGAGTGGCTTCTAGCTGTATATCAAGCATTTCGCATGCGTTGTTTTCTTCAGTTTTTGTGGGTAGGGGAGCTTGTGGGCTTTCTTTAACGCTGGCTAGGATAATGGCTTCTTTTTTACCAATATTTAAAAAGCCCTTAGAAGGCATTTGAATCACTTCGTATTGTAAGTTGATAATGGGACAATTAAGGCTTATAGAAGCTTGAACGAGTGCTTCTTCTAAAGTTTTGGCTTTGATTTCAACAGAATTTTGCATGATAAACCTTTATGTTTTGGAGTGGGAATGCTTTTTGTTTTCTAAAATTTTGTTGATAATGAATTGCTGTAAAACAGAAAGAATATTGTTTGTTGTCCAATACAGCACAAGACCTGCAGGAAAAGTGATTAAAAATAAAGTGAATAATAGGGGCAAGAGCTTAAAAATCTTTGCTTGCATGGGGTCTGTCATGGTGTTTGGCGTGATGCTTTGGTGCCAATACATAGAAGCCCCCATAAATAAGGGGAGAATAAAATACGGGTCCATTACAGACAAATCATGTATCCACAAAATCCATTCAGCACTCTTCAATTCTACAGCATTATACAGCACTCTATAGATAGCAAAAAACACCGGAATTTGTAGGATTAAGGGCAAACAGCCTCCTAGCGGATTAGCCCCATGTTTTTTGTAAAGTTGCATCATGTTAGCTTGCAATTTTTGGGGTTCACCTTTGTATTTTTCTTGAAGTTCTTTCATTTTTGGGGCTAAATCTTTGAGTTTTTGCATGCTCACCATACCCTTATAGCTTAAGGGATAGAGAACAAGACGCACCACAATCGTTAAAAGAATGATAGCCCAGCCCCAGTTACCTACAAACTGATACAGATAATCCAGCAAAACAAACACGCCCTTTGCAAAGAAAGTGATTAACCCATATTCTATAGTATCAGTGAGCATGGGTGCAATCGCTTTTAAAGAGCGGTAATCCTTAGGTCCGATATAGCCATGCAAATTCACATCGTTTTTGAGAGAGATAAACCCTAAGGGATTTTTTGTGCCGACTTCTGAATCAATTAAGGTTTCAAAACCTTTAGAATCGTTGGTAAAGAGCAAGGTGGTATAGTATCTATCTACGCTAGATAAAAAGAGAGTGTTAGAAAAACGCTTGATTTCTTTAGCATCTTTATCTTCAATTTTTTCAATCTTTTTGTCATTGTTTTCCAAAAGCACGCCTGAAAATGCATAGCTGTCTGAATCAGCAACCGGTCTATAACCATTAGTAATAACATAGCTAGGAATAGCGTTGTTGGGGGCTTTGAGAGTGATTTGCAAATCATAATGCAAATCATCATAGAAAGTTAGGGTTTTAATGAGTGTAATAGTGCCTAAATCTTGAGTCAAAATGAGTTGTTCATTAGGTCCAAGATGTGTTTTTGAAGCGCTATAAGGGGTGTTGAAGGCTTTGCTATTGAGCGTAGGGTCTAAAAAACGCACTTCTAAAGGCTTGAGTTTATCCACACCTAAAAGGGGGAGTTCTTTTAGGGCGGTTTGTGAGTTTGCTTTGGGGTTAAAAAGATGGCTTACATGCTCTAAAAAGCCTTTTTCTTTAGGGGTTAGGTATTTTTTATCCTTGAGATAAACCTGTTTGATACGCCCCAAAGAATCAATTTCAATTTTAGCATGCTCAAAAGAAATGGTGCTTAACAAATTTTCTTGGGGTATTATTTGGGGAGTGCTAGAGCTTTGAGAGTTTATGCTTGGTGCGTTAGGGCTAGAAGCTTTGGAGTGATTTGAGGCTATTTCTTTGTGGCTTTGAGCGGTTGGTTTTTCTTGCTTTTGAAAATAATAGGTATAAAGGGTGATAAACAAGAAAGAGAGAGCAACCGCTAAAATCAGGCGGAGATTAGTGTTATTGTTTTTATCCATTTTGATTAAACCTTAATGATGTAATAAGCTGTGTGGCTCTTTGTGGTAGGAATGAGCCAAAAAATGATTGTTTTAAAAATTTTGTGGTGTGGTTTGAGCAAATTAGGGCGTTTTAAACAAGTGGTAATGGGATAAGCAATGCCCCCAGAACAAATGGGGTTGCATGAAAGTATTCTTAGAATGATTTTGCCTATAGCAATGAGGGGATTTTCAAAATGGAGCAACCATAGAGCATAATTAGAGCAAGTGGGATAAAACCGACAGCTTGAAAGCTTAAAAACAGAAAAAAAGCGTTGGTAACATTTAATTAATGTTGTGAGAATAACACTTAAAAAAGGTGTTTTATCATTTTGCATAGCTATTGGTCGTTCCTTTTTTAAAATCCTTTAACGCTTTATTCGCATAGTTCTTGATTGAAACCATCATTTCTAAGAAATGCTTTTCTAAAGTCCAAAAATCCAAATGACAGCAATCGCCTCTAGGCACAAACACTAGAGCAAACCCTTTACAAAGGGCAACATGCCTTGTAACTAATGAGCGAAAACGGCGTTTGACAAGGTTACGCTTTGTAGCGTTACCCACTTTTTTAGAAACACTTAAGCCCAACAGAAAAAGTGCTTTTGTGTCTTTATCGCTAGAGTTACAAAAAGCCGTGTGCGAATGCCGGAGAGATTGCTGCTCTTTTGAAAAAGCCTGTGAGCGTTGCGAAACCCTATTGAAAGATTTCAAATCCAAAACATACAGCGAAAAAAAAGGGTTATGCTTTTTAAAACCCCTTTTATAAACCCTATCAAACTCGCTCTTATTTTTTAAAGAACTATAAAGTTTAGACGGAAAGCTTTTTTCTGCCCTTAGCTCGTCTGGCATTAATAACCTTGCGTCCGTTTTTTGTCTTCATTCTTACCAAAAAGCCATGCGTTCGCTTTCTTGGTGTGTTATGGGGTTGGTAAGTGCGTTTCATTTCTTAAACTTCCTTTTATTATCAATATTAAACATAAGCGTAGATTCTAGCCAAAGAATGCTAAAAATTGACTAAAAGCTACTCCGTTTGACCCTTTTTATCTTCAACAAGGATATAAAGTTGCTTTAGTTCGTTTGTTTGTAATAAATCTACAACCTTTACAAAACTATCTAAATTGCTTTGTTTATCGCCTTGTAAGACAATGGGGGTATCTTTAGGATAGGCTGAAACCTTTTCCTTTAAGACATCAAAACTAATTTCTTTATCATCTAAATAGAATGTGCCTTTGTTAGAAATAGCGATGGTAACTTGCTTTTTATCTAAGACATCTTTAGAATCAGTGCTATCCTTATCCACTTGGGGAATACTAATAGGAAGCTTTGAAGTTTGCACAAAAGATGCTGTTGTAAGCACGATAACAAGCAAAACAAGCATGATGTCAATAAAAGGCACCACATTCATTGATTCTACTTTTTTCACCGCTAGTCCTTATGCTTGTGAGTAAATCTCATTTGATTGAGTGTCAACAGGGTGGTGGAAAATATCCCATTTAGTTACTAAAATTTCGCTCTTTCTCACAAGCAAGTTATAAATAACGATTGCAGGAATAGCCACAAGCAGTCCCATACCGGTTGCTTTTAAAGCAAGGGCTAGGTTAGTCATAATTGCCTTAGTATCTATGCCTGCCGCAGAGCCTAAATCCATAAAAGTGAGCATAATCCCTACAACGGTTCCTAAAAGACCGATATAGGGGGCGTTTGAACCGATAGTGGCTACTAGAGTCAAGCGTTTGTGTAGGGCTAGTTCTAATTTGCGTCTGTCTGTGTAGTCATCTACACGCACCGTAGCAAAAAACCACATTCTTTCTATAGCGATAGCTAAAACTATTACGGATAGAAACAACAAAAACCCTATAATCCCATAATCTACCATTTCTTTCATACTTATCCTTTAAAGTGGTGTTTTAAACTAGCAAGAACTTCTTTATTGAGCGCTTTTTCCTTTAGGCTCTGTCTTTTGTCGTGCAATTTTTTTCCTTTCACTAAAGCGATTTGGATTTTAGCTCTATTTCGTTCGTTAAAATATAGCTTTAGCCCTACAATACTCAAGCGTTCTTTGGATACCTCAGCCTGCCATTTGAGCAATTGCTTTTTATGCAGAAGCAATTTACGCTCTCGCCTTTCATTTGGCTTATAATAGGCATGGATTGTATCTAAATATGATATATGAACACCAAATAAAAAAGCTTCTCTTTTGATTATTTTAACAAAATTATCCTTTAAATTCACCCTAGATTGTCTTAAAGCTTTTACTTCAGAGCCTAAAAGCACCAACCCTGCTTCTAAAGTCTCTAAAATTTCATAATCAAAATAGGCTTTTTTATTGTTAGCAATGAGTTTCAATTCAACCCCCTTTTAAGCACGCTTTAGCCTAAAAAACGCACTCCCACTCCCACTAAAAAACCACTCATTACCTAGTTCGCTCTCTATGTTTTTTAGGGTGGGGTGCGTGAGTAGGGCTGGCTCTAAAAGGTCGTTAAGTTCGCTTCTGTGGTAGGTATTTAAGCATTCTAAACTAGGTTTTTCAAGCCACATATGCGTTTGAGAGAAACAAGTTTTAGGGCTATAGGCCTGATAGATAGCTTTTGTGCTACAAGAAATATTGTTAGGCACATAGATTTCTATGCGATTTGTTAAAGAGTCTTCTTTAAATGGTTCAATGACTTCGCCATAAGAAGTCGCATTCGCACTTTGATATTGTGAGATGAAGAAGTTTGTATCCGCACCCACTAAAGAACCGATAGAATAAAGCTCTTCTAAGCTTAGTTGCAGCTCAAAAACTTCATTCAAATGATAGATAAGCCCCCCAGCATCAGCACTCCCACCGCCTAATCCAGCTTGAGTAGGAATGTTTTTTTCCGCTTCAATCGCCAGAGTATCTAGAGATTTTACAAGAGAATTTGAGAAGTTTTTTTGCTTTAAAAAATTTTTTAGCGCTTGGAGAGCCTTAAAAAGCGAGTTTTCTTCTATGGGGCAATCAAAATTTCCTTTGAGTGAAAAAGATGGTGCGTTTTTAATGCTGATAGTGTCCTTTAGTTTGTCTTTTACTAAGCACATGCGAGAGATGAGTTTGTGATAAGTCCCTTCTTTTTGGAGAATCTTTAAAAAAATGTTGATTTTAGGATAGGCTTCAAAACAGCAAAGCATCTAGGTTTTAATAGCTTTCTTAATATTTTCTAACAAGCTTTCATCTACGGCTATGGAAGCTTTTTGATTTTCTGAGACAATGGCTTCCTTGAGTTCAGCACGCAAAATAAGGGTGTTATTAGGTGCTTCAAACCCCAAACGCACACTCCCTCTATCTACAGAAATCACTTTGATATGAATGTTATCATCAATAATGATTCCTTCGTTAACTTTGCGACTGAGTATGAGCATGTTTAGTATCTCGCCTTATAGAGAAGAATCAAAGGTAACGCCCTCTATAATATCGCCTTGCTTGATTTTATCTAGAACGGCAAGACCTTCTGTATTGATGATTTTGCCAAAGACGGTATGCTCGCCATCTAAATGGGGTAAATCCACAAAGCACAAGAAAAATTGACTTCCCCCAGTGTCTCTTCCAGCATGCGCCATAGAGAGAGAACCCCGCTTATGCTTGTGCGGGTTATTAGCTACTTCACATTTAATGCGATGTCCAGGACCGCCTGTGCCTGTGCCATAAGGACAGCCCCCTTGAGCTACAAAGCCTGCAATCACACGATGGAAGCTAAGACCATTATAAAAGCCTTCTTTAGCCAAAGTTATAAAATTGCTCACCGCCTGGGGTGCATCTTTGTAAAAAAGCTCTAATGTCAAACTGCCTTGATTTGTTTTTAGGGTAGCGTAAGCACACTTAGCAAGTTCTTCTTCTTTAATATCGTAAGTTTTGATAGAGTCCATAATCCTAATAAATCCTTTTTACATGGTGTTTTTGGCTATATTTCAAGTGCGTATTATAGCAGTAAATTAAAACAAGTGGTATTTTAGCCGATAGTGGCTTGAGTTGTTTTTGAAAAATTACTAGCTTTAATGATAGTTGTTTGGTGTTAACTTAATGGATTTGAGAAAAAAGACAAGATTAGTAGTTGGTTGTTGTAAGGCGTTGTTTTTGTTGGGTATGCCAAGTGTAATGAGTGCTAAAGAAGTTGGTATTGACCCTTACATACAAGGATTTTATCCTATTGAAATCATTAGAAATGACCCCCCTATAGACTTGACGCTTCCTAAGTGGATTTATTCTGTTGCATTATTGAAAGTGTATTTCAGCGATGGAACTTACAAGCAAGGTTATGCAACTCTACTAGAGAATGGGCATTATATCGCCTCTTCTGAGACACTTTACTCTAATGGGTTGTATCCTAAGATGATTTTAGCCAAAATGCAAGATGACAGCACTAAAGAACTTATTTGTGTAGCGAGCTTGCGTCTTGAGACGATTGATAGAAGTAAAGGGCTTTCGCTTTTAAAAACTTCAGATTTTAGAGATGACTATTGCCATAAAAGAGAAGAAAGCTACTACCACGCTAGGATTTACACCAAGTATGCTCAAACTTTCTATCTAAGCTCTTATTCAAACAAGGAAGTATCAAATTCGGAGCTTTACTACCCTGCACTTGATGATGAAAATTCTTTTTCTATACAGACTACGGACATTTCCGTATCTGAACTTTTGGAATCCAAAAAATTTTTCTTGCCCAAAAGTTCCTTTAAGAAAGGGAGCTTATTATGGGGGGGAAGACCTTATTTTAGTGATGTGGGAGAGTTTATAGGAATTGCTAGTAGCACCTTAGAAAATCAACAAACTCTATTGATTATTCCTAAAGAAAATATTACGCAGTTTTTGAATGATTTAAAAAAAGAGCGTATCTTTTAGGCTATTTATGAGTTGCGTTTGGGGGCAGTGTTTATGTTTAACAAAAACATCTTCCTACTTTTTCTGTCTCAGGGGTTTAATGGGGCAGTGATTAGTTTATTAACCTTTTCTAGCCCTTTAGCAGGGAAGTGGTTTGTAGAACAGCTCAATAAACATGCGGGTGCTTTTGTGCTTAATTTCAGCACTCTAGCTGTCTCTCTAACGCTTTGTGGAGCTTTTATAGCGGTATTTTTTTCTTCTAATATCATCTACAAGTTGGGCAGAAAAAAGGCTTTTTTGTGGAGCGCTTTTGTAGGGGTTTGTGGGGCGTTGTTAGCCATTCTTGCTTTATTTCAAGGCTCTTTTTGGCTCTTTTGTTTAGCCACCTTTTTGCTTGGGTTTTTCACAGCCCTAAATGGCTTTTACCGCTTTTTAGTTAATGAAGCTTTAAAAAATGCTAATCAAAATCATGCTTACAAAGCGAGCGCTTTAATTGTAGGGGGTGGCATACTAGGGGGCGTTTTAGGTCCTAATTTAGCTCATTTTGGACTCCATCTTATGCATACCCCTTTTGTGGGTTCATTCATTTTTGTTTTAATCTTGTGTGCTTTGAATTTCTTATGCACTATGTTTTTAGAATTAATGCCCTTACCCCCTAAGCCAAAGATAAAAGCAACACTACTAGAATGCTTGAAAGAACCCCATTTTTTAAGGGCTACCTTATCATGTGCTGTGGGCTTTTCTTTAATGATTTTAATGATGAACGCTCTGCCTTTAAGCATGGCACATTATGAACCACAAGAAATCAAAAATGTTTTGATGTGGCATTTTATAGCCATGTATGCTCCAAGCTTATTGCTTGCATTTTTAGTTAAAAAACTCAATCCTTTTAGACTTATTGTGATAGGCATGATTTTTTATGGTATCGCTGGCATTGTAGCTCTAATGAGCCAAGATTTTTGGGGCTTTTTAGTATCGCTCATTTTTGTAGGCATTGCATGGTCGTTGAGTTTTAATGGGGGAACTTTCTTGTTTAACAGCATTCAGTCCAAAAACCAAGTCAAATTACAAGAGTTAAATGCTATAGCAATTTTTGGAGCGAACTTAATGGCTAGTTTGAGTGTGGGAATAATCCTTGAAAATGGGGGTGAACTAGTGCTTAATGGTATATTATTAGGGAGTGTGTGCGTGTTTTTGGTGGGTTTTAAATTTCTCAAAACCTAATCGCTCCAAAATTTTAACTTACTTAACCAGAAAATCTTTATACTTTAAGCAAACCTTAAGCTTTGTATAGCTATACTTTCACTTCCTTGTTTCAGCAAGAGCTTTTAAAAAAGTCTTTTAACACAAGGATAGCTTATTAAAGCAAACGATCTTTGAAAACTAAGCAAAATTTAAGAAGTTCTTTTTAAAAGGGATATTCTAAATTTAAGAGTCGGATTATTTGGGAGTTTGGAAGGGTTATAGCTTCCACTTCTCAATAGACGGTTCTAATAATTGAAAAATATTTTACTTGGGTTAGCATTTTGTTAAACCTTTAATTTTAAAAAGTTTCTTTCTTTTTTGTATTGTTGTAATACTTAAGAACACAACCCGTTTTATTATTAAAACGAGTTCTTGTGATACGCATTTAAAATAGAAAGAGCTTTAGGACAAACACTTTTTATGGAGAGTTTGATCCTGGCTCAGAGTGAACGCTGGCGGCGTGCCTAATACATGCAAGTCGAACGATGAAGCTTCTAGCTTGCTAGAAGTGGATTAGTGGCGCACGGGTGAGTAACGCATAGGTTATGTGCCTCTTAGTTTGGGATAGCCATTGGAAACGATGATTAATACCAGATACTCCCTACGGGGGAAAGATTTATCGCTAAGAGATCAGCCTATGTCCTATCAGCTTGTTGGTAAGGTAATGGCTTACCAAGGCTATGACGGGTATCCGGCCTGAGAGGGTGAACGGACACACTGGAACTGAGACACGGTCCAGACTCCTACGGGAGGCAGCAGTAGGGAATATTGCTCAATGGGCGCAAGCCTGAAGCAGCAACGCCGCGTGGAGGATGAAGGTTTTAGGATTGTAAACTCCTTTTGTTAGAGAAGATAATGACGGTATCTAACGAATAAGCACCGGCTAACTCCGTGCCAGCAGCCGCGGTAATACGGAGGGTGCAAGCGTTACTCGGAATCACTGGGCGTAAAGAGCGCGTAGGCGGGATAGTAAGTCAGATGTGAAATCCTATGGCTTAACCATAGAACTGCATTTGAAACTGCTATTCTAGAGTGTGGGAGAGGTAGGTGGAATTCTTGGTGTAGGGGTAAAATCCGTAGAGATCAAGAGGAATACTCATTGCGAAGGCGACCTGCTGGAACATAACTGACGCTGATTGCGCGAAAGCGTGGGGAGCAAACAGGATTAGATACCCTGGTAGTCCACGCCCTAAACGATGGATGCTAGTTGTTGGGGAGCTTAGTCTCTCCAGTAATGCAGCTAACGCATTAAGCATCCCGCCTGGGGAGTACGGTCGCAAGATTAAAACTCAAAGGAATAGACGGGGACCCGCACAAGCGGTGGAGCATGTGGTTTAATTCGAAGATACACGAAGAACCTTACCTAGGCTTGACATTGAAGGAATCTGCTAGAAATAGTGGAGTGTCTAGCTTGCTAGACCTTGAAAACAGGTGCTGCACGGCTGTCGTCAGCTCGTGTCGTGAGATGTTGGGTTAAGTCCCGCAACGAGCGCAACCCCCTTTCTTAGTTGCTAACAGGTTATGCTGAGAACTCTAAGGATACTGCCTCCGTAAGGAGGAGGAAGGTGGGGACGACGTCAAGTCATCATGGCCCTTACGCCTAGGGCTACACACGTGCTACAATGGGGTGTACAAAGAGAAGCAATACTGCGAAGTGGAGCAAATCTCAAAAACATCTCTCAGTTCGGATTGCAGGCTGCAACTCGCCTGCATGAAGCTGGAATCGCTAGTAATCGTGAATCAGCCATGTCACGGTGAATACGTTCCCGGGTCTTGTACTCACCGCCCGTCACACCATGGGAGTTGTGTTTGCCTTAAGTCAGGATGCTAAACTAGCTACTGCCCACGGCACACACAGCGACTGGGGTGAAGTCGTAACAAGGTAACCGTAGGTGAACCTGCGGTTGGATCACCTCCTTTCTAGAGAAGAGCTTTTAATATTCGCTTATTAAAAGCCATTAGAGTATTACCTAAAAGAAGAACTTCTTTTTGCTTAGTTTTGAAAGATTATCTCTACTCATCTCATCTTTTCATTTTGCTTATAACCTATGATTATTTGGTATTTGTCGGTTTATCGGTAAAATATTTTGGTTGTATTTGCTTTCTATCTTAGCTATTTTTTATTTTTCTATTGTTTTCTAATTTGCTTGTTAGGGGGAGTTTTTTGTTGAGAAGAGGATGAGTAAGCCACAATAAAAATACTTTTGAATTAACTCAAAGAAAGTAAAATAGCAAATTTTTTATTCAAAGAGATTTCTTTGAATAATGCAATGGCTTAGGGATACTTACAAATGGCAAGTGAGTATAAGAAAGAGCAAAAAAATGCAAGAAGCTTGTAGTAATATGTTAGCAGAAAGTGCCAATGTAGCAAAAAGAGTTTCAAAAAACAAAATGATGATTTGCACAAAATCTGTTTGACGAGATGGGGGAGGAGCAACAAAAGTGAATGCCAAAAATAAGAAAGAATCTATTGGCAACTTTCAAAAAAATGAAAAAGAAGGAGTGCCAAATGAAAAAGAAAAGCAAAAATTAATTTAAAAAGAAGGGTTTCAAATCGCCCTATATGATAGCTTGTTAAAGTTGGTTAAAGAGAGTAAACAAGCATAAAAAAGATTAAAATCTCCCAAAAAGCTACGAACTCCAACAAAAGCAAGTTTGTATTTAAAAAAAGAAAATTGCCGATGTTTTTAAAAAGAAATTGCAAACACTAGCAGGTATTTGTTGTAGAAACTTTTGTTTAAGATGGCTTGTATAAAACGCTTAGCGAATAATCTCTGTATGATAGAGAAAGTATAGATTTAAGATAAAAATATGTATCTTTAGACAATCTTATGTATTATTACAAAAGAATGCTACATGCTAAATGGGAGAATTAAAAAGGTTTGTCATGGAGGGTTATTGGCTATTCTATGGTAGAGCGTATTAATTATTTTTTAAAAAAATTTTGAATCCTATAGCTATTAACTAGAATGTAGAATTGGTTTTTTGAAACCAACCAATAATCTCTATTAGAAAATGTAAGAATATTTATAAAATTTTTAGTATGAATTATTGTGACTTAGCGTTTAGCTATGCAGAGTATTTGAACATCTATATTGGTAGCAATTAAAATGTATATCTTGTTTCTAGGGGTGAAGTTAAAATCACAAGCTTAGGATATTATAGGAAAAACAGCTGTTAATCCACAGTGTTATTAAGTGATGTTTTTAAGAATAGAGTATTTTTCTTTTTTGCCATATTTGTTTAAGAAAGTTGTTTGTCTCGTTCTAAAATTGGTTGAGAGATTTTACAAAGAGCAAAAGGTTTGCTTTATGGTAGAGCTTATAAGGATTTTAGAGAGAAGAATTGATGTTCCCTAAGTTAATTTTAGTAGATTTAAAAATCTCAATAGGTGCCAATATATATATTCTCTAATGAATATTTGAGTGCTTATTTGTGCGTTTTATATAGATTGGTATAAGAGAGAATAAGCTCCAGTGCTTATTAAAATCATTTGATTTCACTCTCAATATTTACTCTCTTATACTTAAAGATATTAAAATATTTTAGTTTTTTTTAAGTTATAATAAATACTACTTGCTAAGCTCTCCCTTAATTGCCTACAAGCCACTTCAATATCTAGGGTTTTGGATTCTCTAATGGTACATAATAACCCTTTAGGGTTTAAAAAGTCTGCAAAAAAATCTAGCACTCCCTATGCTAGGGCATTCACAATTTGCCTTAAAGACAGAGCATTTATGCAAAAAGGTAATCGTAGATAATTAAAAACGACAAAACAATCTTTAATCATGCGTTGGCAGACATTAAAACTTTTTTGTTAGAATGGTAGAAGTTAATGTTTGGCATAGGCGTATGGAGAGTTGGTTTTGTTAAAGGGTCCTTAAATGAATAAAATTTTATGTCTTGTAGGGCTTGTATTTTATTATGCTTATGCTATTCCAGTAGATTATGCACCTCTTTTAAAAGGGGCTTTGGATGGGGTGTTTGTAAGCTTTGGTATGGAAGCAGGTGGTGGTGCTATGATTAGCTCTTCTGTTTCGGATAATCTCAATATAACTAAAATAATTCAAACAACAGGTAACTCGCATGCAGAGATGGTTTCGCAACTCAAAAAGCAAGCTTATGCAAATGCAATCGCACGCTTGCGGAATAATCAAGCACAAACCAAAGAAATTCTTTTAAGGTTTGCTAAAGAAGTCGCACAATTATCCACACATCAAAACAAAGAAAATGATTTTTTCGCTCGTTTTGAAAACATGCTTGTTGGCCACTCACAAGAGGGATTAGAACAATACCAAGCCTATTTGAATGAAAAAGTTGCTTATTATGAAAAGCAAAACGCTGAATTGATTGCTCAAGCACGCATAAAGGTGCGTGATTTTTACGACAAATACAATCAAGCTAATATTGACCATAGCGTTCTTTTGGCTCAGGGCGTTGTAGTCTATCAGTATTTGAGTGAACAAATCGCCTTGATTTCTAAGAATTTAGGTGTTGCCGACACAACACCCCCCTTAGACTTTAATATTAATTCTATTAGCTTAATGGATGCTCCACGCATTTATCAAGCACTTTTGGATATAAATAAAAATATAGGTATGATGCAAGAAAGTTTGCAAGATAAAATCGTGCTTTTAAAGGATAAAAACAATTCCATTGTTAAAGCATTTGATACCAAGTTAGATAATCTTTCCAAAGAAGCCTTAAATTTAAAGCAACAAGTCTTAAATGAAGTGGTTACCATCAGTCAAAATTTTGCTAAAGAGTTCCATCAAAATTGGGAACAACTTATGGTGGGTAAGAAATTTGGCAATGATTTAAACAATATTGCTCTCATCAATAATGGTAGGTCATGCGCGTTGCTTCTTTTGTTTGGAGAAGGGTCTGATGGAGGAACTTGCGGAAAGTTCAGCGTGCCTAAACCTACTTGGGATAAATCTTTAGATATTTCTGTAGAACAAGTGTGGAACACTCTGTTTAATATCGGTCAGTTAGGCACTAAGGTGATTATCCAAGCCCCTAATGTTGTTGGGGGAGGTCAAGGGACTAATGGTGTGCCAAACGCTACTTATGAAAAAGAAATCCATGATGCTTTCAACTTTTTAGATAAGTATGGCATAGGCAATCCTAATTTTGTAGGCAACTTTAAACACTCTATGCTTTATGAATTGCTTCAAGTAGCCTTAGACCATAACGCTTTTAATGACTTTGACACTCTTTTGAATAACTACACCACAAAAATGATTCCTTATATGCTAAATGTTTTTTCTAATCCAGAAGACCCTTTTTGGGCTATGGGGGTAAAAAGTTCACAATTAGAGAAATATTGTGCTAATAGGCATGGACAACTTCCTGTGCCTAGTCTTTGGGGTGGGTATCAAGCAAGTTTTTGTGAATACAATAGTTGGAGCAATTCGTATTATTTAGGCGTGCTATATTTTTCGCAAGAAGAGATAAAAAAGATTGTTGCCCCCTTGCAAGCACAAGGGAATGAAATTTTATCAAGTGTCAATTCCGAGCTTACGCCCTTAACTTCACAACTTGCTCAATTACAGCATAAAGGGCCACAAACTTATGCAATACCCAATTTTAACCCTATAACCTTAAAAACGCCTACAAATTTTCCTAATCCCCCAAAATTCAATACGCAACCTACTGCATTGCCCAATCTTATATCTCCTACAAACTTTACTCCAAACAATCATTATTCTTCCTTGTCTAAGGGTTCTAGTCCCATAAGCTTTTCTACGCAAAACCTAAAAGCCAATACCTACTCTTTGGGTTTGCACACTCAGTTTGGTTATCAAAAATATGTGAATCCTTTCATAGGGTTTAGCACCTATGCTGAGTTTGGTTATCGCTATAATTATACAGGACGCTACAAAACTTATGGTCTATCTTCGCTCAATCAATATCGTTTTGGTATAGGCGAAAATGTCATTTTTAATTTTTATAGCGATATAAAACTTTATGAAAAGCGTGCAATTATTCGTGCTTATGGTCTTTTTGCTGGACTTTTAGGGGTGGCCAATCTTTATACTTTTCAAAGTTCTAATAAGATGTTAAATGATTTTAATATGGATTTGACTTTTGGACTAAGAATTAGACATGATAATTCGCTTTGGATTTTGGGGGCAAAAATTCCACTTATCAATCAAGTTTTACACACGCCTTATGAACATGTCAAACTGATAGATAATTATCATAGCTCCAGCGTGTTTTTAAGTTTTACAAAATTCTTTAAGCGTTTATAACTTTTGATGCACAGGAACTAACTTTGGGGCAAATGATGAAGTTTTTTCTCTCTTAATTGCCCACAAGCTGCTTCAATATCTAGGGCTTTGGATTCTCTAATGGTGCATAATAATCCTTTAGAGTTTAAAAAATCTGCAAAAATTCTAGCGCTCTCTATACTAGGGCGTTGGAACTTAGAGCCAGCGTGTGGATTGAATAAAATCAAATTCACTTTAGATTTAATGCCATTTAAAAGTTTCAAAAGTTTTTTAGCGCAATCCAAACTATCGTTTAAGTCTTTGATTAGAAGGTATTCAAACATCACTCGTTTGCGTTGTTCTAAAGGCCATTGTCTTACTTCATTTAAAACGCATTCAATATTGTATTTTTTATTCAAAGGCATTAAAGATGAGCGGGTTTTATCATCTACAGCGTGTAAGGATATGGCTAATTGCACGCCTAGATTCTTGCTCGCTAAGACAGGAATTTTATCGGCTACGCCACTGGTTGAAATCGTGATTCTTTTAGGTGAAATTTGTAAGCCGTGATTAAAAATCTTAATCGCTTTACACACTTCATCTAAGTTATTCAAAGGTTCGCCCATTCCCATAAAGACAATGTTAAGCGCTTTTTCAATAGGTAAGTTATTGTCTTCTTTAATGAGTAAGGCTTGTTGGATAATTTCACTCGCTTTTAAGTTTCTTGCAAAACCGCCTTTTTGAGTGAAACAAAATGCACAGCCTACTTGACAGCCTACTTGACAAGACACGCATACGGTGTATTTTTCCCCTTCTAGTATTACGCCACTCTCTTCATCAATCTTTTTATCTTTCATCTTTAAAAGCACGGCTTCAAAAGTATGACCATCTATTAAAGACTTAAAAAGATATTTTTTAGAACCATCAATGCTCTTACTAACATGCGTGATTTCTATGGTGCGCAAAACAAATTCTTGCTCCAAATAAGCGATAAAATCTTTTGAAAAATTATTTTGCATGTCCTTAAAGCTTGTTTTATACTTCGCATAGAGCCACAAATAGAGTTGTTTAGCCCTAAAACTTGGTTTTAAAAGTTGGCTTAATTCATCTAAAGTAAAATCATATATGCTAGGTTTCATTAGATAACCCTAATTCTAAAAGTTGGTGTAAGTGTAAGACCCCTAAAACTTTATTTTGAGTATCTACGCACACTAAAAGCTGGATTTTATGGTGTTCTAAAAATTCTAATGCCTCTAAAATAAGGGCGTCTAAATGGTTAAAGCTTTTAGGTTTTAGAGTGGCAAAATGCTTGACTTCGCTATCTAAACTAAGCCCCTTTAATAACGCCCTACGCACATCGCCATCGCTTAATACCCCTATAAGCTCGTTATTTTCATTGACTAAAATCGCACTGCCTAAGCGTTTTTCACTCATTTCTATGAGCGCGTTTTTAAAGCTTGTGTTGGGCGTTATTAAAGGAAGATTGGTGGTTTGTAATAAATCTTTGACCTTTACAAAAAGCTTTTTACCTAAAAGCCCACCCGGATGAAAGGACGCAAAATCTTCTTTGCTAAAGTTCTTAGCTTGCATTAAACATGCCATTAAGGCATCGCCTAGTGCAAGGGTGAGTGTGGTAGAAGTTGTTGGGGCGGTGTTAATAGGGCAAGCCTCTTTGTCAATTTTCAAGCTCAAATAATAATCGCCTAATTTAGAGAGTGAGCTAGTAGGGCTTTTAGTCATGGTGATGATTTTATAACTCAAGCGTTTTAGGTGAGAAAAAACACTTAATAATTCTTGAGATTCCCCCCCATAGCTAATCATTAGAATAATATCGTTTTTATCCACCAAGCCCAAATCCCCATGCATAGCCTCTGTTGGGTGTAAAAAAGCACTTTTATTGCCGGTGCTTAGCATGGAGGCTACGATTTTTTGAGCGACTAAGGCACTTTTGCCTACGCCTACAACAACAAGCTTGCCCCCCTTTTCTTGGCTCTCCAAAATAAGCTTGACAATCTTTTCTAAATCATTAGAAGTTTGAAATTGCTTAACGCTCTCTAAAAGTGCGTTCGCTTCATCTCTTAGAACTTGAGTAGCGATAGCATTAAAATTAAGACGCGTGGACATGACAAATGATGGCTGGGTATTTTCTAAACTTTTTAAACAACGATTTTCTAATGAAATTACGCACACAATCTTCTAATTTCTTAGAATGGCTAAACACTTCAGCATTGCTAGATTTTAAAAGCATCTCTAAGCCCCCTTGAATTTCTTTAACCAAGTTCTTTTCATCTTTAAAGCTTACAAGTCCTAGGCTAGAAAATTGAGAGCTTTCTAAAAGAGCTTGTTTATTTTTATTTACAAAAAGTGTGGCAAAAAACGCCCCAACACTGGCGACTTCTTCTCTTTGTTGCACGATATTAGTATCAATGCTTAGGCTACTTTGATTGTCAATATAGCTTTTTCCGCTCTTAATCGTGCCGACTTTTCTAATGAAATTAGGGCTTACTTCTACTTGGTCGCCATCTTCCATTAAATAAATATTTTTTTCAGGCACTCCACAAGTTATAGCAGTTTGTTTGTGGCGTGCGACATGGTTATACTCCCCATGCACAGGCAAGAAAAACTTGGGCTTAATGAGTCTTAACATAAGCTTTTGTTCTTCTTGAGCGGCATGCCCACTTACATGGATATTATTAAACTCTTGGTAAGCTACTTTGGCTTCTTTTTTCATTAAGAAATTCAATACTGCTGAGACACTCGCCTCATTTCCGGGAATGGCTTTAGCTGAAATAATGATTAAATCGCTTGGTTTGATAGAAATATGGCGGTGTTCATCAGTGGCCATGCGATAGAGTGCACTCATAGTCTCACCTTGTGAGCCAGTGGTTACGATTAAGACTTCATTATCGGGGTATTGCGCTACTTCATTAGCCTCAATAAAGGACTGATAGGGCAAATGGATATAGCCTAACTCTCTAGCAATGTCTAGGTTTTTTTCCATAGAGCGACCAATTACGGCGATTTTTCGGTTGTATTTAATGCCATATTGTATGGCTTGATACACTCTGTGAATATTACTAGAGAAAGTGCTCATAATCACTCTGCCTTGCGCTTCTTTAAAAAGGGCGTCAAAGGTAGGGGCTATGGTGCTTTCACTAGGTGTGGTGCCGGCTTTATGAGAGTTAGTAGAATCACTTAATAAAAGCATGACCCCTTTTTCACCATAATGAGCTAGGCGATACAAATCAGTGGGTAAGTTATCTACTGGGGTGTGGTCAATCTTAAAATCGCCGGTATGAATAATTGTGCCCGCTTTAGTTTGAATGGCTAATGCACTACTATCAATGATAGAGTGCGTGATATGAATCCATTCAATGATAAATTCGCCAATGCTAATGGGACAGCGTTTTTCAATGATTTTAAAATACGAGCGGTATTTTTTCAAACCATGTTCATCAAACTTGCTTCCAATAAGACCCAAACTTAAGGGTGTGCCATAGAGGGGGAATTGTAATTCTTTGAATAAATAAGGCGTTGCTCCTATGTGGTCTTCATGGGCATGGGTGATGATAATACCAGCGATTTTGTCCTTGATTTGGTGTAAATAAGAAAAATCTGGGATTAAAATATCCACACCAAATAGCCCTTCTTTAGGAAAGCTCATGCCCACATCAATCACAATGGCACTTTTTGGGGTTTCAATGACCATCATATTGCCCCCAATCTCGCCTAAACCTCCTAAAGGCGTGATTTTAACGCTTGCTTTAGAGTTTAAATTCATCTTATAATGCGGGTTTAAATGCTCCACTTGGATTTTATTATTCGTCTCAACGCCTTTTTTTAGTTCTTTGTGAAAGCCTAAAGTTCCTCTTTCATTCACATGTAAAATCTCTGTTACACCCTCTACTTTGTTTTTATCTAGCTCTTCTTTGGCGTAATTTCTTGTTTTTTGTGGGGCGTTTTTAGGTTTGTTGTAATTAGGGTTAGTCGTTCTTTTGCTAGGGTAGCGTTCTTTTTTGCTATTTGGATGCGTCTCGTTTTTGTTCTCGGTATTTTCCTTATTAAAACGCTTCTTGCGGTTAGTGAATCGCTCAAACGCCCCTACTCGTGGCTCATAATTAGCTTTTGTGTTTTCGTTATTATTTTCATAATTATTGTCGTTATTAGTCATTACTTGTATATTCCTTCACATAAATTTTTTAAAAGGACTTAGCCTTTTAAAACATACTCTAAGAGCTTGAGATAGTCTTTTATCTCAGACGCTCTCACGCTTGTTGGTTGATTTTCTAATTCTAAAAATTCTAACACCTTAGAAAGCTTTTCTCTGTAAGAGACGCTTTTTTTAAGATTGTTTGAAAGCGTCTTTCTAGGAGCTATGAAACAAGCTTTCAAAAAATCTTCTAATGTTTCAAACCCTTTTTTTAGGGCTTCTTCAAAAGGCGATTGAGTCGGTGCTAAATGAACTAATGCCTTCTCTTTGAAAGGGTCTTTAACGACCCTAAACACGCTAGAGAACACCTTTGGCGGTGGATTAAACGCACTAGGTGGCACATCAAATAAAAGAGTGGCATTCCCTACAGCATCCGCTAAAACACTTAAGGCGTTTTGTGAATCTTTAGCACAAAATTTCAACGCCACTTCTTTTTGTGTCATCACTAATAAACCCCTACATTTAGGGTCTTTAAGAGCGTTTAATACAAGCCTAGTAGCGATGTAATAAGGCAAATTAGAAACCAAAAAATAAGGCTCTTGCTCGTTTAAAAAAAGCGCATCTTGCTCTATTAATTCTAACTCAAAAGGCTTTTTTTGCGTTTTTAACCTTGCTTGCATTTTCTCACACAAGCTACTATCCACTTCATAAGTCTTTAGGGCATACAAATCTAGCAATTTAAGAGTCAAATCGCCCAAACCAACTCCAATTTCTACGAGCTTAACCCCATCTAAGGGGGGCAAAGCCTCTACAATTTGGTCTAAAAACGACTCATCAATCAAAAAATGCTGTCCTAAAGACTTCTTAGCTACTACCATAAGTATTTCTAAATTCCTAGTATTATACCTTAAAAATTAAGACAAGTAATTATAGCTTTTTTCACTCAAACTGAAAGATTTTAATAAGGGCTTTGCTAATGATGAAGTTTTGAGAACATTATATTTTATAATATGATGGTTCTGAGATTTTTGTGCTTTGGTGTGTATTTTTAAAAAATAATCACAAAAATACATTGATTAACAAAATATTGATTTTTGTGTTGTAGAATAAAGTCCTAGCAAGAAAGCTAGATTTAAACTTCAATTAAAGGAGACATCATGTCAGGTCATAAAGAACATCATGGTGAACACCATCATCATCACAGCCACACACACCACCATCACTATCACGGTGGCGAACACCATCACCATCACCACAGCTCTCATCACGAAGAGAATTGCTGTCATGATGGCAAACATCACGGCGAGCATCACGAAGAAGGTTGTTGCCACGGACATCACGGACACCACGAGTAATATCCGTGTAGCTAGGGGCAACTTATTTAAGGTTGTCTCTAGTTTTTTAATTCTTTATTTCATTTTTACTTCAAAATGTCGTTTTTAGTTTTAAAAAATTAAAGTATGCATTTAAAATAAACTAAAAACGCCGTTATATTATTTTAGATATTTTTAGAATATAGATTTGATTTTTTCTAATCATTTTTAAAATCAACGCTTATTGAAACAAAAGCGATTTTTTTATCTAATAGTTTAAACAACGCACACAAGATTTCTTGATTTAAGCTTGAGTGTGTTAGCATATTCAAATCATTTTTTAAACAAGGAAAAAGATATGCATTTACCCCCCCCCCCCATTATTTTAAAGTCAAGTAAGAAATTTTTTAAAATAGTCTTATGCTCTATGCTAGGTTTTAACCTTAGCCATGCTTTAGATGAAAGTAAGCTTAATGAACTCATTGAAAAGAAAGTTAAAGAAGTTTTAGCCAAACAAGAAATCAATCCTAAACATAAAAGAGTGGATAGAAGCGGTCTTTTTGCTGGACTTGGGTATAGTGGGATGTATTCGTGGAATTTCGCTTATAGGGATAGTTTGGTTTGGACTAAATATATTCCGACTTATGAAACTCAAATATTCTTAGAAAGAAAAAATCCTAGCACCATCTTAAACGGCTTTAATTTTAAAGTGGGTTATCAATATATAGCCCCTGTTAGAGTTAAAAAAATGGGTTTTGGGGTTAGGGGTGGTTTTTTATACGCTTCTAGATATGGTAATTATATTGAAAAAGCAAAATACCGATACGAATACGAAAGAATTGTTCCTAGTAAGGGTATTCTTTCTGCTTTATTTGGCAACGGTCAAAATTTTGGCGAAGCGTTTGTTATGCCCATAAAAGGCACTTCCACTTCTTTTAATGGTTCTGCTGTAGGTGTGTCAACTTATAGTTTTTTCATAGATTTTTTGCACAATGTTTATGAAAACGATAAATTATTTGTCGGTTATTTCATAGGGGCTGGGCTAGGGGGTGAGAGTGTTATAGCAGGGTATCTTGGAAATTATCGTAATCAGGTCGCACAATTTCAAGGCTATGGCTCGTTAGGTTTGAGAATGGGTGATAAACACCACACGCTAGAACTCAGTGCAAGTATGCATGGCGATGCTCCAAGTTGCTTTAAGAAAAAGCCAAAGACTTGTGAGAGTGTAAGAGTTATGCAAGTAAAAATCCCTAGAGGATTTTTTGAGAGTTATGTTACATGGAGTGCGGATTATGTGTATCGGTTTTAAAGCTTTTTTAAAAAAGGCTTTAATGGTCTATTGTTTTAATTCCCATGTATCTTTTAAGGAAATATTTTTAAGTTCTTGATTCAAGCTCCCCTCAATCCATTGCGTATTAGCTCCTTTTTCATTATTGTTAAACAAAAATACCCCTAAAAAGCCTTTAGAAGTTCTAATCAAACTCAATTCTACGCTAGGAAGCGTTATATTGCTATTAGGCTTGACTTCAAAAGCTAGGAAAAAGGGGCGGTTGTTTTTGAAGTCATAGCCATTTCTTAAGTGTGGATAACCCGGAGAGCTTTGCAACATGCCTTCTGAAGTGTGGATACTAAATGAATCCAAGTAGTAGAATCCGGATTCTAGTTTGAAAGTCTGAAGCTTAGCCAAAGCAGAGCTATTTTTCCATAAGGGCAATAGATGATTGCGCCCTAATGCAAATAGGCGTCCCCTAGGGTCTTTGAGCTTTGCTTTTTGATTTTCTTTAAGTAGGGCGTTATGTTTAGCAACAACCTCTCTATCAATCTTTCGCCAGTAGGTGCGTACACTTTGTCCTTGATGGGCGATAAAAACACTCACTAAGCTTGGACGATGGCCTTTAGGGGGCAAACAAGATGTTAATAAAAGGGTGGCTAACAAACTCACAAACACAACATAAAATTTCAAACAAATTCCTTAAAAAGAGTGGTTGCTAAATGCTAACATGCTAAAACTAAAACCACCATAAGTTATGAGTAAAAAGTTAAAGAATAAGGTAAAATAAACGCATGCGAATAGACAAATTTTTACAATCAGTGGGTTTGGTTAAAAGGCGTGTTTTAGCGACAGATATGTGTAATGAAAAGGCTGTGCAACTTAATGGTAGTTGCACTAAACCTAGCAAGGAAGTAAAAGTGGGCGATATTATTAGTTTGCACTATTTAAAAGGGGTAGAAGAATACATTATTTTACAAGTGCCTACTTTAAAAAATGTGCCTAGAAAAGACACGCACCTTTACATAGAATCTAAAAACGCCACAAAACAATAAGGATAATTAAATGAAAGAATACAAAAATACCCTAAATCTAAATGCGACCACCTTTTCTATGAAAGGGAATTTAAGCGTTAATGAGCCTAAGACTTATGCCAAATGGCAAGAACAAAAGGCGTTTAAACGCATGCAAGAAAGAAAGAGCAATCATGGAAGTTTCACTTTGCATGATGGCCCACCTTATGCGAATGGACATTTGCATTTAGGGCATGCACTCAATAAAATTTTAAAAGATATTGTGGTTAAAAGAGAGTATTTTAAGGGGAAGAAAGTTTATTATACGCCCGGCTGGGATTGCCATGGCTTACCCATTGAGCAACAGATTTTAGAGCAATTAGAAAAAGAAAAAACAAGCCTAGATAACCCCACGCTTTTTAGAGAAAAATGTAGAGAGCATGCTAAGAAATTTTTAGAAATCCAAAAGAATGAGTTTTTGCAATTAGGCGTTTTAGGGGCTTTTGAAGAGCCTTATAAAACGATGGATTTTAAATTTGAAGCAAGCATTTATAAAGCCTTAGTAGAAGTGGCTAAAAAAGGGCTTTTAAAAGAACGCCATAAGCCCATTTATTGGAGTTATGCGTGTGAGAGTGCGTTAGCTGAAGCTGAAGTGGAATATAAGATGAAAAAATCGCCTTCAGTGTTTGTGGCATTTAGCTTAAATGATGAGAGTTTAGAAAAACTAGGGGTTAGTAAGGCACATTTAGTGATTTGGACGACCACGCCTTGGACTTTGTGTGCGAATGTTGGCATTGCTCTAAAAAAAGACACCATTTATGTGCTTACCAAAAAGGGTTATATCGTTGCAAAAGCCTTGCATGAGAAGTTAGTCGCTTTAAAAGTGGTAGATAGTGAGATTGCGCATGAATTTATGTCAAGTAGAAATCCAGCTGAATTTGACTCAAGAGAATATGCCGCAAAGGAGCTAACACTAGAAGACTTAGAGCTGGTAGCACTAAATCCTCTCAATCAAAGGAAATCTTTAGTTGTTTTAGGCAAACATGTAAGTTTAGAAGATGGCACAGGGGCAGTCCATACTGCCCCTGGACATGGCGAAGATGATTATAGGTTGTGGTTAGACTATGAAGGAGATTTTAAAGCCCATAAGATAGAATTTCTTATGCCTGTAGATGAAAAGGGTTGCTATGATGAAAGCGTGATTGAAAAGAAATTGTTTGGTAGCCAAAGCCATGCCTATGTGGGTCGGCATGTTTTTGAAGCTCAAAGAGATGTTATCAAGCAACTAGGCGATTCGCTCTTATTAGAACAAGAAATTGAGCATTCCTATCCGCATTGTTGGAGAACGCACAAGCCTGTGATTTATAGAGCAACGACGCAATGGTTTATTCTAATGGATGAGCCTTTTATTCAAAATGATGGCTCTAAAAAAACTTTAAGAGAAGTGGCTTTAAATGCGATTGAGAAAGTGGAATTTGTGCCATCTAGTGGGAAAAACCGCCTAAAAACCATGATAGAGAATCGCCCTGACTGGTGCTTGAGTAGGCAAAGAAAATGGGGTGTGCCATTAGCTTTTTTTATAGACAAACGCACGAATAAGCCTTGTTTTGAAACAGAAATCCTAGAGCATGTAGCAGAGCTTTTTGAAGAAAAGGGTTGTGATGTATGGTGGGAATATAGCGTAGTGGATTTGTTGCCCCCTAGTCATAAAGATGATGCCAAACACTATGAAAAAGTCATGCATATTTTAGATGTGTGGTTTGATAGTGCTAGTACCTTTAAGGCGGTTTTAGAAGACTATAAGGGGACAAAGGGGCAAAGTCCTAGCGATGTTGTTTTAGAAGGGAGCGACCAGCATAGGGGGTGGTTTCAAAGCTCGCTCTTACTAGGCTGTATTTTAAATAATATCGCCCCTTTTAAAAAGGTCATTACGCATGGCTTTATTGTAGATGAAAAGGGCGAAAAGATGAGTAAATCTAAGGGCAATGTCGTGTCCTTAGATAGCTTACTCAAAAAGCATGGGAGCGATATTGTGCGTTTATGGGTGGCGTTTAATGACTATCAAAACGATTTAAGAGTCTCTCAAACCTTTTTTGCCCAAACTGAGCAACATTATAAGAAATTCCGCAACACCTTAAAATTCTTGCTCGCTAATTTTAGCGATATGACACTTAAAGATTTAGAACGCCCCCATACTTTTAGCTCTTTAGATAGTTTCTTATTAGAGAATTTAGAGAGCATGAGCGATGAAGTTAATCGTGCGTTTGAAGAGCATGATTTTGTTAAGGGCTTGAATATTTTAATGGCGTTTGTTACTAATGAATTGAGTGGGATTTATTTAGATGCTTGTAAGGATAGCTTGTATTGTGATAGCATAGACAATGAAAAACGCCGAGCCATTCAAATGGTTTTGCTCGCTGTAGCTAGTAGGTTGTGCTATTTTCTAGCTCCGATTTTAACGCACACGATTGAAGAAGTCTTAGAACATAGCGAAGTGCTTCGTGCGTTTTTAGAAGCTAGAGATGTGTTTGACTTAAAAGATATTAAGGTTTTAGAAAAACTTCGCATTAAAGAACTAAAAAAGCAAGATTTTAAAGAAATCTTAGAATTGCGTTCTGTCTTTAGTGAAGAATTAGACAAATTGAAAAAAGAAGGCGTAATTAAAAATTCACTAGAATGTGGCATTGAAGTTAAAGACAAAACGCTCAATGAAAACTTAGTAGAAGAATTGCTTATGGTAAGCTTTGTGGGGCAATCCAAAGAAAATATGGCTAAAGAAAAATTAAGCCAAAACCAAAAATTTGTGCTTTTTAAAGCCCCATCTTTTAAATGCCCAAGATGTTGGCGTTTTAAAAGTGAGTTAGAAAATACCCCTTGTAAGCGTTGCGAGCAAGTCTTACAAGAACAGCAATAAGGGAATAGGGCTTTGCAAACTTTACAAACCCATAGAGTTTTACAAGCCCTAATCGCTCATTTTACGCCTTTTTTAGAAAGTGGCATTACAGAACTTATTATCAATAACGAACAAGAACTTTGGCTTTATAAAGTCAATAACACACGAGAAAAAATCAAAGCTGAACTTTTTAGCAAGGAATTTTTACTGAGATTTTGTGAGCAGTTAGCAAGTTTTAGGGGGTTATTTTTTGATGAATTTCATCCTACGCTTAATTGCTCTATTCCTTTTACACGCTATAGAGTGAGTGCGAATCATTTTAGCATTACCACTAACAATCAAATTACGCTTAATATCCGTGTGCCACAACTCAAACCTTTAAATTTAGATGATTTTACTTTTAAAACAAGCGATAAAGAGAGCTTAAAAGACTTAGCATTAAAGGGGCATAATATTCTCATTAGTGGAGAGACTTCAAGTGGGAAAACAAGCTTACTAAACGCTCTTTTAAATGGCGTGGATAAAAATGAAAGAATTGTGAGCGTTGAAGATAGTCAAGAGCTAGATTTAAAGGCGTTTGAAAATTCTATAGGGCTTTTAGTGGGTAAGCAAGAAAATGGGTGCTTTAATTATGAAGATGCCCTGAATATGGCTATGCGACTAAACCCTGATAGGCTCATTGTAGGCGAGATTGACACAAGAAATGCGGCGTTATTTTTGCGTTTAGGAAACACGGGGCATAAGGGCATGCTCTCAACCATTCATGCAAGTAGTGCCAAAAAAACTTTAGAAGCTCTTTCATTGAATTTAGGCATGCGTTATTCGCATTCTTTAGATAAGGATTTGATGCAAGCGTATTTTAAGAGTGCGATTGATGTCATTATCCATGTGAATAAAGTTAAGAATGTGCGCCAAATTACTGAAGTGTTATTCACTAAAGAGTTTTAAATGCCCCTAAAATCGCTTAAAAACCGCTTGAATCAAAATTTTGATTTATCGCCCCGTTATGGGAGTGTGAAAAAAATCATGCCAAATATCGTTTATGCGAATGGTTTTAACCCATCAGTGGGCGATGTGGTTAAGATTGAAAAAAGCGATGGCACAGAATGTGTGGGAATGGTCGTAGTGGTAGAAAAAGAGCAATTTGGTTTCACGCCCTTTAGTTTTATAGAAGGCACTAGAGCTGGCGATAAAGTGCTGTTTTTAAAAGAGGGGCTGACTTTTCCTGTGGGTCGTAATCTTTTAGGAAGAGTGCTAAACCCTTTAGGACAAGCCATTGATAATAAGGGGGCATTAGATTATGAGAGCCTAGCCCCTGTGATTACAAGCCCTATTGCCCCCTTAAAAAGAGGCTTGATTGATGAGGTTTTTAGTGTAGGGGTAAAGAGCATTGATGGGCTTTTAACTTGTGGTAAGGGGCAAAAACTAGGTATTTTTGCAGGTTCTGGGGTGGGTAAATCCACTTTAATGGGCATGATTACTAGGGGTTGTTCAGCACAAATTAAAGTGATTGCTCTAATAGGCGAAAGGGGTAGAGAAATACCTGAATTTATAGAAAAGAATCTCAAAGGGGATTTAAGCTCTTGCGTGCTAATTGTCGCCACAAGCGATGATAGCCCTTTAATGCGAAAATATGGGGCGTTTTGTGCGATGAGCGTGGCGGAGTATTTTAAAAATCAAGGGCTAGATGTGTTATTTATGATGGATTCAGTTACTCGTTTTGCTATGGCTCAAAGAGAAATCGGTCTGTCCTTAGGCGAACCGCCCACTTCCAAAGGCTACCCCCCATCGGCACTTTCATTATTACCCCAGCTTATGGAAAGAGCTGGCAAAGAAGAGGGCAAGGGAAGTATCACCGCCTTTTTTAGCGTGCTAGTAGAGGGCGATGATTTAAGCGACCCTATCGCTGACCAAGCTAGAAGTATTTTAGATGGGCATATTGTCCTAAGTAGGGAGCTAACTGATTATGGTATCTATCCGCCTATCAATATTCTAAACTCCGCATCAAGGGTAGCTAGAGACATAACAAGCGAGTCTCAAAACCTAAATGCGAGAAAATTCCGCCGTTTGTATGCGTTATTGAAAGAAAATGAAATGCTCATTCGTATCGGTTCTTACCAAATGGGAAATGATAGAGAACTTGATGAAGCAATTAATAAAAAGGCTTTAATGGAGCAATTTTTAATGCAAGATGAAAACGCCTTACAACCTTTTGAAAAAAGCTCTAAAGAGTTGGAAGAAATCTTACAAACCCCCTAAAAATAAAGGCAATTAAAGGAGTATAAATGGAACAACAACTGATGAAACTCGCCATTGAAACTTATAAAATCACTTTAATGATTTCTTTACCGGTGTTATTAGTGGGCTTAGTGGTGGGGCTATTAGTGAGTATTTTTCAAGCGACCACTCAAATCAATGAAATGACTTTATCCTTTGTGCCTAAGATTCTAGCCGTGATTGGCGTCATCATTTTAACCATGCCTTGGATGACTAACATGCTTTTAGATTACACAAAAACCTTAATCAAGCTCATTCCTAAAATCATAGGCTAGAAATGCTAGAAAAAATCATTGATTTTTCTCGCTATAGTAGCGTGAAAATTGGCACACCCTTAAAAGTGAGTGTTTTAGAAAATGATGATGAAATCTCTAAAGAATATCAAATTATAGGTCTAGCGAACAATCTTTTAGTCGCACCTAGAGTTAAAAATCTCGCTTTGCTTGGTAAAAATTATGATTATATTTGCGAAAGGGGCGGAACTATTGAAGTAGGGGGGGCGACAAATGCGGCTAAAATTTTTGGTTATTTTAGGGCGAACAATTTGGGGGGTTTGGAGTTTTTAGGGCAATTACCCGGCACTTTAGGGGCGTTAATCAAAATGAATGCCGGCATGAAAGAATTTGAAATTAAAAATATTTTAGAAAGTGCTTATATCAATAATGAATGGCTAGAGAATAAGAATTTAGGCTTAAGTTATCGTAGCAGTGCGTTTAATGGCATTGTTTTAAGAGCGAGATTTAAAAAAGTGCCTAACTTTAGAGAAGAAGTTTTTAAAGCGTGTAAAAGCATGCGAAAAAGCCATCCTAAATTGCCTAATTTTGGGAGCTGTTTTAAAAATCCGCCTAATGATTATGCAGGAAGACTCTTAGAAAGCGTGGGCTTAAAGGGCTATTGTCTTAAAAGAGTGGGCTTTGCCAAAGAGCATGCGAATTTTTTAGTGAATTTGGGTAATGCAGAATTTGAAGAAGCACTAGAATTGATAGAACTAGCCAAGACTAGAGTATTACAAGAATGGGGCATTCATTTAGAAGAAGAAGTTAAGGTTTTAAGGTAGGAAAATGGCTAAGAAAAATCAATCTCAAAGATTAAGCAAGCAGCATAAAGAATCTCAGGGCGTTACGAACATATTTACTGATGAGGCTAGATTGCATGATATGGGTGTGAGTAGCATCTCTAAACTTGTTATGCAAAAACTTGAAAATGAATTTAAGAATTTATCGTTTAGGCACAGAGCAAGTATAACCAAAGAAGAAATCAATTCTGTATTGCAGGGGCTTGATGATGAACTTGGAAAGACTTTGTTTATTCAAAGTTCTAAGATAAAACCTGATGGAGGTATCATTGAGGTTAAAGATGATGATGGAAATTGGAGAGTGATACTAATAACAGAAGCCAAACATCAAGGAAAAGATATAGAAAATATTCAAAAAGGAATATTGGTGGGTAAGTATAGCAATCAAGATTTAATGCAGGCTGGGAATGCTATAGAAAGAGCGTATAAAAATATTGCGGAGATGGCTAATTTTATGCTCAAAGAATTGCATTTTCCTTACATCTTGTTCTTAGAAGGTTCTAATTTTTTAACTCAAACCATATCAGTAAAAAGACCTGATGGGAGGGTGGTAACTCTTGAATATAACTCTGGGGTTCTCAATAGATTAGATAAATTAACGGCAGCTAATTATGGAATGCCTATCAATCAAAATTTATGTAAAAATAAGTTTATTCAATATAGGGATAGAACTATCATGTTGCAAGCCACCTCAATTTACACGCAAGGAGACGGACAAAGATGGGATTTAAATAAAATGTTTGAAATCATGCTTGAAGTAGCTAGAACCTCTCTTAAGGTTTTAGGTAGCTCACTTTTTAATCAAATTATTGGTAAAAATAATGCGAAAAGCAACTAATCAAGCATTACAAAAAGCTAAACGACTGAAAAGCGATGAATTTTATACGCAATTGGCAGACATAGAAAATGAGTTGCAACATTATAAACAACATTTTAAAGATAAGGTTGTTTTTTGTAATTGCGATGATGCAAGGGTAAGTAATTTTTTCAAATATTTTTTTGCTTATTTTCAAGAACTAGGGCTTAAAAAATTAATTTCTGCTTGTTATATGGAACCAGAAATATCTAGTAATAGCAATAAAATCTCAAAGGGATTTTATTGCGAGTATGAAGGAAAAAAGGACTGGCAAACAACCATTAATGGATTGAAATTTTTTGAAGGAGATGGCGATTTTCGTAGTGAAGAGAGCGTTCAATTACTAAAAGAGGCAGATATTGTAGTAACTAATCCACCTTTTTCACTTTTTAGAGAGTTTGTAGCACAATTAACCGAATATAACAAGAAATTTTTAATTATTGGAAATATCAACGCAATTACCTACAAAAATATTTTTACCCTAATTAAAAATAATAAAGCATGGTTAGGTGTGCATCTTGGTAGGGGAATTTCAAGTTTTATTGTTCCAAAACATTATGAACTTTATGGCACAGAAACTAAAATTGATGGCTTAGGCAATCGTTTAATCTCTCCTAATAATTGTTTATGGCTCACAAATTTAGATTATACAAAAAGATATGAGATATTATTGCTCACAAAGAAATATCATAAAAATAAGTATGATTTATATGATAATTTTGATGGAATTAATGTGAATAAAACTATAGATATACCTTTGGACTATGAGGGCTCTATGGGAGTCCCTATAACTTTTTTGCACAAGTTCAACCCTGAGCAGTTTGAGATTATTGGTTTTAGGAAAGGAAATGATGGTAAGGATTTATCTGTAAATGGTAAATGTCCTTATTTTAGAGTTTTAATTAAGCATAAGAAAAATTTCTAAAAAGTGTATTTTAATACCTAGTTTCCAAAAAAGACCTTAAGAAAGTCTTTATTCTAAAGCAAAGGTAAGCCTTAATCGTTTGAGACCTTATATGAGTTTTAAAAGATTGCATTTCTCTATCTTTAGTCATCTCAAGGCGTTCTTTTAAAAAATCGTTTTTAAAAGGGGTCTTAAAAAGGTTTGTGAGCCAAAAGCACGCTTGTGCTTCATAACAAATCAAACGCCTATTTAAAGAACTTATAGAGTTCCAAGGCTTGTATTTGATGAAATGAAGCATGACAATGTTTTTGTGGTAGTGTTGGTTGAAAAAGTCAGAATAGCAATTGTAGTTTAAGGGCAACTCTAAAATGCGTTCAAAAAACACCATATTGATCAAGCATTGCTCCGGATAAAAAAGGTCTTTCCCCCTAGTTTTTAGAAACTCTAAAGCAATTTTCTCAAACCCTACCTTACGCCATAAGTCTAAATGCGCCACAAAAAACCCCATGTTGAAGCCCTGATGAATGCGTTCTAATTCGTTTTTACTAAAATGTGAGAAATCAATTTCAAATTTCTTGCAAGTGCGTTCAATAAAACGACAGAAAGATTCAAAAGAAAGATGAGAAAAAGTGTCCTTAACCATGCCAAGTAATTTAGTGGGGTCATTATCTAAAGCAAAATAAGCGCTTGCAATATCGCCTAGAAATACGGTGTCTACATCTACAGCGATGATTTTAGAATAGTGGGGGAATATGGAAGCGAGCAAAAGTCTGCATAAGATAATAAGCCCGCCATAACGCTCAGAGCAAGACTTATTGAGATAGCTTTCTATAGAGCTATCTAATGAATTAATATCTATAAAGTCTAATGAAGCAAATTCTTTAAAAGGCTCAATGGTTTTTAAGAGCTTGTTTTGTTGCTCTAAACCCACTCCTTTAATCAAACAATGGATTTTATAAAAAATTTTAGAATGTTCGGTGGTGTTTAAAATGGGGGGGGGGGTTAAAAGGCTAAAATCTATGGTGCTAGTGTGCCTACTCGCATGGGTTAGCAAAGAGTAAATACTTACGCTTGCCCCCATCACATAATTTTTGTCAAAACTCATAAAAATAGGGATAATTTTATTTTGCATGACATAACCTTTGAATGCTATAAAAACTTTGGAACAAGGCTTGTGCATTCATCTATTGTTTCCTAAATTTTAGTGTTATTAACTTGTGCTTCTGATGCTTTGATATTGGTTGAATTATTGCGCATCATAAGGTTTGGAATCTTTTAAATGCGGGAATAGCCATTTTGCAACAATATAAGCCAAGCCAATAACATGCACGCTCGTAGTTCCAAGAAAGATATTCACAACGCTGGAGTCGTTATATTTTAACCATCCAAACCCAATTGCACAAAAGATTAGGATAATGACTATGATGTAGGTAAAAATTACTCCAAAGATGAATTTAGTCCAATATTTTCGTTGTTTATTTATTTCCTCGTTCCATTTCATCTCTTGATTAATTTTTTCAAGTTCTTGCAAGCGTTTTTTATTGTCTATATCATCATATCTGGAAGTTTCTCCAAAGGCATTATATTCATCTTGTTTTGCAATGTTTTGATTCTGAGCGTTTTTGAACATGCTATTCATCTATACTGACCTTATCTTTGTAGAACTCATAAATTTCTTCATTAGGAATGGTATTAGATTGCCCTTCTTCAAAGTTATTTTTCCAAGGAGAGTTGTTGACATGAGTGAATTGTGATAGTTGCCATCCTTCGTACTCCTTGAATTCTTCCCATACTTTTTTGATAATTTCTAGTGTTTCACTATCGCTAGGCTCAACCATTCCTTTGCTACCTTTTGCATACCTATCAATTGGATTTTTCCCAAAATCTTTAAATTCTCTGTAGAGATCCACTAGGACTGGCCCAAATGGCCACGCCCTAAATTCTTCTTGAACTAACGCCTGCTTATGTAAAACAAGAGAGATAGCATGTGCAAAGTAAATAAGTTTGTGGATATGCATTTGAGTGAGTTGTTTGTTTTCGTATTTAGCCAAGCTGATAAACTCATTGGCAATTGCCTTAGAAGAGTATATTTTCATTGCCAAATCCTTAGTATTTGATGTTGCCAAACCAAAATATAACAAAAATTGAACATAAATTCAAGCGGATGCCACAACATTGGAGTTTTTAATATTATTTGTTTTTGATAAACAAATAAATTGTTCTTGATGTTAAAAATGGCTTGTCTTTAAAATCGCTCGTTTAATTTCTTCAATACCCCCCATACAGAGATTTTGAAATTGTGTTTTATTGAAAGTGGTTTGTCGTTTGGCTAATTTCATCGTGTTAGAAAAAATGGCTTCTTCTAGCTCACCAAGGGTTAGGCGTTTTTCTAAATAAAGAATGCTCTCTTTAACGCCTATGGCTTTAAAAGGCTGTGAATCTTTGGGGTATTTTGTATAAAGGGCTTTGATTTCTTCAATAAGACCAAGATTAAGCATGTTTTTAGTGCGTTTTTTGATGTTATTTTGGAGTGTGTCTTTATTAATGCTAAGAGCAAATAAAGATATGGCATGCTCAAAGGGTTTTTTAGGATTTTTTTTAAAATACTCACTTGGGGGCGTATGCGTGAGATAAAAGATTTCTAAAGCCTTATGAATGCGATAAGCGTCGTTATAGTGGATTTTAAAAGCTGTGTTAGGGTCAATGGATTTTAAAAACTCATAAGGGTTAGTTAGGGCGTTGATTTCTTGCTCTATTTTTAAAATTTGCTCTTTGCTAGGCTTTGGTATCTCACTTAAGCCTTCTAAAATGGATTTGAGATAAAAACTACTTCCCCCAACAATGAGTAAAATCTTTTTAGGGCATACTCTAATAGCATCTTCTAAAAGCGTTTTAAAAATTTGGGCGTTATTCTTTTCATCAATATTGAGATAATCTAGGGCGTAATGCTTGATATTCTTTCGCTCTTCTAGGCTTGGTTTGGCGGACGCAATATTAATATCTTTATAAATACTCAAAGAATCCAAAGAAAAGATTTCAGCGTCTAATTTTTGAGCCAGCTCAATAGAAAGGGCGGTCTTTCCGCTCCCACTAGCTCCTAGTATGGCGATAAGTTTTTTAGGCGTTTTGATGAGCTTGCTCGCTTTTGTAGGTATTCAAAAACCCTTCTAAATCAAATTTTTTACGGCAATCTTCTGTAAAAAGATGAACCATTAAATCCCCCAAATCAATGATAATCCACTCTTCGCTAGACTCATCTACTTGATAAAAGACTTCGCCTAAGGGTTTAAGGGTATTTTTAAGGGTATCTAGTAAAGAAAGGGCATGCTTACTAGCCAAGGCGGTTGCGATAATGACATCTTCTACTAGATAGGGGGTTTTAGACAAATCAATATGCGTAATATCAAAAGCCTTTTTTTCATCTAGTAGAGCCATAATGGTTTCTATGCGTTTATTCATAAGTTTCCTAAAAAATGGGTTAAAATAACCTTATTATAACTTAAATCAAGGAATATTAATGAACCCCCATAATGAACTCAATCTCAAATCCTTAGGCACTAAAACGCCCTATATTTTTGAATACAACAAGGATTTGTTGGAGGCGTTTCCTAACCCAAACCCTAATTTAGAACCTTTGATTACTTTAGAATGCAAGGAATTTACAAGCCTTTGTCCTATCACTGCACAACCAGATTTTGGCACGATATATATCCGCTACATTCCTAAGGATAAAATGGTAGAGAGCAAGTCTTTAAAACTCTATTTATTCAGTTATAGAAATCATGGAAGTTTTCATGAGAGTTGTATCAATACGATTTTGCTTGACTTGGTAGAATTGCTAGAGCCAAAGTATTTGGAAGTGTATGGGGATTTTGTCTCTCGTGGGGGGATTGCGATTAAACCTTTTGTAAATTACGCTCTCAAAGAGTATCAAGATTTTAAAGAAAAACGCCTTTTGAGTATCAAATGACCTAAAAATTCATTGTGTATCTGTTAAAATTTTTTGATTATAATTTTGGGTATATCAAAAATTAGGGATTGCTGACAATGAAATTCATTCTTAAAAATTTGTCTTCTCTCTCTCTCTCTCTCTTGTAAGATTAAAATTTCTTATTACTCTTCATCTAGGCTCTTACCTAGCCACTCAATTTTTCAAATTTCGCATTTAATTTTTTCAACCCCATATTTTAGGCGTTTCCTATATGCATGTGGGGTTAATAAAGTTAATAAAAAGGAGCAAGTATGCAAGGTCTTAATTTAGTTTTTGGCATGAATGTCAATGAGTTTAATAAAAAGCATGGATTAGTGATTTGTGGGTTAAATTATGGAGTAGGTGTAGATGAAGAGCCAGATAATGTGAATGCGGAGTTTATCAAAAAGGTTAGCGAAGAAGAGCAATCGTATTATTTTCCTACTATCCCCTTTAGATTTCAAAAACGCATTACTAAATGGTTTAGTCTATGGGATTGTGCCTTAGAGAGTGAAGAAGAGAAGATGGGGGCGTTTGAAAAGAGCCTTATCAATATCAATTGGGTGGATACTAAATCAAAAAATTTTGATGATGAACTGATAGAGCATAAAGATAATTTTTTACAATATATAGAAGTCCTAGAGCCTAAATTGTTATTCTTTTTTGGAATCAATATGCTAGAAGCTTTAAATGATGAAAGGATTAAACCTTATGCTGAAAATTTTCTAGGTAAGGCTAAAAATGAGCCAAATTATATCACTAAGCCTTTTGAAGGCAAGTCTTTTAGGGTAGGGTTTCAAAGTTTTGAAAAATGCGAAGTTGTAGCTTTCCCACACCCTACAGGCACTATAGGGCTAAGTGATGATTATATCGCTCTTTTTAAAGATGATATTAAACCTTTAATTGAAAATTACAGAAAATTTAAAGGCGTGTGAGTTAAAAAGGGAGTCAAAAAATGAGTGAGAATAAAGAAATTTTAGAAAGAATGGCTACAGCGTTAGAAACTATGACACAAGCAACGCAAAATTTAGTCAAACAGCAAGAAAAAATCGCTGAAGAAGTGAAAGGTCTTAGCAGGTCGTTTGCTTATTGGGTTGATGGGCATACTTGTTATGAAGCAGGGGCGGGTGCGTTAGTTACGCCATTAGTCAATATCAACCGCAATTTAAGAATGCTAAACGAACAAGCTTTTAAGGTGCTAGAGAGTCAAAACTTGCTAGACCCACAAGCAAAAAAGGAGTTGTGCAACACTTTGAGTGGGATTACAAGCTTTACATGGTATTGTGGGGGGAGTTATGATAAAAGCCATAAGGAATAATTTAAGGAGTAGAAAATGAGTGATTATAGAACTTTTTTTAATGAAATAAAACTCGCTTTAAAAGAGCTTGAAATAAAAAGAGCCAGGGGTTTGCATGATTATAATGTGTTTAGCGTGCTGATGAGTGAGAGCGATGAAGTAAGGCATTCTAAAATCTTACATTCATTCTTAGACCCTAGGGGAGCACACTATCAAAAAGACTTGTTTTTAAAAGCGTTTTTAAAGGTGTGTCATTTAGAGGGTTTTGGCTTTGATAGTGCGGATACTAAAATTGTTGAAAAAGAAGTTGCTACAAATGGTAGTAGGCGAATGGATTTGTTTTTAAGCGATGGGTTTAAACATATTATTTTAGAAAATAAGATATACGCAGGCGATTGTGATAATCAAATTTCTGATTATATTCTAGGCGTAGTTAAGGACTATCAAGTTAAGGATGCACAAGATATTTGTGTTTTGTATTTGGCTAAAGACAAAGAGCGTTTGCCTAGCGAATACAGCTTAGGCGATTTTGCATTAAATGAGAATAGGACAAAGCTATTTTATAAGGGCAATAATGAAAACATTCTTAAATTAGAAAATTTAGAGCAAGGCATACTTTTTAAAAACCTTTGCTATGAAAAAGAGATAAAAGAATGGATAAAAGAGTGCTTGAAAGAAGTAAGCGCACTCAAATCAAAAGCCAAAGAAGTGGGCGATTTGAATGACTTTAGCGTGATTTTCAAGCAATACGACAAATTATTAGACAAACTTTATCATAAGGAGCAAAACATGAATAGCGAATTACACAAAATAATGGAAGTCAATTACAAAATGGCTAAAGAAGTAGCTGGGAGTTTTGATAATTTTAGAGTTGAAGCAGCTATGGATTTTTTCAAAGAAGTTGAAGAGCTTTTAAAAGAGAAAATTGAAAGAGAGAGCTGGGATAAAGAATGGGAAGTTAATGTTAATCGTAACATGAGCGATGAAAATAGAATGCAAAAGCGTGTTGAACATAAAAGTGGTTCATCGGAATTTTTACTAAGAATAGCTCCTAAGGGTTTTAGTAGTGTTAAATATGAAATAAGAAAGCAATGTTATACATTTGATTTTGGGTTTTTAAAGGACTTTATGTATCAAGCATTCGTAGGATTTAGAAAACATGAAGCACTAAAACCTGTTGATAAAGAGCAGATTGAAGCGGAATTTGAAAAATCTTGTAGGGAAGATAAAAGTATGAGTAGCACCTTAAGAAGCTACTATGCGGATACTTGCCATATTGATTTTAAAGAAGGGAAGTTTGTAGAAACTCAATTTGCTGAGAATAGCCTAGATGGGGATTTTATAGCAAGTATTTCAAATAAAGAAGCAATGGCACAAAAATTGTGCGAGTTTATTTTAGACTATTTCAACAAGCATAAAGAATTAGCAGAAAAACTAAACGCTCATCTTGAAAACATTAAGAAATGACAATAGGTGAGCTTAGGGGTTGGCTTGCAGTTTCTTAGGTTTTTATAATCAATGGCATTATGTATCCATTTTGCGTAAAATTTTACGCAAAATGAATGTCTAGCCCATTTTCTTTAGCGTAAGCTCTTAACAAGCTTTTAATCGCCGCTTTATCTTCTGTGCTTTTAAATTCTAAAGTGATTTGCCCAAAAGTTCCGGCACACAATATGGAATAAACTTCTTGATACACTACAGCTTGCGAGCTTAAAACACGGCTTGTTGTGTCGGCGTAAGGGTTAAGCATAGAGAAGAAACTAGGGCGACTTCTAGATTGAACTTCTTGAACTTCAGCCTTAGAATAAGTGGTGTCAGCCACTTCTTCTAGTTCATTCATATTGATTTCTATATGGTGTTGGGGGAAAGCAATAGGACCCATTCCGGGATAGACAAAAATGCCATTTTCAATTTTAGCCATGCCATCTAGCTTTGCACAAGCTTGTTTGAAAATAACAAGCTCTTTGTAGTCTTTGATAAATTTAAACACAAGGTAGGCAATGATGCCTAAAATAACCACACCACTAAAAAACCCTTCAAAAAAGAGTGCTTTGAGTCCAAAATAGAGCCATAATCCTGTAAAAAATACCTTGATTATCATAGCCAAAACTCCGCCAAAAGCCTCTATAAGCGGTGAAAAACTTTGAGCCTCAAACACTTTGTAAGTATAAGTGCGTGTTTTTTGATTTTTATCCAAATGATTTTCAATATCCATTAATAACCCTTTTAAAACTCATTTTTTAATTTTTGGATTTTTCTATGGTAGCCATTCGTGGCAATAATTGCCCATGGTTATTGCGGGTATCCAACTAATAAGAGTGATTTGTAAAAATAGGCAAACGCCACTAATAAATCTTTTTATAGTAAAAAACACTAGCCAAGGGACAAAGAAAGCCATAATGTAGCGCATAGAATATCCTTATTCTTTCTTGTTATCTACCACATTCCGCCAAAGTATTGTCCAGGACCTTTTAAGGCTGTAATCGCTCCTGCACACATACTCGCTTCTTTTTCGCCCATTGTGGGGTAATTGCCCGTATTCTTAATGCTCTCGCCTATCTTTTTAAAACAACTAATAGCCTTTTCTAGACCTTGCTTGTTAATGCCATCAAATCCGGGGGCATATTGTTTGTTCATATAAGTGCCAGCCATACTCACATTGTAACGATAGAATTTTGAAATTTCATGCGTTCTATTGTAGGTAGATGCCCCATTTTCACATGCACTTCTTTTATCTTCTTTAGCTAAGGCGTTGCTTATGTTTTTACTTTTGGCAATATGTTTGACCAAAGTTATAAAGCAACTAGCCATAAGCTTTTCATTTTCTTTTTTCTTTTGCAAAGCCTTTGCTTGGGCTTTTTCTTTAGCTATTTTTTCTTGTAATGCTTGTTTGATTAAATATTGCGATTGGTAAGCGCTTTTACATTCCATAGTTTCTTCGGTTTTAAGAGCGCTAAAATCGCCTTCTTTTTTCAAGCTTTCTGCCATTTTATTGAAACACACCCCTAAAATTTCAGTGCGTTTATTGTCATCTTTTTTAAAACTAGAGATTTGCTCATCAGTAGCCCTTGGATTATTCCAATTATTAGATAAAAAGCTTTTTGCTGTATTTAAACATGCATAGTCTTTTTCTAAGGCTTTAAGACCTTCTTTTTTGAAATTGTTAGACACATTTATGAGACATTCTGCTGTGGGGGCAAGCTGTTTGATTCTCTCTTGTTTGGCTTTAATGGCTTTTATTTCACGATTAGCCTCATCTATTTTTTGGCACATAGCAATATAATCATTGCTTGGTTGTTTAGAGCCTAAGAGAGCTTGGGCGTAAGTGTTTTCACACTCTTTTAATTTTTCTTGGGTTTCTTGTTCGTGTTTGACCCAATAATCTTTAGTTTTAGAACTATCACTACCGCACGCACATAATGCGAGCAACACACACACACACACATTTAAGCTTAAATGACATGCCTTTTCCTTTACTTTAGAGATATTTGAAACAGAGATTATTATATCTTAAAACATTTGATTATTTTATATTCATCTTGGCATTCGCCAAGCATTTTACTTGGCGAACATAGAGAGTTGCATAAATCAAGTCTAAATGAAAAACCAATTTTTTTAATCTTTTGCTCTACTCCTTACTAACAAAACACTCCAATACCAAGCAGAACTCTCCAACCCCACAAATTAACCCCCCCTTTTTTCTCTATCTATTCTCTAATATCACCGCAACTTCTTTCAAATTCAATCTTTTACTCTCCTAATACCCCTTAACCACCTATTCAAGGCACTCACAACAGCCTAATAACCCTTCTATTGAACTTATTTTTCAATCTTTCCCCAAATCTTTTTATATTTAAGCAAACTTTAAGCATTGCGTGTCTATAATTACATTTCGTTTTTAACGACAAGCTTAAAAGTTATTAAATTTAACCAAGAGCTAACAGACTTTAAAAAGCAAAAATATAAAGAGATTTGATTAAAGTCAAACTTTTTAGATTTGGGTTTAAGGTTTGAGAGTTTATGGGTATTTTTAATCAAAACATTTTAGCAAGTTATCACTAAAACGAAGTTATTTGATTTAATATTGTTAATAGCCTATGTAAAAGTAAAGTAAAACTACAATTACTCTGTCTTATATTCAGTAAGGCAGTGGTAGTGTTGAAGAATATTCATGCAATTGTCGTTATTCATTATATAAAAAGGCGGGTTTTAAAGGATATTTTAGAATTTAAAACAAGCTTTTAAGAGCAGATGGCGGATGCCTTGCCAAAGAGAGGCGATGAAGGACGTACTAGACTGCGATAAGCTATGCGGAGCTGTCAAGGAGCATTGATGCGTAGATGTCCGAATGGGGCAACCCAACTAATAGAGATATTAGTTACTCTAATATAGAGAGCGAACCTAGTGAAGTGAAACATCTCAGTAACTAGAGGAAAAGAAATCAACGAGATTCCCTAAGTAGTGGCGAGCGAAAGGGGAAGAGGGCAAACCGAGTGCTTGCATTCGGGGTTGAGGACTGCAATATCCACTAGAACACTTTAGCAGAGTTACCTGGAAAGGTAAGCCATAGAAAGTGATAGCCTTGTATGCGACAAGGTGTTCTTAGGTAGCAGTATCCAGAGTAGGCCGAGACACGTGAAATCTTGGTTGAAGCCGGGGAGACCACTCTCCAACCCTAAATACTACTCTTTGAGCGATAGCGAACAAGTACCGTGAGGGAAAGGTGAAAAGAACCGCAGTGAGCGGAGTGAAATAGAACCTGAAACCATCTGCTTACAATCATTCAGAGCCCTATGATTTATCAGGGTGATGGACTGCCTTTTGCATAATGATCCTGCGAGTTGTGGTATCTGGCAAGGTTAAGCGTATGCGAAGCCGTAGCGAAAGCGAGTCTGAATAGGGCGATTTAGTCAGATGCTGCAGACCCGAAGCTAAGTGATCTATCCATGGCCAAGTTGAAACGCGTGTAATAGCGCGTGGAGGACTGAACTCGTACCCATTGAAACGGGTTGGGATGAGCTGTGGATAGGGGTGAAAGGCCAAACAAACTTAGTGATAGCTGGTTCTCTTCGAAATATATTTAGGTATAGCCTCAAGTGATAATAAAAGGGGGTAGAGCACTGATTGGGCTAGGGCTGCTCGCCGCGGTACCAAACCCTATCAAACTTCGAATACCTTTTATCGTATCTTGGGAGTCAGGCGGTGGGTGATAAAATCAATCGTCAAAAGGGGAACAACCCAGACTACCAAATAAGGTCCCTAAGTTCTATTCTGAGTGGAAAAAGATGTGTGGCTACTCAAACAACCAGGAGGTTGGCTTAGAAGCAGCCATCCTTTAAAGAAAGCGTAACAGCTCACTGGTCTAGTGGTCATGCGCTGAAAATATAACGGGGCTAAGATAGACACCGAATTTGTAGATTGTGCTGATGCACAGTGGTAGAAGAGCGTTCTATACAGTGTTGAAGGTATACCGGTAAGGAGTGCTGGAGCGTATAGAAGTGAGCATGCAGGAATGAGTAACGATAAGATATATGAGAATTGTATCCGCCGTAAATCTAAGGTTTCCTACGCGATGGTCGTCATCGTAGGGTTAGTCGGGTCCTAAGCCGAGTCCGAAAGGGGTAGGCGATGGCAAATGGGTTAATATTCCCATACCGACTATGGAGCGTGATGGGGGGACGCATAGGGTTAAGCGAGCTAGCTGATGGAAGTGCTAGTCGAAAGGCGTAGATTGGAGGGAAGGCAAATCCACCTCTGTATTCGAAACTTGACAGGCTCTTTGAGTTCTTTTAGAACAAAGAGAGAATCGCTGATACCGTCGTGCCAAGAAAAGCCTCTAAGCATATCCATGGTCGTCCGTACCGCAAACCGACACAGGTAGATGAGATGAGTATTCTAAGGCGCGTGAAAGAACTCTGGTTAAGGAACTCTGCAAACTAGCACCGTAAGTTCGCGATAAGGTGTGCCACAGCAATGTGGTCTCAGCAAAGAGTCCCTCCCGACTGTTTACCAAAAACACAGCACTTTGCCAACTCGTAAGAGGAAGTATAAGGTGTGACGCCTGCCCGGTGCTCGAAGGTTAAGAGGATGCGTCAGTCGCAAGATGAAGCGTTGAATTGAAGCCCGAGTAAACGGCGGCCGTAACTATAACGGTCCTAAGGTAGCGAAATTCCTTGTCGGTTAAATACCGACCTGCATGAATGGCGTAACGAGATGGGAGCTGTCTCAACCAGAGATTCAGTGAAATTGTAGTGGAGGTGAAAATTCCTCCTACCCGCGGCAAGACGGAAAGACCCCGTGGACCTTTACTACAGCTTAGCACTGCTAATGGGAATATCATGCGCAGGATAGGTGGGAGGCTTTGAAGTAAGGGCTTTGGCTCTTATGGAGCCATCCTTGAGATACCACCCTTGATGTTTCTGTTAGCTAACTGGCCTGTGTTATCCACAGGCAGGACAATGCTTGGTGGGTAGTTTGACTGGGGCGGTCGCCTCCTAAAAAGTAACGGAGGCTTGCAAAGGTTGGCTCATTGCGGTTGGAAATCGCAAGTTGAGTGTAATGGCACAAGCCAGCCTGACTGTGAGACATACAAGTCAAGCAGAGACGAAAGTCGGTCATAGTGATCCGGTGGTTCTGTGTGGAAGGGCCATCGCTCAAAGGATAAAAGGTACCCCGGGGATAACAGGCTGATCTCCCCCAAGAGCTCACATCGACGGGGAGGTTTGGCACCTCGATGTCGGCTCATCGCATCCTGGGGCTGGAGCAGGTCCCAAGGGTATGGCTGTTCGCCATTTAAAGCGGTACGCGAGCTGGGTTCAGAACGTCGTGAGACAGTTCGGTCCCTATCTGCCGTGGGCGTAGGAAAGTTGAGGAGAGCTGTCCCTAGTACGAGAGGACCGGGATGGACGTGTCACTGGTGCACCAGTTGTTCTGCCAAGAGCATCGCTGGGTAGCTACACACGGATGTGATAACTGCTGAAAGCATCTAAGCAGGAAGCCAACTCCAAGATTAACTTTCCCTGAAGCTCGCACAAAGACTATGTGCTTGATAGGGTAGATGTGTAAGCATAGTAATATGTTTAGCTGACTACTACTAATAGAGCGTTTGGCTTGTTTTTTGCTTTTTTATAAAATAACGACAATTAAGCATGGATAAGTTACCACTGCCTTACTGAGTGTAAGAGAGATTGGGTTTTACGAGAACTTATAGGCGATTAACAATCTTCTTTGTTAAAAATATTTTCCCTAGTAGAAAGGGGAGTTAAGAACAAACAACGATTTTGTTTTTAACTCCCTTTTCCTTGTGTCTTTAGAGAAGAGGAACTACCCAGTTAACCATTCCGAACCTGGAAGTCAAGCTCTTCATCGCTGATAATACTGCTCTTTTCAAGAGTGGGAATGTAAGTCGGTGCAGGGATAGGGAAATGTTTTTAAAGCTTTTCTTGATTTATTTCTTTCTTAGTTTTTTGATGCTTTGTTTATATCGGTTTGTCATGAGCATTTTTTAACTTTCAACCAATTCTAGTTCTGCTAAGCTTTGATAAGAAGTGAGACTTATAGAATCGCAGGTATTTTCTTTTATTCTTACAGGTTCTTATTTTATATTGTATTGATGGCATAATAACTTGGCTTGGAGACTAGCAAGAGATGTCATGATGGTATATGCTAAAAAGTAAGATGATAATTTGCATAGAAAATTTTGTTATACTTGATTTTTAGTAATAGTTTACGAAAGAGTGCAAAATGACAGATAATCTAACTGCAAGTGAATATGGTAGTATTGCTTATCAAATGTGTAATAATGGGAGATATGAATAAGTGTTCCAATATTATTCTAAAGCCACATCGCTAGGGGATACTGACTCTTGGTATGACTTAGGGACATTGTATATGCAAGGTTTGGGTGTGTAGCAAGATTATAATAAAGCCATAGAATGTTTTGAAACGCTACAGACCTTGGCGACATTGAGAGTTGTGTTGTTTTGGCAAATATATTTAGAGATGGTTGTGAAAGTATAGGGCAAAATAGTGAAAAATGCTTTAAACATTCTTTAAAAGCCATAGAACTTGGAGACACTAGTTTATATGGAAGTTTAGCAGATATGTATTTTGAGGGGAGAGAAACAGAACAAAATTTTCAAAAAAGCGTTTGAGTGTTATTCTAAGGTTGCTGAGTTGGGCAATGCCATTTCACATCATAGTCTAGGAAATATGTATATTCGTGGACAGTATGTTGAGAAAGATTTAAAAAAGGCTTTTGTGTATTATGAAAAATCTGCTGATTTAGGCAATGCTATCGCACATTATGATGTGGGTTGTGCTTATTTTAAGGGCATAGGCATAAAGCAGAATTTTAAAAAGACCTTTGAATTATCTTTATTATCTTAAGGGAAGTAAGCCTAAAGTAGCTTTAAGTAAGGGACTTTTGCAAGAATGGTTAGATAAAAATGGGAATTTACAAAAAAGCATTTTAGTGATTATGGGAGAGCTTGAATATTTTGCTGTTTCGTATAAAAAAGTATTGGAGAATGAGAAAGATGTTCACATAGCCCTTTTAAAACACTTAAAGCATAAGGTTTATTATAGGAGTATTTTATGTGCTACACATGTGAAAATATGGGCATATAGAAAGTCTTAAAAAGTTGTTAGTGTAGTATTGTTGCTAGAATTTGCTTAAAGGAAGGAGATCTGATGTGATTAGGGAGACTAGTTTTGCAATTATTAAGGATGTTAAAGAGAAAAAACTTTAGAGGAAGTTAAGAGAAAAATTAGACAGAATTTAGGTATTCAGGGAGACAATGCAAAGAAATTTTGGAGCTGTTGAAAGTTTCTAATTTTGCTAAAAGGCCATTTTCAAAATATATTTTACTTCTAATGGAATATTATCGTGTAGATAATCCTAAATTTTATCCATTTATCAAGTATTTTTGGAACATATTTTGCCCCAAAATCCTAGCGAAAGTAGTCCAGTGGCTCAAAGATTTTAGTGATGAAAAAGAAAGAGAAAAATATACTCATTCTTTAGGCAACCTTACTCTTTTGGCAGAGTGCAAAAATAATCAAGCTGAGAATAAGGATTTTTAAACAAAAATGTGATGTTTATATGAGTAACAACAAGAAAATAACAAGCTTTGTAATAACCCAAGATATAGTTAAAAAATATCAAAAATAGGATAAAGAGAGCATAGAAAAGCGTTTTGAATAGTTGGGTCGACGAGTGATAGAGTTTCTAAAAATTCTAGAAGATAAAAAAGATTTAAAAGAGAAATCTGTTAAAAAAATACACAAGTACATTAAGATTGTTCATGCAAGAGATTGATTAAAATAGTTCTAAGGTATTCACAATATAGATTGGGCATTCAGTTGACTTGTATTAGTGTAAGTATTTAGTATGTAAGGATAGTTTTATGGGTAAACTCAGAGCATTTGTGTATAAGGTCAAAACAGAAAGGGACTTATTTACTAAACCTTTAGATGAAGTTTTGATAAATATGGCTGGTAAGTTAGATAGTGATTCGCCGGCCAGTGATGCAAGGATTTTAAATAGCGGCAATAAACGAGAAATTTCTATTTGGTTTGATTCTATTGAATATAGAAATGAATTTTTAAAAGATGGAATACCAGTAGGTTGTGTTTGTTTTTTGCTGGCTAAAGATTTAGATTTTATGATGATAGAAGACAAAGAAAAAAAGATGCTTAATCGTTCAGAGTTAAGTGATAAGTGGCACCCAAAAATTCCTAGCCATTGCGTATTTTTGTCTAAAGAGAATATTTTGATTATGGAGAAGGGCGGTAAATCGGCAACTATTAACGAACTCTAGATTGGTGTTGAAAGATTAGGGTGTTCAAAATTTATATTTGAGTCATTAAAGCGACAAGATATTTTAGAGCGTTTGAAAGGTTTAATCAATAACATTCAAAAAATAGAGTTATCACATATTCCTTTAGAAAAATATTTTAGTAAACCAGATATAGATGGAGAGTTGAGTGATTTAATTTGGGGAAGAAACGCTAAATTAAAAACTTCTTTACTGATAGAACCTAATGAGAGAAACCTTAAAGAGAAAATATACCATTTCTTTAGGGAGAAATGTGACAAAATGATGAGTGGCGAAATAGATTTAAATATGAAAATTACTTGCAAAGAAGATGGGAAAGAAAAAGAAACTTTTGAATTGTTTGAAAATTTGGTTCATTTAAACTTGCAAGTAGAAACCTACTATGAATATATTGGTTCATTAAAGGAGCATGAAAAAAGATTGCAATATTCAAAGCAAATTTATAAGACTTTAATAGAGAATTACTATGCTCAAAATTAAAATAAAGGTATGTGCTATTGCTTTGTTATTGTGTGTGGTTTTATGGCTAATTGATGCAAATTTTATAAGTGATTGCTATTCAGTTATATCCAAACAAGAGTTAAGCAATATTTTTATCACACTAATTGCTGGACTCTTTGGTTTTGGCATTGCAATTATTCCTTTAGCTATTCAGTTATTTAGTCAAAAAACTGATTTTATTCATGAACTTAAAGAAAATAATTGGAATTTTTTAGTGATACCCTTATTCAATAGACTTGTTGGGTTTTTAAAGGTTCTTTTTTACTTTTTAATATTTTTATTATTTATACAAATTTTCTATCATTTCAAAGTAGATATTTTGAAAATAAAAATTATAAAAAATATTACTAGTATTGTTTTATTCTATGCATATCTCGTGTTTATAGGATACTTCTTGTGGCATATGTTAAAAGTGATTAAGGATTTACAAAAACTTGTTAATTTATTTTTAAAGAAATAAGATCATGCGTAATGGAATTAGTCCTTATAGTCATGGTAAAGCAACAGTGGAGCAGTCTAGATAACAAACTTATAATAATGGTTTTAAAAAGAAATGAAGCCAAAAAAGTAAGATATCCCAAGTGTAAAATAGGACTGATTCCTGTTGAAGGAAGGACTATGAGTTTTCATTTTAAGTATCCAAAAGCTTTGGCATTGCGATTTCAAAGAGTAGGGAAAAAATTATATAAAAAATTGCAATGCAATTAAGAGTAGACAAAAGAATATGGAAAAAATCTACCAAAAGCTACAAGGTATTGAGGATATATTAGTATTGATAATGAATTTCGTGTGTTAATAGATGAACTAATCGTTTAAGAATTTGCGACTAGACCAATTTTGCGAAAGAATTACATTCTTTGCAATGAATGGTTTAGGCAAGAGCTATCGTGCTTCATAACAATAAAGGATAGTTTTTGATATAAAACTTACAAAAATAGTTCTATCACATTAGTATCATTAGAAGTGATAGTGCTATGGATAAGATTTAGAATATTTTTATAGATGTGTCGAATGTTTTAATGGTAATAAAAAGCTTATATATTACAACCACTTCTCGTGTGACTATAGCAAACGAATTTCATACTAAAGGGTTAAAAGGCGAAGTGTTTATGGACAATTTTATTGAATTATGTAGAATTTTCTCATGAGATAAATCTTAAAATGGTTTCCAGTGTGCCATTTAGAGATGGTTTTATTTTATGCAACCCAGAAGCACTAAAACTAAAATAAGTTTATTATTGTGCTTTAGTAAATATAAGTTAAGCAATCTAATTAAAGATTAAGAATAGGAGAAAAACATGTTGAATGGAACACATTTTTGGCAAATGCATCAAGGCGAATCCAGCGAAGAATGCATAAAAATACGACTAATATCTTAAAGAAATATAGTCTGATTGGATTAAATGATTGGGAACATGACAATAACCAAATCGCTAAGTTTTTAAATGAAGTAAAAGTCAATAATATTGTTGCCATGAGAGCTGGAGCTACCTTTATTGCTTTAGTGCAAGTGGTTGGTGGGGCGTATGATATTAGGAAAGATGCCCATTATTCTGTGTCAAAAATAGAATATGATTGGCTTATTTATAGACGACCGGTTAGGGTTTTAGATTGGGCTGACAATAGTATTGGGCAATGTTATGTGCTACAAGGGACTTTGAAAATATGTGACCTAGATAGAGAGAGGCTTGCCATGACTTCACAAACCATTTTAAAATGGTATGAAAAAGTGTGCGTAAACTTAAAAGAAAAGGGCGAATAGATAGTCTTGGTATAAATCTATTACAATAAAATCTTGTTTCAAGAAAAATAAATTCTTGGGGAAATCTTAGGCACATGAAACCTTAGCTTTTTACAACAAAAAGTAGGGGGGATAAATTTATTAGGCTGATAAAACTGCGATAAATACCAAAACATAAAAGATTAGGCTTTCGCTAAGCCTAAAAACATCAAAACAAATCTTTAAGTGTTAGGATTAGCTTTGTTGTTGGTGGCATTAAAAACCAATCCAACTCATTTCATCATCTCTTCTACAAGCCCCTTAATTTTTTCTAACATAGCGTTTTTGTTACTCAAATTTTCTTCTATAATTTTTACTAATGCTGAGCCACAAATCACGCCACTTGCTCCCATATCTCTAGCATTTTTCACATGCTCTTTTTTAGAAATGCCAAAGCCTAATAGGCATGGGGTAGCACAAAGGGATTTTAAGGTTTTGATAATGTTAGTGGCGTCATTTTCTAGCGTATTGCTCGCACCAGTAACCCCACTTCTAGCTAAGGTGTAGATGTAGCCTTGCGAATGATTAGCGATTTGTTCTAAGTCTTTAAGATTTGCGTTAGGACTAGCGATAAAAACTTGTTTGATTTCGTGTTTTTTAGCGTGTTTTTCTACTAATTCTTTTTCTATTAAAGGCATATCCGCTATTAAGATGCTATCCACACCACATTCTTTAGCTGTGGCATAAAATTTTTCTATTCCAAAAGCCACAATTAAATTCGCATATACTAAAAGCCCGATAGGAATATGAGCGTTATACTCTCTAATCTCTTTGAGAAGTTTAAAGTTTTTGTCCATTTTAGCGTGTTTTAATGCCCTTAAATTACTCGCTTGTATTATGGCTCCATCAGCTACAGGGTCAGAAAAGCCAAAGCCTAGTTCTAAGGCACTCACACCGCTATCAATGAGTGTTTTGATAATCTCAAAACTCCATTCATAATTAGGGTCGCCTAAGGTTACAAAAGGAATAAAAGCGGGTTTATTTTCTTGCTCTAATGTTTTAAAAACTTGTGAGTATCTCATTTAATCTCCCTTTTTAGGGCGTTAGCAACGGTGTTTAAATCCTTATCGCCCCTACCACTTAAATTCACTACAATAACGCTCTCTTTATCGCACTTTTTAGCAAGTTTCAACGCATATGCTAAGGCGTGTGAGCTTTCTAGTGCTGGAATAATGCCTTCTTTTTGACACAACAAGCTAAACGCTTCTAAAGCTTCATTATCAGTAGCACTCTCATAGGTAGCACGCTTACTATCTTTGAGATAACTATGCTCTGGCCCCACACCCGGATAATCTAGCCCTGCACTAATGCTATGACTTTCTGTGATTTGACCTTCACTATCTTGTAAGAGATAAGTTTTATTGCCATGCAAAATGCCTATACTCCCCTTATTTAAAGTCGCTCCATGCTTATTTGTATCTAGTCCAAGTCCCGCTGGCTCTACGCCTATGAGTTTAACTTCTTTATCTTCTAAAAACGCATTAAAAATCCCTATAGCATTAGAACCCCCTCCTACACACGCTATAACATAATCAGGTAGGCGATTTTCTTTTTCTAAAATTTGAGCCTTACATTCAGTGCCAATCATGCTTTGAAAAGTTTTAACCATTGTAGGATATGGGTGTGGCCCAGCGGCCGTGCCTAGCAAGTAATGCGTGTTTTTATAGTTAGTTGCATAGTCTCTTAAGGCTTCATTCACGGCGTCTTTAAGCGTAGCTGAGCCTTGCGTTACGCTGATGATTTTTGCCCCTAATAAACGCATTCTAAAAACATTTGGCTCTTGTCGTTTTATATCTTTAGCCCCCATATAAATCACGCATTCTAATTGCAATAACGCACACGCTAGGGCTGTAGCTACGCCGTGTTGTCCAGCACCAGTTTCTGCGATAATTCGTGTTTTGCCCATTTTTTTGGCTAAAAGGGCTTGCCCTAAGGCTTGATTAGTCTTATGCGCTCCGCCATGAATTAAATCCTCTCGTTTTAGATAAAGTTTTACTTTAGGATTAGAAATAATATTTTTACACAAAGTTAAAGGGCTAGGGCGACCTACAAAATCTTTTAATAGCCTTGCATATTCTTTTTGAAATTCGCTATCATTCAAGCTATCATAAAAAGCAAGCTCTAGTTCTCTAAGTGCAGGCACTAATAATTCTGAAACAAAACTCCCCCCGAACTCCCCAAAATACGCATTTTTATTCATTCTAATACTCTCTTAAAATTTTTGCTACTTGCTTGATTTTATCTTTATCTTTAATGCCAGAAGAAATTTCTAGTCCTGAATTAAAGTCTAGTCCTAAAGCCCCTACCTTTAAGGCTTCTTTAGCATTGTTTAAATTAAGCCCACCAGCTAACAAAAAAGGCGTTTTAACATTTTCTAAAATATCCCATTCAAAATTTGTGCCATTACCCCCAAATTTATCCCCCTTGGTGTCATACAAAATTAAATTTGCCCCTTCAAACTTAGGTTTTAAATCTTTTTTAGAACTCACACTGATTACCTGCCAAATAGCACAAGTTTTCACAAGCTTTTTTCTTAAATATGCCACTTCTTTAGGTGAATAGTTGCCATGCAATTGAATGGCTTTTAAACCAAGCTTTTTAGCCATTTTTTCAATCTTTTTAGCTTTATGGCTCACAAATACGCCTACAAAATCTAGTTTTTTAACAGCCTTTGTGATTTTTAGTGCTTTTTTGGGTTTAATGAACCTAGGCGAAGATTTTTCAAAAATCAATCCCCCATAAATAAAATGGTTTTTATAAACCATCTTAGCGTCTTTAATTCTAGTTAAGCCACAGACTTTATTTTCGCCTAAAATGAGTTTGGCACACGCTTTTTTTAAATTCTTTTCTCTCATTAAAGAGCTACCGACTAAAAAGCCATTCACATAAGGGGCTAATGCTTTAACTTCAGCATGTGAGTTAATCCCTGATTCACTAATCACTACCGCATTTTTTTCTAAAAGGGGGCGTAAATTTAGGGTGTTAGCAATATTAGTTTTTAGCGTGTGTAAGTCTCTATTATTAATGCCTATAATGTCGTGTTTTAAACTTAAAAGGCGTTTGATTTCTTTTTCATTACTCACTTCACTTAATATGCTCATATTAAGGGTTTTAGCCAAATCAAAAAACTCTAAATAGGTTTTATCATCTAAGACACTTAGCATTAAAAGCACTGCATTAGCCCCCATCATTCTAGCGAGCTTGATTTGAAAACTATCTATGATAAAATCTTTACACAAAATGGGTTTAGTGCTATTTTCTTTAACGATTTGAATGTTTTCATACGAGCCTAAAAAATAGCGCCTATCTGCTAAGACTGAAATGCATGACGCAAATTTTTCATAGGTTTTAGCGATTTTTTTTAAATTAAAATCTTCTCTAATAAGCCCTTTAGAAGGCGAAGCTTTTTTGCATTCTAAAATAAAGCTTGTATTTTTTTCTAATAACGCCTTTTTAAAATCTCTATCGCTTGGTTTTAAGGCTCTAGGTAAGGCGTGGATTTTTTTAAGCGTTGCGACTTCTAGGCGTTTGTTTTTGATAATATTTTCTAACACGCTAGACATGACTTAGCTCTATAATTTTTTGCAAATGCGTATAGGCAATACCGGTTTTTAAATGCTCTAAGACCATTGCAACGCCTTCTTTTAAATCTTTGGCAATACCCTTCAAATACAATAAGCACGCTACATTAGCCACGACTACCATTTTATGCGAATCTTTGGCTTTATTTTGTAGTATATCTAAACATGCTTTTGTGCTTTCTTGTGCGTCATTAATCTGTAATTCTTTTAAATCATAGGGGGGTAAACTAAAATCTTTCGCACTCAAAGAATACTCTAAAATCTCATTATTTTTCAATTCGCACACACTTGTCTTATCATGTAAGACAATTTCATCACTCCCGCCCCCATTAACCACCATAGCTCTTTGAACTCCTATTTTTTTTAAAGCGAGTGCCATAGTCTTACACAAGGATTTATCATACACCCCTAAAAGCTGGATTTTGGGTCTTAAGGGGTTAATCAATGGCCCTAAGCAATTAAATATCGTTTTAGCGAAGAGTTCTTTTCTTAAAGGGGCAGATTTCCTAAAACTCTGATGATATAAGGGGGCGAATAAAAACCCAAATTGCGAATGCTCTAAGCAATTTTTTAATTGCGTGCTATTCATTTCAATATTCACGCCTAGATTTTCTAATAAATCCGCACTCCCACTATAGCTTGATACACTTCTGCTACCATGTTTTGCCATGGGTAGTCCCATAGAGCTAGCAATGAGTGCAGCTATGGTGCTAATATTGATTGTTTTTAGTCTATCGCCCCCTGTGCCACAATTATCTATTAAGTCCAAGTTGCTATTGAAAGGTTTTGGCGTATGCTTTAAAATCGTTTGTGCGGCGATACTAATTTCATCAAAGCTCTCACCCTTAATTTTTAAAGCACATAATATCGCCCCAAGTTGCACAGAGCTGACTTCTTCGTTGATAATAAGCGTGAATAACCTTTCTGTTTCTTTGTCGCTCAAATTTTTTTGATTATATAGGGTGTTTAAAATGTCTTTCATGCTTTATAGTTTCCTTAAAAACTCTACACTCTGTTTTAAAAGCTCGCTTCCTTTTAAAGTCATGATGCTTTCGGGGTGGAATTGATAGGCTAAGATTTTATCTTGCTCGTGGATAATTCCCATAGGGATATTTTGATATTTGGCAATCACTTCTAAATCCTTAGGTAGTTCGCTTGCCATTAAAGAATGATAACGCCCCACAACCATACTTTCCCCTAAGCCCTTAAAAACTTCGTGTTTTTTAAGCGTGATAGTGCTTGCTTTGCCATGCATAATTTCTTTGCTTCTTATAATCTTAGCCCCATAGCTTTGTGCTAAGGCTTGTAAGCCTAAGCAAATCCCTAGAATAGGAAAATGACCTTTAGCCCTTTCTATGATTTCTAAGAGATTACTAGAATTACTAGGATTACCCGGACCTGGTGAGAGAAATAAAAGGGGTTTTTCTTGTTCTTTATTCATAAGTTTCATAAGATAATTAGGCTCAATATCGTTTCTATACACTAGCACTTCATAATCTAAATGTTCTAACTCATATACTAAGTTGTAAGAAAAAGAATCAAAATTATCTATAAAAAAGATTTTCATAAGCTTGTTTTCCTAATGGCATTGATGAGTGCTTGAGCTTTAGCTTTGGTTTCGTTAGCCTCACTTTTAGGATTACTATCTAGCACCACTCCAGCTCCAGCTTGAATTACAGCTCTATGATTTTTAACAAAACATGAGCGAATAGTAATGCAAGAATCCATTGAGCCTTCTAAATTCAAATACCCTACACTCCCCCCATAAGACCCTCTTCTTTGATTTTCTAATTGATAGATGAGTTTTATAGCTGATAGTTTAGGCGCTCCACTTAGAGTGCCTGCATTCATAAAACTTCTATAGGCATGCAAGCTATCACAAGATTTTTTTAATTCCCCCACCACGCAAGAAACTAAATGCATGACATTGGAGTATTTATCTACTTTTAAGAGTTTATTGCAATAGCGTTTTTGTGAAATTCTAGCCATGTCATTTCGTGCCAAATCCACTAGCATGATATGTTCAGCCCTTTCTTTATAGTCGTGTTGCAAATCAAATTCCATTTTGCTATCCAAATCATAATCAATGTTGCCATTTTTATCCTTACCCCTTAAACGAGTGCCTGCAATGGGATAAATCTCAGCTAAGTTATTACTAGCGTTGTATTTTAAAGCACTCTCAGGGCTTGCCCCAAAAAGGATAAAATCGCTATCTTTTACATAGAACATATAGGGACTAGGATTGGCAAGCTTTAAATGATAATACGCACTCAAAGGCTCTTTGCATTCCATATAAAAACTTCGTGATAATACCGCTTGAAAAATCTCGCCTTTTTTGATTTCTTCTTGTAAGAATAACACCTTTTTTTCAAACTCATTGTCTGTGCAATTAGTGCTAATTTCTATGTTTTGCTTGAGTTTTTTAGGTATAAAATCTTGTTGTATGCTATTAGCTAGAATTTTTAAGGTTTGTAATTCTTTTTCTATCTCTATTTTAAGGTGTTTATCAAAACACGCCCCTAAAATCTCGGTGGTTTTTTCTTTATGGTCTATGATGATTAAATTTTGGGCGACATAGAAGATAAAGTCATTCGCCGTGTTGTCCTGTGTTTGTAGCTTGGGCAAATCTTCAAAAAAATTCAGCATTTCAAAAGAAAACAATCCGGCACAAAAGAGTGCAAAAGGGTGTTTGTGTTTGGTGCTAATGCTTTTAAAAAGCCCCCTTAGAGCATCAAAAGGGCTAGGTTCAAAGAGCTTATTAAACTCATCTTGTGCTTTTCTAACTTGTGGATAAATTAAGGTTAGGGTGTTATTTTGAATAGGGGTTTTGAAAAATGTGCTTAGGTTTTTTAAAAATGCTTCGCCATTGGGCGTAAGGCTAGCGATGGTTACGGCGTTATGATTACAAATGAGTTTCAAGCAAGCTTTAGCCATAAGTAAAGATTTAGTATTGGTTTTGCTCTCAATTTCAGCACTCTCAAACAAAAGGGTGTTATTTTGCTCTAATTTCTCATAAAGAGCCAGGGGGTAAGCAACATAAGGGATTTGTTCTATTAGACTAATCATAGGCTACTTTAAATTAAGATTTAAGCTTGTATTTTACAAGAAAATAGATGAATTAGGGTAAATCAATAGCACGCTAAAGTCTCTATATAAAATCATTTAATGTTTTAAAATCGTTAGAATGATATTAGTTATCAAATTTTTTTATCTTAAACTATCTAAAAACCTTTTAACTTCCTTAGCAATAGCACTTGATAAGGCAATAGGCACAGCGTTGCCTACTTGTTCGCAACGCTTGGTGTGTGAGCCAAAAAATTTATAATGGGTGGGAAAGCCTGTAATGGTGGCTGCTTCTCTAATGGTAATACTCCTGTGTTCTGTTGGGTGGATAGGAAAATTACTATGCCCTGGGACTAAGGTTGGGGCAAGAGAGTCCATTTTTAAACGCATGGTGTTACCCCTAGAATAAAATTGAGAAATTTGTAAATGCTTGGGTAGATTCTCTATACAATCTTTTATATTTTTACCTTCTTGTATGAATTTAAAGCGTTCAATGGTCTTTTCATTGTGTTGCATGGGAAAATTGTCTGTATCATCTAAGTTAGAATAGTCAATCAAATTAAAAGCGTCTCTAATTAAAAAAGGTTTCTTAAAATTTGTAGGTAAAACTTTAAAATCTAATTTGGTGTTGATTTCATCGCTTAAATGCGTGGGCTTAGGGAATGTAAAATTAAAGGGCAAGTCATCTCTTATGGCTACGATAATCAATCTTTCTCTTTTTGTCGCACTTCCATACCATGCACTATTTAGAATTTTAAATTCTACACGATAGCCTAAGTTTTTATAAATTTTTAAAATATCATCTACAACGCCATGCATTAAATTATTGAGTTTTTTTTGTAAGGCATGTTTTTTTTGGCGTAAGGTTAAGCCGTAATTTTCAAATTCCTTAGTTATGGCGTTCTTTTTTCTTAATTCTGTCTTTTTTGCCCTTATAATTTTCTAACTCTTGGTATAAAATATCTACTTCTTGTAAAATTTTAGGGTCTGTATCTTGTGTTAAAATTTTAGCATTTAGCATGCCTTTTACATTTTCTATAATACTGATTTTTGGTCTTAGAGTTTTGACTATTTCTAAATAATAGCGATAAAAATAATTTCGTTTATCATTAGGCGAACGCTCTCCAGCTAACGAAAAACTTTTACACACAATGCCAGCAAAAATAACATCAATCTCTTGTTTTATCTGTGCTTGTAAATTTTTAGGGTCAATTTCTGTAATGCTTGTTTTATCTACAATGGCATTTTTTAATTCTTTATTGTTATAAAGTAAAGTTTTTAAGGCATTTTCATCTATATCATTGACATAGAGCGTTTTAAAACCTTGTTGCATAAAGCCTAAATGCGAACCACCTGCCCCTACAAAAAATTCACAAATATTATATGCCATTTAAAATTTCCTTATATCTTTCTTTATATTGATTGTAAAGTGAATATTTTTCAATATGTTTGACAAAGCTTTCTTTATTGCTAATAAAAGGGTTAAATATTAGTTTTCTTTGCGTATCTCTTTTAGCAAAGCTAAAGAAAGCAAAATCATCTTTTGCGATATTAAGCCATGATGAAATATACCTTGAATTTGACTCGGTTAAAAATAAAACTTCATGGTTGTTAAAATTTTTTTTAATGCGTTCTGCAATCTCATGATTTTTTAAATTAAGCGTATTGTTTTCTACAAGTTTAAAAATTTCAATGTAGTAAGGTTTGATATAGCTCTCAAAAATCATCACAAGAAATTCACTATAGCCCATGTTTATAAGGTTTAACCCTGTGCTTGTAGGATAGTTTTTGTTATCAATTAAACCTAGTGTGGATAAAGTAATAAAAACATTTCGCCAGTTACCATTATTAAGCGAATTAGACCTTTTTAAAATAGTTTCTTCTATACTTTTGCGATGTGCAATTTTATTTTTAAATTTGAAAATGGCTAAAACTTGGAGTAAAAAATACACTTCAAAAAATCTAATATCACGCACATAATAGGGCGAAATTACCTTAAAATCCCTATGTTTTGTCTCTCTTAATTTCTGTAATTCGTTATCACTAATGTGTCTAACAGCTAAACTATGCGAATTGATTTCTAAGATTTTCTTGCTCTTAGGATATTTAAAAAGCCCCACATTAAAATCATTGTTTTTTAGAACACTCTCAGGAAAAATCAAAACACTACTAAAATTCTCACTAAATTGATAATTTTTAAGGCTTAAAGTATTTTCAAAAAAGTATTCGTATTGAAAAATTTGGCCAATACCTCTCACATAATCTGTTACATTGATAGCCCCGCCCTTACACTCTATAATGGCTTTAACTTTATTTTTTTCAAAAAGAGTGAAATCTGCCGTAATGCCATTGATATAGGTGTTCTCTTTTAAAAGTTTAAAATCTTTATATTCCACTTCTAAAATAGAACAAATATCTTTTTGAATATTGCTGTTGTTAGCAATTAAGTCTTGGAAGTCTTTTTCTAATCTGTAGGGCATGTAGTCCTAGTGTATTTGGTATCAAAAATATTATAGGGTTTTTAAGCACAAAATGCGCTTAAAAATTTATTTCATTTGCAAAGCAACTTCTTCTTTTTAACAAATTTAAGTTTTTGAAATTGCCTTATTAAAGCTTATTTTTTATTTTTCCATGCTTTTAAAAGCTCAAGGCTCATTATCCCATGTGCCATACAAAGACTTAGGTAAAATAACCCATTTAGTGCAAAAATTTTTGAGTGTTTTTGTTTGTTGTAGCTATCTTTCTTGTGTGTGATTAGAAAGATTTTGTGTGATAAATTCTATGATTTTTCCACTTTCTTTTTCTATGTCAATCAAACTCATATCATCTGAGTTATCAGGCGGAGTGATGCCCAAAAAGTGTTTGTTGAAAGGCCTCCATCTAGCAATGGAAGCAGTTAGCTCGTTAGGATAAAATCCAATAGACAGATTGTCAAATAAAGCATTCACATGCAAAGGACCTGAAGCGTTTCCTATATAAATCTCTAAATTCGCACACAATTTGGCTAAATCCACTAGGCTATGGCTAGTGTCATAAAGCTTTGCAAAAGGCACTTCTTTAAGAAGTAATTCTGTGGCGTCTCTCTCGCCTGGCCCACAGGTGAGAATGATTTCACCATCTAGTTTTGCATGTAAAATTTTAATCAGCTTGATAAAGTGCGATGCTGGCAATACGGGCGAACTGCCCCCACTATGAATATGCACGCCAATGAGTAAAGAATTAGGATTGATGTTAAGTTTTGAAGCAAGGATTGAACGCTCTTTTATTCTGTCTTTAAGTTTGTATGTAATTTCTGGCATTTGAGCGTTAGGAAGGTTGTAATCTTTACAAAAAACATTGATTAAATCCAAATTGTATTCGTATTCTGTTTTCAGACATAAGGAACGGCTTTGACGCACACTTTTTTTATAAAGCCAAAAATAGGCTTTTGTCTTAGGAGCTAGGATATAGCGGACATGCTTTCTCAAACTAAAGGCAAGTTTAGCGTTTTTGAAATTAGAAAATAAAAAGATAAGAGCGTCAATGGACTTATCCTTTAGATTGACACTCAAATGATTGTCTTCTATGATGACTTCATCAATAAAAGGTAATTCCAAGGCTATAGGGGCGGTGTAGCTAGGCACAACCACTCCCAAATACACTTCTATGCCTTTTTTTAAAAAAGCATGTTTTAAGGCAAGTAAAGATGGAATAGCTAAAATAAAATCGCCTAATTTATCGTTGCGAACCACAAAAATTTTTTTAGAGTTTTCTTTGTCTTTACATTTTAGGTCTTCAAACCCTATAAAACCCATTGCTTTGCCTTAAGAAACAATTTTTGTCATGTTAGCAAAAATTGTCTTTGCTTATGCTATTGATAAAAGCTTTATTTTTTATTTTGCCATGCTTTTAAAGGTTCATCTTCCCATGTGCCATACAAAGAGTTAGGTAAAATAATCCATTCTGTGCCAAATTTTTGAGCGTTTTTTAGCACTTTGTTTTGTTGCTCTTTAGTGTTCTTTTTATCTTGGGCAAAAATGACATCAAAATCATGCAAAGTATCGCCGACTTGGAGAATAATTTCATAATCTTTAGCAACCATAGCACGCCTTATTGCCTTTGGTTTATCCTTTTCTTTTAATAAAACGGATTTTTCACTCACTTGCGGAAGTTTCAAGCTTTTTAACATTTTCAATACAAACGCCTTATTTTTGTGGGTGCGATTAGAAATATAAAAAATCATCACCCCCTTGTAATGAGCGTATTCTAAAAATTCTAAGGCTCCAGCCACAAGCTTAGAAGTCCCTTGTTTTTCATAATCATCCCAAGTCTTTTCAGTGTATTCCAGACAATTTTTAGCAAGATAGCCGGCGTAATCAGAAGTATCAAGCACCGTTTCATCTAAATCTAAGATAATGGCTGGCTTTTTATTTTTTACAAACTTAAGATTATTGTCTAACGCCATTTTCGCCATTTTGTAAGTCTGTAGCCGTAAAGCTTTAATCTCGGCACTTTGTTGGTGATACTTAGTGCTTCTTACTAACGGCGAAACGCATTCTTTGGCATTTAACACACTCATTAAACTTAATCCTACCAAACCTAATTTGATTGTATTTCCTATCATTAAAACACCTAAATATTGAGTTTTTTCATATTATAGCTTAAGAAGACTTAGAAATGACATTTATTGAAGCAGATAGTTTTTGTTAAAGCTATTTTTTCTATAGTGATTTACTTTAATTTTACAATTTGTGTAGAAATAAAACATTTAATGGGGTTATTTAACATTTATGTTACAAATTGCTAGTCAATAATAATGATAGTTAAATCTATTTTGATATAAATACTCTCATATGGAGGGGGGAAAGGAATCGCATGGATACAAAAGAGCGTTTGAGCAATTCTGAATACACAAGAGCGATTGGTCTAGCTTGTGGGTTATGCATGTCTATAACAGGTGGACTCTTGAGTCGTAATCATATTAACCCACTTTTTGACCCTAAAGGTAGCCTGTATATATGGCCGGCAGCCTTAGTAGCGGTTTTATTGGCTAATCTTTTATTCAACCCGCAAGGTAGGTCATGGGGTTACCTCACTATTAAATCTTGGCAAGAACAACCCCGTTTTATTAAAGCTATTTTTAAAGCCAAATTTTTTGGTGCATTTTATGATGTTTTGTCAAACTCAAGGCTAAGAGACTTTTATTTCATGCTCTTAATGATGCTATTTATCATCGCCATGCATGAAATTTCGGCGTATTTTGGGTATCCTAGCAATGCGCTTGTGGAGGCGTTGACTATTCTTGGCTTTCAAGGCATTCTTAAGCTTTGTGTTAAATGGGGGTGGTGATTTGAGTTTAATGGAGGGGGTAGTGGACTTAGCCTAAATAGCGTTCAATTTTGGGGCAGTATTTTAATAGGTGGTTAAGAAAAGTTTTTTAAGGGATTAACCACGAATCTTTTAGAAAAAACAAGTCTTTATGCTATATTACGAGCCTTTGTGCTGGTATGCGTATTAAATTGAATTTGGGAGTGTGTTATTGATGCAAGTTTCACAATATCTGTATAAAAGTGTGCAATCTATTTGGGAAAATTGTATTTCTCATCCGTTTGTTCAGGGCATTGGGCATGGGACTTTAGAAACGGATAAATTTCGTTTTTATATCATTCAGGATTATTTGTATCTTTTAGAATACGCTAGGGTGTTTGCTCTAGGCGTAGTCAAAGCTTATGATGAAGCAACAATGAGAGAGTTTTCTAACGCTATACAAGATATTTTGAATAACGAAATGAGTATCCACAACCATTATGTTAAAAAACTTCAAATCACTCAAACAGAATTGCAAAATGCACGCCCCACTCTAGCTAATAAATCTTATACAAGCTACATGCTCGCTGAAGGGCTTAAGGGGTCTATTAAAGAAGTTACGGTGGCTGTTCTAGCTTGTGCTTGGAGCTACCTAGTGATTGCACAAAATTTGAGTCAAATTCCAAACGCTTTAGAACATGCCTTTTATGGGCATTGGATTAAGGGCTATTCTTCAAAAGAATTTCAAGCATGTGTAACTTGGAATATTACTTTGCTTGATTCTCTCACTCGCACTTCTTCAAAACAAGAAATTGAAAAATTAAAGGACATTTTTATCACTACAAGCGAATATGAATACAAGTTTTGGGATATGGCGTATCAAAAGAGCTAGTTGGACTTGTGCTATAATTGATGCCATTTTAAGGGGTGCTTTAAAAAGCTGAGATTAAACCCATAGAACTTGTCAAGGTAATTCTTGCGTAAGGAATAACATGCTAATAACCACTCAATTATCCAAACGATTTTATGCTACGCTCACTCTTGCTTGCATGTTTTTAATTGCCGCTCATATTCTTGTTAAAGGTTCGTTTATCAATCTAGTCGCAGGGCTTAGTGGGATTTTGTATGCGTTTTTTGCTGGAGAGAGACAAACAATTTGCTTTGTATTTAGTTTTATTTATAATTTGAGTTATGCTTACATCACTTATCAATGGGGGTTAAAAGCCGAAGTGATTTTATGCCTTTTTTTGTATATGCCTGTGGCGATTTATGGGTTATTTTCATGGAAAAAAACAGAGCAAAATAACGGCACTATCAAGGCTAAAAAACTTTCGTGGGATTTACGCTTTGCGCTGATTTTAGGCATAGGGGTTTTAACTTGTTTGAGCGCTTTGTTTTTCAAACAGATTAAAACGAATTTTTTGCTGGCAGAGAGTTTTAATTTTGTGGTATTTATTATTGCTTTTATTTTACAGGTTTTGCGTTATATGGAGAGTTATGTGCTATTGACTTTGGGTAATGTAGTGTCTATTATTGTGTGGTTTTGTATCTTTCAAATCTCTACAGAAACCCTAACGCAACTACTCACAACGATTTTGTTTCTTTTTATTGGCATGTATTATTTTAAGCGCTGGAATAAGTCATGCAAGCAGTGATTTTGGCTAATGGGGAGTTTCCTAAGTCAAAAAAATGCTTAGAAATTTTAAAAAACGCCCCTTTTTTAATTGCATGCGATGGGGCTGTTGCACCCTTGCATGAGTTAAAAATTGAACCAAGTGTAGTCATAGGCGATTTGGATAGCATTGATTCTCGTTTGAAGGCCTTGTATAACCCCATATGCGTGAATGAGCAAAATAGCAACGATTTATCCAAAGCCTTTTTTTACGCGCATAAATGGGGCTATAATGATTTTATTTTTTTAGGATTGAATGGTAAGCGAGAAGACCACGCCCTAGCGAACATTTTTTTATTGTTTGAGTATTTTAAATTTTGCAAGAAACTCCAAGCGATTAGTGATTATGGTATTTTTAGGGTGCTAGAAACCCCTTTTATTTTGCCTAGTTTTAAGGGAGAGCAAATTTCACTTTTTAGCTTGGATTTTGAGAGTAAATTCACTTCTAAAAATCTCAAATACCCTTTAAAAGATTTGCGTTTAAACACGCTATTTTGTGGAACGCTTAATGAAGCTACGCACAATTTTTTTAGCTTATATTCTACGCCTAAAAGCGTGGTGCTTGTGTATCAAAAGTTTTAATGGTTGTTGCAAACTTTTGCTAGATAATTTAAACATGGTGCAGTCGTATCACAACAAGGGATTTGATGGTTAGCCTGAGAACTACTACTATTTGCATTAAAGCTCTTATAAACAATAACAAAAGCTAAGAGGAAAAGTAGGAAAATGGAAATCCCATATTCCCATGAGTCGGTTTTATTGGCATCTTGATTGTTGTTTGCAATATTTTTGACAAAACGATAGAGAGAGTGCAACAAGATAAGGGTAAAAAACGATGCGAACATGAATAAGCATAGGGCGATTAAATCATCTAGGCCTTTTTTATCAAATACGGCCAAATTAATTTTAAGTCCGCTGTCAAATGCCATAAAAATAGCGGCAAAGATTCCCAAAATAGCAACAAAATCCCTTTTTACATTACCCAATCTATCCTTAGTTTTTTTGATTTTATTATTAAGGTCTGCAACTTTTGTGGCACTAGTCTCTAAATCACTTTGCAATCTTTGTATTGATTGTTCATGTTGATATAGAATATCCATGCGAGACCTTTCAACAAGACAAATATTGTGCATATCTTCCAAAAGCTCTTTGTATGGGGAAAAAGCATCTTTTTGTGATAATCTCTCAAATTTTTCCATAAGACCATCATAGAAATCAGTTCCCTTGTTATGTCCAGCACTTTCATCATTAAGGAATGTCGTAAAATACAGACTAAACAGACCGAAATCGGTTTTATGGAATTCACTCAAGAAATCAAAACAAGACAACAAACTCTCATCATTTTTATTGGATTCATCGCTATTTTCACCGGCAACAATTTCAATAACTCTTTTTATTTTTTCTTTAAGGTCTTGTCGCATAAGAGTTCCCTTAATTTTTCTCTATCGTTTTTAATTGATTCTTTTGGAATTACCTTATTTTTCGTATCCTTATCGTAATTATCAATCCAAGATGCAACTGCATGTGTTGCATCTGATAAATCCCATGGCTCTTTGTCCCCATACTTTCTATAGGTTTCTTCCAAAGCGTTTCTATTGTCATCAGATATTTCTACTTCCTCATCTTTACTATTAATTCTAGAAGCTCCATTACGATAATTGCGATAAACACTTGGCACAACAGGTCCATACTCCCACGCCTGAAAATCTTCTTCAATAAGTGTTGCATTGCTCTCTGCTTGAGCTAGATACAACATCTTTTGTAATTTTAGATTAGTCATGGGTTTTTCATTGTCTATCGCTAAGTTAACCAAAAATTTTGCCGCATCTAATGCTTTCATGATACTACTCCGACTTTATATGGTTGTAGTTTTACAACCATAATGAAATATAATTATAATTAGGTTAGTTATAGCTAATTATAACTAACCCTAACTAAAATTAGTTAAGGTTAAGCTTTTTTAAGCATGCATTGTGTTTTTATTTCGCTATTTAGCTTTAACCTACAATCTTTATTATTCTACGCAATACTTAAGTGAGATGGACTAATTACCCATCCAATAATCCTAACAACGCCTTTTTATACTCTAACGCCGTTTTTTCATCTTTGCCTTCAAAGCGAGTGACTAGACATGGGGTGGTGTTACTCGCACGAATAAGTCCAAAACCATGTTCAAAAACCACTCTCACGCCATCAATACTGATAATTTCTTTGATTTTAGGGAAGTTATCTGGCACATTTTGAAGTTTGTTTTGTAAATTTTGAATGATTTCAAATTTTTCTTCTTCGCTCACAAAGATTTTTTCTTCAGGCGTGGTGTAAGAATAGGGGAGATTTTTAATGAAGTTTTTTAAATCGCTTGGGTCTTCTTTAAGCATTAATTCTAAGGCTCTTAAACACGCATAAAGGGCATCATCATAGCCAAAATAACGCTCTTTAAAAAAGATATGCCCGCTCATCTCGGCTGCAAAATGCGCAGTTGTTTCTTTAAGCTTGACTTTTAAATTGCTATGCCCGGTTTTATACATCAGCGTCTTGCCAAAACTATTGATAGTGTCATACATCACTTGAGAGCATTTGACTTCACCTATCACAAAAGGGGTAATGCCTTGATTGTATAAGTGCTTAGCAAATAATATGGCTAATTCATCGCCTGCATAAATATGATTAGCCCCTAGCATTGCAATCCTATCCGCATCGCCATCAAAAGCAAAGCCTATAGAAATAGCATTTTCTTGCATATGTGCCTTCAAGTCTTGTAAATTCTTAGTCTCGCTTGGGTCTGGGTGGTGGTTAGGAAAATTGCCATCAGGCTCACTATAAAGACTATCAAAATCAATGTTTAAAGCTTTTAAAATAGGCACTAAGCCTAACGCTCCCACGCCATTACCAAAATCTAGGGCAATTTTGTGCTTGAAATCTTTTAAATGCTTAAAATTGTTGATTAAATAGTTGTGATAAGCTTCTAGGGCATTGACTTTTAAAGGCATTTCTTTTAGGGGTTTAATTTTATATGTGGCGTTTTGTGTGGCATTTAAAAGCGTGTCTTTTAAAGCTTGAATATCCTTGCCATAAAAAGGGTTGTTATTGATTGTGATTTTAAAGCCGTTATATTCCTTAGGGTTATGAGAGCCAGTTATCATAATGGAGTTAGGGCATTGAATGCTATCTATCTCATTAAAGGTCGCAAAATACGCCACCGGTGTAGGAATAAGCCCCAAATCATACACTTTTAAACCCTCTTGTTGTAATCCTGCACTCAAAGCTTCAAAAAGGTTTTTTCCATGCACCCTTGCATCATAGCCCACAAATACGCCCTTGCTATATTGTTGCATGATTTTTCCTAACTCTACGCCGATACTAAAAGCGATATTTTCATCTAAAGTTTTTGGATAAATGCCCCTAATGTCATATTCTCTAAAAATATTTGTATCCATTTTATTGCTCCTTATTTTTAAATAAATCTAAACCTTGCTCGCACAAGCTTTGCCATGGGTTTGTTTTATCTTTTTGTTTTAACTGAACGCATTTTTCTAGGCTCTCTTTAGACTTTGCTTTTTGATTACTTAAATCTAATAAACTAGATTGTAAATACAAAGCTTTTTGATGATTTTCTACAGAAAGTTTGTGAGTTAAAAGTTTTTCTAGCACTTCTAAGGCTTTGAGATAGTCTTTGGTGGTTCTATATGCCTCTATTAGGGCAAATTGTGCAAAAGGCGTGTAAGAATAGTCCTTGTAGGTGTCTTGTAGTTTGAGTAAGGTCGTGGCATAGATTTTGATACTTTTGGGGTCTTTTTCATTCTCTAATAATTTAAAATAGACTAATATCATACGCTTATCGTCTTTGAAATGCTTTTCTAAAAACGCATAAATCTCTAAAGCTAAATTTTTTTCATTGTTTTGCATATAAGTTGCAAATAAGATAAAAGCGATATTGTAAAATTCTTTTTTATTCAAGCTTTGAGCCAGAGTCAAGGCATCTTTGGAAGCAAAGGTGGAATTTTTAAAATCCCCTAAGCGATAATAATTACGCCCTAAACGATAAAGCCATGGCAATTTTTCGCTGGGGGTTTTGGCGGCTTTTAAGGCGTTTAAAGCGATGACTTGAGCTTTTTGGTGTAATGATGCGAAATATAAGCAATCAAAGGCTTTAATTTCTTGGTTTTTGTCTAGGTCAAAATTTTTAACTTGCGCTAAATACGCTAAAGCTTGTTTGCAATTATTGTTATCTAATTTTTCTTTAGAAAGGGTGTTGAGCGTTTTTTGAATCAAAGGAAAATCTTTAGGTAAATCCTTTTGCATGCTTAAGACTTCGGCATAGCGTTTTTCATCAAAGAGTAATTGAGCTTTTAATTCAGTAGCCTTCAAGGCTTCTTTGGAGTTAGGAAAACTATGAATGATTTTATCATAATGAGCGATTTTTTCTTGCGTGTTTCCTTCCATAGAAAAAAGGGCTTTTTCATCTCGTGCCTTAACAATAGAAGCTCGCTCTAGTTCCGCATGGGCTTGCAAATATTGTAGGTTATAAAGATGGGCGTTTTTAAAGTCTTTAATCCTTGCATACAACGCCCCTAAATCATAGAGCGCTTGCTCTTTAGCCTTTAAATCATCATCTTGATTGATGAGTAGTTTAGCGATTTTAATGGCACTCTCATTCATTTGGTCTTTTTTTAATAAATTGAGTAATTCTAAGGCTAATTTGCTATGCGTAGAAATGTAATTTGGATTGGCGTTGATAACCTTGTCAATGAGATACTTGGCGTTTTTAAAATTTTGATGCATGATTTCTACTTCAGCCCAATTGAGAGCGACTTCACTTGCACTCTCTTTGTCCTTAGCGTTAGAAAAAGCTTCTTTAAACAGCGTAATAGCCCCACTAAAATCAGATGCATCAGCTGCCTCAATGGCTAAATGCATTTGAGCTAAGGGGGCATAGCGAGAGTGCTTGTATTCTAAGAGAATGCGTTTGTAATGGCGGATAGCTTGTTTGTAATGGTTGGTTTCATCTAAGGCTTTAGCCACATAATACAGCACTTCAGGGATATTTGGGTCAGTGGGATAGCTCTTAATCCACTTAGTGCCAATATCTATCAGCAAGGGTTTTTTAATGCCTAACTTCCCTAGAGCGATAATTTCTAACAGATACAAATCTTTTTTAAAAATCGTTTGGGGGTAGTTTTTAAAAATGCGGCTAATAGTGCGTAGGGCATCAAAATAGGCTTGCGAGTCAATTTGTTTTTTAGCTTCTAAATAGGCGTTTAAATCGTATCTTTTGGTTGTTAATAAGGGCTTACTATCAATATCCAGTTCTTGAATCATAGGGGTTTGAGCGTTGCGGATTGTGATAGGAAAATTCAAGCCCTTTTTAGTATTAGCATGGGGGTTTTTTAAAAAAGGAATGCTTTGGTCATAGCCTATAATTTGCCACATTTTAGCTTTGGAGTCGTTTTCCTGAAAAAGTGGCACTTCATTTTTATAATCTCTAGCAAAGGAAAAGAGAGTGAGTCTTCGCATAACTTTTGGCTTGATGCGTAAGACAAATCGCCCCTGTTGCATGGAGTAAGCAATATTGAAAAAGGCATTTTCTAGGGGGGTAAAGCCTTCATTAGGAATGGAGTCTATAACGCATTCTACAGGGTGTTTTGCGTGCGTGATAACTAGAGATGCTCTAATGCCATCACGAGATTTATCGCTCGCATAAAAACAAGAAAACGCTTTATTGTGGCGTAAGGTTAAGACAGAAAAATCTTGCCCATCTTCTTTACCTTGTGTGAGCGTAAGGCTCAAGGCGTTAAGAGAATGTGTAAACAGGCTCGCACCTATCAAAAGAGAGCCAATGATTTTTGACTTAAGCCACAAATTCTAAGAGTCCTTGCATAATAAAGATAGAGAGCGAACACACAAGTGCCATAGCAATAATAACAGCATAAATGGGCATGGTAGCATTTTGAGTGTAAATATCGCTTTGTGCATAGCCTTGAGCTTGCATGGGTTTGTTAAAAAACATAGCCACTAGCCAGCGGAAGTAATAAAACACAGCGACAGCACTATTGACTAGCATAACAACCGCCAAAAGAACATGGTGTTTCTCCAACGCGCTTTCAACGGCTAAAAATTTTCCCCAAAACACACTAAAAGGCGGAATGCCAGCTAATCCAAAAACTAATACAGCACTCAAAATAGCTATTAAGGGGTGCGTTTTAATGAGACCATTAAATTTAGAGTAGGGGTGGTCATAGCGTTCATTCCAAGTCTTTTCTCTACTTTTTAACAGCCATAAAATTCCAAAAGCTCCAATGTAAGTGAATGCAAACATAAACCAATAAACAAACATGGCACTCTGACTTTCTTCAGTGTGGATAAACACACAAGCTAGAGCAAACCCAGAATGCGAGATAGAGCTATAAGCAAGCATTCTTTTAACATCTTCTTGCCATAGAGCGATAAAATTTGGAATGGTAATAGTGATAAGAATGAGAGCGTAAAAAATATTTTCTACCCAAGCAATATGGGTTTCCATAAACACCCCAAAAATGCGAGTGGCTACGACAAAACCAGCGATTTTAGGCACAATGGAGATGTAGCTTGCAAAAACAGGGTTATTGCCTTCATACACATCAGGCATCCAAGTGTGGAAAGGCACTAAAGAGACCTTAAAGCCAATCGCTCCAATGAGAAAGACAACGCCCATAGCAAAGAGCATAGGGTGCGTGATGCCCTCATTGTGTAGGTATAGGGTAATGACTTCAAGATTCAAACTGCCTGTTAAAAGATAAAAAGCCATAGCTCCTATAGCAAAAAACGCACTCGCCATAGCTCCCATAGTGAAATACTTAATCCCCGCTTCTAAGCCAAAGCGTTTGTCGCTCAATGCCATTAAAACACAAATGGGTAAGGACGCTGTTTCTAATCCAATAAGGATTAAGAGCAAATGATTGCTTGAGACCATAAACTGAAAGCCAGCCACAATGAATAAATACAGGGGATAAAATTCAGCCGTTTGAAATTCATTAAAGCGTTCTTTAGAAAGGGCTAAGAAGATGAGCAAAAAGGCTGAAATGAGGATAATGCTTTGTGAAACTAGCGAGAGAGTGTCCAAGCTTAAAAACCCAAAGAATGCACTCTCTTGTGCTTCAAAACCTAGAATCACTAAGAAATCTAGGGCTAAAAAGAGCATGCATAAAAACACATTCAAATTGCGTGAAAATTTTGAAGTGAATGCGTTGATTAAGAGCGTAAAAATTCCCCCACACACTAAAACAAGCATGGGTAAAATGCTCTGAAAACTAAAGCTATCAAAAGAGATATGGATACTATCTATTAACATAAGAGACCTCTTTTATCTTGATGTCTGATGAGCCTACTAAAGGAGCTAAGCGAGTTTGCATGGTTTCTAAAAGCCCTTTAGTGCCTTGCTCAATGGGTTTTAAAAACACTTTAGGATAAATCCCTAACGCTAGAATGAGAGCCAAAATAACGCTTAAAATCCCCACCTCACGAGCATTCAAATCTTCAAACACACTCACTTGATTGTTCCCTGTTTTTAAAGTGCCAAAGAACACATTTTTGTATGAAGTGAGCATATAAATCGCTGATAGAATAATGCTTGTGCCAGCGATGATAGCAAGAATGGGGCGTGCAGCAAAAAATCCTAGCAAGCTCAAAAACTCCCCTACAAAACCGATGCTTAAGGGCATACCCACATTAGCCATTAAGACCACCATAAAAAAGGTCGCAAAAATAGGGGCGGATTTTGCAACAGCCCCAAAGCGAGCGATTTCTAAACTCTTGGTGCGTTCTTCTAAAATGCCAGCGAGCATAAATAACCCCATGGCTACAACGCCATGAGCAAACATCATAAACACCGCCCCAGAAATGCCCTCAACATTGAAAGCAAAAATCCCCAGCACCACCACGCCCATATGTGAGAGTGAGCTGTAAGCGATGAGAGTTTTCAAATCTTTTTGAGCGTAAGCTACAAAGCCCCCATAAACAATCATGCACAGTGCTAAAATGGCTATCGGCGTTAAATAAATTTCTGAAAGCTCAGGAAAAAGCGGAAGTAAGAAGCGTAACAAGGCGTAAGTTCCCATTTTAGAAAGCAAGGCTGAGAGCATGACAGAGCCTAAAGTAGGAGCATTAGAATAGGCATAGGGTAGCCAAGTATGTAAAGGAAAGAGCGGAATTTTAACGGCAATTCCTACCAAGAAAGCTAAAAAGAGCCATATTCTAATCTCGCTAGAAAAACTTAATTGATACCAGTCTAAAATATCAAAGCTCATCATGCCATAGTGGTTAGCGTAGTCATACCCGATATATAAAATGCCTAAAAGCATGAGTAATGACGCTAAAAAAGTGTAAAGGAAAAATTTCATGCCTGAATAGACTTTATTGTTGCGGCCAAAACGCCCGATTAAATACAAAACAGGCAAGAGCGAAACTTCCCAAAAAGCATAGAAAAATATCATGTTTAGAGAAGAGAACACGCCCATTAAAATCCCTTCTAAAAGCAAAAGGCAAATGGCAAAGTCTTTACGATGTTCTTTGACATAAATCACAGACAACAGCACAACAATAGCGTTTAAGAGTAACAAAAAGAGCGTGATACCATCAACACCTACATGATAATTCACACCGATTTGATAAATAAGCTCTTTGGTTTCTTCAAATTGCATGCCTACAGCTTGAGTGTCAAACCCATGCCATAGCAATAAGGCCAATAATAGCTCAATTAAAGCAATGACAATTGCATACGCCCTACTAGCTTGTGCACTCATAAAAAACGCTAAGATAGCACTCAGCATAGGAAAAAAAATCACCACACTTAAAAGATGTGTTTGTAAATATTGCATTATCTATCTCCCAAAAACAGCCACAAACACAAGCAAAATTAAAACTCCAGCCACCATAAAGCGTAGCATAGAAGTTAAATTCCCGTCTTGACTAGCTCTAAATAAACGCCCCACCACAAAAACGCTTCTGCCTATTCTATCCACAATAGAATCAATTATTCTCAACTCTATGACAGAGTGTAGGAATGTCGCGAGCAAAAGAAAAGCCCTTGCTATGGCATTGTAGAGTTGTGGAATGTAGTATTGATTTAAAAGAAGCTTATACAAGAAACCCCCTTCTTTGTTAGAGTTTATACCTTGCTTGTATTTGTAAATCGCAAACGCAATACTCAATAAAACAGCGATAGTGGTAATTCCTACTAATAACATAAAAGGCACAGGATATTCATCATAAGAATTAGGAATAACTTTTGAGATAAAATGGAAAAATGGCTCTTCAAAAAACCCAGCAATAACAGCTAAAATCCCTAAGGGTAACATGCTTAAAAGCATGAAATTCTTAGCCTCATGGGGGTGATGGATTGTGTGTTGTTTGGGTGCGAAAAATACTAGCATAATTAACCTAAAACTATAAAAGGCGGTAAAAATTGCTCCAATCAAAAGCACAAACCATAAAATGTGATGGTGCATTCCAAAAGCTACTTCTAAAATCTTATCCTTAGAAAAATATCCTGCAAAAGGATAAATACCACATAACGCTACTGAGCCTATAATCATAAAGATAGCTGTAGCTCTCATAGGCTTGTATAGAGCTCCCATTTTGGTAATATCCAAATTGTCTTCCATGGCATGCATAACATTTCCTGAGCCTAAGAAAAGAAGCGATTTGAAAAACGCATGCGTAAAGAGATGAAAGAGAGCGACCCAGTAAGCCCCAAGACCTGCTGCAACAAACATATAGCCTAATTGAGAAAGCGTGGAGTAAGCCACAATGCGTTTTAAGTCCTTATTGACTAAAGCCATGCTTGCGCCAAAGAGGGCTACAAATGCCCCTAAGCATGCAATGAAATAACCCACTTCAAAGACAGCACTATACAAGGGGTTTGCTCTAATGACTAGATACACTCCAGCGGTTACCATAGTCGCTGCATGAATGAGAGCAGATACTGGGGTAGGTCCTTCCATAGCGTTTGCTAACCATGTGTGCATAGGAAATTGCGCACTCTTACCCATAGCACCAATAAAGAGCAACACGCTAATGTAAAAGAGCATTTGAGAATCCACGCTATTAAGGGCATTAAAGACTTCCTTATATTGAAGGGTGCCAAAATTCCAATAAATCAAAATAATACCCATAAGCATGCCTAAATCCGTGATTCTATTCATCACAAAGGCTTCAATAGAAGCGTTATTTGCACTTTCTTTGTGATACCAAAAGCCAATGAGTAAGTAAGAGCATAATCCAACCCCTTCCCAGCCAATGAAAAGCCCTAAGAAATTATCGCTCAAAACTAAAACAAGCATAGAAAACACAAAGCCAGAAAGATAAGAAAAATAGCGGTTAAACCCTGCGTCATGCTCCATATAGCCTATAGAATACACATGCACTAAGAAAGAGACTAAAGTAACGACTACAATCATTACAGCATTGATATTATCTAGCATAAGGGAAAAGCCGACACTAAAATTTCCTACAGCAATCCAGTCAAACAAATACTTTTCATAGCTTTGGTTGTGCCACACTTGAATAAAAAGAAAAACAGCACCCACCAAAGAAACAAGCACGCATAAAGAATTAAAAATGCCTACATGCAACGCTTTAGCTTTAGCCCCAAACAGCCCCGCATAAACCGCACCTATTAAAGGCAAAAACAATACGACTGCTAACAAAGAAGAATACTGCATGCTCAACCTTTCATAGCGTTCAAAGAATCAATATCTAGGCTCTTGTGTTTTTTAAACCATAAAATCACCAAGCCCAAACCAATCGCTACTTCACTAGCAGCAATAGCAATGATAAAGAGCGAAAACATCTGCCCATCCAAATTTTGCTTGTATTTTGAAATCGCTACAAAACCGATATTAATCGCATTGAGCATGATTTCTGTAGAAAAGAAGAGCAATAAAATATTTTTACGCTTCAGCATTCCGGCTAAGCCAATACAAAAGAGTAGCCCTGAAACAATTAGGTAGTGGTTTAACCCTATCATAGAGATTCCTTTACAAATTGTGCGTTGTTTTTTCCATGGATTTTTTGAATCCCTGTAGCAATTCCCCCAATCATAGCCACTAAGAGCATTAAAGCCGCTGCTTCAAAAGGAATCAAGTAATTAGTAAAGAGCGCGTAGCCAATGGCTTTAATGTTAGGGGTTTGTGAACCAATAACTTGTTGAGAAAGATTTTCGCCAATACTAGGTGCACTTAAAATTAAGGTAAGTAATATTGCCACTCCAAATGAAAGCACGCATAAAACCTTGGGGTTTTGCTTACGCTCAACTACTTCAGCGGCTGAGTTGAAAAACATCATGCCAAAGGCATACATTACAATGACTGCACCCACATAAACCGTGATTTGCACCACGCCTAAAAACTCTGCATCAAGCAAAAAGAAAAAAGCTGAGATAAAAACCATGCTACTAGAGAGAGCGGTAATGGCATAGAGAATATTAGTGGTTGTAACTACCACTAATGCCATGCTTAAAGTAAGGATTGCAAAGAAATAAAAGGCAATTGTTTCAAACATTTTCATCTCCCTTGTTAATTTCTGTGCTTGTTTGTGCTTGAGTCTCTTCTTTTGGTTCTTCTTCTGAAGGCTCTTTGATGTAATCTAGGGGGGTAGCTTGCATGCGTTCATTGTAGTTAGGGCTTACTGAACCAAAGCCTAAAAACTCAGCATGTGAGCAATTCTTGGCATCTTCTTCGCTAGTTAAAAACTCACTTTTAGAGCCATATTGAGAGCGTTGGGTGCTGGCATTTTCAAATCTATTGCCCATAACAATAGCCAGTTCAGGACAAACTTCCGCGCACAATCCACAATAAATACAACGCCCTAAATTAATGGTGTAGGAATCAATCTTTTTGCGATTATCCTCGCCCTTATGTGTGATGATTCTTATGCAATTGCTCGTGCAAATCTTTTCGCACAACCCACAGCCAATACACCTTTCAGAGCCTGAATCTAAAAGGCGTTGCAAATTATGCACCGCACGATAGCGTGGGCTTAAAGGAAGTTGTTCCATAGGATAATGAATGGTTACATTAGGACTAAAAAATTCTTTAATCGTAAGTCCTAAGCCCTTAAACAAATCTAAACCCAGGCTTGTTTTTATGGTATCTGCAAAATGCTCTGTAGCACTACGAATTTCGGCTCGTTTAGGAAGTTGCTTGTATTCTTGTTTTGCCATAAATCTTCCTTAAATCAAAATGATAATGCCTGTTAGCACAATGTTAAGTAAGGCTAAAGGCAACATAATTTTCCAGCACATGCCCATTAACTGGTCTGGTCTAACATGCGGAAAAGTCGCTCTAACCCACATGGATAAAAAGACAAAAAAGCACACTTTAATTAAAATGGCTATGCCACCCGGGATAAAGCCCCATGCATTAAACCCGCCAAAAAACACAATAGAAATCACAAAAGAAAAGGCGAATAAATGCGCATATTCAGCCAAGAAAAACATGCCCCATTTCAAGCCACTATATTCAGTGCAATACCCCGCTACAATCTCTGCTTCATGCTCTAACAAGTCAAAAGGAGTCCTATTAAGCTCAGCATAACTTGCGATTAAAAACAAAATAAAAGCCAAGGGTTGTTTGAATACGAGCCAATCTAAAAAACCACCGCTTTGATAGTTGTTAATCTCTACTAAAGAGAGCGAGCCTACTACCATTAAGGGAGCTAAAATTGTTAAGGTGCTTACCACTTCAAAACTGAGTAGTTGAATGGTAGCCCTTGCTGAGCCTATCAAAGAGTATTTATTATTAGAAGCAAGTCCGGCTAAAATAGGCGCATAAATGCCTGCTGAACCTACCGCTAAGAAAAATAAAAAGCCAATGTTAATATCAGAGATGATAGGCTTGATTTCATACCCAAACAAAGTGAAATTAGGGAAAAAAGGAATAGGTGCCATAGACACAAACGCACTCACCATAGCAATAATGGGGGCTAGTGTGAAAATGAATTTATTCGCCCCTTGGGGAATGATGTCTTCTTTGGTAAAAAGTTTAATGCCATCAGCAGCGACTTGCAAAAGTCCAAAAGGCCCTACATAACAAGGCCCTAAACGGCGTTGAAAATAGGCTAACACTTTTCGCTCAATATAAGTGGCAAAGCCCCCCAAGGCTGAAAAAATGGCAACCAAAACCAAGATTTTAATCAAAGTTTCAATGATGTAAGCACTCATGCTTGCTCCTTTAAACTCACGCTATCAAATACGCTCTCTTTGAAAAAGTTTGAAACACTATCTAAAATACAGGGCGAAATAACAAACACTTCTTGTTCCAAACTCTCATCAAGATACAAAATGCCTGTAACTTCATCTTGTTCTTTAGCTAAAGTAATGCTTTGTCCCACTTCTTTATTCAATTTTTCTAAGAAAGCTTTAGAAACATAAATACCGGCTTTTAATTGCAGATTCTCACTTTTATTAGTAGCGTGGTTGAATTGCGTTTCTGGGTATTTCAAATACGCATTGAATGTTATTTTTTCTTTTAGGGGTTTAATCGGTTCGCATTCTATCTTCTCATATTCTTTAGCACTATTTTCAAAATGACTTGATTCTAGTTTATAACCCCTATGATTAGCCCTATCGTTAGTGAAGTGATTAGTCAAACTATCAAAATCTATGGCCTTAAAACCAGCTTCTGTAGGAAGTTGCTTGGTGCATTCTATTAAATTTTCTTCAATAAAGCCAAAGCCTTGCATAATATCGCTCAAGTCATAGCCTTCAAAATTTAAAGCCGGTTTTAAAGGCAACACACGCCCTTCAATATTAGTTATGGTGCCTTCTAGCTGGTTTAAACTAGGCAAGATAAAATTAACTTTGTTAGTCGCACCTTTTTCAAAAACCTTGTTATCGCTACTGATTGTAAAATCTCCTTGAGCACGAATGCCTACAATTTTCTCATTCTCAAAACCTTCTGTGCTTAATTCACAAAGTGAAGCGATACCTAAAGCGTTCGCGCTAGGTGGGATAAGGGCAAAACGAATAGCACTTTTTTGAGCCAATAAACGCAACATTTTAGCGATATTTAAAGCTTGTTTATGGCTATAAATCTCTTCACCTATGACAAGCAAGGTGTTGCTTGATTTTTGCAAGAGTGCGAGAATTTTTTCATAAGTCTCTAGGCTTATGCCTACTTCTTCAAGCATAGAATAAGTGGTTTTTGTAGGAACTTCAAAATTTTCTTCTTGCTTTTGTCCTAGCTCTTGTGTGGCTACTTCTTCGTTGTTTGAGTGTTCGTTTTTTTCTTTATTTTCTTCTTCTTGCTTTTTCTTTTCTTCTAAGGCTTTTTGACGCTCTTCTTCTAATTTTTTTAGAGCCACTTCATCTACAACGCTTTGTTTGGAATCTTCTAAGCTTTTTAAACATGCGCTTTCAATATCAAGCATTTTTAAAAGCATACCCAAAAGAATTTCTTCAGCACCTACTTCGTGCGTGATATTTAGGACACTTCGGCTTAAATTCGCTAACGCATTATCCTTGATAGGGTGTAGAACTACTAAAGACGCCTTATTAAGTTTGAGAGCGTTATTGATAGCATAACGCATAAGCGGATTTTCTGTTTTGATAGAAGACCCAAGCGTAATGACTAGATTAGAAGTTTTGATTTCTTCAATGCTAGGGCGTTTGATTTCGCCTAATACCTTTAAGAATTGTTGGAAATGATACAAATCTTTATTATAGATTTTAAAGCCCAGTTGCTTTCTCAAACGCTCTATTAAAAACGCCTCTTCATTTGTAATATCTCCGCCTATTCGCACCGCATTACATTCTTTTAAGGTGTTTTGAGCTTCTTTTAGATTAGTGCTACCTTTAGAACTAGAGCTCACATCAAAAGCAAAACGCCCCGCCCCACAGATAGGGTTGTGGTAAAAATCATTCAGCACTCTAAAAATCTTAGATTCTTCGCCTAGAGTGTCAAAATGACGCACATCATATTGAACTAAACACCCCGCTGAACAATGCGTGCAAGTAGAAGTGATTTTTTTTAATTCCCATGCATTAGCTGTGTAAGCGAAGTCTTTGTAACTCATCGCCCCTACAGGGCATACTGCAATACATTCCCCACAATCATAGCAAGGCACACTACCCACAAAAGAAATAATGCCTTTCTGCTTACGACTCCACACGCTAAAGGCATCTTTTGGCATGCTATCTTTGAATTTATCTGGGGCGTGTAAGTTGGCTTTAGTGGCTTTGAGATTGTTTTCGCCCACATTGTCCTTACAAGTGGTTACACATCTCTCACACATAATACACAAATTAGGGTCATACAAGGCTTTTGCCCATGTGTCTAATTCTTTCATATCATCAGCAACCGCATAGGGCTGGTGTTCTACGCCCGTTAAATGCGTCATGTCCTGTAATTCGCACTCCCCACTCTTATCGCACACGCCACATTCTAGGGGGTGGTTTACATCATAAGTTTGCATAATGTTTTTTCTCTCAGCCATTAAAGCGGGGGTGTTAGTGAAAATGACTGCATTATTCTTGGGTTTAGTATTGCAACTATAAATGCGTTTGCCATCCATTTCAGCCATGCACATTTTACATGCGACAGTGGGCGAACAACCACTTAGATAACAAATAGCTGGAATGTAAATGCCAGCACCTCTAGCGGCTTCTAATACGCTTTGTCCCTCTTCGCATTCAATTGTTTTACCATTAATGGTTACTTTAATCATAAATTTCCTTGAGAGTGGGATAAGTTAGTAATGGGGGCATAAGGGTAAGTTTCTTTAGAAAACCCCTCTAAAATTGCAATTAAGCCTTTCAAATAAGGGCTTTCTTCTAGCTCGCATTCTATCGTTTTATCTAAGACTTGAATGTTAGCCTTAGTATAGTTGAGTTTATTGGCGATTTTAAATTGTTTAGAAAAATATAGTTTTGGGTTTTTGGTGCTGTTGCAAGCAAGGTAGGCAAATGAGCCATTAGCCTCATGGATTTGTTCTAAAGGCTCTAAATCTTTTGATTTGAGCTGTGATTTGAAAGGCAAGATTTGTTCTTTCAAAGCTGTTTTAAGCAACAATTCTTTGTCTTTTGAATGATAAATTAAAGGCGTTGAATCTGAAAAACTTGAAGATGCTTGTAGGATTTTTAAATGGATATGGTTTTGCAACTCGCTTAAAAGAGTGTATAAAAACAAACCATGAGCATGCTTTGTGATTTCTCTATTTAGGACAAACACCACTTTTTGAGCTTCAAAAATGAGTGCGATGAGTTCTTGCAATTCTTCCTCGCTCATATTAGCTTCAGAGCTTAGATACCCTACATCTATATTTTCTAAAACATGCCCTTTTAATTGCAAAGTTTTTTCTAAAATACCCCTTAAAAGCAAAGATAAAATTGCCACTTCGGTGTTAATTTCATAAGACATAAAAAGACAAGTTTCTTGCAGGTCTCTAGTGTCTTGCAAAGGTCTTAGTAAGGCGTAATTGAGTTTTGATTGATGGATGGTTTCTAGCAACAAACACTCATTTTCATTTAAGCAAGTGTTTGAAAATCCCCCAAACAAAACACATAAATCGCTTTTTTCTAAAAAATTTAAGTCATCTTTAGTCGCTTTATAGTTTATTTTAAAACCTTTTTTGAGAGATAATTGCTCCAAGTAATAGGTTTCTTCTAAGCTAAGAGATGAGTTTGCTTCTAAAAGAGAATTTAGGGGGTTAAAAGCACTCAAAATTAAGCCTTTTTCTTCACAACAATCGTCCAATCCGCTTGATTGAATCGTAAAGAATTAAGCAGTTCATGCCCTTTTGCTTGAATAAATTCAGCACTCTTAGGAATATTAGAAAAATCCCCCACCTCAAACATAAAAATCGCTACTTCACCTATTAGCATTTCTTTTTCAATCAATTCCTCTAGGCGTTCAAAAATATCCGCTTTTAAGGGGCGTAAATCAAAGCGTTTCATCTATCTACCTCGCCAAATACCGCATTTGTTGAGCCAATAACCGTTACCGCATCGGCTAAATATTGTCCTACTAAGATGTCTTGCAAAGCTCCGATGTGGTAAAAACTAGGGGCTCTAATCTTTAATCTATGGGGGTAGGGCTCACCTTCTGAATGGATAAAAAACCCTAATTCACCCTTAGGACTTTCTGTAGGGGCATACACCTCCCCAACAGGTGGGCGCATGCCTTGAGTTACTAAGACAAAATGTTGCATTAAGGCGTAGTTTTGAGTCATTATATCTTCTTTAGGCATAGAAATATAATGCGGATTTTGAGCCATAATGGGCGTATCAGTCTTAGCATACATAGGAATGAGTTGCTCAATGATGCGAATGCTTTCATCAATTTCTAGCATATACAAGCAATACCTATCATAGCTATCGCCATAATTACCTACCGGTATATCAAAATCAAGCTCTTTATAAAGCTCATAAGGCTCTTCTTTTCTAATATCATAGGCAATGCCAGTTGCTCTTAGCATAATGCCACTCATACCCCAACTTTGTGCCATTTTTTGCGTTACAACGCCCACATTTTCCAAACGCATACGCCAAATGCGGTTATTATCTAGTAAGCCTTGAATGAGTTTTTTGCATTCTCTCATTTCACCTAAGAATTTTTTTAAGCCTTCTAGCCAATTAGGGGGTAAATCCAAAGGCACACCCCCGATTCTTATGGCATTATGCGTCAATCTTGCTCCGCAATAATCCTCCATTAAATCTAGCCCATACTCTCTTGTCTTGAACGCATATAAAAACACGCTCATCGCCCCTACATCTAGGGCATGCACGCTGATAAAAAAGATGTGCGAAATCATGCGATTTAATTCCAATAAAATCGTGCGAATCACTTGGGCTCGGCGTGGGATTTCTAAATCTAGTAAGGTCTCTACAGCATGCGCGTAGGCGTAATTGTTGCTTGTAGAAGAAGTGTAATCTAATCTGTCTGTGGTAGGCATATATTCATTATAAGTCATGTTTTCGCCTAACTTTTCACAGCCCCTGTGTAAATAGCCAATTTCTGGGGTAGCTTTAATGATTCTTTCACCTTCTAATTCTAAAATCAAGCGTAATTGCCCATGGCTAGAAGGGTGCTGGGGTCCAAAGTTTAGCACCATTTGGTTATCATTGTGTTCAAAAATGATGTTTTCAAACTGGGGGTTGAGTTTAGTAAAATTTTGAGCCATTTTATAGCCTCTTCTTTAAAATAGTGGGAGCGAGTTTGTGCAAATCTTTGACAAAAGGAATTTTCTTAAACGCATGTTTTTCTTCTGTTTCTTTTAATGCTTCGCCCTTACCTTGTTCATAGCCAACTTTTGCAAAATTGAAGGTATCTTTTTCATCAATTCTAGCGCTATCTCGTTGCTCTTTGCCAATAATTTCTCTGTATTCTTTACCAAAGATTTTATCCACTTCATACCACTGGGCAAATTCATCGCCTTTAAGCGGATAAGAGCGTAATAAGGGATGTCCTACCCAATCATTAGGCATGATAATGCGTTTTAAATAAGGGTGCTTATCAAACACAATACCAAGCATATCATAGGCTTCTCTTTCACTCCAATTAGCCGAGCGGTATAAAAAGCTTAAGGAGTCTATGCTTTCATTAGGTTTTAAAACACATTTCACACGCACCCTACGGCGATTCTTACAGCCATGACTAAAACCCACAAATTGATAGAACAATTCAAAATGCCCTTTTTTAGCACACAAATCTATCGCACTCATTTCACTTAGAGTTTCATAACCTAAATGGCGTAGTATGGTAGCAATCTCAAAAATATCTTCTTTTTTAACCCAAAATACAGCGGTGTTGGTTTCTATGAATTTGTCTAAAATCTCATGCTTATAAGAGAGATGGTTATAGACAACTTCATAAGCACTACCTTCTAAATATTTTTTAGGGGTAGGTTCTATGATTTTGTAGCGGTCATGCTGGCGTGATTGTTTTTGCACATCTTCATAAGGGGATTGCTTTCTAATCATTAAATCAACCTTTTAGGGGCGTCTTGCTTAATCGCTTTAGAGCGTCTGATTTTATCTTGTAAAACCATAAGGGCGTATTGCAAGGTCTCTGGGCGTGGTGCACAGCCGGGCAAATAAATATCCACCGGAATGATTCTATCAGCCCCTTGAACGGTCGCATAAGTGTTAAACATTCCGCCGGTATTCGCACAACTTCCCATAGAAATCACCCATTTAGGTTCAGGCATTTGGTCATAGAGCCTACGCATAAACTCAGCGTGTTTTTTGGTGAGTGTGCCAGCAATTATCATCACATCGGATTGTCTGGGGCTGGCTCTAAAAATGGTGCCAAATCTATCAAAATCAAACCTTGAACCCCCTGTTGCCATCATTTCAATCGCACAACATGCCAAGCCATAGGTCAAAGGCCAAAGCGAATTAGAACGCCCCCAATTCAATAATTTATCCAAAGTGCTTAAAACGACTGGTGCTTGTTGCATTACTTCACCTCTAAATTTTGCCAAGTTAAAGCGTTTCGCTTGAGAGCATAAATAAAACCGATAGTTAAAAAGAAGACAAAGCCTAGCATTTCAACTAGCCCAAACAAGCCTAACTTTTTAAAATCAATCGCCCAAGGAAACATAAAGACAATTTCTACATCAAATAAAATAAAAAGCATAGCCATAATATAGAAATGGTGTGAGATTCTATTAGGCTGTTTGAGAGCCACAGGTCCGCATTCATACGGAGCAAGCTTAAGCTTTTCGCCTTTTTTTTGTGCCATCTTACGGCTTAAAAACCGCTGGATTCTTAAGGTCAAATTAAACACCCAAAAGGTGAATACTAACAAAACAAAAACGCCAAAATAGGGGTGATTCAATGCTTCTGTGGCTTGCTGCATCAGACTCTCAAACTCCTTATTTATTACTTTTAGCAAATGATGACACAGATTAAACCATATTTTTGCTAATCTTTAGCTGAAATAAAGAAAATTATTGTTTAAAAATATCCTATTTCTTAATGAAAAAATTTTTATTGTGGCTCCACTTCAATGTGAGTGCCACTGAGTTTGTCATGCAAGAAAAACTTAAAAATAAAGGGTGCGATAAATCCTATAAGTAATCCCATGCTAAATACCCATAAAATAAAGCGCCATAGGGCTAAGAAAAAGCCTACTTTTTCGCCATTATTTTTGATTAGTCTAAAATTTGCATAACGCATTCCGGGGCTTTGAGTTTTAAAAGCGATAAACAAGCTGTGTGTTAAGGCATAAAAAACTAGGCATAGAAAAATCGCACTTTGATTTTCCCTAAAACTCTTTGCGCTTCCCAAGATAATATAAGTCATAATATAAAGCATGGGGGTGTAAATCATAAAAATATCAGTGATAAAAGCTTTTAAGCGTAGGGTAATACCCAACCCTTTTAGGGAAAGTTGGGAAGTATTTTTTGTGGCGTTTCTAATGGGCGTTGGCTTTAAAAGAGTTTTAGCACGATTTTTTTTAGTTGCCACGACTTCCGGGTTTTATAGCAGTGCTTGTAGCACATAAAGGACACGCACTAGGCTCATGCATTTCAAAAACAAAATCTTCTAACGCAAAAAAGGGTAAGTTGTTAGGCAAGCATGCCCCCTCTTTAGCTTCTAAATGAGAATGGGTGCGTTTGCAAATCCCTCTATTAGCTAAAGCCCCAAAAGCTACAATTTTAGCACCCTTTTCTTCTAAGACTTTCGCACATTCCATAGCGGATTTTCCGGTAGTGATAATATCCTCACACACTAAAATCCTTTCATTCTCTTTGACTTCAAAGCCACGCCTTAAGGTCATTGTGCCATTCACCCTTTCAGTAAAAATAAAACGCACGCCTAAAGCTCTTGCAAGTTCATACCCAGCAAGTATGCCCCCAATGGCAGGTGAGCACACGCATTCTATATTCAAATGAGCTTCTTTAATTTGTTTGGCTAATTCTAGTGCAAATTGTTCGGCTAACTTAGGATTTTCTAATACCTTAGCGGATTGTAAATAATAATTAGAATGAAACCCACTACTGAGTAAAAAATGCCCTTCTAGGAGAGCTTTTGCGTTTTTATAACATTCTTTGACATTCATTGTCTTAGACCTTTAAAATATCATCTTCTTTGTTTTTCACGCTTTCATCAATTTTTTTAATGGCCTCATCAGTCATCTTTTGGATTTGCTCTTGAGCTTTCTTGCTTTCATCTTCGCTGATTTCTTTATCTTTTTCTAGTTTTTTCACTTTATTGTTAGCATCTTGGCGGATATTTCGCACAGCCACTTTAGCCTTTTCGCCCATAGCTTTGGCGTCTTTTGCGATGAGTTTTCTCTGCTCTGTTGTCATAGGCGGAAAAAAGAGCTTGATAGTCTCTCCATCATTATTAGGATTCACGCCTATATTAGCTTCTTGAATGGCTCTTTCAATTTCTTTGAGTAGGTTTTTTTCCCAAGGATTAATCTGAAGGGTGGTCGCATCTAGACTCATCACTGAGCCTACCTGATTTAAGGCTGTAGGTGTGCCATAATAATCCACTTTAACATTATCTAAAATATTCACTGAAACTTTCGCACTTCTTAGAGTAGAAAATTCTCTGCTTAGTGCTTGAACGCTTTTTTGCATCAAATCTTTGGTCTCGTTATAAATAGCTTGTAGCATTATTTTTCATCCTTTGTGGGTTGTTTTTTATGGGTGTTAGCATGCGTGGGTTTTGTATGGATTTTAGGCTTTTCTTGAGTTGCTTGAGTGTGTGGTTTTGCTGGTTCTTTTGTTTTTTTAGAAATATCAACAGAGAGCGGATTCAAAGGCTCTTTAGAAGGAGTCTTTGTTTGTGGAATGAGCAAAGGATTAGTTGGGGTTTCTTGCATAGGGTTGAGTGTGCCTGCTGAAGGAACTAAAGGCGAAAGCTCCTTGTTGGTTTTAGTCTCATCTAAAATGCTTTTGCCATATTCTTTGTTGTAGAGATAGCCTAGAGTAATGGTATTAATCACAAATAACAGACCTAAAAACATGGTTAATTTCGCCATAAAGCTCGCTGGTCCCTTAGCACCAAATAAGGATTCGTTGCTCCCACTATAAGCTCCTAAGCCGATGCTAGAACTTTTTTGCAACAAAACCACAACCACAATTAATACCGCTAAAACAATTTGTAAGCCTAATAGCACACTCGTCATAAACACTGATTCCTTAAAGTAAAAGATAATATCCCTAAAATTTAGCAAAAATTATGCTTAATCTTATCTAAAATTAGCTAAGAATACACTAAAATTTAGTTTTTAAATTTAAGGCGGTTATGTTAGATTCACTCCATTCATTCAACAGGCATGCTAACACCTATAATCTTTTTGCAAACATTCAACAACAAATTGCAAAGTATCTCATTCAATATCTAAAGCAAAAAGATTACACTAGGGTTTTAGACTTAGGCTCAGGAAGTGGTGCTATTTTTAAAGCCCTAGAGCAACAATGTATTTTCATTAAGGACTTCATCGCCTTGGACAATTCTATAAACATGCTCAAACTACACCCTACGCATTCCACAAACATTCAAAGAGTTTCTTTAGAGCATGCGGATTTTGAAAAATATGCTTTTAAAACTTATGATTTAATTGTGGCTTCTTCGTCTTTACAATGGGCAAAGGATTTAAAAAGCGTTTTAGAAAAAATTGCTTGTTCTAGCAAGGAAGTTGCACTAGCCATTCACACGGATTTTAGTTTGCATGAAGTGCATGAATTTTTAGGCACCACTTCGCCTTTGAGAAATCTTATGACACTCAAATCCTTAATCAAAAATATTTTTAAGGATTTTCAAATAGAATTAGAAACTAAGCGTTTTATTCTTTGTTTTGAGAATCAAAAAGATGGTTTGAATCATCTTAAAAAATGCGGTCTTTTGGGGGGTTCAACGCTTAATTTCAAGCAAAAAAAGCATTTTTTAAAAAATATGGTCCTTGAAAAATTGAGCTATGAAGCGTTGCTGTTTTCTGGGATTAAGCGTTCTTAAAAACTTAGAAAACACTGAAATATTAAAATTAGCTTGCTACAATAATGCCACCTTAATTAACGAGAAAACAAAATGCAAAAAAAACGAGTCTTTTCAGGCATTCAGCCCACAGGACAAATCCATTTGGGTAATTATCTAGGAGCGATTAAGCATTGGGTTAAGATGCAAGATGAGTATGAAAACCTTTTTTGTGTGGTTAATTCGCATGCCATTACTCTACCCATAGAGCCTAAGTTTTTAAAAGCACAAAGCTATGAATTAGTCAAATTGCTTCTAGCTTGTGGGATTAGTTCTAGTCAATCAGGGTTGTTTATTCAAAGTGAAATTGATGAACACCCTGCATTAGCGTGGTTATTAGATTGTCAAGTTTCTATGGGAGAAATGCAAAGAATGACGCAATTTAAAGATAAATCTTTGAAAAACCCAAAAAGCGTGACCGTAGGGCTTTTTAATTATCCTATTTTAATGGCGTCAGATATTTTATTGTATCAAACGGATTTAGTGCCGGTGGGCGAAGACCAAAAACAGCATTTAGAACTCACACGAAATGTTGCAGAAAAGTTTAATAGGGATTTTGGAATGTGCTTTAAAGTGCCTGAACCTTTAATTGCAAAAGTGGGGGCAAGGGTTATGGGACTAGATGAACCAAGCGTTAAGATGAGTAAATCGCATAAGGGGGTAAATCATGCGATTTTTCTTTTAGATGAACCTGATGTGATTCTTAGAAAAATCAAAAAAGCCACTACGGATTCTATCGGCACGATTAAATTTGATGAAAATAGAGAAGGCATTTTTAATCTCTTGAATATCTATATGCTTTTAAGTAATGAGAGTAAAGAAAATATAGAAGAGCGTTTTAGAGATAAGGGCTATGGGGATTTTAAAAAAGAATTAGCCGAAGTTATTATCCAAGCCTTAAAACCCATACAAGAAAGATATAAAGAAATCAGTGATGATGAAGTGAGAATAGTGTTAAATCAAGGCGTAGAAAAAGCTAGGCCTTTAGCAAGAGCTACTTATCAAAAAGCTAAAGATTTAATGGGGTTAATTTAAGTGTTATTGAGAATTTTGGGCTTATTTTTAGGGATATTTTATGTTTTAAAAGCAACGCCCTATTTGTATTTAGGTGAAGAACCCAAATACAAGGATAAATTCACGCATTTTGAGTATGTTAACCCTAACGCCCCTAAGGGTGGGGTCTTAAGAAATGAAGCGATAGGAACTTTTGATAGTTTCAACCCTTTTGTCATTAAAGGCACTAAGGCAGAAGGCTTGGATTTAATCTATGATACTTTAATGGCACAAAGTTTAGATGAACCTTACGCAGAATACCCCTTGATTGCTAAAGATGTAGAAGTGGCTAAGGACAATAGCTATGTGATTTTTACCTTAAATAAAAGAGCAAGATTTAGCAATAACGCTCCCATTTTGGCTGTTGATGTAAAATTTAGCTTTGATACGATAATGAAACTTGGCTCACCCATCTATAAGCAATACTATCAAGATGTAGAAAAATGTGTTATTTTGGACAGGCATCGTGTTAAATTTATCTTTAAAACCACCGAAAATAAAGAGTTGCCTTTGATTTTAGGGCAATTACAGATTTTTTCAAAAAAAGCCTTTAAAAAGGATTATTTCACCAAAAATCCTTTGCTTATTCCGGTTTCTAGCGGTCCTTATAGAATCGCTTCTTTTGATGTGGGTAAGAAAATCACTTATCAAAGAAACCCTAATTATTGGGCAAGAAATTTAGCCAGTAGAAAGGGGCAATTTAATTTCAATCAAGTGAAATTTGAGTATTACAAAGATGAAACGATTGCATTACAAGCCTTTTTATCTGGGGCGTATGACTGGCGGATTGAAAGCGTGGCTAAGGTTTGGGCTAGGGGCTATGTGGGAAAGGCTATAGACAACAAGGAAATCACAAAGCATTTAATAGCCCATAAAATGCCAAGTGGCATGCAAGGGTTTTTCTTTAACACACGCCGTGCGATTTTTAAGGATAAAAGGGTGCGTGAAGCCTTGTTTTACGCTTTTGATTTTGAATGGGCAAATAAAAACTTATTTTTTTCACAATACAAACGCATCACGAGTTTTTTCAGTAATTCTGTGTATGCATCCACCCTTTTGCCAAGTCCTGAAGAAAAAGCTTTGCTAACCCCCTATGAAAAGAATTTAGATGAAAGGGTTTTTGATGAGCCTTTTGTCGTGCCAAGAACTGATGGAGCCGATGTTTTGGGCTACAACTTGAGAGAGAATTTAAAATACGCTCAAGGGCTTTTAAAAAGTGCTGGTTACACCTTTAAAAACATGCGTTTAGTGGATAAGAATAATAAGCCCTTTAGTTTCACCTTGCTCTTAAATAGCCCAGCATTTGAAAGATTAGCCCTAGCTTTTGCTAAAAACCTTAGAGTGTTAGGCATTGAATTGCAAATTCAAAGAGTGGATTTGAGTCAATATGTCAATAGGGTTAAAAGCTATGATTTTGATATGGTGGTGGGAGTGATAGGTCAATCACCCTTTCCAGGTAATGAACAACGCTTTTATTTTGGCTCAAGTAGTGCCAAGGAAAAAGGCACTAGAAATTACGCTGGAATTTCTAGTAAAATCGTGGATAACTTGATTGAAAAAATTATCAATGCCAAAGATTATAAAGAGCAAGTAGTTGCCACTCAAGCTATGGATAGAGTGCTATTATGGGGATTTTATGTGATTCCGCATTTTTATTTACCCACTTATAGAATTGCAACATACAATTACATCGGCTTGCCTGAAACTAGCCCTAGTTATGGATTCTCGCCTTATTTATGGTGGGCAAAAAAGTATGAAAAGGGGCATGCTAAATGATTACTTACATTCTTAAACGCTTGGTGCTGATTATTCCTACCTTATTGGTTATTATGACTATCAATTTTTTTCTTATTCAATCCGCCCCAGGGGGTCCTGTAGAACAAATGATGGCTAAAATCAATAACACTCAATCTAAAGAAACACAAAGCGCTTCTAAGGGGAGTATTTATAGGGGGTCTCAAGGCTTGGAGAGTGATTTGCAAGAGAGCTTGAAAAAGCTTTATGGTTTTGATAAGCCCATAGGTGAACGCTACTTGCTCATGCTTAAAAAGTATTTGCAATTTGATTTTGGCGAGAGCTTTTACCGTCAAATTAAAGTGGTTGATTTGATTAAAGAAAAGCTGCCGGTTTCTGTTTCTTTGGGACTTTTTAGCACGCTTCTAATTTATCTGATTTCTATTCCTTTGGGGATTTTTAAGGCTAGACATAATAATGAGCCTTTAGATGTGCTTAGTAGCGTGGTGATTATTGTTGCAAATGCCATTCCAGCGTTTTTGTTTGCGGTCGTATTGATTGCTTTTTTTGCAGGGGGGAATTATTTGCACTGGTTTCCTTTAAAGGGGCTAGTGAGCGATAATTTTGAAAGTTTCAGCACGCTAGGTAAAATCAAGGATTATTTATGGCATATTACCCTGCCTGTGATTTGTATTTCTTTGGGGGGTTTTGCAAGCCTTACGCTTTTGGTTAAAAACTCTTTTTTAGATGAAATGGGAAAGCTTTATGTAGTGAGTGCTAAGGCTAAGGGTTGTTCAGTGGGGCGTATTTTTTACGCTCATGTGTTTCGCAATGCGATTTTATTAGTCGTGGCTGGTTTTCCACAAGCTTTTTTAGGCATGTTTTTTAGCTCAAGCCTACTCATAGAGATTGTTTTTAGCTTAGATGGGTTAGGGCTATTAGGGTATGAAAGTATAGTGAGTAGGGATTATCCGGTGGTTTTTGGTTCGCTTTATATTTTCACGCTTTTAGGTTTAGTGGCAAGCTTAGTGAGTGATTTGCTCTGTGCGGTGATTGACCCTAGGATTGATTTTGAAAAGCGTTAAGTCTTTTCTCAAAGTTTTATCCTTTTTGCGATACAATAGGGAGTAATTGAAGCATTATAAAGAGCCACACACTATAAAATTTTGTTATCGTTGAGGTAAGAGATGAAACTTTTTTTTAGACTTTTTGCACAGCCCCTGTTGGTTGTTTTGGGGTTTGTGCTGGTGTATGCCTTAGTGTATGTTGTGCTTGGCATGTCTGTTGAGAAAGGGCATGAAGTAAAAGGGCATTCAAATAAGAGCGTTAAAGAGGAGCGTTCCAAAAAAGCTGAAGTAAAAACTCAAGAAGAGACCCAAGAAGAGACTAAAGAAAGCATTAAGGAAAGCGAAACTCCTTCTGAAAAAGAAGTGAAAGAAAAAAAGAATAACCCCCTTCAAGAAAATAAACAAGAAGTTAGATTTGAGCAAGAAACCAAGGAGTTACAACCCCCCCTTGCCCAGCCTGATATTCAATCTAAGAAAGAAAGCATGCATGCTGTGGTAAAAAAAGCGTCTTTAGAAGTGTTGGGAGATTATAGGGTTATGGCAAGTGGCGTGAATGTGCGAGCTTTTCCTAGCACAAAAGGTAAAATCATCGGTTCGCTTTTGAGAGACCAGGTCGTGAAGGTGCTAGAGATTCAAAAAGATTGGGCAAAAATCCAGCTTTCTGCGAGTGTTCAGGGATATGTATTTTTGAAGTTTTTGAAAAAGTCTCATTAAGCGAAGTTATGGTTTTAAAATCCTTTGGGGTTTTTGGCAACCCCATTAAGCATTCCAAATCACCCTTAATCCATAACGCTTGTTTTTTGGCTTACCAACAATCTTTAGGGTTTTTGGGGCATTACCACCCTATATTGCTTCCTTTAGAGAGTCATATCAAAGATGAGTTTTTGGGCTTAGGGCTAAGCGGGGCTAATGTAACCTTACCCTTTAAGGAAAGGGCGTTTCAAATTTGTGATGAAGTCAGGGGCATAGCCCTTGAATGCAAGTCGGTAAACACCCTTGTTTTAGAGAATAATCAGCTTGTAGGTTACAATACTGATGCCTTAGGCTTTTATCTTTCACTAAAGCATAAAAGCTATCAAAACGCTTTGATTTTAGGCTCTGGGGGGAGTGCTAAAGCATTAGCATGCGGATTAAAAGAACAAGGCTTAAAAGTAAGCGTGTTGAGTCGCTCTGCTAATCATTTAGATTTCTTTGAGCAATTAGGCTGTGCTTGTTTCACTAATGCCCCTAAAAATGCCTTTGATTTGATTATTAATGCCACTTCAGCGAGTTTGAATAATGAACTACCTTTGGATAAAGAGATTTTGAAAGGGTATTTTAAAGAAAGTAAGCTTGCTTATGATTTAATGTATGGGGTTTTAACGCCCTTTTTGTCTCTAGCAAAAGACTTAAATATAAATTTTCAAGACGGAAAAGACATGCTAGTTTATCAAGCGTCTTTAAGCTTTGAAAAATTTAGCTCTTCTAAAATCTCTTATTCAAAGGCATTTGAAATAATGCGAAGTGTTTTTTGATGCAAGGGTTTTTAAGAAGTCTGTTTTTTGGGGTTAAAGGTATTCCTAAGAAATTCGCTCCTTTAGTAGAAAGGGGTGTTCTAAAAGAAGTGGTTGATTTTAAAAATCAACGCTATATTTTAAAAGAAGGCTTTGAAATCGCTAGAGTTCAACGAGTGCATAAAAATAAGGCGTTTTTAATCTCTTTAGCTAGAAGCTATCCTAAAGACCCATTAATTAGGAATTTGCCCCATTCTTTGGATAGTAACGCTATTATCTTATGTGCTATTAAGCCCCATAAAAACCGCCCCATAGCTTTTTTTAAAGCCGTTATCACTGATGAAGCACCTTTTATGCTAGGTTACTTAGCTAAAAAAAATAACCAAATCATCGCCCTTTCCTTTAAAGAGCCTTTTAAAAAAGCCCTTGTTTTAAAACACAGCCAAAAATCCTTATTAGGACTGCCTAGAAATTGCGTGGTAAAAATTGACACTAAAAAGCGTAAAATTAGTGAAATTTTAGGGGCTTTAGAAGACCCTTTGCTAGATGAAAACCTTTCTTTAAGTCTTTTTGATAGAATCAAGGATTTTTCAAAAGATTGTTTGAATTTAGCCCACCATTATGCACAAATTAAAGCTACAGATTTTAAAAATAGAATCAATTACTCTCGCATTCCTTTCATTACGATTGACCCAAAAGATGCCAAAGATTTTGATGATGCGATTTTTTATGACCGAGAAAAAAATGTCTTGTTTGTAGCTATTGCTGATGTGAGCGAATTTGTGCCAAAACATTCAAGCTTAGATACAGAAGCTAGGCTTAGGGGCTTTAGCGTGTATTTTCCTAATAGTGTCTATCCCATGCTTCCTTTGAGCCTGTCTCAAGGGGCATGTTCATTAAAGGCAAAAGAAAAACGCTTAGCTTTAGTGTATGAAATTCCTTTGAATGCATTAGAGAACGCTCAATTGTTTCAAGGTATTATTGAAGTTAGAGCTAATTGTAGTTATGAAGAAATCAATCATTTTCTAAGCCATAAAAAAAGCTCATTGAGCAAAGAATTACAAAAAAGCCTTTTGGGGTTTTTAGAAGTTGCTTTAAAGTTAAAAGATAAGCGTTTAAAAAAGGGGTTTGATTTCAATGCGTTTGAAAACAAGCTTTATTTGAATGAAGAAGGGCGTATAGAAAAGATTGAAATAGAAAAAGCAAGCTACGCACACACCCTTATAGAAGAAGCTATGCTACTAGCTAATCAATCTAGTGCGAGATTATTAGATAGACATTTTCACAATAAGGGGATATACCGCATCCACAAAGAGCCAAGTTTAGAGCAACAAAAACGCCTTTATGCTAAGCTTTTTGACTATGACATTATTCGCCCTAAAAACATGGGGTTTTTTCCATTTTTAGAATATGCCCTAAAAGTGGCGAAAGAAAAGAAATTAGAAAGAGAAGTTGCACGCTTGATAATCAAATCTCAAAATGAAGCACTCTATAGTTTCACTCAAGAAAGCCATTTTGGTTTAGGGTTTTTTAGCTATACGCATTTCACTTCACCCATTAGAAGGTATAGCGATTTAGCCTTACATAGGCTTTTAAAAGAATTGTTGTTTCATCAAGCTAAAGGTTGCTCGTATTTGCTAGAAGAAATGCCCCCCTTATGCTCCGAATTAAACGCTTTACAAAAAAAGGTCGCTTTAATTGAAAGGGATTTTGTCAAACGCAAATACACTCGCCTAGCCTTAGAGCATTTAGAAGAAGAGTTTCAAGGTATTGTTTTAGAGATTAAAGATGAAGTGGTTGTAGGATTAGAAGGAAAGCTTGTAGGACTAAAAGTCTTAGTAAAAACCCCAAAAACTTTTAGAGTGTTAGAAAAAGTGCGTGTTAAAATCACGCATGCTGACTTAGTTTTAGGACAAGTTAAAGGCGAAATCATAGAAAGGATTTAGGATTATGTATCGTAAAGATTTGGATAATTATTTGAAACAGCATCTTCCAAAAGCGGTGTTTTTGTATGGGGAGTTTGATTTTTTTATCCATTACTACATTCAAATGATTAGCTCTCTTATCAAGCGGAGTAATCCTAATATAGAGACTTCGTTTTTTTATGCGAGTGATTATGAAACGAGTCAGGTGATGACACTTTTAGAACAAGATTCTCTATTTGGAGATAGTAGTTTAGTGGTTTTAAAATTAGACTTCGCTCTTTTAGGGCGTAAGAAATTCAAAGAAAATGACATTAATCTTTTTTTAAAAGCCTTAGAACGCCCCAGTAATCACAGACTCATTGTAGGACTTTATGGAGCTAAGAGCGAGCTGATTAAATACAAATATAGTAGCGATACCATGGTAAAAATGTTTCAAAAAAGCCCCTTAAAAGACCAAGCCATTTACGCTCGCTTTTTTACCCCTAAAACTTGGGAGAGTTTGAAGTTTTTGCAAGAAAAAGCCCATGCATTAGGGGTAAACATTAACAGCCATTTGCTAAACACTCTTTTTGAAATTAACAACGAAGATTTAGGCATTGCATTGAGCGATTTAGAAAAACTAGCTATTTTAAACACTCCTATTACTTTAGAAGACATTCAAGAATTAAGCTCAAATGCGGGGGATATGGATTTACAAAAGCTCATTTTAGGGCTTTTTCTTAAAAAAAGCGTTCTAAATACCTATGATTATTTGCTGAAAGAAGGCAAGAAAGACCAAGACATTTTAAGGGGCTTAGAAAGGTATTTTTACCAGCTTTTTTTATTTTTCGCCCATATTAAGACTACAGGTTTAGTGGACGCTAAAGAAGTTCTAGGCTATGTGCCACCCAAAGAGATTGCAGAAAATTATGCTAAAAATGCCTTACGCTTAAAAGAAGTCGGCTATAAGCGTGTGTTTGAAATCTTTAGGTTATGGCATGTTCAAAGCATGCAAGGACAAAAGGAATTAGGTTTTTTGTATCTAGCACAAATTCAAAAAATCATCAATAATTAAAAAGTTTAATTAAAAAACAAGTGAAAGAAAGGTATAATCCAAGGGTTTTTTAGACCTTGCTCTTTTTTAGTAAAAAAAGGGCTGTTAAACCACAAGGAGAGTTAATGAGACATTATGAAACGATGTTTATTCTCAAACCTACTCTAGTAGAAGAAGAGATTAAAGCAAAAATTGAGTTTTATAAAGAAGTGATTACTAAGCATAGTGGCGTGATTGAGACTAGCTTAGATATGGGTATGCGTAATCTAGCTTATGAAATCAAAAAGCATAAAAGGGGTTACTACTATGTGATTTATTTCAAAGCGGAGCCTTCAATGATTTTGGAGCTTGAAAGATTGTATCGCATTAATGAAGATGTGTTGCGTTTTATTGTCATTAAATACGACAGCAAGAAAGAGGTAGAAGCTTGGCATTCGCTAGTGGATAGAGCTAACAAAAAGCCATCGCACACTAAAGAAAAGCATGAAAAATCTGAGCCAACACACTCTCATAATGAAGAGAAAGTAGAAAGCACAGAAGCACATAGTGAGTGATTTTGATAACAACATTTAGGGGCTTATGATGTTTAACAGGGTGATTATGGTAGGGCGTTTGACTAGGAATGTGGAGTTGAAGTATTTACCTAGTGGTTCAGCCGCAGCTACAATAGGCTTAGCCACAAACAGGCGTTTTAAAAAGCAAGATGGTACACTCGGCGAAGATGTATGCTTCATAGATGTGCGGTTGTTTGGACGCACGGCTGAAATTGCTAACCAATATCTAAGCAAGGGTTCAAGCGTTTTGATAGAAGGGCGTTTGACCTATGAGAGCTGGACAGACCAAATGGGTAAAAAAAATTCTCGCCACACTATCACAGCAGACTCTTTGCAATTTATGGATAGAAAACCCACTGAAGACAATGCCATGCATGACAATTTCAATAACGCCTATCCTAACCAAACGAGCTATAACGCCCCTAATCATGATAATTTTAATCAAAGCCCAAATTATTCAAATTATCAAAACACTTATGCCAAAGAGATTCCACAGGCACAGCCACCTAAATATCAAAACAGCGTGCCTGAAATCAATATTGATGAAGAAGAAATCCCCTTTTAAGGGTTAAATTAAGGAGACATTATGGAAAGAAAACGCTATTCAAAACGCTATTGCAAATATACTGAAGCTAAAATCAGCTTTATTGATTATAAAGATTTGGACATGCTCAAGCACACGCTATCAGAACGCTATAAAATCATGCCTAGAAGATTGACAGGTAATAGCAAGAAGTGGCAAGAGAGAGTGGAAGTAGCGATTAAAAGAGCCAGGCATATGGCATTAGTGCCTTACATTGTAGATAGAAAGAAAGTAGTAGACAGCCCTTTCAGACAGCATTAAATTTTTCAATTTTTTCATGGGGGGGCTATTATGTAACCCCCTACTTGTATTTTCAACCCCACTTTTAAGCTTTTCAAGGTATTTAAATATCTTTTAATCAAATTTGATTACAATAAGACTACTTAATAAAATAAACCACTTAAGGACAAACAATGACTAAACGAGAGAGAGAGAGAGAGAGAGAGAGAGAGTAAAAGGCGGAATGTTTTGAGTAATAATAAAAATCTTACAACAAACTTAAAGCAACTCAGCAAAAGTGCATGCATTGTTTTAGCGGGTGTGCTAAGTGAATGTGAAGCCCACCCCAAAAGTGGCTTTTTTATAGAAGCAGGGTTTGAAACCGGTATGTCAAGCGTTACTGAAAGCGTCCAAAAACGCTCCAACCCACAATCAGTCTTAGGAAATAGCCTGTATCAACAAGGATATTCGCCTAACAGGATAACTTCTACAACAGAGTCTACTAAGAAACATGAAAATGGTTCAAACACAAGCAAAACTAGAGCCAAGAGAAGTGTGGACAATTCCCAAAATGAAACCCCCACAACAGCGAGTGCGGATAATATTTCTAATCCAAAAGAGAGTGTGGAAAATAAAAGCTTGACTGAAGAAAACAAACAAGCCAATATTCCCCAAGCTGTCGTGGAACAAGCACACCAAGAAGCAGAAACGCCACAAGAAAATACCAATAACAGCCCTTATGCGAATATCAAAGATTTAAAAAATCTAAGCGTTTCACATGTAACAACGAGTGATTATGCTTCTTCTGCAGAGCTTTATGCTGATGGAAAAATCGCAGGAACAACTTTTTCTACCACCAACCCCATAGCAACAAGTTATGACACTTCAAAAAATCAAATCACTATTGATAACCACTTATCTCAAGATTTAAAGAATGTTAAATTAGTGGTTAAAGTGGCTGATAACACCCAAACACAAGGTTATAGAGAAGTAGAAATCGCCACTTTTGAAAGTATTCCTAAAAATTCGCATATGACTATATCTAAAGATAAAATTCCAGCTTTTAATGATACAGCCTTACAGAATGCAAACACGCAAAACTTTGAGTTTAGATACAATGGCACAACAACTCCCACTGATACACAAGAGCAACAAACTAAAAAAGCCCTAGAAGCTCTAGCGAGTATCACCACGAATATTCATGGCACTTTTAGAAACGGATATTCTTATAATGGGTGTGGCTCATATCAATGCTATACAGATACTACAAAAGAATACGCCCAAAAACTCCCTTTGCTTTTATTAGATCTAGCCTATGTTTTAGATTCGCAAAAATGGGCTGATGCAGTTCATAATGCTAATTTTGATTTTTATGATAGCCGTAATCAAGTAATTTCCAAAGAATATGTAATCCAAAACATGCGGGGCGATAGCCATAATTTAGCTTTCCGTCAATTAAATAGAACACATAATATAGCGGGTTTAGCTAGTCCCTATCTTTACGCACTGAGCGACACTGCTTTTAGCGAATTTTCTAACCCCTTGCTTTATGACCCTAAGGCTATCACATATGAGCATTTGCAAAAATTCTACGAATTTATGCATGAATACGCCCACACTAGGGGCTATTTGCATAGCGGAAACATGACTTATGGTAATAGTCATGGTGATTGTGGAACAGACAATCGGTGTAATAGCATTACTACAGGTGCTGGAAACCCCCATGGAGATGGTTTCACTTCTTTAACCACTAAGGTGTGGCTAGACATGGAAGAAAGAGGTGAAATTCCTTTTCAGGTCATTAAGTGTCCTTATTCTAGTTGCTCTGCATACACTACAAGTGAAGAAGTCCCCTATTTTAAAAACCTAAATTCTCCAAACAACCCACATTACTTAGCCCACAATTTCATGGTGTCAAATGTTTCAAACATGATGCAAACCTTGAGCAACACTATTCAATCAACTACAAATCTTTCGCCCACAAATAAGCGGCAAAATTCTCCTATGTTAGGCTTCAACACCCAAATAGGTTATCAAAACTATTTCAACAACATTATCGGTCTTTCTTACTATGCTATGTTTAATTACAACTTCTCTAAAAGACAAGGCTTATTAAACAAAACACAACAATATGGAGTAGGGGGTGGAGTGAATCTCTTAATAGACTTTATCAATGTCTATAAAGATAAAAACTTCAAATCTTCTTTTGGAGTCTTTGCTGGAGCTAGAGCCTTGTATAACCGCTATCAATTCAATGGTATGATTAACGCTAGCAAGCATAAAGGCAATGTCTATTTCACTACAGGCTTTAACTACCGCTACAAGCATTCTAAAATCTCTCTAGGAATTAGTATGCCACTTATTAAACAAAACATTAAAGCCCAACTACTTACAGAAGAAACTATCAACGAAGTGGCTTTGAATGAAAACTTTAACAACATGCATGTGTTTATGAATTATGGGTGGGTGTTTTAAAGAATATACTAGGATAGCATGGAAAAATATCTCATTAATGGTTTGAGAGATTTGCATGCTCTATGCTTGAAAATGATTGTCTTTTATGCATCTTAGTGGTTTTAAACGCTCATTAATAGAATGGGGGTTAGTAACAGGCATGCTAGAGAATAAAGAAAATCAAAGGCATGCAATCCCTACGCCAAAGCATAGAAAACCCCAAAGATACCTAGAATTTACCTAAATTGCCTTAACCATAAGGTTTATAGGGTGAATTATAATAGTCAAATAATATTAAAGAAAATCATTGTTTTTGAAATCTCTAATTAAACAACACTCTCAAACCAGACTTTGAATGTAAAAATAAAGACCTTATTCTAATATTGACAGCTCAAAAAATGTTTTTCATAAAAGTGTTGTTTTTGCTTTAATCTTATCTAGCATTCTTTGATTTTTTTAAGAAAGTTTGTTTTATATTATATTTTTATTGTAAAACTCATTTTCTTAAAACCATGTTTTTGTCATTCTTTAGCTAATTTGCTAAAACTAACTCTTAAAGCAAAGGATTAACCAAGTGCTGTCGCATTATTCGCTTATTTTAAAAAGTTTATTTTTTAAAATCTCTTTTTTACATTTCGCATTTTAGCACTCCTTAATTTCTTAAGGGGGTTTTTAAAAGACTTTGTTTTGTTTGTGTCTTATTAAAAAAGCATATTTAATGCTCTAAAGACTAGACACCGACTCAACATTTTGTCCTTACTCCCCCCCTTTTTTTGGTTTAAAAAGACCTTTAGTCTTTTTAAACTCCAAGAAACACCCGCAAGGCTTTTGAGATTATTGCTTTAAAACTTTGTTTTAAAGCTCTCTATATTTATCTTAACAATCTATCGCTTGTTGCACTAATAGGCATGCATTTTAATGCTTAGTTGATTTAGCTTTATTAAGCTATTTGTAATCTTTTAAAAAACGCATAGTATTTTTTGAAATAAACAATAAAGAGCCATTTGTAAAAGTCAAGCGGTTTCTTAAACAATACAAGAAAAGAAAATGAGATTTTCTAAAAACCCTTTCTTTTAACAGAGCCATTTGCATAGTTTCAGAAGAGTTTTAAAAATGACACTTTTAAACCACAAACATTCACTCTAAATTCATGTATTTTATGCTATATTGCGTTTGTTAATGATTTAGTCAATGATTAGGAATTAAGATGAAATTTTGTAACCTTTTTTCAAATAATAAAGCCAATTCAGATGCTAAAACAATCTCTTGGTTTTTATTATTTCCTCTACTCTCTGGGGGGGGGGCATTATGAGAGCCTTACTAATTGTTTTACTCTCTTTTATAAGCCTCAAAGCTGAAAAGAGTTCATGGTATGTGGGTGGAAGCTTTTTAATCGGTCAGGGTGAACAACAAAGAATTATTACTTCTAATACTAATAGCATCCCCTTAGGATTAAGCCCTATACCTAGCATACCTTTAGAGACACCACCTAAGCAAGAAACACCAAAACCACAAGAACCAAAAAAACCAGATGTTTCTTCAAGCTCAGAGCCACTAGGGCAACCACAACCTTCAGTTTCACAGCCACAACAACCTAACCAACAACCTAATAATCCACCACAGAGTAAACAACCACAACACAAATCAGCCCCAGAAGAACAACCAAAATCAGCTCAACCACAAAGTCAAGAACAGCCAGAACCACAGCACCAACCGCAGGTTCAAGAACCAGAACCAGCCGAAGAGCCACAGCCACCCCAAGCACAACACCAAGCCCCAGTATCAGTTCCTAGCTCTAAAAAACCTAAAGGCCGCTCAGAAGACTCAGGTCAAAACCCACCCCTACAAAATAAACAAGAACAAGAAGCTAAAGCTCAATATGAGACTGAAGTGGAAACATACAAACAACAAAAAAGCGATTCTCTTGACGCAGCTATGAGTAGTCCACAATGGACGACATATCAAAAATATTGCCAGAGTTTGAGTAAGGGAGCTACAGACGGAACGGCTTTGCGTGATTGTCAAGGACTTAAAGGAGTTAGCCATGCGACTTATGAAAGCCAATTTAATAAAATTTTTGGTAACGAGCCTAATTTTCCGCAACTTCCTACTTGTCCTATACCACAGAACTTTCCTTTTCCAAATGGGACTACAAGTCAAAGCATACAAGACTACTATTGCTATGGGGTGGGTGCTAATCCAAATATATTTCAAAATATGGCACAATTTTTTATCCGCCATGCCTTATCCCATTCTAACTCTTTCATCTCTAAATACGCCACACAATCATTAAATACAACTACTTCCAAACAAACCACTCTCCATTATGGAGTTAGTCTAGCTATAGGATACAAACATTTCTTTGTGCCTAGATTTGGATTAAGAACTTATGCTAATATTGAATACCTTTACACTAACGCTTACTTCTCTAACTCTAATATCCTTTATGGGGGTGGGTTAGACTTCCTAGCTAATATCATAGACAATAACGACAAGCAAAGCATGATTTTTGGAATCTTTGCTGGAGTCAATCTTGCTGGAAACACTTCAATTGCTCAAATCAAAGACAACCATGTGAGTAACACTCAATTTAACACCTTCTTACATACAGGATTAAGATTTGTCTTTAATGGCATGCATGAATTTGATTTAGGAGTGAAGGTGCCTTTCTTAAAAAATCCTAGTGTTTCTTTAAACACTTCTAACAAACTCTATGAAGTTCAAAACAACACTCTTTATAGCATGTTTATTAGTTATTATTATTTGTTCTAGCTAACTACAAAAGGGGGTAACCCTTTTTGAGATTAGGGAGTGGTGGCATAAAAAGCGAAAAACAACCTTAATAGGTTTTCTTGTGCTAGGATTTATTGTGATATATTACATAATTGTGTATTATAGGAGAGCTTGTATTTAAAGCTCTCGCTCGGGAAGAACCTTAGTCCATTGCTTAATCAAGCGTAAGAAAAAAGAAGTGTCCGGCGAAGTTTTTTGGTGGATTAATCGTCCGCCTTCTACAGCTTCCCAAAGCACTTTATGCCGATACACCACTAGCCGCCATGATTCTTGAGCTTGAGCCTTAATTAATAAACGCACCCTTTTAGCAAAAGCCTGGTTATCAAACAACACTGCACTTTCTGTGTTGATGTTTGCAGAGCGTGGGTCAATATTAAAGCTTCCTAAGAGCGTGAGTGTGTCATCAAAGACAATGGTTTTGCTGTGTAAAGAATGCTTAGTGCTAAAACGCCCCTTGATTTGTCGGTTTAAAAAATCATTGCGGATTTCATAGACATTTGCTCCCATTTTGACTAATTTATTGCGATACCTTTCCCATGCTCCATAGACTACTATGGCATCAGTTGATGAGAGAGAGTTGGTGAGAATATTTAATTCAATCCCCTTAGAAATGTGGTTTTTAAAAGTTTTCATCATTTTTTTACCCGGAATAAAATAAGATGAAGCGATAAAAACGGAGTCTTTGGCATTTTCTAGGACAGATTCAAAAGCAATTTGAATGGGCGAATACGAAGGCATATCAATTTTAGTGGGCAAGTCCGCTAAAAAATCCGCATTTCCATAATAAGTGGTGTAATGACCTTCTTTGAAGTGTTCTACAAAATCTTGAACTTTATCTTCAAATTCTTTTTTATCTTCTGTGCTTACAGGAATCTTTTCATGGAGTTTGGCAATTTCTTCCACATTATTTTTGAGCCTTTTATGGGTGGGTAGTAGTCCAGCTGGCACAGAGCGGTGGAATCGCCAATAGCTTTCAAAACTCTCTCTAGCTTTCAAGGCAACCCCCCCTAAAAACAGAGCGTCTAAATCCAAGAAATTCGTGTCTAAATCGTTGTCAAAATAGTTGTCCCCAATGTTGCGTCCACCCATAATCACAGCGATATTATCCACGATAAAAAGCTTGTTATGCATGCGTTTTTTAATGCGCTCATAATCTGCAAGCATTTCAAAATAGCGTAGGGCTTTAATGCGGGCGTAGTAGGGGTTGAAAATCTTTACTTCAATATTTTTATGGAAATTCAAAAGCATGATATCTGAAGAATCCGAATACAAGCCATTATCATCTATAAGGATACGCACCTTTACCCCACGATTAGCCGCATTCAAAAGCTCTTTAGCAATCACTTGAGATGAAAGGTCGTTTTTGTAGATGTAAGTTTGAATGTCAATGCTTTTTTGACTCATTCTAATGAGTCCCACTCTATGCAACAAGGCATCAAAGCCATCTTCTAGTAGAATGGCGGCACTACGATTAGGGTGTTTGCTTAAATCTTTAGCATACAAGCTTCCGATGTTAGTGCTATAGGGGTCATAAAAGGTAAAAGGGTGTGAGAGAGAAATCTTATTGACAGAGATAATCCCAAGGCATCCATTCAAAAGAAAGACGCTCAGAAAGATTAAAAAGCTTCTCAAGTTGATTCACTAAAAGCCAAAGGTTTTTAGCGGCTTTTACCCACTTTCAACATTCTATTACGCAAAGTGGCGATACTGCTTTGCAAAGGCAATTCTTTAGGGCAAGTGTCATGGCAAGCAATCAAGCTCATGCATCCAAAAACACCATCATCATCACCAACTAATTCATAAAAATCATCATCACTTCTTTCATCATGACTATCAATCATAAAACGCATGGCTCTATTCATGCCAGCGGCTCCGATGAAATTAGGACGCATAAGCTTTGTCCCACATGATGCAATACAGCACCCACACTCAATGCACCTATCTAATTCAAAGACTTCTTGGGCTTCATCAGGCTCAATGCGCTTTTCAGGTTTGGTAATATCCACTTCTTTTTTGGAATGCGCCCAACTTTCCACTCTCTTAGTCATATCGCCAAACCAATCACCGGTATTTACGCTCAAATCCTTAATGAGCGTAAAACTTGGCATAGGCATAAGAGTAATCACCCCACTTTCAAAGCTAGAAGTAAGGGTTTTACAAGCTAAGCGCGGTCTGCCATTAACCATCATCGCACAAGAGCCACAAATCCCAGCACGACACACAAAGTCAAAGCTTAAATCAGGGTCTTGATGCTCTCTAATGAGATTTAAGGCAATAAAAAGCGTCATAGAAGGAATTTCTTTGAGCTGGTAGTCCTTGAAGTGGGGTTTGCTTATTGCACTTTGGGGGTCAAATTTTAACACTCTAATGGTAATGGTGCGTTCATTATTGCTCATGGCTCTCTCCTTGTGAGTTTGCGTTGTGTTTGTCTAGTAAATCATGGACATTGTAAGAATATAAATGTTGGTTTTTAGCCCTAACTTCTTCATCTTCTAAACGCACATTTCTAGCTTTGTATTTTTCTTGTAATTCAAAAGGCATGAGTGCGTTTTGAACTTCTATCCTATCTTTTCCAAGTTTTTCTAATTCCAAAATGGTTTTTAAAATCTCAGCATCACGCTCTTCTTTTTTGGGGTGGGGAATGAAATTACCCTTTTTACCATAACCCCTAAAATCAGGGCTGATTTCCATTTTCATTACATCCAGCTCTTCGTATTCAATAGTAGGCATGTCTTGCTCCTTATTAGGCCAGCTAGCAAGAGTTCTGTTAAGCCATTTTTCATCATCTCTTTTAGGGTAGTCAATTCTTGTATGAGCTCCCCTACTTTCAGTGCGCAATAACGCCCCTTGAGTGATGCAAAGGGCGAGTTTAAGCATTTTTTTAGTGCGATAAGCGTCTTCTAATTCAGGGTTATTGTGTAGAACTTTGTTTTTCACGCAAATGTTTTTGGAGCGTGCATAAAGTTCTTGCAGTTCCTTAAGGGCTTCTTCTAGTTTGCTTCCTTCTCTAAAAACGCCGACTTTTTCGTCCATGATTTCTTTCATGCGTTCTCTAATCTCATACACATCTTCTGTGCCTTCATTATAAAGCAAATCATGCATGTAGTCTTGGCTTTCATTAATAAAAGTTTCTACTTGGCTGGTATTGATTTCAATCTGAGCTTCTAAGCAATGCTTGGCAAAATAATCCCCTATAATCATACCTGCAACCACGGCTTCACTCACCGAATTACCCCCTAAGCGGTTGAAGCCATGCAAATCCCAACACGCCGCTTCGCCTGCACAGAACAAGCCTTTTAAATGGGTTTCGCCCTTAGCATTTGTCCTAACCCCACCCATAGAATAGTGCTGCATGGGTTTTATGGGAATCCAGCCTTTTTGCTTAGCCATAGCTTGTCCGTATTCTGGCTCATTAGTGGGTACACCTTGCATGTTGTCCTTAGTTTGCTCATCGCTATCTGCAGGGTCAATTCCTGCAAAAGTCATGGCAATATCACGCACATCTCTTAAGTTCTTTTCTACATGCTCTCGTCCTAAAATGGCAATATCTAGCCACACATGGTCTCCATAGGGCGAGCTTGCTCCATAGCCTTTTTGAATATGTTCTAAAATACGCCTTGAGACCACATCTCTACTAGCAAGTTCTTTTTTCTCAGGCTCATAAGCAGGCATAAAGCGTCTTCCAAATTTATCTCTTAAAACACCCCCATCGCCCCTACAACCTTCTGTCATTAAAATCCCACTTGGCACTAATGCGGTAGGGTGAAATTGCACCGCTTCCATGTTTCCTAATTTGGCAACCCCTGTTTCAAGGGCTGTTGCAGCTCCAGCACCATCACAAATCACGGCATTAGTGGTGTGCTTATACACACGCCCATAACCCCCTGTAGCTAGAAGCGTGCCTTTGGAGACATATGCTGAAATTTCGCCTGTAATTAAGTCTCTTACCACCGCTCCATAGCATTTGTTATCTTTATGAATGAGTGCGAGCATATCCTTTCTGTCTTGAATATCCACTTTGTGGTGCAAGGCTTCATTAGCTACCGCATATAGCATGGTATGCCCAGTTGCATCAGCGGTAAAACATGTACGCCATTTTTTTGTGCCACCAAAATCACGGCTTAAAATATAGCCATGCCTATCGTCTCTCTCGGTAATGTTTACATGCTGGCCATTGATAACGGCACCCCTATCACCCTTCTTAATTCTTGTCCAAGGCACACCCCATGCAGCTAATTCCCTAATAGCCTTAGGTGCGGTAGTTACAAACATTCTAGCCACTTGTTGGTCGCACCCCCAATCGCTCCCTTTAACCGTGTCTAAGAAATGCAAATCTTCATTATCGCCTTCGCTCATTTTAGCATTTGCCAAACTCGCTTGCATGCCCCCTTGAGCGGCTGCGCTATGGCTTCTTCTAACAGGCACAAGACTTAATACAATGGTGTTTAAGCCCTTTTCTTTACAAGCAACACTCGCTCTCAATCCGGCTAACCCACCCCCAATAATTAACGCATCACAATATGTTATTTTCATTCTTTACCCTTATTCTTTGTGGAATTTTTCATCAGCTTCTATGGCTTGTTGCATGGTATGAATACCACTATTTTGATTTTCTAAGCCTTTTTTAATATACGCTCCATAAGTGCAAAGCCCCAAAACGATAAAAAACACGCTCATAGCCCATTTAATCTTCCTTAACCCTTGAATGCTTACATTTTTAAACCACCCCCATTTAATCGCTAAACGATACAATCCAATAGAGCCATGCAATTCCACGGCAAACAATAAGAAAATATATAAAAGCCAGAAATGTTGCGTTACAAAACGATAGCTTGAGCCATGCGGTCCAATGCTCTCAGGCTCTGTAAGCATGACAAATAAGTGGATACTCGCTAAGAAAAACATCGCAAATCCTGTAAGCACCTGAGTGAACCACAAGCTTGTGTCGCCATGTTTCATCAAATGCTTATGGGTTTTAAAAATTTTGTATTGACGATAATTGATAGGAAATTTTCTAAGGGCTAAAAAGGCATGCACAACAAGAATGAGAATAATCCCCGCTGCAACCACGCTTACAATCGCTGGCTCGCCCGCTTTCAAAAACAAGCTTCCTTCAAAAAACTTCGCCACCTTATACATGGCTTCATCACTGATTAAAATACTAGAGACTAAGAACATATGCACTATCATAAAGAGTGCTAAAATGAGACCCGTAGCACTCTGTAAGAAGTCTAGCTTGGCATAAATACCGCTCTTTTTACGCTCTTTATTAACGCCGTAATAACTCTCTATAATCTCTTCTTGTTGCATAAAAATTGCTCCTAAAAAAACTCAAATTTTGGCTCAATCTGAGCGTTTTGATACAAAAACACTATTTTCATGTTACTACATTAAAGGTAATTTTTCTTATAACCATCCCCTAAATTGAGAAAAAAATAAAATTAAAGGGGGCTATTGTTTAAAATTTACATTTTTAAAACGCATGCGATATAATAATGCTAGTTATCACCTACAGAATTAAGGATAATCTATGATGAAAATTGCAATGGCTAATTTCAAATCCGCTATGCCTATCTTTAAAAGCCATGCGTATTTAGAAGAACTGGAAAAAAATTTAAAACCACAGCACTTTGATAGGGTCTTTGTATTCCCTGATTTTTTAGGGCTGTTGCCTAATGCATTTTTGCATTTCACTTTGGGAGCACAAAATGCCTATCCTAAAGATTCTGGGGCATTTACAGGTGAAATCACTTCAAAGCATTTAGAGGAACTCAAAATCAGCACGCTCTTGATCGGACATAGCGAAAGACGCGCCCTTTTAAATGAAAGCTCTAAAATTTTAAAAGAAAAATTTGATTTTTTTAAAGATAAAAATTTTAAGATTGTCTATTGTATTGGCGAAGATTTACAAACTAGAGAAAAGGGTTTAGGGGCGGTTAAAGAATTTTTAAACAAGCAATTAGAAATAGTTGATACTAACTATCAAAATTTAATTGTGGCTTATGAGCCTATATGGGCGATTGGCACAGGAAGAAGTGCGAGCGTGGAAGATATTTATCTCACGCATAATTTTTTAAAGCAAAATTTAAATCCAAAAACCCCTTTGTTATACGGCGGAAGTGTGAATATAAGTAACGCACAAGAAATTTTAGACATTGATAGTGTAGATGGCTTGTTGATTGGAAGCGCGTCTTTAGAATTGGAAAATTTTAAAACAATTATTTCATTTTTATAAAAGGAAAAATTATGGGATTTTTAAAGGGTAAAAAAGGGCTTATTGTAGGGGTTGCAAACAATAAGTCCATCGCTTATGGGATTGCTAAATCTTGCTATGAACAAGGGGCAGAACTAGCTTTCACTTATTTAAATGAGAATTTAGAAAAGCGTGTGAGACCTATCGCACAAGAATTTAATAGCCCTTATGTGTATGAATTAGATGTGAGTAAAGAAGAGCATTTTAAGTTGTTGCACGATAATATCAAACAAGATTTAGGCTCATTAGATTTTATCGTTCATAGCGTAGCTTTTGCTCCAAAAGACGCCTTAGAAGGGGGGTTATTAGAAACTTCTAAAAGTGCGTTTAATACTGCTATGGAAATTTCAGTTTATTCTTTAATAGAGCTAACGCATACCTTAAAACCTTTATTAAATAGTGGGGCATCAATTTTAACTTTGAGCTATCTAGGTAGCACCAAATACATGGCACATTATAATGTCATGGGATTAGCTAAAGCGGCATTAGAAAGTGCGGTGCGTTATTTAGCTGTTGATTTAGGTAAAGAAAATATACGAGTGAATGCATTGTCCGCCGGACCTATTAGAACGCTTGCTTCTAGTGGGATAGCTGATTTTAAAATGATTTTAAAATGGAATGAAATCAATGCTCCTTTAAGAAAAAATGTGAGCTTAGAAGAAGTCGGCAATGCGGGAATGTATTTGCTCTCTTCTTTGTCTAGTGGGGTGAGCGGCGAAGTGCATTTTGTAGATGCGGGGTATAATATTATGGGCATGGGAGCTGTAGAAGAAAAAGATAATAAAACTACATTGTTGTGGGATTTACATAAAGAACAATAAGGATATTTGATGAAATTAAGTGAATTATTAAGCACCTATTCTATTGAGACAGAATTTTCAAACGATTTTGAAGTCAATGCCTTAGCTCCTTTAGATAAGGCTACACCTAATGATATTAGCTACATTGACCAAGCACGCTATCTCAAGCTTTTAAAAGATTCAAAGGCTGGGGCGGTGTTTATCCGTAAAAAAGAGTCTTCTAAAGTGCCAAAACATATACAAGCTTTAGTTGTGGATAATCCGCATTTAGCCTTTGCTAAAGTCTCGCATGCTTTTAAAATCCCTTTTTTTAAAAACCCAGAAAAAGTGAGTGAGCCTAAGCATTTTGAAAAAGTTACTATCATGCCACAGGTTATTATTGGAGAAAATGTAGAAATTGGCGAAAATTCTTTGATTTATCCTAATGTGGTGATTGCTGATGGGGTAAAAATAGGTAAAAATTGCATTTTGTATCCGCATGTAACTTTGTATCAAAACACGATTTTAGAAGATAATGTCATTATTCATGCCGGTAGTGTGATTGGGGGCGATGGCTTTGGTTACGCTCATACAGCCCTTGGAGAGCATATCAAAATTGAGCATGTAGGCGTTGTAAGAATCCAAAAGAATGTAGAAATTGGGGCAAACACCGCCATTGATAGGGCGGTTTTTGGCGAGACCTTAATTAAAGAAGGCGTTAAAATTGATAATTTGGTGCAAATCGGACATAATTGTGTCTTGGGCGAACACAGCATTGTAGTCTCTCAAGTGGGCTTAAGTGGCTCTACAACCACAGGGCGCAATGTAGTCTTTGGCGGGCAAGTAGGCATTGGGGGGCATTTGCATGTAGGTGAATTTACTCAAATTGGGGGTAAAAGTGCGGTAGGTAAGGATTTACCCCCTAATACGAATTTTGCCGGAGCCATTCCTGCTATGGAAATCCATGAGTGGCACCATTTCTTAGCCCATTTACGGACAAACTTTAGAAAACAGCAAAAGTCAAGCTTGTTGCAAAAAGCTAAAGGGTTTTTTAAATCTTAAAATGAATAAGTTATAATAAGCCTAATTTCTAATTACAATTCAATATTTAAACAAAAGGATAAAATAATGAGTTTTCTTTTCACTTCAGAATCGGTTACTGAAGGTCATCCTGATAAAATGGCTGACCAAATCAGTGATGCGGTTTTAGATTATATTATCGCACGAGACAAAAAAGCAAAAGTCGCATGCGAAACTTTAGTTTCTAATGGGTTTTGTGTGATAACTGGCGAGTTAAAAACTTCTGTTTATGCCCCTATGCAAGAGATTGCTAGAGAAGTGGTTAAAAAGATTGGTTATACAGACGCTCTTTATGGCTTTGATTATAGAAGTGCGGCGGTTTTAAATGGCATTGGCGAGCAAAGCCCTGATATTAATCAAGGCGTGGATAGAGAAGATGGCGAGATTGGTGCAGGAGACCAAGGGCTTATGTTTGGCTATGCATGCAAAGAGACTCCCACACTTATGCCCTTACCCATTCATTTAGCCCATCAACTCACTTTTGCTCTAGCTCAAAAGAGAAAAGATAATAGCTTGCCTTTTTTAAGACCTGATGGCAAGTCTCAAGTGAGCGTGCGTTATGAAAATAACAAGCCCATAAGCATTGATACAATTGTTATTTCCACCCAGCATTCTCCAGAAGTCTCACAAAAGCATTTAAAAGAAGCGGTGATTGAAGAGATTGTTTATAAGGTTTTACCCAAAGAATATTTGCATGATAACATTAAGTTTTTTGTAAATCCTACAGGAAAATTTGTTATCGGTGGGCCACAAGGCGATGCAGGTTTAACCGGTAGAAAAATCATTGTAGATACTTATGGGGGGAGTTGTGCACATGGTGGGGGAGCCTTTAGCGGAAAAGACCCTAGCAAGGTGGATAGAAGTGCGGCTTATGCGGCTAGATATGTGGCTAAAAACCTAGTAGCTAGTGGGGTTTGTGATAAAGCGACTGTGCAACTTGCCTATGCGATTGGCGTAGTTGAGCCGGTATCTATTTATGTGAATACACATAATACGAGCAAGTATTCAAGTGCGGAGCTAGAAAAATGCGTGAAATCTATTTTCAAGCTCACACCAAAAGGCATTATTGAAAGCTTGGATTTATTAAGACCCATTTATTCACTCACTTCAGCTTATGGGCATTTTGGGCGTGAGCTAGATGAGTTTACTTGGGAAAAGACTAATAAGGCTGAAGAAATTAAGGCGTTTTTCAAGCATTAAAAAATGCCCTAAGGGTAATAAATTAGAAAAATTTTTGTATAATCAAAAATTCACAAGGAGTTTAAATTGAAACAAAGAACGCTATCTATTATTAAGCCTGATGCGGTTAAAAAAAGAGTTGTAGGAAAAATTATTGAGCGTTTTGAGAGCAATAATCTAGAAGTAATCGCTATGAAACGCTTGCATTTAAGCGAGCAAGATGCTAAGGTTTTTTATGCGGTGCATAAGGACAGACCTTTTTTCAAAGACTTAGTGGGGTTTATGACAAGTGGTGCGGTAGTGGTTATGGTTTTAGAAGGTGAAGATGCTGTGGCTAAAAATAGGGAGCTTATGGGGGCGACCGACCCTAAAATGGCTCAAAAAGGCACTATAAGAGCGGATTTTGCAACAAGCATTGACGCAAATGCAGTGCATGGGAGCGATAGCTTAGAAAATGCAAAGAATGAAATCGCTTTCTTTTTTGCCACTAGAGAACTTTAGGACTTTCAAAGCGTTAGCATGAAGCTTGAAATGCGTAAAATCGCTTCTAATGTGCCTAAAAAAATCTCTTTAGAGTATGAAGGCGTGAGCTTAGAAGGCGAAGTTGTGCGTTTGAATGGAAAAATTTTTCGCTTGAATGCCCGAATTAAGGGGGAGCTTATGCTTGTTTGTAGCTTAAGCGGTAAGGAATTTAAGCGTCAAATTGATGAGCCTTTGGTTTTGCATGTTTCAGACGGCGTGTGGGATATGCAAAGCCAAAGTTTAGGTTTTGATAATTTAGATGTTATTGAATCTTTCAATGGTTTTATTGATTTGAGCGAGATTTTACGCTCTGAAGTGGAGTCCATTAAATTAGACTACCACTATACAGATTGAATATTTTAAGGAGATTTTATGGCAGTACCTGATAGAAGAGTGAGTAAAACAAGAGCGGCAAAAAGACGCACCCATTACACCGTTAAACTAGCTAAGCCTGTGAAAGCAAAAGATGGCACTTGGAAGCTTTCTCACCATGTGAATAAATTTACCAAAGAATACCAGTAATAAAAGCACCCTTAATAAGGGGTTCTATTATTATGGAGTAGGTGGGGAGATTACACAAGCCTTTTAAGGATACATAATGAAAATTGTCATAGACTTAATGGGAGCTGACCATGGGGTTTTACCTGTTATTGAGGGCGTTTCAAGAGCCCTAGAAAATAGGAGTTTTAGCGTTGTTTTGGTGGGGGATAAAAACAAGGCGACTCCTTTTATTTCTAAAGAGTTAGCGAGCAAAGTTGATATTATTCACACACAAGATTATATTAGAATGGAAGAAGTGGCTACTGAGGCTATTAAGCGTAAGGAATCTTCTATTTATTTGGGTATGGATATTTTGAAAAATGGTGCTGACGCTTTGATTTCAGCGGGACATAGCGGGGCTACTATGGGTTTAGCAACCTTACGCTTAGGGCGTATCAAAGGTGTAGAGCGACCCGCCATTTGCACTTTAATGCCTAGTGTTGGCAAACGCCCTGGTGTGTTGCTAGATGCGGGAGCGAATACTGATTGTAAGCCTGAATACCTGGTAGATTTCGCACTTATGGGGTATGAGTATGCTAGAAGTGTGTTAAATTATGAAAATCCTAAGGTGGGGCTTTTGAGTAATGGCGAAGAAGATATCAAAGGTAACATGCTTGTCAAAGAAACCCACAAAATGCTTAAAAACTATGATTTTTTCTATGGTAATATAGAAGGGAATGATATTTTTAAGGGACTTGTAGATGTCGTTGTGTGTGATGGTTTTACAGGTAATGTGGTGTTAAAAACGACTGAAGGTGTGGCTAGTGCGATAGGCTCTATTTTTAAGGAAGAAATTAAAAGCTCTCTTAAGTCTAAAATAGGGGCTTTAATGCTTAAAAACGCCTTTAACACCTTGAAGCAAAAAACCGATTATGCCGAGTATGGGGGTGCACCACTACTTGGGGTTAATAAAAGCGTGATTATTAGCCATGGTAAGAGCAACGCTAGGGCGATTGAATGTGCGATTTACCAGGCTATTAGTGCTGTTGAAAGTCAAGTTTGTTTGAGAATCACAAAGGCGTTTGAGCGTTTGAAATCATCTCGGTGTGAGTGTGGTACTCAGAATGCTAGCTCATTGTTGTAAGGGGATTGAATGAAGTTTTATGCCTCTCTTAAGTCAATTGCTATGCATGCTCCAGATGAGTGTGTAGGGAATGCGGAGTTTCAAAAATTTTTAGATACCAGTGATGAATGGATAGAGAAGCGAACAGGTATTAAAGAGCGGCGTTTCGCACAAGCGAGTGAAAAAAGTAGTGATTTGGGCTTTATGGCTGCTAAAAAGGCTATAGAGCGTGCAAAACTCACCCCACAAGACATTAATTTAGTTATTGTGGCGACATTAAGCCCTGATTTTTTAGCCATGCCCTCAACTGCTTGTGTGTTGAGTGCGAAATTAGGCATTGAGAACAAGCCCGCCTTTGATATATCAGCCGCTTGCACAGGCTTTATCTATCTATTGTCTGTAGCTAAGGCCTATGTTGAGAGTGGGATGTATGAAAATGTGCTGATTGTCGGAGCAGAAAAGACTAGTAGCGTGCTAGATTTTAAGGATAGGGGGACTTGTATTTTATTTGGTGATGGGGCTGGGGCGTGTGTAGTAGGTAGGACAACAGATTTAAAAGAGAGCATTTTAGATGTGCAAACTTCAGCGAATGGGAATTTTTCAGACTATCTCTACACGCCACGAACGCTTCAAGCAACGCCCTTTAGTCCGCATGAAGATAGCTCAATGCCTTTTTTACACATGAAAGGGAATGAAGTGTTTAAGTTGGCGGTTAAAACGCTTCTCAAAGATGTAGAAATGATTTTAGAAAAAAACGCTTTGAAACCTGAAGATGTGCGGCTGTTTATTCCGCACCAGGCGAATCTGAGAATCATTCAAGCCGTGAGAGAGCATTTAGATTTCAAAGATGAGCAAGTGGTTTTAACGGTGCATAAATACGGCAATACTTCAGCTGCAAGTATTCCTATGGCTATGTGTGAAGCCTATGAAGAAGGGCGTTTAAAAAAGGGTGATTTAATGCTTTTAGACGCTTTTGGTGGGGGTCTCACTTGGGGTTCAGCGTTAGTGTATTTTGGTGGGGAGTAAGCTATTAAAAGGACTTTTGATGCAAAAGATAGTTTTTTTAGTGCTTCTAATTTTAGAGGGTTTGAAAGCACAGAGCAATTATTGTAGCGACCATTGCGAAGGCACGCCAAGTAGCCGTAACGCCCCTATGGGTTTTTATTTTAGTTTCGTGCATCCGGTGAAATACTATCTTCAAAACCCCCAGGCACGAGATAAGAAACTTCAAAAATGCCACGAAGCTTTCACTTCTACACTCAAAACAAACTACATTGCCAAATCTTTTAAGAAAGATTGCAAACACGCACAGATGGCTAAAGAGCAAGCCAAATGAGTCAAAAATAGAAAAGAGTTTTTTAATCAATTGAACTTCAAAATTTTATAAGTAACTTACGATAATCAAAGGGCATAAAAACCTAGATAATTAACAAATGATTTAAAATAATGTTTTTAATGAAAAATAACTTTTTGAATGTTGAAAAAGCTAGAATTTAAGATTAAAGAATAAGGCAAAATCCAGCATTGAATCATCCTTGAGAAGTTTGTCGTTCTCATAAAAAAAGAATGAAACCAAGAAGCTTAACCACAGGTACAAGCTTGTTTTAGGGTTAGTGGGTTTTTATTATCGGTGGTTTGGTGGCTTTGTGGATTATAAGATACTAAGCTAAGATGTTTTATAAAATTTGCTAAAACAAGAAGCGATTTTTTTGTGCTGTTTTTAGAGAAGCTTTTAGGCTAAAATTTCAGATGGCTTAAGCAAAAAAGGGCTTAAAATCCAAGTTTTAAGCCATATGAACTTTTGTATTTGAGATGTAAAGATGTGAGATGCCCACTCAATTTAAGGCGTGTTAGCAGGGGTCAAAATCGCTTGACCTTGAGATATATCTTTTGGTAGGGTTTTTTTGCTTATTTAATGAGTGTAGGGCTTGTAGCCTTTAGACAATTTAATCATTTGAGAGAAAAACCAAATAGCAAACACAGACTAGCTTATTTAAACTTTGTAGAACCGACTTTAAAAGAGCCACACATTGAAATTTTTACAAAAGACAAAGATGCAGCTAAAAAAGATTATATTAAATCCTTCACAGATGGGAATAACGAACACATTCATATGCCAATGGCACAAGACAATGATACAATTTTTAGAACTTTACCCCAAATATTAACGATAGATATATACAAAGTCATGTAAGGGCAAGCCACCGCCACCAGCGGACAAACCACAAAAGAGCCAATCAAAGAGCTACATAACACTGCAATAAATGATTACAGAAATATGAAAGCCACCATGGACTTAATAGACACCGCTAAAATAAGAGATAGAAATGTGAAAGAGCAAGATGCTATTAAATCCTTAATGAAAGTTATACAAGGACAAGGCGAGAAAGATTTAAGCAATTACGAAGTCTTAACAAAAGGCTTAAACACACAAGACAGAGAACGCATAGAATTAAGCATGCTAAATCGCTTAATGCAAGATAGCACACAAGGCGATTTAAAAGTTTTTGATAGTCATAACTTTTTTAACAAGTTAAATGAATTTAAAGGCGGCGTTTTTAACACCCCAAAGGCTAAGGAATATATAGACATAGCTAACGGCTTTCATAAGCTTTTTAAAAATGATTCACAAATAGCTAACAACCTAAAAGCCGCTACTACTAAAAACATTAACCAAGGACTAGCCACCACCCTAAGCGGGGCGGCGAAGTTTTTATGGACTAAGTTTGCTTTAGGGACACTCTATAGAAATGCCCCCGATAGATTTCTAGGGCTAAAGCTACCCAAAGCCCTAAACGAAAGCACCGCAGGAGCCGCTTTAAAATACCACATTAAGCGAGCTTTAGAGAGAAGCTCAAGCGTTGATGAGTTTAGTAAAAACCTTGAATTAAGCGCTAAAAATTCTAAATTTTCAAATGATACCCTTAAGATTATAGATGAATTACAAGGCGGTTTAAATCAAGCTAAACAAGATTTTAAACAAGCCAGCGAGCCAGCAACAAAAGAGCCATTAAAAGCACCCACAAACGATTCCCCTATAAATACAAAAGAGCCATTAAGACAAGCCACACAAGAGCAAGCGAAAGAAATCACAGAGCAAGCCACCAAAGAAGCCCACCTAAATACACAAGAGCCAGCGAGAGAAGTTACAGAGCCAGCTATAAAAGATGCCCATCTAAATCAAGCCACAAACGATGCCCATCTACCACAAGCCACCCAAGAGCCATTAAGACAAGCCACAAACGAAGCCACAGAAAAAGAGATTAAAAACAGAATAAACAACGCTTTAAATAATGATACAGGGCTTAATTTTTCAGATTTGAATTTGAAAAATACAGAAATAAAAGAATTACTATCAAATGAAAAACTACCTACAAAAGGCATTAACGCACCTATTTATGGAAATAATAATCTAAACGATGAAGTCGTAGAGTTTTTACATAAAAACAATAAAAAAATGATTATTGAGAAAATAAGCCCAAGAGAACAAGAATTATTAAAAGACTTGAATTTTAAACACGATGATAATATAAGAGCGAGTTTAGATTATCAAGCGATACAACACATTTTAAAAAAGCATTCAAAAGATACAAATCCTATAACTTACCAAGATATAGCAAACTATAGAAATTTTATTAACAACGCTGATGAAGTTATTAAGACTAAAGACAATAGGGGCAATAATACAATAACAGCGTTTAAGCAAATTAACGGCTATGCAGTGGTGGTTGAAGTTGCATATACAGGCAATAATGAACTAGCTTTAAAAACGATGTATAAGAGCAATGGTAATTATAAAAATAGTAATAGATATAAAGAAGTTTCAAGCGCCTTGCTAACAGAAAATAATCCTGTTGCACGCCGTGAGTTTCTCTCTCACGGTGACGCTAAAAACAATCCTACCCAAAAAGAACTAATAAAACAAGAAAAAGCCCTAACCCCCCTACAATTAGCAGAGCAAGAAAGGGGTCCATTAAAAATTCTGTGTCAATCCACTAAAATAACAAAAAGGATTGATTATGACAGAACAAGAACAAAATTTTGATTTTAATAACGCAGTGCAACAAATTTTAGCAGGTAAAAAAATTAGTGGTAAAGATGGTGTTTTAGCTCCATTAGTTAAACAACTTATAGAAGCAGCACTAAAAGTTGCAATAAAAACCCATATTGCACTAAGGTTTTTAGGGGGCAATAAAAATCGTAAGAATGGTAAATCTTCTAAGACTATTAAAAGCACCGATGGAGCTTTTATACTGAATACTAAGAAGAGATAGAGCAGGAACTTTTGAACCCCAAATTGTAAAGAAAAATCAAACTAGTATCTCTAATGAAATAGAAAGATTGGATACTCTCTATGTATGGCTTAGGATTGAACTATAAGGATATTGTAAAACATATTTGAAGAAATTTATAGGATAGAGTTAAGTATAGCCACTATGAGTGCCATTACAGATAAAATCATAGACAAGCTAAGAGAATGTCCAAATTAGACTCCTTAAAGCTATCTATCCTTTTGTGTGATTTAGATGCAATCCACTATAAGATTAAAGAAGATGGTAGGTATGTTACTAAGGCGGTTTATACCATTCTAGCACTAGATTTAGAGGGTAAAAAAGAAGTTTTAGGATTATATTTAAGTGAAAGTAAAGGAGGCTAATTTTTGGCTTAGTGTTTTAAGCGATTTAAGAAATAGAGGGTTAGAGGATATTCTTATAGCCTCAGTTGATGGTTTAAAAGGATTTCCTGAAGCTATCAATAGTATTTTTCCTAAAACAGAAGTTCAGCTTTGTATAGTCCATCAAATTAGAAATTCTATTAAATTTGTGGGGAGCAAGTATCAAAAGGAATTTCTAAAAGATTTAAAGCTAGTCTATCAAGCCTCTACTAAAGAGATAGCTGAAAGTGAGCTTATTAGACTTAATGAAAAATGGGGTAGTAAGTATCTCTTAGTGCTTAAATCTTGGCAAAATAAATGGGATAATCTCTCTTTATTTTTTAAGTATCCCCCTGCTTAGAAAGATTATCTATACGACTAATATTATTGAGCTAGTCCATAGACAATTTGAAAAAATTAACTAAAACTATAAGGGGGTTTCCCTAATGAAAATTCTTTATTAAAATTACTTTATATGGGTATTTTAAACGCTACTTCTAAATAGGGTATGCCTATTTCATAATTCTAGTCTAACCTTATCTCAATTAGCTATTTTCTTTGAGAATAGATTAAAGAGAAGTATTTAGAGATTCAAAAGGTTATAAATATGTTACTTGACACAGAATTTGGAATGGTCTCCAAGAAAAACTAAACAAATATGCCACAAAAAAACAGATGGGCATCTTGCTTTCAATAGTAAAAAATAGTTTAAAATTTTTATTTTTTTCTTGCATTAAATACCACTCATAACTAAATAGATTAACGCTTAAACTATTCTCTAACTGCGTAATAATCTCAAATTTAATGCTATTAACGGCTTTTGATTTTTTTAATATCTCTAACCATACGATACACAAAATTAAGCCCACGCTTATAAACACGCATGCCTTAAACCCCCCTAAAATTAAAGCTACGCTTAAACAAATCAAATGAAACGCCATAAAACAAAAATTAGTATTAGTGCGTCTGTCGCTTATGTGTCTAGCTTCTTCTACCATTAAAATATATTGATTAAGTATTTCTTGCTGTGTTTGATTTTCATTTAAAAGGCTTTTGTTTTTTAACATTTTAATCCTTTGGGTTAAGTTTTATGTTGTTGGTTTTGTCTTTGATTTATGGTCTCATCTTGCCTTATTAATTCTTTTTGGGTAGTATCATGCCGTGAGCTAAAAACAAAGTTTTTAGCTTGTAGTGGTGGCATTTTGATAATGCTATCACATAAAAACACTTGCTTAAGTGTGCCAAAACGCCCTAACACACAAGACACATGGGCTTGTGTATGGTTAAGGTGAGGCTTTTTAATTCTCACTGATATTTTTCTTGTAGTCTGCACCATTCTTATAATTCCCTTTCTCTTTAAACATGGTTTTGAATAGAAACTCGCTTTGATTTCTGTTGATTTGTTCCACTACCACGAAATGCCCGTTAATTTGCTTATAGCTCATTATCCTATTACCTTTCTTAATGGTTTCATCGGCGTTATTTACGATATTTCTGTAGTTTGCTATATCAGTGTATGTGATAGGAAGTTGCTTGCTTAAGCGAACATTAGCTGAATTAACGCCATGCTTATTTAGGGCGTGTTGTATCCCTTGATAATCAATAATGATTTTAGCGTTTTTAGGGTATTCAAAATTAAAAGCCTTAATTTCATTTTCATTCAATTTTTCTATCCCTACCTTTCTCTGTTTCTTGTGGATATACTCCACGATTTCAGGGGTTAGATTTTCATTTCCTATTAACAAAATGTCTTTCCCTTTAGTGGGGGCGTTATCAATCAATTGCTTAATCTCATCAAAAGAGAGTTTTTTCATGTTTTTTTCTTTGTTTTTATTTTCAAAGCTTTCATTATACGCTTTTAAAGTGTTGGCTTCTTTGTTTGGCTCTTTGGTAGTTAAATTTTCTGTGGTATGATTATTTTCAAGTGAGTTTAGGGGTTTAACTTGCCCCTTGTAATCTTGGGCTAAAGAGTGTAATAGTAGCTCATTCTCGCTGTTATATACTTCATAGCTACTGATAACCCACTGATTATTTAGTTTTTTGTTCCCTATCTTATCACTTAGACCGACTCTCATTCTATTGTATTCAATGCCTTGTCTCTTTCCTTTAGGCTTTTTCTCGCCTTTCTCTAGTATCTCTGGTATTGATTTAATTACATTTAAAGCGTATTCTTTCGCTTCTTGCTCGCTTAGTCCATTATTAATGGCTTGTTGTTCTCTACGCTCTAAAATGTGTTCTAGTCCATAACCGTTTTTGTCGCCCTTACCCCATACAAAATCAATCCCCCCTAAATCATCTCTATACATGGCTAGTGTAACTTGTCCGTTCTTTTCTTTTAATAGTTTTTCTAGGGCTTCGTTAGGTTTTAAAGAAAACTCGCTGTAATTCTTTCCAAACTCTTTCTTGGCTTATTTTTCTGCTTGCTCTGTTTCCTACTCGTGTTTTTCTATGACTTTAAAAGGTATCTCTGCGTTTTTCTTAAATTTCTTTGTGTATTTTTCTTGCTCGTTGTCTAGGTAATGTCCTATATTTACATAAACCCTACTATTTCTATTTTTAATCTATTTGTATAATCTTTCATATTCTATCAGTCTATTAGTATTTAACAATCCACTCTCATTAAATTTAATCGTATATTCTTCACTATCCTAAATAATCATTCCTATGTCTCATAAAATCGTTATAACGCTCTACATCTTTTGCTTTTTGATAAACGCTTTCAATTAGATTTTTTAAATTCTGCTTTTAGTACTTGGAGTATAATTCAAAAAAATGAGCGTTGATAACAAAAGAAAGCGTAAATAATGATTACTAAAAGCTCCATTGAGCGTCTTTTACAAGTTGTAGATGTTGTAGATGTTGTAGGTTCGTATGTGGATTTAAGAAAAACCGGTGCAAATTACATGGCTCGTTGTCCGTTTCATGATGAGCGTAGTGCGAGTTTTAGCGTGAATCAGGCTAAGGGGTTTTATCATTGCTTTGGTTGTGGAGCGAGTGGGGATAGCATTAAATTTGTTATGGAGTTTGAAAAGCTTTCGTTTGTGGAAGCGGTTGAAAAATTAGCCCATAGATTCAATGTGGCCTTAGAATATGAGAAAGGCACACATTATAACACCAAAGAAGACTACCATTTGCTAGAAGAAGTGAGTTCGTTGTATCAAGCACAGCTTTTTAACGCCCCTTATTTTTTAAACTATTTAAAACAAAGGGGACTGAGTATAGAAAGCATTCAGGCATTCAAACTAGGGCTATGCACAAAAACAATACTTCCTGATATTGAGCATAAAGGCTTAGATAAGGACAAATTGATTGAGCTTGGAGTGCTTGGCAAAAATGATGGTAATAGAAACGATAAAAATAGTCCTAGTAACAAAATATATTTACGCTTTTTGGAGCGTATCATGTTTCCTATATATAATCCTAGTGCTAAAGTGGTGGGTTTTGGGGGACGCACCCTAAAAGATGGCATGGCTAAGTATATTAACTCACCCCAAACCAAGCTTTTTGATAAATCCAGCTTGCTCTATGGCTATCATTTGGCTAAGGAACAAATCTATAAACAAAAGCAAATTATCATCACAGAAGGCTATTTAGATGTGATTTTGTTGCACCAAGCGGGGTTTAAGAATGCAGTAGCCACACTTGGAACGGCTCTAACATTGTCGCATTTACCCTTGCTTAAAAAAGGTGAGCCAGAAATCATTCTTAGCTATGATGGGGATAAGGCTGGGCAAAACGCCGCTTATAAAGCGAGCTTAATGTTGGCTAAAGAGCAAAGAAGTGGCGGAGTGGTTTTATTTGATAATAACCTAGACCCAGCGGATATGGTAGCAAACAATAATATTGAAACCTTGAAAGCTTTATTGTCGCACCCTGTAGCTTTCATTGAATTTGTTTTAAGGCATATGGCAAGCACCTACACGCTCAATGACCCCTTAGAAAAAGATAAAGCTCTTAAAGAAATGCTCAATTTCTTAAAGGGCTTTTCATTGCTTTTGCAAGCTGAATACAAGCCACTCATTGCCACTCTTTTACAAGTGCCTTTGCATGTTTTGGGTATCAAAGATTCTTTTGCTACGCCTTTTTCTAACAAAAGAGATACAAGTGTTCAAAAATACCCTAAAAATTTTGCAATTTCTTCTAATCTTTTGAGTTTAGAATTTTTAGAAAAATTAGTGATTCGCTATCTTTTAGAAGACAGGAGCTTATTAGACTTGGCAATAGGCTATATTCATAGTGGGGTATTCTTGCATAAAAAACAAGAATTTGAAGCCCTATGTCAAGAAAAATTAGATGACCCCAAGTTAGTTGCGTTATTATTAGACACGAATTTACCCCTAAAAAAAGGGGGGTTTGAAAAGGAATTGTGCTTGTTGATTTTACGCTATTATGAACGGCAATTAAAAGAAATTCCTAAAAGCTCACTTTCTTTTGATGAAAAAGTGGTTTTTTTAAAAAAGGCTCGTGAAGCCATTATCAAATTAAAGCAAGGAGAATTAGTCGCTGTATGAAAAAAATTAAAGCTTTAGCCTTATTTAGTGGGGGGCTAGATAGTTTGTTGTCTATGAAATTACTCATTGAGCAAGGCATTGAAGTAACCGCTTTGCATTTTAATATAGGATTTGGGGGGAACAAGGATAAAAGAGAGTATTTTGAAAACGCCACCGCTCAAATTGGAGCCAAGCTCTTAGTGTGTGATATTAGAGAGCAATTTTTTAATGATGTGTTGTTTAAGCCAAAATATGGTTATGGAAAATATTTCAACCCTTGTATAGATTGCCATGCAAACATGTTTAGAAATGCGTTTTATAAAATGCTTGAATTAAACGCTGATTTTGTTTTGAGTGGGGAAGTGCTAGGACAACGCCCCAAATCTCAAAGAAAAGAAGCGCTTGACCAAGTGAGAAAGCTCGTTCGAAGTGTGGGCGAAGAAGAGTGCTTTGATAAGATTTTAGATAGAAATGGCACAAATAATGAAAAGCCACAATTTTTAGATGAGTTGTTACTACGCCCTATGAGCGCTAAACTCTTAGAGCCTACCTTTATGGAAAAAAAGGGTTGGGTCAATAGAGAGAAGCTTTTAGATGTGAGTGGTAGGGGGCGTAGTAGGCAATTACAAATGGTAAAAGATTATGGCTTGAAATACTATGAAAAGCCAGGTGGGGGGTGCTTGCTTACGGATATTCAGGTGAGCAACAAGATTAAGAACTTAAAAGAGCATAGAGAAATGGTGATTGAAGATAGCGTGATTGTTAAAATGGGGCGTTACTTTGTCTTACCTAATAACGCTCGCTTGGTTGTGGCAAGAAACGAAGAAGAAAATCACAAGCTTGATATTAAACACCCCTTAATGGATAAAATTGAGTTGTTAGATTGTAAAGGCCCTTTAAGTTTGGTGGATAAAGACGCTAGCAAGGAAGATAAAGAATTGGCAGGGCGTATCGCTCTAGGCTATGCTAAGACGTTAAAAGAGCAAGCTTACTTGGTGCAAATTGGGGGTAAAACATGCGAGCTTTATCCCTTGGATAAAGAGAGTGCTAGGGCGTATTTATTGGCTTAGGGCTTAAGTTTTTGAGAGTTTTTGGAGCGTTTTCTTTTTGTGCTATAATGAAATGAACTCTAATAAGCGTATGCTATTTGCTAGGAGGTTTTCGTGCAAGAATTTTTAGGTTTTGGTGTGGTGGGGAATTTTGCAGGGCATTTGGAGCAAGCAGGAGAGAGTCATAGTTTTATTAACATGAAAAGTGAAGAAAAAGACGCACCCAAGGGGTTGTTTCCTTTTTATATTCCTCATGAAGATTCGTATTTGGGGCGTTTTTGTATTGATAATGAAAAGATTATTTTACCTAGTGATTTGAGCTTAAAAGTTCAAGCAGAGCCTGAAGTCGCTTTAGAATGTGAGGTTAAATACGATGAAAATCATTTGGTCGTTGAGCTTGTGCCTAATTTTTTCATGGCGTTTAATGACACTTCTGTGCGTAATTTAGACGCTGCAAAACTCTCGCAAAAAAAGAATTTTTCATCAGGTTCTAAGGGCATGGGGCAGAAACTTCCTATTGATAAATTTGCTTATGGGGGCGTGTGCAATAATTTTTCTATCGCATCGTTTTTGAAGCGTAATAACCTATGGCATGTTTATGGAGAAAATAGCAAATTGCTTAAATACGAGTTTTTTTATCAAAAGCTACTAGACTGGATTAAAGACAGGCTCAATTATCAAAAAGATTGCGATTCTTTAGAAGCCCTAAGACCTTTTTTAGAGCGCCATAGTTTTCCTACTAAAATGGTTGTAACTATCGGAGCCACCCCTTACATGCCTTTTGCTCAAACGCATTTCTTAAAAAAAGATGATGAGGTGGTTATTATTGCTTATAACCACTTGCAATATAGTTTTGAAAAAATCCAAAACATGCTAGAAGAGAATGCATTACAAACTAAAGAGCATGCTAATATTTCTTATGTTTATCAAATTGTGGAGTAGCAAGGTTTTTTAATGCTTTCAACTTTGCCTTTTTACCCCCACCCATACAAAAAAACATTCTTTTGATTGTTTTTTAGAAGCCCTTAATCGTTTTTTTGAAATAATCTAAAACGATTAGAGAGTTAATTAAGGTTAAACAAAGGGGTTTTGATGTTTGCTTATTTTTTAAAAATCATCTTTTTAATAGGATTGTGTTTTTCAAGTCTGTTTGCTGAAGGGTTAGAAGGGTTTTTCAACGCCTTAGAAGCCCAGCTTAAAAGCCCTATAGCTAAGGGAATTTTAATGGTGATTTTTATAGGGATTGCCATTTATGTGTGGAGAAATTTAGACAGGTGGAAAGAGATTTTATTCACCATACTTGGTGTGGTGTTTGGAATTTTCTTGTTTTTTAAAGCCCCTAGTTTAGCAAGCTGGTTTATGGGGATATTTTAATGGTTTTTGCATCAGTGAGCGTGAGAAATTTGCGTGAAATTTCTGTTAAAGAAAAATTTTTGTGGCTGAATGCAAAGTCCTATTTGATTTCTATTTTTGTGCCTTTTATATTACTTCCTTGGCTTGACTTGTTGAACGCTTTTTTATTGTATTTAGGATTTTTAATGCTCTTTAGCGTGCTAGAATTTTTTGATGAAGATATTTCAGACATCATCATTGCTAGAAGCAAGATTAAAACTAAAACTAAATGCTACAGGGCATAGAATGTTAGAAAAGCTTGTAAGCACTATCAAGCAAAAGGTTTCAAACTATCTTTTAGGGGTTTTGCCTAAAAGCTATTCAATGAGTGAAGAAAACAATATTCTAGGCTTGTATGATGAGCATTTTTTACTCACTAAGAATGAAAATTTGGTCGGCATACTCAGTTTGGAAGGGATTAGCTACACGCATTTGAATATGGAGCAACTACAAGATTTATTCACTGAACGCCAAATGGCGTTAGATTCCTTAGAAAAAGTCGTGGTGCGCATTGTAGCTAAAAGGCGTAAGATGGACTACAGACAGAACACTCAAGCAAAATCTAAGTTCGTGCAAGCTATTTTGGATAAATTTGAAAATAAAGAAGTGTATGAAAATCAATATTTCTTAGTCTTAGAAAGCACGCATTCTTTATGGGGCGTTTTAGAGCATAAGAAACAATCTCTTATGCGTGCTAATAAAGAAAATTTTAAGGATATTCTCTCTTATAAATCACATTTTTTACAAGAAACTTTAAAAAGCCTGGAACTGCAACTCAAAAGTTATCGCCCCAAACTCTTAAACTCTAGAGAAGTTTTGAACTTTTATGCCGAATATATCAATGGGTTTGAACTGCCCCTAAAGCCCCTAGTAGGGGGGTATTTGAGCGATAGCTATATCGCTAGTTTGGTAACTTTTGAAAAAGATTATTTCATTCAAGAGCGTTTTAATCAAAAACTCTATAGTCGCTTAATCGGTATCAAAGCCTATGAGAGTGAACGCATCACTTCTATAGCCATTGCCACGCTTTTATACCAAGAAGCTCATTTGGACATTGTGTTTTCTATAGAGCCTATGAGCGTGAATAAGGCGTTGAATTTTTTAAAAGAACGCACCAAGTTTAGCATGTCTAATCTAGTCAAAAATGAGTTGTTAGAATATCAAGAGTTGGTTAAAACAAGGCGTTTGTCTATGCAAAAATTCGCCTTAAACATTCTTATAAAAGCCCCTAGTTTAGAGAGTTTAGACGCTCAAACAAGCTTAGTTTTAGGGCTTTTATCTAAAGAAGGTCTAGTGGGCGTAGTAGAAACTTTTGGCTTGAAAGGGGGGTATTTTTCTTTTTTTCCAGAATGCATTCATTTGAACCACCGCTTGCGTTTTTTGACTTCTAAAGCTTTGGCATGTTTAATGGTATTTGAAAAACAAAATTCAGGTTTTAGGGCTAATTCATGGGGGAATAGTCCCTTAAGTGTGTTTAAAAATTTGGACTCAACCCCTTTTTTATTTAACTTTCATAACCAAGAAGTTAAGCATGATAGGGGTAGCGAAGTTGCTAAAGTCAATGGACACACGCTTATTATTGGGGCTACAGGAAGCGGTAAAAGCACTTTAATGAGTTTTTTAATGATGAGTGCTTTGAAGTATGAAAAAATGCGCCTTTTAGCCTTTGACAGAATGCAAGGCTTATATTCTTTCACAAAGTTTTTTAAGGGGCATTATCATGATGGGCTTAGTTTTAGCATTAACCCTTTTTCTTTAGAGCCAAACGCACAGAACATGCAATTTTTGCAATCCTTTTATCAAGCGATGTTAAACATAAAAGACCCCACTTCACGCAATAAAGAATTGATAGAAGATGTGAATGCGATTTCTAATGCCATTATGAGTCTTTATGAAACCTTGTATCCTAAAGCCTTTGATTTAAAGGATTTTAAAGAAACGCTTAAAAGAACTTCATCTAATCAATTAAATTTGAGTTTAGAGCCGTATTTGAGTAACCCCCTTTTTAACGCTCTTAATGATACATTAAATACAAACGCCTTGTTAAATGTTATTAATTTAGACGCTATCACTCAAAACCCTAAAGATTTAGGGCTTTTAGCCTATTATTTGTTTTATAGAATTTTAGAAGAGTCTAGGAAAAATGATGGTGGGTTTTTGGTTTTTTTAGATGAGTTCAAATCTTATGTAGAAAATGATTTGCTTAATACCAAGATTAACGCTTTAATCACGCAAGCACGAAAGGCTAATGGCGTGGTGGTGTTAGCCTTACAGGATATTTACCAACTAAGTGGGGTAAAAAACGCTCATAGTTTTTTAAGCAACATGGGAACGCTTATTTTATACCCCCAAAAAAACGCCAAAGAGTTAAAACAAAATTTTAATGTGCCTTTAAGTGAAATGGAAATTTCTTTTTTAGAAAACACTCCTTTGCATTCAAGACAGGTTCTAGTCAAAAATCTAGGCGATGGGAGTTCTAATATGATTGATGTGAGTTTAGAGAGTTTAGGGCATTATCTAAAAATTTTTAACTCTGATTCTAGCCATGTTAATAAGATGAAAGCTTTACAACAAGATTATCCTAACAAGTGGCGTGAAAAATTGATAGGAGAATCAAACTAGGCTCTAATTGAGAATGGGTAGTTTCTTTATTGTTAGGCACTTCATGTTATCAAAGAAAATCTTTGTCAAACAAGTTCTAAGAATTATCAACCATTTTTTCCTTTTAGATAGTTTTGATGAAACTAAGCCTTGTTTTTAATGCATCAATACCTAGTTAATACAAAGTTAATTGAAATGAGAGATTGAAATAGGAAAACGCCCCCATTCAGATGGCTAAGGCACATAAAAAATTAGGGGACTCTGCTGTATTCCTACCCTGAAGCGTTACCCTAAAATCCTATTGCATAGGTCTAAACAAGAGCTTGGAAAGTATTCTAGCCATAAAAAGCTTATGTTTTAATAAAAATGTTATGATATGTTCAATTTTACGCATACAAAAACTTCATAAAAGGGTTTGATTGAAGCATTTTATCCTGTTACTTTGGGCGGTTCTATTGCTATCAGGCTGTATAGGTTATCGTGCTGATTTGGCTCATTTTAACACGCTCTATTATGAAGAAAGCCCTAAAAAAGCTTATGAATATTCCAAGCAATTCACTAAGCAAAAAAAGAACGCCCTTTTGTGGGATATGCAAAATGGCTTGAGTGCTTTATATGCAAGAGATTACAAGGCTTCTTTGGAGATACTAGATAAGGCTGAAAACCGCTTTGATGCAACGCAAAACGCTTTTTTAAAGGGGGCTAGTTATGTGGGTGCTACTATGGTTAATGACAATGTGCGTGTTTATGGGGGGAATATTTATGAAGGGGTTTTAATCAATTATTATAAAGCCATTGATTACATGCTTTTGAATGATAGTGCGAACGCTAGGGTGCAATTCAATCGTGCGAATGAACGCCAGCGAAGGGCTAAAGAATTTTATTACAAAGAAGTTCAAAAAGCTATAAAAGAAATGGATTCTAACAAGCAGCACCGCATTAACATGGAGCGTTCTAGAGAAGAAGCGAGCCAAATTCTAAACGCTACTTATTCTAATTTGGATAAATACCGAGCTTATCAAGGCTTGATTAATCCTGTTGTCTCGTATCTTTCAGGGCTTTTTTACGCTTTAGAAGGGGATAAGAATAAGGGGTTAGGCTATTTGAATGAAGCGTTCGGAGTTAGTCAAAATCCTGTCGTAGCTAATGATTTACTCTTTTTTCAACGCCCTACTAATGACACTTTCACTTGGATTATCATTGAAGATGGCAAAGAGCCACAAAAAAGCGAATTTAAGATTGATGTGCCTATTTTTATGATTGATTCTATCTACAATGCGAGTTTAGCCTTACCAAGGCTAGAAGATGGCGAAGCGTTTTATCAAAACTTCAGCTTACAAAAGGGTGAAAAAACCATACCCTTTGAAACCTTGTCCTTAATGGATGCAGTAGTTGCAAGCGAGTTCAGAAAACAATTACCCTACATTGTAACCAGAGCGATTTTATCCGCTACTTTTAAACTAAGTATGCAAGCGGTTGCAAATTATTATTTGGGATTTCTTGGGGGGTTAGTAACTTCATTGTATGCGGGTGTTAGCACCTTTGCGGATACGAGAAATACCAGCATTTTTGCCCATAAATTCTATGTCATGCGTTTAAAAAACAAAGCTTTTGAAAATTACTCTGTTAAGGCGGATTTAACGAACGCTTTTTCCTTTTTTTTACAGCCTTGTGAAAAACCACTTAACACTGAAGAACCCCCCTTTGAATTTGTGCGAACCAAACAAATCTTTTGTTCTAACCGCCATAATATTTTGTATGTTCGCAGTTTTAAAAATGGGTTTATTATGAAGCATTTGAAATGATTTTAAGTGTCGTTGATGTTAAGCACAAAAACGATATAATTACACGAAAAACCTAAATTAAGGGGAAGCAATGGCTAGTAGTTTAGCAGGCATTGACCAAGTTACGAGTTTACATAAGAACAACGAGTTACAATTATTGTGTTTTAGGCTGGGTAAAAACAAGGATTTGTATGCGGTCAATGTCTTTAAAATTCGTGAAGTGGTGAAATATCATGGCAGTCTCACTATCATTAGCCACGAAAACAATTCGCTGGTTGAAGGTTTAATCATTATCAGAGAGCTAACCATTCCTCTGATTGATATGCGGAAATGGTTTTATTATGATAGCCAAGATAAGAGCAAGGATTTACGCCCTTATAAAATAGAAAAAGAAGAAGGCGAAGACGATATTATTATGATTTGTGAGTTTTCTCGCTGGACAATAGGGGTAAGAATCTATGAAGCGGATAGGATTTTAAATAAAAAATGGACTGAAATGGAGCAGAGTGCTGGAGTGGGTGGCTCTGCAGGTAATAACAAGCTTGTGAGTCGCACACGCTATTTTGATGGGCGACTGGTGCAAGTGGTGGATATTGAAAAAATGCTTATAGATGTGTTTCCTTGGATTGAAGATGAAAAGCACAGCGATTTAGAAACGCTTTCTAAAATCCATTCTGACAAATGTATTCTACTGGCTGATGATTCTCCAAGCGTTTTGAAAACCATGCAAATGATTTTAGACAAGCTTGAAGTCAAGCACATAGACTTCATTAATGGTAAAAAATTGCTAGAACATTTATTCAACCCTGAGACAGACATTAGCGACATCGGCTTAATCATCACTGATTTAGAAATGCCAGAAGCAAGTGGCTTTGAAGTGATTAAGCAAGTTAAGGACAATTCTTTGACTTCAAAAATTCCTATTGTAGTAAACTCTTCTATGAGTGGAAGCTCTAATGAAGATATGGCAAGAAGTTTAAAAGCAGATGATTTTATCTCTAAGTCTAACCCTAAAGATATAGAACGAGTGGTTAAGCAATTTATGGCATTAGCATGAAAACCCTACAATACAGCACACTTCCCACCCCTTCTTATGTGCTAGAGAGTGAGCGTTTAGAAGAAAACGCTAGGACTTTAGAATATGTGCAACAACAAAGTGGGGCAAAGGTTTTGCTCGCTTTAAAAGGGTATGCGTTTTGGCGTGAATTTGGCATTTTGAGAGAGTGCTTGAGTGGGTGCTGTGCAAGCGGACTTTATGAAGCCAAGCTTGCTTTTGAAGAGTTTGGGGGGCGAGAGAGCCATAAAGAAATTTGTGTCTATAGCCCAGCCTTTAAAGAGACAGAAATAAAGGCCATTTTACCCCTAGCTACAAGCATTGTTTTTAACTCTTTTTATCAATACGCACAATATAAAGATAGGATTTTTGAGAAGAACAAGCAACTAGAGAGTTTGGGCTTAAGCCCCATTAAAATAGGCTTACGAATAAACCCCCTTTATAGCGAAGTAACGCCAGCCATTTATAACCCATGCTCAAAGATAAGTCGTTTGGGTATTGTGCCTAGCGAATTTGAAAAAGGGGTTCAAGAGCATGGTTTAGAAGGTGTTAATGGTTTGCATTTTCACACGCATTGTGAGCAAAATGCTGATGCACTATGCAGAACTTTAGAACATGTAGAAAAGCATTTCAAGCCTTATTTAGAGAAAATGGAGTGGGTGAATTTTGGTGGGGGGCATCATATCACTAGAAACGATTATGATGTGGAGTTACTCATTCAAACGATTAGGGATTTTAAAGCCCGCTATAACAACATAGAAGTGATTTTAGAGCCTGGGGAAGCTGTAGGGTGGCAATGCGGATTTTTGCTCGCAAGCGTGGTGGATTTGGTGCAAAATGAAGAAATGATTGCCATTTTAGACACTTCTTTTAGCGCTCATATGCCTGATTGCTTAGAAATGCCTTATCGCCCTAATATCCTTAAAATTTCTGTAGAAGATGACAAAGAATTGATTGAAGTTGAAAAGGGCGAAAATAAGGGGGCGTTTTCTTATGTATTAGGCGGTCCTACTTGTTTAGCAGGGGATTTTATGGGTGGCTTTAGCTTTGATACCCCCCTAAAAAGGGGCGATAAAATCTTGTTTAAAGACATGCTCCATTATACGATTGTTAAAAACAATACCTTTAATGGCGTGCCACTTCCAAGTCTAGCCAAACTAGACCAAAAGGGTTTTGAAATCCTTAAAAATTTTTCTTATGAAGATTATAAAAACAGGAATTAAGACTTTTTAGAGCTTGTAAAAAGGCTCGCACACAATACCCCCACACCAAGCCCAGCTAGCACCGCCCCAATAGTGTGCATATCCAAATAAATGCGAGCGAGCATGGTTAAAGGGACTAGGGGCAAGAGCCACAAATATTTTTTGAAAGAATAACGACGCATTAAAAATACCACCGCTAAACCCACCATAGATGAATGCCCGCTTGGCATGTTGAAATTACCCCCATAGGGGCGTTCGCCCAAACGCCTATTGTGGATAGTTACATTATTTAAGGCTCTCTTAGTGGTGTGTGTGAGAATGGTTGTAGCCATGGAAGCGTTAGCGACTTGAAAAAGCCCGATAACATCTCTTTTAATCAAGGGAATAGCCACAGATAAAATCGTAGGGATAAAGCGTGCGTAATGCTCTGTGAAATGAAACACTAATGGCACACTAGGGTGCTTAGGGATTTTAGGGAAGGGGAATAGCACGCCTAAAAGCATTAAAACTAAGCTTATAGTAAGCAAGCTTTTAGAAACGCTTTTGGGTAAGCTTTGGACAAACAAATTTTTAAGTGTGTGGAGTTTGAGATAATTTTTCATAAGGGTAGTTTACTCTTTTTTATGCTTAAACAGGTCTAAATGGGGCTGATAGACAGCATTTGGAATCTTAAAACTTTCAAACACGCCTAAGATACTATGAAAAATAACATTTTGAGAGAGTGGTGTTTGAATTTGGTCCAGCGAATGTTTTTCTTTAAAAAGCTTGTTGGCATAAAGGATAAAGGGGATTTCATATTGTTCTTTAGGGGCAATGCTTTTAGGGATACCATGCAAGTAATACGCCCCTTCGCCTAAGCTTTCGCCATGGTCGCTCAAATAGAGCATTAAGGTGGGTTGCTTGGTATTTTTAAGCATGCTAATGAGCTTATCTAGCACAAAATCATTGTAAAAAATGGTGTTGTCATAGGCATTCATCAAACTTTCTTTGGAACAGCGAGACAAATCAACGCTTGAGCAATAGGGCTTAAACACCCTAAAATTTAAAGGCACTTTTTTATCATATCTAGGGCCATGCGAGCCGGCAAGATGTAAAATGAGCAAGACATTTTCGTTAGAGTGTTCTTTTAAGAGATTAGGCACATTATAGAGCAAGGCTTCATCATAAAGAGCGATTTCTTTACAAGTGCGGCATTTTTTAATCAACTCAGAGCGTTTGAGATAGCGTGTAACCTTCACATTCTTTTCGCCATCGTTTGCACTATACCAAAAGACCTTAATGCCAGCTTTTGTTAAATAGGTCGGTAAATTTTCATAGGTGCTAAAACCATCTTTAAAGGAAGAATCTAAAATGCATTCCAAACTCGCTGTAGTATAGGTCGCACAAGAAGTGGCGTCAAAAAGAGTGATTTCTTGGTTTTTTAATCGTTTGCTTAGTCTAGGGGTGGTGGGCTTTTCATACCCATAAAGGGCGTAATTATGCTTTCTAGCACTTTCGCCTATTACTAGCACGACAAATGATTTAGAAGCGTTAGGCAAAAATAAGGGGAGTGGCTTGATTGTAGGGCTAAAGAGTTTGAGAACGCTCACCCTAAAGGCGTTCACGCTATAAGCAAAGGGTAGGCTCAAACCCCCTATAGATTTAGCATGCTTGTCAAACCACAACCAAGTTTTAGCGTTAATTAAAGCGTTCGCTATAAAGATAGCAACTAACACCAAGAGAGCTAAAAATTGCGGTTTTTTAAAAGAGCGTTTAAGGGGGATTTTATAGATAAGATAGCTGGGTAGGATACCCAAAATAGCGATAAAAAGAAATAACTTAACGCTCAAAAAATCCAAAACTTCATGCGTATTAGTGTTTAAGACATTACTCATCATACTCTTATTCAAAAAGACACCATAAGTGCTGATGAAATATAAAGCGACAGAATTAAGCATGCTAAAAACGATTGCAAAGAAACGCATTAAATGAGAAGAGATTAAACTTAAAGTAAGAAAGAGAATGCCATTAGCACAAAAAAGTGCAACAGCAATAACCACCATAAGACTCGGCTGACTACTTTCCTTATAGGCATAAGCAAACAAGGGAAAATGATACAAAATACCAAAACTAAGGCTATAGAGCAAACCAGCTTGCAAACAAGTTAGGGGCTTGAAAAACTTTAAATGGAAAAATCGTATCAAACACACCCCTTAAATTCAATTTTACTTTACTCTTTTTTTAACGCTCTGTGCGGCTGAATGATTTGAAAAATTTAAGTCAGCTTATTGTAGAATATTTTTACGCCCCATAGTTGTCTATGGGGCAAATTCCAATTAGTAAAAGGGTTTATCATGGAAATAAAACATGATAAAAACTCTTGGCTAGTATTATACATTAAATTCTCTGTTAAGGGGTTAAGTTTGTCTTTTTATTCAAAAGATAGCTAGCCAAAAGTTCCTTTAAGCTTTTTAAAGCTTAGGGGTTTCCTTTAAAAGTGGGTTTGTCCAAAACTTTTGGGGCGTTTGATAATTTTAAAATCCTTATATTCAATATAACATACAGAGCAACTATGTAGATTAGAATATTAAACCTTCAAAAAAGCAAATTTAAATCCAAATCAATTAAATTAAAAAAGATTTGATGTTTAAACCCTAACCCAAAGAGCAGGGTAACCTCCTAAAAGCTTTAACCCCCTATCCAACTCCAAACACTCTTTTAGTGTTAAATAGGTTAGTTCTAGGTTGCAAAAAATTAAGAGTATTTGAGAAAGTTAAAAAGAGCCTTAGAATAAATTGCCCCTTTTTAAAAGGGGTTAAGAGATTTAATATGCAAACACATAGTTCAAATAGATACTATACAACCTTCTATAAGAGAGTTTAGCTCCCATAAAGGAATAATAGCTTGTGTTAATGGTAGGAATCTTAATACCCAGTTCCATTCCATGCTGGATAGCATGATTACCCTTTTTCTCTTCAGCCAGATTTGCTCTCAAGCCAAAGTTGAATAAAAATTGGAAATTTGCGGCACTAATTTTAGCGTTATAGATATTATTTACCGTTTCTAAATTCACACGATTAGAATTAGCCCATGAAGTCCCAGCAAGTGCGATTCCACCAAAAACACCCACAGAAAGTTTATTGTTTTTTCCAAAAAGATTTGTGGCTTTATCGTTGATGAAATTATACAGAGCGTCTGCACCTGCCCCATAAGTGAAAACATTAGAGGCCGAATTAAAAAAGTCTGATTTGATATAGGTGTGGTTATAATCAAAGAAGCCATAATATTTAACGCCATAGTTTCTATTTTCACCAAAGAATTGTTTATAACCTAGTTGGATACCTATACCATTCATCACACCGCTATTAGATTGAGATTTAATCACGCCAAAGTTTCTGAAAGGGTTGTTAGCTAATTCTTGCATAGCAGTTTGCATTTGAGAATAGGCGTTTTGATTGAGATAATAAACGGTTTGTAAGCCTACCGGTTTATTTGAATCTGTAGTCGTGCTAACAAGGTTTTGCAAGGCTAGTTTGGAGTTGGGTAAGCTTGAAGCCACAGAAATATTATTTTTTATCTCACCATAAGTGTCTTTTAAAGTCGCAACCCTTTCTTTGAAATGCAATAAGGTGTCAGCGATAGTCAAAGCTTGATTGACTTGGTTACCATAATAAGCGCTCTCTTGCTCTAAAGAATTTAAAGTCGCTTGTAGTTTTGCACAGCCTGATACATTACTCCCTTGTGCGATAGTGTTTGCACCTTGCATACATCGTGTCATTAGCTCTCTTTGTCTGGCATTGATGGCTTTAAAATCATTTCCCACTTGATTGACCAGATTTAAAATATTGGCTTGAGTTTGAGCGGTCTTAAGCATGGTTTGAGCGACTTGGTGGTTGTTAGTATAGGGGTTGAAACTGCTTGGAGTTTGAATTTTTTGTTCTTGGGTGGCTGAGACATTTTGAGTTTTTTGCACGACTTCTTTGGCTGTAGCAAGCATTTGTTTCACCCTATCAAAAGGGTCTTTAAACAGGTCGCACACACTTCCACTTGCTGAATTAATCCCATAATAGGTTTTAGTGCTATCATTATTAGGCACCTCAAACCATGGGCATCCGGTAGTTTCTTTATTATTATCACCTGTAGTGAGAGTGTCTATGAGTGTTTGAGCTTCACTTAAAAGATAGGTGGCGGTATTTTTTTGTTCTGCTTTAGCTGGTTCGCTTTTAGCGTGTGTTTCTTGAGCTTTTGATTCTTGTGCTGCTTCTGCCACATTTACTCCCCTTTCCTCCTTGATAGCAACAACGGCTTGCAAGACGGCTTGTTGGACTTTTTTCATCTCTTGTGATGCATTATTACTATCTTTTAGCGCCAGCATCCCATTATCTTTTAAAGCGTTATGGATGACTACAAAAGCATCATTGATTTTTTTAAAAGTGTTGTGCGAAATAACGCCTCCCCATCCTGATGTAGTTCTGTTACAAGTAACTGAACCACTCTCATTAGGAACATTGTTTATTGTTTGATTTGTTTGATTTGTTTGATTTGATTGATTTGATTGATTTAAATCATTGCCGCAACCAATTCTAGAAGCAATGATTTGCCACATCGCTACCGCTGAATTAAGCGCTAAAAGCACGGCCTGATAAGCAGGAGATTGTGTGGTGCCATTAGTCAAATTATTCGCGCTCGCACTCAAATTATCAATTGCACTATTGATAGAAGTAGCGCTTCCTGCATTAGTAACCGCCCAATTAAGGCTGTTGTAATTAGCTAAAAGATTGTTCAAGTTTGCATAAGTGTCTGAAAGCTTTTGCAACTCGCCAGTGTTTTTAACCATTTGAGAAGCTTGACCGATTTGATAGCCTACGCTTACAAAATAGCCGTTATCTTCGGCATGAAGACCGCTTAGAAACAGGCTTAAGGCTAGAGCCATGCTAGTTTTTTTGATTTTTATCATTCTGTGTTCCTTCTTGTGGATTTTAATTAAAAACATATCCTTAAAAGACTAGTTATGGAATGAAGTTTTTAAGAACATGGATTTTTTGTAGATGAAAGAATTGTAACACAAATATTGTTTTTTTTTTTTGAAATTTAGAGACATATTTAAATATTTTAGGTAGTTTAGTAGTTTTTGGGTAAATCTTGGACTTATTATGAGGGTGTGGTGTGGTTATAGATGTAGGTTTATGAAAGTTGAAAAACCTTGTAATGGCTTTTTAGTTTTTAAAAGCTCATGCCAAAAGGTTAAGAAAAATGACAGCTCAAGGCGTTTGCTCCCCAAATTGAGCAAAGAGACATGAATGATTACATATTGTTTATAACCATAATGGGTGTAACCCCCTTAAAGCGTTATTAAGAGTGTAGGGAGATTAAACCCCTTTTTGTGGCTAACAATATTTTTTGTGAAAATTTTTAACATCTTACAAAACCTACTTTCCTACATAGACTTGTCTTGGGCGGGTGATTCTAGCTTGGGGGTTTTTGACATGTTCTAAGAGTTGAGCGCACCAACCCACTGTGCGACCGATGACAAACACTGGCGTAAAGAAACGCACCGGAATTTTTAAAGCCGTGAGAATGGTACCTGAGTAAAAGTCTACATTAGGGTAGAGATTTCTCTCAATAAAATACTCGTCTTTTAAGGCAATTTCTTCTACTTTAGAAGCGATTTCGCCTAAGCGTTCGTCCATTTTAACGCCTTTTTTATGCAATTCATCTTTCAAGCCCTTTAAAATCTTAGCCCTTGGGTCGTAACTCTTATACACCCTATGCCCAAAGCCCATGAGCTTGAAGCTGTCGTTCTTGTCTTTCACTCTTGCGATATACTTATCTACATTTTTGACATCGCCTATTTCTTCTAATTGCAATAATACTTTTTCATTCGCTCCGCCGTGTAAATGCCCCCATAAAGCAGAAATACCCGCACTAATAGCCGCATAAGGATGCACCCCGGTGCTGGCGACATTTCTTACGGTGGTAGAAGAAGCGTTTTGCCCATGGTCAGCATGCAAGGTTAGAATCTTGTCAAAGGCTTCTACTTCTAAGGGCGTGATTTCCGTTTCGCCCTTAATAGTGTGTTTCAAGCGGCTATAAGGATAACCCCTAAGCATGAATAGAATGTTTTCTACATAAGAGCGGGCAATATCAGGGTAGATGATAGGAGCTCCCACTTCATTACGATAACAAATGGCGGCTAAGGTAGGAATCTTAGCTATGATTCTTCTAGCCATAGTTTGATAATCTTCTTCAGTATGCATGTTTTGATGCGTGGAGTATAGAGTGGATAAAATGGACACGCCACTAGAAAGCTTTGCCATGGGGTGGGCGTTGCTAGGAAAGGCGCTAAACATATTGAGTAAGCTCTCATGCACAAAGCTTCTGTGGCGTAATTCTAATTCAAATTCTAAACTCTCATCTTTATCTTTGGGTAATTCGCCTGTGAGTAGTAGTTTACATACATCTACATATTTATAGTTAGCGACTAAATCTTGTATTCTATGCCCTTTATAATACAATTCGCCTTCTTTACCATTAATGTAGCTAATGGTGGATTGACACCCAGCTGTTGAAGAATACCCCGGGTCGTAAGAAAAAAACCCCGTAGTCTCAAAAAGCTTAGAAAAATCAACCGCCTTTGGCCCACGAGTGCATTTAATAGTTTCAAATTCATAGCGTTCATTATTTTCATTATTGATTAGAGTAACAGACATTAAAACTTCCTTTTGTAGAATATACGATAATTTTGCAATCAACTAACGCTACATTATAAGCCAAAAAATTAAATGATTTTTTTAAAAACATTTCGTTTCTTCAAGTTATTTTCAATCGCTACTTTTAAACACAGATTAAAAAAGGTTTGTTAGGGGTTGTGTAGTGTTTTTGTGCTAGTATATCTACTAATTTTTAGAAAAAGGATTAAAAATGGCTTACAACCCTAAATTTTTAGAAAAACCTAAAGAAGGCGAAGAAATTACGATTGAAAATGGCAAATTGCATGTGCCAAATAACCCTATTATCCCTTTTATTGAGGGCGATGGCATTGGTTCTGATATTACCCCAGCGATGATTAAGGTAGTTGATAAAGCGGTAGAAAAGGCTTATAAAGGTGCAAAAAAAATCGCATGGTATGAAGTATTTGTAGGCGAGAAATGCTATAACAAATTCAAAGACCACAAAGAGTTAAGCCCTGAAGAGCAATGGCTGCTCCCTGATACTATTGATGCGATTAATCATTATAAAGTGGCTATTAAAGGGCCTTTGACTACGCCTATTGGAGAAGGGTTTAGGTCATTAAATGTGGCGTTGCGTCAAAAAATGGATTTATATGTGTGTTTGAGACCGGTTAGGTGGTATGGTAGTCCAAGCCCTGTAAAAGAGCCTAACAAAGTGGATATGGTGATTTTTAGAGAAAATGCTGAAGATATCTATGCAGGGGTTGAGTGGGCTGAAGGTAGTGCTGAAGCTAAAAAACTCATTCATTTCTTACAAGATGAATTAAAGGTTACTAAAATTAGATTCCCAGAAACTAGCGGTATAGGTGTCAAACCCATTAGTAAAGAAGGCACAGAGAGATTGGTGAGAAAAGCGATTGAATATGCGATTGATAATGACAAACCAAGCGTAACTTTCGTGCATAAGGGTAATATTATGAAGTTTACTGAAGGGGCGTTTATGAAATGGGGTTATGCTCTAGCTCAAAAAGAATTTGGTGCTAAAGTTATTGATAAAGGCCCATGGTGCTCTATTAAAAACCCCAAAACCGGAAAAGAAATCGTCATAAAAGATATGATTGCTGATGCGTTCTTGCAACAAATCTTATTACGCCCTAGCGAATACAGCGTGATTGCTACCATGAATTTGAATGGGGATTATATTTCTGATGCGTTAGCTGCAATGGTTGGGGGCATTGGCATTGCTCCTGGGGCTAATCTCAATGATACGGTGGGCATGTTTGAAGCAACGCATGGCACTGCTCCCAAATACACCGGACTTGATAAGGTAAATCCGGGCTCTATCATTTTAAGTGCTGAAATGATGTTAAGGCATATGGGTTGGGTAGAAGCGGCTGATTTAATCGTATCTTCTATGGAAAAAGCCATTAAGAGCAAGAAAGTAACTTATGATTTTGCTCGCTTAATGGAGGGGGCGACTGAAGTTAAATGTTCTGAGTTTGCTGATGTGATGATTGGATGCATGTAATTTGTTTTTAGGAAGGTTTTATTAGCTCGTGCTAAATAAGGAGTTGTAGTGAGAATTGTGCGTAATATTGTCTTAGTTATCTTAACTCTGATATTTTTAGCACTTATGGCAAGCGTAAGCTATTGTATGCCCCATTACAGGGTGGGTATCATTAGTGGCATGGAAGTAAAAAGAATGGATAAGAGCATGCCTAATAAAGCGTCAAAAAGCCTTACTAGAGATGTCTATTTTCTACAAACTTACGACCCTAAGGATAAAAAAAGCGTGAAAGTGTATCGTAATGAAGACACTCGCTTTGGCTTTCCTTTTTATTTCAAATTCAATTCCGCTGATATTTCAGCTTTAGCTCAAAGCTTAATCAATCAGCAAGTGGAAGTGAAATACTATGGGTGGCGTATTAATCTATTAGATATGTTCCCTAATGCGATTTCTTTAAAGCCTCTTGAAGAGATAAGCGGAGTTTCAAAGCCTATTGTTAGTTGGATTTTATATGCGTTGTTGCTAGGGGGGTTTATTTTAAGCGTGCGTTTTATTTGTGCGTCATTTAAGGGCAAAATCCATTAATTCTTTTAGATTTTTTTGAAAAATCATAATAGGGTTATTAGAGTGCTTGTTAAAAAGCTCAATATAGGGCAAGCTCACGCTCTCAAAAGTAGTGGCGTTACTCTCTCTTAGATTGATAGCGATTTTATAATCTAATTTTTGAGATTTTAAAAGATAGTCATTTAATAAGCAGTCATTTATCATTCCTAAATTATCATGGCTAATTAAAAGCATTTTGGCTTCTAAATTTAGGGCTAAATCTAGCATGCTTTCTTTTAAGGTGATAGGCACAAGTAGCCCCCCAGCCCCTTCAACAATGATTAAATCATAGCGTTGTTTAAAATGCTCTACTAAATCTTTGATTTTGTTTAGCTCAATGGGTTTTTTGGGCTTTTCTTCTTGTTGAGCGATGAGCGGAGCACAAGCTTTAATATAGCGATAAAATGAGATGTCTTGTAGTTGCATAGACTTGTCTAGAGCATGGTTATCTTGTAAAAACAAATGTGCATCACTTGATTTATCTAGTGGGTTTATGCCTGTTTCAATGGGTTTTAATAAAATCGTTTTAATGTTTTGAGTGTTGCAATATTTAGCGAGTAATCTTGCACAAGTGGTTTTACCCACATTCGTGTTAGTTGCACTCACAAATAGGGTTGTTGCCATAAAACTTCCTTTAATTGAATTTGGCTTGAATGTTAGCGTAATTTTAGTGGGGTTATTTTGCTATAATGCTAAAACTTCATTTAGGGTTGGTCTTTTATGAATATTTTGTTTGGAATTAGTGATACACTAGAATGTCGTAACGCCATCAAGTTTGCAATCAAATTAGCTCATTCGCTTAAAACGGTGCGTTTTACCTTGTTGCATGTGAGCATGGAAGTGTTTATCTATAGTGAAAGCGGCATGATGGATTATGGCACGACCGAAGCTTTAGAAGAAGAAAGAGCTAAGGATTTGTTAAAAGAGTTTGAAGACGCTTTTAAAAAAGAAAATATAGAATGCGAGAGCGTTTTAAAAAGCGGTGATTCTATTGATGTGGTTTTGGGCATGGCTAAGGATTATGACTTACTACTAATTGGAGCGAGCGAATCTAATTTGCTATACCGCCTGTTTGGCTCACACCAAAACCGCCTGATTGAGCAATCTAGCATTCCTATTATGGTTGCTAAATAAAACACAGAGAATGCCCATGCATTTGAAACAAGTTTGTGAATTTTTAGAGTCTTTAATCCCTATCCTTGAAAATCCTAGAGAAGTCGCCCCCATGCATAAAATCCCTACCCCCACCATGTCGCAGGTTGTCATGCTCAATGATTCTACCACCACAATGGATTTTGTGGTCTCTGTGTTAAGAGAGTTTTTTGACAAGCCTTTAGAAGAAGCTCAAAATATCATGCTAAGTGTCCATCATGATGGCGAAGGGGTTTGTGGTATTTATCCTTATGATATTGCTGTGTATAAGGCAGAATGCGTGAAAGAAAAGGCTAGAGCGTTAAACTTTCCTTTAAAATTAGTTGTAGAAGAGATAAAATAATGGATAATTTCAATAAAGATTTGAATGAAGTTATTGCCCAGGCCTTGAGTTTGGCACTAGATTTTAACCATGCCCTTTGCACCACAGAGCATGTGCTACTAGCCGTTTTAGAACATGAGAGTGGGGCAAGGATTTTTAATGCTTTAGAAGAAAACGACTACTACAAAATGGGGCAAATCCTTAAAGATTACTTACTGCAATATGTCCCTTTAAAAAATGACTTGGCTAAAGTTCCAGACAGAAGTTTTGTGCTAGTAGAAGTGTTTCAAAAAATGCATACAGCTACAAATGATTTAAAAAGTGTGGGCGTTGAAGAATTGCTTGTTTTAATGCTAGAAGAGAAAGATTGCTACGCTTCAAAGCTTATGGATAGTTTTGGAATCACTCGTTTGTATTTGGTTAAAAATTCGGGGTTATTTGATTTAAATCAAGAAGAGCCGGTCTCAAAAAAAAGTGATGCCTTAAAGAAATACGCTAAAAATTTAAGCACCCTAGCGAAGGATAATGCCCTAGACCCAGTGATTGGTAGAGAAGAAGAAATTCTAAGGGTGATAGAAATTTTGGGGCGCAGAAAAAAGAATAATCCACTCTTAATCGGCGAAGCGGGTGTGGGAAAAACCGCCATTGCTGAAGCTCTGGCTTTAAAAATCGCTCAAAAACAGGTGCCAAGTTTCTTGCAGGACTATGAGATTTATTCTTTAGATTTGGCCTTAATGGTTGCTGGAGCAAAATATAGGGGGGATTTTGAAAAACGCTTGAAAAAAGTGCTTAAAGAAACGAAAAAAAACCCTAATACTATTTTATTTATTGATGAAATCCATACGATTTTAGGTGCAGGAAGCAGTAGTGCGGGGAGCTTAGATGCGGCTAATATTTTAAAGCCGGTTTTAACTGATGGGAGCTTGAAATGCATGGGGGCTACCACTTTTGAAGAATACCGCAATGTGTTTGAAAAAGACAAGGCCTTTAGCAGGCGTTTTTCTGTAGTGAATGTGGAAGAGCCTTCTAAAGAAGTGTGCTATTCTATTTTAAAGCAAATAGTCCCCCTTTATGAAGCTCATCATCAAGTGCGTTATGATGAAAACGCTCTTTTAGCCTGTATTGATTTAACAAGCCATTATATGCATGATAAATTTTTGCCAGATAAAGCGATTGATTTATTAGATGAAGTGGGAGCGAGAAAAAAAATTAGTTCTAAAAAAGGTAAAAAAATCGGCGTTGATGATGTGCAAGAGACACTCGCCTTAAAGCTCAAAATTCCTAAAATCCGTTTGAGTAATGATAAGAAAGCCCTTTTAAGGAATTTGGAAAAATCGCTTAATAACAAGATTTTCGCTCAAACAAAGGCTGTTGAAACCATTAGTAATGCGATTAAAATCCAGTTTTGCGGACTTTCTTCAAAAGATAAGCCTATAGGGAGCTTTTTGTTTGTTGGGCCTAGTGGGGTGGGAAAAACAGAGTTAGCTAAAGAATTAGCCTTGAATTTGAATTTGCATTTTGAACGCTTTGATATGAGCGAATACAAAGAAGCCCATAGCGTAGCGAAATTTATTGGAAGTCCTAATGGTTATGTAGGCTTTGAGCAAGGGGGGTTATTAGTCAATGCGATTAAAAAGCACCCCCATTGCTTGCTGCTTTTAGATGAAATAGAAAAAGCTCACGCTGATGTGTATGATTTGTTGTTGCAAGTTATGGATAATGCCACTTTGAGCGATAATTTAGGCAATAAGGCGAGTTTTAAGCATGTTGTTTTAATTATGACTTCAAATATTGGGAGTCAAGATAAAGATACGCTAGGATTTTTCAGCATTAAAAACACAAAATATGATAGAGCGATTAAAGAGTTTCTAACCCCAGAATTACGCTCTAGAATTGATGCGATTGTGCCATTTAATCCGCTTAGTTTACAGGATTTTGAACAAATTGTTTTGGTGGAATTACAAAAATTAAAAGCCCTAGTGCTAGAGCAAAACATAGTCTTAAAGTTTCATAAAGAAGTTTTGAAATTTATCGCACAAAAGAGCTATCAAACGACTTTAGGGGCTAGAGAAATTAAAAAAATCATTCATAATGAAATCAAAACGAAGCTAAGCGATATACTACTCTTACAATCATTTAAAAAACCTTGTAAAATCGCTTGCTTACTAGAAAAAAATCAATTGATTTTAAAAGAAATCAAACACACACAAAAGGTGAAAGAAAATGACTTTTGAAATGCTTTATAGCAAAATCCATAGGGCTAGAATTACAGATGCAAATCTCAATTATGTAGGTTCAATCACCATAGATGAGAACCTAGCCAAGCTTGCAAAACTCAAAGAGGGCATGAAAGTAGAAATTGTGAATGTCAATAATGGCGAACGCTTCAGCACCTATGTGATTTTAGGGAAAAAGAAAGGCGAAATTTGTGTCAATGGGGCGGCGGCTAGAAAGGTGGCCATAGGTGATGTGATTATCATTATAGCTTATGCGAGCATGAGTGAAGATGAAATTAATGCGCATAAGCCAAGTATTGTGCTGGTGAATGAAAATAATGAAATTTTAGAGAATAAGGAATAAGCATGGATTTTAGTCAATTGAGTGGGTTACTAGATGGGGTTAAAAAAGAGTTTAGCCAATTAGAAGAAAAGAGTAAAGACACCATTTATACTTCAAAAAGCGGTGGCGGAATGGTGAGCGTGAGTTTTAATGGTGTGGGGGAATTAGTGGATTTGCAAATTGATGATAGCTTATTAGAAGATAAGGAAGCTATGCAAATTTATCTAATGAGTGCTTTAAATGACGGGTATAAAAACATAGAAGAAAACAGAAAAAACTTAGCCTTTAACATGCTAGGGAATTTTAGCAAATTGTGATGTTTCACAAAGTTTTAATCGCTCTTATTGTTTTTTTTAATGGCTTAGGGGCTTATGATTTTAAGCATTGTCAAGCCTTTTTTAAAGAAGCCAGCCTTAAAAATGGGGGCGTGGCCTTAAAAGAATTGCCTAAGGGCGTGTATTTATACTATTCTACAACTTATCCTACGCATGCTAAAGTGATTAAATCTGACCCTTTTATAGGGTTATATTTATTACAAAGCACCCCAAGTAAGTATGCTTATGAATTAAGAGATTTAGATAAAAATGCCCTAATAAGGCCTATGGCTAGTGTGGGGGCTACTCACGCCTTACAAACACAATTGCTTTTCAAACAACAAGGCTATAGCCACTACGCTCAAATCTCACAAAAAACTCAAAAAAATGGTGTGATTAGTAATATTTGCTATCAAATGTTAGGTTTAGGCGTAGGGGGGAATGGCTTTATTGAAGCGAAGTTTATCAGGCGGTTTTTGAATCAAAAAGAGCCTTATTATGGCGATATAGGGGTGCGTTTAGATGAAAAAAGCAAGCGTTTAATCGTGGAGCAATTTGACCCCTTTTTTCCTAAAAATCCTTTTTTAAAAAATGATGAAATCCTATCTATTAACGACCACAAACTCCATTCGCTCGCTCAATTTGAATGGGTGGTGAGCCATCTCAAATACCAAAGCCTTGCGAAAGTGAAAATCAAGCGAAACCATAAAGTCAAAGAAGTTGTAATCAAAGTCAATAAGCGTTATGGGGGGTTTTTGCTCAAGGATACTTTTTTGGAGCGTTATGGCGTTGTCTTAGACAAGCATTTTACTATCACTAAAATCGGCAATAATTTACCCAAAGGCTTGAATGTCTTAAGGCTTGGCGACAGGATTTTATGGGTGAATCGTAAAGATGTGGCGTTTAATCAAAAGGCTTTAAGAAGGGCGTTTAGCTCACCTAAAATTGAATTATTGATTATGCGTAAAGGCTTTGAATTTTACATTAAAATCCGTTGATGAAAAACAATGCTTATGAGATTATCCTTTCTTGGTTTATCACACCGCTTACAGCGATTTTAGGGCGTTTTGCTGAATTTTTTCTCTACACTTTACATGCACAATTTGTTTTTAATAGCGTGGTCGCTTTGGCATTCATGCTTTTTGCTTATAAAAGCTTAAAAGAACAGAACTTATTCAGCTCTAGCACGCTCTTAGAAGCGTTGTTGTTTGTAGGATTTTTTGCACTCTTTAACTACGCTTTAAAAAACCCCATGCACTTTTATGAATTTTTTCAAAATGCCATTTTTATTCTACCTAACATGCTCACACAAGCCCTAACTCAGAGCTTGGCAACTTTTTCAGATTACACGCTTTCAATAGATTTTATCTTCAATCATGGTTTTTATGCTCTTAGTTTTATCAGTGATTTGAGCCATAAAGAAGTGGGTGTTTGGCTCATCTTAAGCGTTTTACAAGCTCTTTTTTTAAGCGTGCTGTTTGCAATCATTATCTTAGTTTATTTAGAAGTGCATGTGTGGTGTTCTTTAGGGGTATTACTTTTAGCCTTTGGGTTTTTCAAATCGTGGCGAAGCGTTTTAATTATGTGTCTTAAAAAATGCCTAGCCCTTGGATTTTACAAGCCTTTTTTGTTAGTGGTGGGGTTTTTGAATGTGTCAGTTACTCAGGCTTTAATCAAAGCTCATATGCAAGAACAACAAGACTTAAGCCTTTTATTAGTGGTGGCGTTATTTTTGTGCTGTGCATTAATTATAGGCGTGCCTTTTTTCATTAACGCCCTTTTTAGAACACAAAACAGCCTTAAAGAAACTTACAAACTCGCCACCAATTTAGGCACCAATCTCAATCAAAACGCCCTTAATTCGTTGCGATACATAACCACGCAATCAAATGTTTCTCACTCAACAACTGAGAGCAAGGAACAAATAAGCCCTACGCATTCCCCCATCTTCAAGGTAGAAACCACTCCATTAGATGTAAAAATTCCCAATTTCAAGCAAAAAAAGGTTAAAAAGGATACAATAAAGCCACAAAATGAAATTTAAATAAACGAGATTTTAATGAAAATTTTTTTTGTTATTCTTGGGCTTGTGTTGTTAGGTTGCTCCAGCAAGGTGCATGAAATGAAGAAAAGCCCCTGTGCATTCTATGAAAACCCACTGAGTCTTGCATGAAAGAAAAGCCTTTTAATAGCGAGCAACTGATCTATTTAGAAGAGCTTTTAAATTCTCAAGAAAAGCATTTAGAAAACAAACTCTCTAGTTTTTCTGTGAATGATTTGGATATGGAGAGTGTGTTTAGGCTAGAGAGAAATCGCTTAAAAATCGCTTACAGACTCTTAGGCTTAATGAGTGTTATCGCTCTTATTTTAGCTATTGTTTTAATTAGCCTTTTACCCCTACAAAAAACCGAACACCATTTTGTGGATTTTTTAAATCAGGATAAGCATTATGCTATTATTCAAAGAGCAGATAAAAGCATTTCCAATAACGAAGCCTTAGTGCGTTCGCTCATTGGGGCGTATGTGCTAAATAGAGAGAGTATTAATCGTATTGATGATAAGTCTCGCTATGAATTAGTGCGATTACAAAGTAACGCTAAAGTGTGGCAACGCTTTGAAAATTTGATTAAAACAAAAAATAGCATTTACGCACAGAGCCATTTAGAAAGAGAAGTCCATATTGTAAATATTGCGATTTATCAGCAAGATAATAACCCAATCGCTAGTGTGTCTATTATGGCAAAACTTATGAATGAAAATAAGCTCGTGTATGAAAAGCGTTTTAAAATTGTGTTAAGTTATGTGTTTGACACCCCTGATTTTGATTACGCTTCCATGCCTAAAAATCCTACCGGTTTTAAAATCACTCGCTACAGCATTACAGAAATCACGAATAGGAATGATTAATGCGGAATTTTTTATTAAGCTTAATGCTAGTTTTTAGCTTAATAAAAGCTGATGAGTTTGTAGAAGAATCTAATGAAAAAGCTCCAACAAATTTAAACCACCCCATGCAAGATTTAAACGCCATTCAAAACAGCTTTTTTGATAAAAACCGCTCAAAAATGTCTAACACTTTGAATATTGATTATTTTCAAGGACAAACTTATAAAATCCGCTTACGCTATGCAATGGCGACTTTATTGTATTTCTCTAAGCCTATCAAAGATTTTGTGCTAGGGGATAAGGTGGGCTTTAATGCAAAAATCTTAGAAAGTAACGAGCGAATTTTACTCATCAAGCCTTTACAAATCGGTGTGGATTCTAATATCAGCGTGATTGATGATGAAGGCAAGATTTTTTCTTTCTATGTGTTTTCTACCACCTTTACAAGTTCTAAACACCCTAATTTACAAGTCTATATAGAAGATAAGAACTACTATGCTAACGCTTTTATCAAGCCCCAAAAAGAAAATGCCCTTGAAAAACCCCCTAAAGAAAAGCCTTTTAAAGAGATAAAACCATTAGAAGAAGTAATAACGATTGGCGATAGCACTAATTCTATGAAAATCATTAAAAAAGATATTAAAAAAGGTTATACAGCCTTAAAAAGCTCTCAAAGAAAATGGTATTGCTTGTGGCTATGCTCTAAAAAATCTAATCTCTCTTTAATGCCTAAAGAAATTTTTAATGACAAACACTTCACTTATTTTAAATTTGATAAAAAGTTAGCGTCTTCTAAATTTCCGGTTATCTATAAAGTCGTTGATGGTTATGACAATCCGGTGAATACTAGAATCGTAGGCGATTACATTATTGCTGAAGATGTTTCAAGTAAATGGACTTTAAGGCAAGGCAAAGACTATTTGTGCATCCGCTTTAAGGCTCAAAAATGAATAAATGGCTTAAAGGGGTGCTTATTTTTGTAGGGTGTTTTGTAGTGATTATGGCTACTTCTTTAATCTATCATAAAAAACCAAAAGCCCCTTTAAATAACCAACCAAATCTCTTAAGTGATGATGAAGTGAAATACCCCTTAGGCGACTATACTTTCACTCAAAATTCAAACCAAACTAACAAAGACAGCTCCAAAGACGCTACCATAAAAGCCTTACAACAACAGCTACAAACCGCCCTAAAAGCCTTAAATTCTCAAAAAATCAGCCCCCCTAGACAAGAAATTCCACAAGATTTCACAAAGCCTACCACAAAGACAAACCACTCCAAAAGAGACTTTTCTTTAGAGCAATTAGATTTATTAGCCTCTCGTATAACCCCCTTTGAAGAAAGCCCTAAAAACTACGAAGAAAACCTTATTTTTCCTATAGATTCTTCTAAAGGCATAGATAGTTTTACTAATCTTAAAGACAAAGACATCGCCACGAATGAAAACAAGCTTTTAAGAACCATTACTGCAGATAAAATGATACCAGCCTTTTTAATCACGCCCATTTCTAGTCAAATCGCTGGTAAGGTCATCGCCCAAGTAGAGAGCGATATTTTTGCGAATATGGGAAGAGCGGTGCTTATTCCTAAAGGCTCTAAAGTCATCGGCTATTACAATAATAATAACAAAATGGGGGAATATCGCCTAGATATTGTATGGACTAGGATTATCACACCCCATGGCATAAATATCATGCTCACTAACGCTAAAGGAGCGGATATTAAGGGCTATAATGGCTTAGTTGGCGAACTCATTGAAAGGAATTTCCAACGCTATGGCATGCCCTTACTTCTTTCTACGCTCACTAATGGCTTATTGATAGGCTTAACTTCTGCTTTAAACAATAAGGGCAACAAGGAAGAAACAACGAATTTTTTTGGAGATTATCTCTTAATGCAAATGATGAGACAAAGTGGCATGGGGATTAACCAAGTTATCAATCAAATTTTAAGAGATAAGAGTAAAATTGTCCCTATTGTAGTCATTAGAGAAGGGAGTAGGGTATTCATCTCGCCAAATACGGATATTTTTTTTCCTATACCTAGAGAGAATGAAGTCATCGCTGAGTTTTTGAAGTAGAAACGCTATAATAAATCCTTAAAAACTAAAAGAGAATGCATGATTAAAAATATTTTATTGAGTGGGGGGAGTGGCAAACGCCTATGGCCACTAAGTCGTGGTCTATACCCTAAACAATTTTTAAAGCTATTTAATGACAAAAGCTTGTTTGAACTAAGTTTTAAAAGAAACACCCCCTTAGTAGATGAAACGCTTGTAGTGTGTAATGAGCAACATTATTTTTTAGCCCTAGAAGAAGTAGAGAGTGAGATAAAAAATAAAAAAATAATGTTAGTTTTTTGCTAGAGAGTTTGAGTAAAAATACCGCTAATGCCATTACCTTAAGCGCTTTAATGAGTAATAAAGAAGATATTTTGATTGTTACGCCAAGCGACCACTTGATTAAGGACGCTCAAGCGTATGAGAATGCTATAAAAAAAGCGATTGAGTTAGCTAAACAAGGCCTTTTAGTTACCTTTGGCATTAGCATTGATGAGCCTAACACGGAGTTTGGGTATATTGAAAGCTCTAATGCCCTAGATGTCAAGCGTTTCATTGAAAAGCCGAGTTTACAAAAGGCTATAGAGTTTCAAAAAAGTGGGGATTTTTATTTCAATAGTGGCATGTTTGTGTTTCAAGTAGGCGCATTTTTAGAAGAATTAAAAAAACATGCCCCTAGCATTTTAAAGGGGTGTGAGAAAGCGTTTGAAAATCTAACGAATTCGCATTTTTTTGAGAATAAAGTCGCACGCTTGAGTATTGAAAGCATGCAAAATTTAGAAGATGTGAGTATTGACATAGCCTTAATGCAACAAAGTCAAAAAATCAAAATGGTGGAATTAAACGCTAAATGGAGTGATTTAGGGAGTTTCAACGCTCTTTCTAAAGAAGTGGCTAATGATAAAGAAACTAACGCTAATTTAAATCAAACGCCTATTTTTGCTAAAGAGAGTAAAAATAATTTAGTGTTCTCTAATAAAACGACGGCTCTTTTAGGCGTTGAGAATTTAGCCATTATTGATACTAAAGACGCTCTTTTAATCGCTCATAAAGACAAATCTAAGGACTTAAAAGCTTTGGTAGGCGAGATAGAAAAACATAACAAGGAATTATTACAAGCCCACACTAAAGTTTATCGCCCTTGGGGGAGTTATGAAGTCTTGCATGAGAGTTCTCATTACAAGGTTAAGATTTTAGAAGTTAAATCTAATGCTAGGCTTTCTTTACAAAAGCATTTTCATAGGAGCGAACACTGGGTGGTGATTAGCGGAATGGCAAGTGTGGAGTTAGATAATAAAACTTTTGAATTACAAGCTAATGAATCCACTTATATACCTAAAAACACCTTACACCGCCTAGCTAATTATGGCAAAATTCCTTTGATTATTATAGAAGTTCAAGTGGGCGAGTATGTCGGCGAAGATGATATTATAAGAATTAATGATGATTTTAACAGACAGAATAAGGAAAATAAATGAAAGAAAAAATCGCCTTAATCACCGGAGTTACTGGGCAAGATGGGAGTTATCTAGCCGAGTATTTGTTAAATCTTGGCTATGAAGTGCATGGGCTAAAAAGACGCTCTTCTAGTATTAATACTTCTAGGATTGACCACTTATATGAAGATTTGCATAGCGAACATAAAAGGCGTTTTTTCTTGCACTATGGAGATATGACTGATTCTTCTAATCTCATTCATCTAATCGCTACCACAAAGCCTACAGAAATTTACAATCTAGCCGCTCAAAGCCATGTTAAAGTCTCTTTTGAGACCCCCGAATACACCGCAAATGCTGATGGCATAGGTACGCTTAGGATTTTAGAAGCTATGCGGATTTTAGGCTTAGAAAATAAGACTAGATTTTATCAAGCCAGCACGAGTGAATTATATGGCGAAGTCTTAGAAACCCCACAAAATGAAAATACCCCCTTTAACCCACGAAGCCCCTATGCTGTTGCTAAAATGTATGCCTTTTACATCACTAAAAATTACAGAGAAGCCTATAATTTATTCGCCGTTAATGGCATACTCTTTAACCATGAGAGTAAAGTAAGGGGCGAAACTTTTGTAACCCGTAAAATCACACGAGCGGTAAGTGCTATGGCGTATAACTTAAATGATTGCTTGTATTTAGGGAATTTAGACGCTAAAAGAGACTGGGGGCATGCAAAAGATTATGTGAAAATGATGCATTTAATGCTCCAAGCAAAAGCCCCACAAGATTATGTGATTGCCACAGGAAAAACGACAAGTGTGCGTGATTTTGTGAAAATGAGCTTTGAATTTATCGGTATAGATTTAGAATTTCAAAATACGGGCATTAAAGAAATCGCTTTAATTAAAAGCATTGATGAAAAAAGAGCAAACGCCTTAAATTTAGATTTAAGCCATTTGAAGTTAGGACAAATTGTGGTGCGTATAGATGAACGCTATTTTAGGCCTACAGAAGTAGACTTGCTCTTAGGCGACCCCTCTAAGGCTGAAAGAGAGCTAGGCTGGGTGAGAGAATACGATTTAAAAGAGTTAGTCAAGGACATGCTAGAGCATGATTTAAAAGAATGTCAAAAAAGCCTTTACTTACAAGAGGGGGGCTATACTTTAAGGAATTTTTATGAATGAAATCATTTTAATCACCGGTGGCTATGGGATGGTTGGGCAAAACACCGCTTTGTATTTTAAAAAAAATAAGCCTAATATTACCTTACTAACCCCTAAAAAAAACGAGTTAGATTTATTAGATAAAGACAATATTCAAGCGTATCTAAAAAAATACAAGCCCACAGGGATAATCCATTGTGCTGGAAGAGTGGGGGGCATTGTAGCGAATATGAACGCCCTTTCAACTTATATGCTAGAAAATATGCTTATGGGCTTGTATCTCTTTTCTAGCGCAATCAATTGTGGGGTTAAAAAGGCGATTAATTTAGCAAGCTCTTGTGCCTATCCAAAATACGCCCCTAACCCTTTAAAAGAGAGCGATTTACTCAATGGCTCTTTAGAGCCAACGAATGAAGGCTACGCTCTAGCCAAGCTCTCTGTAATGAAGTATTGCGAATATGTGAGTGCTGAAAGAGATGTTTTTTATAAAACCTTAGTGCCTTGCAATCTCTATGGTGAGTTTGACAAGTTTGAAGAAGGCGTAGCTCATATGATACCAGGGCTCATTGCTAGAATGCATAGTGCCAAACTAAAGGGTGAAAAAGAATTTACTATGTGGGGCGATGGCAGTGCAAAAAGAGAATATCTAAACGCCAAAGATTTAGCCAAATTCATCGCCCTAGCTTATGAAAATATCACTGAAATTGAAAGCGTAATGAATGTAGGCTCTGGCATAGACTACACTATTGAAGAGTATTATAAAATGGTCGCGAAAACTTTAGATTATAAAGGCGAGTTTGTTAAAGATTTATCTAAACCAGTGGGCATGCAACAAAAGCTTATGGATATCTCCAAACAAAAGGCCTTAAAATGGGAATTAGAAATCACTCTAGAACAGGGTATTAAAGAAGCTTATGAATATTATTTGAAAACTCAAACTAAAGCAAATTCTTAAGCGTGTATTTTTGCAAACAACGATGTTTGGTATTGTGTAATATCCTTTTTGTGATAGCCTAAAGGGATAACCACACCACACTCTCATAATAAGTCCAAGATTTACCCAAAAACTACTAAACTACCTAAAATATTTAAATATGTCTCTAAATTTCAAAAAAAAAAAACAATATTTGTGTTACAATTCTTTCATCTACAAAAAATCCATGTTCTTAAAAACTTCATTCCATAACTAGTCTTTTAAGGATATGTTTTTAATTAAAATCCACAAGAAGGAACACAGAATGATAAAAATCAAAAAAACTAGCATGGCTCTAGCCTTAAGCCTATTTCTAAGCGGTCTTCATGCCGAAGATAACGGCTTTTTTGTAAGCGTAGGCTATCAAATCGGTCAGGCTTCTCAAATGGTTAAAAACACTGGCGAGTTGCAAAAACTCAATGATAGCTATAAGGATTTACAAAATAGTTTGCTCCAATTACAAGAATTAAAGCGCGCCATAAGCGATGGGAGCAATCAGGGTAAAATTCAAGGGGCTGTAACCACTATCAATGCCATTGCTAGTAACAACTACACCCAAAAAGATTCATCTCCTGCATGGCAAGCGGTGAATGCCGCTATTCAAACTGCTTTAGGCACATGGCACACCTATAGTGAAAGAGTGGGTGGGGGCAACAAAGCTGAATACACTGGAAGTATAACCAGTGATTTTAAACACGCTTTAGATGAAATTTACAAAAAACTCCTAGAAGCCCAACAAAAAATGGGTGCTTTAAATACTAATGCAACAAATCATTCAAGTTCTCATGCAGTTGCTATAGTTAAAATGGCTGCAGAAACTAAAACAGAAGAACAGCATCAAACTCAGTTTACTGAAAACCTAGAAGATCCTAAGGTGCTTTTAAAAGAAACCAAATTGTTTTTAGAAGTCATTGCTAAGGGCTGTGGGTCTAATAATAGCACAAGTGGTGGGTTAAAGGTTGCTTCAGTTGCTGGCATAAGTTGCACTTATGGGGGCAGAAACCCATGGATTCAAATTCCTGGTAGTCCTGGGGGTATGGGTGATATATCTTCTTACAAACAAGCTATGAAAATGCTTACCGCCGCCCAACAAATTATTGATGAAGTCAATATTGTTCAAGATAAAGTTCATAGCCTACAAAGTCAAAGCACACAATCAACTAAAGGCGAACAATTCAATCAAAATTTCCATGCTATTGCTAGCACTCAACAACAAATCACTGATTTAGCCAACCAAATTTCTAATGATTATAATAGTATAGATATTACGCAAAGAAACTTTCTGAATGCTTGTGGCGATAGGGGGAACAACATACAGACATTCTATAGCTGTATACACATACAAAAAAGCATTGATGCCCTTAAATACTATAATGCTTACTATGGCAATCAAACCACCCAAAACCTTCAACTCGCCAACGATGTCTATTATCTCAACCAAAATAAAGAGAACATTAAAAACACTTACGCTCAAGCCCAACAATTACAAGAAGCTATTATGACCATGCCAGGCAATAAACTCGCTTTAAGTAATACCGCTTATACCACTCAAGACCCTAACGCCCCTATGGGCAATCAAGCCGTCTATAGAACTAATCTAGTCCAGCAATCCAACCTAACTAACGCTCTAGCGGCAATGAGTGCTAACCCCTTTAGAAATATAGGCGTTATCAAATCTCAAGGTAATAGCGGTGTGATGAATGGTATAGGTGTCCAACTAGGTTATAAACAATTCTTTGGAGCAACAAAGAGAATGGGAGCTAGGTATTATGGTTTCTTTGATTATAACCACACCTATATTAAATCAGATTTCTTTAACTCTGCTTCTAATGTCTTAACTTATGGGGTGGGTTCAGACTTCTTGTATAACTTTATCAATGATAAAGAAATGAAAAAAAATAGACTCTCTTTTGGGGGCTTTGCTGGAATTGCTTTAGCAGGAACTTCATGGCTTAATAGCGATAAGGCTGTTCTTTTAAACACGCCTGAGTTTAACGCATCTAACACGCCTTATAAAGCGAGTGTGAGTGCATCTAATTTCCAATTCTTATTTAACTTTGGATTAAGAATGAATTTAGCAGATAATTCTAAAAAGAATGAACATGCTATCCAACATGGTATTGAACTAGGCATTAAGATTCCTACCATCAATACCAGCTACTATTCTTTCTTAGGAGCTAAACTAGAATACAGAAGGCTCTATAGCGTCTATTTGAACTATGTGTTTGCATATTAAATCTCTTAACCCCTTTTAAAAAGGGGCAATTTATTCTAAGGCTCTTTTTAGCTTTCTCTTAGATACTCTTAAATTTTTGCAACTTAGAACTAACTTATTTAACACTAAAAGAGTGTTTAGAGTTGGATAGGGGATTAAAGCTTTTTATTGTTGATTTTTGTTGTTGCTCTGTTATCGTTGCTTTTAGGTTTAGGTTTTAATTCTTTGTTCTTGTTTAACTCCTTGTTTATATCTTTGCTCTTTTTTAGTTTAATTTCTTTATTGTTGCTTTTAGTTTTATTTTTTATTGTGTGTTCCTTGTTTTTTGTTTAGTTTTGTTTTAGTTCTCTGTTATTGTTGTTTTTAGGTTTAGGTTTTAGTTCTTTGTTCTTGTTTAACTCCTTGCTTTAGTTTTTTATTTTTTTCATCTTTTTTAACCGCTTTTAATACAAATCATTTTTTTAGGTTTTGTTGCTATTATTTTTAATCTTGTTGTTGGTTTTTGTTGTTGTTTTTTGTTCTTGTTTTTTAGTTTTAACTCTGTTATCGTTGTTTTTTGTTCTTTATCTCTGCTTTTTATTCTTGCTATGAACTCTTTATAACACTTCAAATTCAAGTTAATGTTATACATTGTTATAGTAGTGTTGTTAATAAAAATTTTAATTTTTATATTGTTTTATGTTTTAGCGCTAACTATTCTTAAGGTTACTATGATTTTGGGTTATGGGTTAAGGCATAATTGTTAAATCTTTTTTATCTGTAGTTTTTTAGGTTGAGCTTATTCCAAGAGAATAAAACTTGAGAGCGTTAAAGCACAGACTGATATTCTTTTAAATAATGGGGGTCTTTTAAAGAACATTATTTTTTGATGCTTCTTAAAGTCTTGAGTTTGTTGCAAAAATTTAAGAGTATCTAAGTGAAAGCTAAAAAGAGCCTTAGAATAAATTGCCCCTTTTTAAAAGGGGTTAAGAGATTTAATATGCAAACACATAGTTCAAATAGACGCTATAGAGCCTTCTGTATTCTAGTTTAGCTCCTAAGAAAGAATAGTAGCTGGTATTGATAGTAGGAATCTTAATGCCTAGTTCAATACCATGTTGGATAGCATGTTCATTCTTTTTAGAATTATCTGCTAAATTCATTCTTAATCCAAAGTTAAATAAGAATTGGAAATTAGATGCACTCACACTCGCTTTATAAGGCGTGTTAGATGCGTTAAACTCAGGCGTGTTTAAAAGAACAGCCTTATCGCTATTAAGCCATGAAGTTCCTGCTAAAGCAATTCCAGCAAAGCCCCCAAAAGAGAGTCTATTTTTTTTCATTTCTTTATCATTGATAAAGTTATACAAGAAGTCTGAACCCACCCCATAAGTTAAGACATTAGAAGCAGAGTTAAAGAAATCTGATTTAATATAGGTGTGGTTATAATCAAAGAAACCATAATACCTAGCTCCCATTCTCTTTGTTGCTCCAAAGAATTGTTTATAACCTAGTTGGACACCTATACCATTCATCACACCGCTATTACCTTGAGATTTGATAACGCCTATATTTCTAAAGGGGTTAGCACTCATTGCCGCTAGAGCGTTAGTTAGGTTGGATTGCTGGACTAGATTAGTTCTATAGACGGCTTGATTGCCCATAGGGGCGTTAGGGTCTTGAGTGGTATAAGCGGTATTACTTAAAGCGAGTTTATTGCCTGGCATGGTCATAATAGCTTCTTGTAATTGTTGGGCTTGAGCGTAAGTGTTTTTAATGTTCTCTTTATTTTGGTTGAGATAATAGACATCGTTGGCGAGTTGAAGGTTTTGGGTGGTTTGATTGCCATAGTAGTTGATACTTGCTTCTGTAGCCCTAGCAGATTCGGCAGGGTTGGCACAAGCTTTGGTTGTCATACTTTGAGTGCCTTGTTGTCCATTAGTTTGAATACTAGAACAATCTTGAAAATGTGTTTGTGCAGTTTTATCCATTGAATGATAGATGTTAACAACTTGGTTGGCTAAATCCATGATTTGTTTTTGATAAGCAGCAGATGCTTTAAAGTTTTGATTAAAAATAGTTGGGTTAGCTTTGCTTCCTGCGTGTTCAGATTGCAAGTTTTTTTGTGTGGCGTTAAGGTGATTAGTAGCATTGATGAGTTCTTGGGCAACTTTCAAAGCTTCATTGACTTTCTTAAACGCAGGCAATTGCGTTACTTCGTTATCTTGCCCACCAAGAAACTGGTCGGTTTGTCCTCCAGCCCATGCTCTGGTTTTGGCAAAATCATCCATCATGGTTTGTGCTTGTGTTAAGATTGCTTGGGGGCTATTACCAGAGGTATTGGTGTCTGAATTTGCGTTTCCTTTATCCGTGCTGATAGCCGTTAGTTTGGGTAGGGCAGTATTGATTGCTTGGGCTAGGCTGTTGATAGTGGTTTGGCTTTGTTGCCATTTTTGTTGGTGCTGAACATGAGAATTAATACCCATGTTACCATTCCAATTTTTCTTTTTCAAAATGACTAATAGCTTTTTTAATGCCCTTGTTATTGCTTTCAAAGACCCACTCACTCCCTTTAATTTGAGTTAGGCAATAATCTAGTGCGTTGCGTAAGTAAATCTCTAAATTAGAATTTTAGGTGTGATTAGGCTAATGAGTTTTAAATTTTCTTTGTATTGCTCTAGGCTGTCATAAGTCTCTAGTCTGTCTTTGGATAAAATGAGCCGTAACATCGTTTTTGAAATATTGTAAATCTTGCATAGTGTCTCTTAAATGGATTATTCATAGACTACACCCTAAAAACTTCCAATTGAGAAGCTTTATGCAGGTCATTATCGCCTTTTAATCATCAAGCATCTATAGTTGTATGCCCTACTCTGACACCTTTCATTACGCCTAGAACTTCTCTCATCTCATAAAGAGGATAAGCAGAATCGTTGTTTTTTGTGCTGTTAGTGTTTATGCCAGCTTGTATGCCTTCTTTAGCCTTGTCATAAGAACCACCTTTTTTTAATGCCACCAGCAATCATTCCTACCCCCATGATTCCTTGTGTGCCAAAGATAGCGTTTAATTATAACAGAGATTTTTAAAAGTGCTTTTAAAGACAAAACTAATACAATAATGACAGAAATCTTTAAGTATACAAAATCTAACCCCCCCTTCGTTTTAATTTTGGTCTTTTCATTTTATTGGATATGTTGCTATCCAACATATTATCTATAGCAGTCTTTATAATCCTATGATTATCAATTTATTCTTGTGTCCATAGCAGATGGTAATCTCTTAATACCTAAGACATCTCTAGGCGAAACCAAAAACATATATTTTGCCATAGGATTGGGCTTAAATCTAGGTTATAAATGGATAGGCAAGGGTGATAAACTAAGCATATCGGTTTTAGAGGAGAGGCTTTTTATGATTACAATGAAGTTACAATAATTATAATTGTCATAATAGATTCAATCAGACTCCTATGGTTTTAAAAGTTTGGAAAGATTGTTAAAAGCTACCGAAAAAATTGTAGATATTAACACCTATGGTGTTTATATGAATTTTCTCTTAATTTATTGATAAAGAAAATTGGTTTCTGGACTCACGATTGAGTATTGCTTTAGCTGGTGTTAGCTATTTCTCAAAATATTATGATAAATACAAAAATTATCTAAAATTTTCACACATTAAGCGCTAAGCTACACACTTTCAGTTTTTTGTTGATTTGGGATTGCGTTTTGGATGTAGACACAATTATTTTGAGCTAGGGGTAAAAATACTAACCATAAAAAACACTTATTTGCAAAATAAGCCCCACTACTCTTTAGCTCTACAACGAAGTTTTTCTGCTTATTTTTAGCTTTGGAACTTTTGATTGACCTAATTAAAATTGCCTTATCTCAAATACTCATCTCTAATTATCTCTCTTTAATGATCTATATCAAACAAAAATCTCACACAATTTTTAGCATATTGTACGCCACCACACAAATACTTTAAATAAAAATATTTAGAAAACTTTATACTAATAGACTAAATAATCTTTATAGTTATAACATTAGATTTTGTTTCATTGCTTGACTTATGGCTAAAAATGCGCTATAGTGGTGGCGCTTAAAAATACTAAGCGCTAAATTTCTATTTTAATTTTGAACTTAGGAGAACTGATATGAAGTTTCAGCCATTAGGAGAAAGAGTCTTAGTAGAAAGACTTGAAGAAGAAAACAAAACAAGCTCAGGAATCATTATCCCTGATAACGCTAAAGAAAAGCCTTTAATGGGCGTAGTTAAAGCTGTTAGTCATAAGATTAGCGAAGGTTGCAAATGTGTCAAAGAGGGCGATGTTATCGCTTTTGGTAAATACAAAGGCACAGAAATCGTTTTAGATGGCACAGATTACATGGTGTTAGAATTAGAAGATATTCTAGGCATAGTGGGTGCAGGTTCTTGTTGTCATGGCGGTCATCATGACCATAAACATGGTGCAGAACATAACTCTTGCTGTCATGGACACTAAAAACATTAAATATTATTATTAAGGATACAAAATGGCAAAAGAAATTAAATTTTCAGATACCGCAAGAAATCATTTATTTGAAGGCGTTAAGCAACTCCATGATGCTGTAAAAGTTACTATGGGGCCAAGAGGTAGAAATGTATTGATTCAAAAAAGCTATGGCGCTCCAAGCATTACTAAAGACGGCGTGAGCGTGGCTAAGGAAATTGAATTAAGCTGTCCTGTGGCTAATATGGGTGCTCAACTTGTTAAAGAAGTGGCAAGCAAAACCGCCGATGCAGCAGGCGATGGCACTACAACAGCAACCGTTCTAGCTTATAGCATTTTTAAAGAAGGTTTGAGAAATATTACTGCTGGGGCTAATCCAATTGAAGTGAAGCGTGGTATGGATAAAGCCGCTGAAGCTATCATTAATGAGCTTAAAAAATCTAGCAAAAAAGTAGGCGGTAAAGAAGAAATCACTCAAGTGGCTACCATTTCTGCAAATTCTGACCACAATATCGGAAAACTCATCGCTGATGCTATGGAAAAAGTAGGCAAAGACGGCGTGATTACCGTTGAAGAAGCTAAAGGTATTGAAGATGAATTAGATGTGGTAGAAGGCATGCAATTTGACAGAGGCTATCTCTCCCCTTATTTTGTAACTAATGCTGAGAAAATGACCGCTCAACTAGATAACGCTTACATTCTTTTGACTGATAAGAAAATTTCTAGCATGAAAGACATTCTTCCACTATTAGAAAAGACTATGAAAGAGGGAAAACCGCTTTTAATCATCGCTGAAGATATTGAAGGCGAGGCATTAACCACTCTAGTGGTAAATAAACTTAGAGGTGTATTAAATGTAGCCGCTGTTAAAGCTCCAGGCTTTGGCGATAGAAGAAAAGAAATGTTAAAAGACATCGCCATTTTAACCGGTGGTCAAGTCATTAGCGAAGAATTAGGTCTAACTTTAGAAAACGCTGAAGTAGAGCTTTTAGGAAGAGCTGGAAGAATTGTGATTGACAAAGACAACACCACTATCGTAGATGGTAAGGGTCATAGTGATGAGGTTAAAGACAGAGTCGCACAAATTAAAACTCAAATTGAAGCTACAACAAGCGATTATGATAAAGAAAAATTACAAGAAAGATTAGCCAAACTCTCTGGCGGTGTAGCAGTGATTAAAGTAGGTGCTGCTTCTGAAGTAGAGATGAAAGAAAAGAAAGACAGAGTAGATGACGCCTTAAGTGCGACAAAAGCGGCTGTTGAAGAAGGCATTGTAATCGGCGGTGGTGCAGCACTCATTCGTGCGGCTCAAAAAGTGGATTTAAAATTACACGATGATGAAAAAGTGGGCTATGATATTATTATGCGTGCGATTAAAGCTCCATTAGCTCAAATTGCTGCTAATGCGGGTTATGATAGCGGCGTAGTCGTGAATGAAGTAGAAAAACACGAAGGGCACTTTGGCTTTAATGCAAGCAATGGCACTTATGTAGATATGTTTAAAGAAGGTATCATTGACCCCTTGAAAGTAGAAAGAATCGCTTTACAAAATGCGGTTTCAGTTTCAAGCCTGCTTTTAACTACAGAAGCCACAGTGCATGAAATCAAAGAAGAAAAAGCAACCCCAGCAGTGCCAGATATGGGTGGAATGGGAGGTATGGGAGGTATGGGTGGCATGATGTAAGCCCCCTTACTCTACAAAGAGAACACTCGTTCTCTTTGCCCCCTAAAAAATAAGACCTAATATCCTTTTAGACAAACACGATTAAAGACAATCACTTGAGAGAGATTTTACTAAGGCTATACATACAATAAGCGTTGCTCTTTATTCCTAAGTATTCATTAAATAAGTTTCATGCTTTTTGGCTACTCTACCTAGCATAATAATTTTTAACAAGAGATGTTTTTACAAGTTTTACAGGGACAAACAACACATTTAATATTCTATTGTTAGCTATCGTAGTTCTCTACAAGTGCTTTTTATTAACGCTCAAATGAGCTCTTTTAAGAAAATATACAAAACTTTATACAAACAAAACCCCTGTTAAAATCATTCATTTATTCTTCCCTAAAAGTCAAGCTAAGAGACCTATTTTGCACTGATATGATGAAATTACTCCATTGTCTTCATAAGATTGAGTTTTTTATTTGGTTAAAAAATTTCCATATTTTTCAATCATTCTTGACAAGCATTAAAAAAAATTGTATTATTTCAAAGTCTTTTTTAAACAAGTAGGCGTTTTATTGTTTGTTTTCTTTTTGTGAGACCCGTTAGCTCAGCCGGTAGAGCAATTCCCTTTTAAGGAATGGGCCGTTGGTTCGAATCCAACACGGGTCACCATTAATTGAGCATAGTGGCTCCTTCATCTAGTGGTTAGGATACCACCCTTTCACGGTGGTTACAGGGGTTCAAATCCCCTAGGAGTCACCACTCTTTTTAGAATAAGTTTTAGCTGTATTTGTCTCAGCAATGTGTGGTCGCTTAGCTCAGTTGGTAGAGCGCTACCCTTACAAGGTAGATGTCATAAGTTCGAGTCTTATAGCGACCACCATTTTTACTTGACTTCAAGCACACGAAATTATTTTAGCTGTGAAGTTTGATATGGAGCGGTAGTTCAGCTGGTTAGAATATCTGCCTGTCACGCAGGGGGTCGCGGGTTCGAGTCCCGTCCGCTCCGCCACCAAATGCTTTTTAAATCTTTTTATCGCTCGTTTTTGTTTGTTTCAATTAGTAATGAGTATGACCCTTTCATCTAGTGGCCAAGGATACCACCCTTTCACGGTGGAAACGGAAGTTCAAATCTTTCAAGGGTCGCCAAACAAACCTTTATACAACAATATAAAAACAGAAAATTTCACACCCATAAATTATCTAAAAGCCTGGTTTTACCCACACGCACCGCTACTAAAATAAGCGTGTTAAATGACTCTATGGTTTTTAAAGACTCTAGTTTATGGTTACAAAATTCCAAATAATTCACTTCTAAGTTTTCTAAAACTTTAAGCCCTAGAATCTTAAGTTTATCACACGCCTTTTCGCCCTTATCTATGGCTTGCTTGATAGTTTCTAAGGCTTTAGGGATGGCTAGGGCTTGTTTTCTTTCAAATTCATTTAAATACACATTCCTAGAGCTTAAAGCTAGATTGTCAACATCACGCACAATTTCGCATGGCATTATCTCAATATCTAAAAGCAAGTCTTTGACTAAGTGCTGAATGATTAAAAGCTGTTGGGCGTCCTTTTTGCCAAAATACGCTCTAGTAGGACAAATGAGATGAAATAGCTTTAATACCACTTGCGCCACCCCATCAAAATGCCCTTCTCGTTGCGCCCCCTCTAAAGAATTTGCTAAATATAAGGGCGCTTTTATAGGCATGCGTGTTATTTGGCATTCAAAGCCATAGGGATACATCTCATCAGCTTTAGGGACAAACACCGCATTAACGCCCACTTCTTCACACAAGCTCAAATCCTTTTCTAAAACTCGTGGGTAAGCGTTAAAATCTTCGTTAGCCCCAAATTGTGTGGGATTGACAAAAATGCTAACAATAGTATGAGTGTTTTCTTTCAGGCTTCTCTCTATCAAGCTTTGATGCCCTTTGTGTAAGGCTCCCATAGTCGGCACAAAACCCACGCTTTCTTTTAAGCTCTTACGATATTTTCTTAAAGCAATGATAGTTTCTAAAACTTGCATTTAGCATTCCTTTAAAAGCTCTAAAACAATTTCTCTAGGCTCTTTAGCTTGATAAATAGGGCGACCCACCACAATAAAATCGCTTAGATTTTCTCTGGCTTCTCTAGCGTTAGCCACCCTTTCTTGGTCTTCTTTATCGCTTTTATTGAGTCTAATACCTGGTGTTAAGGTCAAAAAGTCCTTGCCCAAACTCTCTTTAATTGCTAAACTTTCAAACACCGAACACACCACCCCATCAATGCCGCTTTCTTTGCCTATAGTGCTTAACTTTATAGCTTGAGCTTTCAAAGGGGCGTTATACACACTCAAAAATTCATCTTCACTAAAACTTGTTAGAGCGCTCACACCCATAATTAGGGGGCGTTTTTTGAGTGTATTTAAGCGTTGCATTAAAGTTTGCATAGCGGTCTTACCACTACTTAAATGAATGGTTAGCATATCAATGTCTAATTTTGCGCATTCTAGTGCGGCATTTGCCATAGTATAGGGAATATCATAGAGTTTCAAATCCAAAAAAATCTTAAAGTTTTCATCAATCTCTTTAATCTCATCTAAAAAAACAAACCCGTCTCTTATAAAAGACCTAAGCCCCACCTTAGCCCATAAATCTAAGCCCTTCAATTCTTTTAGCAAGGAAAGATTATCTTTTTTTTCTTCTAAGTCTAATGCGACACATAATTGCATAAAAGCCCTTTAAAATGTAAAATAACGCCATTATAACAAAAAGAAATTTAAGAACTTTTAGCTATGATAAGCGTTTGAAAACAAAACAAATTTTAATAAAAGACTATTTTTAAAAGGTTAAGCGTGATTAAGGCATTTCAAGGAGCATTGGAATTTCAAGAGAATGAGTATGAAGAGTTAAAAGAGCTTTATGAGAGTTTAAAGACTAAACAAAAGCCCCACACTTTGTTTATTTCCTGTGTGGATTCACGAGTAGTGCCAAATTTAATCACAGGCACAAAACCTGGAGAATTGTATGTGATTCGCAATATGGGCAATATTGTGCCACCAAGTGAGCTAACTTGCCAAGAACAAGCCCTTTCTACGATTGCAAGCATTGAATACGCTATCGTGCATGTAGGCATTCAAAACATCATTATTTGTGGGCATAGCAATTGTGGGGCTTGTGGGAGCATTCATCTGATTGATGATGAAAAAACAAGAGCTAAAACCCCCTATATTGAAAGCTGGATTAAATTCTTAGAGCCTATTAAAGAAGAATTAAAAGACTATCCGCATTTTAGCAACCATTCTGCAAAGCGTTCGTGGCTTACAGAGCGTTTGAATGTGCGTTTGCAACTCAAAAATCTCTTGAGTTATGACTTCATTAAAGAGAGAGTTGCTAATAATGAATTGAAAATCTTTGGCTGGCATTATGTGATAGAAACCGGTAAAATTTATAATTATGATTTTGAAAGTCATGTCTTTAAACCTATTGAAAGAAAAGATAAAACAAAGGATATTTGATGAAGCCACTTAAAAGCGTTCTAGTTGCTGGACCATGCGTAATTGAGAGCTTAGAAAATCTAAGAAGTATCGCTACCAAGTTACAACCCCTAGCAAAGAATGAAGAGCTAGATTTTTATTTTAAAGCGAGTTTTGACAAGGCTAATCGCACGAGTTTAGAAAGCTACAGAGGGCCTGGTTTAGAAAAGGGCTTAGAAATGTTACAAACCATTAAAGATGAATTTGGCTATAAGATTCTAACTGATGTGCATGAAAGCTATCAAGTGAGTGCTGTGGTAAAAGTGGCGGATATTTTACAAATTCCGGCGTTTTTATGCCGTCAAACGGATTTGATTGTAGAAGCGAGCAAAACAAACGCCATCATCAACATCAAAAAAGGGCAATTTATGAACCCAAAAGACATGCAATATTCTGTCTTAAAAGCCCTTAAAACCAGAGATAGTAGTATTTCTAGCCCCACTTATGAAAAGGCTTTGGCTAATAATGTGTGGCTGTGTGAAAGGGGGAGTAGCTTTGGGTATGGGAATTTAGTTGTAGATATGCGTTCTTTAAAAATAATGCGAGAATTTGCCCCTGTGATTTTTGATGCCACTCATAGCGTGCAAATGCCAGGGGGTGCGAAGGGAAAAAGTTCTGGGGATAGCTCTTTTGCCCCTATTTTAGCCAGAGCTGCAGCTGCGGTGGGTATTGATGGGTTGTTTGCTGAAACACATATTGACCCCAAAAACGCCCTAAGTGATGGGGCAAACATGCTCAAACCTGATGAGCTTGAAAGCTTAGTAACAGACTTACTAAAAATTCAAAATTTATTTTAAAGGAAATTCATGCAACTAATAGAGGGAAAATTACAATTGCAGGGGAATGAAAGAATCGCTGTTTTAACATCTCGTTTTAATCATATTATCACAGACAGATTACAAGAAGGGGCGATTGATTGTTTTAAAAGGCATGGGGGCAATGAAAAGCTTTTAGACATTATTCTAGTGCCTGGGGCTTATGAATTGCCCTTTATTTTAGACAGATTATTAGAGAGTAAAAAATATGATGGCGTGTGTGTTTTAGGAGCGATTATTAGGGGGGGGACTCCGCATTTTGATTATGTAAGTGCAGAAGCGACTAAGGGCATTGCAAACACGATGTTAAAATACAACCTACCGGTAAGCTTTGGAGTGCTAACCACAGATAATATTGAACAAGCGATTGAAAGAGCAGGAAGCAAAGCCGGAAATAAAGGCTTTGAAGCGATGAGCACGCTCATTGAACTACTAAGCTTGTGCCAAACTCTTAAGGGTTAAAATGGCGACACGAACTCAAGCTAGGGGAGCTGTAATTGAATTATTGTATGCGTTTGAGAGTGGGAATGAAGAAATTAAAAAAATCGCAACTAGCATGTTAGAAGAAAAAAAGATTAAAAATAATCAACTCGCTTTTGCTCTGAGTCTTTTTAATGGTGTGTTAGAAAAAATAGCTGAAATTGATACTCTCATTGAACCGCATTTAAAAGACTGGGATTTCAAGCGCTTAGGGAGTATGGAAAAGGCGATTTTACGCTTAGGGGCGTATGAAATTTGCTTCACGCCCACTGAAAACCCTATCGTGATTAATGAGTGCATAGAGCTTGGCAAACTCTATGCTGAGCCTAACACCCCTAAATTTCTAAACGCTATCTTGGATTCTTTGAGCAAGAAGCAAACTATGGCTTTCTAAATTTAGAAAGCCCCTA